>CACJOM010000001.1 GCA_902595065.1 uncultured SAR86 cluster bacterium
ATGATTGGATAATTAATGGTCAAAAAGTTTGGACTTCTGGCGCGCATTACTCTGATTTTGGTATCTTGGTTGTTCGTCATGATCCTGATGTTGCGAAGCATAAAGGGCTAACATTCTTTTTTGTTGACATGAAATCCCCTGGGATCACTGTAAAACCCATTAAACAAATTACAGGACAAGCTGGCAGTGGCTCAGGCTTTAATGAAGTGTACTTTGATGATGTTCGCATTCCTGATTCGCAGCGCCTTGGTGAAATTGGAGATGGCTGGAAAGTTGCTATAACCACACTCATGAATGAAAGATTAGCTGTTGGTGATGCAAGAGGTTCTGATATTGAAGAGGCATTAATTCTCTCTAAAACCAAAGATGACGATGGAGAGGCTTTAATTAAGAATGATGCAGTCAGAGAAAGGCTGGCTGACTGGTTTTGCCAGGCTAATGGTCTTAAATATACAAAATTTAGAACAATTTCCGCCCTATCAAAAGGCGAGGCACCAGGACCGGAAGCGTCTATCACAAAAATAGTCAGTGCAAATAAACTTCAAGAAATAGGCAACTTTGGTATTGATTCTGGAGATATGGCTGGAATGCTGATCGATGAAAATGATGGGGTTAGTTCATTTCAAGGTGCTTGGTTAGGTGCTCCTGGGTTAAGAATTGCCGGTGGAACAGACGAGATTCTAAGAAATGTTATCGCTGAAAGAGTTCTTGGCTTGCCTCAAGATCCAAGAGCTGACAAAGGTTTGGCTTTTAAAGATATACCAACTAAGGCGTAAATACTGTTAAGAGTTTTAGGAACTGAACATCCTTATCCACAGTTAGATTGCTATTTGCAATTTCTATAATTGGATTTTTAATACCTGCTAAGACCTGTTTTAAGATCTGCTCATCAGTTTTAACATTGATTGTGCAATTAATTGGCAGAACGTCTTTAATTTGAGCAACTTGATTTCGTAAAATCATAGCCTTGTTCAGTCCTGATGAGAATTCAAAGCATGCAGTAATAGTTTTATCTGGATCAACCTTTTGTGGATTGAGGTTAACCCTCAAAACATCAAAAAACATATCCATTGGAATCTGCTCAAGCATAGATATTTCAGGTGGGATAATGTTAGCTGACTCCTGATTCCCTAAAAGTCTTTGAGCTTCACTCAAAAAATAATTTCTTTTATTTGGATTTGAGGCCATGCTTCCTAGATAAAAAGCTGCTTCAGCCCGATATTTTGTAACCTCTGATATGCGATGGTCCAATGCTAGCAATAAATCTGATAGCTCTAAAGCCCACTGCATTTCTTTCTTAGCAATAGCCTTCTCAAGCTCAGCAAATAATCCATCGGGACCGTCAACCAAATTGGAAACAAATTTTGCCCTTTTGAAGGTTGAAGTAGGATCAAGTTCTGCAATATTTCCAGAAAACCAACCCAAATAGCCATTAAATATACTTTTAACTGACCAGCGTAATGTGCCATAGAACTCCTGCAAGTATGGAGAAGACGCAACTGCTGACGGCAACTCTATTTTTTCAATAATTTCTTCTGGATACATGCCCAGATTCATTAGCCTAATCGTTTGATCATGTATAAATTGAATTCCATCTCGATAAATCATCAGGGTTTCAAGCGCGGAATCCCCTGAAAAAGGTAATGTGTGACTTGGAAATATATTCTTTGGCTCAAGAGCTATCATCATATCAAGGCTATTTACCCAAGCGTTAACATCTCTATGGGAAGTTCCCCTAATGGTATAAAGGTTTGGAAATGTTTTATAAATATTATCTCCGGGGAACAAAGCTTCATATTCTGGTAACCAAACAAAAATTTGATCATCAGTTTCTCCAGGTGCGTGAAAAAATTCAAATGCAATACCCGCAATATTTATTTTTAATTCATTATCAAAAGTTACATTTGGCTTAATGTAACCAGGTGCACTTCTACCTACACTCAAATAAGGCCCAATACCAACATTGACGACATCCTCCTCAGGAAGAGCTGTGCCAAACATTTTAGAAGAACGTGATGAAATAATTGGATTCAAAATTCCAAAAATTTTTTCTACAGATTTTGCAGTTGATTCGTGGGCTATGACTAAAGGCGCTTCATCCTGCTGGTCAAAAAAATATTTTGCCCCTAAAGTATGGTCCCCGTGGTTATGAGTGTAAACAATTGCTGCTATAGGATTGCTGTTGATTAGATTGAACTCTTTGAAGACTTTTTCAGCCTGAAAAACACTATCAGTAGCATCAATAATAATATTAAACCCATCGCCTTCAATTAAGTAAGAGTTGGCGATCCCATAGCCAACCGCAGCATGGATGCCGTTCTCATAAGAATAAATTTTTTGAGTGAATTCTTTTGAATGCTCGAAAAGTTGCTCAACCTCTGTAGTTTTTTCAATCAAAGGCATTGATACTGGATCAGTTTTAGAGCAGCCCAGTAAAAGAATGCTTATAATGAATATTTGTAAATAAGTACTAGTTTTTTTCATAAGCTCCCTTAAATAAATGTCGATTCATCATAGCTGTTTTAAAAATCCATTTGAAGAGAAGTATCAAGATGTTATTTGGAATGATAATCTTCCCTACTCCAATACCTATCAAGATAGATTTTTTCAAGACGATGCAATCTCAGAAATTACAAATATTTTTATTGAGCCTAATCGACTGCTTGAGAGAATTAATCATGGCTCTCAAGTCCATATCTGCGAATTAGGATTTGGGTTTGGCCTAAATTTTTTAGTTACTGCAAAATTTTGGCTTGAAAATAATAATTTAGGCTCTTTCAATCTAGAGTATCTTGCAATTGATGAGGCATTGCCAACTAAAGAGCAGATACTAAAAATCATTGATAGTTTTCCTGAGCTTGAAGAGATCAGTAATATTTTTTTACAAGACTATGATCTTAATCACAATGATGCTCAAAGAATTTATTTTCCTTCTCTAAAAATTAAATTAACCCTTATTCAAAATGATATTGAATCAGGACTAAAAAATCTTTTGGGGCTGAAGAATAATCAAATAGATGCCTGGTATCTCGATGGGTTTGATCCCAGCAAGAATAAATCTATGTGGAGCAATACAGTGTTTCAATACATGAAATTTCTATCTGCAAACAATGCAACTTTTGGAACTTTTACTTCCGCAGGTTTCGTTAGGAGAGGGTTAAAAAAATTTGGTTTTGAGGTAGATAAAGTTAAAGGATTTGGGAGGAAACGACATAAGCTTATCGGAAGGATTCGCATGGATGCTAAACATGAAGCTGAAAGAAGTAAAAAGAAAAAAATAGGTATTATCGGAAGTGGCATAGCAGCCAGTTCTGCAGCCTATGCAGCTGCACAAAATGGAGCGAATGTAGAAATATTTGAATTCTCAGATGATATTGCTGCTGGTGCATCGGGTAATCCAGTCGCCGCAATGTATCCAAGGTTTTCTGCAAATAATTCGCCCTACTCTTTTTTAACTGCTCAAAGTTATTTTTTTGCTGAAAAAATATATGCTCGACTGCCTAATGCCTATAGAAAAACAGGTCTTTTGTTCTCCCACTCAAATGATTATCAAAAGCAATGGATTGAGGATATGAAAAATTTAAATCGAGATGATCTCTTTGAAATAATAGACAAGAAAAAAATGAAAAAATTATATGGGCTTGAATCAGATGGATTGTTGGTTAAAAAAGGTGGTTATTTATTTCCAAAGTTAATTTGCAAAGAATTGATGAATCATCCAAATATAAAAATTTATTACAATCATTGTTTTGAGAGTTGGATCAAAAATAAGTCTAAATTAGATATTCTTTTTTTTAATCAAAAAACAAAATCTAACTTTGATGATTTGATTATCGCTAATGGTCCAGGTTTAGCGCAATATTTGTCTGGTCTGAAGACTTCAAAAGGACAGTTAGTTGGTTTAAAGGGAAAACAGCCAATTGATTTGGATCTTCCGATCAATTCAGCCGGTTATGTTCTGCCCAAGGTAGATGGAATAACTTGGATTGGATCTACACATGAAAGAGAATTTGAAAATATCGATGTTTGCTATGAAGCAGGAAAAGAGCTTATTGAGAGAACAAACCAAAACTTTAAAATTACTTTTGATGGTTTAGACAACATGTTAATGAAATCTAATTTTAGGATGGGCAGCAAAGATAGGTTACCTCTTGCAGGGAAAATTGAGGAAAATGTATATGCTATTGGTGGTCTAGGCTCAAGGGGTTTCAGTTTAGGGCCCATTCTTGGGGAGCATGTTGCATCATTGATTAATCACTCTCCAAGCCCAATATCCTCTGGGATAGCTTTGGCTATTGAGCCACTAAGATTTAAAGGTTAACTAGCAGATTTTCTACTAGCATCTCTGCAGAAGGTATATCAGTTGGCGCATAACTGGAGCCTTTACGCCATTTGGTAAGTCCAGTCCATAGAGTTTTATCTAACTCTTCATCCCTTACAGATATTCGTAAAAAAAATTCTGGAATAGAATTAATTCTATCTGGTTCATACAGATAGCTTCTATACATTGGATAACCATAAAAACGGAAGTCATCATATTTAATTTTTTCTTTTGTTGTAACACTCACATCTATTGTTATGGCAGCATCTTGAGAAAATTGATGCCCTACTCCTTCAAGATATCCCTTAGCTGCATCTCCAAGGTTTTCAATTAAAATTGGGTCCATCTCAACAGGCAATAAGTCCTTATTCAGTTGAATTTTAAAAATTGTTCCTTCAGCCAATTGAAAATTATCTCGACTGTTTAACTCTGTAAATGGTGTAGAGGTACAAGCTGTAAAAAGAGTAATAACAGTGAAAATTAAAAAATTTCTTTTTAGTGTCATAGGTAATAGTAATCTCTCAATAATATGACTAATATAATGCATTTATTTTATTTATAAACCATGTTTGAGCTAAAAGAATCTAAAAAAATTAAATTATTGGATGTAAATGCGCAAGTTTATAGGCATTCAAAATTTAATACACAACATATTCACCTAGATTCAAGCAATGATGAAAAAGTTTTCATGGTTGCCTTCCGGACTATTCCAGAGGACTCTACCGGCGTAGCTCACATCCTGGAGCACACATCTCTATGTGGCTCAGAGAAATATCCTGTCCGAGATCCATTTTTTATGATGATTAGGCGATCACTTAATTCATTCATGAATGCATTTACATCAAGCGACTGGACTGCCTATCCCTTTGCAACCCAAAACAACAAAGACTTCAATAATTTATTAGATGTTTATGTTGATTCAGCTTTCTTTCCAAGATTAGATCCACTGGATTTTTCTCAAGAAGGTCATCGGCTAGAGATTGATAATGAGAATAACTTAGAAATTAAGGGGGTTGTATTTAATGAAATGAAGGGGGCCATGAGCTCTCCAACAGATCAACTCTGGCACGGAATGTCTAAGCATCTATTCGAAGAAACAACATATCACCACAATAGTGGCGGCGATCCTGAAAAAATTATTGATTTAACACATGCGGATTTAGTTGCCTTCCATCAAAAACATTATCATCCAAGTAATGCCACTTTTTTTACCTTTGGAAATGTTTCTATAGACGAAATCCACAACCATCTAGAAAAAAATGTTTTTCAAAAATTTACGCCTGCTACAGAGCAACTCACGATAAAGCCTGCAAAAATATTTACAAGTCCTGTCAAGGCAAGTGGCACCTACCAACCGCTCCCAGGCGATGAATCAAACCATCACGTGGTAATAAGCTGGTTGCTCGGCGATAGCCATAACCCACTCAATTTATTAGAAAAATATTTTTTGTCGAATGTGTTACTTGATAATTCTGCATCACCTTTAAGGAAGGCTTTGGAACTATCAAAATTAGGGAAGTCTCCTTCTCCATTCTTGGGAATTGAGCCTAGCAATAAGGAGATTGTGTTTATGGCTGGTTTAGAAGGAGTAGGCAAAGATAAAGCTAGCGAGGTTGAAGAATTAATTCTTACTACACTTGAGAAACTTGTTATAGATGGCGTGCCAGAAGATTTAATAAATTCCTCTCTACATCAATTGGAGATAGGTCAAAGAGAAGTGTCAGGCGGAGGAATGCCTTATGGATTGCAATTAATGCTTGGGTGCATGAATGCTTGTATACATCATGATGACCCTATTTCAATGTTGGACTTAGATGCAAACTTTAGAAAGCTTAAAACTTTAATATCACAAAAAGGATACATAGAAGAATTGATATCAACCTGCTTAATAAATAATCAACATAGGTTGAATTATGAATTAAAGCCAGATCCAAAATTTAATGAGAATTTAGAAAATTTCTTCACATCAACTCTCAAAAATAAAGAAGAAACTTTAACTGAAGAAGATAGAGGAGAAATCAATGATCTTGCCAAAGCATTAAAAGCTCGTCAGGAGGCTATGGATGATGTAGAAATTTTACCTAAAGTTACCAAGCAAGATATACCTTTAAAGCGTGAATATACTCATGTATCATTTTTAAAAAATAATAGATCAGTTTACGAAGTTGGAACTAATGGTCTGATGTACTCTGATTTTTTATTTCCGTGCAAAAATCTTACATCTCAAGAATTATTATTCTCATCTTTATATACCTTTATTCTTACTGAAGTAGGTCTAAAAGAAAGTTCCTATGAAGAAATTCAAGCTCTTCAATCAAGCATTACTGGAGGTTTGAATGCCTCCTTTAAGCTTCAAACAAATGATCAGAGTGAGCCTGGCAAGCTCTTTCTATGTATCTCTTCTAAGTCTCTAGAAAACAATTTCGACAAAATGGAAAAACTCATACTCAATACTCTAGAGAATGCTAGATTTGATGAGGAGGATAGAATATTAGATTTATTCAATATTTTTATTGCTCGAAATGAGGAATCAATAAATCAAAATGGTCATATTTTAGCCATGAATTCAGCTGCTAGCAGCTTAAATAAATTCTCGGCCACAGCATATCAAATGTCTGGACTACAAATGCTTAATCAATCTAAAGCAACTATCTCCAAAATGAAAGATGCTGCTGATGCCATTAATTTAATTAATGTGTTGAAAAGTATTCATTTCAAAGTTTTACATAATCCATTCAAAATTTTTACAGCCTGTTCTCCAAAAACTCTTGATGCTAAATCTATGGATTTTAAAAATATTCAATATGAAGCTGAGCAATGTTTAATAGAACCAATAAATGAGCAGACAGCATGGATCACAGGATCACAGGTATGCTATTGCGCTGAAGCATTTCAAAGTGTGCCCAGAGAACATCCTGATGCGCCTGCCCTTTCTGTTTTAGCAACTGTTTTAAGGAATGGTTTTCTGCATACAGCAATTCGAGAAAAAGGCGGGGCATATGGAGCCGGAGCCACAAATGATACCTCAACAAATACCTTTAAATTCTTTTCATATCGAGACCCAAAATGCACAGAAACCTTTTCTGCATTCAAAGATGCAGTAGAATGGTCAAAAACATCAATTACCGAACAACATCTTGAAGAAGCAATCCTGGGAGTTGTTTCGTCTATTGATAAGCCTCTTTCACCAGTTGGCGAAGCAAAAAATGATTTCAATTTCAATTTAGAAAACATCTCAACCAAAGAACGGCTAGAAATGAGACAGCGAGTAATTAATTGTTCAATTGAGGATTTGATTAGAGTAAATGAAAAATATCTTACCAAGGATTCAAAAAAATCAATTCTTGCTGGAGAGTCATACAGAGAAGAAGCATTATCATTAGGCTTAACTCTTAGAGAGGTATAGTCCTAAAAAAAGAAAAATCTTTTTTTCTTAAGTTCTTTCGCGCATCCCCAGTATTGCTTTTGATACATATTGGATCTAGCTTGGACTCTATCAGCGACTCGTATTAACCATTGTTTTTTTCTGTATGTTTTTTTCTTAAACCCACTGTAACCTTCATGGTAAGCAAGATAAAGTGATCTAGCATCAGCTGAAGAAAATCCCTGATAAAAGCCTTTACTTGCGTACCATCCTACAAAATCAGCTGAATCACTAAAATTTGTTCTCTTGGCTCTAGAGTTCCCAGTCTCATTTATATAATCTTGCCAGGTATTTTTTAAGGCCTGTGAATAGCCAACAGAAGATGATGGCCTGGTCCAGGGAATAAAGCCTAATAGCTTATTTCTTTTTGGCTTGATCTTAGCTTGAAAACTTGATTCTTGATGAATAAATGCCATCAGAACATATGGAGGAAGCTTCCATCTTTTCTCTGATCTAATAGCAGCTTTATACCAGCTTCTCTTTTCCTGGAATATATCACAAATGTTATCTGGTTTTTCTGGGGGTGAGCTAACACAAGCAGAAAGAATCAGCACTAATATAATCAGAATGCTAAATGAATTTTTTTGGATCATTTATAAAAGTATCTATATCACCTTTTTCTATAATTCTAACACCAAGAGATTTTGCTTTCTCAAGTTTTGAGCCAGCGTTTTCGCCAGCGATTAAATAGTCTGTTTTTTTAGAAATGGAGCTAGTAACTTTTGCGCCATCTAATATTAATAAGTTTTTAATTTCATCACGAGACATAGGAGAAATTTTCCCGGTAATAGCAATCTGTAAACCAGAAAATTTCATGTCTTCTCTAGAAATATTTAGTTTTGGATTAATGATACTTAAACATGGGATCAATGCTTTCAATGAAGCTATATTTTCGGTATTAGAAAAATAATCTGTAATTTTTGCTGCAACCCTTGGGCCTATATCAGGAACAGCAATTAAATCTTCAAAAGAAGATTCTTGTATAGCTTCCATGCTTCCAAAAATATTTGCTAAATTTCTTGCGGTTGTTTCACCAACTTCTTCGATGCCTAGCGAAAAAACTAGCCTATATAATTCAACAGACGCTGACTTATCTATAGATTTTATTAAATTATCAACAGATTTCTCTCCAAATCTTTCTAACTTTTCAAGCTCAACTCTGTGCCTCTTTAAAGAATAGATATCTGCAAAATCTTTTATAAATTGTTTATTAATCAAGGTAAGCAAAATTTCCTGACCTAGCCCATCAATATCCATTGCCTTTCTTGAGACAAAATGAGTAAATTTACCCTGAAAAATCTCAGGGCAATTGTTGCCACCTGAACATTTAATAAATGGAGATTCTATACGCTCTTCTAATATATTCAAATTAGCTGACTGATTGGTTTCTAAATACTTTTTTGCTTCATAACTGCTTGAAAATTTCTTCACAGGATTGGAAGTTTTTGTGTCAATAATTGTCCATTCAGATTGATAATTAAAGTCTATTGGTGACTGGCAACTTGGGCATTTTGAAGGAGCTGCAACTCCTTTACCACGGTTTTGTTTTTTTGGGATAACCTTTACCATCTTAGGAATTACATCACCCGCCCTTTTGATTAAAGCGCCATCTCCAACTCTTGGATCTAGTCTTGTTAATTCATCAAGATTATGAAGGGTACAATTACTTACATTTACACCGCCTACATTTACTGTTTTAAGTTTAGCTACGGGAGTCAAAATTCCAGACCTTCCCACTTGAAAGTCTATTTTTTCAATTTCTGTATATACTTCCTCAGCAGGAAATTTATGCGCGATAGCCCATCTTGGTGATCTTGCTATCTCACCAAGTTGATTTTGTGAAATCAGTTCATTAACTTTGAATACCACTCCATCAATCTCAAATGGAATAGAATCTCTTGTTGACTCGATCTTCTTAAAATATTTTAAGCAGTCCTCAATAGATGTTGCCAATTTGTTTAAATTATTCACGGGCAAACCCCAGGATGCAAAAACTGAAAAAATTTCTTGCAAATCAATAAACTCTACTCCTTTGCATATCCCTATCCCATGAGCAAAAAAAGCTAAGGGTCTTGAGCTTGTGATTGCTGGGTCTAATTGTCTTAAACTGCCAGCAGCAGCATTCCTAGGATTTGCAAATACCTTATCGCCATTTTGTTTTGCTTTAAGATTTAGAGCATTAAAATTGGGCTTGCTTATAAACACCTCACCTCTTACCTCAACTAGATCCGGAAAAGGATTCACAGATTCTCTAAGAGTTAGCGGAATCGATCTTATGGTTCTTATGTTAGAAGTGATATCTTCACCTAAAGTTCCATCGCCTCTTGTTATACCTTTAGTGAGAATGCCTTTCTCATAAATCAAAGAGACTGCTGCGCCATCCATCTTTGGCTCACAAAAATACTTTATTTGTTTTGCTTTGCCTAAATTTTTTACAATTCGATCATGAAAATTTCTTAAATCTTCTTCATTAAATGCATTTGCAAGTGAAAGCATTTGTTGAAAATGTTTAAAAGTAGCAAAATCACTTTCAGGCTTTATTCCCACTCTTTGCGATGGAGATTCAGGGGTAATCCAATCCGGATTCTCAGACTCAATTTGCCTAAGCTCTCTAAATAATTCGTCATACTCTTGATCAGATATTTTGGAATCATCAAGAATATAATACTCATAATCGTGGGTGCGAATAATCTTTTGAATGGAAAGATATCTCTCCTTTAAATCATTCATCTTGCAGAAATGCTCTTCATAGATCTCACATGTCCAATCTCTTGAGCTGAAGATTTTAAGTGCTCAATCATTTGTTTTGTTAGTGGGGCTCTTGCTGAATCACAAATGCTTGCATGAAGTCTTTCAGCAATATTCGATGCTGATTCAAGCATTATTTCAAAAGCTTTTTGTGGATCTGTTACTTGATATAAATCTAAAGCCATCAATAACACATGAGTCTGGGTGCTTGATTCAAGGAGACCTGGATTGATACCGCTAGCAATTCTATATACCTCCCTCCCATTCAAATCTCTATAACTAAAAAAGCCATTAATATATTTTGCATCTAGGTTTTTTAATAATGTAAGAACTTGGCTCATTTCAAAATTTGATTTGTCCATAGACACTAGATTTAAGATGATCAATTCTTGTTCTTCGATCTCATCATCTGTATCTTCAAATCCTAAAGTTCCTTGCTCTACTCTATCTTCAAAAAGCATTGATTGAGAGTCATCAAGAGAGTTCTGAATTAATTTTCGGGTAAATACTGGTTTAAAAAAGAAATACAAAATAATTAGGAAAAGAACAGAAGCCCCAACAACCAAGATAATTTGTATATTGTTAGGCATGCTATGAAGCTGCTAACTTAAGCGCTTCTTTTACATCAACAGAGACGACCCTAGAAACTCCTGCCTCCTGCATCGTGACGCCCATTAAATGATCACTTTTTTCCATAGAGATTTTATTATGCGTTATAAATATAAATTGCACTCTATCAGACATTTCCTCAACCATGGCAACAAACCTTGTAGCATTAATATCGTCTAATGGTGCATCAACCTCATCCAACATACAGAATGGAGCAGGGTTAAGCTCAAACAGTGCAAAGACTAAAGAAAGAGCGGTCATAGCTTTTTCGCCACCAGAAAGTTGAGATATGGTTGCATTTTTTTTGCCAGGAGGTTGCGCTGCAAGTGTAATGCCTGAGTTTAATGAATCTCCATCTATTAACTGTAATGCAGCCTTGCCTCCACCGAATAATTTTGGAAATATTTCTTGTATTTTTGAATTTACAGCATTGAAACTTTCATCAAATTTCATTTTTGACTCTACGTCTATTTTTTTAATTGCGCCTTGGAGCTTGTCCAAAGCTTCATTTAAATCTTCAAGCTGAGAATCAAGCTCATCGATACGCTTTGATTCTTCAGCAATTTCATCTGGGGCTGCTAAATTTATAGCCCCCAAAGAGATAATAGAGGACTGAGTTGATGCAAGAGATGACTCTAGGTCCGAAAGATTCATTGCTTCAAATTCTTCAGCATTAAGATCAGAAATGGAAATTCCAGCTTTTTTTAATGTTTCTGATGCGTTATCTAAATTGACTTCAAATGTTCTTAAATCCAGCTTTAAATTATTAAGCTTTTCTTCCAAGGAGCGTAAATCTAAAGCGGCAATAGATTTTTTATTTTCAAATTCCTGAATAGATGCATCTACCACAGATTGTTTCTGTCGAATAGAATTTAATTCTGATTCAGCAGCAGAGCTCTTATCAACAAGCTCAGCAAGATCTGTTTCTATCTTCAATTTATTTTCTTTTGCTTGGTGAAGTTGATCAGAGATTTCATTCTGTCTTAGCAAATATTCATTAGTTATATTCTTAGATTGGGCTGAAGTAATTTTAAGAATGCTGGTTAGTAAATCTCGTAACTCATTTGCTTTACTTACAATGCCATCTGCAGAAGAGCCAAGATTCTTTAAAGCTCCTGAAATATCATCAAGTAATTTCATTGCTTTTTCTTTTGGGCTTAGATTCTCGATACTGGATTCATTATCTAAAGCTTCTGCATATCGAGATTGCGCTGTAGATAATCCTTCTTCATATCCAAGAATTGACTTATTTATATTTTGAAGATTAGTTTCATGTCTGGCTATTTCTGAACCAATTGTATAAAAAATCTTTTGCGCACTTTCAAATGCAGATAATACAGAAGCATGTTCCGTCTTAATTTGCTCAATTGATGCTTGATGGGTTTTCACTTCTGCAGATTTAACAGTAACCTCATTAGTAAGCTGAGATATTTTTGAGCTTAAAGAATCTTTTTTAGCTTTAGCGCTTAAAGTATTTAAAATTGAAATATTCAATTTGAGCTCTTTTTCTTCAACTTGAAGTTTTTTATACTTTTCAGCTGCTTTTGCTTGGTTCTGCAATCTGTTAATTAATCTTTGAATTTCATCTCGAATATCTTTTACCCTAGAAAGATTCTCTTTAGTTTTTTTAATTCTTTGCTCTGTTTCTTTTCTTCTTTCTTTGTATTTAGAAATTCCTGCTGCCTCTTCAATAAATACCCTCATCTCCTCTGGTTTGGCGCTTACTATCTTTGATACCATTCCTTGCTCAATAATGGCGTAACTTCTTGGTCCAAGGCCTGTACCAAGGAATATATCCTGGACATCTTTTCGCCTGCATCGTGTATTATTGATAGAGTAATGAGACTGACCGTCTCTAGTCATCATTCTTTTTATAGATATTTCATTGTATTTAGCATACTCTCCGCCCAGCTTGCCTATTGAGTTGTCAAATAGCAGTTCAATGCTACATTGACCAGAGGGCTTCCTTAAGTCCGAACCATTGAAAATTACATCTGACATAGATTCACCACGAAGGTTTTTTGCAGATAATTCACCAAGAACCCATCGAACAGCATCTATTACATTAGATTTACCACATCCATTCGGGCCAACAACGGCAACCATATTTGTAGGGAAAGATATCCTCGTGGGATCCACGAAACTCTTGAATCCAGCCAGTTTAATGTGTTTAAGCTGCATTAAAAATATCCTTTACCTATTTTAAACTATTGTTACTTTTTTAACCATTCATTGGCATAAAAAAATAACTCATCTTGATTGCCCTTTGAGTACTTTAAATCTAAAGATTTAAAAGCTTGAAAAGCCGAATTATCACATTGAGCATGAGCTTTAATCTTGATCATTTCTTGCTGAAGAAAGGCAGAAGTTATATCAAATCCTCTTACCAAAGAATGCGATTTATCTAGTACAAATGGCTGCTCAAGATCTGGAGAAATAATTTCTTTAGCAGCAATACTTACATCAGGTCCATCTGGAATAGATACAGAAAATTTCAATGATTGCAAATTACAATCAGAGGGATTTTCAATGTTTATTAGAAGTTTAGAATCTGCTAGATCTGGATATTTTGAATCTCTTAAGTCTGCTAAAAGATTAAATATTGGGACTTGAAAGTTCTCTGAAATAAATTGTGAATTTAGAGTTTGAAGGATGCTCTCTGCAGAATTAAATGATTCAAGTTCCAAGGCTTTATAAAACACCTGGACACCTCGAATAAAAGACTCATCTTTTGATGGAGTATTTTCCAGATATTGATTGATTATGGGGCTACTAAGCTTTTCATTTCGAGAAATACTCCTATAAATAGATTCAGATTGGTTAACATGGACCCATGAACCTAAAAATGGATTAGTGGAGAAAAAATTAATAATAAAGCCTCCAAAGATCAGGAATGTAGTTAAAAATACAATAGATTTTTGAGTTGATAGTGGATGCAATAAATAAGAAATTATAGGTAATAATAAAATTACAGAAACAGCAATAATTAATAGCATTAGACTCTTCGCTTGATGAAAAATATTATCAACATTAAAGCAAGAAATATGAATGGCCCAAACCACAAGGGGTAATTTGAACCCTCAAATGCAGGCCTGTAGTCTGAAAAGTCACCAAACCTTTCTGATACATAAGTTTTAATTTCTTTATCAGTTGAGCCATCAAGTACTAATTCATAGACCTTATTTTTTATATCTCGAGAAACAGGCACATCAGAACTTGCAATGCTTCCGCTTGTGCATTTTGGACATCTGATTTCTGAGATTAATGAGTAAAATCTTTTTTCTTGAAGAGAATCTTCAAATTCATACACCATCTGATTGAATGCAGGTGTGGATAAAAGAATAAATAAAACAAAAGTTAAGCGTTTTTTAATAATCATGATCCCTGTTTAGCTTTCTGTATCAGAGGAAGGAAAATTGTGTCCCATTTTCTTTGATCCATTTCTCCCTGAATATGACCTAAAACTTGATTGTTAACAATTAAATAGGATTCTGGCGCTCCGGTCACTCCAAGCTCAAAGGCTAGATCGCCTCTTGGATCATATATAGAAAATAAATAAGGATTGCCATGTTTTTTAAGCCACGCATTTGCCTTCAAATCAGAATCTTTGTAGTTTAAGCCAATAATTTGAATATTTTGATCAGAAAGTTTAGTTAAGAATGGATGCTCGACAAGGCAAGTAATACACCAACTTGCCCAAACATTTAAAACTTTAATTCCTTTTAAAGAATCCGATTGAACCGGGTTACCATTTAAATCATTTAACTGAACTTCTGGAAAATCTTTTAAATCATAGTTTGAAAGTTGAATTTCCTCATCAATTAAAAGAATCTTGGCAAAAAATATTAGAGCAACTATTGGGAGAAGAACTATTAGAAATCTTAGCAAGTGGTTCATGATGCTTTCTTTTTAAAAATTGTAAGCAACATTCCCAGCACCATAAGACCAGCTGAAAACCAAATCCACTTTATAAAATAATTAATCTTGAGTGAGAATGTCCAACTATTATTCTCAAGCTGATCGCCAACAGTTAAATACGTATCTTTCAAAAAATTTGTATAAATAGATGATTCAGAAGTGATTTGACCTCGCGTGGCATATTTTCTTTTCTGAGGGTTAAGAGATATTTCTTTGTCATCTTGTAATAGTAAAACCTCAGCAGAAATAACATCATGATTTGATGCCTTGAAAACTCTAATATCATTAAAAGAGAATTCTTGTATAGAATTATCCACTGAAATTGATTGGCCGGGTGCAAGATTGAGGTTTTTTTCATAGCTCAAAATACTGTTCATAGAAACTGCAAAAAATAATAAACCTAAGCCTGTATGAGCAATTGCACTGCCCTTATTAATAAACTTTTTATTGAATAAATTGTTGATTATCCTTAGTAAGTAGCTGAAAAGTATCAATAATCCTGAAAAAACTCCTATGTAAGCCAAAATAGAAAAAACTGATGTAGTCCACCAAATAAGATAGATAGATACCAGGGATAGCATGATTGGAGTAGCAGTAGTGATAAAAAGTTTTCTTAAAGGCATTGATCTTTGCCATAATGCATCAACAGAAATCATGATAAATATAGCTGCAATAAGGATTAATGGAGCAAAAATTGTATTGTAATAAGGGGGGCCGATACTAACTTTTTCTCCGTTGATAGATTCGATTATCAATGGGTAAGTAACGCCAAGAAAGATAGAAAAAATACTAGTGATCATCAGTATATTATTCATGGATAGAAACGACTCTTTAGAACCAGTAACAACTAATTTTGAGGAATTTAAAACGGGAAGTCGGTATGCAAAAATTGTCAATGCCAATAATGTAATTAATCCTGAAAAACCTAGCAGATATAGCCCTCTCTCAGGATCGTTTGCAAATGAGTGCACGCTATCAATGATGCCGGACCTTACAATAAATGCCCCAAAAAGACTTAAAGCAAAAATTAAAATACCTAAAAACATGGTCCAGGTTTTTAGAACATTTGACTTTGAAGATGCAAACATTGAATGCATAAATGCGGTTGCAGCAAGCCATGGCATGAGAGCAACATTTTCTACAGGGTCCCAGAACCAATACCCTCCCCATCCCAATTCATAATATGCCCACCAACTTCCAAGAGCTATGCCAATAGTTAGAAAAATCCAAGCAACTAAAGACCAGTTTTTTATATCTTGCTCCCATTGCAGCTCAAAATTACCGTTAATTAAATATGCTGTAATAAAGCTAAAGGAAATAACAAATCCTACATACCCCAGATACAACATAGGAGGATGTATCGCTAAAGCAGGGTCTTGTAAAACTGGATTTATGTCTGCCCCTTCAAGAGCTCCAAATGGCAAGATTCTCTCGAAAGGATTGGATGTTAAAAGCAAAAATAGCAAAAAGCCTAAAATTATTAGACTCAACATCAATAATGTAAATTTTTTTAAAGGATGATTATTGTCAAGCGAATTTATAAATAGAATACTCCATGCAGTTAAAAAAACTATCCATAAAAACATGGAGCCCTCATGAGCACTCCAAATTGAGGTTATCTTGTAAAAAATAGGCAATTGAGAGTTTGAATGACTTGCGATGTATGCAATGGAAAAATCATCGCTTATTGCGAGATAAACATACATGCCAAATGAAATAAAAACTAGCCAGCAAGCCTGATTAAATAACCTCATCGAGAGAATTAACTGATTAGGATGAATTTTACTGAAAGAAAAGAACAGATTAAAAATTAATACAAGGCTTAATAACAAAACAGCAGAAAGGGATAAAAAGTGTGAAATCTCACCAATCATATTGCAGCAGGATCAATCGTTAGCTCAGGAGGCATATAGTTCTCATCATGTTTTGCAAAAATTTCTTCAGCCTCAAACATGCCATCTAAAAAATACCCAAGGATCACAACTCCACTATCTTCTTTGAATAAATCTGGCGGGACTCCATCAAAAGTGACAGGAACTTCTTTAATAAAATCAGTTACTAAGAATCTAATGATTGTTCCATCTCTTTCAATGGATCCATTCTTCACCATTCCGCCTAACTTAATTCTGTAACCAGACTTTATATCTGCTTGCAGCATCTCAGATGGAGTATAAAAGAGATCCAACTTTGAATTTAGTGAGAACAGTATTAATGAAATGCCTCCTGAAGATAAAAAAAGAATAATAAGTAGCTTCCAAAGGCGGTTTTTTCTAACTTGAAGCATTTTTAAATTTTATTTTTCTTTGCACTGCTTTGATTCTTTTTTTAGCAACTAAAAAACTGATCGCAATAATTGAAATGCCAATCAAATAAACTGACCAAACATAGATTCCATGACCACCCATTTCTAGAAGCTCATTAAGATTTTTAAATTCTGAATTAAACATGCATTAAAACCCATTTTTTATTTTTTTCCCTACTCAATATATAAGAACGACTGCTTAAAATACCAAGAGAAATTAGTGTAAAACCAAGGCCAATTATCGAGATCAATAATGGGTATAGCATTGATGGGTCAATTGAGCTGCTCCCAGAAACTGAAATTGATGCTGGTTGATGAAGTGTTGACCACCAATCAACTGACTTTTTAATGATGGGTATATTGACAACCCCAATTATCACCAATATTGACATGAGGCGATCTGCTTTTTCTAAATTTGAAAAAGATCCATGCAACGTTAAAACACCAAGATACATTATAAATAATATCAATGTTGATGTGATTCTTGCATCCCATTGCCACCACGTGCCCCAAGTGGGGATCCCCCAAATTGATCCTGAAAATAAGCCTATGAATGTTATCATCGCGCCTATTGGTGCAGCAGATTTTATTAAATATGCTGCTAACTTTACACGCCAAACAAGATGCATTAATGCACAAACTGCCATAAAGAAATAAATTAGCTCTGCAAAAATTACAGAAGGCACATGTAAAAATATAATTCGATATGAGTTTCCTTGCACTGCATCTTGCGGAGCAAATAACAAACCCCATATCCATCCTAGTAATAACATTAAGACTCCAAGAATGATGAAAAATGGATAAAGTTTCTCAGTAATATTTACAAAACTTTTTGGAGAAGAGAATTTATGAATGAATGCAGAGATCACAACAAATATTATAAACCTAAGTTGGTTAATCTATATGTGTTTTTAATGCTACAGAGATAATTAATGGCATGATAGCTGAAACCATCAATCCTATGCCTACCATCAAAGTGGTGACTGCAAAAAAACCGTCTTCATATTGAATGCTTCTTATTGCTCGTCCAAGCAAGATAATCACTGGTAATGCGAGCGGCAACGAGGAAAGCACTCCTAGCATGGCTCCTTTATTAATTGAAAGTGCATTACCAAATGCAAACAAATTAAACAGCAAAAGATTTGAAAGAATTAGCAATAGAAATACCTTACCAAAGCTATCAACAGCAACTCCATTAGCAAAAGAAAACAATGCTCCGATAAATGCAATAGGAATTCCAATCAAGCAAACATACACAAATATTTTAGAAATGACCAACTTATAAAAATCTTTCTCTTTTAGAAATTCTTGCTCAAGAGATCCATCTTCAAAATCCTCTTCAAACATGCCTTCTGTAGCAACAAAAGCAGTCATTAGCAAAGAAACAATAATAATAGAAAAATAAAACTTATCCAAATCATATTGAGAGATATCTATGCTTAAAGGAAATGCAATGAGCACAAGAACCATAACCAATAATGGTCCGAGCCAAGACTTTAGTTTTTTTGATAGCTTGAAGGATTCTGCTTTAATAAAGCTAAGCATTCTTTGCTCCTAAATCTAAAACTGCACAGTCAATCATAGGGGTGATGTGAGAGGTGAGAATAAGGCCTGCATTCTGGGATATTTTTTGCGCAAGAAAACTATTTAGCTGATCAGCTGTAGCTTGATCCAATCCAACAAAAGGCTCATCAAGAATCAGTAAGTCTGAAGATTGAGCCAAGACCCTTATTAAGGCTAATTTTTTTTGTTGTCCAAAAGATAAACTGGCTGTAAGTTCATCCTGTACATGAGATAAACCAAATTTATTGAGCCACTCAAAAGCAACGTTTAGATCGTCACCACTAAACAATAACTCTAAATTTTCAATGGGAGTTAGATAATTTTTTATAGCATTTTTATGCCCTAGATAGGATATTTTTAAATCTTGATCATATGATTGAATTAAACCCTTAGATGGAGATGTGATGCCTAAAATAATTCTAAGTAATGTGCTTTTTCCAGACCCATTTCCACCTTTGATATGCAAGCCTTCTCCAGAATTTATCTCAAAAGAAAGATTATGAAAAAGCTTATTTTCATTGATTGAATATGTAATATTTTGAACCGAGAAAAGCTTCATACTGGTCTAATGTAACAGTGATTTTGCCCTTATTGTAAGAGAAGGAAGTGGATTTTGTGGATCTAATCTCAGATAAAATCTTTTAGCTAATTCAGCAAAGGGGTTCAATCCACTATCTCCAAGACCTCCAACTGAAAAATATAATGGCCTTGAAAAAAATATTCCTTGCTCTAATTGAGGAACTTTATTCAGCAGGGTATTTATTTTTCCAATACTTTGAGCCGCTCCTTTAAATTTATTGCCAAAATGATACCAACCCCAAAAATGAAATTGGCTTCCAGAAAAATGCTCTAGCTGAGCTCTAGCATCCTTCTTTGGAAAAGCTCCAGCTGGAATTAATGAAATAACCGATGAATCAAGTTCAGCAATTTTTAAATCGAGCAATGAAGGCAACTCTTCTATAGACTGAAAGGGGCAAAGTAAGCACTCTGCACCCTTTTCTATCTGATAAGACTTAACCCTCGACAATCTTTCCTTAGAGCCAATAATGATATAAGTGACTTTAGGAAGATGTTCTGACACACAAATTATTCTGCTTTAGATAATGCTTGATCAATGTCAGCTAGAATATCATCAATATGCTCAAGGCCAATTGATAGCCTTATATAGTTAGGGCTAATCCCGCCTGAGGCTAATTCCTCTTCATTTAATTGAGAGTGAGTTGTACTCGCAGGGTGAATTGCTAAACTTCTTGAATCACCGATATTAGCCACGTGATAAAGCATCTCAAGTGAGTTAATAAACTTTTTGCCTGCTTCATGGCCGCCTTTAATATCAAATCCTAAAAGACCACCGCAACCATTGGATAAATATTTATCAGCTCTTTCTTTGGGCAAGCCAGAAGATACTCCAGGATAAGCCACTCTTTCAACCATAGGGTGCTTGCTAAGGTGTTCTGCAACTTTTTGTCCATTTGCAGAATGCTCTTTCATTCTTAAATGTAATGTTTCCAGACCCTGAATGAACATAAAAGCATTAAAAGGACTCATTGCAGCCCCCATATCTCTAAGTAATGTAGTTCTTGCTTTTAAAATATATGCTATTGGCCCTAATGGCTTAACTGCTTCAGTCCAAACCACACCATTGTAGTTTGGATCAGGCTGATTAAGTTTGGGCTGTCTTTCAGGATGAGCTTCCCAATCAAAGTTTCCACCATCAACAAGAACACCTCCAATAGAAGTACCATGACCACCAATGTATTTTGTTGCAGAATGCAGAATAATAGCTGCTCCATTATCAAATGGACGGCAAATCAAAGGTGCAGCTGTATTATCAACAATCAAAGGAATACCTAGTGGCCTTCCAAGATCTGCAACCTCTTGCAATGGAAAAACTTGAAAGCTTGGGTTAGGAAGAACTTCTCCATAATAAGCTCTTGTCTTATCATCTGTAGCATTAAGAAAGTTTTGTGGATCGCTAGGATCAACAAATCTAACCTCTATACCCATATCAGAAAAAGGATTTTTAAATTGATTGTAAGTCCCGCCGTATAGATGTGATGAGGCAACAAAATTATCGCCATGACTGCATAAATTCTGAATTGCATAAGCTGAGGCAGCTTGTCCTGAGGCAAGTCCTAGCGCTGCAACTCCCCCCTCCAATTCAGCAACTCTTTCCTCAAAAACTGCATTTGTGGGGTTCATAATCCTTGAATAGATGTTTCCTAATTCACTTAATGCAAATAAATTTGCAGCATGATCGGTGTCATCAAATTGATAACTAGATGTCATGTGTATCGGAACGGTTACAGAATTAGTTGTTTCATCTTTTCTCCAACCGGCATGAAGCGCAATAGTGGCTGGGTTAGTGTATTTTTTTGTAGTCATCTTATTCTCCAGTAAATTTATAAAATTAGTTAAAACTGAAAAGATTTATATATTGGAATCTTTTTTAGCAACATTTATATAGCGCTTGCAAGCCAGTCAAAACTGCGCTGAGGTAATTATATACATATTTAAAAATTTATCTCAAAAAATTATATTTGTAGTATAGTTACAAAAAAATATATCAATTTAAGCTTTAGATTAAGCTTATTTTAAATTTATTGACAATTTCGGTTGAATATTTTTCAATTCACTACAGATTCATTAATAGGATTTCAAAATGGCTAAAAAATATGTAAATTTCAGAGTTGGCGGTTCCCCTTATAAAGTCACAGATGATTATTCTGTATGGACAAATGATTTATTGGGTAAAATCATAGCCAGTAAAACGGTAATCCAGCCTGGTAAATCTACTGTTGGTCATAGACTTAGCGACTCGGATGTTGTCTATATTATCGTTAATGGCAGAGGAATGATGGAAGTTATTGAATACATGAATTCAATGGAAGGTCATGGCAAAGATCCCAGCCAGGGCATCGAACATCAAGATTCATTCGCATTAACTGCAGGCGATGTAGTTCTGGTTCAATCCGGGGACTTCGTGAAAGTAATAAATGAATCAGAGCATGATCAACTTACTTATTTAAGAGTATTCGATAGAGAGGGTTGGAGAATCTAATTTAATTTGGAGGGCTTGAGTCATTGCTTAACAACTCAACTGCTTCATCAATTGAATAAGTATTTGTCTCATTTTCACGTAAATTTCTGATAGATACAGTCCCTGCTGCCATCTCCTCTTTACCAATCACCGCCATCAATGGGACCTTAGCATTGCTATGTTCTCTGATTTTATAGCCAATTTTTTCATTTCTATCATCTAGCTCAACACGTAAATTAATTGCATTAAATTTTTCCTTTAAAGTCATTGCAAACTCATTGGCTTCTTCGGTAACTGTTAAAATTGATAACTGGATTGGAGCTAACCATAAAGGCAATTTACCGGAATAATTTTCAATTAAAATGCCAATAAATCTTTCAAAAGAGCCAAGAATTGCTCTATGCATCATGACAGGTTGATGCTTGGCGCCATCTTCCCCTATGTACTCAGCATCTAATCTATCTGGCAGATTAAAATCAGCTTGGAAAGTTCCACATTGCCATTCACGACCGATTGCATCAGTCAAAACAAAATCAAGTTTTGGGCCATAAAAAGCTCCATCTCCTGCTTCAACGGTATAAGGGATATCAAGTTTTTTAATCGCATTTTCTAAAGCAGTCTCTGCTTTATCCCAAACTTCATCTGATCCAACTCTTGTTTCAGGTCTAGTTGATAATTTTATATCAAAGGATTCGAAGCCAAGCTCAGTATAAATCTCGGACAACAACGATATAAAGTCAGCCGTTTCACTCTCTATTTGATCTTCAGTGCAAAAAATATGGCCATCATCTTGAGTAAAGCCACGCACCCTCATTAGGCCATGCATGGTGCCTGAAGCTTCATACCTGTGACAGGAACCGAATTCTGCAAGTCTCACAGGAAGGTCTTTGTAGGATTTAAGACCTTGATTATAAACTTGAACATGACAGGGGCAGTTCATGGGTTTAAGAGCATTCACTCTTTTCTCATTAGCGTGCTCTTCATCAATTTCAGTGATGAACATATTTTCACGATATTTATCCCAGTGGCCTGAAGCCTCCCAGAGTTTACGATCAACAACTAAGGGAGTGTTGATTTCTTTGTATCCATTGGCAATTTGCTTGTTGCGTATGTAATTTTGCAAAGCTACATATATAGACCAACCTTTTGCATGCCAAAAAACCATTCCAGGTGCCTCTTCTTGCAAATGAAACAAATCCATTTCTTTAGCAAGTTTGCGATGGTCTCGCTTTTCTGCTTCTTCCAAAAGAGTTAAATATTTTTTTAGATCTTTTTCATTTTTCCAGGCCGTGCCATAGATTCTAGAAAGCATTTCATTTTGTGAGTCTCCCTTCCAATATGCTCCAGCGATCTTGGTTAGTTTAAAGGCTCCAACTTTTTCTAAACTTGGTAAATGAGGGCCACGACATAAATCTATAAAACCGGTATCACCTTGATTGTAGAGCTGGAAATTATCTTCTTGTTCAGAGTCTTCGATAATCTTAACTTTGTAATCTTCTTTGGCGTCAGCAAAGCTCTTAATGGCCTCTTTCTTTGAATGAATCGTTTTGGTAATGACAGATTTTTCAGAAACAATCTTCTCCATTTCTTTTTCAATTTTTGGCAAATCGTCTATAGAAACCCTCTCATCAGATAAAAAATCATAGTAAAAACCATTTTCAATAGTTGGACCAATAGCTAATTTAGCTTTTGGATAAAGATTTTTTATAGCTCGAGCTAACACCTGAGCTGCAACTGTGTGCCGCATAATTTCAAGACCTTCATCTGATTCAATTGTAAAAATAGAGATATCGGCATCCTGACTAACAACGTCACTCAGGTCTCTTTGCTCACCATTTACACTAAACGCAACAGCAGCTTTAGCCAGACCAGCGCCAATCATGTTGGCAATTTCTAACCCGCTTATACCAACAGGAGCCTGCTTCTGAGATCCGTCAGGGAGTGTGATTGTAATTTCTTTACTCATGGTATTGGTCCTTGCGCCCCATTCTAATATTTTTAACTCGAAAGGTATATTTTCAGCAGCACTTTATATTAAACACTCTTTAATTTAACATGAAGAAAAGTTTTAATTTACAAAGTTTAGGAGTCATTATGGCAGTAAGTGTTTTACTTAGCGGAACTTTAAAGGATGGGTTGGTTGATCAATTTTCAGGAATTTGCACTGAGGCTTTTCATGTCACACGTGCATTTGATGGGTGCCAAAATATTAATCTCACATTGCATGTTGAAGACCCTCACAAATTTGTCCTTACGGAGGTTTGGGATTCAAAAGAGCACTATGAAAAATATTTAGCTTTTAGAACAGAAGATGGAACTGTTGGGGCTATTGGCGAGATGTGCGTTGATGGGCCGAATATAGATATATTTGACATAACAGACGCTTAATAAAAGCCTTCTTAGTTAAACGGATATAACAACTCCCTCCTAAGGAGTAGTTCTAGGTTCGATTCCTGGAGAGGGCACCATTTTTTTGGAAGAATTGGAATGTTTAAAAAATTACTAGGTCTTTTTACGATCATCCTCTTGATTGCGATCTTTGCATATAAAGATCTTTATACACGGGTGATGGTTATCGGAACGCTTTTTTCAGGAGAAGAGCAGTATGAAAATTTAAATAGGTTCTACAAATTCATTGATTCATCAACCTTATCGCCCTCTTCTAAACCTTTACATTTTAAATCCAGCAAAGCTATTTCTTTACCAGCAAGCTTTAATTTCAATAATGCAGTAATTGGTACTGAGAATTTTCTCCAGCGAACAGATACTAGCGCTTTATTGGTTCTTAAAAATGGAGAAATTCAATTTGAAAAGTACTGGTTAACTGGAGGAGAAAATATTCAGTGGATGTCTATGTCTGTTGCCAAAAGCTTTATTTCTGCTCTAGTTGGCATTGCAATAAGAGATGGTCATATCAAGAATATAGAAGAAGCAATTTCAGATTATGTGCCTGAATTAAAAAATTCACCATATAACAATGTGCGTATAAAGGATGTATTGCAAATGTCTTCCGGCGCATCATGGAACGAGGATTACAGTGATCCTGAATCAGATATCAATCGATGGGCTAAAATTTTTGCTTTAGGCGGTTCGTTCGATGAATTTATTCAAACCTTAAGTTATGACTTCAAGCCTGGAACAAGAAATCATTACAATTCTATGGATACACAAGCTCTTGGCATGTTAGTTAATCGGGCTACGGGAAAAACAATTACTAGCTACATGACAGAAATGCTCTGGCATCCAATGGGTGCTTCTAATGAGGGTTATTGGCTGCTTGATTCTGAAGGCATGGAAATGGCATTTGCTGGACTAAATGTTACTGCAAGAGATTATGCAAAATTTGGAGAGCTTTACCGTTTAGATGGCAAATTAAATGGACAACAAATTGTTCCTAAATCTTGGGTAAAAGATTCGATCACTCCAGATGGACCACATCTAACTCCAGGGGATAACCCTCTATCTGATTACCCCTTGGGATATGGCTATCAGTGGTGGGTGCCTGGAGGTGATAAAGGTGAATTCATGGCAATTGGGGTTTACAATCAGATGATTTATGTTGCACCAGAATCAAGCATGGTGATTGTAAAATTATCTGCCAACAGCTCATATGGAACTGCTGAAGACACAGATATGGCGAGCGAACTTGAGACAATTGAATTTTTTAGAGCTATTGCAAACAAGAACCTTTGATTAATTTACTCCTTCTCTTATGAGAGAAATTTAAAAACAATCCAAAGCATCCAAAACCATATGGATGGTTAAACCAATTCCAATTAATCTAGTTTTTGAAAAAAAACTCATAGCTAGATAGATACCAATCAACCAATACTGATGGAGGGGATGGAATCCTATGCTGCAACGATTAGCGTCGTAAATTGGGCTCGCCAATAAATGATCCAAGTCAACCAACATGGTTGCTATCATTATTAAATAAGACAACTTCCAATTTTTTTTAAAAAAAAGAAAAGCAATTAATAAAGGAGCTATAAAATGCAGAGCTAGATGAAACATATGCTCATTATTTTTCTATTTCTGTAATTCCCATGCGCATTTGTAACTAAATAATTCTTTCGGGCTCTTGGATTTGGCTCGCAAAAACTGCAGCAACAAGAGCAAAACATCCCATAATATTGAAAGCTACAAAGTAAGTATCTTGAAAACCTATCAATATGCTTGTTATTAGAATTCCAATTGGTTGAAGCGGCGAAATAATTGGAGATGATATACCTCTGGCTTTCCCAAGATTATGTGCCCCAAAAGTTCTTAGGTAACACGCAGTCATTAGAGGAGTTGCAGCACCAAAACCTAGACCAAAAATTAATGCGCTTATAAAAAATATAATTGGTTCATTGAAATAAGTAATTCCAAAGATTCCAATTGCTTGAAGGAACATAGCCATCATTGAAGGATGTGCAGCCTTCATCAAGTCCATGAGATATCCAAATATTATTTTTCCTAGGACTCCACCAAAAGCAGATAGAGCATAAGCAAAAACATATTGTTTAACAGGAAGGCCTAAAAGATTCCAAGTTTCATCTAGCCCCATTCTGCTTGCATGAACTGGTAAAAAAGCAAGCACACCCATCATTGAGAGAAATTGAAAGGCGAATGCTAAGGAGATCATCCAAAAAACTTTTTTAGATAAAAGATCTTTTGCAGTTATTTCCTGAATTAAAGATTCTTCTTCATTATCTTTTTTTATGCCATCTTTAAATTGATTAACAGTCTTTGGATCATCAATCACAGTAAAAAAGATCAGAGGTAACAAAATGAAAAGAACTATAGAAGCAAAGATTACATAAACATTTCTCCACCCCACTAAATCAAGAAGAGGATCAACAACCAAAGGAAGAACAACCCCTGAAAAGGAAATACCTATTGCTGCAATACCCAGCGCTCTGCCAGCATTTTTATCAAACCAATTTGAGATTAATTTAGCTACGGCTAAATTTCCCATCATAATAGATCCCAGGGCAAGAATGGTAAGATAAATTGTCATAAGAGACCAAAAAGAATTTATGAAACTTAAAGAGAAAAGTCCTGCGGCATAAATTATAGCCCCGATAATCATAAAATTTTTAACAGAATATTTATCAAGAGCACGACCTACGAAAATTGCCAAAATTCCTACAGGTATAAAATAGAATGCAGAAACCATTCCGAGCTGACTTTCGGTGATGCCTAGTTCTGATATTAGGTAAGGCCAAATAACAGGAAAGCTATAAAAAATGAAACCTACAACAGTGAATTCAAGGGTAAGACCCGTAAATACCATTCTCCACCCAAAAAACTTCATTTTTTTTACCCTCTTAGACCGCTAGCCTTTTTCGCATAGAAAGCTATCGTTCCAGAGTACACATCCATAAGTATGTGAGCGATGATAACAATCACTATACTCTCAAAAAATAAATATATGCCGCAAAAAAATACGCCGACAAGAGCTGTTTTAATAACATGCTTCCAGCCAAGGTATAGGTGCCAAAGACCAAAAATAAAACTACTACCAAAAACAGCGATTATCCAATCTGTTTGCAACTCAATGAAGTTATACAGATACCATCGAAAAATGAGTTCTTCGCATATGCCAGCACTAACAGATACTAGCAATGTAAATAACAAAAAATCTTTACGTGACTCAGGCAATAAATCATTCAATGAATCACCTCCCTCTTCAAAAGCCTTCAATGTATGAATCCTTAGATCTTCATTTTTTTTAATTGAAAAAATCATATATTGAATATAGACAAAAAATATAATGAAAATAAAAATTGCCAAATAACCTTTCCAATCTATAGATGGAAAGAACATAGGAGGCTCGACACTTAATGCGCCTTGAGAAAAGCTAAACAATAAAAAACTTGTAATAGCCCAAAGCATTAATGCTATTTTTATGTACTCAACACTTCTGCTTTTAAATTTGTATTTTTCTAGGACTAAATCGACTATTGGAATTAGCAATATTGTAGATAGCAATATAATCTCCAATCCTTGCATTTTATTTATTCTGAATAAAGATTTTTTATTTGATCGCCGTTATGAATATTTTTAATATTTTGAAAAAATAACTCGAATGCCCGCTCTAAAGATAGCAATGAGTGAGCGGAATCATGGGCTGAAATAAAACAATTTTTAGCCGTCCAAAGTGAAGAATTAGCATCTAGAGGCTCAACTTTAGTGGTATCTAATGCGGCAGCAGCAATTTTTCCATCGTTAAGTGCGTTGGCAAGATCATCTTCATTAATTGCAGTACCTCTACCTACGTTTATTATCATGGCTGAGCTATTAAGTTTTTCTAAAATATCTACATTTATAATATCTCTTGTGTGTGAGCTATCAGGTAATGCAAGCACCAAATAATCAGTTAATGGAAGTAATTCCTCAAACCGATCCAGTCCAAATACTTCATCAGCATACTCATCGTCTTGCGGATTGCGTCTGATCCCAGTTACCCTCATTCCAAACGCTTTGCCTAACTTTGCCACCTGGCTGCCAATGCCTCCATAGCCCAGGATCACCAATGTCTTATTAGTAAGCTCACCATCTCCTGCTATTGGAGCCCAGTTTTTAGATTGCTGATATTCAATATGATGATCGATTCTCTTGTTCCATCTTAGGATTTGCGAGAAAACATAATGGGCAATTGGAATTGCATAAACACTACTTGCATTAGCGATGTGAACATTTTCAATTTTTAAAACATCCTGCAATATTGGCGCATCCATTCCAGCAAAGCCACTTTGAAGAAATTTCATTCGTTTGGCCAAGCTCAATAAGGCATTATGAATTTTTGGATTATCCCTAGCCGCAAATAAGAACTGATAGCACATAAATAAAGCATCAGATTCTGGAATGGTCTCCCAGTCTGGTTCATTAGAGTCTAAAGGATTAAGTGCAATAATTTCCATTGAAGGGTCAAAGGAAAGCAACTTAGATCTATACAACTTATCATTATCTTTAGAAATAACAATTCTCATTATTTATCCTTAAGTAGGTATTTCATTATTTTTCCGGCAGCGTTTGTTGGTAATTCTCTCACAAACTCTACCTCTCTTGGAACCTTATAATTAGCCATATTATCTTTGGACCATTGCAGCAGAGACTCAGTATCTAAATCTTGATTAGGTTTTAAGATAACAAAAGCTTTGGCAACCTCGCCCATTCTCTCATCCTCAATACCAATTACAGCTGCTTGAGAGATTGCTGGATGATCACACAAAATATTTTCTATTTCAGCTGGGTAAGCATTAAATCCACCCACAATAAACATGTCCTTACTTCTATCGGTAATTTTTATATAGCCATTAGAATCAAGTGTTCCAATATCACCTGTGTGCAACCAGCCATCACTATCTATGGCTTCTTGAGTAGCCTCTTGATTATTAAAATAGCCTTGAGTAACGTTATAACCCCTTACCAATATCTCCCCTGGCTCCCCTACAGGTACCTCTTGGTTTTCTTGATTTACACATTTAACTTCAACATCGGCAATAGCACAGCCTGATGTAGTTGCAATGGTCTCATAATCATCATCAGGCGTGCACATGGTAACCACGCCAGTGCTTTCTGTGAGCCCATATGCAGTAATAACGGTTTCAAAACCTAAGGTTTCTTTCATATCCTTAATGAGCTGAATGGGAATAGAGGCAGCTCCAGTAACCCCTAATCTTAATGAAGATATATCCATAGTTTCTATTAATTGACTGGTTAAAATGGATTGATAAAGAGTTGGAGGACCCGGGAGCATTGAAATTTTTTCTTTATTTATAATCTGAATGATCTTTTCTGCATCAAAAATTGGACAAGGATAAGCGGTAACACCACGCATTACTGAGGCCAGCCAGCCAGCCTTATATCCAAAAGTATGGAAAAAAGGATTAACAATTAGATATCTATCATTCTCATTCAAACCAATATAAGTGGACCAATAATCAAATACTTTGATATTTTGTAAATGTGAAGATATAACACCTTTAGGTTTTCCGGTTGTGCCAGATGTAAAAATAATATCCGCCATATCTGTTTCAATGACTTCGGGTAGTTGAACATCCAGAGTATTCTCTTTGAGGGTGGAGAATGGAATTTCAAAATCTGTTGCCTCTATCTCATCAAATGAAATTTGATACTTTAAATATGGAAGATCTTCATTTTCTAAAAGCTTAAAGTAGTCAGTTCCGAGAAAAGTGTTTAGGCTGAACAAAATTTTGGATTCTGAATTATTTAAAATGTATGCGGCTTCCCTCCCTTTCATTCTTGTGTTGATTGGGACCAAAACTCCACCAACCTTGTGAATTGCAATAGCAGCTAGAACCCACTCATTCATGTTTGGAGCCCAAATAGCCACCCTGTCGCCTGGCAAGATATTGAGATCTATTAAATGAGTAGCAATATTTGTTGATAATTTATCTAGTTCTAAAAAAGATAGGGTCTCATGATCAGAAATTAGAGCAGGTTTAGACCCAAAGTTCTCAGCTTGGTATTTTATTAACGCTGGTATCGTAAATGAGCTTAGGTTTTTCAATCTAGTATCCTTGCCCAGCGGTAATCATACTTATAATACTTCAACCCGATAGATGACTCTGAGAATCTAACGCCTGGTAGAGAAGAGATTTCTTCGTACAAGACTTTTGATAACTTAGTAACATCTTCTGCAAGTACAAATGCCATGAGATCATGTCTACCGACAAGGGATGATACAAACCTTACTTCTTTCATTTTTGATAAAGCTTTTGCAACTGCATCTTTAGCTCGAGTCTCAACATCTAATCCAACAAAAGCAAGAGAAGGATTTTCCATGCGATTAATATTATTAATAACTGAAATTTTAATTACTCTGTTTTTTATTAATTTTTGAATTCTATTTCGAACTGTGCCCTCAGTCACTCCAATAACTTTTGCCATTTGGTTGTTAGACATTCTTGCATCTGCGCCTAGTAGCTGAATAATTTTTTTGTCCGTTTGATCAAGCTTCATTTGCAAACGGTGTCCAATCGGTTTCAAACTTATATACATTAGAAGCTATTGCAGGTGCAATACTCTTGATACCCACAATGGAAGGCAGTGTTTCATCTAGAAAAACCTTTGTTTCATCTAAGGTTTGAGTAGCGCACAGGATTTCAATATCTTGAATACCACTTACAACATTTACACTAAAGACTTCTTTTTGCTGCGAGAGGACCTCAGCAACCTCCTCCAATTTGTCACCTTGAACTCTTATACCAATTGGAAGCAGATAGTCATAACCACATTTTTCAAAATCTGCTATTGCTATAATTTTACAAAAACCTCCGTCAATAATTTTTGCAAGTCGCTTACTAACTGTAACTTCATTCACAGATAGTTTTTCTGCAATAAATTTTGCTGGTGCACGACCGTCATCCTCAAGAATTTGAAGAATCTTTTGATCAAGATCGTCGAGCGAGAGCTTCACTTTTTAATACATTACTTTGGAAATTAAAATTCTCTTTTTTCCAAATCTAAGCCTGAAGGAATGTCAGCTCTATTGACTAAAAATTGTCCGTACCATTTTCTTAATTTATGCAAAGGGCCATCACCATCACAAACCACAGGATCAGGAATATAAATTTTATTTTCCCAAATAGCCACATCTTGCCCAAAAGCAAAATTATTAGCATCAACATAGCCCTGAATAAAGGCGGCCTCATCTTCAGCTGACATGCCAGGCACTTTTTTAACCATGACACCAAAATTTATAACAAAAGAGGTCAAGGTTAAGGGTATATGACTTACTAATAGTCTACTTTCAACTTTTGCTCCATCATGAACAGCACTCATATAAGTTGTCATATATGCAGGGCCTTCATATCTAGCTTGAGAAAATAAATCTCTTCCAAGAATTGGGCTATCTGCTGTCATTTCTTGCGTATATGTATGATCTTTGGCTTCATTCCAAAATCCTTCAAATGGAGCTTGGTGAACTGGGCCAAAATGACCTTTATCAGCCATATTATCAATCAATTCTCTGCAATTATTCTTTACTGTGAAACTTGCCATTCCATAGTCTGACCAATCATCAGAATAACACTCTTCTATTTTATCTGGAGTAAAGTCTGGACTTTTCTTCTCCACATCATGCCAAACCATAACCATCTGATTAATTTCTAATACTGGCCAAGAAGTATCTCCCCCAACATCCACTGCAACAGAGCCATCCTCACTTCTATGAATTAATATCTTGCTGTTAAATCCAAAAATTGTTTTTGTTTCTCCAACTGGAAAATCTCTTTGATGACCCAAAACAAACCACCCTCTTGGGAACCTATCTGGTAAATCATTCATATCCGTCTCCTATCTTTAATTAAACTTTTGTCCATTTGGATCTGCTGGTTTTTGATCTCTATCAAACCAAACATAAATCGCTCCGTCATCTTCACTCACTTCCCATGAACGAGTTATAGCCTTAGCAGGGATTTTTTTTGCATAAGGGATTTGATCACATTGTCCGTCCCCTGCCCAACGCCAAGCATGAAATGGACATTGAATACTATTTTCGTCAACCTCACCACAAGCTAAAGATGCTCCCATATGCTTACAATATAAATCAAGACTCCTCAAAACGGCATCTTCTCCTCTCCAAACTACAATCTGAGTTGGGAAGTCATCAACCTGGATTGCTTTTTTTAAAGGAATATCCTCACTTTTTGCAACTTTGTACCAACCAGACTCTAAACCACTGGCAGTAGGATCTTTTTGCTCTGGAAGCTCAGGCGCTATTAGCTCTTGATCAGTCAAAATATTCTCCCTGTCTTTTAATAACTAATAATTACTATTATATAAATACATTAAATAATCAACGAGTAACAAATGGATTTAATTTGTCAAATTTTGTTGAATTCAGCAACGACTTCCTCTGCTAGGATTAATTGCTCAATATTTTTTGAAGTAGGCACCAAAATTACATCTGTTGCACCCGCAGCTTTAATCAACTTAAGAAAATCAATTAACTCATCTTGACTGTCTGAAAAACCTGCTGTTTTTGCTAAATCTTTGGCAAGATCATCACCCATCCAACTTAAATATCTTTCAAGATGAATTTGAATATCTGATCGAGCTGCCTCACCTAGCCCAAACCAAAAACTTGTTACCAACCTAGGAGTTTTATTTTTTTTCTTGAAGGCATCATTAACTCGATTGAATGAATCTTTGATCTCTTCAATATCTGCATTGAATGAAAACCCTGCTAAACCTCCAGCAAAATCAGAAGACATCTCCATAGCTTTGGGGCCAACTGCGCCTGCTAATATTTCTGGCCCGTTCTTCGAAGCGGTTGTTGGTCCAAGATTGGGATGATAGTCCTTTGACCAAACCGACTGCATGGTTTTTACGCATTGAGAAAGAGTGGCCCACCTTCTATCAGACCATTTAGAGCCGATAGCTCTGTAGTCTTCTTCTCTGCCGCCAACCCCAACACCCAGGGTAAATCTACCCTCAGAGATCATATCAATGGTTGCAAACTGTTTAGCACTCAGTATTGGGTTATGCATTGTTAACACAGAGACAGTTGCGATAATCTCAACACGCTTAGTCCAAGCAGCGACTGCGCTTAAAGTAGAAATAAATTCAGGATTAGGAAATAAGATTCTTTCCCCTAAGGCAATATGCGACCATGGACCAGCGTCTATTCTCAAAGTCCAATTCTCTAAGTCTTGCCTTGATAAATCAGGCTCCATGACCGGAAGGGTCATGCCAATTTTCATGATTGAGATTTCTTTTTTAATAAATCTAAGGCTACATCGACAATCATATCTTCTTGACCACCAACCATCTTCCTTTTTCCTAGTTCAACCAATATTTCCCTGGTGTCGAGATCATAAGTTTCTGCAGCTGATTCTGCATGCCTCAAGAAGGATGAGTAAACGCCAGCATAACCCAATGTTAATGTTTCTCTGTCTACTCTTACAGGTCTATCTTGCAATGGGCGAACAAGCTCTTCGGCAGCATCCATTAATTTAAAAAGATCTGTTCCATGCTCCCACCCCAGCCTATCAATTGCTGCAATAAAAACCTCAAGAGGAGCATTTCCTGCTCCAGCTCCCATGCCCGCAAGACTTGCATCAACTCGATTGGCTCCATTTTCAACAGCAACAATCGAATTGGCGACTCCTAAAGATAAATTATGATGGGCATGCATGCCTGTTTGAGTTTTAGAATCCAAGACATCTTTAAAGGCTTTAAATCTATCTGCTACATCTCCCATGCTCAGTGCACCACCCGAATCAACAACATATACACATTCAGCTCCATAGGACTCCATTAATTTGGCCTGATCTGCTAAGTTTGCTGGAGATGTCATATGTGACATCATCAAAAAACCAATGGTATCCATGCCTAATTCTCTTGCAAACTCTATGTGCTGCTTTGAAACATCTGCCTCGGTGCAGTGCGTTGCAACTCTGACTGATCTAACACCAAGATCCCATGCCCACTTAAGATCTTCTTTAATTGCAATTCCAGGCAAAATAAGAGTTGTAAGTTTTGCATGATTTAATTTCTCAGCAACTGCTCCAATCCATTCTTTATCTGTGTGAGCACCAAAGCCATAATTAAAAGAAGACCCAGACAAACCATCTCCATGAGCGACCTCAATGGCATCAACTTTGGCTTCATCTAATGCCTTTGCAATCTCAATTACATGATCTAAACCATATTGATGTCTGATTGCGTGCATCCCATCTCTCAGCGTGACATCTTGTATATAAAGCTTACTCATGAGTTAAGTTTAATTAATTCCTGGGCAGTTCCCATAGCTGCAGAAGTCATAATATCCAGATTCCCTGCATAAGTTGGTAAATAGTGTCCAGCACCCTCAACTTCTAAGAAAATCGATGCCTTCAATCCCTCAAACTCACCATAACCAGGAATAAGGCATGGATTATTAGAGCCAAATCTTTCAAATTGAACTTCTTGCTTTAATCTATAGCCAGGCACATAAGACTGAACTCGCTCTACCATTGCTTCAATGCTATCTTTAACTAACTGTTGATCAACAGGATCACACAAAGTAAAAACAGTATTTCTCATTAATAGAGGGGGCTCAGCAGGATTAAGTACTATGATTGCTTTGGCTCTATCTGCTCCTCCAACTTTTTCAAGCCCTAGCTTGGTCGTTTGAGTAAATTCATCGATGTTCGCCCTTGTTCCTGGTCCAGCAGACTTTGAAGAAACAGATGCAACTATCTCAGCATATTTAACGCTAGAAACTTGATTAACCGCTGCAACCATTGGAATGGTAGCTTGGCCTCCACAGGTCACCATGTTTACATTCTTTTCTTTTAAATGTTCCGTTAAATTGACAACTGGGACGCAATATGGGCCTATTGCTGCTGGGGTAAGATCTATCATCTGCTTGCCATCATTAATGATTAAATCATGATGATTCTTATGGGCGCCAGCAGAGGTTGCATCAAAAAATATTTCAGTATCTTGATACTCATCCATTTCCATAAAGCCCTGCAAGCCGGTTGATGAAATCGCAATATTATGAGATGTTGCCATTGCCAAACCTTCAGACTCAGGATCTATTCCAATCACTCCATTTAAAGATAATGATTGAGAGGTTTTAATAATTTTTAACATCAGATCTGTACCGATATTTCCAGATCCAATAATTGCACATTTGACTTTACTCATAATTAAATAAAATTAATTTCGCAGGTTCCAACACCCTTGAGCTCTAATGAAAAACTATCGCCGGCTATTGCAGGCTCTAGAGGAACTAAAGATCCAGATAAAATAAACTCTCCTTTGAGTAACGGGATGTCATATTCACCCAAAGTATTAGCAAGCCATGCTACTGCTTCTGCTGGATGACCTTGAACCGCAGAACCAAAGCCTGATGACAAAAATTCTCCATTCTTATGAACAATTACCTCCAACTCATCCATTGGAAACTTTTCAGGAGAAGATGATCCCTCCCCTAAAATAAAAATTCCACAAGATGCATTGTCGGCAATAGTATCTTGAATTCTAATTTTCCAATCATCGATTCTTGAATCAACAATTTCAAAACATGGCACAATTTTGTCAGTTGCCAAAATGACATCTTCCTTTGTAATTCCAGGTCCTTGAATATTTTCTTTTAAAATAAAAGCAATTTCAGCTTCTGCCCTGGGTTGAATTAAAGAGTCTTTTATTGAGAAGTTGGATTTATTTTTAACTTGCATTTTGTCTGTTAAAAAACCAAAATCTGGTTGGTTGACCCCAAGCATTTCTTGAACAACTGGACTTGTAACACCGATTTTCTTCCCAATAACCTTTTCGCCTTGGTCTTCTCTTAATGAAAGAAATTTTCGAGAAATTTGGTAAGCATCATCAATCTCTATGTCATCATATTTTTCAGAAAGTGGCTGAACTGTTTCTTGATTTTTTAAAGCAAAAAATAGCTCTGAAGCTATGTCATTTATAGTATTTAAATTCATATTTAAGTTGATAAGAAATTAATGCAGGCCTCATTAAAAATTTGCTCTTTCTCAATCATAACCCAATGTCCGCACTGGCTAAAAAGCATGATCTGAGCATTTGGACATTTTTCACCAATCTTCATCGAGCCTGATACAGGAATAAATTGATCATTGATTCCCCAAAAAGCAAGAATAGGATGCTGAATTCTAGAGAGATCTTTTTCCATATTTGGAATAGTCATTGAAGCTAAGACTTGCGAATTCATCAATGGAAGTATTTCCATTCTATCTGACACCATTTCATCAGAAATAATTGAAGAGTCATACGGAAACAGTGAAAGCAAGCCCTCTATTTTTTCTTGATTCATCTCCCCGCCTAAAAAATCAGCAAGAAGTTTCTGTATGCCCGGCATTTTGTTATAAGTGTCTTGGTCTTCAACACCACCAGGAGCCATAAGAATTAATTTCTCTACTCTTTTAGGGTGACTGAGAGCAAGACCTAAAGCCAATGCCCCACCTAAACTATTTCCAATTAAAGAGAATGATTCAATCTTCAATGCGTCAAGGAGTTGGACTAATTTGGTATTAAAATAGTCCAGTGAGTAAATTTCATTTTCTGGTTTGCTAGAAAAACCATATCCAGGAAGGTCTGGCAAAATAACTCTATGCCCAGCTTCTTTTAAGGCTTTAAAATTATTTTTAAAATTGGTATGTCCAGATGCGCCAGTTCCGCTGCCATGCAACAAAACCACAACATCACCATCCCCTTCATCATAATAGTGAAATTTAAAATCATTCTCGACTTCTATATACGAGCCTTGAGGAATCATCGAACTAAATCCTAGTTAAAGTTAATGGCAATCCATCTATTGGTCTTGGCAGATGCACATGCATAAATGCAGGATCGTAATTAGATCTAAGATTAACTTTATAATTTTTGAGCAATCTAAATAAATAAAGTTTTGCATTCATCATCGCAAAATGCATACCAATACATTTATGCGCACCGCCGCCAAATGGCACATAACTAAAACCATGTTTTTTATGTTCAGCTCTTTCTGGAGAAAATCTCATAGGATCAAACTCTAAAGGGTTTGACCACCATTCTTGCATGCGGTGAGTAAAAGGTGGGCTGAGCATAACAACAGTATTTGCAGGTATGTCATATCCAGCAACGTTAACATCTCTGGTGGTGCGCCTATTTAAAATCATCACTGATGGGTAAAATCTCAAGGTCTCTTGAAAAACATATTCGGTAATAGTCATCTCTGCCATATCTTCAAATGTAGGCATTTCATTGTTCACACTAAAAATTTCATCCCGAACCTTTTCTTGCCATTGAGGATTTTTGCCTAGGTAATAAAGAATGTTTGTTAGGGCGCTTGTTGTAGTATCAAATGCTGCAAATAACAAAAATGCCATATGCCCATCAATATCAACATCTTCTAGATACTCACCATCCTCATCTTGAGCATTGCAATATCTTGTAAACATATCTTGAGCATCAGAGCCTCTTCTTTTAGGAATATTCGAAATAAAAAACTCTCTAAGCTCCTGGCGAGCCTGCATAGATTTTCTAAATTTTAAAAATGGTAGATCATAAGGCAAGGGAGTTACCAAGCCCTCATTAATTGTTGAAAAAAGGTAATTCAATCTTTGTGCTTCAGGGCTTTTTTCATCTAAGCCTATGAACACTCTTGCGGCGACATCCATTAATGTTTCTTGAATATTGTCATAGAATACAAACTCCTCTTCAACGGGAAGCGCTTGAATGCGGCGCTCTTGAATGGGAATCAACATATCTACATAGGATTTTAGTGCATCAGTCTTAAAGGCTGGTTGGGATGCTCTTCTTGTTTTTTTATGTTTTTTGTCATCCCTAAGCAGCATACCCTCAGGGTATAAGGTGCCCAGCGAACTTGCATAACCACCTGCAACACTAAAATTACCTTTAGGATCAAATAAAGCTGCCTCATTAAATTCTGGACCAAGACACATTAAAACTCTTTGATTGCGAACCATATCTAACCTAGAAACAGGTCCATATCTCTCATAATGCTTGTTACACATTGCCAAAGTATCTTTCACTAACTCGACTGTCTTACCTAGAAAAGGCCAGCCATACTGCCCTGGGAACATAGAAAGATCTCTATTATCAGGAGGCAATTTATCAACATATTCCATGGTCTATTTTATTATGAGTTTTTTTGGACTAATTTCCACCAATAATTTGGAAAAAATCTTCTTATCCTTGTGGCGTATACAGCTTCTTTTGAAGGATAACAAATGATTTTATCAGTCAGTAAGTCTTTTTCGATTTGATCAACTACTTCCTCTGGATCACAAAGCATACCTTTTTTCACTGCAGTATTAATTGCATCAGGTGCATCAGTTTCATCGACAAATCTCATCAAAGGAGTATCAGTTTGAGCTGGACAAACCACCATAACTCTAATATTTGTATCTTTTACTTCTTTAGCTAAGATTTCTCCAAAAATATTTACGGCTGCTTTAGAAGCACAATAGGCCGACATATTTTCAAGAGGACACATTCCAGCAATTGAACCAAAAAGTATTATTTGCCCATTATTTTTTTCAAGCATTGAAGGCAAAACATTGCTAACAATGTTTACAGTACCCTCATAATTAATTCTCATTAAATTATTTATTGAGGTTGAGTCTAAGTCTTGAATTCTAGCCATTGGCATTACTGCACCTGCTTGCGTAACTCTATCAATTGAGCCCACTTCTGATTGAACCTGTTGAACCATACTCTTTACAGCATTTGAATCAGATAAATCACAAGGAAAAATAGAGATGTTATTTGATTCTTGCTTGAGTTCATTCAATCCTTCCTCATTTACATCTACAGCTGCAACATGCACGCCTTCAGCAGCTAACCTTTTAGAAGAAATTCTTCCCATGCCACTTGCAGCTCCTGTAACCAAAGCAACTTTTAAATCATTCATACTGCCCCCTGTCTTAATTTTTTTGTGCTCCTAAATTATTCTATACCTACTTGTAGGAATTACCTCAATCTTTTTAAAGTCTATAAATTTTTCACAACTATCCATCATGATCTGGGCATGTTTTGCCAATTGCTCTGGATGATTTTTAGCATCATAAAAAACCTCTTGATCTGTCATAGCCTCAGATGGAAAACACTCTTCGATAATAGCAATAAATGAGGGGGATGATTTCTGCAAAGGTCTAACAACTGTATTTTGCACATAAATAAAATTAGATTGAGTTTTGATCGCAATTTCTGTGTGGTAATTTGTCCAATGATCGAACCAGTCAAATGCAGACATTGTTTCTGGCTTCTCTAAAAAAACAACTTGTGAAAATCCTTCTGATCTTAAACCTAATGGACTTTTTTTTGAGTCATCTAAAATGATTGATTCGCTAACAACAAAACCATGAATTTTTTTTGTAATTTTTTCTAAATGACTCTCAAGAGTATCGGCTAAAAAATAACTTTTTACTTTTATGAACATTACAGCATTTGGAGCAGGTGGATAGTTTGATTGCGCCAAATTATTTGCTGGCAAAACATCTGCATCAGCGATATTAATTTGTAATTCTGAAACTAACTCGCCAATATCTTTGCTAAGGTTTTTAAGAAGTAATTCTTTAAAAGTTTCTAGATTATCATCATCTTTTTTCCAAAGTTGATAAGCTAGTTTTTCCATCTATGCCCTTTGAGATGATGCAGATATAACTTCACCAGTCATATACGAGGAGAGGTCTGATGCCAGGAACAAAATAATGTTTGCTATTTCCCAAGGTTCGGCTCCTCTTCCAAAAGCTTCTTTAGATTCTAATTCAGCTATCAATTCATCTGAGCTTGTCTTAGATAGATGTGGATTCATGGCAAGGCTCGGTGCAACTGCATTGATCCTGATTCCATAATTTACTGTTTCCAATGCAACGCATCTTGTCAAAGCCATTACCCCAGCCTTTGCAGCAGCATAATGTGACTGACCTGCTTGCGCTCTCCAACCCAATACAGATGCGTTGTTAACAATTACTCCTTGAGTTTCTTTAAGCACGGGAATAGCTGCTCTCATAATTTTCATGGCACCATTAAGGGTTACGTTCATAACAAGATCCCATGCTTCATTGCTCATATTTTCTAATAAAGATTCTCCACCAAGCCCAGCATTATTGATAACGCCATTTAAATTTGAGTAACAGCCAAGTGCATCTTTAAACATTGCTTCTATCTCTTCATCATTCGTAACATTGCATAGGCATCCATTGACTTCGCCCATATTCATTGCACGTAAGCTATCTATTGCTTCATCTAATCTACCTTGATGAACATCAGAAATAAAAATATTTGCGCCTTCCTCAAGAAATCGTTTCGCCGAAGAGAAACCAATCCCAGAGCCAGCTGCAGCAGTAATTAAGATATTTTGATCTTTGAAAAGATTTCTTCCTTCAGGGTATTTTGGATTCATCAAATTATTCATGAGCAATTCTCTAAAATCGTAACATTTGCCTGACCACCACCCTCGCACATTGTTTGCAGACCATATTTAATATTATTTCTTTTCATATTATGCACCATGGTAGTCATCAATCGTGCGCCGGTTGCCCCAAGTGGATGACCAAGAGCAATTGCTCCACCGCTTATATTAATTTGATCCATTGGGTACTCCATTTCTTTCTGCCAAGCCATCGCAACAGATGCAAACGCTTCATTGATCTCAACCAAACCTATGTCACTTAATTGGATTCCAGACTTTTTGACCGCATATTCTGTTGCTGGTATAGGCGCGGTTAGCATCCAGATTGGGTCATCAGCTCTAACACTCAAATGAGCTATTCTGGCCAAAGGAGTGAGGTTATGCTCCTTAAGAATTTTCTCTGAAACGATCAAAATAGCTGAAGATGCATCTGCATTTTGCGAAGAAATAGCAGCTGTAATGTCATGACCATCAATCAGGGGATTTAAAGAAGCCATTTTTTCCAATGAAGTTTCTGCTCTTGGAGTCTCATCGGTACTAAAGCCTTCAACTGAAACAATTTCATCTTTAAAGAAACCTTTTTCAATAGCGCTCATGGCTTTTTGATGGCTTTGGTATGCAAAGTTTTCCATCTCTAATCTGGATATCTTCCATTTTTCTGCAATCATTTGTGCAGAATTAAACTGACTGACCTCTTGATTACCATAGCGGTTGACCCAACCTTTTGATCCAGAAAATGGATCTGCAAAACCTAGTGCCTGTCCAGCAATCATTGCATAAGATATAGGTATCAAATTCATGTTTTGAACGCCTCCAGCAATAACTACATCAGAGGTACCAGACATGATAGCTTGGGCAGCAAAATGAACGGCCTGTTGTGATGAGCCACATTGACGATCAACGGTTGTTCCTGGAACATGCTCAGGAAGATCTGCAGCCAACCAGCAGGTTCTAGCTATATCACCAGCTTGAGGCCCTACAGTATCAACGCAACCAAAAATTACATCCTCAACTAACCCTGGATCTAAATCTATTTGATCAAATGTTGCAGAAAGAACTACAGCGCCCAAATCTGCAGGATGCATACTTGATAAAGTGCCTTTCTTCTTGCCTATTGGTGTTCTTAACGCGCTAACTATAAATGCATCTCGCATACCTGTGTCCCCTTAAAAAGTATATAACACACCAAGCTCTTCACTAGCAGAAGACAGTGTCTTAAATATTATATCTTGTTGCCTATCTTCATTGCCCCAACAAGCCATCATCGACCAGGCCTTTCTCATGTAAATATGAAGATCCATCTCCCATGTGTAACCCATTGCTCCATGAGCCTGAATACTATTTTTGCATGCAAGCTCAGCAGCTTGAGCACACATAAATTTTGCGTGAGCACAATGTAATGCAGATTTGGGATTGTTTTCAGACAAAGAATAAGCTGCCCTATAAACAGCAGGTTTTGCAAACTCAATTTTAACTGCTACATCAGCCAACATATGTTTGACAGCTTGAAACGATCCAATCGGCTTGCCAAATTGAGTTCTATCTAAAACATAAACTGAGCTTAAATCTATCATTTTTTGGGCCAATCCAATTAACAAGGCTGCAGTCATTAATGCCCCTCTGGCAGAGACTGCAGTATTAAGTTCATCAAAATTTTCAGACGCACTAATAACTTTATTCATTGAGATTATCTGAAAGAGCTCTCTAGATGGATCATTTGAAGATATGCTTTCAAAATCCATGTCATCTTTTGCAATGAAATTGCATTCAGAATTATTAAGCAAAATAAGTCCAGCTGCATCATTTAAAAACAGTGGATTAGGAGCTAAAGGATGCGCAAAAGCAATGTATTGGGTGCCATCATTGTAATTGCTCTCAACTGCTTCAGTAATATTTTTAGGCAGAAAAGATATTATGTCGTTTACTAAAAAAATTTGCTCGGCCACAGGTTCAGGTAGTCCCGCATAACCCATCTCTTCAACCATCAAAGCTAATGTGACTTGATCCATGCCTAGACCACCTTTTGCTTCAGGCAGATTGGAGTTCAAGACTCCTAACTCAATTAAATTTTTCCATCGCTCAAAATTAAAAGACTTATTTTTTTCCCAGCCATCTCTAATTGAAGCTGGGGTACATTCTTCAGCTAAGAAAGATTTGATGGTATCTTTGAATTGAATTTGTTCTTCAGTAAATATAAAGTTCATTTTTTTATCTAGGAAGTCCTAATAATCTTTCAGCAATAATATTTTTTTGAATTTCATTAGTACCAGCATAAATTGGTCCCGCATAAGAAAACATGAAGCCTTTGATCCACTTAGCCGCATCATTTTGAGATTCTTGAGATAATTCTGCGCTAGCTCCTAAGATTTTTAATGCTGTTTGATGCATCATGTGGTCAAGTTCAGACCAAAAAATCTTACCTAAACTAGACTCTGAGCCAATGGAGCCTCCAGCAAGCATTTTTGAAGCAGTATGATAAATACTTAAAGCATATGACTCTGATTGAGCCCATGCCTCTACAACCTTAGCTTGAATCATGGGAGAGCAATGGTCTTGGTTTGCAAGATAAAGCTCTAATAGTTTTGCAGCCGTTTGTTGGAAGCGTGCCGGACTTCTTAGCATTAGACCTCTCTCAAATCCTGCTGTTGCCATTGCAATCTTCCAACCTTCTCCATCTCCACCAAGCAAATTTTCTACAGGAACTTTTACATCATCAAAATATATTTCTGCAAAACCAGGCTCACCATCTAACTGAGGTATGGGTCTGACAGTAATACCGGGCAAATCCAATGGTACTAGTATGAAAGATAAACCTCTGTGTCTTTCTGAATCTAGATCTGTTCTGAATAAGCCGAAGGTCCAGTCAGCGTATGCAGCTCTTGAAGACCAAGTTTTTTGACCATTAATTTTATAGTGATCACCTTCAAGCACTGCTGTTGTTCTAATAGCAGCCATATCACTTCCAGCGCCTGGCTCTGACCAGCCTTGAGCCCAGATGTGATCTCCAGTTGCCATAGCATTTAAAAATTTAGATTTCTGCTCATGAGTACCAAATTCCATTAAAGTTGGTCCAAGCAAAAAAACCCCATTTTGGTTTACTCTTGTAGGGGCGTCAGCTCGATAATACTCCTCTTCAAAAATTAACCATTCAATTAGATCTAAACCTCTTCCTCCATACTCTTTGGGCCAGGTGACCATTGACCAATTTCCTTGATTAAGTGTTTTTTCCCACTGTCTATGTTGCTCAAAACCTTCTTTTGTATCTAATGATAAAAGTGGTGTCTCGGGAACATTACTCTTGAGCCAGGTGCGCACCTCATCCCTAAATGCGTTTTGTTCATTTGTAAAATTAATCTTCATCTTTAAAATCTGCATCTCTTTTTTCAACGAATGCATCTCGAGCTTCTTGAGAATCTCTAGATTTATATAGCTCTAGAGTAAAAGTTTGCTCTGACTTGTAATGCTCATCAACATTGCCATTCTCAATTTCATTCAATGCCTTTTTAGCTAAATTCATGGCTATTGGACTCTTAGAGGCTATGTCATTTGCAATAATAAGTGCTGCTTCACGCACAGATTCTAGGTCTGGATGCAGAGACTCAATCGATCCATATTCATATGCTCTCTGAGCAGAAATAGGTTTTCCAGTAAACATCATTTTCCTAACTGCCTGAAGTGGAAACAGTCTACTTAAGTGTGCACCACCTCCTAGCGCACCTCTATCAATTTCAGGTAAACCAAAATAAGAATCCTCTGTAGTCAAAACAATATCAGAAGCCCCTGCGAGCAAAATACCTCCGCCAAGTATGAATCCATGACAGGCTGAAATTACCGGAACATTAGCAACATGAATTGCTCGTGCAGTTTTCCAACAACCATCATTCACATCTGTTATTTTTGTTGGATCATCCTGCAACTCTTTAATATCCGCGCCAGCACAAAACCCTTTACCTCTGGCAGATATTAAAATAACTCTAACTTCATTGTTATGAGCAAGATTATCAATGTTAGTAGCTAAATCTAGCCATTCAGTTGAAGTTAATGCGTTAACAGGTGGGCAATCTAAAATAATCTCAGCAACATTATTACTAATGGAAGTTTCAACGCTCATGTTTTTCCTCAATTTTTTTAAAATTCTCAGCAGCAATATTAAATTCTCTCATGATTTGATCGATCAGTTCTTTGCATGAAGGAAGATTTGTAATAATTCCTGCAACTTGACCAGACGGCATAGCGCCTTCATTAGGAGAGCCCTCGACCATTGCCTTTTGAATGATTGCTGGACTATTAGCAGACATAATTGATTGCGAGATAGTTAAATCGTCTCCTTTCAGCATTGCAAAAAAAGACTTAATAAGATCGCCAAAAGATGCTTTGGTAATTTGTTTATATTTCCATGCAGAAGAAATTGACATTAAAAATAATGAAATGGGATTTGAGCGATCTATTTTTTTTATATATTTATTAAAAATAAGCCGGTGAGATAAGCCATCAAATTTTTTTGTTATTTTGATTTCATCTACCTGAGCAGAAATATATGCTTTCTTTGTTTCACTTGGAACAGGGCTTTCTTGAGTCATCATAAAACGAGTGCCCATTGCTATTCCACATGCTCCCCATGCAAGAGATGCAGCTAAACCTGATCCATCTCGAAATCCACCTGCAGCAACTACTGGAATATCTACATGTTCTAGAACAGAACTAAGCAGCAAGGTTGTGGGCGTTGATCCAGTATGACCGCCTCCTTCTGAACCTTGTATAACAAGAGCATCAGCACCTAGCTGTTCGGCCTTAATTGCATGTTTAAGTGCGCCAACAGTTGGTATACAGATAATCCCCTGTTGTTTAAAGGCTTTTATATAATCTGGCGTTGGAGATCTTGAATAGCTAACGGCTTTAATGTTTTTATCCAAAACCGCTTGGACTATCTCATCAGCACCAGGTTGAAACATGTGAAAATTTATACCAAAGGGTTTGTTCGTCAAGCTCATTGTTTCATCTATCATTTCAATTGCTTCATGAGGTCCTGCGGTAGCTAAAGCTAAGAATCCAAAGGCACCAGCATTTGAAGTTGCAGCAACTAACTGAGGCATAGCTACCCAACCCATTGCTGTTTGAATAATCGGATAATCGCAGCCTAAAATGTCAGTTAATCTATTAATAATATTGCTCTTCTATTTTCTGTTCTTTTTTGCAGCAGGCTTTTTTGCTGCTGTTTTTTTTGAAGAAGTTTTTTTGGTTTTAGTGCGCTGAGATTTGGCCATCTTCTTTGCGTCAAAACCTGATAAAACATTACCAGTAGTTAAATCATTATGCGCATGAGAAAAATGATGCCATGCAAAAGCAGCTTCCATTCCATTGCGTTTGCCTTGAAGGTCTTCGACATGATTAATGGCTTGTTTTGTTAAAGTTAATCCTAGTCTAGGCATTGCAGATATTTTTTTGGCCATCTCCATAACAGTTGATTCAAGATTCTCCATAGGAACGACCTTGTTAACCATACCCATTTCATAAGCTCTTGATGAAGACATTCTCTCACCAAGAAATAGGAATTCTTTTGCGATTCTAGGATTTAACTCATATGGATGCGCAAAATATTCAACCCCTGGAATTCCCATACGGACAACTGGATCAGCAAAAAAAGCATCCTCAGATGCAATAATAAGATCACATACCCACGCCAGCATGCACCCCCCTGCAACACAAGCACCATGCACCATAGCAATGGTTGGTTTAGGCATATCTCTCCATCGTCTACACATGTTCAAGTACACTTCTTGCTCTCTGACATACCAAAACTCTCCGCCAGGCTTGTTTGTATGGTCATACCACATAGATTTTCGATCATATTCCACATCAACATCTCTCCCTGGAGTTCCAATATCATGGCCGGCAGAAAAATGCTTTCCATTACCTTTAAGAACAATAACCTTAACTCCATCATCATCGATTGCTCTTTTGAAGGCTTTATCTAGGTCATAAGTCATCTTGCCATTTTGAGCATTGTTGTATTCAGGCCTGTTCATAGAAATGATGGCAATTTCATCTTTCTTTTTATATGTAATTGTAGGTTTAGTTCTAGGCATATTTTTTATTCTCCAAAAATTGAATTGCGAATACCTTGAGGATCAAGAACTTCTCTTATGAAAATAAGCTCCTCCTCAGAAGGCATTGGGGTAAGCTCATCTGATTTAATCATTACGTTGAAGCCGGTATTTTTAACAACATCATCAACACTTACACCTGGATGCAGGCTGAGTAACTGAAGGTTATTATTTTTGCCATTAAAATCAAACACGCCAAGGTTTGAAACCACAAGTTTAATTTCAAACTTTCCATTTGATAGCTCTTTATTCTGATAACCCATTCCAGAGACCATATCGACATTGCCTTTTATAAAAGTTTTTAAAGAATGACTGGGAATAAAAATTGAATTTTTGTGATTGATAAAATTTCCTGGAAATCCCCTCACACCAAGTAACTGAACCTTTGGGGAATTGTAATCACCGATGGCGCTAATATTGGTTTGTCCAAATGAATCTATTTGCGTTGGAGTGACCATAGCATGCCTCTTACCTCCCCAAAGATTCTCAAATACCCTGCTGTAACTCATATACCCTTCTACTTGATCATGAGTTGTATCTCTTTTACCCATTGGTACTGGCTCAGAGATTAGATAAGTTTCACCATCTGTCATCATTAAATCTGGATTATGAGTTAGCTTTGCAAGCCCTGCAGCAATTCTGGGAATTAAACCAATGCCAGTTGCAAGGATTTCTCCTTCCCCCTCCCATGCTTTGGAAGATGCGCTAATGCAAATTTCTGCTAATGAGATTGAGTCTGACATTTTAAAATTGTGGTAAAGGTATTTTTTGGATTGCTTCAGAGCCGCCAACAGTGTCAACATACTCCTCGTGAGTTTTATTGAGATATTTAGATCTGTAATCATCAAAAGATTTTGCTGCATCTGAGTATTCTTTTAGATGATTCAAATCAAAACCATAATTAGGCGCGCATGATGTTGGATGGGCTCCACAAGGAGAATGTAAAACTCCAGTAACCAAACTTCTTTCAAATCTATTAAATATAGCGCCATCCTTGCCGCCTAACTCTGATGTTGATACAACCTCTTCTGAAGAAATAAATGTTTTCTTAGCAGCTCTTGCAAACAGTTCATCAAAAAATGGGTCAGGTCCAATTATTTGTGTATTACCCTTTTCATCAGACTTGTTTACATGCAGTAGAGCAACGTCAAGGTTAAGAGCCGGCATGGCAACAAGCTCTTCAGCATCAGCATACGGCGATTTTGTAAGTTTTAACTCTGGATTGGAAGTTAAGACATCTGTTCCTAGCCCAACCCTAGTTGGTAAAAACGGTAAATTCATAGCTGCAGCTCGAAGGCCCCACTGCACCATTCCCTCATCTAATTCCATAACATCAATTTCATTATTTTGTCGCGCTAAACGAAAATGAGCTTCTAGAGGAATCATATCTAAAGAAACAAAACCAAAAATTAATTTTTTAATTTTTTTATGCGCGCATAATAATCCTACATCGGGCCCCCCGTAACTAACTACAGTAAGATCCTTGAGATCTGATTGGCAAATTTCTCTAATTAAAGACATGGGTTTTCTGCGAGCGCCCCAGCCTCCGATTCCAATAATCATTCCATCTGATAGCTGATCAACTACATCTTTGTAAGAAACTATCTTATTCATTTCTAATGCTCTGGCGGTGAGAAAGCATGACCCCAGAAACTTGGAATCTTACTCTTTTGTGTCTCAAAATTGTCCCAATCAACTTGCCATCCATCATAACCAAACTCTAGATCAAAGCCTGATGGAGTTTGCATATAAAATGAAACCATCATGTCATTTGAGTGTCTTCCTAAAGAAGAAGAAATATGGATATTATTTTGCATGGCTCTATCTAGACCATGGCCAACCTCATCAATATTATTAACCTCTACCATTGTATGTATTAGTCCAGATGGTGGAATTGGAGATTCATACAACGCAACCGTATGATGTCTGGGATTATCACAATGCATAAAGTTTAATTTAACTTCAGGCGCATCTGGAGCAGGTCCCATTGGAAAATTCATATAATCAGAATCTCCAAAACCCAAGACATCTATGTAAAATCTATGCGTAGGCTCTAAATCTGGCGCTGCAAAAACTACATGCCCAAAGCCAAGACCCTCTGTAATGAAGCCTTTAATATCTTGCGTTGATAAAAACGGTTCGGATGAATCTTTGCTGCCATAGGAGAGTTCAAGTCTGTTACCAGCAGGATCGCTAAGAGCAATACATTCCTCAACACATCTTAGTGTTGCTGTCTCATCTCCCAGATCTTCATAATCAATATTGGCTTGATCTAGCTCGCTTTTAGCATCATCAAAAGCTGCTTTATCTGCTAAAGAAAAACCAGCTACAAGAAACCTCTTTGAATCACCAAGAGTAATATGAAATCTAAAAGATTTTTCATCCATTCGAAGATAAAGATTTTGCTCATCGCTGAGAGAATCATTTTTCATTAAACCGACTACATCTTTTGCATAAATAGCCCATTCCTGAAGATTGGTGGTCTCAATGAGTAAATAGCTTAAGGATTGGATTTTCATTTTTCTCCCTCAATAAAAAAATACATCAATATCTTATGTTTCCATTATTAATTCTATCATTCAATTTATTTATACATAATTATTCATCTATTAATTACGAACTATCATGAAAACTGTAAAAGTATCCATTCTCAAGCAGAAATTATATAAAATAGGCAGATGTCACTGATCAAAGCATTAATTCATCCGGTAACACCATTTCAACAAAATGCACCTATTTTATTTTGCGAAGAATCAAAAAAATGCGCCTTCATTGATCCAGGTGGTGACATAGATATTCTTTTAGGTGCAGCAAAAGAAAATGACCTAATCCCTGAAAAAATTTTTCTAACCCATGGTCATGCAGATCATGCAGGTGCAGCCTCTGAACTTGCAAATATGCTTTCCTTAAAGATTGAGGGTCCACACCGGGAGGATTTATTTTTACTTGAATCACTTGAATCCCAAGGAAAGATGTTTGGTATGCAAGCTCAAAACTGCACTCCGGACAGATGGCTTGAAGATGGTGATGAGGTGGAATTGGGCAATGAAACTTTGAAGGTTATTTTTTGTCCAGGACATACACCAGGACATATTGTTTTTTATCATCCTGAATCAAAGCTAGCTGCAGTTGGAGATGTTTTATTTCGTGGGTCTATTGGAAGAACCGATTTGCCTAGAGGCAACCATCAAGATCTATTGAACTCCATTACTAATAAGCTTTGGCCTCTAGGAGAGGAGATTTTATTTATTTCTGGTCACGGGCCTGTATCAACATTTGGACAAGAAAGAAAAGATAATGCTTTTGTTGCTGATTCAATACTAAATCAAGTCTAATCTACCCAGAGCTTTACAAGCTTTCCTTCGTCATCTTTCATGGAGCCAGTGACTATTAAAATAAAATCTATTATCCACCAAATACCACAACCGCCTATTGTGATAATAAATAGAATAGCAGACGCATAACGTCTCAAAAAAAATCTATGAGCTCCAAAAGGCCAAGATAAGACAATAAATAATAAAAATGTTGGTAAAATCCTTTTTTCTGAAATATTTATAGGTTCATTCATAGCGACCACCGGCCAAGCGTGAGCTCATTTTGATAACAATACTGGTGGGCAATATATTGCAAAGAAATGCTAATAGTTTATTTAGCATTCCAGGCACCCAAACACTTCTTCCTTTCATCATTGCTTGAACTGCACCAATTGCAACAGTTTCTGAGTCTTTTTTCATAAAAGCTGGCACCTTATCCATAGCATCTTGCATGCCGCTAGCTGTATGAAATTCTGTAACAGTAAACCCTGGACATACATTAGTAGCAGTAATTCCTTGAGAACGATAATTAATATTTATGGCATCTCCAAATCTATTTACAAAGGTTTTAATCGGGCCATAAAGAGCACCCCAACCAGATGATGGCGGGGCAAATGAAGCGAGCGAAGAGACCATCATTATTTTTCCATGCTTTTGCTCTAACATACTTGGAATAAATTTTTTAGTAAGAGCGACTATTGCTATTCCTAAGACTCTTAAAAATTTCTCTTCCTCATCTTCACCAGTTTCATGAAATTTTTTATTAATGCTGTAGCCAGCATTATTTACCAAAATGTCAACAATATAGTTTTTTTCAGAGCAAAAGTTATAGATCATCTCTGGGGCTGAAGCATCAGCTAGATCAGCAGCAATATAATTACAGTCAACATTGAATTCTTCTTTGATAGAGGCAGAGATTTCTTTTAACCTTGCTTCCCGTCTTGCAGTCAGAAGAATGTTATGGCCTCGCTTAGCAAGCTCCTTGGCTATATCAAGGCCTATTCCAGCAGTTCCTCCAGTGATAAGTGAATATTTATTATTCATAAATTCTCCTGATCTTTTGTTTATAAGTCTCTAATTTTAAGCCGTATTTCATAGGGTACATCACCAGTTAAATCATGAGCTTTCTTAATTGCTACAACCCTAGCAAGCCTATCTGGGTCCATTGGTGCAATTTTTCTTACCTTCATATCAATATGACCTTCAACTGTTTCATACATGGCAGAAATAACTCCATCCTTATCAAATAAGGCTCCGATCATGTGGTAAAGCTTTTCATTCACATTAAATAATCTGAATGCTGGGAAAATCTTATCTCCTAAAAGGAATTCTTTTTGAAATCTATAATTATCTTCTAGAGTAAAACTAGAAAATCCACTTTTTAAATATTCTTCATTTAAGCCAAACTCCTCGTTGGCAAAATCCCAAGCTTGTTCAAAAACTTCTTTTATATAATTAACATTCATATGACCATTGAAATCACACATATCTTTAGTAACTGTTACGGTTTTACCTACATATGGAAATAAATCTTTCATTTTTTATTTGATAATTAAAAGAAGGGATTGTGTAGAAATAGAAACGAATTTGCAAATTAAAAGTTATGTTTTTATATTGATATTTCGTACAATTAAATTTTTTAAATGGAAAATAAATGATAGAACTTGAAATCATTGCAATAGCAAATCTTGAAATAACCGATGCTGATGAATACAGAAAGTATGAAAAAGGTTTTTTTCCTATTTTAAAGAAGCATAATGGCTCATTTATCACTTTTGATGATACCCCGAAGCATTTGGAGGGAGACTCACCTTTAAAAGGTCGAGTAATATTATTTGGATTTGCTACTGAGGAGGATGCGTCTAATTGGTTCAATGACCCTGAATATCAAGAACTATCAAAATTTAGACGAGACGGAACCAGCACACACTCCATAACTTTTACAAAAGTACTTAAGCGATAACTCAACTAACTTAATTTGGAAAAAACTTCTGCCCCAACTGATCTGAGAGCAATAATAGTTTCAATTGATTTGCGAACATCAAATCAAAATGATCTTGAGCAATTCAATTCCAGTGAATTTATTGAGCTCGCTCGATCCTCTGGACTAAAAGTTGAGCATCACCTTTTCTCCAAACAAAATTTTGTATCTGCAAGTCATTTTCTTACCAAAGGTAAAGCTAATGAACTGAAAGATATTGCTGAATCTGAGAATATTAAATTGGTTGTTTTGGATTGCGAACTTTCTCCTTCACAAGAGAGAAATTTAGAAAAATTATTATGTGCAAGGGTGCTTGATAGAACTGGGTTGATCTTAGATATTTTTGCAGCAAGAGCTCAGAGTGATATTGGAAAACTGCAAGTTGAACTTGCTCAGCTGAGCTTCCTTTCAACTCGATTGGTAAGAGGTTGGAGTCACCTTGAGAGGCAAAAAGGTGGTATTGGATTAAGAGGCCCAGGAGAAACTCAACTTGAAACTGACAGAAGATTAATTGGGAATAGAATTAAACAACTCAAAAAAAAATTAGATAAACAGCATAATCAAAAAAATTTAAATAGATACTCAAGAAAAAAAGGTAGCAATAAACTCGTGGCTTTGGTTGGTTATACAAATGCCGGCAAAACCTCCCTATTTAACATACTTACAAGAGGTGGCCTGCAAGCTGAGGATAAGTTATTTGCAACTTTGGACACAACCACAAGAAAAGCTGATGTCAAATTTAAAACCCTAGAAACAGTTCTTTTTTCTGACACTGTAGGATTTATATCAAACCTTCCAACAAAATTAGTTGAATCATTCAAAGCTACTCTAGATGATTTAGCCTCTGCCGATCTTTTAATTCATGTTATTGATGCTGCAGATCCAAATAGAGATATTAAAATTAAAGAAGTAGATTTAATCTTAGAGGAATTAGGCGTTACTTCTATGCCTCAAATTAGAGCCTTGAATAAAATTGATTTGATTAAGAGTGAAGAAATATGGCCTGCAAATAATCTTCATCCTGAGGTCAAAATATCAAGTGAGACTGGTGAAGGTCTTGAAGATTTAAAAAATACAGTTTCTGAGAGCCTATTCGGAAATCTGTTGTATGGATGGGTTCAATTCTCTCCTATTCAAGCAGCAGTTCGCTCAAGATTATTTGATTCTGGTTGCATCATAGAAGAAAAATTGGATTCCAGTGGTCAGCATCAATCATTAATTTCAATTTCACAAAGCATGCTTGAACAATTTGAAGAAATTGATATTTTTAAAGATTTAAAACCTATCTCGCCATAAAAAAGCTGCAAATGCAGCTTTTTAAGTTACAAAACTAAGAAAAATCTGGCTTTGCTGGGTCGTAGAATACCTGACCTTTAGATATTTCAGGCGCTCCACATGTGCTAACAGATTCTAATTCAGCTTTTGCCTTCCCACCTGTCGCTTCCCATAGTTCATTGCCTTGATTCATGCTTTCTAGGTTTTCATGAAAATTTCCAAACCAGAAATCTTCTTCCTGCGTTTCATCCTCTGGGATATATAAGCCATAAGCATAAAAACCAGATACTGCAGATTGATCAATTCCATCAAGCCAAGCATTGTAGCTAATCAACGCATTATTGAGATCTTCTTGTCCCATACCCTCATTCAATGTGCATGGACTGAATGCTGCAGCAAAAGAACCATCTTCTGGAGATTCACCAAAAGCATAGGGATCATATGGAAAAATAAAATCATAACCATCCCTATTTTCGCCATCACATTCAAGGACTTTAGAGTTCTGCTCACTCCATGCTATTGCATCTTCATTGGCAACCCACTGCTCCCAAGCTGCATCAGCCTCTTCTTTTGAAGACCAACTTAATTCCCAGTAATTATTGAAGGAACTCTCTTGTGGAGACACTGATACATAACCCCAACCTCCAAGCAAGGATTCTGATAATCCAAGACTTCTCCATGAGTCAATCATGGCATCAAGAGCTTCTTGGCTGTAATCCTCTCCTGCGGTGCACTGCATAAACTCGTTGTACATAGTGTAATTGGTTGCATCCCAAGTCACTTTAGATTCCTGTACCTCATCTGAATTTGAGCATGAAATTACAAATAAAAAAGGTACAGATAGCAAAACCGTTTTAAATTTTGTTTTCATTGTATTTTTACCTCAAATAAAAAAATTGTTTTTCAAGTTTAATATACATTATTTATAAGTAATATTCATACAAAGGTATAATTTACTTATGCATAATTCACAAAATTCTTTAGATATCATTATTATTGGCGGAGGACATAATGGTTTAGTCTGCGCATATTATTTGGCAAAAAAAGGCTTGAAAGTTAATGTCTACGAAAAAAGATCGATTGTTGGGGGCGCAGCAGTTACTGAGGAGTTTCATCCTGGGTTCAAAAACTCAGTCGCAAGCTACACAGTCAGTTTGTTAAATCCAGAAATCATCAAAGACATGAATCTTAAGGAATATGGTTTAGAGATTGTGAAGCGTCCTATTTCAAATTTTCTGCCTATAAATGAAGCAAATTATTTAAAGCTAGGCGGTGGCTTAGAGAGAACACAAAATGAATTCAAAAGATTTTCTGAAAAGGATGCTGCTCGATTACCTGAGTATTATGATCGAATTGAAGCAGTTGCAGATGTTCTCAGAGACCTTTCTATTAAGACACCACCAAATCCGAAGCAAGGTTTAAGGGCTGCTTTAAATGCTGCTTTGCAACTTTGGCCCATAGCTACTAAAGGTAATCAAGTGCACAGGGATGTATATGATCTATTTACGAAAAGCGCTCGCTCATTTCTTGATTCATGGTTTGAAAATGAGCATATTAAAGCTGCATTTGGTTTTGATTCAATAGTTGGAAATTTTGCCAGTCCTGACACGCCAGGTTCAGCCTATGTTTTATTGCATCATGTCTTTGGTGAAGTTGACGGAGAAAAAGGAGCATGGGGTCATGCAATCGGTGGCATGGGCGCAATCACTCAAGCAATGCAAAAAGCATGCAATGATATGGGAGTTAAGATTTTTACAGATGCGTCTGTGGATCGGGTGATTGTTGAGAATGGTGCTGCTGTAGGCATTCAACTTGATAGTGGAAATTATATTAAAGCTAAGAAAATCGTTTCTAATCTCAATCCAAAATTACTTTACAAAAAGTTAATATCGAAAAATGATCTCGATCCAGAATTTAATCGCAGTATGGATGGCTATAAGTGTGGATCTGGAACTTTTAGGATGAATGTTGCTCTTTCTGAATTGCCAGATTTTTCTTCTCTGCCTGGTAAAGAAGTGGCTGAACATCATCAAAGCGGTATTGTAATCGCCCCAACATTGGACTACATGGATAAAGCTTACATTGACGCTAAATCTCATGGTTGGTCTTCGGCACCAATTGTAGAAATGCTAATACCATCTACGATGGACAATACCCTTGCTCCTGAGGGTAAACACGTTGCTTCACTGTTTTGCCAACAATTCTCTCCAACTTTGCCTGATGGAAGTTCTTGGCACGATCATCGTTTGGCTGCTGCAGATACTGTTATTGAAACTGTTACAAAACATGCTCCTAATTTTAGAGAATCCATTTTAGGAATGATGATTTTGTCCCCATTGGATTTAGAAGAAAAATTTGGATTGATTGGCGGTGACATAATGCACGGACAAATGTCTCTTGATCAAATGTGGGCAGCTAGGCCATTAATGAACTATGGAAACTATCGAGGACCCTTAAAATCATTGTATATGTGCGGTTCAGGAACTCATCCTGGGGGTGGAGTAACCGGCCTGCCAGGAAAAAATGCAGCTAGAGAAATTATTAAAGATTTATAAATCAAGAATTTGAAGGGATTTTCTCTAATGCAGCAAAATAATCTCTAGCCTTCTCAATGACTTTTGGCGCCAGCCAAACTGAGGAAATTAATGTAGGTATAGCCATTAAAGCAAACGATATATCGATAACATTTATTGCTGCCTCAATTGGTATAACGGCAAAAACAATCACAAATAATATAATGACCCATTGATAAATTTTTACTCCCTTTTCTCCAAACAGGAACTGAGAGCAAGCTGAACCATAAAATGAATATGTGAAGATTGTGCTGGCTCCAAAACTCACAACACATATAAATAATACTGCATAACCTAAGGGACCAAGAAGAGCGCTAAATGCTTCAGCAGTTAAAGTTACGCCCGTTGAATCTGAGGCAAGCCAAACTCCTGAAATAATAATTAGCAAAGCGGTAGAGGTGCACATAATCAATGTATCAAAGATTGGTCCCAGCATTGCAACTAGGCCCTGTTTGACCGGATCAGATGTCTTGGCAGAACCATGCACAAGTGTTTCAGTTCCTATTCCAGCCTCATTTGAATGTGCTCCTCTCCTAACTCCCATAATTATTACGGCAATAACACTACCTCCAGCAACTGCAGAACCTGTAAAAGCATCTTCAATAATAATTTTGAATGCTGGGATGATAGAATCAAAATTCAATATCAATGCAATCAACACTGAACCAAAATACAACAAACTCATTGTAGGAACCAACCACTCAGAAACTTTAGCAATCCTAATCAATCCACCAAGAATAATTGCTCCAGTGACTCCAGCTAAAACTATTCCGGCTATCAAATTGAAATTATCAAATTGAAACATAGGAAGATCGCCCATAATTTGAACCAATTGATTGCTCTGAAAACCTGGAAGAGCTCCAATTAATCCGGCAGCAGCAAAAAAGTATGCTAAAGGCATCATTGATTGAGGAAGTGCATTTTTAATAACGTACATTGGACCCCCACGAACTGTCCCATCCTCTGCAACATCTCTGTACATGACGGATAAGGTGCAAGTAAAAAATTTAGTTGCAATACCAACAATTGCAGTGAGCCACATCCAAAAGATTGCGCCTGGTCCAGCTAACTGAATTGCGATGGCCACTCCAGCAATGTTACCTAAACCAATAGTTCCAGATAAAGCAGTTGTTAAAGCTTGAAAATGAGTAACATCACCAACATCATCTTGTTTAGAATGTCTGCCCAAAATTAATTCAAAAGCATGCTTTAAATATTTAAATGGGGTTAACTTTGAATAAAGTAAGAAAAAAATTCCAGATCCAACTAAGATGGGAACATTCCATGTCCACACGAATCCAGCAAGATCATTTATAAAGTTTTCCATTAATTTAATTTTAAGATTTAAATTCTTATTGTAGAGCTATCCAAAATATTCTGCATGAAAATCTTGTATATCAGGATCAACAAGCGCATCCCTAACTTTTAACTCACGGTACAAATTTAAAGACTCTAAAGTTTTGCATCGACTTAATGCTACATATGCCTGCCCTGTTGCAAAGGCCCCATCACCCAAATCTACAGAACAACTCTCCAAAGTAAGACCTTGAGCCTTATGTATGGTCACTGCCCAACCCAATTTAAGAGGAAATTGCTTGAATGATGAGACAATTTCTTCTTCCATTTCATCATTAAATTCATCATAAACATATCTCACTTTATTCCATTCTTCACGCTTAACCTTAAATACATCACTGCCAACTTTTACCTTGATGACTTTTTTATTTTTATCAGAGCAATCAATGACAACGCCTATGGTTCCATTGACCCATCTGCCATCTGGATCGTTTTTAATAAACATGACTTTGGCATCCTCTTTAACGCGAAGTTCTCTGGGAGCAGGGAGATCATTTTCATTTAACTCGCCTTGCTCTTTTGATTTAGCTGCAGTTACGGGACCATCGATTAAATTCAACATTTCTTCATTGATTTGTTCTGCGCGGTACTTTCTTGAAGTAATAATCAACGAGGACTCGGTATCAAACTCTGGATTATGACAAGTCTGATTGATAATCTTAATAGACTCTTCAAGGTTTTGCCCAAGACGAACATTGTTCAGTAAATCATAAAACTCTTTATCATCCTGCTGTCTAAAAGAGCTGACTAGTTCAAAAAATGAGGGTTTCTCAATCGCTTGAAAGTTATTTGCGCTAAAAAAATATACCGATTCATATCTCTCAAAAATTGCAGTTTCTTCATTCTCCTTCACCACAGGTGGTAGCTGAAACAAATCACCGCAAGCAAGCACATGTATACCTCCAAATGGCTTGGATGAACTACGATGTATTTGAAGGGTTTCAGAAATAGCATCAAGCATGGGCGCTCGAACCATAGAAATTTCATCAATAATTAATAGCTCTAAATTTTTTAGTAATTTTTTAAAGCGTGGATCTTTTGATTCCTGGATGACAGGAAAAGTATCAAAACCAATTCTAAATGCTGAATTAATCGTGCTGCCACCAATATTTAATGCTGCAACTCCAGTTGGAGCTACAACCATTTTTTTTAATAAGCACTCATCCTTTACTCGCTCAATCAGAGTTGTCTTCCCAGTGCCTGCTGCGCCGGTTAGATAGATAAAATGCTGAGTATCCTCCTCAAGTAACTGCAAAATATCTTCAAGCGTATCATCAAATGCAGACGCAGGATTCTTAGAATTTGATCGGCTCATATAATTTTAAGATAGGAGAAATTTAATAAAAGATTCTAACAGTTACTATAATAATCATGGATATTAAAATACAAAAATATGAATGAGTTTACTCACAGAATCGCAACTTTTAATGATATTCCAGTCATTGAAAAATTAATGAAACTTTCGATTGATCAGCTACTAGGTCCACTGCTTACAACAGATCAATTAGAAGCCTCTTTTGATAGTATGGGTTTAGACGATCAACTAATAAAAGATGGAACATATTTCATGATCTTCAGCAAAGACATATTTATTGGATGTGGTGGATGGAGCAATAGAGAAACTTTATTTGGTGGCAATCATACGCCTAACAGAGACGATCAATTTCTTGATCCTAAAAAAGATTCTGCTCGCATAAGAGCTATGTATACACATCCTGATTGGATAAGAAAAGGTGTTGGTTCATTGGTAATGAGCTTAGGCGAAGAGGCTGCAAAAAATCTTGGGTTTAGAAAATGTGAGCTTATGGCTACTCAGTCTGGAATACTTCTCTATGAAACGCAGGGATATAAGCGAATCGAGAATGTTCTTTATAAGACAAATTCTGGTAAAACAGTACCAATGGTCCGAATGGAAAAAGAGATTTAGAACTGGCGGAGAGTGAGGGATTCGAACCCTCGATACAGTAAACCCATATACCTCCTTAGCAGGGAGGCGCTTTCGACCACTCAGCCAACTCTCCGAATTTGGACAGGAATTATAACGCTTTAAAACAAGAAAATAATACTATCTATCGAATTCTATTTGCATGCCAAAAGGCAGATCCTTAGTCACCGTGCCATCTTGAAAAGCAATATTGCCATTAACAATGGTCATAAAGATTGAAGATTTGAAACTGTGTCCTTCAAATGGAGACCATCCACACTTATACAAAATATTTTCTTTGGAAACTTCATAGGGCTTTTCATGATCTAAGATTGCTAAATCAGCATAATACCCCTCTTTGATATAGCCCCTGTCTTTTACTTGAAATCTTTTGGCTATATTGTGGCTTGTCTTTTCAACAATGGTTTCAAGAGATAAAACATCCTGATGATAAAGATCCATTAAAATCTGAAGGCCATGCTGAACTAGGGGCAAACCAGCTGGAGCTTCGGTATAAGCTCTGCTCTTTTCCTCCCATGTATGAGGAGCATGATCCGTGGCGATAATATCAATTTTGTTTTCTAGAAGTGCTTTGATTAGCGCCTGACGGTCTGATTCTTGTTTAATGGATGGATTGCATTTAATTTGGTTTCCAAGCTCAGCATAATATGAGTCATTAAAATACATGTGATGCACACAAACTTCTGCGGTAATCTTCTTTTGGTCAGCCTCACCAGCAGAAAATAACTCCATTTCTTTTTCAGTGGTTAAATGAAATACATGAAGATCTGCATCATATTTTTTTGCTAAGCTGACTGCCAAAGAACTAGAGATATAACAACTTTCAACGTCCCGAATTAAATGATGGTGCTCAGGAGAAACCCCTTCACCATACTTCTCATGAAATAGTTGCTCATTTCTTTCGACTGTCTTTTGATCCTCACAGTGAGTTACAACTATCAATGGGGAATAATGAAAAATATCGTCTAATGCATCCAAGTCATCTACCAACATGTGGCCAGTTGAAGCGCCCATAAAGACTTTCAATCCTGCAGCTTGATGAATATCTGCTTTTTTGATTTCTTCAATATTGGTATTACTTGCTCCAAGATGAAACGAGTAATTTGAAACAGATCTTGTACTGGCTAGCTGAAATTTTTTCGTCAAATTCTCATTCGTTGTGGTGGTTGGATTAACATTAGGCATCTCAAAGTAACTTGTAACCCCTCCCGCAAGACCAGCTTTTGATTCTGTAGCAATTTCACCTTTATGAGTTAAACCAGGCTCTCTAAAATGAACTTGATCATCAATTAGTCCTGGGATTACATATTTACCTTTGAGGTCAACAGTGCTTTTAGATTCTGCATCTATCGAAGATGCAATTTTCTCAATTCTATCTCCTTTGATTGCTATATCGGATTCAAAAATTCTCCCTTCATTGATAAGAGTCCCATTTTTTAATATTAAGTCGTACATTAATCTCCTAAATTAAATGCTGAATGCAAAGTTTTGACTGCTTCTTCAAGCTGGTCACCTGAGATAACAATTGTAATTTTAATTTCTGAAGTGCTGATCATTTGAATATTTATACCGGCGTCTGCCAATGCATTGAATGCAGTGCTTGCAATTCCGGCATGGGAGCGCATGCCAACGCCGACCAAAGAAACCTTGCCGATGCCTTCATCGATAATTAATTCATCGTATGAAATGCCTTGCATTTTTGTTCTTAAAACTGATTCAACCTCAGCTCTATCAGCATTTCCAACTGTAAAAGTAAAATCTGTTTTTCCAGAAACGCTCACATTTTGAACAATAACATCTACTTCAATGCCTGCATCGCTAACTGGGCTTAAAATACCAGAGGCAATTCCGGGAGTATCACCGACTCCATGCAAAGTAAATTTTGTCTGATCTTTTTGCGAGGCTATACCCGTAATCACAGCATCTTCCATTCCCTCTTCCTCCTGTAAAATAAGCGTTCCAGAGCCTGGTTCAAAACTTGATAAAACTCTTACTAGAACCTTGTATTTGTTCGCAAACTCAACCGCACGTATTTGCATAACTTTAGCACCCTGACCTGCTAGTTCCAACATTTCCTCCATGCTGATTGAATCAAGTTTTTTTGCATTTGGAACAATTCTAGGGTCTGTTGTATAGATACCATCAACATCGGTATAGATATCACACCGCTTAGCTTTAATTGAAGCGGCTATTGCTACTGCAGTGGTATCGCTTCCACCTCTTCCCATAGTAGTGGTGTCTCCGTCATTATTGACGCCCTGAAATCCAGTAATAATTGGGATATAGCCGTCTTCAATGGTTTTGAAAATAACATCTTTATCTAAATCAAGGATTTTTGCTCGCGAAAAATTAGAAGTGGTCTTCATACCAAATTGAGCAGCAGATAACGATTTGGCTTTTAAACCTAATTGATTCAAGGCAATGGAAACCAAGGAGGCGCTAACCTGCTCGCCAGTTGAAACCAATGCATCAAACTCTCTTTTATTGGGTTCAGTCCCAAAGGATTTAGCTAAATCAATTAGACGATTTGTTTCTCCACTCATCGCAGAAACTACAACAACCGGTGAAGCTTCCTCGCATGCAGTTTTAATTAAATCAGCAACAGCAGATATTCTGTCAGTCGACCCAACCGAGGTACCGCCAAATTTTAATACTATTGTTTCCATCATTAATGCTTAAAGATTAAGCGATGGATTGTACGATATCAGGAATAGAATTAACAAATTCTTCAAAATTATCAGCTACGCCTGCTCCCTGAGCAAAATCCTTGCGACCACCGCCTTTTCCATCAGAGGCCTTAGCGATTGCTTGAATAACATCATTGGCGCTCAATGATTCTTGAATATCATCAGTCACTCCACAAACCATCACAACTTTAGAGTCTTGGTGGCTCAAGATTAAAACACATCTCTGGGATTGGTCTTTTTTAGAGCTATCAACTAGCTTCCTTAAATCTTGGATATTTTGCGTATCTGCCTCTATCAAAACTAAATCAAGGTTCTTAATTTTATGTATTACTTCTTTAAGATCCACTGAAGATTTTGCTTTACTTTTATTCCCTTTTTTTAAGGATTTATTTTCTTTAACCAAATCTTCAACTTTGGAGCTAACCTGCGAAGCTCCAACATTTAATATCCCTTGAACATCTTGCAGTTGAGATCGTATCTCGAGTGCTAGCTCTACTGCCTTAGCACCAGTGACGGCTTCAATTCTTCGCACTCCTGATGAAACACTGGATTCACTTAGAATCACAAACATGCCAATATCACCGGTCCTGGCAACGTGGGTTCCACCGCAAAGCTCTACTGAGAAACCATCACTCATTGATAAAACTCTAACCTCATCATCGTATTTTTCTCCAAACATTGCCTCAGCACCAGATGCTATTGCATCATCAAGCTTCATTAATTCAGTTTTTACTTCAGCATTGTTTAAGGTGTGTTGATTAACTAGTAATTCTATTTGTTTAATCTCATCTTTTGTTACTGCTTTAGGATGAGAAAAATCAAAACGTAGCTTTGAGGCATCTACCAGTGACCCTTTTTGCTCAACATGACCTCCAAGAACATGTTTCAAGGCAGCATGCATTAGGTGAGTTGCAGAATGATTAGAGGCTGCTGAAGCCCTCTTATCAGATGCAACTGCAAGTTTTAACGAGTCACCAGATTTAACTGTACCCTCATCCAACTTAATTGTGTGTAGAAAGATTTTTCCCTGTTTAATACAATCTAATATCTGTCCACTTCCACTAGAGCTAGAAAATTCTCCCTGATCTCCAACCTGGCCTCCTGATTCTGCATAAAAAGGAGTTTGATCTAATGCAAGAAAATATTCTTTATCAGAAGTTGCAGAATCTACTAGCAGATCATCATTCCATAAACCCAAAATCTTACCTTCAGCATTTAACCTGTCATAGCCAAGAAATTTGGTTTCATCAATTGAGGACAAGTCTAATTGAGTGCCTTTGAACTTACTGGCTGATTTCGAATTTTTTACTTGCTCTTCCATACATTGATTAAAACCTGCTTCATCCAACTTTAAATCTTGTTCACGGGCAATATCTGCGGTTAGATCAAAAGGGAACCCATACGTATCATGAAGTTTGAACACAACATCGCCAGGAATAACCTTAGAATCCATGTTAGCAATTTCTTTCTCTAAAATTTCAATCCCTTTATCTAAAGTTTCAAGAAACTTATTCTCTTCATTGTGAATAATTTCTTCAATTTGTTTTTGGTTGGAAGCAAGCATTGGGAATGCAGACTCCATCTCTCTTACTAATGACTTCACCAAGGAATACAAAAATGGTTTTTTGGCACCAAGCTTATAGCCATGACGAATAGCCCTTCGCATAATTCTTCTAAGGACATATCCCCTGCCTTCATTCGACGGAGTTATACCATCAGCAATTAAAAAGCTAACACTTCGAATATGGTCTGCAATTACTTTATGCGATGCTTCTCCAGGAGACTGAATAGCATCCTCAGAGGCCTTAATAAGATTAAGGAAAAGATCCGTTTCATAATTTGAATTCACGCCCTGCATCACAGCAGCAACCCTCTCTAATCCCATGCCAGTATCGACAGAAGGCTTTGGCAGAGGTGTTAATTCACCTTTGGCATCTCTATTAAACTGCATGAAAACTAGGTTCCAAATTTCTACAAATCTATCTCCATCATCACCCGGTGATCCAGGGGGGGTGCCTTCATATTGCTCACCATGGTCATAGTAAATTTCTGAGCAGGGTCCGCAGGGGCCCGTATCACCCATTGACCAAAAATTATCTTCCTCATCTAATCGAACGATTCTCTCCGGATCAACACCAATTGTTGATGACCAAATTTCTGCAGCTTCATCATCTTCTCTGAAAACAGAAATCCATAATCTTTCTTTATCCAAATTTAGCTCATGAGTTAAAAAATTCCAGGCCAGTTGAATTGCTTCTTCCTTAAAATAGTCTCCAAAACTAAAATTGCCCAACATTTCAAAGAAAGTGTGGTGTCTTAAGGTGTAACCCACATTTTCTAAATCATTGTGTTTTCCGCCGGCGCGGATGCATCTTTGAGTTGTAGTGGCTCTTTTGTAGGGACGTTTATCAGATCCTAAAAATACATCTTTAAATTGAACCATCCCAGCATTAGTAAATAAAAGTGTATCGTCATTAGCTGGGATTAAAGGACTAGAATCAACCACTTCATGATCATTTTTACTGAAGTAGTCTAAAAACTTAGCCCTTAGTTCACTTGTTAACATTGCTAAAAACTTCCTCTAAAAAATTAGACATTGCAGTCCAGGATCTTTCATCACTATCATGATTATAAACTGTTCCCATTTCAATATCGTTAGCTGCGGGATTGGTAAAAGCATGGTAAGTATTGCCATAGCTAATAAATTGCCAATCAGCATCTGATTCTGTCATTTCGTCCTGCAAAGCTAAGATTTGATCTGAAGAAACCATGGGATCTTTGTCTCCATGTAAAACTAATAATTTAGCATTCACCTTTTGGAACGGCTGATCAGATTGATTTAACAGCCCATGAAAACTTACGCATCCTGAGAGCTCATAGCCTGAGCGAGCAAGCTCTATAGCCGCAAGGCCGCCAAAACAAAATCCAATCAATGCTATTTTTGATGCATCAACACCCTCAATAGTTTTTCCAAACTCAACTGCACTGATAAGACGTTGTCTAAATAACTGTCTATCTTTTATAAAAGGCTCAATTAAAGCCTGATTCTCTTCAACGCTGCTTCCATTGATGCCGCTGCCAAAAATATCAATCGACATGGCAGCATATCCTAAACTATTTATTGATATCACTTTTTGATCTTCAAACTCAGATCTACCTTTCCAAGTGTGAGCAACCAAAACTAAAGGCACAGATTTTGAATATTCAGGTAGCGAAAGATAGCCTTCACACTCTACTGAGCCATCATAATAATTTACTATTTTTCCTGACATGAGACTAACCTAGCTCTGCTTTATACCTTTTGTAATTTTCAATGTAATGATGCGCGTTCAAAGATGGGATTTCTTGCTCTTCATGAGTGAGTTCTTTTTTAACCTTTGCAGGAATGCCCAAGACCATTGAACCATCAGGTACTTCCATCCCCTCTGTAATTAATGCTTTTGCTCCGATAATACAATTTTTCCCTATTTTAGCTCCGTTCAGAATAACCGAACCTATGCCAATAAGTGAGCCATCTCCTATTTCACACCCATGGAGCATAGCCATATGACCAACTGTAACAAATTTACCAATAGTGCATGGAAATCCTGGGTCTGTATGGATCACTGAATTATCTTGAATGTTTGTTCCTTCGCCTAAAATAATGGGTTCATTGTCTCCTCTGATAGTGCAATGAAACCATATACTTGTATCTCTAGCCATTTGCACATCCCCAATCACGGTTGCATCTGGAGCGATCCAAAAATCATCATTCTCTGTTTTTAATTTTTTATTATCAATACCTATAATCATGGAACATTAACCTTCTAATATCTCTATATTCGCATCAAAACATACATTTAAAAAGTTTACTGTAATCATGGCAGTTAACCCCCATATTTTTTGATCTTTTATTGTCCAAGTTGGCACTTGCCATACTCCACCTTGTCTTTCGATGATTTCTCTCTTGATGTTTGCTGGATCAAGTAAAAAATCTAATGGGACAGTAAAAATCTCTTGTATCTCCTCATTTGGTTTTAATTTTTGAGGTTGATCAATAGAAGCAACAAAAGGATTTACCTCTATTTTATGTCGAGAAATAAGATAATTTAATTTACCTAATTTCGTGACATCTTTACTATCAAGGTTCATCTCCTCATTAGATTCTCTCAAAGCTGTACCAAAAAGACTTGGATCTGATTCATCTGCTTTCCCTCCAGGAAAACTTACTTCACCTGAATGAGTTGAGAGGTGACTTGAGCGCTGTGTATATATTAATTCAGGAGATTTAATAAATTTTCCATAATTTAAAATAGCTATTAAAACTGAAGCCTGAGGTCGACCACTTGGCTTTTCAGAATTAAGCAAATTTAGTTTATACTTGATGTCTTCAATCATTGCGTAAGTTTAACTTCTTACGACATTTTATTCTCTAAGAAAGGAGCACTTTTGAGATATTGTTCAAAATGCGGAAGCGATAAAATTGATTTTAAAGTTCCGGCTGATGACAATTTAAAGCGGTATATTTGTTCTGCCTGTGGTTCAATTTTTTATACTAATCCAAATTTAATTGTTGGTACGCTATGCGTCAAAGATGATCGTGTCCTTTTGTGCAAAAGAAATATAGAACCCCGCTTTGGTCGATGGACCTTGCCTGCAGGATTTATGGAGAATGCAGAAACTCTTCAAGAGGGAGCGTTAAGAGAAACCAAAGAAGAAACACAAGCTGTACCAAAAATTATTGCCCCTTATACAGCATTTAGCTTGACTCATATTAGCCAAGTTCACTTTTTTTATTTAGCTAATTTGGGTGATGAAAAATTTGGTCCAACTTCTGAAAGCTCTGAAGTAAAGTTATTTACAAAAGATGAAATTCCTTGGGATGAAATTGCATTTCCAACTGTGACAAAGACATTAAAGTATTATTTTGATGATGAAGAATCTGGTGAATTTCCATTCAGAGAGGAAGCTTTAAAACTTTGGTAATTAAATACGTTTAAGAACCTTGGCTAAATTTATAAGCATTAATAAATATTTGCATCCAAGGGGAATACTCTTTCCAATTTGATGGCTTCCAAGATAGTTGTTGAGATCGAAAAACTCTTTCAGGATGAGGCATCATAATAGTTACTCTTCCGTCTCTATTCGTAAGGCCAGTAACACCCTCAGGAGATCCGTTTGGATTTATAGGGTATGAAGAGGCTATAGTTCCCTTATTATCTGTAAATTGAACTGCTATTTGATTCTGCTCAGAAAGTTTGGCTAGCGCCTCTCCTTGAAATGAAGCTCGACCCTCTCCATGTGCTACAGCAACTGGAATTTGCCATCCCTCCATGCCGTCTAAGAGAACTGACTTGGATTGGGTAATAGTGACTTGAGACAGACGGGCTTCAAATTGATCAGATTCATTCCACAAAAATTCAGGCCAATTCTCAGCACCTGGAATTAAGTTCTTTAAATTTGATAACATCTGACAACCATTACAAACGCCAAAAGTAAATGTTTCATCTCTATTAAAAAAGCGTTCGAACGAATCTCTTACAGCATTGTTATAACTAATGCTTGAAGACCAGCCTCCTCCAGCTCCCAGGACATCTCCGTAAGAAAAACCACCACAAGCTGCCAAGCCTTGAAATTCTATAAGCAAATCAGGGTTATCAAGAAGGTCTTGCATATGAATATCAAAAGCATCGAATCCGGCCAACATAAATGCTGCAGCCATTTCATTTTGGCCGTTGACTCCCTGCTCTCTCAAAATTGCCACCTTAGGTTTTGTATTTTTTTTAAAGTCAGGGAGATGGGCAGAAAATTGAAAATTGTCTTTAGCAACCAAGCCTTGATTATCAAAGCTTTCAATCAGATCAAACTCTTCTCTTGCACTAACAGGGTTATCTCTAGAAGATTTAATTGAATACGAGGTTTCATTCCAGATTTTTTCTAAATTTACTACTGAATCGGAAAACTCAATTCTATCACTTGAGGAAATAGAAATTTGAGCATCAGATCTCAGTGTTGCACATTTTTGGTAATCAATATCAATCTGTTTTAAAAAATCTAACGCTTGATCTTTAAATTCATTATGAAGTTGAGCTACAGCCCCTGTTTCCTCAGAAAAGAGATATTGCATTAAAGCGTCATTTTGATTAATTTCTGGAGTGAAAATTTCTAAACCAACCTTATTAGTAAATGATAATTCTGCAAGAGTAGTAAATAATCCTCCATCAGAAACATCATGCAAAGCAACGATCCAGCCTCGCTTAATTAGCTCCTGAATTGAATTAAATAGGTTTTTTAATGATTGAACATTATCAATATCTGGAACCCTTTGAATACTGGAAGAGGTAACTTCTTCAAAAATAGAGCCGCCTAATCTAGATTTATTATTCAAAAATAAATGATATAAATCTTTTGAACCATTTTCACTGAATTCAGTTGTTATGGCCATTGATACATCCTCAACTGGAGCCATAGCAGTAATGACGCCTGACAAAGGACTCTTCACCTCAAGTTGCTTACCATCTTCATGCCACTTTGTTTTCATAGACAAAGAATCTTTGCCTACTGGTATAGCAATTCCTAACTCAACACATATTTTTGATAAAGCTTCAACTCCTAGTCTCAAGGCATAATTGTCATTCTCATCTCCACATGCTGCCATCCAATTTGCTGAAAGTCTCACTAGATCTAGGTTTTTAACTGGAGCAGAAATTAAATTCATTAGCGCTTCAGCCAAGGCCATCCTCATAGAGGCTGCTGGATTTTTGATTGCAAGAGTTGGCTTTTCTCCAATTGATAAAACATCTCCCTCATTACTGAGAAATGATTTAGTTGACATAGCATAGTTTGAAGTAGGCACTTGATATCTACCCACTAGTTGATCACGAGCAACCAATCCACCAACAGTTCTATCACCAATAGTAATTAAAAAGGACTTTGAAGCTACAGAAGGATGCGAAAGCACTCTCTGAATTACTTCAGATAAATCTAAATCATTATTAAAAGAATCAGTTATTTGCCTAACTGCTGGGATATTAACTGACATGTTAGAAATAGGTAAGTTGCCAAACAACATTGATAATGGTACTTGAACAGGGAATTCATCTCTTTCAGAATCAAAAACCTCAACCGCATCTGATGAGGTAGTTTTGCCAACAAAAGCAACTGGGCATCTTTCTCTGCGACATATACTTTCAAAAATAACTTTGTTTGTTTTTTTAATTGCTAAAACATAACGCTCTTGAGATTCGTTTGACCAAACCTCCATAGGAGAGAGGCTTGGATCGGCAACAGGTATTAAGCTTAAGTCTATAGCAACACCAAGATTGCAGTCTTTAGCCAATTCTGGAATTGCATTTGAAAGCCCTCCTGCTCCAACATCATGAATAAATTCTATAAGGTTTGGTGATTCAAATGCGCATTGGTTAATTACCTCCTGACATCTCCTTTCCATTTCGGCATTTTCTCTTTGAACAGAAGCAAAATCTAAATCTTCATCACTTTCTCCAGATGACATGGATGAGGCCGCCCCACCCCCCAATCCTATGAGCATTGAAGGACCACCCAACACAACAACCAAATCACCAATTTCTATAGGATTTTTAATACTATTTCTGTCTTTAACCTCACCTATGCCTCCAGCTAACATAATTGGTTTGTGGTATCCGTATGTTCGATTGTCAACAAAGGGCTGCTCAAAGACTCTAAAGTAACCAAGAGTGCTTGGTCGTCCAAATTCATTGTTAAAGGCTGCTGCGCCAATAGGTCCCTCAATCATAATTTGTAAAGGAGAGGCAATCCTTGAGGGCATGTTCGACAGTTTTTCCCATGCACGAGGAAAATCCTCCAATCTAAGATTGGAAACATTAAAACCAACCAATCCCATTTTAGGCTTCGCACCAGAGCCTGTTGCGCCCTCGTCTCTTATTTCTCCACCAGAACCAGTTGCAGCTCCTGGAAAAGGAGATATAGCTGTAGGGTGATTATGGGTTTCAACTTTTAAAGTTGAATTTATTTTTTCAGAAGAAAAACTATAGCTATTTTTTAAATTTCTATTTAACGTCATCACAGCAGCCCCTGAAATAACAGCAGCATTATCTTTATAAGCAGAAATTAAATCTAATTTATTGCCTTTGCTTGTTTTTTTGATTAGATCAAATAGAGACTCCTCTTGAGAAATAGAATTTATTATCCAAGCTGCATTAAATATTTTGTGTCTACAATGCTCAGAATTAGCTTGCGCAAACATCATTAATTCAGCATCAGTAGGATTCCGAGAAACAGATGTATAGAAATGATCTAGATAATTAATTTCCTCCTCGGATAATGCTAATCCCAGATCTTGATTCGCTTTGATTAAGGAATCTACAGCTCCTTTAGAGATATCAATATGTATCAAAGGCTTTCTTTTTACATCGCCACCAACTGAAGCAATATCCTTTGAGCTCATAAAGACTTCCTGGGTCATTCGATCAAACAAACATGACAAACTTAAATGAGCTGCAGTTTTGTTATTTTCTAAAAAATAACCAACATACTTTTCAATTCTTTTGACACCTTGAATACCAACATTAGCAATTATTTCGCTTGTTTTAGATGCCCATGGACTAATAGTTCCAGATCTTGGGCCAATAAAAAAATTAGGTATATTTGAGGGTTCACTAGAGTTCAATAACTCTAGTAGTTTCGAATGATCAAAAAAATCTTGGCTTACATCTACAGAATAAAAATCATAGCCACTTAATTCTTCAATTTGAAAATGATTTTCTAAATTCAGGTCAGATTTGAGAGATGAAATTTTTGACGGCGAAAAACTGGAGGGACCCTGAAGCAGCAAATTAAGATTTTTTGACACTAGCTCTCTAGTAAAATATTGTAATAATTAATTATAAGGATGTTTAAAATTAAAAAAATAAAAACAATGCAATTCCTTGCAAAAAACTCAATTATTTTCATCCTGATTTGTGGTCTATATGCCTGCACCAAAGAACCTATAAACACTCCTGTATCAGTTTATTGCAGCACTATAAATGAAAAATTATATTCCTTTTCAAGACTCAGTGATTTTGAAAAAAATAAATTTGATGAATTAAAAAAATCAAGATTCTTGAAATATAAAAATGATTTTATTGAAGCTGCAAAAACATTTGAAATTGAATGGGAGCTTCTTGCTGCTGTTGCTTTTCAAGAATCGCAATGGAATCCAAAGGCTAGGTCTGCAACTCAAGTGAAAGGTATGATGATGTTAACACTCCCCACGGCGGCATCGGTAGGTGTTACAAATCGCCTAGATCCGATTCAAAGTATTTATGGCGGTGCGCAATACATTTCTGATCTCAAATCAAGCACGAACTATGGAACTTCATCAGGTGACAAAATTGCATTTATATTAGCTTCTTACAATTTAGGCACTACGAACATAAAGAATGCAATTAATGAAATAGATAAAAAACCCATTGAAGTTACTTGGTTAGATTTAGAAGGATATTTGCTCAATTTAAAAACCACTATGGATTCAGAAAACTATTCTAGAGGTCAGCAAACTGTAGATTTTGTTGAAAGAGTTAGAGATTATTATTATCTCTTGCTAGCTCAAAATTGTAGCGATAGCTAGATTTAAGAATTAAGAAGCTGCCATTTTAAATTTTTGATTTGATCTCTACAAAACGCTGCTTTTTCATACTCAGTTTCTTTTGCATAAATGTACATCTGTTCTTCCAATTTACTAATTGAGGTTGAAATCTCATCAGGTGTTTCATTTTTAATATTAAAAGGCAGTTCTTTTTCAAAATACTGTGGTTTAGTTTTCTTTGCTTGTTTGGTAACTCTTGCTCCTTCCATTATATCTTTTATATCTTTTACAATTGATGTTGGGGTGATCTTGTTATCTTTATTAAATTTGACTTGAATTTCTCTCCTTCTAGACATTTCATCCATGGCTCTTTGCATGGAACCTGTAATCTTGTCGGCATACATGATTGCCTTGCCTCGAATATTTCTTGCCGCCCTTCCAACTGTCTGAATAAGAGTGACTTCTGATCTTAAGAAACCCTCTTTATCAGCATCCAATATTGCAACTAAACTAACCTCAGGAATATCAAGACCCTCTCTTAATAGATTAATCCCCACCAAAACGTCAAAATGGCCTAACCTTAAATCTCTAATAATTTCAGTTCTTTCTACTGTATCTACATCAGAATGCATATAGCGAGTTCTAATACCATTTTCCTCTAAATAGTCTGTAAGATCTTCAGCCATGCGTTTTGTTAGAGTTGTTATCAGCACTCTTTCTTTTAAAGCAGCCCTTTCATTGCATTCACCAATCACATCATCAATTTGAGAGGTTGCAGGTCTAATTTCAATCTCAGGGTCAATCAACCCAGTTGGCCTGACCAATAACTCAGCCATATTATCGGAATGCTCTAACTCATACTTGCCAGGAGTTGCAGACACATAAATTTTTTGTGGCGTAACATCCTCCCACTCTTCAAATCTTAGTGGGCGATTATCCAAAGCAGATGGCAGTCTGAAACCATACTCAACTAGAGTCTCTTTTCTTGATCGATCACCTTTATACATCCCTCCAATTTGAGGAACTGAGACATGAGATTCATCCATAAAAACTATTGCATTTTTAGGTAAATAGTCAAAAAGGCATGGTGGTGGCTCTCCTGGTTTACGTCCAGAAAGATAACGTGAATAATTTTCTATGCCTTGGCAATATCCCAGCTCTTGCATCATTTCTAAATCGTAAGTTGTTCTCTCCTGCAGCCTTTGTGCCTCAACTAACTTATCATTATCTTTTAAGAACTTAATTCTCTCTTTTAATTCCTCTCGAACCGTTTTTAAGCAATCCAATACTGTCTCTTTAGGTGTTACATAGTGAGTTTTTGGATAGATTGTAGCTCGAGGTGTTTCATTAATAACTTCACCAGTTAATGGGTCTATCCAAAGTAAACGCTCTACCTCATCTCCAAATAATTCAATTCTTAGTGCATCTCGCTCTGAATCAGCTGGATATATATCAATCACATCTCCTCGCACTCTAAAAGTTGCGCGCCTGAAATCTATGTCATTTCGGGTGTATTGCATAGAAGATAGACGACGCAAAATACTTCTCTGATCAATTGTTTCGCCTCTGTCCAAATGCAAGATCATATTCAGATAAGATTCAGGAGCGCCCAAACCATATATTGCTGATACCGTAGCTACCACGATGGTGTCATTTCTTTCTAATAAAGCCTTGGTTGCTGAGAGGCGCATTTGCTCAATGTGCTCGTTAACAGATGCATCTTTTGCAATATAAGTATCTGAGGTGGGCACATAAGCTTCGGGCTGGTAATAATCATAATAAGAAACAAAATACTCAACAGAATTTTTTGGGAAGAAATCTTTAAGTTCTCCGTATAACTGGGCAGCTAATGTTTTATTTGGAGCCATAACCACAGCAGGTCTCTGGGTTGATTCGATGATTTTAGCCATGGTGTAGGTCTTCCCAGACCCAGTTACTCCAAGCAATACTTGATGCAATAATCCATCATTTAAACCATTAACAAGGGTTTTTATTGCTGTTGGCTGACTGCCAGCAGGCTCAAACGGAGATATAACGGTTAAATTTTTTGTCATTATCCTGTTTTACTTTATGAATTTTAATTTATAATTCTCAACTTGTTCCCTGATAGCTCAGCGGTAGAGCAGTTGACTGTTAATCAATTGGTCCGTGGTTCGATCCCACGTCAGGGAGCCATTCTTTTAGCCAATCTTCAATTTTAATCTATTTGTTAAACTCATGCATGGTGTGTTTTTCACTTAACTTTATTTTATTTTTACAGGCTTTCGGTAATAATCATTAAATGAAAAGATTGCAAGATAAAGTCGCCGTGATAACAGGCGCTGGAAGCGGTATTGGCAAAGAAACTGCGTTACTATTTTTAGAGCATGGCGCTAAAGTTATTTTGTCAGATATTAATAAAGACACTCTTGAAGAAACTTTTGAAATTATCAAACAAAAGAAACTAGATTCTAATGCATGTATTTCTATCACGGATGTTTCATTAGAAAATGATATTAAAAACATGATCAACCTTGCAGTCGATCATTTTGGTGGTTTAGATATCCTTTTTAATAACGCAGGTATTGGTGGCGCAGTTGGTCCAATTACACATATTAATGGAGATGAATGGGATAAATCATTTCAAATACTTTTAAAGTCTGTTTTTCTAGGCTCAAAATATGCAGCTAGAGTCATGAAAAAGAATATATCAGGAGGCTCTATTATTAATACAGCATCAATTGCAGGCATGGGAGGTGGATCTGGCCCCCTTGCTTATTCTGCTGCAAAAGCTGGAGTCATAAATTTTTGTAAAAATGCTGCTATTGAGCTGGGTGAATTCAAGGTAAGGGTAAATGCTATTTCACCAGGAACAATAAATACACCTCTTTTAGCAACAGCAATTGAAGATAGTAAACTTGAACAACCCATCAAAGATTTCGGTATGCCAATTGATATTGCATATACAGCTTTATTCCTTGCATCAGATGAATCAAGGTTTATTACAGGAATCAATATATGCGTTGATGGTGGCCTTACTCTGGACAATTCAGGATTAATGGTAGATGCGGCTGAACACTACTCGAAAATGGGAATCGAAAGAGTTGTTGGGATGAATATGGGTTCAACAGGCATTGAATCTGTTATTGCGGACTTGCAAGAAGATGATTAAGACTTCTTCCAACTAGTTCCAGCGCTAGAGTCATCAAGCAATATACCTTGTGCTGCTAATTCATCTCTTATCTGATCAGCTTTTTGAAAATCCTTATTATCTCTTGCCTGATTTCTTTCTTCTATTTTTTGGTTAATTTCTCCATCAGTTAAATTTGCACCATACTGAAAAAAAGCTTCAGGACTATCATTAAGCAGCCCTAAGACTTTGCCCAACTCTTTCATGGTTGATGCGTACATGCTCTGATCTTGTGAATCCTTACTACTATTAATTGATTTCGCTAATCCAAATAGAATGCTTAATGCCTCAGGGGTGTTTAAATCATCATTCATTGAATCTATAAATTCCTTAACACTATCATCATGCAAATCTGACTCTTGTAATGGTGCAAGCGATGCAGCCTGATAAAGTCTTGTTAAAGCTGATCGCGCTTGATCAAGAGAGTCGCTATCAAAATTTAAAGAACTTCTATAATGACTAGAGATTAAGTAATATCGAATGACTTCTGGATGATAGGAAGTAAATAAATCTTTCAGCATTGCAAAATTACCTAAAGATTTTGACATCTTTTCGCCATTAATTTTTAACAGTCCTGAATGCATCCAATAGTTTGCAAATTTATGATCAGAAGCACATTCAGATTGCGCTATTTCGTTCTCATGATGAGGGAATAATAAATCTGGACCTCCCCCGTGGATATCAAAATGCCTACCTAAATTTTCTAGTGACATAACTGAACACTCAATATGCCACCCAGGCCTTCCAGGGCCCCATGGTGAGTCCCATGACGGCTCATTTGGCTTAGCGCTTTTCCAAAGCACAAAATCCAACGGATCTTTTTTTGATCCATCCTCTGCAATTCTAGAGCCTGGATTTAAATCGTCGATATTTTTATTTGATAATTTTCCATACTCAGGAAATGTTCGTACTGCAAAAAAAACATCCCCACCTGCAGAGTGATAAGCATGCCCTTTATCAATAAGCGTACTAATCATTTTAATCATGCCCTCAATATGATTGGTTGCACGAGGTTCATTCGTGGGGAGTGCCAATCCAAGCATGGCAAAATCTTCTTGCATACTCGCAATTGTTCTATCTGTAAGAGCGTCTATTGTCTCTTTATTTTCATTAGCTCTTTCAATAATTTTGTCGTCTATATCAGTAATATTGCGAATAAAATTTACTTTATAATTTTGAAATCGAAGATAGCGGGCAAGAATATCAAAAGCCATCATCGCTCTTGCGTGACCTAAATGACAATTATCGTATACCGTCATTCCACAGACATATAAACCAACCTCGCCCTCGCGTATGGGAACAAAATCTTCCTTCTGATTAGTTAAGGAATTATAAAACTTAATTGCCATCTATTATTTGATATATGAATCACTTATTATAAAGAACTTAATTGGAATGTAGGTTTTATTAATGTCAAAAACACAAATTAGTACCTTAATAATTATTGTAACCGCAGTTGCATCAATCTTCTTCCTGTCACTCATTGATCAAAAAGATCAAACTGAATATTATCCAGAGGAGGATCAAATGTCACTTGTTACTATTTCTACTTCAGCCGGAGACATCCATTTAGAACTTGATGCTGATAACGCACCCATAACCGTAGCGAACTTTTTAAAATTAGCTGAAGACGGCTATTATACAGGCACAATCTTTCATAGAATTATTGAAGGATTTATGGTGCAAGGTGGCGGTCTAGATGAAAATATGACTCCTAAACCAACAAATACTGATCCAATCCAAAATGAGGCCAATAACGGATTAAAGAATGATCGTGGTTCTATTGCGATGGCCAGAACCATGGATCCTCATTCTGCTACTGGTCAATTTTTCATAAATCATAAAGATAACGATTTTCTAAATCATACAGCTGAAACCTCTCAAGGCTGGGGCTATGCAGTTTTTGGTTCTGTCATTAATGGTATGGATGTGGTGGATCAAATAGCTCTGAGCACAACCTCTACTGTTGGCGGCTACGCTGATGCTCCTCTTGAACCAACAGTTATTAACTCAGTTACAGTGAGTGAATGAAGTTAGGGTTTATATCTGATCTTCATTTATCTGAAAATACTCCCTCTGTAACAGAGGGCTTTTTTGAGTTTTTAAAAACTTCTGCCCAAGAGCTATCTCATCTATACATATTAGGTGATCTGTTTGAGGCATGGGTTGGAGATGATGATAATTCTGAACTGGCCATCGGTGTGATGAAAAAAATAAATCATGCCACTCGCAATGGATTGGAGATATTTTTTATTCATGGAAACAGAGACTTTTTATGCGGTCAAAAATTTGCTGAACAATCTAATCTAACTCTTCTTCCAGATCCATTCTTTTTAAATTTTTTTGATCTAAAAATTGCTCTCTCACATGGAGATAGCTTTTGTACCGAAGATCTTGAGTACATGAAATTTAAAAAAGAAGTTAGGTCACAAAAATGGCAGCAGGAATTTCTGCAAAAACCCTTAATTGATCGTCTCAATATTGCATCAAACATGCGTGATGCTAGTCAAAAAAATAATAGAAATAAAAATGTTGCCATTATGGATGTCACTCCTGCTGCCATTGAAGAATTTTTTGATGAACATCATATAGATTTACTAATTCATGGTCATACCCATCGACCAAATACTCATCAAACTAATACTGGCACTCGAATTGTATTAGGTGACTGGCATAAAACTGGTTGGTGCCTAATGCTTGATGAGCAGCAACAAGAATTAAGAGAATTTACCCTTTAAAACTATTGTTTGTTAACTAATAATACTGTATAAATATACAGTATTTTAAATCCCATGACTATTAATTATCTCGGTTCAATATCGGCAAATGATCTGCCTGCTACTTTTACAAAATTTTTTGTAGAACCAGTATCCGTTGGCTTTCCAAGTCCTGCCAATGACTACCTAGAAAGCCCTATTGATCTAAATCAATACCTTATTAAAAATGGTGCAGCTACTTTCTTGGTGAGAGTGTCTGGAGATTCGATGCTAGATGCAAATATTGCAGATCAAGCCATCTTAATAGTTGATCGCAGTCTTAAACCAAAGCATGGAAGTATTGTGGTTGCTTCTTTAGATGGTGATTTTGTATGCAAACGATTACAACTAAAACCGCGACTGTGCTTACTGCCAGAAAATCCGAAATATAAACCCATCTACATTCAGCATGGTCAAGATCTCGATATTATGGGAACAGTAACTGCAGCTATTAATAAGTTTGAATGAAGCTTTTGGCATTAGTTGATTGTGATAACTTTTATGCCTCATGCGAGAGAGTATTTCGACCTGATTTAAAAAAAACACCTATTGTTGTACTGTCCAATAATGACGGATGTGTGATTGCCAGAAGTAAAGAAGCCAAAGCCATGGGCATAAAAATGGGCGTTCCTTGGTTTCAAGTGAAAGAAGCATATTTAGCTCAAGGAGGTAAAGTATTTTCATCTAACTTTGCCCTGTATGGGGATTTATCCAAAAGAGTTATGAATATTCTCGATGGGATGGTCAAAAGAATTGAGATTTATAGTATTGATGAAGCATTTTTAGACTTGCAACATATACAAAACAAAAATCAAGCATATGAGTTTGGCGTTTATTGTCGCAATACTATACGGCAATGGGTTGGCATACCGGTACGCATTGGAATTGCACCCACTAAAACTCTCACCAAAGTTGCAAGTCATATTGCAAAAAATACAAATGATGGTACAGGAGTCTGCTGCCTAAATAAGCAAAAGGACATCTTTCATATTCTTCAAGCACTGCCTATTAGAGAAATTTGGGGGATTGGTCACAACCTCTCTAAACAACTTAATCAATTAGGCATATATTCAGCCTATGAATTAGCGCAAATGGATATTAGATTTATCAGAAAAAAATTTAGCGTTGTGTTGGAACGCACAGTTAGAGAATTAAGAGGAGAACCATGCATCCAAATAGATGATCATTCTGAGCCAAAGAAACAAATTGTTGTAAGTCGAAGCTTTAGAGACAGAATTGAAAGCTTGAGCGAACTTAAAGCACTCATTAGTAATTTTGCTGTTCGTGCAGGAGAAAAACTTAGGCATGAAAAACAAAAATGCTCTCAAGTCTCAGTATTTATTTCTACCAGCAGGTTTAATAAGAAGCTGCAATATCGTGGATTTGATAGCTTTCAATTCCCTTGCCCAATAGATGACACAAGAAGCATTCTAATGGGTGCAAACAAAGTATTAAATACAATCTTTAAACACGGTTATCCTTACGCAAAAGCAGGGATATTGCTAAGTCAATTTTCACATCCAGCATTTATTCAAAAATCTCTTTTCGAGGCAACAGATCAGCTACGCTTAAAACAAGATGCAAATTTAATGCAAACTATAGATGAGCTCAACAGCATTCATACGCAAATTTACTATGCATCGCAATGTTCTGGAGGGCTATCACCCATACAAAAAAAAATGGTATCGCCTAAATACACAACAAACTGGTGGGAATTACCAACAACTAAGTAGAAAAATATCTGTCATAGTGAGCTTCAGAAAGCTCTAAAAATTCTGAGTAAATCTGCTCTTTAAGCTCAGCAAGATTTATATTTACATGACAAATAATTCCAAATTGACGCAAGTCTAATTCTTGTGAGCCAGCGGCTCGGAGAAGATCGAAGATCCAGGTCATCGGATCTAAAGAATCATTAAAGTTTATTCCTTGATCATTTAATCGAGTTGCTAGAAGCTCAGCATCTGAAACAGAGAATCTATCCTTTAAAACAGTTAGCTTAAAACTTTCAAGCCGAGAATTAACTAACTCCTTTTCTGGGACAGCATACTTGTTCCAATTAATAACCTCATGAACAAAGCGCTTACAGCCCTTGCATACATTATCACCATAAGTTGTTGAGCATATTCCAAGACATGGTGTAGAGGCTTTGTTTTTCTTCATAGACTGGATAATACATTATTTAATACTAGGAAATACAAAGAAACAAAGAATGGGCTTGGGGATTTGAAGATACCGCAGTAAAATGACGACCCAGGGAGAAAATTATGCTTCAAGATTACAAAAAACATTGTGAAGAAAGGGAAAAACAATCAATACCGCCTCTGCCCCTTTCTGCCCAACAAACATCCGATCTAGTTGAGCTACTGAAAGCAGAACATAAAGAATCAGAATTATTGATGGAACTTTTAAAAGAAAGAGTGCCTGCAGGTGTAGATCAAGCAGCCTATGTAAAAGCTGGATTCTTAGCGGACATTACAACAGGCGAAACAAGCAGCCCTTATATCTCTAAAAAAGAAGCTGTAATGATTTTGGGAACAATGCTTGGCGGCTATAACATTCAGCCTTTGATAAGGTGTTTAGAAAGCGATGAATTAGGTGAAGAAGCAGCGACTGCTTTGAGTAAGACTTTATTAATATTTGATGCATTTAATGAGGTGCTAGCCCTTTCAGAAACAAATAAAAATGCAAAAACTGTTATTGATGCATGGGCTGAGGGTTTATGGTTTACGGAAAAACAAGAAATCGCAGAGCAGATCAAACTAACTGTCTATAAGGTGCCAGGTGAAATTAATACAGACGACTTGTCTCCAGCAACTGATGCTTGGTCTAGACCAGATATTCCATTGCATGCATTAGCAATGTTTAAAATGCCTAGAGAAGGTCTAGACAGACCTCTTGAAACAATCGAAGACTTAAAGAAAAAAGGAAATCCATTAGTCTTTGTTGGGGACGTGGTAGGAACTGGTTCATCGCGAAAGTCAGCAACTAACTCTGTACTTTGGCACATGGGCGATGAAATCCCATGCATTCCCAATAAAAAAGAAGGCGGCTTTTGTTTTGGCGGAAAGATTGCCCCTATTTTTTTTAATACTCTTGAGGATTCTGGCGCATTTCCAGTTGAGTGTGATGTCTCTAAATTAAATATGGGACAAGAAATCATATTTGAACCATTTAATGGAAAAATCTTAGATGCAAACAGCGGTGAAATTTTATCTACATTTGAACTTAAAACACCTGTGATTCTCGATGAGGTTCGGGCAAATGGTCGTATTCCATTAATTATTGGAAGGCAATTAACAGATAAAACCAGAGAGGCTCTAGGCTTAGAGCCAACTGATATATTCACTAGGCCGGATGCTGAAGATACTTCAGATAAAGGCTTTACGCTGGCTCAAAAAATGGTTGGTAAAGCATGTGGAGTAAAAGGAGTGAGGCCTGGAACATATTGTGAGCCAAGAATGACAACTGTAGGATCGCAAGATACAACCGGGCCAATGACCAGAGATGAGTTAAAGGAATTAGCTTGTTTGGGATTTTCAGCAGACTTGGTAATGCAATCCTTTTGTCACACAGCTGCATACCCCAAACCAGTAGACATAGATACACAGCATACATTGCCTGACTTTATTATGAATCGAGGTGGTGTATCTCTAAAACCAGGTGATGGCATTATTCATTCCTGGTTAAATAGAATGTTGCTCCCAGATGGGGTGGGAACTGGCGGAGATAGTCATACAAGATTTCCATTAGGCATAAGTTTTCCAGCTGGATCAGGATTGGTGGCTTTTGCTGCCGCCCTTGGTGTTATGCCGCTGGATATGCCTGAATCAGTTCTTGTAAGATTTAAAGGAGAAATGCAGCCAGGTATTACTCTAAGAGACTTAGTCAATGCTATTCCATATGCTGCAATTCAAAAAGGTCTTTTGACTGTTGCAAAAGAAGGCAAGAAGAATATATTTTCCGGCCGCTGTCTTGAAATAGAAGGTTTGCCAGACTTAAAAGTGGAACAAGCATTTGAATTGTCCGATGCATCTGCTGAAAGATCTGCATCAGGATGCACAGTTCGATTAAACAAAGAGCCAATTATAGAGTACTTAAAATCTAATATTGTGATGCTTAGGTGGATGATTGGCAGTGGTTATGGTGATGCTAAAACTTTGGAGAGAAGAGCTCAAGCAATGGAAGAATGGATTGCAAACCCCGAATTACTAGAACCAGATGAAAATGCCGAATACGCAGAAGTAATTGAAATTGACCTTAACAAAATTACAGAGCCCCTTCTAGCATGTCCAAATGATCCTGATGACATTAAACCTCTATCAGAAGTCGCAGAGACAAGTATTGATGAAGTCTTTATTGGATCATGTATGACAAATATTGGTCACTTTAGAGCCGCGGGTCATCTGCTTAAAAAATATAATGGAACAAAGGCAAGATTATGGGTTGTTCCACCTACCAAGATGGATGAGAAACAATTAATGGAAGAAGGTATTTACAATGTCTTCGGAACATCTGGTGCAAGAACAGAATTACCTGGTTGCTCTCTTTGTATGGGTAATCAAGCTAGAGTTCTTGCAAATTCCACAGTTGTCTCAACCTCCACAAGAAATTTTCCTAATAGACTGGGTGATGGAGCCGATGTATTTCTAGCTTCAGCAGAACTTGCTGCGATTGCTTCTGTGCTTGGCAAGCTTCCTTCACCAGAAGAATATTTAAAATACATGGAAGAGATTAACCCACTGGCTGATGATATATATAGGTATTTAAATTTTAATGAAATAGATCAATATGTTGAAAGCGCAAATACAGCTGACATTCCTGCTGTAAATATCGTAAGTACCTAGTTAGACTTTTCTCTGGCAACTTTTTGGTCATCCCTTCGAGATAACTCAAGATCTTCAAGGTAATCTGAACTAATTGATGTTGGGTATTCACCATTGAAAATAGATATTTCAAATTGTTTAATAGCAGGATTACCCTCTTGGGCAGACGCAATTAAGTCATCTAAATCTTGATAAATAAGCCAATCAGCACCAATTTCTTTTGCAACCTCTTCATCAGTCCTTCCAGAAGCAACTAACTCATTTGTTGCTGCCATATCGATACCATAAAGATTTTGAAACTTTACAGGCGGGGCTGCAGATGAGAAGTAAACTTTATTTGCACCAGCTTCTTTGGCCATTTCAATAATTCTTTTGCTAGTTGTACCTCTAACAATGGAATCGTCAACTAAGAGTACATTTTTTCCTTTAAACTCAAGGTCTAAAATATTTAACTTACGTCTAACTGATTTTTTTCTCTCTTCCTGATTTGGCATAATAAAAGTTCTACCAACATACCTATTTTTAACAAATCCTTGCCTATAGGGAAGCTTTAATGCTGCTGCAAGTTGTAGCGCAGCTGTTGTAGAGCTATCAGGTATTGGAATTACAACATCTATATCATGCTCAGGATTTAGTTTAAGAATTTTTTTTGCCAACTTCTGCCCCATTCTCATTCTTGCTTTATACACAGAAATTTCATCCAAAATAGAATCAGGTCGAGCTAAATAAACATATTCAAAGATGCAAGGAGTTGGTTCAGCATTTTCAGAGCACTGATCACTATGTAAATTTCCATCAACATCTATATAAACAGCCTCTCCGGGATGTACGTCTCTTAATGTTTTAAAACCTAAAGCAGAGAAAGAAGCATTTTCAGATGCCACAATATATTCTTTTTTGGATGGGCCATCTTTCACACCAATTACTAATGGGCGAATACCACGCGGATCTCTAAAGGCAAGCAACCCAAAACCAGTAATCAAAGCAACTACTGCATAGGCTCCTTGACACCTGATGTGTGTTTTTCTAACTGCTTTAAAAAAATGCTTTTTAGAAGGAAGAATTGCTCTTTGCTTTCCGAGCTCATGGGCAAAGATATTTAGGAGAACTTCTGAATCTGAATCAGTGTTGAGATGACGCATTTCAGCATGAAATAATTCACGTGCCAGAACTTTAGAGTTTGTTAAGTTCCCATTGTGAGCAAGACTAATGCCGTATGGAGAATTAACATACATTGGTTGAGCAAACTCTTTGCCAGCGCCGCCTGCAGTTGGATATCGCACATGGCCAATTCCATAATTACCGAGCAATTTATTCATATGTCTCTGCTGAAATGTATCTCTAACGTAGCCCATTGACTTGCGACTATTTAATCTTCCAGCGTCATCGCAAACTACCATTCCAGCTGCGTCTTGACCTCTATGCTGAAGCATTAACAGGGAATCATAGATTGAACTGGCTACATGAGATTCAGAATATATACCAACTATTCCACACATTATGTTGTCTCGTAAATTGTGCTGATATTAGACTTAAGCATAACTGAATTTTTCTCTGAGATCATACTTTTAAAAAATTTTTCAGCCATAGGTGCATATCTTTTTAAGTATGTTGAGCTGTGAGACTCTGAAATAAATTTAGATTGCTTGAATTCAGTTGGTAAAACTAGATAAATAACTACAATTAGAAGCATGCCTCTAAAAAATCCAAACAACACTCCTAAAAGTCTATCCAATCCTCCCATACCTGACCAATGCACAAGACCTCGAAGCAATTTTATTAATAAGCCTCCTAAAAAGATCATGCCAACAAAAACAGAGATGATTGTAAGAATTCTTCTGATCTCAGCATTATCAATATAGTCAACAAAATATGGATCTAGATACACGTTTAAAAACATTGCTGCTGCAAAGGCAATAACCCACAACAAAAGAGATAAAGCTTCTTGCACAAAGCCTCGAAAAAATGCAATCAGACCAGAAAGCGCAATGATCCCAATGATAAGATAGTCGAAATGAGCTAAAGCTAGGGATTCCAAGCCATAACCTCACCAGCTTCTATGCCGGCAATTTTATTAAGTATTTCTTGATTATCCTTTATATCATTTTGGTTAGCAAAAGGTCCCACCAAAACATTAGTAAGATTTATGTTTGATTTATTCTGTTCAGTGAAGGCTGGAAAACCTGCATCATTATAGGATTTCACTACATTAGAAATGGTAGTAGAAGATCCAAAAGCGCCAATTTTATAAACATATAAATTGAAGTCAATCTTATCTACTTTTTCCTTCGCAGAGGGAAGCGTATCTTTTACGTCAATATCTATGAAGTTATTCTTGACCTCATTTAATTCTATTTTTTGCAGCTGTTTTTGATCGATTGAGGGTTCTGGAAGTTTGGGGATATTAATATTAATATTTTTTTGATACTTAGGCTGAGGTGAAAGAGCAAAAACTAAGATCCAAACAAGCACAGTGATAGCAATAAAAATTCCAAGCAAACGGTTAATGTTCATTGTGTGGGATATAACTTTGATAAAATACTAGATACCTTTGCTCTTAAATCTCTTCTATGAACTATCATATCGATCGCGCCATGCTCTAGGAGAAACTCTGATTTTTGGAAGCCCTCTGGAAGATCTACCCTAACTGTTTGCTCAATAACCCTTCTACCTGCAAATCCAACCAATGCTTTAGGTTCAGCTATATTTATATCTCCAAGCATAGCTATGCTGGCTGAAACCCCTCCATAGATAGGATCAATCATTACCGAAATATATGGTAATTTTGATTCTTTAAGTTTCTCTAATGCTGCCGAAGTTTTTGCCATTTGCATCAATGAAACCATAGATTCTTGCATCCTGGCTCCTCCACTTGTAGAGAAGCATATCAATGGAGTTTTGTGCTCTATTGCTGCATCAACTCCTTGAACAAATTTGGTTCCAACAGCCCCGCCCATAGACCCGCCCATGTAACGAAACTCGAAAGCTGCTGCTACAATTTCAGCTCCCTCCAGCTTACCTTTGCCAATAACAATTGCTTCTTCTTCGCCAGTGCTAGAAACAGCTTCTTTAATTCTCTGACTATATGACTTTGTATCTTTAAATTTAAGAATATCTTTAGTTGTGATTTTAGTTGCAAGCTCTTGAAAACTACCTCCATCAAAGAAAATAGACATTCTTGTTCTGGCACCAATACGTAAATGATGATCACACTTTGGGCAAACAAATAGAGATTTTTCTAACTCAGGCTGATAAAGGATAGCTTCACATGCAGGGCAATTGTTCCAAAGACCATCAGGCACTTTGCTCTTAGATGATTCTGAATCACGGTTTGAACCAATTGATGGAATTAATCTTGTAAGCCAATTCATCTATTTATTGCTTCAGATATTTCATGAAGATAATTATATATTTTTTTAAATTCTTTTTTGCTTGATTGCTGATGTATCATTTCAACTAGGCTTGAACCAATAACAATCCCATCTGATATTTTACTTAAATTAAAAGCATCATCAGGCGTTTTAATTCCAAAGCCAGCAAAAACTGGTAGCAGAGTTTGCAATTTTATGTAGTTTATATTTTCTTCTGCCTCACTAATATCTAAGTGAGATGATCCTGTGACGCCACGAAGAGTTACATAATATATAAAGCCTGAGCTTTTATTGCATATTTGAGAGATTCTTTCTTCACTTGTAGTGGGAGCTATTAATGATATAGAGGCAAGATTTTTATTTTTTATACCAAGCTCCTCAAGGTCGATCTCACCAGGAAGATCTACAATTAAGACAGCATCCGTACCAGAAGTATGAGCTTTTTGTAAAGCTTGTGAATTAGCTAAAAAAGTGTTCATGTAGCCCATAAGAATAATTGGAGTTTTAGTGTCTTTTTCTCTAAATTTTTCTACAAGCTTAAAAATATCAGATAGAGAAGTGTTGTTTTTTAAAGCCCTATCATGAGCTGCCTGAATAATTGGACCCTCTGCAATAGGATCTGTGAATGGAACTCCTACCTCAAGAATATCTACTCCAGCATTAACAAATCCATGCATAAGCTCCAATGTTGAGTCTAAACTTGGATCTCCTGCTACTAAATAAGCAACTAGTGCTTTTTTTTTGACCTTATTTAATGAAAGGATCCTATCATCTAATCTAGTCAAGAGATATTCCATCCATAGTAGCAACGGTATTGATATCTTTATCTCCTCTTCCGGAGACATTAATTACAAGGTGTTGATTAGATTTATAATTTTTAGCAATGTGTTCCAGTGCTGCAAATGCGTGAGCAGTCTCCAAAGCCGGCATAATGCCCTCAAGTTTTGTTACCAAATGAAATGAACTTAAGACCTCTTCATCGTCAACAGCTATATATTTTGCTCTTCCAGAGTCTTTTAAATTTGAATGCTCTGGTCCAACTCCAGGATAATCCAAGCCAGCTGAAATAGAATGCGTATCTACTACTTGACCATTTTTGTCTTGCATAAGATAGCTCTTAGCTCCATGCAGAATACCCGGCTCACCATCATTAAGAGGAGCTGCATGCTTGCCGCTCATCAAGCCGCTGCCAGCAGCTTCGACGCCAATTAATGCGACATTTGATTCTTCCAGGAAAGGATAAAAAATTCCCATTGCATTTGATCCACCTCCAACACATGCAACGATCGCATGAGGATATTGCTTAAATTGCTCCTTGGATTGCTTTCTTAACTCTCTTCCAACAATGGCATTAAAATCTCTAACTATCATAGGATATGGATGAGGGCCTGTTACGCTGCCAATAATATAATAGGTATCCTCTATATTGGTTACCCAGTCTCTCATTGCCTCATTTAATGCGTCTTTGAGCGTTGCAGTTCCAGAGTCCACTGCATGAACTTGCGCTCCAAGTAACTTAATTCTGTAAACGTTAAGAGATTGGCGTTTTACGTCTGCTGCACCCATGTAAATATGGCACTCAAGACCCAGTCTTGCTGCAACTGTTGCAGTTGCTACTCCATGCTGTCCAGCGCCTGTTTCAGCAATAATTCTTTTTTTGCCCATTGCTTTAGCAAGCAATATCTGCCCAACAGTATTATTAATTTTATGAGCGCCTGTATGATTGAGATCCTCTCTTTTAAGCCATATTTGAGGACCAGAATAGTGATCTGTTAATCTTTTTGCGAAATACAATGGAGACGGTCTTCCAACAAATTGGACCAAATCTTGATCAATTTCTTCAATAAATTTTGGGTTATTCTTTAGTTTTGCATATGTTTCATCTAACTCTTTTAAAGCATGCATGAGTGTTTCGGGAACAAACTTCCCCCCATAGTCTCCAAAAAAACCATCAGAGTTTGGTAAATCAGTTAAATTATCCATCTTTAAAATTTTTAATTATCTTGTTCATCAAAGTTTTATCTTTTAGTGCGAGTGATGATTCTACCCCAGAGTTAACATCAATACACCAAGGATTCATTGAGACTGCCTCTTTTATATTCTCGGGATTAATTCCACCAGCTAGAACAAATTTTTTTTCAAGTGAGATTTTTTTAAGTAGGCTCCAATCAAATACTTTTCCAGTTCCACCATAAGTATCTTTTGAAAATGTTTCTAATAGAATGGCATCTGCAGAAGGGAAATCATCAATTTTTATTAGTGATTGAGAGTCTTTAACTCTAATAGTTTTCCAAAATGATTGGTTAAATTGCTGGCAAAAACTATCTTCCTCATCACCATGAAATTGTAATATTGGATTTTCAATACAAGTTGTAATCTTTGTAACCTCTTCGACTGATGGATTTACAAAAACAAAAACTGGCAAGGTGCTATGAAAGTTAAAATTTCTTAAAGAAGCCAAGAAATTATCAGAAATTTTTCTAGGGCTTTCATTGGCCATAATGAATCCAACAAAATCAGCGCCTGTCTCACAAGCATGTTGCAATATATCCATATCACATATTCCACAAATCTTTAATTTCATCTTCTGGGATTGATTAAAAAACTTAGAGGATTGGCAACACTTTCTTTTGCATCTAAATTAATCTTTTTATAAGCAGCACCAGTAAAAAAAAGTCCCTGAGCTTGAGCCGTCTTGCCTGCAATAGCTCTATCTTGAGCATTTAAAACAGTTTTCATATTTTTTCCAGAACCTTGAGAAATTTCTAGCAATGTGCCAACAATAATCCTCACCATATTATACAGGTAAGCATTTGCACAAAGACTAATGATGATAAAGTTGTCCTGTTGTTTGATATCAATACTTTGAAGAGTACGAACTGGATTTTTTGCAGTACATTTTGAACCTCTGAAGGAATTAAAATTATGCGTCCCAATTAAATCTGCAGCTTCAGCTCTCATAATTTCTATATTAATTTCATGCTTTTCCCAATAAATATAATCTCTTAGAAAAATTGGTTGAGCCTTACCAGTATAAATTACATAAGTATAAGATCTTTCTATAGCATCAAACCTTGAATGAAAGTCATCTGGTGCTTTTTGGATTGACGATACTGCAATGTCATTTGGCAAATGAGAATTTAGACCCTTAAGCCATTGGCTGGTTTCTCTGTGGTCTTGAGATGAAAAGTCAAAAATCTGTCTCGTTGCATGCACCCCAGCATCAGTTCGACCAGCATAATTAATGCGCTCATTAAGCCTTCCAACAGATGAAATAGCTGACTCAAGATGATCTTGAACAGAGGATGAATTCTTTTGAGATTGAAATCCAGAATAATTGGAACCATCGTACTGACAAACACCAACAAATCTCACAATTTATTTCTTTTCTTCTAAAAGTGAGCGAGCATTTGCAATAATTGAAGAATTTTTTGAATTAGATATTAGCTTATCTAAAATTTTCTCCGCACTATCCCAATCATCCATTTCAATGTAAGTTCTAACCAAATCTAATTCTTGAGTTTCAATATCATTAGAGATGCTCAAATTAGTTTGAAAGGTATTATTTTCATCCTGCAAGTCTTCTGCCACAGCAGCTCTGGTGAATGAAGGTCGCTTGCTTGATCTGATAAGTATGTATGCGATCGCAAAGCCTGCAAGCAAAGATAAAACACCTACCCAAAATAGATCTTTAATGTCAAAACCTTGAGAATTTTTTAAGTCCCTAGGTTCTTTTAAAAGATCAGCCTCAGATTGCAATTTAATAATGGACGTATTTTTTGCAACTATTTCTGAAGCATTCAACTGAGAATTGTCTATTTTTTTAATTGGATCAGGTTTTGACTGAATGGCTGGACTATTATCAGAATTTTGCTTGCTTTCTGAGTCAGTAAAAATTTCTTGGGGTGCGGTTAATTTTAAAACTGGTCTGATTGCAGCTTCTTTTGTTTTTTTATTTCTCATGTCCATGAAAGCAATGGATTCCTTTGCAGCAAGCTCTGGGGTTGAAGCAACTAATTCTTGAGAAGGTAATGTAAGATCGACATCCCCTCTTACTCTATTAATATCTTCGTCAATAAATGCATTAGGATTCTCAAGATAAAAGCCCCACATAATTTGATAGATTGAAGCATCATAATTTTGACTAACTGATTGTGATACGCTCCATATAGTATCTACCTTCGTGCTTGGGATGCTCTGAGGTTCTTCAATCTTTTCAATATCTTCACTGCTAGGTTTTGCAAGTGAGAAGGAATTTGAATCATCAATCTCAGAGTCCTGATAATCGGTTTCTTCAGAAAGTATTTTTTCTAAATTATATCGTTGCGGCTCGCCGTAAATTTTTTTTGCCGGAAGTTTAAAAGAAACTTGTGATTTTACCTTTGGGGCGATGTCATTTTGCGGAAGAAATATAAATATATCTTTTTTTAATTCTTTTTTAATATTAAGTCGAAAAGAAATATAGTCTTCTGAGTAATTCTTAGGTATAGCTAAAGTAAGACGTTTGTATTCCTGAAGATTCTCAAACATTCTAAACTCAAAATTAAAATCAGATAGCTCATCATCTGATTTGAAATTAGTAAAAGAAATATCATTTTCCCGGAGATTGCTCGTGGAACTGATCCTAATCTTTACTAAAAATAATCCCTCTGGGTTAATTTCTACATTAGGGCTTCCAATAATTGTAATTGCAAAAAGACTATGACTTAGCAGCGCAAATAAAAGAAGAAGTTTTTTCATTTCGCTAAATTAAGACTAAGCAGTTCTTCGCATATCTGAACTGCATTCAAAGCAGCACCTTTCCCATAAACATTGTCAGCAACTACCCACATTGAAATCCATGTTTCATCGTCTAACTTTTGTGAACGAATTCGTCCAACATAAACGTCCTCAGTATCAGACGCATTTTCAATAGGCGTTGGATACACTCCTTTATTGGGGTCATCAAGTACTTTTATGCCAGATGAATTTTCTAAGATTTCAATAATTTCTTCTCGAGATATTTCTTTAGATACCTTGAAAAATACAGCTTCAGAATGGCCATTAAATACTGGTACCCTTACACAGGTTGACTGAACTTGAATATTTGGATCAAGAATTTTATGGGTCTCCCAAACTAACTTCATTTCCTCTTTGGTAAAATTATTTTCTAAAAATTGATCACATTGAGGAATAACATTAAAAGCTATTTGTTTAGGATATACATTTGATTGACCTGCCGTATCAGCAAAATACGTTTGATTATGAAGCTCCTCTAGCGCAGCTTTTCCAGTTCCTGAAACTGCCTGATATGTAGCAACATTTAAAAACTTGATTTCTGCACGATCATGAATAGGTTTTAAAGCCATAAGTAATTGGGCTGTAGAACAGTTTGGATTAGCTATGAGAGATGGCTTTGAGAGACTCTTAAGAATAGCTCCGTTAATTTCTGGGATAATTAAAGGAACGTCATCCTCATATCTAAAATTAGAGGACAGATCAATCACAAAACTTTCAGCAGCAACAAAGCTTCTTGCATATTTTTCTGCAACGCTGGATCCTGCAGAAAATATAATAAATTGCCCTTTTTCTGGAATGAAGTTGTCCAATGATTCAACTTGATATTGATTGTTATTAAATTCAATAAATGATCCCACTGTTGAATTGCCAAGAGGAAAAAATTTATCAACAGGAAATGCTCTTGTTTCTAGCAATTGGATAATTTTTGTTCCAACAACACCAGATGCACCTACCAATGCAATAGATACCCCCTTATTCATGCTCATCCTTTAATATGTTGATTATAGATGGGGCAACTTCTTTAGTTTTAATAAACTCCTTAGAGGTGGAAATATCTTTTGTTCTCAAACCTTTGCTAATAAAAATTTTTATTGCTGATTCAATTCTTCTAGCTAGATCAACTCTTTCAAGAGAGTACTCAAAGGCCATTGCAAGAGAAGCAATCATTGCAATTGGATTAGCAATGCCTTGACCAGCAATGTCTGGTGCACTCCCATGACATGGTTCATACATGCCCTGAGACGAACTATTTAGAGATGCAGAGGGAAGCATTCCAATGGAACCGCTTAAAGTAGCTGCTATGTCTGAAAGCATATCTCCAAAAAGATTTCCAGAAACAATCACATCATATTGATTTGGATTGAGCACTAATTGCATGGCAGTATTATCGGCAAGCTGATGAGAAAGCTCGACCTCTGGATACTCAGAACTCATTTCAGAAACTATGCTTCTCCAGAATTTTGAAACTTCTAAAACATTTGCTTTTTCAACAGAACAAAGCTTCTTATCTCGATTCATGGCAGCTTCAAAAGCGACTTTTGCAATTCTTCTAATCTCATCTTCGTTATAGATCATAGTATTAAAACCATATTTAGGAGTTTCATTTTCAACAATACCTCTTGGCTCTCCAAAATATACTCCGCCGGTCAGTTCTCGTACTATTAGAATATCTAAATTTTCTATAATGTGATTTTTTAGTGGGGATGCAGATGCAAGCTCATTGAATAAGAACGCAGGCCTAAGATTAGCAAACAAACCAAGAGATTTACGTAATCCTAGCAAAGCTTGCTCTGGTCGATCACCCCACTCAAGATTATCCCACTGCGGTCCCCCAACAGCTCCAAATAAAATTGCATCGGAGTTTTGTGCAATATTAAGAGTTTCATCAGTTAAAGGTGTACCAAATTCTTCATAAGAGGATCCACCAACTTTTCTCTCTGATATTTGAAAGTCTAGGCTTTGCTCATCGATTAGATAATGCAAAACTTCACTCATTGAAGAGGTAACTTCTTGACCTATACCGTCTCCAGGAAGAATTAATATTTTTTTTGTCATTATTTCACTTAGTTACTGTAATCAAAAAGCCAAGGTCTTTGGTTTCTTCTTTTTTGCTCGAAAGCTTGAATATGCTTTTTATGTTTTAAAGTCATATCAACATCATCTAAATTATTAATAATTCGATCAAGTAGGCTATCCTTAACATCAAACATATATGAAGAGTCGTCTTTATACTTGAGCTCTTTTTTTAATAAATCAATTTCAAAGCTAACTGGTGCAAAGTTAGAAACCTCAAAAAGATGATTAATTTGTTCTTTCGAAAGTTTAATTGGAAGAACTGAATTCTTAAAACAATTATTGTAAAAAATATCTCCAAAAGAGCTAGCAATGACTGACTTAAAACCAAAATCTCTTAATGCCCAGACAGCATGTTCTCTACTTGAGCCGCAACCAAAATTATCCCTAGTTAATAAAATTTTAGCATTTGTATAAGGCTCTTTATTTAAAATAAAATCATTGTTCTTAGACCGATCATCTGCGGTCATATCTAATCGTCCTTCGTCTAAATATCTCCATCCATCAAAAAGAAAATCTCCAAAGCCAAATTTTTTAATAGATTTAAGATACTCAGTTGGAATAATTTGATCAGTATCAATATTATCTCTATCAAAAGTTGCTACGATACCCGTAATAATTGAATTACTCATGATGGGTCAGTTATTCTACCGTTTATTGCTGTTAATGCTGCCATCAAAGGACTCATTAAATGAGTTCTTCCAAGATTGCCTTGTCTACCTTCAAAATTTCTATTGGAAGTTGATGCACAACGTTCATAAGGCTTTAATTGATCGGGGTTCATTCCTAAACACATAGAGCAACCAGGATCGCGCCATAAAAAGCCCGCTTCAATAAAAATTTTATCAAGGCCTTCATCTTCTGCCTGCGCTTTGACCATACCTGAACCAGGTACCACTATAGCTTCAGTGATATCTTTTGAAATTTTCTTTCCCTCTATTGCAGATGCTGCATCACGCAAGTCCTCAATTCGTGAGTTAGTACAAGAACCAATAAAAATTTTATCAAAACTTAAATCTTGCAGAGACTTTGATCCATCGAGACCCATGTAGGCTTTAGCAAGCAATAAATTCTCATGATTTGATTCATCTACATCCTCTTGAGATGGAATCTCTGCATCAAAATCTATGGTCATTTCAGGAGAAGTGCCCCAAGTAACTTGTGGCTTTATCTTTGAGACATCGATATTAATTGTTTGATCAAAATTTGCATCTGAATCTGATTTTAAAGTCTCCCAATATTCGCAAGCCTGACTAAAGATTGAGTCCGACAAATTAGAATGCTTTTTAACATAATCCAAGGTGGTTGCATCAACCTCAACAAGGCCAACCTTAGCTCCAGCTTCAATAGCCATATTGCAAATTGTCATCCTAGATTCCATTGAAGCGGATTTAATATATGAGCCTGAAAACTCAATAGCATGACCTGTACCTCCAGCAGTTCCAATTAATTTGATTAAATGCAAAACAATATCTTTTGAGGTAACACCTTTTTGCAGACTACCATTAAAATTAATTTGCATGTTTCTTAGCTTAGTGATTTTTAAACATTGAGTTGCTAAAACATGTTCGACTTCGGATGTTCCTATACCCATGGCTAAACAACCAAATGCACCATGTGTTGAAGTGTGAGAGTCACCACATACAATTGTCATGCCAGGAAGTGTGTACCCAAGCTCAGGACCCATAACATGAACTATTCCTTGTTTATTTGAAGTTATATCAAATTGATGTATGCCAAAATTGTTACAGTTTTTATCAAGCTCAACCACTTGAATTTTAGCCACTTGATCTTTAATTAATTCAGCATTAAATGCATCCCCTCGATCAGTAGGAACATTGTGATCTGGAGTGGCAACGTTTGCATCAAGTCGCCATGGTCTTAGATTCTTGTGCCTTAGCCCTTCAAAGGCTTGAGGCGAAGTAACCTCATGAAGATAATGCCTATCAATGTAAATTAATGACTCGTTGGTATCCTCAGTTTGGACTAGATGCTCATCCCAGAGCTTGTCATATAGAGTAGCAGGCATCTTATTTTTTAAACGGCGTTGATTGATTAATTTTTCCGCACTGAGCTTGGTTTCTTAGAAAGTGATCCATAATAACCAAATTTACCATAGCCTCTGCAATAGGAACTGCTCGAATCCCAACACATGGGTCATGTCGACCTGTTACTTCAACCTCTACTTCGTCACCAGCAGCATTAATGGTCTGGCCTTTTGATTTTATGCTGGATGTTGGTTTGATAATAAACTCTAACTCAATCAGATCTCCATTTGTTATCCCACCCAAGATCCCTCCAGCATTGTTTGATTTAAAGCCATCTTGTGTCATCTCATCTCTTACTTCAGAGCCTTTAAGGTCTAAAATATTGTGAGTATTACCAATACTGACAGATTTGACGGCATTGATGCTCATAATAGCTTTTGCTAAATCTGCATCAAGTTTGTCAAAAACTGGTTCGCCAAGACCAATAGGACAATTTATAACTTTAACTCCAAGCTTTGCTCCAACTGAGTTGCCCTCTTCAATTAGTTCATCAAACATAGAATTAAGAGCGTCTAACTTAGAATCATCGGCAAAAAAATACTTGTTCGATTTAGCATTTTTTAAATTGATGGTGTCTGCTGAAATAGCGCCTATTTGACTAACATAACCCTCAACATGAATACCATGCTGATTAAGATATTTTTTAGCAATTGCTCCTGCTGCTACTCTCATAGCAGTCTCTCGGGCACTTGATCGACCACCACCTCTGTAATCTCGATGACCATATTTTGCTTGATAGGTAATATCAGCATGATTGGGTCGGAAAACATCTTTAATATTAGAGTAATCTTTTGATTTTTGATCTTGGTTGTAAATAATTAGACTGATGGGGGTCCCCAAGGTTCTGCCCTCAAAAACACCTGACAAAATTTCTACAGTATCATCCTCTTTCCTTTGAGTTGTGACATCAGACTGGCCAGGTTTTCTTCGATTTAGTTCAGATTGAATATCTTCAGGCGAGAGCTCCAATTGAGGCGGACAACCATCTACAATGCACCCAAGCGCCTTCCCATGGCTTTCCCCAAAAGTTGTAACTTGAAATAATTTTCCAAATGTATTCCCTGACATACGCGGAATTATAGACCAAAAAGCTTATTAGAGCCTATCTAAGGGTTGATAGACCGCCGTCAATGTTAATTGTTTGGCCAGTAATCCAATTATCTTTGGCAGAAAAAAGGTTGTATATAACTGCAGCAATCCGAGTTGGATCTCCAATTGTATTGAGCGGATGCTTCTCTTCAGAAGACTTTAATTTTTTTTCATTATCGATAAGGTGCTCAGCCATTGGAGTATCAGTTAGAGATGGAGCAATGCAATTTACCGCTACTCTTGGAGCAAGCTCAGCTGATAGACTCCTAGCAAAACCTTCTAGCGCTGACTTTGAAGCCGCAATGGATGAATGGAATGTCATTCCAGTATTGGCGGCTACAGATGAAATAAATACTACTGAGGCACCATTGTCTTTTTTTAGATTAGGCAAAACTTTTTTAATAATATTAAAGGCGCCTTCAAAATTAATACTTAAATCCTCTCTTATATCTGAAATATCCATTCTTTGAATTGATTTTAGTGAAATTGAACCAGGACAATATAGCAACCCATCAATTGATTCTGGTAAAGAGTCTAAGTCAGACAAATCACCATTTGGATCTAATTGAATAAATTTATTTACTGATATATCAATTGGTGATCTCGAGGTAGCAATAATGTTATCCCCCTGTTGAGTAGATAACTTAATAACCTCTTTACCAATAGCGGAGTTGCAACCTATTATCAAGATATTTTTTTGCATGATTGTAAAATATTTTTTATGAGAAACTATTACAATGTTATTTGTGATGATAAAAAAAATTTCAAGTCCTGCCATACTCTTTGCTTTCATAATTCTGATGCAAGGCTCATGTGCAATAAGTAATAAGAATTCAACATACAAAATTAGCAATCAATACAATGTTTCAATTGATAGAGATTTTTGGGGCATTCCATATATCAAGGGCAAGACTGATCAAGATGTTGCGTATGGAATAGGTTTAGTTCATGCAGAAGATGCATACGAGGACCTTGTTGAGTTAATGCCTTTGTACCGAGGTAAAAATGCAATTTACAATGGTCTTGATAGCATCGATACAGACTACCTAGTCAGATTATTAAAAATTCATTCCAAGGTAAAAGATATTGGGAAACAACAACTCTCTCAAAATATACTTTCGATGGCTCAGGCATATGCGGATGGTGTCAATATGTATGCGAATAAACATCCAGATAAAGTAGACCTATCTATTCATCCTGTCACCCAGGATGATGTGCTTGCGGGATCATATATTCAGCATCTATTTTTTGCTGGTTTAGACAGAGATTTAGCTCAAATGACTGCGCAAGATAAAGCATCCATTCCAACGGGTTCAAATGCAATAGCAATTAATTCTACGAAAACAGATTCAAATGCCTCGTACCTACTTATCAACTCTCATCAACCCTTATCGGGACCAGTTGGTTGGTATGAATTAAATATTGAGAGCGAATCCGGATGGCATGGGCACGGTGGCAACTTTCCAGGATCTTTTTTAATAAATGTTGGTTTCAATAAAAACATTGGTTGGGGCGCAACTGTAAATCGTCCTGATGTTATGGATATTTTTGAACTAACAATAAATCCAAATAATGCCGATCAATATTTACTTGATGATAAATGGGAATCATTTGAAATCGAAGAGGATAAGTTAGCATTTAAACTTTTTGGTTTTTTGAGATGGAGCACAAAACAAAAATTTAGATATTCAAAATTTGGTCCTGTAATAGAGATTAATGGAAAATATTTTGCTCTTAGGCATATTAACCAGAGCTCTTTCAATGAAATAGAGGGTTGGTATGAAATAAGCAAGACAAGAAATGTATATGAATTTGAGAAGCAACTTGCAAAAAGAAAAATACCCAGCTTTAATTTTGTGACAATGGATTCCGATAGAAATATTGGATATTTTTATAATGGAAGAATCCCAAATCGGAATGATGCCTTGAAAGCAAGACAGATTATAAGCAGCTCTAGCTCGAAAGATATTTGGGATGAAAAGGACTTAGTGAACAATCTTCCTAAATTTATTAATCCTTCAAATGGTTGGATTCAAAGCACAAATCAGAATCCATTTTCGGTAATGGGGGAGCATTCTTTAAAAGAAAAATCAATGAAAAAGAATGTACATTTTGAACAAAGACTTACAAATAGATCTTATGTTGCTAATGAACTTCTTTCCATTAATGAGAGCATTGATCTTGATAAATTTATTGCAATTAAGTTTGATAATTCCTACTCAAAAAATTCACGGCAATATAAATATCTAGAATCAATCATGGAATACGACACAAATCTTAAGCTGGCAATGCAAAAATGGAATGGAAAAACTGACTTTAACAATACTAATGCTTCCCTGGGTATGTGTTTTATGGCTCAAGAATGGATTTCAGAAATGAATAGTAAGCCTACACCAACCTATCAAGCAGCAAAAAAAGAATGCGACAGCTTATTTAAAGAAATTCAAAGAAACTATACCGATCCATGGAGTGAAATTAATACCATTTCAAGAGGATCTAGAACCTATCCAATTCAAGGCTCGGTCGATACACTAAGAGCCGTTTATGGATCACCAAACTCTGATACTAAAAGTTTAAACATGTCAGGAGGTGATGGTTTATTTTTTATTATTGCCGAAGAAGACAGCGGCAAAGTAATTTATGGCATGCATAACTATGGATCATCAAGGAATGAATCTTCAGTTCATTACTCAGACCAGACATTTTTATTTAGCCAAGAAGCTCTAAGGTTTATACCAACAAGCCTTTAAAAAGAGTTTTCTTTTACAGCAAACAATTCTTGAAAATCTAAGACGCTCATAGCCTCAAGCTGATCTTGATCAAGGCATTTTGATAAAATAGAATTCACTTTTTCATCTTCAAAAATCTTCCCAAGATTATTCTTAAATTTATTTTCTAGAACTGGAATTCCTTCCTCTCTTCTGCGTTTATGACCTATAGGATATTCGACCTCGATAGCATCTGTTGAAGAACCATCACTGAAGAATATTTGAATTTTATTTGCTATAGATCTTTTATCAGCCTCTAGATATTCTTCTGTATATCTTTTGTCTTCTTTGATTGTCATCTTTTCTCTGAGCGCATCCACCCTTGGGTCACTGGCAACATCATCTTCATAATGTTCTGCTATAAGATCGCCATGAATTAATCCTATTGCAATCATGTATTGCAAACAATGATCTCTGTCGGCTGGATTATTTAACTTACCAGATTTAGAAATTATTCTTATCGCAGATTCATGCGTAGTGACTTCAATATTTGAAATTTCATCTAACCTATCTTTAATTTGAGGATGAAGTGAAACTGCAGCTTCAACAGCTGTTTGCGCATGAAATTCAGCAGGGAAACTAATCTTAAAGAGAACATTCTCCATAACGTATGAACCAAAAGGCTGGCTTAATGAAAGTTTTTCACCCTTAAATGAAACATCTTCAAAGCCCCATGTTGGAGCGGATAAAACACTGGGATATCCCATTTCTCCAGAAAGGGTAATGAGTGCCAGCCTAACCGCTCTGCTAGTGGCATCCCCGGCAGCCCAGCTTTTCCTAGAACCAGCATTAGGAGCGTGACGATAGGTTCTTAGGCTTTGTCCATCTACCCATGCTTGACTAACAGCATCCATAATTTGATCAGTGTTCCCTCCAAGCAACTTTGTAACAACGGCTGTTGATGCAACTTTTACAAGCACAACATGATCGAGGCCAACCCGATTAAAACTATTTGTAAGAGCTAATACCCCTTGTATTTCGTGAGCCATAATCATGCTCTCCAATACATCTCGCATTGTTAAAGGATCTTTTCCAGCAGCAACATTTTCTTGAGAAACGTAATCAGCTATTGAAAGAATGGCTCCCAAATTATCAGAAGGATGTCCCCATTCGGCAGCTAACCAAGTGTCGTTATAATCAAGCCATCGAATAATACATCCTATATCAAATGCTCCTTTCACAGGATCAAGTAAAAAATTAGTTCCTGGAACTCTGACGCCATTGGGTACACTGGTGCCTGGAACAATAGGACCAAGCATTTTGGTGCACGCTGGAAAGGTTAATGCCAATAAACCGCATCCAATGGTATCAATCAAGCAGTTTCGAGCAGTTGAAAGAGCAAGCTCAGAATTAATATCTTGCTTTGATACATATTCTGCAATTTCTACAAGCAAAGAGTCAGGACCTGACCTTATATTCAGCTCAACATTATTTGACATGATTTACTCCCTATCTTCTATATCAACCCAAACAGAAGTCTCGGGGCCTGTATATTCTGCACTTGGTCTAATAATTCTATTATTGGCTCTTTGCTCCATGCAGTGAGCGGTCCATCCTGTTACTCGTGACATGACAAAGATTGGAGTAAAGAGTTTTGTAGGAATTCCTAGATAGAAATAGGCAGAAGCATGAAAAAAATCTGCATTGGGAAATAATTTCTTTTCATCCCACATTACCTTCTCGACTTCTTCTGAGACCTGATACAAGGAATCATCTCCGTATTCTTGAGATAACTCTTTAGAAAATTCTTTTATTACAGCGTTTCTTGGATCTCTTTCAGAGTAAATGGCATGACCAAAACCCATGATTTTTCCCTTGTTAGCAAGCATATCCAAGATATTTGCTTTTGCTTCATCTCTTGTCTTCCAGTTTTCAATCATTTCCATTGCAGCTTCATTAGCTCCACCATGCAGAGGGCCTTTTAAGGAACCTATAGCGGCTACAACACAAGAAAATATATCTGACATTGTGGACGCACAGACTCTAGCAGTAAAAGTAGATGCATTAAATTCATGCTCAGCATATAAAACCAAAGAAGCATCCATGACTCGCCTATGAAGATCTGACGGAGACTTACCATGAAGTATGTGTAGAAAATGACCGGCCATTGTATCTTCATCATTTACCAAACTAATATCTTCACCATCATGAGAAAACTTATACCAGTAAGTCACTATCGATGGCATGGTTGCAACCATTCGATTGATAGAATCCATTTGAGCATCCATAGACTCCTCGGGCTCAAGATTTCCCAGCATCGAACATCCGGTTGCCATTACCGCCATTGGGTGAGCTGATGCAGGAATTTCTCTAAGAACTTTCTTCAAAGAATCAGGGAGATCTCTTAAACTTTTTAATAGAGATTTATAATCTGATAATTCTGACGCATTTGGCAATTTGCCATAAAGAAGAAGGTAAGCAACCTCCTCAAATGTTCCTTTTTCAGCTAATGTCTCAATTTTATGACCTCTGTAAGCCAACCCTTCTTCTTGCCCAACCGTACAAAGTGATGTCTCACCTGCAACTTGACCTCGAAGCCCAGCACCCTCTAACTTCTTAACCATTTACTTATTCTCCTTCCTTTTAAATAATTCATCTAACTTTTGTTCAAATGAATGATAGTTTAAATACTCATACAGTTCATCTCTTGTCTGCATTTTATCAATTGAATTTGCTTGAGATCCGTTTGCAATAATGTCTAGATACACGCCCTCTGCAGCTTTATTCATTGCTCTAAAAGCAGATAAAGGAAATAGCATTATATCAACTCCAACTGATGCAAGTTCCTTTGCAGTAAAAAGAGGTGTTTTTCCAAATTCAGTAATATTTGCAAGAAGAGGTACTTGTAATGCATCCTTGAATTGCCTGTAATCCTCTAAACTAGATACAGCCTCTAAAAACAATCCATCTGCTCCAGCTGCAATGTATTCTTTGCATCTATCAATTGCGCCTTCTATTCCTTCAGTTGCATAGGAATCAGTTCTCGCCATAATGAAAAAACTTTCATCTGTTCTAGCATCAACTGCAGCTTTAATTCGATCACTCATTTCAATTTTGTCGACAAGATTTTTATTTGGCCTATGGCCACATCTTTTTTGAGTTACTTGATCTTCAATATGAACAGCCGCAACATCTGCAGCAATCATCTCTTTGATAGTTCTTCCAATGCTAAATGCACCACCAAAACCAGTGTCAATATCAATCAAAAGAGGGAGGTTTGTTGCTTGAGTGATTCTTCTAGAATCTTCAGCAACATCATTTGAAGTTGTGATGGCTAAATCTGGCAGTCCGAAAGATGCAGTAGCAACCCCTGATCCAGAAAGATAAAGCGCTTTATGGCCTGCACTTTCTGCCATTTTTGCACAATATGCATTGACGGCACCAACGACCATCAAAGGATTGTTTTCAGCTATTGCTTCTCTGAATTTTTTCCCCGGAGTATTCATTGGTTCGTATTGTACTTTGCCAAGGGTATGTTTCCCAAATTAATTATAAAATTTAATGCCTCTGATAATTCGATCTTTATTATTTTCCTGGCGCCACTTATTTGTATCCCTTAAACTGTAAACGCAGCCACAGTATTCTTGTTGATAAAACTCTTCTCTTTTTGAGATCTCAATCATTCGAGATGCACCACCTTTTTTTCGCCAATTAAAATCCCAATAATAAACATCTTCATAGCGCTGTGCAGCCCTCAAACCCGAATCATTGATTTGTTCCATATTTTTCCAACGAGAAATTCCAAGCGTAGTCCCGTAAACCTTAAAATTATTTTCATGAGCATATAGAGCAGATCTCTCAAATCTCATATCAAAACATTGAGTGCACCTTTTACCTCTTTCAGGTTCATTTTCTAAACCTTTTATTCTCTCAAACCAATTTTCCTTGTCATAATCCGCATCAACAAAATCGAATCCTAGCTTGTCACAAAATCTCTTATTTTCATCCTTACGAATCTCATACTCTTCTTTCGGGTGAATGTTTGGATTGTAAAAATAAACTGTTGTTTGGATATCTGATGCTGCTACAGCCTCCATAATCTCTCCGGCACATGGAGCGCAGCAACTATGAAGCAAAAGTTTTTTCTCATTACCAGGCATCTCTAGCTTTGGTCTTGAAAAGTTATTAAGCGAAAATGGATTATCCATGAGTGCTAATTAAAGCTCCTTAAAGCACTTAAGAGATTTGAATATGCATTAAAAGATGGGATTTCAGGCATTGAACTTGATATAGCTTCAGGCGCATTGATAAAGAAACCTTGATCAGCGACCTCGAACATTTGCAAATCATTGAAGGAATCTCCTGCAGCTAAACATCTATAGCCCATAGACTGAAAGCCTAAGATTGCTTGTTTTTTCGCCTGGAGATCTCTTAATTTATAGCCAAGGATATTATCCTCAGTATCAACATCAAGAGTGTGACAAAGCAAAAGAGGATAACCAAGCTTTTCCATTAACGGATATGCAATTTCATGAAAAGTATCAGACAGAATTACAACTTGAAACTCTTGCCTTACCTGATTTAAAAAATCTAGAGCACCATCAAGCAAGTCTAATTTCTCAGTTGCCTTAATTATGTCCGCTAACTTTAGATTATGCTCTTTCATTATTTCAATTCTGTAATCCATTAGATCAGAATATGAGGGAATATCTCTGGTGGTTTTATTTAACTCAGAGATTCCAGAATCAGCAGCAACTTGTTCCCATATTTCTGGAGTAAGGGTTCCCTCCATATCAAAACAAACTATATCCATGATTAATTCCTATTTTTAATTCCGAATGGTACATGAGCTGAGGTTACTTTTGCAGATGCATCCTCAATATTTTGTTGCTGGTCATCAAAAAAAATATCGGCTTCAAATGATTTTAAAAATTCTGATTTATTCATGCCTCCTAAAAAAAGAGACTCATCAATCCTAACTCCCCATTTTCTAAGGGTTTTAATAACTCGCTTATGAGATGGAGCTGATCTGGCAGTAACGAGGGCTGTTCTAATAGGATTTTCACCTGCGTCTAATTCGGATTGAAGTTTATTCAGCTCAACTAAAAATGATTTAAAAGGCCCAGCCTTTAACATAGATTTTTTCTTTCGTTCATTGTCTAAAAAAGCTTTAAGCCCCTCTTCCTGAAAAACTTTCTCAGATTCATCAGAAAAAATTACTGAATCACCATCAAAAGCAATCTTAAGCAAATCACCATCTTTAATTTTTTTCTTGGTTTTTGATGGAATAATTCTTGCAGATGGGACATTATTTTCAATAGCCATTTTGACGTCGTCTTTACTACTAGATAAAAATAAATCTACTCCAAATGCTTTCACATATTTATATGGGCTTTCCCCGCCGCAGAATACAGCTCTACTGATATCAAGTTTGTGAGCTTCAATCGAATTAAAAACCCTAAGACCAGTGTCTGCAGTATTTCTAGATAATAGAATGACTTCTATTCTATCAGCAGACTCATAACGCTCATTAATTTTTAATATCTTGGTTACGAGGTTAAATGCCTCTCCTGGGTAAAGTATTTCGTTTTCATTTTCAATTTGATGAGTGCGATAAGCCTCAACTCCATCACTCTCAAAGATTTGATGGCTTTGACTTAAATCAAAGAGTGCTCTTGATGAAATACCGATTACTAATTTTGAGTTCATATTTTAAAGAGAGTTGCAGTTATCTACCAAAATTTATATACTGTAAAAATATACAGTATAAATAATATGAAAGAATTAACAAAACAACAAACAAAAGTTTTAGCTTGTGTAGAAGTTTATCTCAATAAAACTGGTTTTCCACCGACTAGAGCTGAAATATGCAAAGAGTTAGGCTTTAAATCTCCCAATGCGGCAGAAATGCATCTTAGAGCTCTTGAAAAGAAAGGCTATATTTCAATTCAAAGTGGCTCCTCAAGAGGAATATCTATTGTCAAAAGCCAGCAATCTTTCGAGCAAACTGGAGAGCAAATGCCAGTCATTGGACTTGTTGCAGCTGGATCTCCTACCCTTGCTGAAGAAAATATTGAAAAAAGAATCTCTTGCGACCCAAATATGTTTTCTGACAGTTTTGATTATTTTTTGAAGGTGAAAGGTCTCAGTATGATTGAGGCAGGAATCCATGAGGATGATTTGGTAGCAATTAAAAAAACTACAGATGTAAAGAATGGTGATTTGGTTGTTGTTAGGCTTGAAGATGAGGTAACTTTAAAATATTTCAAAAAAACCAATCATAGTCTTGAGTTAATTCCAGCTAATAAAGATTTCTCAACAATTGAAGTTGACCTAAGAGAACAAGAAGCATTTGTTGAAGGCAAAAGTGTTGGTTTAATTAGAACTCACTAATGAAGAACTACTGGTTTTTTTCTTAAGCTATTTTTTTCACTATCAAAAAAATCATCGAAATCGATTGAATTACCGCTAACACTCTCTATTCCAGCTCTAATCATTTCTTTGGCAACTGAAAGTTCTGCACCATTTAAAAATTCCTTTGATTCGCCTGAGAACTCAATCTTTACTATTGGATTTTCATGATCATCGGATCTCCTTAAAACAATTGTGCCGTCAGGAAGTTGGGTAAGCTCTAGGTAATTAGACATAAATATTTATTATTAAACTTTAACACCCTTCTCGTAAATATTGAAAGGTTTCGATATTGATATATGAACTAATCTAGTTTATTCAAGGAATATTTATTTAGAAACTTCAACCCACTTATCGCCATTATGAGAGGCAGTATTCCCAGTTTTTTTGCCATCTTTCTCAGAAGCAAGATAATGAGTATCCTCAACCTTATTATATCTAATGATATATGGGTTCCCATCAATATCTTTTTTAGGTGCATCTAAAAGATGTATATGCTTACCTTGATCTTCTAGATACTTACATGCATCAAGTAAGGTCTCCTCAGTTACTGCTTGATTAAATTCCTCAACAGATGGCGCGCGAGTTTCTCTGTTTTTTGGATATTTACTGGCCGCTAAAAAAAGTCCTTTCATGCTATCTCTTAATAAATAAATATCTTCAAATTTAATGCAAGGAATGTTGGTAGTAATTGGTTCCATGACAATGGGTTTTGGCTCTCCATTTCTTTGAAGTGCTCTGGTTGCACCACAATTATCATTCATGCAGCCAAAATATTTTCCAAACCTACCAGTTTTTAGTTGCATTTCAGATCCGCACTTATGACAAGATAACGTTGGGCCATCATATCCTCTGATTTTAAATGTGCCTTCTTCAACTGAAAATCCATCACAATCAGGATTGTTCGAACAGACATGCAGTTTATGATTTTCATCTAAAAGATAATTGTCCATACTCAGATCACATTTTGGACAACGACGTTTTGCAACTAAATGCTCTGCTTCCTCTTGATCATCAACACTAACAGCCTCATCGCCTGAGATAAGATTCAAAGTTTTTTTGCATTGCTCATCGCCTGGTAAACTATACCCAGCACATCCTAGAAAAACTCCATTACTAGCATTTCTAATAGTTAATTTATTTTTTTTGCATTCAGGACAATTGATATTTGTCATCGTGGGAAGATTGGGAATCATACCATTTTCTTCATCCATTGCTGATAAAAGGTCATCCTGAAAGGCAGAATAATAAGAGTTTAAAACTTCTTTCCAATTCAACTCACCATTTGCAATTCTATCTAACTCATTTTCAAAATTAGCAGTAAAACTGTAATCCATGATGTCATCAAAGCTGCTTACAAGCCTATCAGTAACAATCATTCCAATTTTTTTAACAAAGAATCGTCTATTTTGGATCTCAACATATCCTCTATCCTGAATCGTAGAAATAATATTTGCATAGGTAGAAGGTCTTCCAATTCCTCTTTTTTCTAATTCTTTTACTAACGCGGCTTCAGAAAACCTTGCTGGAGGCTTAGTGTACTTTTGTTTATTCTCTAAATCCCTCAGGGTTAATTGCTGATTAACTTCAAGTGGGGGTAAAATATTGGCCTCTTGATCATCAGACTTTGACTTTACAATTCTTGTGAAGCCATCAAACACAACTTCTCTTCCAGTTGCGGAAAAAATATATTCTTCTAATTGTATTTTTGCGTTAGTAGCCAAATATTCTGCATCAGGTAATTGTGATCCTATAAATTGTTGCCAAATTAACTCGTATAATTTTTTTTCCTCATCTGACGAGGAGATTAAACCTTCTGATTTGGTTGACGCATTTGTGGGCCTTATTGCCTCATGAGCCTCTTGCGCATTTTCACTTGAAGAATATATTCTTGGAGCATTAGTAAGATATTTGTCTCCAAGATTAGTTTCGACATACATTCTTGCGTCAGCAATTGATTCAGGAGACAAAGCGGGAGCATCTGTTCTCATATAAGTAATAAGACCATTTTCATAGAGTTTTTGGGCGGTTCTCATGGTTCTCTTTACATTAAAACCTAGCTTTGTACTTGCCGCTTGCTGAAGTGTTGAAGTGATAAAAGGAGGTTTTGGTTTAACCTTAACTGGTTTTTGGGTTACCTCACTTATAAGCAAATCTGAGGATCTAATCAATTCTTCAATTTTTTTTGATTCCTCAGCTTGCAAAAGCGGATCTGATTTTTTTCTATTCAGATTAAATGCGATACCATGATTTTTATCATTTTGTGCATTAAATGAAATCTCCCAAAACTCATCAGGCTTAAACTTTTGAATGCTATGCTCTCGTTCTACCAAAAGTCTTAATGCTACAGATTGAACTCTTCCAGCTGATAAATTACGGGCAATTTTTGCCCATAAAAGTGGAGATAATTCAAAACCAACTACTCTATCTAAAAACCTTCTTGCTTGTTGAGCTTCAACAAGATTTGCATCTATCTCTTTTGGATCTTCAAAAGATTCTAAGATTGCATCTTTTGTAATTTGATTAAATCTAACTCTCGAGTAATTAAATTTGTCTGCTCCCAGCGCTTCTTGAAGATGCCAAGCTATTGCCTCACCCTCTCTATCAAGATCAGTTGCAAGATAAATTGAATCTACAGACTTTGCTGCAGTTTTTAATTCTTTAATAACTTTTGCTTTTTCAGGAATGATTTCATAATTTGCTGCCCAGCCATTATCAGGATCAATTCCCATCCTTCTAACGAGTCGTTTTCGCTCATTAATTTTTTTCAGCCTTCTCTTCTCGTCATCGGGAAGATCTTTAGGAATGGTATTTCTTTGTGCAGGTTTTTTAGACTTTCCCTTTGGAAGATCTCTAATATGACCAACGCTAGACTTTACAATATAGTCAGAACCTAAATACTTAGAAATAGTTTTAGCTTTGGCGGGTGACTCAACTATAACAAGGGTTTTTGACATAAATTATTCAACTAAAATTTGTAAAAATTCATATTTCTAATAAAGCTTCTTTTATTTTAAGAAGCTCTTCAATACCAATCAATTCATTCCAAACGATTGCTATATTGGACTGATAAAAAATAATTTCAAGTACAGAAGATGGTAATTTAGAAATTTTTTTCTCGATCATTTCAAAATTTTTTTCATATTTAAATGAAATTGGCTTGTAAAGTTCAAGCTTATTTTCTTTTCTCAGATAATGTAAATTTTTTAATTCTGAAGAATTTTTAATTTGATATATTGCAACTTCAGGATTCCAATTCTTAAATTTTTTTCTTAACTCATTTGTTGATCCAATCTTAAATCCTTCTTTTGCAGCTTGCATTCTGACCCGGCTGAGAAATTTCATTTTTTTTGATGGCTTCAAAAAACCAATTGCTCCAATTAAAAAAAGAATGACAAAAATAGCGATGAAAGGTTCCATAAAACTTTATCTAAGCAGCTTCGCTACAATTTTAGGGCCGTGATAAATAAAACTTGTATAAATTTGAACCAAAGACGCACCTTTATCCAATTTTGAATTAAAACTTTCTTTACTATCAACGCCGCCTACTCCAATTTTAAGTAAATTTGGAGCGTATGAATGAGTTAATTTCAAAAGCTCATTTGATTTCTCCAGCAAGGGTTTGCCTGACAAACCTCCTTCAAGATTGCTTCGACCAGAATATCTTAAATTATCTTTTTCAATTGTGGTGTTAGAGGTAATTACCCCATCAAATTCAAATTTTTTAATTGCTTCTATGATTCCAGTAATAATTTGCTCATCTTCATCTGGTGAAAGTTTAATAAATATAGGTTTATGATATTGCTTCTCGATACGAGCTAAATTTAAAGCCTCAAATAAAGGTAAAAAATTTTCTTGTTTATGTAACGATCTTAAATTAGGTGTATTAGGTGAAGAGATATTAACTGTAATATAGTCAGCATATGGGCAAACTTTTTTAAAACACTCTATGTAATCATCAACTCTTTTCTGGCCCTCTGAAGTTTTGTTGGCACCAATGTTGACACCCAAAATTCCATTAAAATTCCTCAACTTTATCTTTTTAACTAAATAATCAACTCCTTTATTATTAAATCCAAGCTTATTAACAATTGCTCCCTGATTAGGAAAACGAAAGATCCTTGGCTTTGGGTTGCCTGGTTGAGCCAGAGGCGTAACTGTGCCTACTTCTATGAAGCCAAAGCCCAATGCGCCTAAAGAGTCAATAAAATCACCATTTTTATCAAGCCCCGCTGCAATTCCGAGTTTATTTTTAAAAATTAAACCTTTGAATTCGAATGACTCTGACGAATTTTCATAGGGAAAAAGAATGCTAGTGAGATTAAATTTATGAAGAAAATTTAGTGAATTTAGAGCTATAGAGTGAGATATTTCAGGGGGCAGTAATCTTAAAAGAAATAATGCAATCCTCATCTAAAAGTATCCATGTTCACCTTAATCATCAAAAAGTTCTTTGGCGAGATATTTAATGGCATTCACATAACCATGCCTAGAACCACAGTCAAATTTTTTACCTTCATACAAATGTCCCACTACTTTTTCATCATTGAGCATTAGTTTAATTGCATCAGTAAGTTGAACTTCGCCACCAACACTGGGTTTAAGATTTTTTAAATACTTAAAGATGTTACTAGAAAGAACATATCTTCCAACCACTGCTAGATTTGAAGGTGGATTGATTTTTGGTTTTTCGACAATATCTTTTAAAAAAAATGAGGTTTTTGTTGAAGGGGATTCATCAATAGAGATGACGCCATATTTTTCTATTTCATTTTCTGGAACCTCATTTACTCCAATGATGGAACATTTGTGTTCATCATAGGATGAGATCAATTGAGATATGCATGATGGATTATTAATTATTAAATCATCTGCTAGAACTATCGCAAAAGCTTCTTCTTGAATTAAATGCTCTGAATGTAAAATAGCATCGCCAAGTCCACTTTGTGTTTTTTGTCTTACATAAGTGAATTTAATATCCTTAAAGATATCTCTGTTAATTTTTTCTAAAAAACCATCTTTTCCAGCATTTTGAAGTTTTTCTTCAAGTTCAAAGTTTTGATCAAAATGATCCTCTATCGCTCTTTTGGTATGGCTGGTAATAAATATAATCTCAGTTATGCCAGCATTCACAGCCTCCTCAACAGCATATTCAATTAATGGCTTATCAATAATCGGGAGCATTTCTTTTGGAATCGCTTTAGTGGCCGGTAAAAACCTTGTACCTAGGCCTGCTACAGGGAATACTGCTTTAGTTATTTTTTTCATGCTAATTAAAACTTTAAAGTGTATCTAGCTATTATGCCAAGTATAAACCCAGCTATCATACCAACTAAATGAGCGATATTTGCAACATTTCCAAAACCGAAAATTTTTAATAATCCTGTAAAGCCAATCAACAGCCAAATAAACATAAAAACGTATAAGGCATTTGGGAGATCATACCTTTGACCTCTGTTGTCTAAATCCAATATAAAGCAATATCCTAAAAGACCATAGACAGCTCCACTCAGCCCCCCAAAGAGATAATCACCAGTTATAAAATATTGTCCGAGGTTGCTCGACAAACCTGAAATTAAAAATAAGGTTAAAAAGATTCCTCTCCCATCAATAATTTCAATTTTTGATCCCAATATATAAATCCATAAACAATTAAATATCAGGTGAGTAAGTGAAAAATGAAGAAAAGTTGGAGAGATGAGTCGCCACCATTCTTGAGAAACTATGTAAGTATTCTCAAATGATGGGTATAAATTTGACCCACTACTTTTTAGAAAAAGAAATGGCTCAAGCAGACTGCTAAAACCAAAATTCGTTATAAAGCTAAGCAATACAGCAATCGCAATAACAAAAAAGTATGAAGAGTTAGTATTCAAATTTAATAGTTTTTCTTGGCGGTAATATCTAAGCTCCAACCAAGTTTTTCTCTACAGGCCTCATAGAAATCATTATCTGATGGATGAATAATTTTTAAAGATGAATCCTTTTTAGAAATATGAATAGATTTATTATATTCAACAGGTATGTCTTTTTGACCGTCTACACAAACCATAGCATGCTCTAAAGGCCCTTCGATAAGTTGAATTTCCAAAGATTTTATGTTCGAAACTATTAAGGGCCTAGATGAGAGGCTCTGTGACATCATTGGGATAATGTTCCAAATATTTAATTCTGGATGAACTATTGATCCTCCTGCAGATAATGCATATGCAGTGGACCCGGTTGGGGTTGCAACAATTAATCCATCTGATCGTTGTTCATATACAGTTTTACCATCTATCAATAGTCTATATCTCATAAGCTGAGCATAAGATCCAGAATGAATTAATACTTCGTTAAGACCAAAAACTTCGTTGTCTGAGAATTGCGCTTCAACTAAACTTCTTTCTTCAAGAATATAGTTGCCCTTGAAAACATCATTGATGACTGATTCAAAGTTTTCAATATTTACATCAGTTAAAAAACCAACAGCACCCATATTGATTCCTAAGATTGGGATCTCATTTTCGATAAATTTTCTTGCCGCTCCCAATAAAGTACCGTCACCACCAAATACAATTATTAAATCAACAGAATTATTAAATTTTTCAAGATCGACAATATCTACGCCTTCGTAATCAATCTGATCAGTTGAAAAAATAGTCTTAGTGTTTTTCATCAAAACACTAAGCAGCCCACCTACAATAGAGGATTCACTTGATGAGAGGCTTTTTTTTGAAACAATGCCTATATTTTTAAACATGCGAGCAATTATACTCTCTGAAGTCAATTTAAAAGCAAATTTGTGAATACATTTTATGAAATTATTAAGCTAGTAAAAGCTAGTGAGCGAACAGTAATTTTAACTGGTGCCGGTATTAGCACAGAATCTGGGCTACCTGATTTTAGAAGTAATAATGGTTTTTGGACTAAAAATAAACCTATTCAATTCAACGAATTTTTGTTAAGTGAAGAAAAACAAAGGTTATCATGGGAGAGAAATATTGAGCTCCATTCGCTTCTTAAAAACATAAAGCCAAACACAGGACATGCTTTTGTCGAAAAAGTCATTAGATTGCAAAAAAACAATTTTTTAATCACTCAAAACATAGATGGGTTACATCAAAAATCGGGTATCAGCAAAAATAAAATCATAGAGATTCATGGTAGTGCCATTGAGGCTGCATGCCTGGAGTGTGAAGCAAAACAAAATATTTTAGATTTCCACGATGCTATTAAATCTAAAACTCCATTACCAAAATGCTCTGTTTGTGGTGGCGTTGTGAAGGTAGCCACTATCTCTTTTGGTCAGCCTATGAATGAAATCGATATGATGCATGCCTCAAAAATTGTTGAGGAGAGCGATTTAATGATTGTCATGGGCTCATCTTTAAAAGTGCTACCTGCAGGAAAGCTTCCTAATTTAGCAATGCAATCAGGGTCAAAGCTTATTATCTTAAATAGAGAAAAAACCCGTTATGACTCAAGTGCAGACATAGTAATTAATGATGAGTTACATAACATATGTAGCAAGCTAATTGAGGAGCTTTAGTCGTGCATTAGGGCTGCCCTGCCAAGAATTTTGCCATTTTTGAGGTCTTCCAAAGTCTGATTTGCCTGAGAGGCCGGTCTTTTTTCTACAGGGATTGGATCTACCTTTCCAGATCTTACAAGCTCCATCAACTCATGCATATCACCCGGACTACCAGTGTATGAACCTTGCACGCCTCTTTCCATGATTGGGATTAGAGGTAAAGGAAGTTTTAACTCGCCTCCATATAACCCTACGATAATATACTTACCGCCTTTTCTTAAAAGGTTAGTTCCAAATGCAGTTGACTGTTCTGAACCAACAAAATCTATGGCAACAGATGCATTGCCACCAGTGATTTCAAAAACTTTCATCATTGCATCCTCGCTCAGGGGATTGATAGCAGCTGATGCACCATTTTCAAGAGCTAATTTAAGCTTTTCTTCATCTACATCTACAACGATTGGATTGCAGTTGAATGCTGCCTTGGCAATCTGTAAACCCATCATGCCTACACCTCCAACACCAATGATAATTAAATCATTATCGGAATTATAAGGAGCTCCTTTTTTAAGAGCGCTATAAGCTGTTAGACCTGAACAGGCATAGCTACCTGCTAAATGTTCAGGCGTATCTCCTGCATCATGTAAATATTTTGAATCTGGGACTACAACATGATCTCCAAAACCTCCAGGCTGCATAACTCCAATAACAGGGCCTGTATTACATAGATGTTCATCGCCATTAGCACAAACATCACAATTACTGCATCCAATCCATGGGTAAACAATCCTTTTATCTCCAACATTAATGTTAGTTGCCTCTGGCCCCACTGCTACGACTTCTCCAAAAACTTCATGACCTAATGTGAATGGATTAGGTACAGGGACAGGTAATTCGTTGCCGCCACCTAAATCAAATGCACCCGAGTGTATGTGAACATCGGAATGGCAAACTCCGCAAGCTATAGTTTTAATAATTACCTGACTTCCAGTTGGCTCAGGTGTTGGGGACTCTACTTCTACAAGTGGCTTTCCGGCCTCCATAGCTTGGTATGATTTCATATTTTAAATTACCAAAAAAATGATTACTTGATTATAATAACTGCTCTTTAAATAAGCGCAAGCAATCAAAAAATATGGAACATTTGGAACACTTTAGACAAGAAGTTAGGGATTGGTTAGAGGAAAACTGCCCTCCTTCCATGAGGACTCCCCTCGTGCCAGAAGAGGAGGTTTGGGGCGGCAGAAATGCAGAATATGTTAATCCTGAATCGAAATTGTGGCTTGAGAGAATGGGCAACAAAGGTTGGACTGCTCCCAATCTACCAAAGGAATATGGTGGCGGGGGTCTAGATAGAGATCAAACCAAAGTCCTTCATCAGGAGCTATATAGAATTAAAGCAAGACCAGCATTAAATAGCTTTGGTATATGGATGTTAGCACCATGCATAATTGAATTTGGTTCAGAAGAGCAAAAAAGAGAGCATCTCCCTAAAATAATCAAAGGCGAAATTAGGTGGTGCCAAGGTTATTCCGAGCCTGGTTCAGGATCTGATCTAGCTAGTCTCTCTACTAAGGCAGAGGATATGGGCGATCATTATTTAGTTAATGGTCAAAAAGTTTGGACTTCGTATGCTGATAAAGCAGATTGGATATTTGCCCTGGTTAGAACTGGTCCAAAAGAGCCAAAACATAATGGAATTAGTTTTTTACTCATTGATATGGCTACTGAGGGAGTTAGCACCAAACCAATCACACTTATCAGTGGCAAATCACCGTTTTGTGAAACTTTCTTTGATAATGTTAAAGCTCCAAAAGAAAATCTAGTTGGTGTAGAAAATTCTGGCTGGACGATAGCAAAAAAGCTCTTGCAACATGAAAGAAACTTTATTTCCAATTTTGGCCTTGCTGGAGGCGGGACTGGCTCTGGGGCAGATGTTGTAAACATTGCTAAAAAATATTTAGGCGAAGCTAATGGCCAAATAGCTAATCAAGCTCACAGAGAAAATATTACATTACATAAAATGAAAGAGCATGCATTTGGATTAACCTTGCAGCGCTCTGGAGATGAAGGTGCAAAGGCTTCAGCAGCATCATCAATGTTCAAATACTACGGTACTGAACATAACAAAGATCGCTATGAGCTAATGATTGCTGCAATGGGTAATAAAGGCTTAGGCTGGACAAACGAGGGTTTTTCGGATGATGAGCAAGCCATAACGAAAGCATGGCTGAGAACTAAAGCTAACTCAATTGAGGGGGGAACTTCTGAAGTTCAACTCAATGTTATTTCTAGAAGAGTTCTAGATCTTCCCAACTAAGGAACATATGAAATTAATACTTACAGAAGAACAACAGTTTTTAAAAGATACTGCTCAAAGTTTTGCTAGAGATAAAACGCCTGTAACTCATTTTCGAGAAATGCGAGATAGTGAAAATAGCCAATGCTGGGATCAGTCAGTATGGAAAGAAATGGTCGAGTTGGGCTGGTCTGGAATTCTTGTTCCTGAAAAATTTGGTGGTTCAGAATTTGGGATGGCTGGTATCAGTGTAATCATGCAGGAATTGGGCAAAACTCTTACCCCCTCTCCCATATTATCGACATCAGTTCTTGGGGTCTCAGCGATCAATATGCTTGGCTCAGATGAGCAAAAAGAAAATTATCTGCCAAAAATAGTAGCTGGTGAGCTTACAACTGCATTAGCAATTGACGAAGGCAATCATCATGACCCTTTTGCCATTGAAGCCACTGCGGTTCTTGATGGAGATGAGTGGGTACTAAATGGAAAAAAAGTATTTGTTGTGGATGGTGCAAGTGCTGATACTGTTTTATTAGTTGCACGAACTTCTGGTAAATCAGGAGAATCAAATGGAATCTCGGTATTTGCTGCAAACAATGATAGCCCTGGGTTAAATATAACAAAGATTGCAACTGCTGATTCTAGAAATTATGCAAACATTGAGATGTCTGATCTTAAATTAGACCAAAATGCCTTATTGGGCGAGCAAGACTTAGCTGGTGAAACCCTTGAGAGAATTCTTGATTTAGGTCGCATTGCTATTTCAGCAGAGATGTTAGGAAATACCGAAGAAGCTTTTGAGGTCACCGTTAATTACCTTAAAGAAAGAAAACAATTTGGTGTTCAAATTGGGTCATTTCAAGCGCTTCAACACAGAGCGGCTAAAATGTTTTGCGAAATTGAATTAACAAAATCAGCTGTGATTGCTGCCATGCATGCTGCAGATGAAAATTCAAATGAGCTAGAGAGACTTGCAAGCCTTGCTAAGTTTCAAGCTGGAGAAACACTCCATCTGGTAAGCAATGAAGCAATCCAAATGCATGGTGGAATAGGTGTAACTGACGAATATGATATCGGTTTCTATCTTAAAAGAGCGCGAGTGGCTGAGCAAATCTTTGGAACCTCAGAATTTCATCAAGCCAGGTATGCAGATATAAGCGGTTTCTGATGTCCTCAATCACAACCTTGCTCGAGACAATGCGCATGCTTCGAGACAAGGATAATGGATGCCCATGGGATATCGAACAAACCCTTGAATCTCTTTCCCCTTGCGTTATAGAAGAAGCGTATGAGGTCTCAGATGCTATCGCTAACAAAGATTATGAAAATCTTAAAGAGGAGCTTGGAGATGTTTTACTTCAAGTTATATTTCAGGCAGAGATAGCCAATGAGTCAGAGTTATTTGACTTTGATGAGGTAGTTGATTCATTAAACAAAAAATTGATTAGAAGACATCCTCATGTCTTTGATGGAGCCTCAAAACCGCTTTCAGCTAAAGAGCAAACCCAAGTATGGGATGAAATAAAAGCACAAGAAAAAAATAAAAAAGATATATACAAAACCTTTGCTGACATACCTGCATCACTCCCTCCAATCTTAAAAGCAAAAAAAATACAAAAAAAAGCTGCTAAAAAAGGTTTCGACTGGAAAGAAAGCATTGAGGTTATCGAAAAGATCGAAGAAGAGTTAAAAGAGCTCAAACATGAAATCCAGCAAAATAATAAAGAAAATAGCCTAGAAGAATTAGGAGATTTATTGTTTTCTATCATTAATTTAAGTCGACACTTAGAAATCGATGCAAGTGAAGCTATCAATCAAGCCAATCATAAATTTGTAAAGCGCTTTAGGTTGATGGAAGAAGAGATTGCTAAAGATAAAAAAGATCTAGACAATCTTTCGCCTGAGGAGCTAGAAGAATTTTGGGTTAAAATAAAATCGCATGGGTAGATTGAAAAGATTATTTATAGGCATCCTGACCTTTTTTGCAATTTTAATTATTCTCAGTTTTTGGTTAGTCCCCCTATCAATCACAAATATTCCTAGAATTATTCCTAATAAAAATTTGAAGATTTATTTAGGTTCCATTTCAAATAAAATGGGTAGCGCGGCTGTTGCTAGCATCACAACAGCTTTAAAAATATTGCATAAACTTGAATGGGATTTTCAAATACCTAAGGATGTGAATACTGAGACTTGGTACATTGCTATGAGTAACCATCAGTCATGGGCTGATATATTTATTTTATTGGCTGCGGGGCATAAAAAAATGCCTCTGCTAAAGTTCTTTATGAAAAAGGAATTGCAATGGATACCACCTATTTATTTAGTCCATAAAACAGTAGATATGCCATTTTTAAATAGGCATTCGAGAGCTCAAATTCTGGCAAATCCAGAGTTAAAGAGAGTTGATTATGAAAATGCGAAGAAAGCTGCAAAAAGATTTTCTAGAAATCCCTCTACAGCATTTAGCTTTGCTGAAGGAACTAGGTTCACTCCCGAAAAGCATTCTGTGCAGGAATCCCCCTACTCTAATTTACTAAAACCAAAAGTAGGAGCTCTGGCGATTGCATTATCAGGAATGCCTCAAGTTAATACTTTGGTTGATTTTACAGTCGTGTATTCATCTGAAAAAAGATCAACATGGGATTTCCTCTGCGGCGACTTAAACAAAGCAAAAGTAGTGGCAAAGACATATGCTTTGCCTGAAAATCTTAAAAATAGATCTTTCGAAGAAGAAGATGATTACAGGAAAAGCTTCCAAACATTCGTTGATGCAATCTGGTTAGAGAAACAACAAACGATTAAAGATTTAAAGCTCTAGCTTATTATCAGCAACCAACCAGCCGTTTTGATCAATGTAAATCCATTTCCCAGAAATCATAACCACGCTTCCAAATGAGATTAATACATCTTCAAAACCATGATTTTTTTTATTTGTTTTTTGGGCAACCGCTCCTTTAGCAAAGATACCTATAGGAAGATTCATCAGCTCCTCAACGTCTCTAACGCAGCCATTAACCACAATGCCTGCCCAATTATTTTTTACTGCAGATTCTGCAATTTGGTCTCCAATCATGGAGGCATGAGTTACACCAGAAGCATCTATAACCAAAACTTTATTTTTTCCCTCTCGAGAGAGAACTTCTTTCACAACAGAGTTATCATCCGAGCAAGAAACTGTATATATCTCTCCTGAAATTGAGTGCCTGCTCCCAAAGGATTGCAATGGGAGTTTGCCAATTTGAATTTGCTCGGGATGTTGATCAGACAGGTCTGGCAAAGAGGTCATAACTTTAATTTTTCTATTTTGTTTAATTTATCTATTATATCTATTCTTCTCGCATCATTTTCCAAGTCTGCCCAAGAAATTGATCCTGAAGCTTTTAATTTAGTTAGCTTTTCTGACTGAGAAATTTTTTCTTTCTCTAAAAAATTAATTGCCTCTAAAGCTGCAGGTCTATCATTGCAAACCAATACCATGTCACAACCGCTCTCTAATGCTTTACCCACTTTGGCTTCAATGCCTCCCACATAATCTGAACCCTTCATTGAGAGGTCATCACTAAAAATTGTTCCAGTAAATTCCATTTTATTTCTTAAAACATCTTGCAGCCAAAATTTTGAAAAGGTTGCTATTTCTTTATCAATACTTGAAAAAGAAATGTGAGCCGTCATTATCCCACCAAGTTGATGCTTTAAAGCATCAAAGGGACGCAAGTCATGGCGCTCTAGTTCTGATAAAGATCTAGTATCTTGAGAAAAAGTTAGATGGCTATCAGCAAAGATACCGCCATGTCCTGGAAAATGCTTACCAGTAGCCTGCATTCCAGCTTGATTCATACCTTTAATAAAGGCACTTGCAATAGCAATAACCTTCTCTGGATTATCACCTATTGATCTATCACCAATAACAGAGCTTCTAGAATCATCTAGATCTAACACTGGTGCAAAACTTATATCTAATCCTGATGCAATCACCTCTGAGGCCATTAGCCAACCTAAATCGGTTGCAAAGGGAAAGTTTTTATCACTATCTGAATTTAAAAATGCTGCTAGTTTTTGCATAGTCGGCAAAATTGTATAGCCTTCTTTTAGACGCTGAACCCTTCCTCCCTCTTGATCTACTGCAATAAGAAGCTCGGGATTTATATTTCTGATTGCTCCACATAACTCTTGAACTTGATCTCTTGAAGAGATATTTCTTGCAAATAAAATCACGCCCCCTACATGTGGATTAGGCAGTAATTTATTTTCTTCTTGAGTAAGCGAGATTCCATCCAGATCGAGCATTAACCTCCCAAGAAAAGATTTGCTCATAATTTTTCTTTTAGTGAGGTAATTAATGCTTTAGTTACCTCAGGATCTCCTGAGAAGATTGAAGGAGCTAATCTTGAAGCAATAGAACCATATCGATCAAAAATGATGTCTGAAACATCATCTGGAGTTCCAGTCACGGCGATGCTATCTAAAATTTCATCTGAAATGAGATTTGGAATATCTTGCCATAATCCTTTTTTAGTTAGGCTATTAAGCTCTGGCTGAATGCTTTCCCAGCCATGTTGCTCTAAAACTATTTTATAGGCAGGAGTAGAACCATAAAATCCAATTTGTGCCTTACAAGCATCCCTTGCTTTAGCAATTTCTTCATCGGTTATTCCCGTTGCAACCATAACACCCACAGAGAAATCGAATTCTTGAGTTCCTGACAATTCAAGACCTTTTTTCACTGATGGCAAAGTAATATTTTCAAGAAACTTAGTTGTATGAAAAGGATGCACAATAAACCCATCGCCAGATTCAGCTGCAGCTTGAGTCATCAGTGGGCCCACGCCTGCAACATATATTTTTGGAAGACCAAATGGATTTTCTCCTGGATTAAAAAAAGGAGTCATCAATGTATGCTTATAAAATTCTCCTCTAAAGTCTAGATCTTTCCCTTCGTGCCAGCATCCCCATATGGCCTTGATGGCACCAACCATTTCTTTCATGCGTTTTGCAGGTGAAGACCAGAGCATGGAGTATCTCTTCTCAATATGAGGTTTTATTTGAGAGCCCAAACCAAGAGTGAACCTCCCTTTGGACATCAATTGCAGATCGTATCCAATATTAGCCAAAGTCATGGGATTTCTAGAAAATGCTACAGCAATTGAAGTTGAAAGTTCTAATTTTTCAGTTGCTAGAGCGGCTGCTGCAAGAGGAAGGAATGGCTCATGCGGTCCCTCAAATGTGTATGCTCCATCGTATCCAAGATTCTCAAGGTTTTTGCTAACATTTGAAGCCTCAGCTGGATCTCGTGTAATCATCGAGCAGTCAACTTTAATTTTTTTCATATTGAATTATTTTTTACTTAATCATGAATGATTATGATGGATGTATTCCATTTTGTGTATCCCGAGTGGTAATATAAAAATCAGTCTATTACCTATTAGGAATAATAATGAACTCAAAAATTTGTGAACTTCTTGATATTGAATTCCCCCTTGTTGCATTTACACACTGTAGAGATGTGGTTGTAGCAGTCTCAAAAGCTGGAGGATGTGGCGTTTTAGGAGCTGTTGGAATGACCCCTGAGCAGCTGGAGGAAGAGCTGAAGTGGATTGATGAGCATATAGATGGGTTGCCATACGGTGTGGATGTTTTAATCCCTAATAAAATGGCAGATCAAAATCAAAAATTTGATGCTGAGAAATTAACTTCAATGATACCGCAAGAATATGCAGATTTTAGGGCAGATGTTTTAGAAAAGCATGATATTGAAGCTGATGAATTAAGAACAATTAAACCGGCTGCAACTTACATGGCTGAAAATACTAAGGCAGATGGTGCAAAAGCTTTGCTGGATGTTGCATTCAGTCACCCAATTAAAATAATTGCAAATGCATTGGGTGTTCCACCTGACTGGATGGTGCAGATGGGAAAAGACAATAATGTAAAAGTTGCTGCTCTTTTAGGAACAGCACAACATGCGATCAATCAAGTAAAGGCAGGTGTTGATATTTTGGTTGTTTCAGGCACAGAAGCTGGCGGACATTGTGGCAGCGTTTCAACCATGGTCTTAATCCCTGAAGTTCATAAAGCTATTCAACCCTATGGCGATGTTCCAATTCTTGCCGCAGGAGGAATCGCAACTGGAAGACAGATGGCAGCTGCAATGAGCATGGGAGCATCAGGTGCTTGGTGTGGATCTGTATGGTTAACAACTGCTGAGTCTGAAGTGCCGCCCGTGATTAAAGAGAAAATGGTAGCTGCTACCTCAAGTCAAACAACTAGATCAAGAAGCAGAACAGGAAAGCACTCAAGACAGCTTGTGTCTGAATGGACAAAAGCATGGGAAGCAGATGGAGCTCCTGAGCCACTTCCATTGCCTCTTCAACCCATGGTGGCTGAACCAGCTTTAGCAAAAGTTAATAAATTAGCAGAAGGTGGTCATGAAGGCGCAAAAGAACTCTCAACTTACTGGGTTGGTCAAGGCGTTGGGTTAATGAATCAGACAATTTCAGCAAGTGATGTTGTGCAAGAATTCAAAGAAGACTTCATTGAAGCATACGAGAGATTATCAAGCTTTGTTGAGTAAATTGTATAGAACACAATTAACACAAGCTTGATAACTTTAAAACAAAACTTAATATCGTATTCTCAAATTTTTCTATGGGGATGCCTTATTTTTTTAACTGCTTCTAATGCTTGGTTTTCAAATAAACTTCACATATCGATCAGCCACTTAATTTATTTAAATTTTATTTTGCTATTTATAGTTAATATCAGACTAATTCTTGAATATTTCAAATATCTAATTTCGAACAATATAAAAATACTTGATACATATATTTTTGTAAGTATTTTTATTTACCTTTTTTCAGCAATTAGTTCATATAAGCTAAATTTAGACATAGTTATTTTTGCTTCGATCTATTTTTTGCTGAGATCTTGGTCATTACCCTGTTCACGTTCTTTAAATAAAGAAAATATCTTATATGGAGTAATAATTTGCGGTTTGATATCCGCATTTGGAATATTTTTTGGAATATTTGAGTATTTTGTTTTGGAGAGCTCATATTTCTTTGAAGCAAAAGACACACCTTCTCTCTTTAAACTTTTTCCTGTTCATCTTGGTGGCTTCTATGAAAGTTATAACCAAGCAGCTTATATAATAATTGCAGCATTGGGAGTATTAGGATTTGTAAATCTCTCAAAAAATCAAAAATTCTTTTTTGAAATAATTTTTTGTGTTTCTCTGTTGTTAAGTGGTGCAAAAATTATATTTTTATTCTTTGCTGTTTCTTTGATATTAAAATTATTTGAGCAAAGGAATATTCTATTTACAAAATCTTTAATTCTATTGGTATCAATTGGCTACTTATTCCTTGCGCACATAGTATTTACTATTGCAAATGAGGTGGTCTTGAATGACAAATATTATAAAGAACTCATTTTTCAAATTGATGATATCAATATTTACTTAAGTCTATTTTCATGGCTAAAAATTGAAAGTTTTAATTATTTGATAAATTCTATCGAACAGGGCTTTTCAATAGTTGATTTTAATAATTTCACAGATGGTTATGATCCACATTTTTTACTCGCATCGTTGACTTTTATCGGAGGCATCGTATTCGCATGCCTTGTCTATATGAGAATACTTTATTCAGCATATATAAATCTAAGGTATAAAATAAAGAATCAAATATTCTTTTCATCTTTAATAATAGTTTTTATTGTTGAGACTATTATCTGGGACTCTCATCATTCAATGATTTTCTGGATAGTAATGACGTATAGCTTTGTCTCAAAAAATAAATATGAGATAAAGGATTTAAATTAGGTGGAATGTATCAACAATTAATCATTGAGTTTCTGAATATCGAATAGAGGTTGCTCTTTTAAATCCATCTCTATCAAACAGCATATCCGTCCAACGTTTGATATTAGGCTTAAACGCTTCCTCTATTTGAAGTGACTTAGCTAAATATATTGCATAACTCACACATATATCTGCAATGGTAAATCTATTTGAACACAAGTATTCTCTTGATTCCAAAGTCAGCTCAAGCAACTTTAATCTCGCAACAAACCATCTTCGATATCCCTCTGCTGCTTTATCGGCAACACCTATCTCTTGAAGGGTATATCTAAGTACTACAGTTTGAGGAAAGGTTAATGTCGCATCAGAGTGAGCAAGCCAATTTAAATAATGATGATAGTCAGCTTCATCACTGTTAACACGCAAGTCTGTGGGGCCATATTTTTCCACTAGATATTGGCACATTGCAACTGATTCTGTCATTTCTACCTCGCCATCAATAAGGTACGGGATAGTGCCAAGAATATTTATATCCATGTATTCCTTGTGCAAAAACCTTGGTGGGAATGGCATCATTTCAGTCTCATAACTTAACTCCATTTCCTCTGCAGTCCACATTGGCCTAACGCCTCTAGAATCATTACAGCTATAAATTTTGATGCTCATTATTTTGCCCTCATAAAGAAAACCACAATTTTTAAAATTAATTTCAAAAATGGTAATTATTTGTTTATTATATTACCACTCAATTTTATTAAATAAAAATGCTTAGAAAAAACATAGCTCCCGAAATTAAAACAAATATTGACATCAATTCTGATGAATTTATTCATAATAAAAATGTGATGTTAAAGAAAATAAATTTTCTTGATGAGCTTTTAGATAAGGCTGAATTGGGAGGCGGTGCCTATCATCACGAAAGATTAGCAAAGCGAGGCAAAATGCCTGTAAGGGAAAGGGTCTTTAATTTACTTGATCCTGATACACCCTTCCTCGAGATTGCTCCATTTGCTGCATATGGAACAGACTTTACTGTTGGAGGCGGATGTGTAGCTGGAATTGGAATTGTTGCTGGCACTGAATGTGTAATCTTTGCTAACGATCCTTCAGTTTTAGCTGGCGCTATGACGGTTTATGTTGGAGAAAAATGGAACAGGGCAATGGAAATCGCTAGAGATAATCGTCTTCCGTATATTAATTTTGTTGAATCTGCAGGAGGAGATCTGAGAATGGGTACTGGCAAGAAAGGAGATCAACCCTCAATCGCACCCACCATAGGTCATACTCATTTTGCAGCAACTGGAAGATATTTTTATGATCTAACAGAACTTTCTAAAATGTGTATACCAGTAATATCAATTGTTTTCGGCTCATCAACTGCCGGTGGTGCATATCAACCAGGTATGTCAGATTACAATATCTTTGTTAAAGATCAAGCCAAAGTATTCCTTGCAGGACCTCCTTTAGTCAAAATGGCGACTGGTGAAGTGTCAGATGATGAGACCTTAGGTGGCGCAAAGATGCATTCCGAAGTTTCAGGCCTTTCAGATTTTTTAGCTGAAGATGAAATGGATGCCTTGAGATTATGTAGAAATGTTGTATCACATTTACACTGGATAAAAGAAGGCCCTTCTCCTCTCCCTGATGCTGACAGCCCAAGTTTATCTCAAGAAGAATTATTAGGTCTTGTTGATGAAGAGCTTAAAAGTCCGCTTGATATTAGGGAAGTGATTGGTCGAATTGTTGATGGATCTAGGTTTGAAGAGTATAAGCCGCTATATGGCAAGACTATGGTTTGTGGATGGTCAATGCTTCATGGATATCCAATAGGCATATTAGGAAATAATGGGCCCATCTACCCAGAAAGTGCGGAAAAAGCTGCAACCTTTATCCAATTATGCAATAAACGAAACATTCCATTAATTTTTCTTCAAAATGTCACAGGGTTTTTGGTTGGAAAGGATTTTGAGAGACAAGCTATTATCAAAAAAGGGTCTCAGCTTATTAATGCAGTGTCTAACTCTAATGTTCCTCATATCACAATTATTATTGGGGCATCATTTGGTGCAGGTACATACGCTATGTCAGGGAGAGCATATAACAATAGATTCACCTTCCTCTGGCCAACAGCAAAAATTGCTGTTATGGGTTCTAAGCAGATTGCTGGAGTAATGTCTATTGTGCGAAGAGGTCAAGCCGCAAGAAAAGGTGAAAAATTTGATGAGAAACAAGATGCTGAAATCGTAAAGATGGTTGAACAAATGTCAGACCAGATGTCTGAGGGTCTGGTTGCAAGCAGTATGGTTACTGATGATGGCATCATTGACCCAAGAGATACAAGAAGTGTAATTGGATTTTGCCTATCTATAGTTTCTAACTCTTCAATTAATGGAGCTAAAGAATATGGAGTATTTAGATTATGAGATTTAATTCAATTCTTGTTGCTAATCGTGGAGAGATTGCTTGTCGAATCATGCAAACCGCTCAATTTATGGGTATTAAATGTGTAGCTGTTTTTGTTGATGCTGATAGGGATGCTCCATTTGTAAAGATGGCTGATGAAGCTATAAAGTTATCTTCTAGCTATATGGATGGCTCTGCCATTATTGATGCAGCTAAACAATCTGGAGCAGAAGCAATCCATCCAGGATATGGTTTTTTATCTGAAAATGCAGCCTTTGCTAGAAAAGTTAAAAGCAATAAATTAATTTGGATCGGCCCATCCCCCCATGTAATCAAAGTGATGGGTGATAAATTAAAAGCTAAAGAAATAGCAGAAAAATCTGGGGTTCCCACCCTGCCAATGACCTCAAATACCAAAGATGTTAAAAGTATTGGCTACCCGATCTTGATCAAAGCTGCCGCTGGAGGTGGTGGTAAAGGAATGCGAATTGTTGAAAAAGAAAGTGAGTTAAAAGATTCAATCGTAAGTGCCAAAAGAGAAGCTCTTTCAGGTTTTGGTGATGACAGAATTTTTATAGAAAGATATGTAGAAAAATCACGTCATATTGAAATACAAATCTTAGGTGATGAACATGGCAATGTTGTTCATTTAGGAGAACGTGAATGCTCCATACAAAGAAGGCATCAAAAAATTATTGAGGAGTCGCCTTCCCCAAGAATTGATCCCTTCTTAAGGGAGGAGATGGGTCAAGCAGCTATTAAGTTAGCTAAAAAAATTAAATACTGCTCTGCAGGAACTGTTGAATTTTTGTTTGATGATAAAACAGATGAATTCTGGTTTTTAGAGGTAAATACTAGACTGCAAGTTGAGCACCCAGTTACAGAAGAAGTTACAGGAATAGATTTGGTTGCTGAGCAAATCAAGATAGCGAGAGGAGATGAGCTTGAGTTTGCCCAAGATGATATTGACTGGCATGGACATGCAATTGAAGCAAGATTGTATGCTGAGGATCCTGGAAATAACTTTTTACCTGAAATTGGAACCCTACACGCATATGATACTAGCCTAGCTTCAGAGGTAAGATGGGATTCAGGCGTGGAAGAAGGTAGTGTTATTGGAACAGATTTTGATCCCATGTTGTCTAAAGTTATTTCTTGGGCTCCTAATAGAATTGATGCCGCAAATAAACTGGCACGCGGACTTGAAAAAGTTCACATGGGAGGTGTGGTAACAAATCGTCAATTTTTAATTTCTTGCTTAAGAAATGAAAGTTTCTTAAACGGAAATTCAACAACAGACTTTGTTGAGCGTGAAGCTTTAGAAACGAAAAAAAATCTTTCTGTAAATGAACTTCATCAAACATCGACAGCAATTGCTTTATGGCTAGCGCAAAAAAATAGAGTCTCTGACCCTGTTACAGGTTTTATGCCTGGAAACTGGAGCAATGGAAGAATGCCGCTTCAAAGGGTTAAGTTACTTTTTGTGCAAGATGAGATCGAAGTAAAGTATAAATTAAATAAAGATAATTTTTATGAAGTTATGGGCTCCATTTGTAAAATTTACCATTGCGATAGTTTTGGCATTGATATACAGATAGACTCTCACAGATTTTATGCTCACATAACTGAGGCAGGCAGTGAGATCGTCATAAATATGCCATTTGGAGACGTTAATGCATCTGTTCTACCTAGGTTTATAGAACCAGGTAATGACATCCCTGAGGGGGGATTGATAGCTCCAATGCCTGGAAAAGTTATTGATGTGAAAGTCAAAAAAGGCAGTAAAGTAAAAGCTGGTGATACTTTGGTAATTATTGAGGCTATGAAAATGGAGCATTCAATTAAAGCAACTGAGACAGGCAAGATAGCCAAAGTAATGATTCAACTGAATGATCAAGTTGATAACGGTGCTACCCTTCTCGTTCTTGAACAATAATATGAAATCTCACGCTGTCCTTTCAAAACAGTCGCCTCAACTTGGAAAGCGTCATCTTGAGGTTATGGACGAACTAGAAAGCATGCTTGATAAAGGAAAATCATTTTCAACAATGTCTGATCTAGCAAAACAGTTGAAAATTTCACTAAGAACTCTATATGAAATTGCACCAAGCAAAGAGGAATTAATAGTAACAACAGTTGATAGGGTACTAAAAAAACACGGCAAGATAGCTATAGATGCAATGAATGCTCATTCATCTCCAATAAAAAAATTAGAAAGTTTTTTGACTGTCGCTAATCAAGCAGTTGGGCCAAGATTTGAAAGATTCACGCTATCTCTTAGTAGTTTAAATTCATCTAAGGCAATGGTGGACTATCATGAACAATACATAACTGACCTAATAAAAAATCTTTTAGATGAAGCAAGAATTAAAAATGAGATCAAAGAGATTGATACTCAGGCAACTGCATTACTTTTGGGAGGTCTGGGAAGATATTTTCAATCTAAGAAACTCTTGAAAGATTTACACCAAACTCCTGAAGAAACTAGTAATTTTTTAACAAAAATCATTATTGATGGCATCAAAATGGAGAAATCTTGAGCGAAGAAATTATAAGAATTGCAAATTGTAGCGGCTATTACGGAGATAAATTATCTGCTGCTAAAGAGATGGTGGATGGAGGACCTATAGATGTACTGACTGGAGACTATTTAGCAGAACTCACCATGACAATTCTTTTTAATCAAAGGATGCAGCGCGGAGAGGATAAGGGATACGTGGGTACTTTTCTTAAGCAAGTGAAAGCAGTAGCTAAGTCATGCAAAGAGCAAAATATTAAAATTGTTACAAATGCGGGTGGCTTGAACCCCTCTTCTATGGCTAATGAAATAGAGAAAATCTTAGATGAGCTAAATATTTCTCTCAAAGTTGCTTACATAACTGGCGATGATTTAATGCCAAGAATGGACTCCTTAAAAAATGAAGGAGAATCATTTCTTAACATTGATAAAAATATTCCGATTGATAAATCAGGATGTCAAACACTCACAGCAAATGCTTATCTTGGAGCCTGGGGAATTAAAGAGGCACTGGATGAAGGCGCTGATATTGTCGTATGCCCAAGGGTGACGGATGCTGCAGTTGTCATTGGTCCAGCAGCATGGAAATTTAATTGGAAGAGAGATGATTATGATGCATTGGCTGGTGCATTAGCAGCTGGGCATATCATTGAATGTGGTTGCCAAGCAACTGGTGGAAACTATTCTTTTTTTAAAGAGGTGCCAAGCTTTGACAATGTGGGCTATCCAATAGCTGAAATCAAAAACGATGGAAGTTTTTACATTACCAAGCATCCTGGTACTGGCGGCTTGGTATCTACTGGAACTGTAACTGCGCAGCTTTTGTATGAAATTAGTGCTCCCGCATACTTAAACCCAGATGTCATAGCTCATTTTGATACCTTGAATATTGAGGAAGTTTCTAAAGACAGAGTCTATGTATCTGGATGTAGAGGAAGCTCTCCAACAAATACTCACAAAGTCTGTATTAATCTTGCTGGTGGTTATAGAAATGGCATGGAATTTATTCTTACGGGCTTAGATATTGAAGAAAAAGCTCAAATTATTACTAATGCGTTATTTAACTCTGTTGGAGGCAAAGAACAATTTGATGAAGTTTCAATTTTATTAGATAGAACAGACAAAAAAGATCCAAATTCTAATGAAGAAGCCATGGCCTCTTTGAGGATTTCGGTGAAATCAAAAGATCCGGATTTGGTTGGCAGAATGTTTACAGCAAAGATGATAGAACTAGCTTTAGCCAATTATCCAGGATTTTTTACTGGAGGCGGAGTAAGGTCTGGGGGACCTGTCTTAGTCTACTGGCCAGCTTTAATAGATAGCAAGCACATCAAAGAGACTGTTCATATTGATGGCAAAGAAATTGATGTCATACCAACCAATCAATTGGATTTAGAAGAAACTTATTATCAAAAACAACCAATTGAAATACCCCCTCCTCCATCAGGTGAAACTCTTAACAAACCCCTAGGAGAACTTTTTGGAGCTAGGTCAGGAGACAAAGGCGGTTGTGCAAATATCGGTGTATGGGCAAAAAGTGAAAATGCATTCTCTTTTTTAAATAATTTTCTAACAGTCGAAAAAATCAAAGAATTGATGCCTGACTTAAGAGAATTTGAAATAGACAGATATGAGCTACCAAATATACTTTCACTCAATTTTTATATCCATGACATATTAGAAGATGGAGTTTCTTCTAATACCAGGAAAGATGGTCAAGCTAAATCTCTCGGGGAATACTTAAGAGCTAAGTATGCGGATATCCCTAAATCTTTATTTGAGGAAAACATATGAGCATAGATAAATTATCTTTAGAGGGTTTGGACTTTCAAGCAACGAAAATTAATATTAAAAATAATATTTTAACCATCACATTAAATCGACCTGAGAAAAAAAATGCATTAAACAATGTGATGGTAAACGAGCTAAATTATGCTTTAGCTTACGCCAAACAAGAAAGAGAAATTAGGGTTGTTGTGATTGATGCTGAGGGAGATATTTTTTGTGCTGGAGCTGATCTACGAAGAGCAAAAGAAGAGTCTAATGTCCCAAAATTAGAGGGGGCAGATGACATCAGTTTTTCCCTAAGAAGACTGCACAAACCAGTAATATGCAAAATTCAAGGCTCTGTCTTGGCTGGGGCCTTGTTGATTTTAACCAATGCAACTCATGCCATAGCAGTTGATAATGCTAAGTTTTCTGCGCCTGAGATACACAGAGGCCTATGGCCTTTTATGGTCATGGCTGGGTTGTTCAGAGTAATGCCTAAGAGAGCTGGGCTTGATTTTATTATGCGTGGTCAACCCATTGATGCCAATAAAGCTGAGATGTGGGGGTTAATCAATGAGTCTGTTGCGGCTAATGAGCTGGATAAAAGAGTTAGCGAGCTAGCTGAAGAACTAGCTAGTCTAGCCCCAGGAACCATGCAATTTGGTCTCGAGGCATATGAAAAACAAGATGCGTTAGAGTTTGATGAAGCTCTTCCATATTTACAAAAACAAATTGCTAAATGTTTTGAAGGTGATGATGCTAAGGAAGGTATTGCTGCGTTTTTAGAAAAAAGAAAACCAAATTGGAAATAAATAAGGAAGATTTATGGATTTAGAATACGGACCAGAGTATCAAGACTTTACCAAAGAGGTTCAAAGCTTTTGTGAAAAATATGAAGGATTATCTTTCACAGATGGTTCTAATAATCCACTGGGAAGTTCAGGAGGATCTGGTGGACCTAAAATGTCTAGGTCTGAATGGCAAAAAACCTTAATTGAAAATGGTTATTTTGCACGCTCAGTCCCAAAAGAATACGGAGGATATGGCGGTGAAGCAGATATTCTGAAAAGTAGGATTATTGCTGCAGAGTTCTCAAAATCTAATACGCCGGGTCCCATGGGTGGTCAGGGAATTGATATGTTGGTTCCGACATTATTAGAGATGGGTACCAAGGAACAAAAGGAAGCTTATATCAAGCCCACACTACATGGGGAAATGATTTGGTGCCAAGGTTATTCTGAGCCAAATGCTGGGAGTGATCTGGCAAGCTTACAAACTAAGGGAGAGTTAGTTGGTGATGAATGGGTGATCAATGGTCAAAAAATATGGACCAGTACTGCCCAATACTCACAAATGTGTTTTTGTCTTGTTAGAACTGAGCCGGATGCTCCAAAACACGCTGGAATAAGCTACTTATTGATCCCAATGGACACTCCAGGCATTGAAATTAGACCCCTAGTAGATATGACTTTAAAGGCAGGATTTAATGAAGTCTTTTTTACAGATGTAAAAATCCCTCGCGACAATATTGTGGGTAAAAGAGGTGAAGGCTGGGCTGTTGCAAATGCAACTTTAGGTCATGAAAGAGGCTCCTTGGCTCCACCAGATGCAACCATGAATAGAGTAAATATGCTTATGCATCTTATGAAAGAAGAAACACTAGATGGCAAGCCATTAATTGAGCACCCAATTTATAGAGATCGATTGATGCAAATTCAAGGCAAAGTTTTAGCCCAGCAATCTCATGCATTAAGACTGCTATCAGCCAAGCTAAATCCTGGAACTGATGTCAAGATAGGTAAGATGATTCAAAAACTTACCGGAACAGAACTAAGACATGAGCTAGAAGGCCTTGCCATTGATGTGATGGGCGAAATTGGAACCTTGTATGAAGATAGCCCACATCTTAAAAACGATGGCACATGGCAATTCATATACATGTATTTTCTGGGCCTGATTATTGGCGGAGGTACCAGTCAAATTCAAAAGAATATCATTGCCGAACGAGGTCTAGGCATGCCTAAAGAACCAAAAGTAGAGGGAGCATAAAATGTATTTTGGCTTATCAGAAGAACAATCTTTTTTTCAGGACAATGTAAGAAAATATCTAGAAGAGCATGCCACGCTAGATAATATTAAGCATATTGCTAACGGTGATGAAAAGAACCTTTCTGCTGAAATTCATCAAGGTTTGCTTAATTTAGGTATGAATGGGCTCTTAATCCCAGAAGAGTTTGGTGGCCTAGGTCTAGATTTACTCTTTGCCGCTGTCGTCTCAGAAGCTTTAGGGGGCGGCGCAGGCCCTACTCCATTTATTGCACCCTATGTTATGGCGCCAATTGCGATTAGACATGCAGGCAGCGTGTCACAACATGAGAATTATCTTTCTAAAATCTCCACCAATGAATATTGTTTTGGAGTTGGTTTTAGCGAATTCATAGGCAAAAGAAATGATGCTGGGATAACTTTTTCGGACAATGTATTAAATGGTAGAGCTATGTTTGTGCTCGACGCTTATGATGCAACGCATTTATTACTTGCAGATGAAAAAGGTCAGATATTTGTTGTAGATGCAAGATCTTCAAACATAGAAATAGTCAAACTAACCACAGTTGATAAAACCAGACAATATTCAGAAGTGATCTGCAAAAACTTGGAAGCAGAACTACTAGAAAATTCTTCAGATTCAACAGATCCAATCATCCAAGCAATTGATGCTGGCAGGATTATGCTTGCTGCAGATTCTCTTGGCGCATCACAGACCATGATAGACAAGGCAGTTGATTATGCCAAAGAGCGAAAGCAGTTTGGCAGAGCCATTGGATCATTTCAGGCTGTAAAGCATATGTGTGCAGAGATGGCTGCTGACTTAGAGCCATGCTATGCGCTCGTTTGGCATGCTGCACATTGCCATGATCACTCTCCTGAGGAGGCCAGATTGATGGCCTGTCATGCAAAGGCACATGTCTCTGAAATGAGTAAAGGCATTGCCAAGAAAGCTACCGAGGTTCATGGTGGCATGGGTTTCACAGACTTGCTTGGCCTACATTACTGGTTCAAACGAATTGGATTAAATCGTCAAATTCTTGGTAGCCCAGAACTTATTCGCGAAGAAGCATATAAAACGCAGGTTTAAATTAAATTTTTTGTAATTGCTTCTTCTAAGAGATGTAACCGGTCATTACCAAAAAACATTTTTTCTTTATAAAAAAAAGTGGGCGAGCCAAATCCCCCGCGCCTAATTAACTCATCTGTATTTTTTATCAATAGATCTTTGGCTTCTTGTGATGTGATAAATTTTTTAAATTCCTTAGTATCTAAATTTGAATTTTTTGCGATATCAAGCAATAAATCTTCCTGACTAATATCTTTACCCTCACTCCAATAGGCTTGAAATACATTATTAGCAAAATCAGCCAGTTTACTTTCTTGGTTAGCAAACAAGCAGCCTCGCATTGCCTTAACAGAATTAACTGGAAATACCTCAGGAAAACTTATGCTAATTCCTCTAACCTTTGACCATAAATACAGGTCTTCATTTGAGTAATTAAGCTTTAAAGGATTAGGCTTTTTCCTAAACTCATATACATCTTGATTAACAGTATTAAACACTCCCCCTACCAGTACTGGCTTCCATTCTATTTCTAGCTTATACCTTTGTGATAACGATTCAATTTCGACAAATGCTAAATATGTCCAAGGGCTTGAACAATCAAAGTAAAATTCTATATAGTTAGCATTCATTATTAACAAATATTGTAAATTAATTATCTTGTATAAACAGAAAAAAGCTTTGAGCTTAACAATAATACTGTTGCTTAGCATTTGTGTTGAGGCAAAAATAAATATACCTGTATCAGCTTCAAAACAAGAGCTTTGCCAAGAAATTTATCAAAAGATGACTAACGAACACTTTTTTAATGATAAAGACTTGAGCTCCATAAACGCTGAAATATTTAATGCATTAGTAGCTCAACTGGATTCACAGAAAATATATTTCACAGAGAATGAAATTAGCTCATTTAAAAGAAAATTTTCTCAATTTGATAGTCCTAATAGCTATCAAAAAAAATACTTAAGACCTTCTCTCTGCTCAATAGATTTAAAATCTAATTTTGCATTTATAAATCTATACTTTAACCGGCTGATTGAGGCAACCAACTACCAGCTTAAAGAGGTTGCTAAAAGGGGTTTTGATTATACAAAAGAGGATATCATCGTAATTGATGATGATAAAAAAAATTGGCAAAAGAGTAAATTTGAGCTTAAAAAAGTATGGAAAAGACTGGCAAAAAATGATGTCTTAACATCCATGCTTGCTGAAAAAGAGTTAGATGAAGCAACAGAAACTATTGAAAAAAGATACAAAAATAGACTTAAAAGAATTGCTCAAAGAAACGAGGAAGATGTCTTTTCAATATCTATGAATAATTTGACATCTTTTTTTGATCCACATTCTTCTTACTTTTCTCCTAAATCAGCTGAGGATTTTGAAATGACAATGAGCCTAAAGCTTGAAGGAATTGGTGCTTTGCTTACAACAGAGGATGATTACCCAACCATAGTCAGTGTTGTGCCCGGGGGCCCAGCTGAAAAAACAGGAAAAATTAATCCAGATGACAAGATAGTAAAGATATCTCAAGTTGAAGATTTGAATTCAACTCCAACTGATGTTGTAGGGTGGAGAATTGATGAAGTAGTTCAATTGATTCGAGGCAAAGCTGGAACTAAAGTTAAATTAGAGCTGATTCCAGGAAAAACAGAAGATTTTAGTGAAAGGAAATTTGTAACTATTACTCGCGAAGAAGTAAAGCTTGAGGAACAAGCAGCAAAATCAAAAATAATTGAAATCAAAAGAAATTCGCAATCAATAAAAATTGGCATAATAGATTTACCCACTTTTTATATAGATTTCAATGCATGGCGAAATAGAGATCCAAATTTTAGAAGCAGCTCAAAAGATGTTGAAACCATATTAAGAAAATTCGATGATCAAAGAGTTGATGCTGTCTTAATTGATCTTAGGGGCAATTCCGGTGGTTCTCTTTTTGAGGCGAATAAATTAACTGGATTGTTTGTATCCTCTGGAGCAACACTACAGGTAAAAGAGAGTAATGGCAGTATAAGACCCTGGGGAGATGCAAGAGCTAAGCAAATATGGAAAAAGCCAATGGCTGTTATGGTCGATAGATATTCTGCCTCCGCATCAGAAATTTTTGCAGGAGCTATACAAGACTATCAAAGAGGGATAATAATTGGGCAAAAAACATTCGGCAAAGGGACTGTTCAAAAATTAGATGATTTGAGCTCTGGGCAAATCAAAATTACTGAATCAAAGTTTTATAGAATTACTGGGGCTGGGATGCAAAGCAAAGGCATTCATCCCGATATTACATTACCAAGTACTTGGGATATTGAAGAAATTGGTGAAAGTTCCTACGAAACAGCTCTTCCATGGGATGAAATTAAACCTGTCCGTTTTAAGAAATTTTCTATGGGATTATCTTTGATCTCTCAATTAAATAATGAGCATTTGTCGAGAGTTAATCAGAATCCTAATTTGCAATATATCCTTGATATAAGGAAAAGATATGAAATCCAAAAAAATAAAGAAGTAATTTCTTTAAACATAGCTAATAGAAGAGCCGAAAAAGAAGAAAGGCAGTCATGGGCTTTAGATATAGAAAACAAGAGACGCGCTTCACTTAATTTAGAGACTTTTAGTTCGTACAAAGCCATGGAGGATTTCAATGATGACAAGGAAGCCTTAAAAAATAATAAGGATTCTGAGATAGACATTGATAATGACTATCTTCTAAATGAAGGCGCAGAAATACTTTCAGACTATACAATATTTAATCAAAACATTTATTTGTCTAAGGCAGCTTAAAGTAATATGAAAATTGTATCTTTTAATATAAATAGCATAAGAGCTCGTCCCCATCAACTTATTCATCTTAGAGATACCATCGATCCAGATGTAATTGGAATACAAGAAACTAAAGTTAATGATCCTGAATTTCCAATTGATGAAATTAAAGAAATTGGATACCACCCAGAATTTTGGGGACAAAAAGGTCACTATGGGGTGGCGATTCTAAGCAAAAAGAAACCTGAAAATGTCCAAAAAGGTTTTGTAGGTGATTCAGAAGATGACCAAAAAAGATTCATACAGGCCACTTTTAAATGGAAAAGAACAAAAATTACTGTTATGAATGGGTATTTTCCTCAGGGAGAAAATAGATCACATGAAACAAAATTTCCAAAAAAAATTAAGTTTTATAATGATCTAAAAAAACACATCTTAAAACTTCAAAAAAAGGAAAAAAACCTAATTATCATGGGGGACTTCAATGTGGCACCATCACCTCTTGACATAGGTATTGGAGAGCAAAATATTAAAAGATGGCTCAGGGATGGAAAGACTGCTTTTCTGCCTGAAGAAATTGAAATGTGGAATAAAATTAAAAACCTTGGATTTATAGATACATGGCGAGAACAGAATCCAGAAGAAGATTCAATATATTCTTGGTTTGATTACAGATCAAGAATGTTTGATGATGATCCTAAAAGAGGGCTTAGAATAGATCATATTTTGATCTCAAAAAATCTTGTATCTTCAATTCATAAAACTGGTATAGACTATATTGCCAGGAGCATGGAAAAACCCTCAGATCATTGTCCAATATGGGTAGAATTAGATTAAATATTAAGCATATGTTTATGTTGTTACATTAAATTTTGCTACTAATAATTCCTATAATCCCATTAGTTTCTCCAGAGAAAATAATCTGAGATGTGCTTGGAATGTATAAGATATCTCGTATTCTCTCACCTGAAAAAATTTTCAACTTAGATTTATTTGTAGGGTTATATAAAAAAATTGTTTTTTCATTTTCGGCCTTAGAGTTATTTCCCTTTGATGAAAATATTATGCTAAAACCTTGCTTATTAAAAAAACCTTCATCATTTGCAACAATTGCTGAAATTCCTATTGAGGGAACAAAATATATCTCAGGCTCTATAAACCCATGCTCATCATGAGATTTATATAATGGAGCTTTTTGATATGTTTTATCATCTGTATCAACAATCAAGGCTCCCTCTGGATTGATTTTACTAGCTGAATAATGTTCTCCATAAGAAGATATAGGCCATCCAAAATTTTTAATGTCTTGGCTTAACCCATATTGATTTAAATTAATCTCGTCACCACCATTTGGTCCATGTTCGGTAGACCAAATTTCTTTTAATTCATCTATATATGAAAGGCCCATAACATTTCTATGGCCCATGGAAACAATTTCTGCTTCAGCAGTATTTTTATCTATAGCTAAAATCTTACCTAGCTCACTCGATAAATCCTGAGCTAAATCTCGATAACGAAACGTACCAGTACTATATAAAATTTTGTTATCTTTAAATTCAGCGATTCTACCCCCAGAATCACTTGCATTGTATTCTCCATAATTATTTTTAATATTGACACAATCATTTGGAACAAAAAATATTTCAAAGTTTAAAAATGATTGATCTAGCTCTGCTCTTAAAATCGATGTATTAAAACAATTAAACTCCTTCATAAAAGATACTGATGCATATATATACTGCTTGTCAGCAAACAGCCCTTTCATTCCATATTGACCAGGACCATAAAAATCAAAATATTTAATATGACTAAATATATTTGAAGGAACGTGCTGAACTTTATTTGTACCCGAAACCAATTCAGAAAGTTCAACAAAAAAGAATAATCCATTTTCTTGGGCAATAATAATCTTATCTTCATATTGAGCTAAATAAGAGCCACCCTTAGCTTTTCCGTTCTTTGTTTTATTAAGAAAATTAGGCTTAAAAAGATTAAGCTTGATGTCTTGATGGCTAAAATATTCAGAGTCATTAATGCTGGCTAAATTTAGATTTTTTTCAACTACAAAAAAGTCCTTCATAGCTTGCAATGCATAGACTTTTTTAGTGTAGTGAATATTTCTCTCCTCGATTAGGTTATAAACATAAGCTTTGGAATGAAAAGGCATGTACTCTCTTAGAATGTCTTTTGCTGAGTCCTTGTATACAAATAAGCTGCATATCACCAATATTGAGATTAACAAAAATATATAATTGGGTTTCATATATGATAATTATATATATATAAAGCAATCTGCAATGTTAAAAGAAAAAATTATAGGATTAATTTCATCATATTCGGCTGCTGTTATATTTTTGTCTTTGCTTATCTTTTCCTTATTCTTTCAAAGAGATTTCTTAATTTATAGAGATTTTTCAATAATTTGGCATGGAGCACTGTTGACTGCAGAGGGTTATACTCCTTGGAACGATTTTATCATGCCGATAAGCCCACTAAGTATATACTTTGTAGGCTTATTTCTATCCTTGACTGAAAAATCTTGGCTAGCATTTCAAGTTTTTCAAATAATCATGAATTGTATTTTGCTAGCTTTTGTTAGTATTTTTTTAATAAAATTTGAAAAAAATAAAATTCTGATAATTTTATCTCTTTTTACCTTCACCTTTTTTTACTTAATTTTCCTTACCCATCCTTGGTATAACAATTTTGGCTCTTTTTTTCTCTTAATTAGCATTATTCTTGCAAACTATCACTCAAAAGTGTTGATTTTTTTTGCTGGAATTTTTTCTGCATTCACTATTTTTATTAAAGTTGATTTTGGTTTTTTGGCAGCATTGTCAGCATGTTCTATTATTTTTTACAGATTTAAAGATAATGATAGAAGATTATTTATTCAAAATATTTCAATATTTTTTCTTGGATTATTATCTTTTTTAATTTTTGTTATTTCCTTATATCAAGATCAAGTTCTTCAGAAAACAATTGAAATGATGTCAGTAGTATCTGTGGGCAGATTTGAAAGAATTTACAGGATTTTAGAGATAAGAAATATTTTTCTTATCTCAATTGCACTTTGGTGTGTGTTTTTTGCGAGTAAATACAAAAAGCATTTTTTTTCATATGGCTTGGTTATATTTTCTTCAGTAATAACATCTATGTTTGGTGGGTTAGAGCATACTCATTATTATTTTATGTTTACTTTGCCGCCTATTCTTTACTTTTGTTTTCAAGAAAAAGGAAATAATAAGTTCTTATTTTTTTTGTTACCAATGATTATCTATTTAACTATTCCAGCTTTAAGGCTTAATGCCCATATTGGAGAAAATTATTTAACAGGATCTTTTGAGTCTGAATATTTTAATAAAAGAAATATAAAGTCAGACGTAGAAATTATAAGTTTAGAATCTTGTTCAAAATATCTAGTGAATGTATATGGTCCATCAGATTTTTGTTTTTTGGATAAAATGCTTGAAAGTCGACTGAAGGCATCTGAGAATGAAACAAGCCTAATTTTAAATATCTCAGAATTAAATTTTTTAGGAGCTCATTATCAAGTTCCTCCCATAAAAAATCATCCCTTATGGTACAAATTTGGCCAAACCATTAATAAAGATTTTATTGAAATGATTTATGAAGAAATAAATAATGGAGATTATAAATACATATTGGTTCAGCTCGTCCCTGAAAATTATTCTAGCGGAAAATCACGAAATGAATTAATTAATTATATAAAGCAAACCAAACGATATTCTCTTGATGAAAAAATTTATGAGTCTCCTATGTGTATGATTATCGGAAGATCAATTCAAGAATGTGGTATTTATTCTTTTCAAAAAATTGAATAAATTTAGTTGGTAAGGATTTTTAAGATGCTTCATAAAGCCCTATCATTCAGCAAACTTCCACATCTTATAATGGTTTTATTTTTCTTGCTGCTATCATGGATTGCATCTGGCTGGTTAGATATAGATATTCTTAGGTCAAAAAGCTTAGATGAATACGTATTTCATAGAGTTATTTTAAATATTCATGAGGGATTTTTAAATTTTGATTTAAGGCAGATTTTTTCAATTTATTTCTATTTATATGGATTTTCTTATTTCTTTTTGAACTATCTATTGGTTTTACCGTTTCTTGATTTAGAAACAAACCTTATAGTTTTTCTTCCTCGAATAATTTCAACATTTTCAATGTTTATGACGTGGCTGTTCCTGCACAAATTAATTGTTTTAAAAAATGCAGACATCTGGATCGCCTATCTAATACTTGTTTTATTCATGTTTATGCCAGGTGTTTGGTTAAATGCTACATGGTTTCATCCAGATTTCTTAATGACATGGACGATGATGATCTCAATTTATTTCTTATTCATATCAAAATTCAGCTTTAATCATTATTTTTTACTATCGATAGTTGCTTGGTCTTTTGCAATTTCAATAAAATTTCAGGCTGTAATGCTTGCTCCTTTGTATGGATGGTTTTTTTTAGATAGAGTTTCTAATAGTAATTCAAAAACTGAAATAATGAGACAGTTAATAGTAACGACATCGATTGTTCTATTAACTTATCTTATTTTAAATCCATACCTTCTTCATCCTGAAGGCATTATGACTTGGATAGATTCTGCTATATTTGAATTTAAAAAAAATTCAGTTGATGATATTGCTATTCTTGATAAGCTTGAAAGTACCTTTCTTTCATTTTTTATATCAAAAATAATTTTTGTTTGTATTTGTTCTATTTCCATATATTTAATATTTAGAGATATCATCAGTAAGAGTTTTACTTTTGAAGGAGGAATTTCATTTTGTTATCTTGTAAACCTAAGTCTGTTAATTTATTTCAGCAATAAATTGTGGCCACATTATTATCTGCCCTTAGGAATATTTGCATTAATAATTTTAGGCATTGAACTGCCAAGGTTAAAAAGCTTTGTAAAGAATAAATATATATATAGTAGCGTATTGATTATATTGGCTATTTCTCAAATATATTCAAATGGAAATGATCTTCTAATGCATTTTGAAAAACGCATGCAAAATGAGGTCGTAAAGTATGATGAATTAAACAATACTTCTTTTTTAAGCGAAGAAAAGGAATTAGAAAAGCTTCTTTCTCTGCAGAAGCTACTTGAAAAAAATATTTCGCAAGATTCACAAATAATTTCTTCTGATTATATCAATGTGCCAATGAAGAGGCTTGGATTAAAACAGCAAAATAATACATTAATATATGAAAAATTAAATATTATTCATGCAAAAAAACTAAGGCAATCTAAAAGCAATATTAACTTCATAATCTCTTATGTTGATGAAGATTTCGTATCTTTTCAAAACAAGGGTGACAAAATTTACGCATCATTTAGCGACAAAGAATTTGATTTAAATATTAAAAAATATTTTATTTTTAAAGAAATTTTATTTCAAAATGACATAGTCATTCTTACATTAGAAAAAAGAAATATTATCTAATTATAGGAAAGATTTTTAGCGTCGTTCTGCAAAAAAATCAACTAGTAAATTTTTTGATTTTCTGCATTCACCCAAGTATTTATAAGCTACGTTATGATTATGCTCAGGTTTACTAAAGAAATTATCTATACTAACAACTGCGCCTGTTTTTGGTTGTTTTAATCCAAAGTACAAATTTTTAATTCTTGCATGAACCATTGCCATACAACACATGTAACATGGCTCAACAGAAACATATAAGTCACAATTAACTAATCGATAATTTTTTAAATACTCTCCCGCTTTATTCATTGCAATAATTTCAGCATGTGCAGATACTGAATTTGATTTTAAAACTTGATTAAAACCTCTTCCTATAATTTTATTATTTAAAACTACAACAGCTCCAACAGGAACTTCGTCATCATTCTTTGCATTTCTTGCCTCATTAACAGCCAATGATAAGTAGTATTCGTGCATAAAAATTTTAGTCATTATAAAAGTACTGTGAGGTTAGATAAATTTAACCGCTTGATCAAATGGCTTTCGCTCAGATTTGAGGTTGTTGATCGGTGAATTTTCATCTCTATAGCCAATAGCCATCCCGCAAAATAAGATATGATCTTGATCTACTTTTAAAAATTCACTTACGCTTAAATGCTTAATAGACCATGCCTCTTGGGCGCAGGTATCCAAGCCCTCCTCCCGAGCTAGCAGCATAAATGTTTGCAGAAACATCCCTAAATCTGACCACTGAGGAGGCCCCATAGTTTTATCGATAAAACAAAATAATCCACAAGGCGCGCCAAAGAATTCAAAGTTTTTTAAAACCTGATTTAATCTCCCCTCTTTATCTTCTCTTGGAATATCGAGAAGGGAATACATTTGCTCGCCAAGTTCATAACGATATGTTCTATATGGCTCTTTGAGTTTGGGTGGATAAATATCATAGGCAGGAGCTTCAGGTTCTTTCCATTCTTTAATAAATTTTAAAAACTTATTCATAGAGTTTCCGTTAACAATAAAAATTTTCCATGGTTGAAGATTTCCACCAGAAGGACTTCGAAAAGCTTTTTTTAATATTTTCTTTATAAGCTGATCAGAAACCGCGGTCGCTTTAAAAGACCTTACTGAAGTTCTTGATAAGACTGCCTCAGATACATCCATATTTTATTTCCTATTTCTAACATCAGAATAATTTTTTGTTTTATTGCTGAATATATTTATCTTTGATTTAATCTTTTGTAATATTGAAAACGGTCTTAATCGAGATAAATATTTTTTAGAACTAGGATTAAGTTCTGAAGGTGAAATAATTAAATTTTCCCACTCAACATTTTGCAAAGACTCAAAATTTTCATACCAAAGATTTCCATACAACTGAGTTCTTTGGCTATGTAAATGATTATATAGAGCTTTTATAGCATGTATTGAATTGTTCGAGGGGGAAAACATAACCAATGAGTTATTTTGATTTTGTACAAATTTTGATTCAGCCCATTCCCATGGAATCCAGCATCGATCAAATTCCTGATTTCCCTCCCAAAAAGATTCCACATACTTGTATTCTTTTTTAAGAGTCAAGTATTCAGTATGATGATTCAAAGATTCTGAAGAGGAATGGGGATTAATGTTAATCATATAAGTTAGAGCTTTTTTTCTAATATCCGGATGAGGGCTTATTTCATAACCATCAAGATACTTCTGTATGCCGTGATCTGAATATACAGAATTTCTCGAAATATTAAATTTTTTTGCAATTGCTTCATTAAATTCCTTAGATTCAATAAAATTTTTAAGATCAACTAATATCTCAGATTGCGGCTCCATAAGCCTAAGAGTCATTCCGAAACTTTCGCATGCTGTATTCATCTTCTTTGAAGTAATCTTGTTTTCATGCCAATCGCAATATTCATTGACATCACTTATGCATCCAGGAAAGTCAATCGTTTTATAGCCATGATCAAATAAAGAATTAAACATTTCATTATTATTTTTAAAATTTCGAGTGTTTATAGAATCTGCTTCAACTATATTTTGAAAATCTAAATCATTAAAAAAATTCTCAATGTAAATATGAGAAAAAGGGTATTCTACAATCTTTGCATTATTTATTTTTTCTATTAAGTAAAAAAAGTTTTTCATAATTTTTATATTATATTCCTAAACTAAAGGATTTTCTTGGAGCAGTTTTTGGCTTAGCTTGAATGAGATTAAGATTGAGATTCTTTTAAAATTTTCTCATATAACTTTATATATTTTTTTCCAATAACTTCTAGGGAAAAATTCTCAACAGCATAATTTCTGCAATGCTTTTTTACTTTATCTGATATTTCTAAATTTATGGCCCAATTAATTCCATTCATTAGATCATCAGAATTAAATGCCTCTGCCAAATAGCCAGTCTTCTTGTGTAAAATTAGATCTGGCATTCCACATAAATTAAAAGCAACTACCGGGGTTGAGCATGCCAAAGATTCAATCGCAGTGTTTGGAAGATTATCTTGAGTTGATGGAATAACTAAGACATTGCATGCAGAATATAATTTTTTTAACTTATGAGAATCTGAAATATACCCCATATTGTGAATTTTAATATTTAATCCTAACGAAAGATCTAGTTTAGTGCCTCCATATATTACTAATTCTATGCCATCATTTTGTCCAATTTTTTTTAAAGCATTTTTTAAATAAGTAAATCCTTTCCTTGGATCCTCAATTCCTCCAGCTGCACCAAATAAAATTAAAGATTTTTTTGGTGGTAACTTGAAAAAATCTCTTGATACCTCTTGATTTTCAGGCATCCATTGCTCAGTATCTATTGGATTTTTAATAACCGAAATTGGCCAATTTTTCATTAATAAACTTTTTTTTGCATGGTCTGCCATCCATTGACTTGGAGCAACTATGTGAATTGGATGTCTCCATAAAGAAGTTTTTTTATTATAAATTGCTTTTGCTATAGACTTTTCAAAGAAAGTAACTTTAGTATGAATTCCAGAAATAGTGCTCAGCTCTGGATCTAAATAATAATGCCTAGGTCCTGAAAAAGCCCACATATCATGAAGAGTCCATACTAAGGGTTTTTGGATTTTTGAAATATCTTTTATTGAAAGCATACCGCCATTTATCCAATGTAAATGGATTAAATTTGAAGATAAATCATTGATTTTTTTATATGCATTTGAAAAGTGCATTGAAATAGAAAAGGTTTCTTTAGATATAAATAAAAATTTAGAAAGTAAAAATTCTAGCTTTCGAATAATTGATGAATAAAAATTATGATTTCTTGAATTTAATATATGTACATAATCCAGTGATGAGTATTTTTTTTGGACTCTTAATTCTGTTTCGAAAGAATGAGTTTTTAATGCTTTACAAATCCTATTAGCTGCAATGGAGGCGCCACCTGATAAATCTGAAAAATTAATATGAGAAACCTTCATGTATTTTTATATTTCATATTTAGATTTTTTTTGAAAAGACCATGCGCTTGTGCACATATCTTCTATAGTTCTTTTTGGCGTCCAGTTCAGAATTAATCTTGCTTTTGAGATGTTTGCATATGAATTATCAACATCTCCCTCTCTTCTTTCAGTAAAACTATATGGAATTTTAAGATTATTAACAGTTTCGAAACTATTAAGAACCTCCAAAACGCTATAACCTCTTCCCGCTCCCAAATTAATATTTTCATAATTCAAGGGTGCTTTCATCTTTTCAAGATAGAGCATGGAAGATATATGACCATCAACTAAGTCCATGATATGTATATAATCTCTAATTCCTGTTCCATCAGGAGTATTATAGTCACTGCCAAAAATCTCTAATTCTTCTCTTTCACCCATAGCAACTTTCATTATGAATGGAAATAAATTATTTGGCAGGCCAGTTGGATCATCGCCCAATAAATAACTATCATGAGCGCCAATAGGATTAAAATATCTTAAGCTCAAAACCTTCCATTTAGAGTTTTCTTTTGAAAGTTTCTTTAAAATTTCCTCTATTTTGACCTTACTTGAAGCGTAAGGATTTAATGGATTCAAAGGATGCATTTCGTCTATGGGATGATAGTCTGGATTACCATATACTGATGCACTGCTGCTAAATATCAATTTAAATACATCATGCTTTTGCATGACGGAAAGAAGAGATTTTGTTCCCTCTACATTATTTTCATAATACTCAATAGGTTTAAGGACTGACTCACCTACTGCTTTCAATCCTGCGCAATGTATTACAGCTTCTATATTAAAACATTTAAAAATGTAATCTAATATATCTTCATTATTAATATTTCCCTTATAAAAATTTGGTTTTTTTCCACAAATTTTATAAAGATGATTACAAACCTCTTCAGAGCTGTTGGATAAGTTGTCTAAGAGAACAACTTCAGCATTATTTTTTAAAAGCTCTACTGCGCAATGGCTTCCGATATATCCAGTCCCACCAGTGATCAAGATACTCATAATTAAGATTGGAGATGACCAAACTGACTCTTCCAAATGTTAATATTATTTAATGGTAATTTAATATTAGTGGGCATTTCATTTTTTATAAAAAAATCTAATTTTTGTTTGTCGCCCCTTTTGCATGTATTGAGATTAATATCATGAGAGATTTCTGATGAGCGGTTATCAATAGACAAAATTAATGCCCTCTTTTTATTTTGTAAAGCTCTGATGCCTGCATGAAGCCTTGTTCCAACATAATCAATTTTTTCATTTTGAAGCAAATCATCAAAAGATTTTAGATTTGGAGGAAGTATCTTAATATCATTTTTCATCTTTATATCTATGTTGGAAAAATATTCAAGATCTCCTATTCCTTGGGGCCAAAAAAAAATTTTTGAATATGTGCTCTTTAAAGTCTGTATAAAAGATTTATCAAAAGATGGATTTTTATTATAGTCAGTCAAGGTAAATATTGCATAATCTGATTTTACCTTTGGTATCTTTCTACAGTGCTCTTGGTCTAGCTTCCATGTAGTAGGACAAGAAGTATTGATTACATTTTCAATTCCAATTGATGCAAGTTTATGTTGAGTATAGGAATCCCTTACAGAATGAATTATTTGATTATCGAGCAACCTTTTTAGAAAAATTCTAGAGTAAAGGTTTGGTTTTCCTTGATATTGCCACCAGCCCACTCCAACTAATGATAATCTGTTAAAGGAAATTAAATCATAAGGAGAAAATCCAATATATTTCTCTTTATTTATATTAGATGTTAAAGCATTAGTTCCACCATAGAATATAAAATCTGAAAGTTTAAAGTGTTTCTTTGAGGTATTACCAAATTTTTCAGAAGCTTGCATCCTAAAAAGAAATGAATCTGGAAAAATATCATCTATGATTTCGTTAATAGAATCCATGATAATCTGATTACCAAGATTGTAATTATTAATAGAAGTATCTAATAAAGAAATTGTTTTCAATTTGACGTTTTTTGATTTAGAAATATTTAAATAAATTTTACAAAATAAACTATATTGTGATTATTAATATTTCTCAAATTATTAATCTTCATTAAGTATAATGATAATTAGTTGATAGTTGTTAAAAAATAATTATGAAAATCTTGAAGATCATTTTTGCTATTTTCTTATTCTCTCTATTCGTATATGCATTTTTCACTGCAGGTGATTCCAATAGTCAAATTAGAAAAATTTATAGGTCAATTAAAGTGTTAAAAAATGACTATGCGCCTATTTACTCTCAAAAATACCTAAATGAAAAAGTTTTTGAGACTAAAAAAAATTTAAAAAAAGAAGCTTTTGCAACTTTTAAAGATTTTATTTATATGGATAGCTTAGATATAAGTCTAGATAAAGCAAAAGAAGTAAAAGTTAGAAACTTGGATAATGGAGAATCAATTGAGATTACTTCATACGAAACAAATTTCTTAAATTTGGTTAAAAGGTTTCCAGAAATAGGCCCAGCATACTTGGATACTTATAATGATGATTTAATTATTGCTCAAGAAAATGGACTTTTTTTCTCAGCTCCAAAAAATCAATTAAATAAAAATTTCAATTCAGTTGAAGTAAAAGAGATAAGGTCAAATATTTATAAATTTACACAATATTTTGATTTTTTTGGTCAAGGTCAATTTGGCATTAAAGATATTTTAGTTTTAGATAACATGATTTATGTTTCTTACATAAATCAAGTGGAAGATGATTGTTTCAATATGTCTATATTAAGTGCCAAGATGTCAGATTATCTTCAATTTTCAAAGTTCTTTAGTCCAAAACAATGTGTTAAAAATAGATGGAAATCTATCAATGATAATGTCTATACTGCTAATGATAACAAGGAATTCAATGCTCACCAAAGTGGTGGCAGGATAGTTGAATATCATAAAGGCAAGCTACTTTTCTCTACAGGTGATTTTAGGCAAAGGGAGCTGGCCCAGGACACAGAAAGCTACTTAGGTAAAATTCTTGCTATAGATATCAAAACTGGCGATTTTAAAATAATTTCATCAGGGTTAAGAAATCCTCAAGGATTATATTTTTCAAATAAACATGGAGAAATTTGGGAAACTGAACATGGCCCTAATGGAGGAGATGAGATAAATTTACAAAAAACTATTGATCCAGAAAATGTTCAGAATTTTGGATGGCCAATTTCATCATATGGAGTCCATTATGGTTACGGCGGATATAAACAAAAAAATAATACATTCTATTTAGAAGAAAATAGAAAAGCTGAAATTTATAAACAATTTCCTCTTCATAAGAGCCATTTAGATCATGGCTTTAATGAGCCATTTTTTCAATTCTCTCCCTCAGTAGGCATATCTCAAATAATTGAATACCCTTTAACACATTTATCAACAGAAAATATAAGGATTTTCATTTTTGGAACTATGGGTTACAGGACAAATAATACATCCAAAGATTTGTCGCTATATTTTCTAACTGTTAATAAAAAAGATGAGATTTTGCAGTTAGAGCAGTTTGAAATCGATGGGCGTGTAAGAGATCTCATTATTGATAAAAAAACTAACCAGATTTACTTTTCTGATGACCTAAATGGGAAAATTGGACTAATAAATATTAAAAAAGAGTTCAATTGAAAGCTCATAGAAATGAAATCGATGGATTAAGAGCATTTGCGATTCTGCCTGTTATTCTTTTTCATGCAGGTTTTAAGAGTTTTGAGGGAGGATTTATTGGTGTAGATATATTTTTTGTAATAAGTGGTTATCTAATTACAAACTTAATTATCAATAATCTTAATCAACAGTCTTTTGTTCTAAGAAACTTTTATGAAAGGAGAGTCAGAAGACTCCTTCCAGCATTGTTTGTTGTAATGCTTGCATGTATACCAATTGCATGGATGTTCATGCTTCCATCAGACCTCAAATATTTTGGTCAAAGCTTAGTATCTGTTTCAACCTTTTCATCTAATGTATTTTTTTGGATTAAAACAGGGTACTTTGATTCATCAGCTGAATTAAATCCTCTTTTGCATACTTGGAGTTTAGCTGTTGAAGAACAATACTATATTATTTTTCCATTAATACTCATTCTTGTATGGAAACGTGGTTATTTATTTTCAGTCAGCCTAATATTTTGTACGTTAATTGTAAGTCTATTATTAAGTAATTGGGGCTCTGGTACCTTTCCAAGTTTTACCTTCTACATGCTCCCCACAAGAGCGTGGGAAATTCTCACAGGAGCTTTATTAGCAATAATTCTCTATAAAAGAAATGAGATTTTCAATTCAAAATTAATTAATCAATTCTTTAGTTTGGCAGGCCTAGGATTAATTATTTATTCATTTTTTATATTTGATAGCAGTAGTCCATTTCCAAGTTTCAAAACACTTATACCAATATTCGGAACTGCATTAATTATATTAACAGCAAACAGAGGAACTTTAGCTTTTAAATTTTTATCACTAGGGCCCATCGTAACAATGGGATTAATTTCTTATAGTGCATATTTATGGCATCAACCAATCTTGGCTTTTGCAAGATATAGATTAGTTGAAGACTTATCACTAATAACAGTCTTTGCTCTGTGCTCTCTATCTATTGTTATTGCGTATGCAAGCTGGAAATGGCTCGAGACTCCTTTCAGAAATCCTAAAATTGTGTCTTCAAGGCTTTTACTTCAATTAACAATATCTCTAATTGTAATATTAGTGTCGTTTGGCTTATATTTGCATTACTCAAATGGAGCGTTAAATAGAGTTCCGCCTGATTACCTTGCAACAACTTTTTATAAAGATTTAAACAAAGTTCCTAATAAGGTTGGGTTATATGGCAAAAATTGTGTCTCAAACTTAGCTGAACTTTGTACCATTAATTCAATCAATGAGAATGTTACACTTCTGATAGGTGATTCTCATAGTGCTGACTTTTCAAATAATTTTAATAATTTTGCTTCTCAAAAGGCTATTGGCGCCTATCAACTGTCCATGGGTGGCTGTTCATTCATGATATCTTCATTTAATAAAAATAAAGAGTGCCAGAAAGCTTCATTGCTACTTCGAGAATTGATTGAATTAAAAAAAGTTGAGCGAATTATTTTCATAACAAATCAATACAAGCATTTAAGCTATTTAACTAAGCTAGAAGCAAATAAAAATATAGACTATTTTCTTCATACTATTTCAGCTGCATTGAAGAATAATATTCAGGTTATTTATTTTAAGCCTAGGCCAAGCTTTAAATTGTCAGTTGCAAGGGCCGCATTGATGCAAAAATTAAATAACCCAATTATTGTTAATAGTAGATATAAAAATCTACTCGATAGCAAGATAGACTCTATAAAAGATGAAAACTTCATTGTTTTTGATCAGCATGAAATTATTATCAATAAACTATGCAATGAAAGCCTTGATTGCAGTGGTGGATTGTTTGAAGCTAGACCTTTTTATAGTGATACAAATCATCTAAGCAAATATGGTGCTGAATATATTTTTAGTAAATTTAATGAGGTTTTTAATTAATTTGACTTATTTTTTGGTAATGTTTTTTAGGTAACATATGTTAATTTTTTTTGGTGATATTGATAATCATGATTAAAAATCTCATAGTCATACCCTATAGAGATAGAAAAAATCATCTCAACCATTTCATAAAATCCATACTGCCTTTATTAAATAAAGAATTACCTAGTGTCAGGGTGGCTATAATTGAACAACAAGATAATAAGCTGTTTAACAGGGGGGCATTGATCAATATTGGGTATAAAATTTACAAAGATAAAGCTGAATCAATAATCACTCATGACATTGATCTGTACCCAACGAATGAATGCATAAGAAATTATTATTTCGGTGACTTTGATGGAGTACATGGAATTTGCTGTTCACCCTGTAATACTCTAGGCGGCATAGTAAAAATGAAGATGAGTGATTTTGAGCTTATAAATGGTTTTCCTAATAATTTTTGGGGATGGGGGGTAGAAGATAAAGCCTTTCAAAATAGGGTTGAAAGTAAAAACCTAGAAATTAAAAAAAGTATTTTAAGAAATCGGGGAGATTTTGCAAAATATTTTCATTCCGATGAAAGAAATCATTCAAGAAAAAAAGACACTTGGAGGTATAACAAAAGGCACAGGCTCCACTATGAAAAATGGAATAAATTATCTACGATTAAGAAAAAAAATTTAATATATTCTTCAGGTTTGAATAATTTAGGATACACAATATCAACACAATTAACTGACGACAATTATGATCATTTTTTAGTTAGTATTGATAAGACTCAAGAAAGCTTTAAATCTTTACTTGCTAGAAAAGTTATTGAGCTTAATCCCTTAAGTTAACTAAATCTTTTTTTAAAAGAAATCTTTCTAATCCTTCGTAATTTATTACAGCTCTTAGAAAGTTAGCATTATCTTCTGAGGAAAGTTTTGGGTAATCAGCTAGATTATAATCACCACCATAGAAAAATATCTTTGCCCCTAAGTTTTCAAAAAAATCTCTTGTAAAATATAGAGTGTGGCTTCCGGCTGTTTTACCATCACACCCTCCCTCAAAATAATTATTGTCTGGTGTTTTGATACGGGTATTTGGAACCTCAACTATTATTTTTCCATCTGGATGCAGTAACTGAAAAGCAGGTACAAAAAAATCTAAAGGATCTATTAGGTGTTCAAGAACATGAGACCCATAGATGACATCAAATAGAATGCTTGGATTAGAATCTTTCAATTCTCCAATATTCTTATATGCATGAAAATTTTGAAGATCAAATGAATCAATGCCACCTGGCTCAATATTAAATATATTAATATCAAGAGAGTAAAATAAATATGATACTCCTCCATGCCCTGCCCCATAATTTAAGAAATTCTTAAGGTCGGTACGAGGCATGCCAATTACTTGTTTTATAAATTCAGCATGTTTTAAGTCTCTACCAACAACAATATCATTTTTATAATCTGAGTTACTAAACCAATATGCCTCCTCATAAAATCTGTCTAAATCTACCTGAGACGGCATTGGATCCATTTTCCAATATCCGTCATCACACCACTTGACAGTTTTATTTCCAAGTATCTTTTTTTCAAAAGCGATTAATTCAAAGTATTTTTTAACGCCTTTGATTCCTTTGGTTCTTAAAATATAAAATAATTTTCTAATATTAATCATGATTTAAATTGCAGTATAAATGGAAATTTTTGTTAATGCAGAAAAATTTTTAAATACTAGTCTGGTAACTAAAATCGATGCTGATTAATGCTCTGGTTATAGTAAAATTGATAGGAATGAGTACTAAATTAAATACATGAAAATATTTTTAATAATGCCTAGGCTTAATTTAGCTGGAGTACCTCTTGCCCAGTTAAGATTTGCTCGTGCACTAAGAAACAGGGGTCATGATGTTGAGTTTATTATTGGGCAAAAAGATGAGTCATTTATCTACAAAGAAATCCCTGGGGTAGCTTTGAATATTCTAAATGTGCATACCTCAAAAAGAATGATTCCTGGAATAATTAAGCTAATTAAAAAAAAGAATCCGGACATTATTTTTAGTGCCGAAGATCATATGACTATTTGGGTTTTATTTTCTGTGATTTTAATAAACTCTAAAACCCTAGTTAGCGGCTCATCCAGAGTTGGGTCTATGGACTTAGAAGCATATGGGGGAAGGCTATTTTCAAAGAATTGGAAATCTTTTTTTTTAAAAATTCTATTTAATTGTGTTGCTTGGAGAGCAAATGCGCTTACATGCGTTGCTAAAGATATGGTTGAAGGGTATCACAGAGCTCTAAAAACAACAAAACATACTCATGTTTATAATATTGTTGTTGATGAAGAAAGCATTTTAAGATCTATAGAGCCGGTGGATCATAAATGGATAAATAGTAAAAATACAAAAATTATTATTGCTGCAGGTCGCCTTGACAAACAAAAAGGATTCCATGATCTAGTTGATGCTATGCATATTGTAATTAAGAAAAGGGATGCAAAATTGATCATCCTTGGAGATGGTGTTGAAAAACAAAACTTACAAAACCAAATAGCTGATCTTGATATGGATGATTATGTTGATATGGTTGGATATGTAGAGAATCCACTTAAATATTTTTCTAAATGTGATGTTTTCGTGCTGCCATCTTATGCAGAAGGCATGCCAAATGTATTGGTTGAAGCCATGATGTGCAAATGCTCGCCAGTTGCCACAGATTGTCCGACTGGTCCAAGAGAAGTTCTTAAAGATGAAAAGTATGGGAAGTTAATTCCTATAAAGGATCCAGTATCAATGGCATGCGCTATTATTCAGTCTATTGATAGCCCTATTAGTTTTGAGAACTTAGAAAAGGCAATAGAGCCGTTTAAAGAAAATGCCGTTATTCAGCGTCACTTTGATTTGCTTGAAATTGAAGAAAAATTTTAAAAGATAGATTTCTTTAATTAAGCCTTAATTTGTTAATAAAATCATAAATTCTTGGAAATAAAAAATAGAATAGATCTGGAATAAGAAGCTTTTTATATACTTTTATATTAATGCTGATTGATAAGATATCCTTTCTAATACTGAAATAATTTGAATCAACTCTTTTAAGTTCGTATGAAAAAAATGAAATCCCTCTTGCGAGCCTAATTTTGAATATCTTTGAAGCTAGATCTTTTGTATCAATACTCCAATAAAAATCAATTAGATCGTCTAAATGTTTTATTGAATGATTTGAAGAAACGCTTTCAGGATTTTGTCTATAACCATATAGAGGTTTGTCTATATAAAATATTGAATTTGCTGCTTGGAACACTCTTGGTAAAGTCATTGAGTCTTCGGAATATTGGACCTCCAAAGGATATTGAATGTTCTTCCAAAGAGTTTTTTTATAAATTCTAATTGGGCTATACCATAATGTTCTTGCATGTATATCTGTAATAATATTGGGTATATTATATTTACCCTTAAAAAGATGAATTCGCTTGAAAGCTGCTTCACTAATCTTTTGATCATCAAAAAACTGTTTAAATCCAAACTCAATTATATCAGGTTCATGATCCTTAATAATTGGTAAAACTAATGCATCAAAACCATCTAGAATAACATCATCTGAATCAAGGAAACCAATGTAAACACCGCTTGCTTTTTTTATACCAAGATTTCTTGCGGCACTAACTCCTTTGTTCGACTGATTGAAAAACTGAACATTAATGGAGCTCTTATGCATAGAGATAAAACTCTCAATATAATCTTTTGTTTTATCATAGCTTCCATCATTAATTACTATTATTTCGGTTGAAATAAGCTTTATCTGGAGCAAGCTATTTAATGCATTTAGAATATATTTTTCAGAATTGAAGCATGGAACAATAACTGATAGCAGTGGTTTTGTAAGATTATTCTCTTGGTAGCCATGGTTCATTTATTCTTAGGGTAATAATTGATGATTAATTAAATTAGATATCCCACTAAATCTTGCTAAATTAATTTCAGGAGAACAGTTTTGAGTAACGAAGTACCTTGGTAGTTCATATAAATTTTTTTTTAAATCAAATTTCTTACATATAGCTGTTGATGCTGTTTTATAACCAGAATCTATAATGCATTTTATTGTTTCAATGTTATAAGTTCCTTTGCCGCCATAGGGATATGCAAAATGATTAATTGCATGCCCAAGATTATCTTCGATGATCTTTTTTGAATTTTTGATTTCATCAACCAATTGATCTTTAGAAAGAGATGATAAGATTTTATGAGATGAAGAATGGCCACCAATTTCAATTAACTCCTCATTATCAAGCGCTATAACTTCATCCCAGGATAGAAAATCATCAATATTTGATGATGACATATTTATGGGCTTACTTATGCCCCTGCTAATCATCTGATCAGCAACATATATTGTTGCAGGAGCAGAATATTTTTTTAATATTGGTAAAGCATATTTTAAATTGTCTTTATATCCATCATCAAAAGTAATATGGCAATTAGGGAATAGATTATCTGAAATTGAAATACCTTCATTCAAGGATTTGAATTTATAATTATTAGAGGCAAATTCAAGAAATGATTCAAAGTACTCTATGGTAACCGAAAAAGCTTTTTCATCATTTGACAAAGAATTGTATTCACTTGCAGGTAAAACTCTGTGAAAACAGAATATATCAAAGCTATTTCTTGCATTGTTCATAAGTTTCCAAGCAATATTTTTAGAAAATAATTTATAAACTAGCTTTTTAAGAATTAATTTAACCAATTGTTTATGCCTTAAATGATATACAAACCCAATACGGCAAACCCTCTGAAAATGATATATTTTTAAAACCTGCCTCTGTAAGCATTAAAGAGATATCCTCTTTACTAAACCTTTTTTCGAGACGAGTGCCAAACCTGTCTAAGGCATCTGTTTGCATAAAGTAGAACGCTTTATTTCTATAATCTACAAGAGGAAAGTTAGATACATCTAAATTCATTTTTTCTGCTAAAAGAGCAATCCTCGCTAGAGGATAATAAACAAAAATTGCTATGAGGGATGTAATAATATATTTAAACTTATGTGGAAGAATAGATAAAAATTTACGCAATAGGTTGGATATTTTCCACAACAACCTAAACAAAAATGGCCTATTTTCAAGGTTGTAGTATAAGTAGAGTAAGAATGGAGCATCCTTTTTCAATAGTTTTGAACAGTCTTTTATCCCCTCTAATGTATCTGGAATATGATGCAAAACACCTAAACTATAGCCAAAGTCTTGGGAAGATTCTTTTAAGATATTATCACTAACAGATCCCTCAAAAAAATTAATGTTTTTAAACTCATTTAAATTATTTTTAGCTACAGTTAAAGCCTTTGAACTAGGATCAATACAGTTTAATATCCCGACTCTTGGAGCGACGAATCTTGCCCATCTCCCACTACCACAGCCCATATCAAATCCCTCAGAATTATCAGGCAAAGTATTGAATGGAAATATATCAAAATATTGATTCCAAGCTTTGCGTAATTCTAATTCGGACAAGGTTGATTGATTGAATTGTTTCCATTCCTCTCCAAAACCATCTACCGTTAACTTATCAATGTTTTTCATAGTTTTATTTTAACCTGAATTAGGTATAGATTTATCACATTTTAATTTGTATAACTATGCAATGTAGTGAACCTCATTCCCACTCAGCAAAATGATGGCCTGAAACCCTTGATACAAAGGCATCTGAAAAAAGTTTGTATTAACTTTGTATAAGATAAGTCTCATTTTCTACACATTGTTGTATGAATGTGCCTTGTTCTAATAAGTAGAAATAAATTTTTAAGTCTTTCTATCTTCTATTAATTTAATGACACCTTCAATATCGCCAGTCTTTAAAAGTTTTTTTTCCTGGTCCGTAAGAGAATTGTTTTTGATCCATTCTCCAAAAGGAGTACCATCAATATATTCTATATTTGATTGGAGTCTTTCTTGATAAGAATTACCTTTAGCAAAGAAATCCAGAGCCTTAAGATTTTTTCCCTCACTATCAGAAAATTGACCCTTAAAAATTTTGAACAAATCATATGGCCACATCAAAAAGCCAATTAAAAAAAATGAAGCTAAGATGTGTAAAAAACCATCTTTTTTCCTACCTACATAAAATTTATGCAAACCAAGTGGGCCAAAAAATAATGCAGTTAAAGCGCAGGTAAAAGTGCCCTTTTGACTGCAATCATTGTTATCTTTGATTAAATCCATAAATTACCTCGCTATTGCACCAGCAACCTTTATTCTCTCTTCTGGAATTTCAAGATTAGACTGTATATATCGTTCAAAAATATGGCCATGAGCTAGCGTCCAGCCTTTTGGCATATTTTTTGTAAAACCATTAATCCTTAACATGTCATTTTCTTCATATGTTAAAACAGTAACATAGTTTGTCTTTAATAGTATATTGCGCATTGTCTTTTGATCATGTCTATTTTCATACAACATATTAGCAATAATGTTTGATGGAACTGGGTGCTCATATGTAAAGCCGCTGTGTTTTCCCTTATCTCCTCTTTTTAAAATTCCATCTTTTAAAAAATCATTTTTTATTAAATGTTGTTTACTTTTCTTGGTAACAAAATATGTTTCATTAGCTAGACTAAACTTTGCTACATAATTTAAAAGACCATATCTAATGGTTGCGTGTTTTATTTTAAGTGTATCCCCCCAGGGGCCTTCTTTGTCAAAATGTTTATGAAGATTTTCAATTGATAGGATGGATGCTACTACATCGAATACTGCTTCTTGCAATTCATTCATGATTTATTTTTCAATTTTGAACACACTGAACTATGAATTCATAAAAATGATGAAAGTTATATTAGCCAATTTTACGACAGCAAATCAGCTATAAACATAATAATTACGTATCCAACGAGGAACCAGAAGCTTATGGAATAGATAATCGTCATGATAGGGCTTCTAGCATGTCTAGAAGACATTCTTACCTTTCTATAAGTTGATCCTGGGAACATGTATTGTATCCAAAGGATTGCTCTGCCCGGGAATAAAAAAACCTCTTTTAAGGTACTTTCTTCTGGCGTACCGTCCATTCTGTCTCTTTTAAATTTCTCAGACATTCTAAATTTTTAGAAAAAATTATTAAAAGCGTAATTCAAAAGCGAGCCCAAAGGATAGATTAGAACAAATAAACCACCAACAAAAATTGCAGCTAAATAAAAAATGAATAACGATATTATGTTGTTAAAAATTCCTCCAGGTAGAAATAAAATTATGTAAACAAAAAAAGGTAAATAACATAGGGAGCCTATCCTTAAAGTCATATCTCTTATTGGATCTAATTTAGAAAGAGGTCCCTGAACACTTGCGACAGCCTGATCAGGTGTTTTGTTATCTTTGTAGCCTGTTTTAAATCTTTTATCCTTTCGACTTCCAAATGCCAGGAGAGCACGAATGCTTATCTGAAGCAAAAATACTGCACCAAATATGGCCAAACCAAATATAGCCATATTAAGAAGGAATAACATATTAAATTTTTCAGCCATATAAAAGGAATTATTAGCAGCATATATCCATCTATCAAAAAAAGGAGATTCGCTCATAACCTTTCCTAATCTAATACTATCATCACGATTATTGAGTGGATCCCATGAAGATTTTGCAAACAAAATACGCTCATTGAACATGGCGCCATTGGTATTTTGGAAACAATTCCTACTTCCAGAACACCATCCGGTATATTCAAAACTTTTTGTTAATATCTCTAATTCGTGTATTTGATTTTCGCAATCACCCTTGCAGTCAACTTCTATACGAGAACACATTTGCTCAGCTTCAAGATACTCTTCACGAGACATATCACTATTTGTCCAAATTTCTTTGCAATTTGCCCTTCTTGCTTCAATTGTTCTAAGATCTTTAAATTCTTCTGATAAGTTATCTCCATTACTTTTTGGAATTGTAAATGTACGACATTTGTTAGTAGTTTTGCTCTCGCTTGTACACTTTACCGTTGGTATAAAAAAATTAGATTCTTTTGCATCATATAAAGTTTGAATATCATGCTTGTACCCTCCAAACCCTCCTTCATTGCGAATGAAGTCCTGGGAAAATATCCCCAGTAAAAACAATACAAAGGAAGTAGATATAAATTTTTTCATTGCATCAAATAAATATAATAATATTGATTAATAATATACATTAATTTTTATAAAGTTTTTTTTAAATAAATGTGAGTCAGTCTTTAGACCCAGTGAGAAGTTGGTTTCATTGAATTTACAGTTCTAAGGAATCCCTATTTTGTTGGTTTTCAGAGTATATATTTATTCCCACTCAATGAGTAATACCCTCTGAAACCCTTGTAAATTTTGGGCTCGGGGGGACTCGAACCTCCGACCAACAGATTCTAAGAACATAGATTTCTTAAAAATAGTTAATTAAGTGTTCGAGCAAACAAATCTCTTACTTTATTATCAGCTCCAGCAACAGGACACATCATCATCTTTCTAACATCTCTCACAGTAAAACCTATCTCTCTATTAGATTTTCTTAGACTTCCATCCAGCAATTTTTTAAAGTCTTCATCTCCTAAGGTTGTGCTGAACAAATTAAAATAGCAACTCAAACAAGCATTATAAGCTCTCTCTAATCTTGCATTTTTTGCCTCGAGACTACCACTAAAGTAATAATTTATTATGAAAGCTCCATCATCTTCTTTCAAAATATTACATGCTTCTGCAGAAGGAGATTTTTTGAAATCAGCGAATAATTCTTTTCTTTGTTGTCTTTTCTTTCTCTTTGCTTCCTCTTTCTTTCTTTCTTCTAAATCTGCATATAACGATAAATCTGTTTGTATTTTTACTGCAAGTTTTGCTAAAGGTGAATAAGCATTGGTATTTTGAGAAACGTATATTGAAACGTTGCCTTCTAAGCATTGTTTAAATTGTGAAACCGCAAAGTTATCAGACACTGATTCATTAGCTAAAATTGCCCAGCCTCTGGCAACTCTATCTGCATACGTTTCAGTTATTGTTGGTATTTCATTTTTAACAGTGCCAAGCAAATCAAGTGCTTCTTTAGCCTCCCTGCCTCTATAACAATTTTGTAAGCTTGATAAATCATAATAATGCTCAAGATACCTATTAAGTGCCACTTCAGAATCAATAAGTGGATTCTTTTTTTCGTAAGCTTCTCGTCTTATTCTTTTTCGAACTCCATCTTCATAGACAGTGTAAGTGTACAAATAATTCATTGAACTTGTTATAAGTTCTCTTTGCATCTCTCCAACATCGCTATTAAATTCCTCTGGTAAACTTTGCCAAGTTATAAAATCAGACGTATCGAATGCTTCAGGTGCACAATCTTGACTGTTATAGCCGCGTCTCCATTGCTTATCTTGAGGATAAAACAAATTGCTATCTGCGCATTTACTAATATCATAAAATTTTGCATTAGGAGGTAAAGATTTAAAGTCAAGAAGATCTTTGTATACTTCTGATATATGCTTTTCTAAGTACTCTTGGTCCCCAACTGCAAGAGCATATCTTTGGTCTCTTTCTCTGTTTGTTGAGTAGTTTATATTTTCATAATCTGTTGGTTTCTCAAGCGCATATTTTGCAATCAAATATAAAGAATTATTAGGAAGGTAAGATTTCTCAAAATCTTTAACCCCGAATTGGTCGAATTTAGAATCCATATCAAAACAATAATCAGCAATCATTGGTATTTTTCCATCTTTGACTTCCAAGCCATCGCATAAAAAAGCATTGTTTATGGGATCGCCGGAAGCATCCATTCCAACTATCAATCCATTGAGCGAATCAATAGTAGTATTTTTAAAACTTAAAATAGGCGTAATACTGTTTATAGTTGTATTATTTCTACTCTGTTCAGAAAAATTTAAGAAGGTAAAATTTTTAAAACTAGAGTTTTGTGTTTCTAGAGATAAATTTAAAACACAACTCTTCCAATTTGTACTGCTATAGCATTCATCAGTAAATCTACCTACATGACTATTTTTTAGAACAAAGTCTTCTATATCTGAATTAGAGATTTTCAAAGAGATTATAGCTTGCTCATCTTGTTCAATAAGCACTTCTATTTTTCCTGTTACATTGTCGAGTGTAAGATATGACGCAGCTACATTTTCCCCAAATTTTAAGTTTTCTAAAGACGAATCAATAATTTTAAAATTATCTAAAAGCGCAACGTCATCTGGCCTGAATTTAGCTCCTTCAAAAGAAACGTTTTTGAACTTACTATTTTTAAAAGTTACATTCTTAATTGTTATTGCACTAATAACCAAGTCCTCAAGAGTAACATTTTCATAAATACATTCTTCTTCACACAATAAATCATTTGCTTCGATAGTGTTCTTGTTAAAATCTTTAACAAGAAAAATTTCGCCGTCTAAATAATTTATTCTTTGTGAAATTTTGTTATTTAAAAAAATTTCATCCGCAATCAAGTCACCACTTTCTGAGAAATAAGCTTTTTTGATTGTTTTTCCATCTTCGAAAGAAATTGTATTTTTTATAACGGTCCCTTCATTATAGTAATCTGAAGCTATGCCGGAGAATAGATTGCCATCTTTATAAGCCAATCCATTTTCAAAATTTATATCTTGAAGGTTAGAATCGCTTGAACAACTAATTATAAAAATTAACAAAAATGAATTTATTAAAAATATCTTTATTTTATTCATTAGATTATCACCCTTATTTTGTCGTTTTCTTCTTACCATACCTTTATGTTTTTTAGTAAGTGACCAAACTTTGCGCTAAAGTTTGTATCTACAGAACAAAAATACTATAAGAATAAAGATATTGTCAAAAGTTTGTATTAAGTTTGTATCTAAATAATCTTTATTTTATAGGGTTTTCAGACGATTTCATTACTCCCACTCAATAGTTGCTGGTGGCTTGCTTGAAATGTCATAAACCACCCTACTCACCCCGTCCAATTCATTAACAATTCGATTTGAGACATGCGCCAAAAAGTCATATGGAAGCCTTGCCCAAGTTGCGGTCATAAAATCTACTGTCTCAACTGCTCTAATCGCTATCACATCGGCATATCTCCGCTCATCACCAACAACTCCAACTGATTTAACTGGAAGAAATGCACAAAATGCTTGGCTTACATTATCGTATAAGCCTGCTTTAATTAATTCCTCAATGAAAATTGCGTCAGCATTTTGAAGAATTAAAACTTTTTCTTGGGAAATCTCACCAAGAATTCTGACTCCTAATCCTGGGCCAGGGAATGGATGCCGATTTAACATCTCCAATGGAAGGCCAAGCTCAGAACCCATTGTCCTAACCTCATCTTTAAATAAATCACGTAAAGGCTCCACTAATTCCATCTTCATATCATCAGGAAGGCCTCCAACATTATGGTGAGATTTAATCACCCTAGCCTCTTTAGATTCTGACTCTGAAGATTCAATTACATCAGGATAAATAGTGCCCTGTGCTAGAAAATTAATCTCATCTTTTAATTTTGCTGCCTCATTATCAAAAATATCAATAAAAGTTCTGCCAATAATTTTTCTTTTCTGCTCTGGGTCTGAGATACCCTTAAGATGTCTATAAAAAACTTTCTTTGCATCAACAACTAATAAATTTAAATCAATCTTATCTTTGAATAAATTTTCTACCTCTTCGGCTTCATTTTTTCTAAGCAATCCATTATCAACAAAAACACAAATTAAATTTTTTCCAATCGCTTGATCTAATATCATCGCTGTAACAGAAGAATCTACTCCGCCTGATAAACCAAGTAATACCTTTTGATCTCCTACTGTTTCTTTGATCTCATTTATTCGTTCCTCAATAAGATTTTCCATTTTCCATAGCGCCGCACACTTAGATATCTTGAATGTAAAATTTTCTAATACTGTAGTACCCTGTTTTGTGTGGGTAACCTCGGGATGGAACTGCAATGCATAAATGGGTTTTTGAACATGCTCCATTGCAGCTATTGGAGCTGATGCAGTTGATGCAATTAAATTAAATTGATCTGGCAGAGTTGACACATGGTCTCCATGACTCATCCACACATCAATTGAGGATCCAGAGCTAAACCCATCAAAAAGCAAAGATGATTTTTCCAATAAGATTTGAGCATGGCCAAATTCTTTATTTTTTGACGAAGAAACTTGACCCCCAAATTGCTCAGCAAGAGTTTGCATCCCGTAGCAAATTCCTAAGACAGGAACATCTAATTCAAAAATAATTTCAGGAATTCTTGGAGTATTGGATTCAGTAACTGATTCTGGGCCTCCAGATAAAATTACTCCTTTGGGATCAAGGGATTTAATTTTTTCAGTTGAAACATCCCAGGGAAGTATTACCGAAAATACGTTTAAGTCCCTTATTCTTCTGGCAATGAGTTGAGTGTATTGTGAGCCGAAGTCCAATACCAAAATCGTATCAATATTTTTCTTATCTAAAGAGAGATTATTGGAATTACTCATGCTTAATAATGAATGAATGAATGAATTTATATTATAAAGGAAACTATATTAAATCTTTCTTAAGATATAAATGGTTTGATTTTTTCAGCAAGATCGGAAAGTTCTGGCTTAAACTCAATGATTTCATCCATAGATAAACCCTCAAGCTCATGAGGAAAGACGAGCCATTTCTCAGTTTCATGAATATAAAAGTCAGGTTTTCTATTTGTTTTATTTTTCTTTGGTTTAAAGTATGGGGTGGCTACTTTAATTTCAGGTGTATTTTTTTTACAAGCAGTTTGAAGATCTAAAATTATTTTTTGAATAGATATTCCAGTATCATGCACATCATCGACAATTAAAAGCGAATCTTCTGATTCAACCTGTTTAATAATATAGTTAAGGCCATAAACTTGAACCTGACTATCTCTTTCATCTATTCCTTTGTAATGAGAAGTACGAATTGCAATATGATCTGAAGATAGACCGAGAACATCTAAAAACTCCTGAACAGCTATGCCAATTGGGGCTCCACCTCTCCAAACGCCAATAATATAATTTGGGCGGTAACCACTTTCATAAACTTTCCAAGCAAGCTTAAATGAATCACTTAATAGCTCATCAGCTTGAATAAATAATTTATCCATTATTTATAAATTGCCAAATTAATAGCTCATACTTAATCGAACTATGAATTGACGAGGCGGAATAAGCTCTAATCCAGTTGCAGCCACACCAAAGACATCTGTCATGCTTGAGTTAACGCCATCTTCATCTGTCGCATTAAGGATTTTAAAATCCAGTCCCCATTTATCTCCTACAAAATCAATGCTTGCAGAAAGATTCAATAAATCATAAGAATCAATAGCATCAACAATAGTGTTATTTGATACTCTTTGTTGGAAGTCACCTCTATGAATGTACTGCATTATCCCAGTAAACATACTTCCAGAAGCAAGCGCTGTTTCATAAGTGAGGCTGATGTCCGCTGAAAACTCTGGACTCTTTGCTAACTCATTACCCTTAACATTTTCTCTTAAGCCATAGCGCAAATCTTCTTGACCAAAGAAATATTGATATGCATCTACGTTATCCAAGACCATGTAATCTGAAGTGACCTCTGAATCAAGAAATGATAGATTCATATCTAAAATTAATGAGTCACTTAAAAGGCCTTTAAATTCTATTTCAAGACCAGACATTTCTGATTCTGGTATATTTGCTACCCCGCCTCTATATGGATCTGGATCAGTAGCTTGAAATTGAAGATTCTCATAGGTGTATGAGAAGGCTGCAATATTGGCACGCGCTCTTCCATCCATTAAATCTGTTTTCAAACCAAACTCAATTGAATCAACTGTCTCAGCGTCAAATGTAGGAAATACTAATGCAGGGGCTAAAGGTCTTCCAGCAGCAGCATCTTCTACTTCAGTAAAACCAAATGTTAAATTGCTACCGCCAGGCTTGAAGCCTCTCGAAAAGGATAGGTATGCCATAGCTGAATCGGACAAGTCTAATTCACCCGTTATCTTTCCAGTGGTCTCATCTGATGTACCCTTTTCTGTAAAAGTCTCCACATTGAAAAAATTAGTAACATTGGTTTCAAATGTATCTTCTGAATATCTCATCCCAGCAACCAAACGAAAATCATCACTGACGCTGTATGTTCCTTGCCCATAAAATGAATATGATTCTCGGGTTGGACGCGCATCAGTCACAAAATCCCAATCGGCTCCGAAGACATCAAACCTACCTGGAATGCCGTAATCATGGGTGTAGCAATATGCAGAATTTGCAAAGGACTCTCCGCATAGATATCTTAATTGGCCAGTTAGGTCATTGTCTCTATATCCCCTTATAGTATTTTCTATTTCATGCTCCATATAGAAAGCACCAATTGTCCAATCAAGCTTTCCATTTAGGATTGGTTCATTGGAAATTAAATTAATTTCAAACGTAGTTGTATCTACAATAGAGGTTTCAGGGTTGAATTCAGCTCTTTGATAACGCGCATATTTGCATTCGTCAGGCTGAGGAAAAATTTCTATACAAACTTGTTGAACTGGAGGTAATCCTGGAATAGATTTAACAAAGTCACCGAAGTTATGTCTATCATTATCTCTAACGACCAAAATATCATCCTCTTGGATGCTAGCCATGGCTCTAAGAGATGCAAACCCTAAATCAGATTCATAAATTGCAGCAAAAACTGATGAAGTTAGTTCATGTTTCGATAAAGTGTCTTGGGATAATTTTCTTATATTTGGAGTGGGATCATCAATACCCCGCATAGCCGATCCATTTCTATCAACTTCAAAAAACTGACCGAAAAATCTTAAGCTTGAGCTCTCATCTAGATCAATAAGCAGATCACCACGGAAACTAACGCTGCTTGCATCATCCAAGTCTTGTCCAGTGAAAACGTTATCAGTAAAACCATCTCTCTCAGTGATGGCAAAAGAAACTCTGCTGGCAATATTTGAGCCAAGAGGAATATTGTTAGATGTACGAAATTTTGTTAAACCATAATTACCAAAAGTAATGTCAGATTTACCTAAATATTCATCCATTGATGGTTTTTTACTGATGACATTAATGGCTCCACCGGTTGAGTTTTGACCAAATAAGGTCCCTTGTGGCCCTCTAATAACCTCAATTCTATCTACATCAATAAAATCAGTCTGGAGTGCAAATGGAGAGGCAATAAAAATTCCATCCATGTGAAATGCTACTGATGGAGCTGCAATAGCATTTTGATTTGTTTCATTGCCAACTCCCCTGATAGAAATAACAGTTTTGTAGCCCTCATTTTTAGCAACAGTTACTCCAGGAACAATTGCGCTTAAATCTACCATTGATTCGATATTTTTAGATTCAATATCCTGGTCACTTATAGCTGTAACTGCTTGCGAAATATCTTGAAGACTCTCACTTCTCTTTTCGGCTGTGACAAACACTTCTTCAATTACATTGTCTTGGGCCCATAAAGGCAACCCAAAAAGTAATAATGAAATTGATAAAAAGAAATTTCTATTAAAGGGAATGCGGTTCATTAAAATCACCCTAAGTTTATTATATTAATTATTTAAAAGTTTCTAAGAAACTTGTATATCTTCTTTTGATGCAACATTAATGCCAAAAGACTGAAAATAGATATAAATTAAATTTTCAGCTAAGAGAGCTTTAAATTATTGGATCAATCTATATTTGCTTAAAGTTATATTTGAACTTATAACAATCTAATATTATAAGTTGTAAACTTAAATTTTAAATACAAATATCAAATTTAATGCTAGAAAAAATTTTCAAGTTAGAAGAAAACAATACGTCAATTAAAACTGAATTAGTTGCTGGTTTTACTACATTTATAACAATGGCCTATATTATTTTTGTTAATCCACAAATGATGTCGATGGCTGGGATGGATCAGGGAGCTAGTTTTGTAGGGACTTGCTTGGCTGCAGCAATAGCATGCATGTTCATGGGTCTTTATGCCAATTGGCCAATTGGATTAGCTCCTGGAATGGGGCTAAATGCATTCTTTACCTATACAGTAGTTGGTGAGATGGGATATTCGTGGGAAATAGCTCTTGGTGCAGTTTTTATCGCTGGTATTTTATTTTGGATAATGAGCATTACTCCTGTTCGGCAATGGATGTTAGAGAGTATACCTATGAATCTTAGGATAGCTATGGGCTCCGGTGTAGGTCTTTTCATTGGACTTATTGGTTTAAAAAATGGTGGCATCATAGTCCCAAATGAAGCAACACTACTCAGCATGGGCAATTTTTTGAGAACTGAAACCATCCTTTCAATGCTCGGATTTCTTGTAATAGCAATTCTTGCAGTTAGAAAAGTGCCGGGTTCAATACTCATTGGCGTAATGATAGTAACAGTTGCATCAATTTTTATTGGCATTGTCCAATTTCAAGGTTTGATCTCCTCCCCTCCAGCCTTTATGCCAGTATTCATGAAATTAGATATTATGGGGGCACTAGATTTAGCTATGATTAGCGTGATTATGTCCTTTCTGTTCGTAAACTTATTTGATACTGCAGGAACGCTTCTTGGAGTTGCTAATCAAGCCAAGTTAGTGGATGAATCTGGAAATGTGAATAATCTTGATAAAGCTCTAAAGGCTGATAGCTCTTCAAGTGCTGTTGGAGCTTTCTTGGGATGTGCACCTGTTACAAGCTATGTTGAAAGTTCTGCTGGTGTTGAAACTGGTGGTAGAACAGGATTAACTGCGGTAACTGTAGGTCTATTATTTTTAATTGCAATTTTCTTTTCACCTTTGGCAAGTATCATCCCAGCACATGCAACTTCCGGAGCGCTTATATATGTAGCGATATTAATGTTGAGTGGAATGGAAAGACTGAACTGGTCAGACACATCGGAACTTCTTCCGGCATTGATAATAATTGTGATGATTCCGTTAACTTTTTCTATCGCAAATGGAATAGCCCTAGGCTTCATATCTTATGTTGTTCTAAAAATTGCATCTGGAAGAATTGAAGAAATATCTGCCGGTGCCTGGTTTTTAACTTTAGTATTTTTATCTAAATTTATATTTCTTTAACAGAGCAAGTTAACTTCTTTGGTAATTTGGGGCTTCTTTTGTAATCATCACATCGTGAACGTGACTTTCAGTAATTCCAGCGTTTGTAATCTCAACAAATTGAGTCTCTTGATGCATATCTTCAATTGTTTTACATCCAACATATCCCATGCTCTGTCTTATACCTCCAATCAATTGATCAATTACATTTACAACCCAACCCTTAAACGGCACTCTTCCCTCAACTCCCTCGGGAACCATCTTTTCATTGCTTGTGCCATCTTGAGAGTATCTGTTTGTATCATTTCTTTCACTCATTGCTCCAATAGAGCCCATTCCTCTGTAAGTTTTAAAACTTCGACCTTGATATAGTTCTAACTCTCCAGGAGCTTCCTCTGTTCCAGCAAAAATACCTCCAAGCATTACTGCATCTGCACCAGCTGCAAGTGCTTTAGAAATATCACCTGAAAATCTAATACCTCCATCAGCAATGAGTGGAATATTTTTGGAAGATAGCTTTTCTTTTATTGAAAGGATAGCTGTGATCTGAGGCACTCCAATTCCTGCAATAATCCTCGTTGTACAAATTGACCCTGGACCCATTCCAATCTTAACTGAATCAACACCTGCATCGATTAACGCTTGAGCTCCCTCTGGAGTAGCAACATTACCACCCATGACATCTATTTTCGGAAACTCCTTTTTAATGAGTTTAATAGTGTTGATTACATTCTGAGAATGGCCATGAGCACTATCAATTACAAATAAATCAACCCCAGCCTCAAATAAAGCTTTAGCTCTGTCTAAAGTATCAGCTCCAGTTCCAAGAGCAGCACCAACTTGTAATTGACCTCTGGAATCCTTGGTTGCAAGAGGATGCTCAGCCGATTTATCAATATCTTTCATGGTAACCAATCCAGTTAAAGAATTTTCCTCATCTGTAACTAGGATTTTTTCAATTCTATTGTTGTACATTAATTTTTTAACTTCTTCTTGATCAAAGCCTTCTTTTACTGTTATTAATTTCTCATATGGCGTCATGATCGAAGAAACTAATTCAGATAAGTTATCTGCATATCTAAAGTCTCTCCTGGTAACAATTCCCATTAACTTTCCATTATCAACAACTGGCATACCTGAAATACTGAGCTCGTTTGTTAATTGCATAAGCTCATTGATTGTTTTAGTTGATTGAATGGTTGAAGGGTCTCTGACAACGCCACTTTCATATTTTTTTACAGCTTTTACTTCTGCGGCCTGTTCTTCAATTGAGTTATTTTTGTGCAGAATTCCTATTCCACCATTCTCAGCTAGCGCAATTGCCATTGCAGCTTCCGTTACTGTATCCATCGCTGCAGATATCAGAGGAATTTTTAATGATATATTAGTTGAGACCTTTGTTTCTAATTGCGCTTCAGCAGGAAGGAAATCCGTAAATCTAGGTAAAAGAAGTACGTCATCAAAGGTTAGGGCTTTATGTTTGATCTTTTCCATAACGGATTATAGCGTATGCCATTATTAAAAAAAAGATTAGTGCTACGAAGCTGTAAATATAACTTTATTAAAATAGCACTATAATGCATTAAAAATTTCATCAGATTTAGCAGCGCAAATAAAATCATTCATGTGCAAACCCTTAATTTTATGCGACCACCACTCTATGCTAACACTTCCCCATTCGAGAGTAATTTTTGGGTGATGATCTTGTAATTCTGCCAAATCAGCAATTAAATTAGTAAAAGCAATAGATTGCTCATAATTCTTTAATTTAAATACTTTTGTTAGTTTTGAAATATCTGAATTATCAATGATCCAACCATCAAGGTCTTTTAAAAGCTCTGTCTGTTGATCATGAGGAACTAAAGGAGCACCTATTTCACATGCGGTGCAAGTTTCCTTAGAAAGCTCTGTCATACGCCGCCCTTTGTAAGTTTTGCGGGGTTTAGCAATGCCTTTAATTTCTTAAGTGGCAATCCAGTTTCTTCATGAGCAACATCAATAATAGATCTTTTTTCTTTGTATGCTTTTTTAGCAATATTTGCAGCCTTCTCATAACCGATCTCTCTATTCAATGCTGTTACCAATATTGGATTCATGCCAAGTGATTCTTCAATATTCTTTTTATTAACTTTAAAAGTTTTGATAGCTTTGTTTGCCAAAAGCGGCATTGAATTAGACATAAGGCTAATACTTTTAAGTAAGTTGTATGCAATTACTGGAAGCATTACATTTAATTGAAAATTGCCTGACTGGCTTCCTATAGATACCGTGACATCATTTCCAATTACATCAGCACAAGCCATTGCTACTGCTTCCGGTATCACCGGATTAACCTTACCAGGCATAATGCTGCTTCCTGGTTGCAAGGCTTCGAGTTCAATTTCTCCCAAACCGGTAAGTGGCCCACTATTCATCCACCGCAAATCATTGGATATCTTAGTTAACACTAAACTAAGATTTTTTACACTAGATGATAATTGAGCAGCGGAATCTTGAGCGCTTAAGGATTTGAAGTAATTTGTTGATGTTTTAACGTTGAGTTTTGTTAGTTTTGAAACCTCAGCAGCAAATATTTTTCCAAAATCCTTATGAGCATTTACTCCTGTTCCAATAGCGGTCCCCCCTTGAGGTAAATGAGCGATGTCTTTTGAGGCTGAAACAATGGACTTCTCAACAGCCTTTAATTGAGCACTCCATCCTGATAATTCTTGCGAGAAATCTATAGGCATTGCATCCATTAAGTGCGTTCTTCCAGTTTTTACCTGACCCTTCAGCGATAATGCTTTTTTATCAATAACTTTAATAAGGCTTTCTAGAGATGGCAGCAAAAGTCTTTGCGTATCTAATAAGGCAGAAATACAAATTGCTGTTGGAATAACATCATTGCTACTTTGACTCATATTTACATGATCATTTGCATTAATTTTAATACGTGCTTTTTTTGTAGCTAAATTTGCAATTACCTCATTGGCATTCATATTGGTACTAGTGCCTGAACCAGTCTGAAAAACATCAAGAGGAAATTGACTGTCATGTTTTCCTGAAAGAACTTCTGTTGATGCAGTTTTAATTGCCTTCGCTTTTCTAGAGTCAAGCAATTTAAGCTTTTGATTAGATGCTGCAGCGGCAAACTTAATTATACCTAATGCTTCAATAAAGCTTCGTCCAAAAGGAAAAGCAAATTTAATACCGCTAATTTTAAAGTTTTCTAAAGCTCGCTGAGTTTGGGCTCCCCAAAGTGCATCATGAGGGACATTAACTTCTCCCATTGTATCTTTTTCAATTCTATATTTCATATTAGCTCCGTAATTGGGTACACTATTTTACACTTTAAGGAATTCATTATGGCAAAAGTTGTACCAATTAGCATAGATATTAATAAGGGCAAACTACCAAATAAGCCTAAAGGCATTGAAATGGTTGAATGCAAAACGATCGAAGAAACTAGAAGAGATCAATTACAAAGACTAACTGCTGGCTTTAGGTTATTTGCTCATTTCGGTTTTGATGAGGGTGTGGCTGGACATATTACCCTTAGAGATCCAGAGTTTAGTGATCATTTTTGGGTAAATCCCCTCGGTGTTCACTTCAGTCAAATTAAAGTTTCTGATTTACTCCTCGTTAATCATGACGGTGACGTTGTGCAGGGTGATAGACCTGTGAACGTTGCAGCATTTGCCATCCATTCCAGACTTCACAAGGCCAGGCCGGATGTGAATGCTGCTGCTCACTCACATTCACTTTACGGCAGAACCTTCTCAACATTTGGAAAGTTACTTGATCCTATTTCACAAGACTCATGTGCATTTTACGAGAGACAAGCAATTCATAATCACTTTTCTGGAGTTGTAGAAGAAACTGAAGAGGGAGACAGGATTGCCAATGCTCTTGGAGATAAAACAGTGCTATTCCTTCAAAATCATGGAATTTTAACCACAGGACCTTCAATTGATATAGCTCTTTGGTATTATTTTTCAATGGAAAGATGCTGCCAATCTCAGCTTTTGGCCGATGCTGCTGGTGAAACCACAAAGATTCCTCATGAAACTGCAATCAAAACAAGAGAATTTATAGCCAATGATTTGGCAGCTTGGGCAAGTTTCCAGCCTCTCTTAGATATGATTTTATCCAAACAGCCTGATATACTGATTTAAAATCATTTTTCATCTATGTTTCTTCTAGGAAAAATCAGAAATGCTTATCTATACCTTGAAGGCTTAACTTTTGATAAACGCGCTCAGTTAAAAGAATTACCTCGACCAAAATTTTTTGATCATGAAAATGGAGTGAATTGGATATTAGAGAACTTTGATAAAGAAAATCTTACAATACTTGAAATAGGTGCCAAGGAAGTAACTGGAACTTCAGTTATAAAAAGCAAAATTATAAATGCTAAATATATAGGAACAGACATAGCTCCTGGAAGAAATGTTGATATTGTTTGTGATGCTCATGAGCTAAGTAAATTTATTTCAATTAACTCAATTGATTTAATTTATTCAACTTCAGTATTTGAGCACCTTTATGCTCCATGGTTGGTAGCAGAAGAAATATCTAAAGTTTTAAAAGTAGGTGGTTTTGTATGCATTGAAACTGCCTTTAACTTTAAATCGCACGAAAGGCCATGGAATTTTTTTCATATGACTGATCTTGGTCTGAAAGCTTTATTTAATGAATATCTTGGATTTGAAACAATTGATTCTGGGCTAGATATTCCAATAAGAGGAAGATTTTCATTGCTTGGTCCTAAATATCTAAGGATGAAAGAGGTATACGGGCTAATGTCTATGAGTTACTTTGTAGGCGAAAAAAAATCAGAGATGAAAAAAGATGAAAATGAAAATAAATTTAATTGGAAAAATGCAAATCCTATGCTTACAGATGAAAGCAATAAGTATCCTTCAACAAGCGATAACCTTGAAGAAAGAGAATATTTTCAATAGTTTAATTAACTTCCAATTATAGCTTTAGTCTCTAAACACTCCATTAAACCGGACAGACCGTGCTCTCTGCCGTTTCCTGAAGTCTTAAATCCACCAAAAGGCGCTGCTGGTCCTCTTACCCCACCATTAATGCTAATTTGACCCGCTCTAATTTTTCTAGCCACTTGTTTTGCATGATCTTCGTCTCCAGATTGGACATAGCCTGCTAAGCCATACTCAGTATCATTTGCTATTTCGATGGCCTCATCTTCAGATTCATACTTTAGTATGCTTAGAACAGGACCAAAGATTTCCTCTCGTGCAATCGTCATATCATTTGTAACGTCAGCAAAAACTGTTGGCTTCACAAAATAGCCTTCTGAAATGCCCTCAGGCCTTCCAAGACCGCCCGCTACAAGCCTTGCTCCTTCATCGATTCCTATTTGAATTAACCTTTGAACTTTTTCATATTGAACTTTATTAGAAATTGGTCCAATTTTTACACCCTCATCTTCTGGTGAGCCAACAATTGTTGAATTTGCAACTTCAACGGCCGCTTTAACTGCTCTCTCATAGTTCTGGGATGAAACAAGCATTCTTGTTGGTGCATTACATGATTGTCCAGTATTCATAAAGCAATGATTTGCTCCAGCAGCAGCAGCTTTCTCAATATCAGCATCATCTAAGATGATATTTGCTGATTTGCCGCCAAGCTCTTGGGCGACCCTCTTTACAGTTGGGGCTGAAGCTATAGCTACTGCAACTCCAGCTCTTGTTGAACCTGTAAAATGCATCATGTCAATATCTTGATGTTCTGAAAGAGCAGCCCCAACAATTGGACCCATTCCATTTACAAGATTAAAAACCCCTGCTGGAACTTTTGCAGCGTCTAATATCTCACTAAATATAATTCCACAAAATGGAGTGATCTCGCTTGGTTTTAAGACCATAGTGCATCCAGATGCAATTGCTGAAGCCACTTTTGTGCACATCTGATTCATGGGCCAATTCCATGGAGTAATCATCCCAATAACACCAATTGGCTCTTTTCTTACTAAGTAGTTATTTTCAACCCCTTCAAATTCAAAAGTTTTTAGCACCTCTAGTGTATCTTTAAAATGAGACAAGCCTGAAGTAACTTGAGCAACATTTGATAGCCATAATGGCGCACCCATTTCTTCAGAAATTGTTTTTGCTAATTCTTCTGAACGTTTTTCATATTCTGTAATAATATTTTCGATTAGCTCTATTCTTTCCTCTTTAGAAGAAAAGCCAAAAGTTTTAAAAGCCTCTTTCGCTGCACCAACAGCTAGATCTATATCTTCTTTAGTACCAGCTGCTATCGAACCAATCACAGATTCATCAGATGGATTTATAACTTCTATTGTTTCTGAGCTCAATGGATTAACCCATTCCCCATTAATGTAAAACTTAAGATGATCAGCCATACTTGTACCTCACTAAAAAATTGAATTTTATTATAACGGAAGTTTTTTAGTTATCACTAGCAATTGCTAGGGTTCTGTAAGCTAAATTCCACTGGCCTCGCGAGCATCTTTAAATGCCTGAATCGCTCTTATACGAGATTTCTTCAAATCTAGAATAGGTGAAGGATAGTCGGTGGATGAGAAAAGATCGTCTTTTGGTTGATGAATTTTAGCTATCGGAAAATCTTTTAATTCAGGGATAAATTTTTTTATAAATTCTCCATCAGGATCAAAATTTTGTGATTGAGTGATAGGGTTGAAGATCCTAAAGTAAGGTGCTGAATCTGTTCCAGTTGAAGAACTCCACTGCCAGCCTCCATTGTTTGAGGAAAAGTCTCCATCTATCAAATGTTGCATAAAAAACTTTTCTCCGAGCCTCCAATCATGAAGCATATTTTTTGTAAAAAACATTGCAACAACCATCCTTAATCGATTGTGCATCCAGCCCTCTGCAAGCATCTGCCTGATACCAGCATCAACAATAGGAAAGCCTGTTTTGCCTTCATAAAAGGCTTCAAGCTCCTTTTCTGAATGTCGCCACCGAATAGATCTTGTATAGTCTTGAAAAGGTTGATTCTGACTTACTTTTGGAAAAGAATGCATAATATTTCTATAAAACTCCCTCCAAATAATTTCGTCAATCCATTTGCATATTCCCTTATTGCCTGATGTAAATTCATAATTATTGAGCTTTAAACCCTCCAAGATACATCTTTTAGGAGAAAGGATGCCAAGGGCTAGATAAGGTGAAATTCTGCTTGTACCGTCAAGAATTGGAGAATTTCTTGATGCGTTATAAAAATTAGCTTTTGAATGAAGAAAATCTTCAAGTTTGTCTTGAGCTGCACTTTCTCCTGCAGGCCAAAGATCAATATTTGCTGAATGAGTTTTAACAAATTTTAAAATAGATAAATCACTTTGAATTGAAGGGGCTTTTTTTTGCTTTGATGGTGTGGCTAATTCTAAAAAATTCATATCAAAGTTTTCAACCCATCTTCTTTTAAAGGGTGTAAAAACTGAAAAAGGTTTACCTTGTCCCGTCTTGAGAAAACCTGGCTCATAAATGACCTGATCATTAAATGACGAAAATTCAATATTATATTTTTTTAAACTACCTATTGAATTTTTATCTCTCAATGCCTCATTAAGTCCAAATTCATTATTCCAAAATACATGATCTATTTTCTGCTCAACTGCAAATGATGATAAATCTTGTGGCAATGTTTTATATGAATCAGTATTAAATGCTATCAATGGAATATTTAATGTTGAAAGAGATTCTTGTAATTTGATTAAATTATTAAGCAAAAATTCATGTTTGATATTTGACTCATTATGAATTTCCCATTGAGATTGAGAAAAAATATAAATAGCCAGGACTACATCACAACTGTTTAATGCGTTAGTCAGTGCAGGATTATCATCTATTCTAAGATCAGATCTAAACCAAACAACTCCTTTCATCATTAATTAATTTTTAAATATTATTGTTGGTAAATTTTGCATCTACTCTGAAATCAGAGGTGAGATTTTGAATAGAAGCTTTGCCGCCAGCAGCTTTTACGATTGCTGCACCGGCAGCAATGTCCCATAAAAAGATTCTATTTTCTGAATAAGCATCTGCTTTCCCAGAGGCAACATATACTGCAGCCATTGCAGCAGATCCAATCATTCTAATTTTTTTCCATACTTGGAAATCAGAAATCATATTTTTAAATTCTTGATCAGAATAATTTTTTTTTGCTGGTATGCCAGTAACCAATGTGCCATCACTCTTTAAAGAGATTGATGAAACTGAAAGCTTATTGTCATTCAAATAAGCAGGCGAGTTATGATGTGCAAAATATAAATCATCATTATTAAAGTCAAAAATAACGCCTAAAATTGGTTCAATGTCAGTCATTAAGGCAATGGAAATGCAAGAAATTGGAATGTTCCTCAAAAAATTTGAAGTGCCATCAAGAGGGTCAACTACCCAGTAAATCTCACCCAGTTTTTCACTGATGCCTGACTCCTCGGCCAGTATAGGAAAAGAGCTATGCAAGCTTAAGTATTCTGTGATGATTTTTTCAACATCAACATCAATTTGCAATTTAATGTCTCTCCCTTCATTAAGAAGAATTTCTAAATCTTGATTTTGTTGATCCTTAATATATTTACCAGCCAGCAATGCAGCAGATTTAGCAATCTCTAGACAAGAATCTAATTGCAGCATTTATAATGAATATGTAACGCGATAAATTACATTAGCTTTATCATCAGATAAAAGAAAACTACCATCACTTATCACCAATGGAGCCGAGGGACGTCCACTTACCTTCCCACCTTTGAGCCATCCAAAAATAAAATCACTCGATGAGATCACATTTTCGTTTTCATCTAATTCAACCCGTATAACTTTGTAACCTACTTTTTCAGATCGATTCCAAGATCCATGCAGGGCAATGAATAAATTATTTCTCATTTTTGTTGGAAACATATCGCCCTCATAAAAAGTTATCCCAGTAGGTGCTACATGAGCACCTAATTCTAAAATTGGATCAACAAAATCATAGCCAGATTTTTGATTCCCATACTCGGGATCAGAAACATTAGAAGCATGTTTGTAAGGAAAACCAAAAAACTGGCCTGCAACTTCAACTTTATTTAATTCGCATGAGGGCGAGTCATCTCCAAGCCAATCTCTTCCATTGTCAGTAAAAAAAAGTTTTTTTGTAATTGGATGAAAATCAAAGCCAACACTATTTCGAACTCCCTTAGCAACATAACTAAGCTCACCTTCCTTAAATTTCAAAATTGAAGCATATTGTGGATTATCAGATAAACAAATATTACACGGAGCACCTACATTAAAATATAAGCTTCCTTCCTCATCATGTTTTAACCATTTCCAACCGTGCCATGTATCCTCAGGTAAATTGTCAACAACCAAAGTTTTTTTAGGCATTTCGCCAGATGAAGATTGCTTTTTTAAAAATTCTTCTATATTTTCAATCTTCCATATTTTACTTATTTCAGAAAAATATAAGTCCCCATCAAAGAGGCTAATTCCTGTTGAAAATGAAAGATTTTTTGCAATAATTATTTTGGAGTCAGCCTGCCCATTATTATCAAGATCTTTTAAAGCAATAATCTGCCCATTTCTCTCTCCAACAAAAATTGTTCCATCGCTTCCTTCAACCATTTGTCTAGGTGAATCTAAATCTTCAGCAAAAACTGATATTTGAAACCCATCTTCAATTTGCAGATCATCAAGATTGATTGCAGGCAAATTTGCTGGAAATAAAAAAATAGCGCTAAGTATGCCTAATAAAAATTTTTTCATAATTACCCGTAAAAATAAAAGTCAGTTAGAATGCATGTATGTTGTTCAGTATAGCAGTGACTCTTTTATTTTTAAGCTTTTTTGCTTCTGTAGTATTTACTGGATATTTTAGAAACTTTGCAAGGGTAAATAACTTCCTTATTGATATTCCTGATAAAAGTAGAAAATTCCATTTTAGACCTACGCCATTGATTGGTGGCTTAAGCATTCATGCCTCTATGCTTCTTTCAACTTTATTTATGCTTTTTTTAGTTGATTATAAATATGACCTACAATTTGATCCTTTGTCACTCAGTGACCCAACCAAACTAGAAACTCCATCTCAAGTTAGCTATTCAAAGAAACTAACTATAAAAAAAGAAAATACAGAAGGATCAGAAAATTTTAGATTAAATATTACACAACAGCCCAGCATTAATAATGAATTAGAGACATTTGATGTTAACTTTGGTTCTACTAAAGATGAATCTATAAATATTTCTAAAATTAGTGATGATGTTTTTAATGTTACTTTGCCAAACGGAGAAGTAAAAACATACAAAGCACAAAGTTCAGGAATTGTTGAAATCAATTTATCGGGTGAAGAAATAAGTGATCCATTTATAATTGAAGCAGATTCTAATGAATTTTTTTCATTTTCATCATTTACTGCTGCCTTTATTTTAATTGCACTCTTTCTTCAGGCTATTATCTTAATAGATGATGCCTATGGCATTAGTGCTGGAAAAAGAATATTCATTCAATCCATAGCAACGCTCTCATTAATTTTTTTAGGAGAAGTCTATATAGAAACCTTAAATGTTTCATTGCTTGGCATTAATTTAAACCTTGGTTTCTGGGGAATACCATTCACCGTTTTTGCTGTTGTAGGTATTATCAATGCATTTAATATGATTGATGGGATTAATGGTTTATGTGCTGGATTTGCACTAATTGCTCTCGGTGCTCTTCAGGTAGCTTCTGGATTTGATGTTGCAAATTATTCCTTAGTCATTGCTATGGGTAGCATAATTGGTTTCCTTTTTTATAATCTTGGTTTTCTTGGTACAAAACGGAGAGTATTTTTAGGTGATAATGGTTCAACATTTTTGGGTTTTTTTGTAGCCTGGACATGCATTAATTATTCTCAATCAACAAATGAGCTCATTAAACCTGTTACATGTCTGTGGATAGTTGCAATTCCTTTATTAGATTGTCTCGGGGTCATGACTGGAAGAATTATAAAAGGGATTCTGCCATTTAGCCCAGGTAGAGACCATATTCATCATAAACTGCAGTTGCTAACAAAAAGCTCCTCTAGAACTTTAATAGGACTATTGCTATTGGGATTATTGCTTGCTGGAATAGGTGTTATGCTTGATAAAAGTTATCTTTCATCTGAGATCTCATTCATCCTATTCGTTGCTTTTGCAATGATTTACTATATTACATCAGGCAAAATATTTAACTCAAAAGAAAATTCCGCAAATTGATAAAAATACTTAATTAATGTTTGAGAGCATATTTAAAAAAAAATCTACTTCAAAGATTATAGAAACTAATGAGGCTGATGTTGTATTAAGGCTAATGTTTGAAATAGCCATTAGCGATGGCAGTCTTGATAAGGCTGAGCTTGAATTGATTAAAAAAAGAGCAAGCAAGAGTGGCAATACAGATGAAAAAGTTTCGAAAATTATTAAGAGAATAATTGATGAAACCGAAGGCTCAGTTTCCTTTTATCCATCGGTAAAAAAAATTAATGAAACCCATTCACTTGAAGAAAAAAAGGATCTGCTTGCAGTCTTGTGGAATCTAGTTACAGCTGATTCTGTTGTAGATGCATACGAAGAAAATTTATATTTTAAAATAGCTGAACTAATTAAAATTAAAAGATCTCTAGCTAATCAAATTAAACAACAAAACTCTTAGGGTTTATTTATGTATATTGGTGATGACCACGCCCTTTCATTAGTCATGCTCAAGCAGTTATCTTCAAGATCTGTTCTAAAACTACCTTTGCAAAGTTGAAATTCATCTCTTTGTGATAATGGTGCTCCATTAATTGCAGGAGTAGCTTCTTGAATTGCTCTGACGTAATAGACACTATCTCTAGAAAAGTTTTGGTCCTCGAATTCAACTATGCACTGACCTGTACCCTGGCATGGAAATTCTAACCATGGATCTTGAATAAGAGGACTAATGGCCTCGCCGGCATAAATTTGTGGGGTAACTTTAATCACTTCTATTCGTTTGATGATATATCTTTCATTGCTTGGGTTGTAGCACTCTCCGACACAAAGATAATTTAACCTTTCAGGAGAAAGTGAATCAATTGATTCATTGGAACAACCTTCTTTTTGTATAAAACTACCAGCAGCTTTAACGGAAAATCTTGGGTTTTGACTCATTGTAATTTCCGAACCCATTGGAACTTGCCCTTCGGGAGAATTTATCAAATCAAACCACAATAATATTCTCGGACCACTGGTTCCATATACATTTTTATTTTTTAAAGCTGTCCAAATTGCATCCTTACCTCTTCCTTCTGCATGCACAGCCAAGATGCCACCTGGGTAGACAAAACTAGAAACTCTTTCGCTATCAGGCTGACTGTCCCCAGGCATTATTTTAGGAATTTCAGGGAAGTTTGGATCTTTTGCTTTATATTGATATTCCCATATTTTTGATTTAACACCAGTTGCGAAAGTCATTTTTCGTCTTTCATACTGTTTGTAACCAGTTCCAGGTCTTGCTGTGTGGTCATCAGTGGAAGCTATAAATCCAAAATTGTATCTTTGGATAGAGTTATCAGACTCTTGAAAATTAGACAGGGCCAGAGCATATTGAGCGGATTGCTTAGGTCTATAATTAAATGATGGCTTAAAACAATCTGTGCATTGATCACAATTTAACCATTCTTCAGGCTTAGCTTCCGGAAAGACCATATTAGTATAAGGTCCTCCTGCTAAGGTATATTTTTTTGCTAGCTCAATTCTTGCATCACATTCATCTTTTGTGAGACCGTCGCAACGTTTTTTCTGCATTTCACCTGCTTGCCAACAGCATGGAAGAAAATCATCAGTTGGTTCAGGACAACTCATTGTGTTGTCTTGAAGGAAATTTGCTGACGCAATGTCTCTATACTCTTCACTATTACCATGACCAGACATAATTTCTAAAAGAATTTGTTTGCTTGGATCATGGCCTTCAAAATTAAGGCGATTATCCCAAGAGGTTCCTAGCGGTACATGGTAACCCCATGATTGGCCATGGGGGATTACGATGCTGTCTAGATTCCATTCATCTAACTTAGAAAATAAGTCCCTCGGAGTTTTTGCATACTCATAACAATCAAGCGGAAGGTCTGGAGAAGCAATACCCTCCTCACAGTATGGTATGTTTCTAACCTCATTGAGAAGCCATTTTAAATCTGAGTAGCGCTTAAAATTAAATACATCCAGCCATCTTGCACCTACAGCCTGTTCGGTGGTATCAAAAACTCCTAATCCTGAACCTGGAGTTCTAGCACCAATTGGCCTTGCAGGAAGACTTTGAATATCTTTAAAGATTACATTTCTGTGACCCCAATGATTTTCTTTTGAAGTGCCAATTTGAGTCCACTCCCAACCTGGAAATACCACTAAATCATTTGTTAATGGATTGTTATTAGAAATATTGCATTGTTGAATGATCTTTTTTTGCTCACGCCAATGGTCTGGGGTAAGCCCCTCAGCATGATCATTGAAACTGAAAAAGTCTAGATTTGCACAATATCTAGCAAAATCACATGCCATAGAACTATCATGGGCCCCTTGGAGACCCATCATGGGTAATTCAAGGGTAAAGGCATCTATTGAATATGTGGTATGAACGTGCAAATCTCCAAAAAGGATTTGAGTTGTATTATTAGAATCAGCTCCTAGTAAACTCTCTTTGGTCTGAAAAAATTTTAAATCTTGTTGATATATCGATTCTATTGAGCGCGGAGGGCCCTCTATTTTTCCAGGATCAACATCAGACCCACAACTAGACAAAATAATTAAAAAAATAAAACTAAAAAAAAATTTCATTAAAATTATTAATACACTGTTGCTGAGCCAAACTCTTCAATTAAATCAGTTTCAATTTTTTTTCGTTCGAAGTTCATATTGAATTGTTTGCATGCGCCCTGATTCCATTTAACAAATTCATCCTCAAGATAATCCCCAATATTAAAAAACGTCTCTTGAACTAATAAACATTTCTCTAATAATGTTCCCACTGATGAAAGTCGTACATTTTCAGTTATAAATTCCATAGACAGCATTTCTCTATCAAGAGATAAATTTTTATCAGAATCTAGCTTCATAAAATTTCTATCCTTAGAATGAAATTTTTTCCACTCCTGACTTTTACCGGTATTTGGAATGCCAGTTTTTGCAAATGATGTCCAAGCTTGCATCATTGTTTCTTGCATTTGATCCCTTAATTCGCCTTTGGGATAAACAAATCTTCCAATGGGGCCAAATTTAAAGTCACCAGTGATAAAAGAGATCTCAAACCCATGAGCGGCCCCAATTAAATTAGGAAAATCTGCAAAGTATGAAGAAGATTGATCATCCCAATCAAATCTATATGCATATAAAGAATCATAACCAGCTTTTTCTAGCTCCATTAATGGCTCATCAACACCCCTTAGCTTCCAGCCTTGCGAGCGAGTTTTTACCCAAAGTTTATATAGGTCTTCTCTCTTGAATTCAATCTTTGGAATGGGCACAAGTTTTGTGAAGGGATATGAAGCATTCACAAAGTATCTATTTGATCCAAGCCAAAGGGAGAGTTCATCCTTATTTGATCCTGCGATAATCGGAATATTATTTTTCTCTCCAGACGAAGAAAGCCCAGCACTTACTCCATCAATATGAGTTACGATTCCATCTCTAGTAAGAAGCGGTAATCGATCATAGGTATCTTTAGAGAGTTTTTTATAAGTCTCCAAAAGAACCTTTCCATCAATAGATCTCAAATAACGCTGATATTCTTCTCCGTATTTCTTAGGATCTTTATTAAATAGATTTTTTATACTTGCGTATCCCGATGAGTCATAGCGCGATAACGCTGGGTCAGAACCTAATTGATTCACTACAATGCCTTTTTGGTTTATACCTAGAGCCTCTTCTCTTGTAAAACTGGTTGTATAGCCTGATTGAGAAATTGCTTTGTGAAAGAGTCCATTTCCCATAGGAGAAGCAAGCAAAGATAAAACATTATGACCCCCAGCTGACTCTCCAAAAATTGTAATATTATCTGGATCTCCTCCAAAATTTTGAATGTTAGATTGAACCCATTTTAATGCCTCTATAATATCGAGGGTTCCAAAATTAGAAGTTTTGTCAATTCCATTTTGTAGTCCCTGTATAGCAGGATGAGTAAACCAACCCATAGGACCTAAACGATAATTAATTGTTACAACGAGAACTTGATGTTCACGAATTAGCTCTGAAAAATCATAGTAATCTTTAACTCCAGATGTATTGCCGCCACCATGTATCCAAAACATTACAGGAAGTCTTCTATTTAAATTATTTACAGGAGCCTTAATATCTAAGTATAGACAGTCCTCTTGTCCAACTATTCCTTCTCCCTGTATTCCGGCATAAATACTAGCCTCTTGCAAACATCCATTACCCTGCTGAGGTTTGATGACTTGCTCAGGAGATTTTAAAGATCTTGGTGCCTTCCAGCGAAGATTTCCTACAGGAGGAATCGCGTATGGAATATCCTCCCAAGTAATTACGTTTTTACTTAATGTTCCTTGGGATACTCCAGATGATGTGGAGATTGTTAACGAGTTCTCTGGTTTAGAAGGGCTCACACATGACCCTAAAGCAAATATAGAGAAAATAGTTATTAAAAGATTCTTAGAATTTAGTCTTTGATTCATGAAGCAATTTTATCCTTTCTTTGTTCGGTATAGTTTTTATTTTAGGAGTAGAATTTATAAACGCAATCGATTGATTAATATCATATTTATCCCAACGCATTAAATCTGAAGATGGAGAGCCAGTTTTTGCAAACTGAGTCCAAGATACCTGAAAAAAATTTGAAATTTTCTGAGCCTCTTTCGAGCAAAAATCTTTAATTATTTTTTTAGTAGCTGAGCCGAAAACATAAGGAAGCTCACTTGCATGGTATGCGCCCAATTTACCATCTAAGACTGGACTTGGTTCATTGAAAAGATATCCATAAGCATTATCTTGATGCAGCTCTAATAATTCCAGTGCGTGTATACCAAATGTCCAGTCAGTCATAATATTTGATAATGCCTTTTTATATTGATCTGCACTTGAACTTCTAGGTAAATAATTCCTAGTAATTTCATCTACGCTTTCTGCTCTAAACATTTTATGCAGCCTCTTGTAAAAAGATTCCTTATCTAAATTTAAATAATATGGCTCAAATTCCGACCAAAGCCTATACTCATCTGCAGTTGTTCCAACTATTAACTTAATTGGTGAATCTTGAAATTGTTTCATGGGATCAATGGGTAAAAAATTACCATCTGCAATTGGAGCAAAGCCTACTTCTGGTGAAAGCCATTTTCCACGGGCAATCATCGTATGTTTCATCTTAGAGGCAATTGAAGTTATCTGTTTGTGATCTGCAGATAATAAATCCTTAATTTTAAACCCATTATCATTAGCTGTTTTTAAGAATAACTCGCCCCATTGATTTCCTCTATCTTTGTCAAAAAATGCGTTCATCCCACCGCTTTGACAAATAGCTTTTGAAAATAAATTGCCTGATGGGCTTATCGAAGATTGTAATGCAACACTCCAAGCTCCAGCAGATTCTCCAAAAATAGTCATGTTATCAGGATCACCTCCAAACTCTGCAATATTTTCTTTTACCCACTCTATTGCAAGCTTTTGATCCATTAGGCCTTCATTGCCAGTAGACTGAATTTCACCATTTGAAATTTCATCAAGTTTTAGAAATCCAAATGGCCCCAAACGATAATTAATTGTAACTAGGACAATTTCGTGAAGAGGAAGTGAATCAAGATCATATATAACTGAATTAGAAGATCCTGTAATGTATGCTCCTCCATGAATCCAAATCATCACTGGCATATTGCCACCAATATCTTTTGATGCAATATTCAATGAGAGACAGTCTATTGATTCATCAGGAACGTTTGGATCCGTTAAAAAAGACTCGCGATAAATTGTTTGGGGTGCACTAAATCCTCTTTGAGTAGCTTCAAAGAATATTTCAGAATCATTTTTTTCAGGTGACTGCCACTGCGTTTTCTTGGTCAAGGGTTTTGCATATGGAATGCCGTAAAAAAAATTTATATTTTTATCAACAACACCATTAAATTTCCCTGCCTTGCAAGTAACACAAATATTAGACATCGAACAATTATAAATGCATTCAACAAAGAAATTGAAAGTGCGCGTTATTAGGAATCAATTGATTTAAAAATATAATTTATTATATAAATCGTAAAAAAAATCTTAAATAATATGAATTATTATGTTGAATCAATAAACTATTAATGGAATCATTATAATTGTAAAATTTTGAGGCGAAAAATGACATTATCAGTAACTATTAAAGAAAGAACAAACCTTGATCTTCATAACGAATTAATTAAAAAAGCTGAAGATCTTATACCAGTTCTTAAAGAAAGATCCGAATCTGCAAATACAGATAGAAGAATCCCAAAAAAGACTATTCAGGATATGAAAGATGCTGGATTTTTTAAAATTTTACAACCAAAGAAGTATGGAGGATTTGAACTAGATCCACACACTTTCTCAGAAGTTCAACTAAGAGTTGCGCAGGGCTGTATGTCTACTGCTTGGGTTTTAGGCGTTGTTGGCATTCATCCTTTTCAACTCGCTCTATACGATGATAAAGCCCAACAAGAAGTTTGGGGTGATGATGATAATACTCTTGTTTCTTCATCTTATGCTCCTATGGGACAAGTCACTCCAGTTGAAGGAGGATTTAAATTTTCAGGTCATTGGCAATGGTCAAGCGGTTCAGAGCATTGTGACTGGGCATTGTTAGGTGGTTTAATCTTTCCACCAGAAGGAGGCGCTCCTGAATATAGAACTTTTCTAATCCCAAAATCTGATTACGAAATAAAAGATACATGGTATTCAATGGGTTTAAAGGCTACAGGTAGTCAAGATATACATGTTAATGATGTTTTTGTACCCGAGTATCGCACTCATAAGCAATCTGATGGCTTTAATCTTACCAATCCAGGCTATGCAGTAAACAAAAATGATCTATATAAAATACCTTGGGGTCAATTATTTGTTAGAGCTGTTTCGACTCCAGCAATAGGCGCTACAAAAAAAATGTTAGAACTATTTATAGAAGGCGCAAATAACAAAGCTTCTAGTGATCCATCAAAATTGGCTGGTGACACTCACACACAATCAATTGTTGCCGAGGCATCTGCGAAACTTGATGCTTTAGAAACTGTAATGTTTAGAAATTATGATGTTATGGTTGATCAAGCTGGCAATCAAGGAGGTATTCCTATGATTGATAGAGTCAAGTTTAGGTACGATGCATCTCTAGTGATAGAAAAATGTCTAGAGGTAGTTGATACACTTTTTTCTAATGCGGGCGGTGGTGCAGTATTTGCAGGTAGCGATATTCAAAAAATATTTTTAGACGTCCATACATCTAGAGCGCATGTTGCCAACAATCCTGTCAGTTTTTCAAGAAATTATGGAGCTATGCAACTTGGAGTTGAAAATACAGATTATTTTGTATAACTCTTAAAGATGGTAACCACCATCAACTGGTATGCAGTGTCCAGTTATGTAACCTGCTCTGCTTGAGGCTAAAAATACTGCTGTATCAGCAACCTCTTTAGGAAATCCAAATCTTTTGATGGCTAGTGTATTCATAACAGCCTCATGCCAAGCGTCATCAAAGAAAGTATTATTTTCTTCTCTCAATCTATGAAAAATTCCAGTATCTATTACACCAAGAGCAATTGAGTTTGCTCTGACACCGTTTTTCCCCTCTTCTTTTGCTATACCTTTTAAGACATGCTCAATAGTTGCCTTGGGTGCAACAGACAAAATATCTCCTGGAGGATATTTAAATAACCCTGCAGAACTGATGAAAACTATAGAGCCTTGAGACTCACGCAAATAAGGTAATCCAGATTTTATTAAGTTAAAAAAACCATTGATATCTGCATCAATAACTTCTCTCCATAAATCAGCATCTATTTCACTGATAAATTTTTGAGGTATATCAAATCCAGCAGCATTAACAAGAGTATTGATAGATCCATGGTCATCTATGACTTTCTTAAAAGTATCTTCTACTGACTTGGAGTTGCTATTATCTAATTGATATATTTTTACATCAGAATTAATTTCATTTGCTAGATCAACAGCAGCTTGCTCATTTTTATAATAAGTAATAGCTACCTTTGCATCAGAATTAGCAAATTCTTGAGCGCACAATGACCCAATACCTCCGCTACCTCCAACAATAAGAACGCAACCTTTTTTAAAATTTAAATCTATCATTTAAAACTTTTCTCAATCAATTTATCATCAGACAAGGCTTCTCCCAGCTGACTAGTAAATTGTACTGCATAGACTCCATTTATTGCTCGGTGATCGTAACTAAGTGAAATGGGTAGAAAACTTCGATTTTCAAATCCATCCGTAGATGCAACAACTTTCTCATAAGTTTTTGAGATTCCTAAGATAGCTACTTCAGGAGGATTAATTATTGGTGTAAAGAACCTTCCTCCAATCGCTCCAAGAGAGCTGATGCTAAAGGATGAACCTTTAAGGTCAGCAATTTTTAACTTTCTTTTTTTTGCCGCTTCAGCTAACTCATTAATTTCTGTTGAGATTTCAATAATAGATTTTAATTGCGCATTTTTCACATTTGGCACAATCAGACCTTCAGGGGTATCTATAGCAATGCCTAAATTTACATAATCTTTTAAAATAATTTTTTCTAAGCTCGAATCTAAAGAACAGTTCAGCAATGGGAAATCAGATAGTAATTGAGCAGTAATCTTTGCTATAAAAGCTAGGGGAGATATTTTTACTTTATGCTTTTTACATAATCTAGCTCTTTCTTTAAGCAATATATTTAAATCACATTCATCATGTTGAGTGACATGAGGGATATTTATCCAAGATGTGTGAAGGTTAGTAAGAGAAGATTTCTGAAATTTTGAAAGCTTTTCTTCTTTGATTGGCCCCCATTTTGAATAATCAATATCAGGCTGAGAAAACTGCAAGCCATTATCTTGAGGAGTTGCAGAAAGTCGAGAGCTTACAAACCGGTGCAAGTCTTCTTTTTGAATCCTATTCTTTGGACCTGTAGGCTGGACAATTGATAAATCAATTCCAAATTCTCTTGCAAGCTTTCTAACAGCAGGCCCTGCATAAATATGTTCATTATTTATCTTGGTTGTAGCTGGAGGTGTTCTTTGCATTTCAGGAATAGATAATTGCTCAGATTCAATCGGTTCTTTTTTTTCAGGCAAAGTCTGCTTTTCTTCAACTTGATCCTCATGAGAGTCTTCTTCAGCTTGATGCTCGGCATCCTCAGAAACCTCAATTTTTAAAAAAGGAGAGCCGGAGGTCACTATATCTCCAAGAGAAACTTCAATAGATATAACTTTACCAATTACAGAAGCCGGAATTTCCATAGCAGCTTTATCAGATTCCAAAACAATAATTGGATCTTCAGACTCAACCTGATCACCTGCTTTTGCGCAAACTTCAATAACCTCAACATCCTCAGCTTCGCCAAGGTCTGGAATATTGATTATCTTATCAGCCATTACACTTCCCAAGGATTTGGTTTGCTTGGATCAACCTTTAATTTTTTATATAGAGATATGATCTTTTTTTTGCTGATATCCCCTTTACGAAAAAGCGAATAAATTGCAAGTCTTGCAATATTGGTTGCATCTACTTCAAAAAATTCTCTAAGTTTTTGCCGAGAATCACTTCTTCCATACCCATCTGTTCCCAAAGTGTAATATGGCGCTTTAATAAAGCCCCTGATTTGTTCCGGATATGTACGCATATAGTCAGTTGCTGCAATGACAGGAGTTTCTGAGCTTGACAAACACTCCTCTACATAGGGTATTTTTTGTTCTAATGTTGGATTAATCTCATTAAAACGTTCTTTCTCCATTCCGTCTTTTCTTAACATATTAAAACTAGTTGCACTCCAGACATCAGATGAAATACCGTAAGAGTCTAATATTTTTTGAGCCTTTATTGATTCATTCAGAATTGATCCTGAGCCAATTAATGTAACTTGAGGTTTATCATGATCATTTAACTTATATAAGCCTTTAATAATTCCCTCTTCTGAATCTTTTGGCTGAGCTGGTTGCAAATAGTTTTCATTGGTAACAGTAATGTAGTAGTAGTAATTTTCTAAATCTACAAACATTTTTTTAATTCCATCTTTGAAAATCACTGCTAATTCATAGGCATAAGCTGGATCATACGATCGACAATTAGGAATTGTGGAAGAAAAGATATGGCTATGCCCATCTTGATGCTGCAATCCCTCGCCATTTAAAGTTGTTCTTCCTGACGTTGCTCCAATTAAAAATCCTTTTGCTTGTGAATCGCCAGCTGCCCATGCAAGATCATGGATGCGTTGAAAACCAAACATTGAATAAAATAAATAAATTGGAATCATCGGAAGATCATAGTTCGAGTATGCTGTTGCTAAAGCAATCCATGCAGAGAATGCTCCAGCTTCATTAATACCTTCTTCTAACATAACCCCATCTTTCGATTCCTTGTACCACATAACCTGATCAGCATCTTCAGGCTTATATTTTTGACCCTCAGAAGAATAAATACCTATCTGTCTAAAGAGTCCCTCCATGCCAAAAGTTCTCGCCTCATCAGGTACAATAGGCACGATTCTCTCTCCGACGTTTTTATCTTTTAGAATATCTGTCATCATTCTCACAAAAGCCATAGTGGAAGAAATTTCTTTATCTTCAAAACCTTGAGTAAATTTCTGAAAAATAGAATCTGATGGTTTTGCAAGTTTTTGGGTATGTCCTCGCCTTCTAGGTATTGGACCTCCCAATTTATTTCTTGTTTTTAAAAGGTATTGTATTTCAGGTGAATCTTTTGGAGGTTTCACATAGGGCAACTTTTCAATCTCTTTATCTGAAACTGGAATATCAAATTTATCTCTAAATGATTTTATATTATCAAGGGTGAGTTTCTTAACCTGATGGGTAGTATTATCCGCTTCTCTAGAACCAGTTCCATAGCCTTTTGTGGTAAGAGCCAAAATGACTGTTGGGGCACCCTCAGAATTTACTGCTTTATGATAGGCAGCATAAACTTTATAAGGATCATGCCCTCCTCTGTTTAATTTATAAATATCCTCGTCTGTAAGATCATCAACCATTTCTAAAACATCGGGATCTTGTCCAAAAAATTTTTCTCTCGTATAGGCTCCACCTTTTGCCTTAAAATTTTGGAGCTCTCCATCAACGACAGCATCCATTAGTGCTTGAAGTTTTCCTTCTTTATCTCTTGCAAAGATTGGATCCCACAATCTTCCCCAAACAACCTTAATTACATTCCACCCAGATCCCCTAAACTCCCTCTCAAGTTCATGAATAATTTTATTATTACCTCTAACTGGGCCATCTAACCTCTGTAAATTACAATTAACAACAAAAATTAAATTTTCTAATTTCTCCCTGCCTGCTAATCCAATTGCACCTTTAGATTCAGGCTCATCCATTTCACCATCCCCACAGAAAACCCAAACCTTTCTATTATTTCTAGGTGCAAGACCTCTAGATGAAAGGTATCTCATGATGTTAGCTTGATAGATTCCCATAATAGGGCCTAAGCCCATTGAAACTGTAGGGAATTGCCAGTAATCAGGCATAAGCCAAGGATGTGGATATGAAGAAATTCCAGGTTTATCTACCTCTCGTCTAAAATTATCTAAATCATCCTCAGATAAATATCCCTCTAAAAAACTTCTTGCGTAAATACCTGGCGAAGAATGACCTTGAAAATATATTAAATCTTCTTGACCATTTTCCGATCCATGAAAAAAATAATTAAACCCCACGTCGTATAATGTTGCTGATGATGAGAAAGTTGCAATGTGGCCGCCCAAATCGTCTGATGACTTATTAGCACGAAGGACCATAGCCAAAGCATTCCATCTGATAAGAGATCTAATCTTTCGCTCCATGAATAGATCTCCAGGCATTTTTGCTTCCTCATTTACGGGAATTGAATTTCTAAAGGGAGTTGTTAAGTTGTAATTTGGAATAGTTCCTGATTCAGTTAATTTTGACGCAAGTTTACCTAAAATAAATGAAGCACGATCATTACCATCCTCATCAATAACATTTTGTAAAGCATCTAACCATTCTTTAAGTTCAGGGTCATTGACAGGAATGTTGGAAGGAGGTTTATCTTTCAAAATTTACTTACTTTTTAATTTGACAACGCTGTCATTATATATCGATTACTTTTTAATTGTTATTATATTGTTTCTACAACGTTTCACCAAAAGGTAAATAATTATGCGTTTTTCATATCATCCATCAATGTGCGATCCCTCATTTTACTTGGAGCTAGGTAAAGCTGCTGAAGCCGCAGGCTTTGATGCAATTACATTTCCAGATAGCATCTGCTATCCAAAAGAATGTGACTCTACTTATCCCTATAATGATGATGGAAGCAGAGAGTTTCTTGATGGTGTGCCTTTTTTAGAACCATTTTCCATTATCCCAGCAATTGCAGCTGTTACAGACAAATTAGAATTTTCTACATCGGTCTACAAACTGGCTCCTCGTCAAGCAGTAACTACTGCTAAGTTTGTTACAACATTGGGCGTTATGACGAACAATAGATTTCATTTCGGTGTTGGAGTGAGTCCTTGGTATGAAGATTTCTTAGCAACTGGAGAAAGATGGGAAAAGCGTGGAAAAAGGATGGATGAGCAAATTGATATACTAAAAGGTTTGATGAGTGGTGAATATTTCTCTTTCAAAGGAGAATTTTATGATATTCCAGAACTAAAGTTATGTCCTACTCCAACAAAACCTGTACCAATATTGATTGGGGGTCATTCTAAATTAGCTCTTAAAAGAGCGGCTAGAGTTGGCGATGGGTGGATTAGCGCAGGGCTAAGCTTAGAGGAAACAAAAAAACTAATAGATCAAATCAATAAATATAGAAGTGAATTTGGAACATTAGATCATCCAAATTATCAATTTCAAGTGATGGGAGAAGCGGCTTATTCGCCTCAAGGCATCAAGCAATTAGAAGATCTAGGCGCCACAGAAGTAATTGTTGCTTTTAGAAATACTTATGAAGGCGGGCCGGATGAAAGAACTCTTGATGGTATGAAGGCTGAAATCAATTGGTATGCAGAAGAAGTAATAAATAAATCCAAATAAAATGGTCGGGATGGCCGGATTTGAACCGACGACCACCTCACCCCCAGCGAGGTGCGCTACCAGACTGCGCTACATCCCGAAAATAATGCTTATAATATAGAAGATTCTATATTTAACAGTAAATATTCATCATTTTTATAAAGATATAATTTTGTTTATATAAAAATATAATGAATCTTAATCATTTTATTAAATTTTCCGTTAAAGTAGGTGTTAAAATTAATTGCATTAAAGCTTTTACTGAGATAACATGCCATCGCTGAAATTAGCAAATAAAAAAAGATTGCCCTATTTCTTGCATTAATCTAAGATTAGGTGAAAATGTTGCTTTTATACGTTTAATTTAAGATAATACAATTTAACTGTTTAACAGGAGTTTATGAACAATGGCCAAGATCAAAAACAAACTTAGCTACTTACTAGCGCTTCTAGCCCCAATTTTTGGTATTAATGCTCAAGCAGATGAGCCTAAATCTGCAGGAACTGAAGAAAAAGCTGCTGAAGCTGCTTCTGGCTCACTTAGCGCTGGAGCTATTGCTGCTGCAGTTGCCGCTGCCGCTGCTATTGCTGCTGTAGCTGATTCAGGAAGTGGTGGCGATGCCGCTCCTGCACCGACTCCTGCACCGACGCCTGCACCGACTCCTGCACCGACGCCTGCACCGACTCCTGCACCGACTCCTGCACCGACTCCTGCACCGACGCCTGCACCTACTATTATTGTTACAAATACTGAGACAGTGCAAAAAGCAGTTACTAAAGAAGTTATGGTTCCTATATCAACTGAAACCACAACTAAAGAGCAAGTATCTACAACAACAGCTTCAGCTGTTCTTACCGAAACAACTTACCTCTCTAGAACTGCTGTTAACTCAAGATCAACTGCTAACACAGTCACCTTAACTCAAGCAACACAATCAGGTCAGGCTTATGATGCGAGTCTAGCTGAAAACATTGCCAATAAAACTGAAAATGATGGTATCGCAGAGACTGGTGAGTATTATTATGTTGAGATCCCAACTGAGGTTGACTCAGAGCTTATAATCGATCAAGTGATTACTACCATGACAAGAGATGAAGATTCAAACTCTAAGCCGTGGGAATATGAGATTGATGTAGTTACTGACGTAACAATTGAAGTGCCTGTTCAAACTACAAACATCGAAGATGTTGGAGTTGCTGTTACCGCAACTGCGCCAGCTCCAGAATAAAATAACTTCATAAAATTAAAAAACCACTCTTATGAGTGGTTTTTTTTTAGTATTTATATACGAAATCTATCTTCAAAATGGGTAACATGGGATGGATCTTCTGTTTAGACAATTTTGCCATTCCAGATCTTTTGTCTAACCAATAATAGTTAGAATAGCTTGAATTTAAAACTTCTAATTTCATCTTTTCTTCAAAAAGAAGACTATCGCCCTCATCATCTATCAAACTAATTACGAATTCTTGCTCAATAAATGCAGAAGGATCTTTAAGCATAACGTTAAACATGCCTGAATAATTATTTAAAGGGCTGAAATACTTAAAGTCTTTAAAATTTATAATATCTATATTATGAATTAATCCTGATGTCCTGATAATTTTTCCATTAAACGTTACAATTTTTTCACCTTCACTAGAAATCCATGTATATATTCCATCATTGATCTTTTGAAGAACCATAATGATGTTCGCTCCTTTACCAAGATCAACTCTAATAAACGAGTATGGTTGTTGAGCAATAAATTCATCTGACAGCTCTATATCATCTTCACCAACAGTTGCACTTTTTATTAAAGGAACAATTTGGTTGTATGATATAAACGCACAGGATTGCAAAAGAAGAGGGAGTAACAAAAATAATTTTTTAATCATAAATATCATCCCAATCACGATTTATAGTATGTGCTTGCGCCTGGTCTGTTACTCCATATAAAGTATTTCGGTGCCTTAAAAAAGCCGCTCCATCTCTTGTCAATGGCCTTAATCCAAAGCCAGCCGAACCTTTCGAGTATTGATCAAAGAAAGTTTCTACAGGAATAAAAAAGTAAAACCCTTTATCAAAACTACCTTCTCCAAACTCAAACTCAGATATATCTGTTTGAGCAAAAAATATTCCCATTCTAGCTCCACTTTTAAAACGTCTCGAAAAATCAAAATGAATACCTGAATCTTCTGCTAAAAACCTTCCACCCTTTAACATAATTAAAATTTGTGTTCTAGGTTCCTTGTAGAATAAGTTTATGTGCCCTGTTAGGGTTTCATAATCTCTAAATTGAAATAATTGATCATACTCTCTTTGCTTTACCTTCCATAATTCTGCTCCAATTGCCCAGTCCGAATCAAAAGGTCTATAAAGAATTTCTCCACCCACACCGCCAAACATAGTCTCGAATAAGCCTACACTAGCCTTGGCATAAAAGCTTTTCGCTGGTTTTAAGAATTTATCTAATTGAAGGTGATTAACAGTTAGTCCTGTACCTTGCTTAAGGTATTGAACAATATCTGTTCTTACATGTGGCAATACACTATCAGATTTTAATTTCAATTCTCCAAAGTTATTAGCAATACCTTGAGATATTGCCGTTTTAATTGACAAGCTTTTACTCAATAATAGCTCACCTTTATAATCTATACGCAAGTTACCAAAGAAAAATCCATCTGGGCCACCAAATTGGGTACGAAAAGTAGGAACTATGGATTGAAATAGGGCTGGCATTTCAGCTCTTGGACTAAATTCAAATTCATCAGGATTATACTCAAACTCTGATAATTCGATATTTTTTACTGCTAATTTGTATAAATTTTCCTGCTTATTATCAGAAAAATCTGATCTATTGACCTTTGCAGTATAAGTGCCAAGGCCCCCATTTATATTTGAAATTTCAAATTTAGTAATTTTTTCAGGAGCAATATCATCTAAAACCCTTAATACCCTACCAGTGCTTCTAGCCCAACTTCGATGTCTAGATTGAGCGTATACAATTTTCAAAGTTTCTCCATCAACATCTGCATCTTGAACGGGGAAACCTCTTGGATTCAATTCCATCAAGCTAATTCTGTATAAATTATCATTTGATTCAGCAGTAACTTCTTTATAGGCTTGTGGATTTATAATCTTTTTATGTTTATCTCTTTTTTTAATGATTGGATCTTTAGGTCCAAAATTAGCATTTAAAGCAAAGCCAAAGCTAAGCGTATGTCCTTTTATGTAATTTAATTTTAAATGAAATGACTCAAATACAGGATATACAAATCCTATATTGATTTTTGAACTTGGTTGTCTAACATTTTCAAATGCAAAATTAAAAGACTTCTCACCAAATGGAAATCCTTCTAATTCATAGTCTGTAGAGTCATACTCAATTTTTAATCTTGTACCATTAAGATTAGGTAAATATATTTCTGCACCACCAAAGACCCCTACTTTGCCACTATAAAAGTAACCTAAATTAAATTCTCCACCCTGAGTAGAATTATCACTTACGTCTCTAACCTCAAAGCTGTCATCAATACTAGTAAGAGGATTTTTCATGCCATTATCAGAATATGCACCCCAGCCTAATCCCAATGTAAAATCAATATTTCTGAATTTTTTACTTGCAACCAAATATTCTGATGCAAAAACACCAGTTCCAGCCATATCTCTTACACCTGCTGCAATAGCAGGCAGATAATCCGTTTCCTTAAATAAAAGAACTTTTGCATCAAAACTTTTATCTTTATAAGACTGATCACCGCTAAAGGCTGGGGTTAAGCTATATAAGGCATTATTAATATCAGTATATTGATATGAGGCCTCAAACCAGTCAAAGGGTGTTCCAATAAATGAGCCTCTTTGGTAGGGATCAGAATCACTCCATGAAAATGCTATCGATCCAGCTGGCATCATCCTTGCTGATGGCATCTGAATAAGTCCTATAGTGCCACTATTGCTATAGCTAGGATAGCTACTTTTAGGATAAATATAATCATTTATTCCAGCACAAAGTTGGCCAGACAGACCCAGAATAAACAAGAGAAAATAATAAATTAATCTCAAGAATTGTCCTTTATAACAAGCTAATCAGAAATACTATTTAAAGAAGCAAGAGATAAAGCTAGGCTGCTAAGAATTGGGGAAACTGCTGATGCATACATAACTCCAGAAAGTTTACCAATATCTCTGGGCGCATAAATAATCGAACCTGGATAAATATCTATAGAATCGTTAAACATTAATGATTTCAATTTATGCACATGTGTAAAACCGTCGGGATCAATCACCAGAATTTCATTATATGCAGAATCTTTAACTCCACCTACATTTTTAATATAGTCATTAACAGACAACTTTGGCTCATAGGCTAAATTTGAAGGGTTTTTAAAATCTCCAAATAAATAAACTACTTTCTCAAGCCTTGGTATAACAATTCTGTCATTGTTTTGTAGCTTAATATCATTACTTAAATCTTTTTCTATTTTAGAACGCTCAAAATTGGTAACAACCCTTCCATTGTGAGATTGGGCACGTAATTCTTCAGCAAGCAGATCTAATGCAGACGAATCAACACTTCTGTTTGGCTTGCCAATATTTGATACGATATAATTTACTGTATCTGCATAGTTCATTTGAGCATAAGTTTTCTCTTTGTCTTGTGCAGTCTTCCTAAACAATGCTCCTCCATAAGAATATGCATTATCTTTATAGCCGCCTGCTCTGTCTATAAGGCTTGAAAGAGTTTCATCTTCATTTATAAAGTATTCTCCAGGTCTTTTTACCATTCCCTCAATTAGCACCTTTCTCATAGGTTCAAATGAATTTATATACGAAGGAACCAAAACTGAATCTCTAGGCTTAAGAGCAACATTATTCATATCATCAAGATTTATTTTTTCAATTTTTGATGATTCAAGATCCACTCTTGCCAAAGAAACAGAATCAAAGCCAGTAAATCCAGATGAGAAACCTCCGGCAAATGTAATACCATTTATAACGGATTCACCTGGAAGAATTTCAAAAAGCGCCTCAAAATTTACGCCACCAGAAATTGGCACAACAAAGGATCTTGGATGAATGTATATTGTGTCGCCAGATCTAAGTTTGTTTTGTGTATTAAAATTTCCAAAGACAAATATATTGTATAAATCCAGCGTTTCAACTACTTCACCCCGTCTTTTAAGGTCAATCTTTCTATATGAACCATTCTTGGAAATTCCGCCAGCCACATTGATTGCGCTTAGAACGCTTGAGCCACCACTTAGAGTATAGATTCCAGGGCTCTCTATTCCACCTAGAACAAGAACTTGAATATCTCTAACCTCTGATAATCCTAGATATGCTGAAACACCTACAGTTTTTGAGCTGATAAAATTAGTTACGAATTCTTCAGCCTCCGCAAGGGTTTTGCCAGATATAAAAATTTTTCCAAATTCTGGAAGTATCAAAGAACCATCTCTGGTAACTTCTAACTCAAGCTCATCGGATATTTTACCAGTTAGTAAAAGGTTAAATTTATCTCCAACATTAACAATATGCTCAGCATCAAGATTCGGAACATTTACAGGCATAAAGGATGACTGTAGTGACTTGAAGAAAATTTCTCCATATCTTTGTAAATTACCATCCGTATTAGATTGATCTTCTTCTTGAAGCTGCTGCTCAATAGCAGTTAGCTGTTTTTTAATTCTTTCAAGGATATATTTATTTTTTTCCAAAGAGGTATCAGCTCTAAATAAATCCTCTAATTTTCCATCATCTTCTAATTTATTTTGAACTTCAATTTGCTCTCTAACTGATGGAGGGAGGCCCTCTAAAAATTCGTCAGACAAGTTAGTGGCTTGTGAAAAAATGTCTATAGAAGTGAATAAAAAAATTATTATGAGAAAAATTACTTTATTTTTGAACATAATTACCTAAGGCTTAAAATTATTTATTATATCTTAACTTTAATTCAAATACCTCTACTAAATCTATTGCCTATAGACCATTAGATCATTAATATTGTGCAGTTTCACAGGTGGTGCTTGTACTTTGAAAAGCATTAGTTACCATAAAAATATAAGTTGTAATATACTTAAATCCACCTATTTAGGATCTAAATAATGATTGAAAATTTTTCAAGATTTCTTGTTGTAGGAGTCGGCTCAACTTTCATTAACTTCATTTTTTTTTATATTTGTCAGTTATCAGAATTTAAAATATTTGTATCCTCGTTAATAGGTTATCTTGCTGGTGTTCTGAACTCGTATTATTGGGGATCAAAATGGGTTCATTTCAAAGTCTACGAACTGGAGATACTTTCATTTACTAAATTCGTTTTGCTTTATGGCATAAATGGAATAATAGTTAGTTTTATAATACAAGAAGTTCAGCTATCATATGAACTAGATTACAGGATTTGCTGGTTATTTGGGACTTCATATGGTGTTGTAGCTAACTTTGCTGGTCAAAAACTTCTAATATTTAACAAATCTTAATTAAAAAATGTTCTCAATATTTACTAAGTCAAAATTTGGTTTTTTGGAAAAGCTTGAATTCTTGCAAACTTTTGCTTCATTTATTATCTCAAGAGTTTCACCTGCAGTTGTTCATAATCTTGAGAAATATCAAGCAATAAAAAAAGTATTCTATTTATCTGCTATTGAAGATATTGAGGGTGATTATCTAGAATTTGGAATGTATACGGGCAGCTCTTTTTGTCATGCAATTCGTTGTTCAAAAAATCTGAGTAATATTAATCAAGAAATTAAAAAAATGAAATTTTATGGGTTTGATTCATTTGAAGGTTTTGGAAATGTCGATGACAGTGAAAAACACCCTTTTTATGAGGATCAAAACTTTTCTACTGACATCCTAAAAGTTAAAAGGAGAGTCTCCAAAGTCTCAAAACCAGAGAACTTTAGTATTATCCCAGGTTTTTTTGAAGATTCTCTAAAACAAAGCCCTGAATCTTATGGCATAACAAAATCAAGAATTATATTTATTGACTCTGATACATATTCTAGTGCACAAGAAGCATTGCAATTTTCGCTTTCAACAATTCAATCCGGAACATTTATTATCTTAGATGACTTCTATTCCTATAAAGGAGATCAAGCATTGGGAATCGCCGGAGCATTTAATAAGTTTATAGAAGAAAATCATCTTTCTGCCAGACGAGTCCTTGATTATGGTATGGGGGGTATTGTTTTTATAATTAAAAGACAAAAGTAAATCATGCTATACAAGCTTCATTACCTTATGCTGAGCTTGCTTGCTTTCGGCTTCTATGGAGCCGGCCTTCTTGATCCTTTTGAAAATTCCTTTTCATCTAAGTCCACTTTTTTCTTAATTCTGCCTTTAATAGCTACATTTGCAGTAATTCTTCTCTCTGACAATGTTAAAGAAGAAGATTTAAACATTTTGCATATTAAAAAAAATTATCTTAATAATGATCTTTTGATCTTAATATTTATTTCTATTTTCTTAACTTTTATTTCGTTAAAATTTTTGTCTTTATCCATATCGAATGATGCATATTTCTATGCAACAAGTGGCTTAATACATGTGTTAAAAATTTCTGAGATTTTAGCGTCTAAAACCTCATTTTTGAATGATCTAAATGTATCTAGCCTGATACAGATCCTATCTTTTTTTATTATTTTTGGATTCATTTTTATTGGCTTTATTTTATATAGATTAAATTTAAATTTAAAAATAAAGATTTTTATATTTCTTTCGCTAATTTTTCTTCTAAGATTCTCTGTATCATTGCTTGGTGGCAATGAAAATCCTCACCCACCATTTGTAGGCTTTATATTCTTTTTGCTATCACCCTTATTGGGTATTAGTGATATTTCAGCAAAACTATCTTTCTTTTTACCATATCTATTTTTTGCATTTTTCTTATATCAAACTTTTAAAAATTATGCATCGAATATAGTTTCAGCAATCCTTTGCATCGCTTTATTGTCAATTCCTGCAATTTTATTTCTTGGATCAACATTTGAGCAATCCTTTTGGGGGATGTTATGTTTTTCAATTTCACTAATTCTTATTTCACAAAATAAAAATATTAATTACCAAAAAATTTTTTTTCTCATAACAATATTTTGTTTCTTTAGATCTTCTTCAATTCTGGCATGTATCCCTGTTGCTCTTCATTTTTTATTCCACAATAATAAAAACTTAATTTTTAAAGAAAAAATTATCAAATTAACTCAAGCATCCATGCCTATTTTGATATTTTCTCCATTTTTTTTATTTGCTTTAGTAGAAAATTCAGATTCCAATATTGGAAGAATATCTTTTGATGAAAATATTTTTCTTGTTTCTTGGTATATTGAGATTATAAAAAATGTAATTGACGCGTTTAGCATTGCGCCAACTTTATTTTTAGCAGCATTAATTCTTATGACTGTTAAGCATAGATTGTTTTCAATTGGTCTTCTGTTCTTTGCTTTGCTAATATTGATATATAACTTGATAGATGAAACTGGCCATCCTAAATATCAATTAGAGTATATTGTGCCAATCTTAATTTTTTATTTAATATTATTTTTAAAAAAATATAACTCACGAGCATCAAGGAACTTTATAAGCATAATTGCAATTGGTCTGATAATAAATAATGTAAATCTTATTTGGAACTTTAAAGATCAATGCATAGAATCAAGCTCTCCATATAATGAGCAAAAATTTGAATATGAAGCTAAATTTGGATGCAATTTTGTATCGCAACCTCCATTCAAACTTGCGGATGCTTATAATGAGCTAAGGAGATTAGATGGCTTCAGCTCAATGTATCTTCCAGGTGTTTATTATGACGGTACTTTGTCGCAAATAATGAATGGTGCAACTGTTCAGGAATGGAAATCAATTACAAAAGTTCTTAAGAATCAAAAAAAAATTGAAAGAAGTCATCAAATAGATTGGCGAGGCTCAAATGCACTAGATATTGATCAAAATAATGAAATTAGATTCGTTATTATTGCAGATGTTCTAAATGCAGCTAAACTTAAAGAAAATTTGATCGAATTAGGGTGGATGGTTAGAAGCTCATACACACATCCTATGTTCTATACAAATGTAACTTTGCTTGAAAGAAGTAAGTAAAAATTCAAGAAAATAAATCTAGCTTATGGAACTTATCCCAGTAATCTACTGTTTTTTCATAAGTTTCATAATCATATGGGGTGCCCCAGCCGATATAATTAACATCAAACTTACTTACACTTAAACCATCCTTGATGAAGTAATTTAATATCTTATCAACATAAAACTTTCCATTATATGTGTCATTTTTATTAATCATTAATTCTAGATATTTTAAGAAAACCTTAGAGCTTTTAAACCAAAACATGCCAGTAGTAGCATGATCATTCATAGGATTTTTGCTAATAGTCTTCTTGAAAGAAAGTTTTTTAAGTCTATGTGTATTAACTTGTAATTTTGCCCAACTATGTGCAGACGGATTCTGAGCAATATTATTATCATTAGTGTGACTTAACATAATAGCATCTGAATTTTTAGTAAGACTGTAAAATGATTTTAAATCAATATCAAAACCATTATCACAAGTGCCTATAAATAGCTCTTCATCATTTAAAAGAAATTCTCGGGCTAAATAACAACCATATGCCTGATCTAACTTAACATGATCATGAATAAAGATTGTATTTGGAAATTTAGAGCTAATCTTTTTTTCTAGACCATTTTTTTGATGCGATGCATCATTTACGCATATGATCTTAGATGATTTTTTATGAGCCCATGGAATATCAATTAAAGCACTTAATGCCATTGGGTTTGATGATCCATCAAAACGTGATGTTACTGGCAGAATTGATTTATTAACTTTATAACCTTTCTTTTCAAAACGACTGCCTTTGCCACCCATTGGAACCAGAATAATCATTTTCTCTTCCTGGCCGAAGCGCCCCATCTGTACCACATTAAGTATTCCTCAAGATCTTTAGGTGTTCCCCACTGGCAAAAGTAATCTATTATTGGAGGGCATAAAACTTTTAATCCATCTTGAACAAGAAAATTATATGGCAAACTCATGTAGTACTCTCCGTTTATTCTTTGTTTTGAATCAATAAGTTGTTGGCAATATTCTTTTAAAAGTTTGCCACTGCTAAAGTAATATAACCCTGGAGAGTATAAATCATCCTCTTTATTCGGATTTAATTGAGCTTTCTCGCTAATTTTTCTTAAGAAGAAATTTTTATCTGTATCGCACGAAGCATATAAATTTTCTTTATGTATTATATGAGGATGAAAACCTGTATAACATGGAACAATTCCATCTATTTTTTTATTGTTGGCTAACGACTTGAATTTGTTGAAGTCCCAATGAGCAAAAAAGTCACAATAACTTACTAATACAGCTTGATCATCATCTATGGCATCTGAGGACATCAAAACATCATGAGCTGGTCCCAATTTTTTCCAGTTATTAACAAAAAATATGCTTGAATTCGGAGCAATGGATCGAAGCTCTTTTTTAAAATAATAGTTATTATCTGCTTGCTCTTTCCTACAAATAAAAGTGATGTTCTTTTCAGCCCCTGGAAACATACTGACCACCCATTTTATCATTGGTGATCCATGAATTTTAATAAAGGGCTTTAGTCGAGAATAACCAGCTCTTACAAACCTTGATCCTTCTCCTGTCATTGGAATTATAATTTGCATATCATCCCCAAAGCTCTGGATATTTTGTGCAAACGGAATGTATTTTGAATTCAGTTATTTTTGATTTCATTAGCTCTATGTCTTTTTTAGACTGACCTTGAAGTTCTGGTGAAACTAAACATATTTTTAAGTTCCGATTGATAATTTTTTTATATGCATTCAAATCTAATGGAAAAGATTCAAATGTATCAACCCATATCCACTCTATCATAGAAGAAAATGCTAGAGCATATTCCAATGGCTCATAATCAGAAAATCTTGCACATAAATTAGCAGATGAAAATCCTTCAATACTATTATTTTTTGCATGAATCGCATACTTAACAAAAAAAGGCATGCTCATATCCAAAAAAAACCAATTAGAAACTTTGTGCTTCTTAAGAAGCTCAATACATTTTTCCTCAATACCTTCAGACTTCAAATTAATAATTAAAGTACCTTTGCAATGCCAATTTAATAAAAATGATTCCAATGTAAGTATTTCTTTACTGTCATGATTATAAGGATCATGATGCAACACTAATTGATCTAAGTGATATCGAATATCAATCTCTGCTCCATCAGCATCCTGAAGTTGATTAAGTTCATCTAGAGTATTTATTCTATGGCGTATATATTGCATTTATTTTGATAGCCTTTTTCTATACTTTTCTGATTGCATGTTATTCAATATATCTACATTTTCCTGAGATAAATATCTAGGAGTGAGCATTTGATCAGACATACTTGAGTGCAAGTACTCTGCAGTAGAAATAGTCTCAACTGATGCTTTAGTTTTAGCTTTTAGTTGATCTGAGCTCATGTAGATTACTTGATCTGGAAAAAGAAAATTCTTCGGCTTTGCAAAGTTAACTTCATTTAAGATATTAAAATCCTTTAAATTATGGAGCGTTTTAACTTTGCTATTACATTCATTATGAATTTCAAGACACCTTCTAGATGTTCTTGAAGAGACAATCACTCCATGGCTCTCTAAAAAAATTAATCCCTCAAACGGATCTTCTCTCCCCTTGAGTGATTTTTTGATTGCTAGAGTAAGATCTTTTCCAGGTGTGCAGTAATCGACCCATATAGATTCAGGAAAGTACTCTAGCATTAAATCTTTTCCTTCTTTTGCACAAAGCAAGACGTTTAAGAAAACAGAATGTGAATGGATAACATACTTTCCAAGCAAAGCATGAAAGCCTGTCTCAATAGAAGGTTTTGCATTGTTCTTGATTGCAAAACTAGCTATTGACTTTGAATACCTGTCCTCTGAAGAATCTGGAGAACAATGATATTTATTTACTTTCTGATAATTAACTATAGAAAATCCTTGCTCAATACTCATATCTTTTAAAGAAATTCCCGATGCTTTTATAGCCATTTTCTCTGCGTCAAGCTTAACTGATGTATTTCCACCACCGCCCTGAACATATGCGATTTTATCGCCAATTTCATGAGACATTCTAATTAAATTGTCTAATTTAATATCTTCTTGCATATTCTGCTTCTTTAAAAATGATATAAGTGATTATAAAAATAATTGTGCCAAATGCATTTGAAGGCCAAATAGGCTTAGATATTCCAAGTTCTTGTAAATCCTCTATAAATTCATATGCAAGCATTTCTAATTCTAGTGCAGTAATTGTTCCTTTAACAATTATTGACTGCTTGCTATTGCTTATAAATTCGTGTTTTAAATTCAATCCTGGAACTCTTGAAAATATCTCAATAATAGCATCTACAGCAAATGAATTAGCCAGAATAATTTGATAATTTAAATCCTCAGGTTGCTGAGCATTGAATTCTTCTTCTATAAATGGCTCTATGATTATATCTGCAAACTTTAATTGACTTTGAATATAACTTTTTGAATCTTGCATTCTATAGTCAATTTGCTCTTTTACCTCTTTCTCTGATTTTCCTCTATGTTTGGTATCCCTTAGAATTTTCCAAGATGACCTAAGATCTGATTTAGGGTTTAGAAAAATTTTTAAATCAAATAAATCTCTTTGACGCTCTAAGAAAAATGGATGAAGTCCTTCGTATATCAGAAAGTTAGCAGCAGTCACTGCTGAAGGTTTATCAAATTTTCCGGTGTCATGGTTATATTTTTGTCTATAAATAACTTTCCCATTCAATAAATCCTGAAGGATTTGAGGCTCATGATGAAGCATGTTAGCTTTTGGATCTAGATGCGTATGCAATGACCAATTGTCGCTGTTTCTCTCCCATCGATGCAGATCGTCCCCATGAAGTTGAGATGATTTGTTATAACCAAAAACTTCCACCAATGAATCGGATAAAAGAGTCTTACCAGATCCAGAGTCGCCTCCTACTCCAATTAAAAATGGAATAGAGGTGATCTTATGTTGTGAATACTGATTCAGTCCATAGATATAAATCCAATAGCAATTAAAAATAAGTAATGATTGCAAGAATGTAAAAGATAAATTGATTAAAAGGTTCCTATCTATAGATAAATGTTGTTGAAAATAATCAATAAATGGAATTGAAACACTTAGAAAATTGCCTTTGTATATAATGAAATTTACATTTTTGTCTAATAAAAAATAAAGTAGGAATGCTATTTGAAGGAGTAAAACCATCATGAGTTCTTTTGAAGAAGATTTTGCAAAGAAGTAAAAGAGAAATGGAAGTAACCAGTAATACCATCCAGGACTTGGATGAGTAAAGATTAGGAATATCGCAAAAGAAAAACCCAAAAACATAACAAATATATCTTTATTTAATGTATTTAAGGATAGACCCTTTAGTAAAATGCCTAGATAAGCTATGGGTAAAAGGTACAAAGTTGAAGGTCCAAAATCAATTGCACCCAGAAAAACCTTTGATTGCTGTTGATTGTTAAAGACCATAGAAAAAAAATATTCATCAAAAATAAAATTTGCATTTATTAAAAAGAAAGATGCTATGAATATTAAAAAATATTTACAGATTGTTAAAATCGGTAACCTTTGAGAAAAGAAGAAGATTAATAACAAGGGAATAATAACTGCAATCACTGTTTTTGCAGCCATTGAGCAAGCTAAAAAGATTGCAGATAAACCAAGTGAATTACGTAATAAAAAATAAAAACTTATTAGCAAAAATGCAATCGGGATAGCATCAAGTTGGCCATTGATGTATGAAATATATATCAAAACAGGGGAAAACCAATAAAGGAGAATCAAGCTTAAAACATTTTTATGATTCAACCATGACTTTAGAACATAAAATATAGCAATATCAGCAAATAATACAGGGAGTTTCAAGAGGAGAATTGAAAACTGCACACTTGATGAAATCCAGGCAAACAATATTTTAGGTATTGTCAAAACATATAACATAAGAGCTGGGTAAGGAAATGTTTCAACTGGCTGAGAAGCAAAATACTTATAAGGATTACTAAAATCAGAATTTATAAAATAATCTATAAAAGGTAGAAAATAATCATTGGTATATATGCTAGAAAAAGAAATTATCGCAATTAATTTAAGAAAGATGCCTCCAAAAAATAGAATGGAACAGATCCTTGATTCAAGACTAAGCTTTGAAATAAATTGCCCTAATGCCATACGACTCTGCTCCTTTAATATCCTTGGTGATATTGTCACCTATCATCAATACCTTATCCTTACTTAATTTCATCCTTTGTAAGGCTAAATCAAATATCTTTTTGTTTGGCTTTTCAGCTCCAGCTTCTTCTGAAGTGACTAAATGATCTATGTAATTAGTTAATTTTAACTTTTTAAGCTTTAAGATTTGAATATGGGCCTGCATATCAGAAACTGCGCAAGTCGTTAAGTTATTTTTTTTACATTTTTTTATAAAATTTAAAATTTCTTTATTTGGTGAAATTGCATGTATAAATTCTTTCCAATATATCGATTCAAATTTTAAAGCTAATAAATATGATGAATTAATTTCAAACTTTTCAAAAAGCAAATTAAAGGCAAATAATCTTGATCTACATGAACCTTGAGGACTTAATTTTTTTGTAATACTTTCTCTAGCATTGGTATATTCATATGTAAAATCATTGAAATTTAATTTCTTTTTAATTGACGGATCTAGGGATTTGTAACAGCCATTCAAAGCTGCCTTATGTGAAATACTATAATTATATAAGGTATCATCTATATCGATCATCAGCCCATTTAGTAAAGATAAGTCTATTTCTGAAAGCAAAGAACTTGTCTTATTTGGCATATTTCCTGAAGGCTTAATTTTCATCAAACAAATCTCGTGTAAAAATTTTATGCTGAATATCATTAAGATCATCAGAATTTCTATTTGCAACTACGAGATCACAATCATTTTTAAAACTTGAAAGATTGCTACAAACCTCAATTCCCATATATATTTTTTTGGATAACGTAGGCTCAAAAATTTTCATTTTTATCTTTTTTTGACTTAAAACATCAATTATTTCATTAATAGCTGAAAACCTAAAATTATCAGAATCCTTTTTCATAGTTAAACGAAAAATTCCAACACATGTAGGATTTTTTTTTAAAATCTCCTCCGCAATGAAAGCCTTTCTAGTATTATTAGCCTCAACAACTGCTTGAATTAAATTTTGTGGAATATCTTCGTAATTTGCTAACAACTGTTTGGTATCTTTTGGCAGGCAATACCCACCGTAACCAAAAGAGGGATTATTATAAAAATTACCTATCCTCTCATCAAGACATATCCCGTTAATTATGTTCTCAGCATTCATATTTTTTATAATAGTAAAACTATCTATTTCATTAAAATATGCAACTCGCATTGCTAAATATGTATTAGAAAATAACTTTACTGCCTCTGCTTCTGATGAACCCATAAATAATACTGGAGCGTTTTGTTTTGAAGTTGCATCTAAAAGCAAATCTGCAAAAACTTTTGCCTGCTCACTAAAACACCCTACAATAATTCTTGATGGATTAAGGTTATCATTAAGAGCAGATCCTTCTCTTAAAAACTCTGGTGAGAAAAAGATAATTTGATCTGGGTATTGTTCTTTAATCTTAGCCGTAAATCCAATTGGTACTGTTGATTTTATAGCAATCGAGCATTTTGGATTAATTTGAACAGTAGACTTTATAATATCCTCAACGCTTTTTGTATCAAAAGAATTAGAAGAAGGGTCATAATTAGTTGGCGTGGCAATAATTACATAATCTGCATGAGACAATGACTCTTTCTGATCTATTGTTGCAGTCATCTCTATTTTTTTTGATAAAAGAAATTCATTGATTCCTGTATCCTCAATAGCTGATTTATTAGAATTTATTCTTCGTACTTTGTCATGGTCTATGTCTAAGACTCTTACAATATTTTTTTCCGCTAGAATTGCTGCCAACGTAAATCCAACATAGCCTGCGCCTGCTACCGTAATATTAAGCTGTGATGTCAACTATTTCTTCCGTAATGATCTTCAAATCTGGTAATGTCTGATTCCTCTAAAATAGCCCCACATTGCACTTCAATTACTTCAAGCTCTTCAGAACATTCATTACTGAGTCGATGAATAGATTGAAGAGGAATATTTGCGTATTCACCTGTTTTAACGATTTTCTTATGACCATCAATCTCAACGGTTGCATTACCTTTACCTACAACCCAATGCTCTGATCTAAATTCATGTTTTTGTAAACTAAGAATGCCTCCTGGCTTTACCCTTAAGATTTTTACTTTGTACCCTTCTTCACTTAAAAAACATGAATGAGAACCCCATGGAGCATCAATGGTAACTAGATCAATTTCATTTAAGCTAGAAAAACTCTTAAGATATTTAGCGATAAATTCTGATATAAGCCAAGAGCTACTATTAGCTTTATTATGCCCCCCTACTCCAAAGACAAAATTCACAGATTCATTATTTAAAAATTTAGTAATTTCAGGAATATTATCTTTTTTTCTGTCACCGCCATTTGCAAAAATTACTGATTCGGAAATTTTTAAGCATTTTTGGATTGCATCTATAGCAGAATCATCCGAGTCATCAAATGATATGACTTCGTTTACATCTTCTAAGTTAGTGATTACTGAAGATCGTTCTTGAAATGGAAGGAAATAATAATTTTTCTTTCTGACCAACCATTCATCTGAATTTAAACCAACCACAAGGTAGTCTGCAAGCTTTTTTGCAGCTTTAATATATTTGATATGGCCACTGTGAAGTGGATCGAAGCCACCTGTTATTAATACTAAAGATTTCATTAAAGATTTTTATAAACCAATGGTTATAATTTTAACAGATTTTAGATTGTATTTATAAAAGGATAATAGAGACAAAGATAAGTGAAAATTTAAATATTTTTCTTGTCTGCAGACAGTTTATTAATATACTTGATTGTTCTCTTGATAAGTTGTTTTCTATTTTTCCAGCTTCCTCCTCCACCCTTTGCAATGCCTGCTTTTCTTTTGTTAAAAGACACTGGAAATTCTAGTATTGGAATATTATTGATTTTTCCTTGACGTAAAAGATATAAATCTAAAGAAAAATCATCAGGAGCCTCATTGCGTAGAAATTTTTCATAAAAATTTCTTGAAAATACTTTTGGCTGTGCATTAATATCATTTAATGAGACTTTTAATTTAAAAAAAACAAAAATCTGCATTGCAAATGTAAAAAAAGTTGGGATAAGTGATCGATTTCCTCTATTACCCTTAACTATAACCTCATCATTAACGTTTATAATTAAATTATACGCCTCCTTCAGATCATTAATATCAGTTTGCAGATCTGCATGAGTCCAGCACATAAAATCAAATTGAGCAGCATTGAGTCCCGCTACTATATCATGCCCATATCCTACTTTTTTATTCATTTTAATTAAGGATATTTTAATTTTGTGATTACTTTGAATTAATTTATCAATTCTATTTGGGGAGTCATCTGATGAATTTCCATCAACCAAAATAAATTCATATGGAAAGTGAATATCTTCAGAAAATTTTTTAATTTTCTGAAATAGTCCTGTTATATTATCCTCTTCATTAAAAATGGGTATAACAATTGATAGGCCTGATTGTGAATTATTCACATTAATACTCATGCCTAATTCAAGTTGCTGAAAAATTTAGATATTTTTTTAAATAATCTCTTAACATAAGATGGTCTCTCGAATACCATTGAATCATACTCCAAGTCAGGTACGACAAATGTATTCTCTTTCATAGGCATCTCAATTTCAAAATTAATAACGTTTGCCTCATCCTCTCCGATGGTATGAGTAGCATCTTCTCCAAAACCAATATTTTGTATTTGACTTATTGAGGGAATGCAAGTCAGTCCATTATTTTTGTGACGAGCATATCCCCATTGAAGAGCCCAGCTATCAAGTAAATTTTGTCTCAATCCAGTATAAATCATATCTTGCTTTAATTTTCCAAGCTCAACACCAAGAGAGTTTGTAAAACCATCTTGATAAATAAATTCATCTAAGTCATTTGCATCAACATCATAAAATTTCCATGCCCTTCTCCAGCTTGCCCAACCCCAGATACCGCCTAAATTCGAAAAAAAGTAATCCTGCTGATCATGTTTCCATTTTTGCTGCTTGTTGTAACCACTTATTAGAAATACTCTCTCATCATCTTTGTAGTGTCTAAGAAGTTGCTCGCAATATGGAAAGAAAGATTGAGAGGGCAGACAGTCATCTTCCAAAACAATTCCCATTTCTTCATTGTCAAAAAACCAATTAATTGCATTGCTTACAGCTGTCTTACATCCCAAATTTGTATTATTAAACATTGTAAAAATCTCGCATTCCCAATCAATATTTCCAAGAATATAACTTCTTATTTCCTCAATAATCTCATTTTCTTCAGGCTTATTTTCTCTTGGACCATCAGAAGATATGTATAATTTAGAAACATTGGATTTCTTAATCTCGGCGAAAACTTTTTTTGCTGTATTAAGTCGATTGAATGTCAAAAACAATACAGGTATCTCAAATTGACTACCTTTAGACATGTGCGAAAATTATTGTATACATTGTATGATTTTAACTTAGTTTTAATTTCTGCTAATTTTTTTTACAATTCTATTAGGCAACAAAACTTTTAAAAAATGCTTTGATAAAAACCACAGAGTAATAAATATCATTTGCAGTTTAGGGATTTTGTGCTTAATGCCAATTTTATAATTTTCAAGATATATCTTAAAAGACCCACTTATTCCTCCAAGCCTGAATGCCCCAATAGGCTCCTCCCAATATACAAAATTACTAGTGTTTTTTGAAAGTCGAAGCAAAAAGTCATAGTCTGAACTGATTCTGAATTTTAAATCATAACCTCCTAATTCATCAAAAATTATTTTTTTTACAAAAACAGACAAATGTGGAGCTGGCATGCCCATATACTTGCCCTCTTGATAGGAAAAATTTTGTATAGGATATTTAATTTTAAGATCTATATTATCTTGGCCTCTAATAACTGCAGGAGCAATAAAATAATCAAAATTTTCTTTGAGAGATTTGCTATAGACATCGTTTAATGTCCCACTAAAATAAATATCACTAGCATTTAAAAAGCATAAATATTTTCCATTAGCTATTGATGCTCCTTTATTCATAGCATGATATATACCATCATCTTTCTCACTGATAATATAGTCAATTCTAGATTTATATTCATTTATAATTTCAAGGGTGCTATCTGAGGATTTACCATCAACAACTATATACTCAATATAAGAATCTTTTTGAGATACTACACTGTTAATTGTTTCCTCAATGTATTCTTCGCCATTAAACACAACAGTGATGACTGAAATGATGGGTTTATGTAATTTATTTAAGTCTTGATCATTCATTTGCTAATTAAGATTTTCTTAAACTAATACAAAATATATCTTTTTTTATAAAGATTTATTTGTATAAAACATCCTCAAATTTTCAAAAATCTTGCATTAAAAAAAGCAATAGACTTCACTATGTCTAAAATTATTGAAAGAACAATCATCATTGGCATATTAATGATAAGGAATAGAAATGGCACACCTTTTTGCAAAGGAATTAATACAGATCTGATTAAGACGTAGGATAATGCAAAAAAAATGATGCTTATCTTTGTTATGTTAGGTATATATGCAAAACTTTGAGTATTCCAGCCCCTTATTGCATCATCATATGACAAATTATTCCAATTAAAGGCAAGAATAATTATTAAAAATCCAAAAAAATAGAAATATAAATCTTTATGAGCATTTAAATATGGTAATTTTGCTGCATGTTTATAATTTCTATACCATTTTCTTACTAATGAAAAAAATGTCATTTTCATAAGTCCCACATAATTTAAACTTGATAATCCTTGACTAAAGTTAAACTTATGAAGTTCGGCTCTCTTTATCCAATCAGAGTCTTCGCCAGCCCTAGTAGATTCGATAAAAAATCCAGAAAACTTAAATACAGAATCATGAATAATGGAGCCAGGGACTGTTCTTAATGGCATGTCTCCATATGTTACAGATCTGATTAATTTGTGCTTCCATGATTTAGCTTCATAGTACGTTGAGCCCCAAATTCCATCATATGAAGAACTATTTAATATTTTCCATGTCGATTCCAACCAATCATTTGATGGAATGGTTGAAATATCTAAAAAAGCAATATAGTTACATGACGCAAGCTCAATTCCAATATTTCTTGCTTTTCCTGGAAATAAATTAATCTTTGAAACTAAGTCAAATTTAATATCATTTTGAGTAAAAAAGTTTTTTAAATTACCTGATAAACTTGGCTGTGAATATGATGAGTCTACCACTATGATTTCAGAAGGAAATGCTGACCATTTTGAAATTCCTTCTAAAAGTGAAATAAGCTCATCCCCAGCATTTTGACTGGGGATGATTATAGAAATTTCTAGATTCATAAAATTATTATTTATGATTAATAATTACAATACAATGACTCATATAAATAAGTTAAAAATTTTTAATTTTTATTTCTGCTTTACTACTATTTTTTTCAAACTCAATATGCGTCTTTTCAACTCTATTCCTTAGGATGTCAAAATATGCGATTAACATAGATAAAGGGAACATGAGTATTAAAAACTTATTCGCCCTCACAACCTTCCATAAATGGATGGCTTGAAAAAACTTTATATCTCCATGTATACAGTATCGAAAATAATTAAGTAAATTTTTAAATTTTTCATATAGGCTTAGTCGTTTAAATTTAGCAATGCTAGTAGTTCCCTCTATAGCATATGCTGATCCCCTGCAGTATTGCATCTTTGACCCAAAACTAATGCTATTTTCAGCGGTTCTGTCCATGATTTTTAGTACATCATTGGTTAAAAAAAACTTTTTATCATTATATAATTCCCTTAGTAGAACACTCTCAGTAATCAAAAAGTCAACCTCGGGCCACCTTTTATTGTGGAACAAAGATCTTTTCACACAAATTGTTCCATCTCCAATCAAATGGTTTTCAAGCTCTTTGAGATAGTAAACTCCATCTTGAGGAGGCATAGCACCACTGCCAAATGTTTGAGACTTACCATTTGTATCTAAATTTTGTCCAATTACACCAATAATATCACTGCTTTTTTTGTTCTCATTGGTAATAATATCTACAATTTTTTCAAGAGCATCCGGCTTTAAATAATCGTCTGCATCACACCAAATTAAATATTTACCCCTGGCATTATCAAGCAGTAGATTATCAATCTTTGACTTACCGATTCTTACGTTTGAACATATATAGTTAGTTTTGAAATAAAATTTTTTTAAATTCTTAAGTAGAAATTCATTAGTTCCATCTGTTGAGCCATCATTGCCAATTACCCATTCAAAATTTTTATAACTTTGATTGATTAAAGAATCAATAAGTGTTTGTAAAAATTCTAGTCTATTCCATGATGGTGTCAGAATAGAAATAAAAACTTCGCTACTCTTATTCACTATTAAATTTATACGCTGATTGAAATGAGATGCCCTTTAAATCTCTTTCTGACACAATTGGGTTCTTAATATTCCACTCTATATTTATATCTTTATCATTCCATAGAATAGTAAGCTCAGAATCAGGATCATAGAATTCATCTACCATATAAGAAAAAATTGCATTTTCAGAATTTACATAAAAACCATGAGCATAACCTTTAGGAATATAGAGAGAATTTTTTAAATCAGAATTTAGTTCAACTGAAAACCATTTACCAAATGTCGATGAATCTTCTCTTAAATCAACAACTACATCTAAAACTGAACCCTCAATAACAGTAACCAACTTCGACTGCGGCCTAGATGTTTGATAATGCATTCCGCGCAATACACCTTTGGATGAAAAAGATTCATTTTGCTGAACAAAATTTTTAGAATATCCCACTGCCTTATCTAAAAAGCTCTTATTAAAGCGCTCAACAAAATACCCTCTTTCATCTCCAAAAATTTTTGGTTGAAAATGAATTAAATCATTAGAATCTTTTAATAGATTAATTTCCATTATTATTTATTGGTCATCCTTTCATGTTTGAATTATCGTCACCGAAGGAAATGCATCAATCACAGATATAGTAATATCATTTCTTATCTCTTGAAATTTCTTTATAACTGGATATATTTCTTTAGCGCCATACTTCTTGATCCAAGTCTCTTCGTCTCGCTGTATACTTCCTCCCTCTAAAATAATTATGGAGCCCTTTTTAAAATTAGCAGAAAGTATTCTATTAAATAGATTTCCTTCATTTGATAAATCAATATGAATTAAATCATTATTTTTTAAAGCGTTCTCGATCAAACTACCTTCTAAAGCATTAGCTTTTTTTAATTTTATGATCTTAGTTAAATTAAACTTTTCAACTCTAGCAATGGCATCTTTCAGGGCAAAAGAAGTAAACTCATAGTCTTCAAAAAGATCATATCCAATTACAGATTGGGCAATATTTTCATTCTTAACGCCCAATCCCATTGAAATGATGCTGTAGCAACCTAAAACCCCAAATTCAACTACAGTTTTTGGTTTAAAAAATTTTGCAACAAAATAAAATAAAATTGAGTATGAATTACTAGAATAAGAACTTGGGACAAGCTTGTCTAATTTACGTAAAGTAGCAAGATCATTGGAATTAATTTCAAAGTTTTTTGTAAGTGAAGAAATGAAATCTTGGACAGAAGAAAAATGAGAAACATTACTGGAAATGTCTTTTTGCAAAATTAATAACTTTTGATTAATTTAACAATATACTCACGTTGCTCCTTAGTGACCCACCATCCTACAGGGATAGAGATTTGAGTTGAGCAAAAGGCATCGACGCCTGGCAAATCACACTTGGATGCTGAGAAACAATCATGTTTGTCATTTCTTTCATGAACTTTTGAAGTGGCAACATTATTATCAGCCATATATTGCATAAAATCGTCTCTGTTCTCAACGTGCATTGTGTATAGCCAGCTAGCTGAAAGATTTTCTGATGATCGAGGAATTAATTTGATCTTTTCTAAATCTTTCAGGCTCCTGTCATAAAATTCAGCATTAGAAATATGCCTTTTTACCAAATCATCAACATATTTCATCTGCTCTATACCTATAACAGCGCTAATATCATTCATGTGAAATTTATAGCCATATTCAACTATATTTTCTTCACATCTAAAATCTTTTCTTGGTGTATCTCTATCAATTCCATACCATCTAAGAAGTTTAGCTCTTTTAACATCATCAGCTTTTTTACATAGGAGCAAACCCCCATCAACAGTTGTAATATGTTTGATTGCTTGAAGAGAAAAAATTACAAAATCAGAATGATTACCTATCTTCTTGCCCTTGTATTCTGATCCAAAAGCATGCGCTCCATCTTCAATAGTTTTTATTCCATATTTTGTTGCAACATTATTAATTTCATCTATATCACAAGGAATGCCGCCAAAGTGAACCATATTTATTGCTTTAGTTTTTTCTGTTATTTTTGATTCAATAGACTTTGGGCATATTAATCCGGTATCTGGATTTATATCTGCCCATACAATTTTTGCACCAGCAGCTAATATCGGCATATTTGTTGCAGTACATGTCATTGGTGTTGAAATAACCTCATCTCCAAAATTAACATTAGCTAAACGAAGAGATAATTGAAGCGCTGCTGTTCCAGAATTCAATGTCACAACATTTTGATTATTGAAATACTTAGATAACAATTGCTCATATTCTTCTACTTTTGGTCCTTGCCCAATGAAGCCACTAAAGAGAGTTTCTAGCAACGGATCTGCCACAGATTCTGGCATATGAACTTTAAAAAGAGGTATAGTTTCCATGGGAAGTAATTATACTGTATCAAAAAAAATTTGTTATGTTTTTTATCCTGCTTAAATACTTTTTTGAAGGAAATATATCTTAATTTTGAACTTATGAAATTTTTGAAAATTATTGCATCGAGCTTTCACCCGAGGGGGGTTAGAGAAAAGACTACTCTCACTGGGAGCCCCTTAGGATTTTTTGCTCATAGCCAAAATTTTGTTACCCAAAATGACATCATTGATTTAATAAACTTTAATCTTGCCTATGAGAACCTCTATTCAACAAAGCATGAAATTGACTTATTAATTGTCTCATCAAATGAGCTCTCAAGTAATTATGACTCTGGATATCAATTTTTAAAAAAAATTCATAACCAAAAGCTGGCTAATGGAAAAGTAATAACATTGATAAGAAATAATTTTGGGCGACAGTTTGGAGGGTTTAATGAAGCGTTTAAAAAATTTAGAAATCAATATGATTATTATATTTTTCAAGAGGACGATATGATTTGCCACACTCCAGATTATTTAGAGACAGCATTAGATATTTGGAATAAAACAGAAAACTGTGGTTTTGTTCCCTTCATTGGCTCTACAAAAGTGAGGAAATCGCATAGAAGAGCATTAGGAATAAAAAAAAATGAAATTGTTTCTTGTCATGGAGCACATGGGATGAGTAGCAATAAAGTCTTAAATTCAATATATGAAAAGTATGGTTCCTTACCTTTTAATCATTTGAATAATATATTCGTTGACCATCTTAGGTATGGTGAAATAATGTTTACATATTCAATTCTTAAGGAGGGTTATGCCTTTGGGAAGCTTCCAAAAAAAACACTTCTCATAGCTCCTGCATATGATTTAATGAGAGGGCTAGACATTAAAAAAAATCCAAAGGTATTGGATTTGATTGAATATTACTTTGGTGAATATGTAAAAAAGCCTCTATATCCGCTTTTCAAGAAGTTAGGATTACTTAAAATATTAAAAAAGTAATGCTAATCTTTCTTTCGCCAGACTGAAGAAGCAGTTTCTATGCCAGATCTAAGCTTTATCAGATCTAATACTTTTGGATCATCTTTTTGATCATTTGTTGGGTAGAATAGAGCTTTGCCTCTTTCTGAGGTATTCTCTTCTGGATTGCAAAGATAATATATTGCTAAACTTTTCCTAAACTGATTTTTAGGAGATTTGACTGGCTCTGGTAATCCATGCCAACTATTCTGAGTGGTATCAAAAAGTACAGCCCTATTAAACTTGGGATGAATGGATTTTTCTAATTTACCTGGATGTTGATCGGTTTCATTACCCCAAAAACCTAGTTCACCCCCCCAGCTTTTTTTCCAATTAGAGTTAAGATAAATAATAATATTAAACTTTCTTTGTAAGCCAAGTTTTGGATGAATATTATAATCAAGATGTGTGTTTAACTTTCCTCCAGATCTATGAATATGCCATCCACCAGCATTTAAACCATCATCAGCAAATAATGGATTGGAGTTAAATACATTGTCTTCGAGAATTTTTACAAACTCTCTAGAATTAAGATAAGTAAAGGCGCTGTATGTATCTTTTGGAAATAAATTCCAATTATTTGATGTTTTCTTAATTTCAATAGAGTTGTTATATACATGCCATAAATCAGAATCAAAATCTGGAAACTCAGATTCTAATTTTTTGGCAAATTCAAGATCAAAAAAATCATCAATTATGCAATGATCAAATGGCCCATTCGTGCCAAAATTTTTGAGATTTGCTACTAAATTTTTTTTATCGATCATAATTTGCAATTATTTTACATTAATAGCTCAGATAAGTAACAAACAAACAAAAGAATTCATAGATCATTGAAGAAGTCATTTATTCCTCTCCAAGATTTGTCTTGTTCAGACACTATAATCTCTTTATCAGTTGAGTTAATTTGCCAATCTATATTCAGCTCACTATCATTCCATGCAATTCCTTTATAATCATCCTTACAATAGTATTCGTCTGCTTTGTACATCACTATGGCGTCATCAGAGATAGATTTGTAACCATGAGCAAATCCTTTAGGAACGAATAATTGCTGATATTTTTTATCATCTAATACAATTGAAATCCAATGTTTGAAAGTTTTAGATTTGGGCCTTATATCAACAACCACATCTAAAATTGAGCCTTGAAGGCAAGTCACAAACTTTGCCTGAGGATTTGACATTTGAAAATGCATCCCTCTAATAGTATTTTTCTTCTTACTTGTTGCGATATTATCTTGCACAAAGTTAATAGAGCTTAACTGTTTAATCACTGATTGATCGGATCCTGAAAAGAATTTCTTATGATTAAAAGATTCAAAGAAAATACCCCTATAATCTTCATGAACTTGAGGGGTAATTAATATAAGGTCTTCGATTTTCAGTCGCTCAAAAATCATTTTTAGAGATATGAGACAATACTTCTCAAGTGCTGATTGATAAGATTATCCTCTTTTAACAACATTTTAATCTGATACATAGTCATCCACTGAAATCCATCCGGCACCTCAATCTCATCATCAATCTCAACAAGCATATTTTTTACACGTTTTAGATAAAATCTTCCCCCATCCTCTGGATACCAATGCTGATATATAACTTTGGTTGATGAGTTAGTGCCGTCAAAATACTCTGCAAAAAGAGGCTTACGACCACTATGAAGTTTATTTAAATTATCATATGTAACTTGAAGAGTTGGTGAGAGCAACACTCTATCAAAATTCCCAGGTTCAAATTTAGCCTCAATTAAATAATAATAAGTATCAGAGAATTTCTTTTTAATCAGTCCTGCAACACTTGATTCAGTTCCTTGATCAAGCATTGGTTGATCCCAACCTTTGCCTGATTCTCTGATATTAGTCTCTGTTCTAACGCCTATAATCTTAAAAAAGCCTCCTGTTTCATGCTGATAATTACCAGACTGTTCGTTAAAGTCCCAGCCCCCCTCTATTTCTTTAAGGGGGAAAGTTGTAACATCAGCAGGAAGATTGGCTTTAATCTCTTCTAACCACTTCTTTAATGAAGATATATCCAAAAAAATGGTTTCTTTATTCAAACACTCAAGTAAGTGCTCAACATTTTCAAGTACATAATTTTTATCTAAATCAGTAAATTCCTCTTGCAGAAGATTTAAAATTTTAGCTTTCAATGATTCACTCATAATTAGTTATATATTTTTGAATATTGTCTTTAGAGGTATCATCTAAATTAAATCCTGATCTAGATTCTAGGTCCTTATCAGAAATATCAATTTCATAATGTATGTTTCCATATTTGATGTCTTTATTAAATAATTCAGCTATTTCTTTCATAGAAATGTCCTCAGACGCAGTTACAGTAACAAGCCCAGTAGAATCTGATAGTATTACATCAAGTATTGTTGAGTAGTTTACATAATTCATCATACTAGTAGCTGTTAATGCAATTGGCTCACCTGCTTGAATCTTTCGAAAAGTATTCATTTTCATTTCATTACCTATTAAGCCTGACGGTCGAATAATCAGAGTATTTTCAGAATATGAGTCAACTATTCTTTCTGAGATTCTCTTTGCAATTCCATAAATTGAGTCTCTTTTAATATCAATACTGGATATATGTATAAACTTTTTGTGCGGTATTGTTACTAATTGTCTTGTAAGAATAGTATTATCATCAAAATATTCATATGTAACATCTTCCCAGCTTGCATGACTAATGCTAGCAGCGCAATGAATGATAGCTTCATACTCCTTGCCAGAGTCTAAAATGTCCTGAACAGTATTGTTGCGAGTAAATAAATCTATATTATTTAGATTTTTTGATAAGAATTTCCCTAATCCGCTTGATGCGCCTGTAAGTAAGATCATATTATTTAATCAATTGAATTAAATACTCCCCATAAGGACTATTTTTATATTTGTGATGTTGTTTAAGGACTGTTTCAGAAGAAATCCAGTCATTATTAAACGCTATCTCTTCAAGGCAAGCTATTTTTAAACCCTGCCTTTTCTCTAAAGTATGAACAAATTCTCCAGCTGCCAATAAGGCTTCTTGCGTTCCTGTATCTAGCCAGGCAAAACCTCTTCCAAGTTGAATAGCCTTAAGTTTTTTGGCTGCCAAGTATTGAAGATTGACATCGGTAATTTCTAATTCCCCTCTGTTAGATGGTTCCAGGGCCTTAGTTATATCTATTACTGAATTGTCATAAAAGTATAGACCAGTTGCAGCAAAATTAGACTTTGGAGAAGTTGGTTTCTCCTCTAGAGAGATAACATCACCATTTTCACAAAGCTCTACTACACCAAAAGAAGAGGGATCATTAACTATTGTAGTAAATATCAAAGCGCCATCTGATAAATTTGCAGCATCTTTAAGTGTGTCTCCAAATTGATAACCGAAGAAAATATTATCTCCTAGAATCAGACTAACCGGATCATTGCCAATGAATGATTCCCCAATTAAAAATGCTTCGGCGATTCCATTTGGTGCGTCTTGAGTCGCATATTCTATTGATATTCCATAATTTGATCCATCTCCTAACATGGAATGAAATAATAATTTATCTGAATCAGTAGAAATGATTAGTACTTCACGAATGCCTGCTAGCATCAAAACTGATAAAGGGTAATATATCATTGGCTTATCAAAAATTGGAAGCAATTGCTTTGAAAAAGCTTGAGTTAGAGGTGCCAACCTTGAGCCTGAGCCACCTGCAAGAATAATTCCCTTCATAAATTTATTGCAACTCTCCTGTGCCTATGCGCGTTAATGCAAAGTCTTGTTTTAAGATTGGTTCCCACCATGATTTATTGTCTAAATACCATTGTACTGTCTTTCTAAGCCCAGACTCAAAAGATTCTTCAGGTTTCCAGCTAAGACTAGTTTTAATTTTTGATGAATCAATAGCATATCTTTTATCATGGCCAGGTCTATCGGTAACAAATGTTATTAAGTCTTTGTAAGATTCAAGGCTAGCTATTGTAATAGGATTCATTTCGTCTAATAATTCACAAATCATATGGGCAATTTCGATATTTCTTATCTCATTTGAAGCTCCAATATTATATGTTTGGCCATGTTTACCTTGCTCAAAGACTGTTAATAAGCCCTTGGCATGATCATCTACGTAGATCCAATCTCTAACTTGCTGCCCATCACCATATATGGGTATATTTTTTCCATGAATAGCATTTAAAATTATTGTGGGTATTAGCTTTTCAGGGAAATGAAATGGGCCATAATTATTAGAGCAATTTGTAATGATCGATGGAAAGTTAAATGTTTTATTCCATGACTTTACTAGGTGATCTGAACTTGCCTTTGATGCAGAATATGGAGAGCTAGGGGCATAAAAATGATTTTCATCACATGGAGGCTCTAATGGATGAAGATCACCATAAACTTCATCAGTTGAAACATGTTGAAAAGTAAATTTACTGTCCTTGGTTTGATCAATTAATTTTATATACTTATTACTTATATCTAGTAAATTATATGTACCAAGGATGTTCGTATAAATAAAAGGGCTAGGATCATCAATTGATCTATCGACATGTGATTCAGCTGCCAAATGAATAATTCCATCAGGCTTAAATGCGAATATTGTATCTTTAAGAATCTGATATTCGCATATGTCTCCCTTTACAAAGGAGTACCTCTTAGAATCCTGAATAGACGATAATGAATTAAGATTACCTGAATATTTTAAAGCATCATAATTTAATACTTCATAAGAGGTATTGTTAATAATATGTCTTATTAATGCTGAACCTATAAAGCCAGCTCCGCCAGTTATAAAGATTTTCATTTTTTGAAGGAAATTTTTTTTAGAAATTCTAACACAATTTAAATATCAATTATCTTATAAACTGCCTCTAAAGATGACTGAATTACTATTTCTTCATCATACTTTTCTTTAACAATTTCTCTTCCCCGATTGCCCATTTCTTGTCTTTCAACGTCTGTCATTTCAAGCATAGAATTCAAAGCAGCTTCAAGAGATACAGCATCCTTTGGTTTGCAGATTAATCCATTTACTTCGTGAGAAATTATAGTGTTGCATCCAGGAACATCTGTTGTAACTACTGGAATCGCCATTGCACCAGCTTCTAATAAAGATTTTGGCATCCCTTCTCTGTAAGATGGGAGAACAATACAGTCAACTTGAGACATAATGTTTTCAATAGAACTTGACTGTCCTAACCAAAACAACCATTTGCTCTGGTTCCAATTATTTAAGGTCTCTTCTGAAATTGCTGAGACATTTTCATGATCGATGAATCCACATAGCCATAGTTCACATCTAACTTGAAAATTATTGATCGATGATATTGCTTCAAATAATTCATTTAACCCTTTGTCACTTAACATCCTACCAGCATATAAAAAACGAAATTTTTTCTTAGATTCATCTACCTGCAGCTTTATTGAGGGATTGAACCTTTTTAAATCAACCCCTGAACCAGGAAGAAGTTTTATTTGATCTTTAGAAAGAATATCAAGGCTTTCTAGCATATTAATATCTTCAGAATTTTGACAAAAAACTGTATCTGCAAGAGGCTGACTTAATTTATAAAGCAATGTAACAACTCTTGAAATAAAATTTCTTTGTAAAAATGCTGTCCCGAGACCCGTAATGTTATTAATTGCTGGAACCCTTGCTAAGAATGCAGCAAAACTACCATAGATATTATTTTTGACAGTAAAATGAAATGCAGCAACAGGCTTCAATTTAAGGTATGTAATGTATATCTTAAAAAATAAACTTAAATCTTGTAATGGATTCAATCCTTTTCTGCTAACTTTTATTTCCTTCCATTCGCAACCTAGGTTTATTAAATGATCGGTAAAATTATCTTTAGGGGAAATGCATATAACTTTAAAATCATCCTTTAATAATCTTTTAATCGTAGAACGACGAAAGTTAAATAAATACCATGAACTATTTGAAGATAATGTAATAACTTGTCTTGACATAATTGAATTATATAAAGCTATATAAAATTATATTTATCGGATTTAAGATCAAATTGAAGTAGAATACGAATTTAAAATTCAAATAAAAAACTCCTATATGGCTGCCAGTATATTGAATAATTTGCAAATACCAACCATACATACATAATCAACGCGTACAATAAGATAATTAATAATACTATCCATTGACGAGACTCACTTTTGTAGCCAAAAAATTCAGGCAGATAAGAAAAAACTACCATTTGAATTGGTAAAAGATAAAGAGCCATTCTATCAATTGCAGTAGATGCATCTACAAGAAAAAAAACTGTAAATGAAAATAATGAAACAAAAGCAAATGATTTCCATAAACTTAGCTCTTTTGGGTGCATTTTAAACCTTCCTGGAAAAAGCAATATTATAAGCGAAGGCAAAACAAGCATTGAAAGACGAATAAGCGCTCCGCTTGATTCATATTGATTTTCAAAATAGTAATATAAGAATAATCGTTCAATTGCATCTTTTAAAAAAAGAAAATAAAGAACAATACCTAGAATTGAAAAGAGAAAAATAATTCGCTTTCTATTATTAGTAACTGCTAGGACTGCGGCACCAAGTAAAACAATTGCAGTTTTATGAAATAAGGCTGCCACTAATATCATTATTGTGAAATACATAAACCTGTCTCTTGTAAGCGCACGAAGGGCCAATAATGATAACCCTAATGCTGCACCCTGCCTTGAATAACCCATACCAACTACAATGATTAAATATGGAAATGCAACAGCTAAAGCCAAAAATGGTCGGGGTAAACTCCTGCATAACTTAATAAGGCCATAAGAAAAAATCAATCCGCATACTAAATTTACTCCGAATATACTGAAGCCAGCTTTTGCAGAAGCCCAATTCAACAATGTATAAGCAGGATCTTGTGTGATAACAAAATGATCTGATAGAGATGTAACAGTCCCCATAAACTCTACATAATTTAAATAACTACCCCAATCTCCGCCTACCTCTAGTCGAAAACCTATAATCATTGTTAAAAAGATTAAAACTAGATACCATGCAAAATCTATTGATGTATCAAGCCTTTGATAATGATTTCCACTATTAATTCTTGAACTTCCAATAATTGCAAAAAAAGAAAAAAAACTGAAAAAGACAAAATAAAGCGACATTATATTTTTAATAAGTATTGCATCATATTTCAGGATGATGTTCTTTTAGCCAAAGTTGAAACATTAAAATTCCCCACAATTTTGGGGTCCAATCATGCTTACCTGATTTATGTTGGTTCCACATTTCAATTATAGGACTTATATTAAAGAAACCTTGATTTATTAAAGTTCTCTCATCAAGCAATTCTTCGCACCATTCTTGCAAAGGCCCTCTCAACCACTCTCCAATTGGAATAGCAAATCCACTTTTAGGCCTTTCAATCATTGAGCTTGGTATATACTTACTCAATATTTTTCTTAATGGTTTCTTGCCAACTTTATTTTTGATTTTAAAATTTAGGGGCATTCGCCATGCTGTAGATATAATATCTGGATCAAGAAATGGAACTCTTGCCTCTAAGCTGACTGACATTGCCGCTCTATCAACTTTACATAAAATATCATCTGGCAAATAAGTTATTGCATCACACAGCATCATATTGCTTATATCATCTAAATTAGGTTCAAATTCATATGCAGAAAGAACAAGATCATCATCAGCAATTTCTTTAATTCCTTTTACTAAAGATGAAGGTTCTGCCCAGTTGGTTGCCAAATCAACACACAGTTCCTTCAAAGAATTTATTCTTGTTAATCTTTCTGAAAGTTTATGAACTCTACTTCCAAAATGCTGTATTTGATTTTTACTAAATTTAGAATAAAAGGAATTGCCAGCATCTAATTTTTCAATTGGGATAGATAAAGCAAATTGAGCTAATTTCTTCCTAAAAGAAAATGGAATTTTGCTGATTGAATTCCAGACATGTCTTGTATGAGTATATCGATTATATCCACCAAACAACTCATCTCCAGCATCTCCAGACAATGCAACAGTTACATTTTTTTTAGCTTCCTTGGCCACTAAAAAAGTTGGGATCTGGGAGGAATCTGCAAACGGTTCATCATACATCAATCCAAGTTTTGGAATAACAGAAAGTGTATCTTCATCCGAGATCTTGACTGTTGTATGATCTGTTCCAAGATAATCAGAAATATCTGCAGCAAAAGAGGATTCATCATATGACTTATTTTGAAATCCAATAGTAAAAGTTTTAATAGGTTCGATAGAATTTTTCTGCATCAAAGAAACAATTAATGATGAATCAATTCCTCCACTGAGAAAAGCGCCAAGTGGAACATCTGATAGCATTTGAGAAGCAATAGATTTCTCTAAATTCTTCTCAAGTTCTTCAATTGCAATATCTTCGTTATCAAATGGTACTAATGAATTTTTTTTAACAGTATCTCTTAAAGACCAATATGGTTGTGGATCAGGTAGCTGATTACTTGATTGATTTGCATTAAATTCAAAAAAAGTTCCCGGGGTGAGTTTGAATATACCATCATAAATACATAATGGAGTTGGAACATAATTAAGATGCAGATAATTAACTAATGCTAGTCTTGAAATTTTATTTGAAAAGCCTGGGAATTCCTTGATTGCTTTGAGCTCACTGCCAAAAACAAATTTATCATTTACCCATCCATAATATAGTGGCTTTTCTCCAATTTTATCTCTAGCTAATGTTAAAACTTTAGAATGTCTGTCCCAAATAGCGATGGCAAACATGCCAGAGCACTTTTTAAGTGTTTGTTCAATACCAAAAAAATCTAGAGAGACAGCAAGAGTTTCTGAATCAGAACTTCCAATCCATTTAATAGAGTTATTAGATAATTGATTTAATTCTTTGCGAATATCCAGATGATTATATATCTCCCCATTGTAAACAATGACATATCTGGATGAATGTGATTCCATTGGCTGATGACCATTTACAGAAGTATCAATAATAGCAAGTCTTTGATGCCCAAAAGCAAGCTCATTATTTTCAGAAATCCAATAACCTGAGGAGTCAGGCCCTCGATGGGAAATAGCTCCTTTCATCAAATTAATAGTTTGTAATGGGTCGTCAACGCGACCAAAAAACCCTGTTATTCCACACATATAAGATTTTTAATAAAGCTAACGGTAATTATATCAATGTTATCGCGCATAAATTAAAATGAAATGATTAATTGCTGGGTGATTTATTTGGATTTTAAAAATTCTTGGATCTTGTAAAGCTCGGGAATTATCTTGTCATAAGTTTCTTTCCCATAAAATTTTTTAAGCTTTCGTTTCAGTCTTTTTTCTTTAAAAATATAATATATTTTTTTGATAAATTTAAATTTATTAGAAACTTTAATAAAAAATGTTTTAATTCTAAACAATCTTTGGAATCTGTAGCGCAAAACATTGTGAGGCAAGTAAAAATTTAAACTTAGTGCATAATTACTTAATATTAAATCATAAATTTTTTCTGAAGAATGTTGTTTGAAATTAACATGATTTGCAATATTCTTTGCTAACTCTCTAATATCATTTGGAAGATTATTTCTAACTAAATTATCTGAAAAATCATAGCCTTGAGAAAAAGTTCCCGTTCCAACTTGCCTAACATAGTGAATATTATTTTTGAAAGTACGTTGCTTCCCAATTGTCAATGCTCTTAATTGGAAAAAAAATTCCATAATAGTTAAATCTGTAAAGTTAATATTCAAAATCTCTTTCCAAATATTTAAAAGAGTTTCTGTGCGAAATACATAATAAAAATTAGGCTGAAATTTTAAAAAAGTATCCTCTATTTGATCTTCCCAATTTGGCAAGGGCTCGACAGATCTGTAGTGCTGGTAAAGAGAATCAAAATATGAATTGCTTCCATGAACATCAACCGAAAAACCATTAAGTTGTATTTTTAGGGTTGGAGATCCTGCTGAAACATAATCTTGATGATTTTCAAGAAAGTGTATTAGATCATTTATTCCATTCTCTATAATAAAGTCATCATTATCACAAAGCATCACATACTTAGTTTTTACTTCACTTAGGCCCTTGACGATCATTGTGAAATAATCAATAAATTTAATAACTTGTTTATGCTCAATATGTTGGATATTAAGCTTATTTTTATATTTTTGATAAATTAACTCTCCCTCTCCATTAGCATCTCCATCAGCATAAATAACTGGAAAAGGTGAGGATAAAGAACATAAATGTCCTAAAAAACGATCAGAAAATTTCTGCCTTCCAAACTGAGCAAGCAAAAGAGTAAGCTTAGAATCATGAGGATGATTAATTTTATGAGTTTTCATATTGTTGGACATACAAATCCTTTAGTTCTGTTGCAACTTTTTGAAATGAGAAGTCTTGTATTCTCTTTTTACCAAAATCAATTGAATTTCTTGAGAGATCTTTATTTATGATAATTGCCTCCAAAGTCTTTGCAATGGAAGAAGGGTCTTCAGGATCAAAATATAAATATTTCATTTGAGTAATTTCCTGAAAAACAGATATATTACTTAAAGCTATAGGTTTTTCACAAGCCATTGCTTCCAGAACCGGTATACCAAAACCCTCATACAAAGATGGGAAAACAAAAATATCGGACATATTACATATCAATTTAAAATCTTTTGAGCTAATATTTGAGAGAATTTTAATTTGATCACATAGCCCTAGTTTAAAAATCTTTTTCTGCACCACTTCTTTAGTACCACTATCATTTCCAATAATAAGTAAAGGTTTGACAATACCATTAGACCTTAATAGATTTATAGCATCGATAAGATTTTCATAGTTTTTTCTCTTCTCAAAATGACCTACGGATAATAAAAAATTGTCTGGTATATTCATTCTTGATCTTAATAAATCATAATCCCCTTCATTAGCTGATTGGAAAGAATTAAGATCAATTCCATTATAAATTCTGACCACATCTGCATTTGGAAAGAAGTTAAGTATCTCTCGCTTCATTGTGTCAGATACGGTGATAATCTTATGTGCTTTTTTAGCTGCTTGAGAATGTACGCAATAAGATAAAAACTTGTATATATTTGATTCTGGCATTGAGATTGATCTTATATCGTGAATAGTTTGAAAGGTTTTGCATTTATTTGATTGAATTATAGGAAGATTAAAAGATTCAAAGAAATCAAAGTGCTGATCCCTAAATTCTTTATGCCAAAAAGTTAAATGATGAAGGAATTTATTGAGGCCTCCTTCGCTATAAATTGGGGTTTTAATATATTTTATATTAGGGTACTCAAACCAAGAAGTTAGATCACAATCAATTGAATGATAGATTATGAATTCTGATTCAGGCATCATACGAAATAGCTCGTTGTAAATACCTGAAAATCTTTGATTAGCCCCTGAAGGTCTATTGCTTATACATGTCGCATTTATGCCAATTTTCATTTTATTGATTTAAGCTAATAATAGTTATGGCAGATTAGTCATGATCTTAAATAATTTATGTTCTTTTTAAACCATTGGTATGTTGATTTTAAACCTTTCTCCAAGTCATATTCACAATTGAATCCAGATTCAATAAGCAAGCTCGAATCTAGAAGTTTCCTTGGAGCGCCATCTGGGTAGTTTTTATCAAAAATAATTTTACCTTCATATTTAGTAATTTTTTGAATCAGCAATGCAAGATCCTTGATTGTAATTTCATTTCCAGTACCAATATTAAGGTGTGTTCCATTATCTGAAATAAGATTTTTATAGTGTTCTGGAGCTAAGCTCATTACGTGAATGCAAGCCATAGTCATATCATGAACATGCATAAATTCTCTCAAAGGAGATCCAGAGCCCCAAATAATAACCTCTTTATAGTTTTTATTTGCTGCTTCATGAAATTTTAGAATTAAAGAGGGAATAACATGGCTATTTTTTGGATTAAAACTATCATGAGGTCCATAAAGATTTGTTGGCATAACACACCTAAAATCTCTTCCATATTGAAAATTGTAACTATTGCACATTTCAATACCTGCTATTTTTGCAACTGAATAAGCTCTATTTGTTTTTTCTAGGGGCCCAGAAAGCAATGAGTCTTCCTGGATAGGTTGAGAAGAATTTACAGGATATATGCAAGATGAACCTAAGAATAGTAACTTATTAATATCGTTTTGATGAGAAGCATGAATTAAATTATTTTGAATCATTAAATTTTCATATATAAAATTAGCCGGAAAAGTGCTGTTAGCTAAAATACCTCCAACCCTTGCAGCAGCAATATAAACTTCATCGAATTGATGAGTCTGAAAAAATTTATTGACATCATGTTGGTTTGTTAAATCTAACTCATCACGAGTTGCCACTATAACGAGATTATTTTGAGAATCTAAATTCCTATACAAAGATTTACCCACTAGACCCTCATGACCAGCTAGAAAAACTTTTTTATTTTTTCTGTTACTCACAATGTATGTAAAATTAAAATAACTCTATACATTCAAAATTTTTAATTTTTCATGAGCTAATACCAAGTCTGCTTCTATCATTTCTGAACACATTTGTTGAGCTGTTATTGAAGGGGCCCAACCTAATTTATCTCTTGCTTTGGATGGATCTCCAAGTAAACTATCGGTTTCAGTCGGTCGATAATATCTTGAATCAACTCTCAGAATAATATCGCCTATATTAACTGATGGAGCTTTAGAGCCTGAAATTTTTGTTACAGTGCCTATTTCCTCAAGTCCGCTACCGGTAAATTCAATTTCTATACCTAATTCTTGAGCAGACCAAATAACGAAGTCCCTCACTGAATACTGTTTCCCAGTAGCAATAACAAAGTCTTCAGGTTGATCTTGTTGCAACATCATCCACTGCATTCTTACATAGTCCTTTGCATGACCCCAATCACGCAATGCATTTAAATTACCAACATACAAACAATCATCGAGACCGCAAGCAATTTCAGTTAATGCTCTTGTAATTTTTCTAGTAATAAAATTCTCTCCTCTTCTTGGGGATTCGTGATTAAATAAAATGCCGTTGCAAGCAAACAATCCATATGCTTCTCTGTAATTTACAGTTATCCAATATGCATAGACTTTAGAAACCGCATAAGGAGACCTAGGATAAAAAGGGGTATTTTCATTTTGCGGAGATTCCTGAGCCAAACCATATATCTCTGAGGTAGATGCCTGATAAAATTTAGTTTTTTTTGCAAGGTCTAATAATTTAATTGCTTCCAATATTCTTAAAGTCCCAAGAGCATCAATATCTGAAGTATACTCAGCTGTCTCAAAACTGACGCCAACATGTGATTGAGCGCCCAAGTGATAGATTTCATCTGGCTTAATATCCTGGATTATTCGAGTTAAGCCTGATGCATCCGACAAGTCCCCATAGTGCATAATAAAATTTCGGCTATTTGCTTGAGGATTTTGGTATATTTGATCGACTCTAGCTGTGTTAAATAAAGAACTGCGTCTTTTTATACCATGCACTATGTAGCCTTTTTCAATTAAGAATTCAGCAAGATAGGAACCATCCTGGCCTGTAACACCAGTGACTAAGGCCACTTTGCTAAATGAATTACTTGAGTTATTAGTCTTATGCATTGTCAATCATCTTATTAAATTCAGCATTATTATCTTTTAGCTCTTTGTAGTTGCCAGAATCTATTAATTTACCATCATTGAAAAGAAAAATTCTATTACAATCTTTGACTGTATTTAAACGATGCGCTATTAAAATAATTGTTTTTGTTTTTGATAAAGTCTTTATAGATTGCATTATAGATTTCTCAGTTAAACCGTCCAAGGCGCTTGTTGCCTCATCAAACACCAAAATGTTTGGATCTTGATATAACGCTCGTGCTATAGCTATTCTTTGTCTCTGACCTCCAGAGAGCTGAACTCCCTGTTCGCCAATAATTGTATCAACACCGTTTTGGAGTCTATTAATGGTATTTTCTAAGTTTGAAAGTTTAATCACTCTTTGAATTTGATTAGAATCTATATCTTCAAGCCTCACTCCAAATGCAATATTTTCAGCTACTGATGCATCCGCTAAGAAAATTGATTGGGGAACATAACCAATCCCATTCTGCCATGCCCGAAGATTTTCACTGGTAAGATTAATCCCATCAATAATTATCTCGCCAGAATTTTGAGAAATTAAACCAATTATTAAATCCGCTAAAGTGGATTTACCTGATCCTGATTCACCCACGAAACCAATTAGCTGGTTTGGTAGGATGGAGAGATTAATATTTTCAATTGCACATTTATCTTTATTTGGATATTTAAAACTAAGATTAGACAGAACTAATGATTTAGAAAAAGATATTTTTCTATCATCATTTTCCTTAGAGTAGAAGTTTTTATTTGAAAGCTCAACCCAGCGGCTCATATCCTCATAAATATTATCTAAGGCTGGAGATGATGACTTAATATATGTTGCATTTGCATAAACTTGCTGGAAAGCTGGCAGTAATTTATAAGAAGCCATAGCAAATACTCCAAGTTTTGGCAAAATCTGTAACAAATTTCCTTGATTTTGAAAGAGCAGGAACAAAACTAAGCCAATCATTGTGCTGAAGGCAATTAACTCAACCCAATATTTTGGTACTTCATTCATTGTTGCAATAGACCCATTAGCTCGGCCATGCAAAACTGATGCTTTGTTATACTCTGAACTAAAAATCTGGGATTTACCTAATAAGATTGTGTCCCTAATGCTTCCAAAGCCCTCATTCATAAGTTTAAATCTAGCAGTTTGCAGTTTTGTAATTAGCTCGCCTTTTTTTTGCAATCTTGAGCGGACAATATAAAAAATTAAAAAATAAATCGAGCTGAAACTCATTATTCCTATTATTGTGACTATAGGGTCTGTAATGGCCAATAAAATAATTATGGCTAATGCTAATACTAGACGAGCATTTAACATCATAAATGGATAAACTATTCCAAGAGTAACCCGTGTACATTCAGTATTCACTTTATTCATTAAGCTGCTGCTATTATTATTAGCATGAAACAACCAACTCTGGTTCATATAATACTCATAAAGATTCGATGAAAGCGATGCTCCAAGTTGCTGAGCATAATGCAAAAGGAATCTAATGGTTAAGGTGGAAAATAAAGTTGCCGTAGACAAAAGCAATAGAACCATAACTCCAAAAAAGATAGTAAATTGTTTGGGGCCATCAAATGAGTAAAGACCATAGAAATAGTAAAATGCACTCTCTGAGTCTAAAACAGCGGAAGGGTTGCCGGCTAATTGAAGAAAAGGACCAAAAGATGCTATTCCAGCCACCTCAGTAAATGCCATCAAAGCAACTAGTAATTGTAATCTTGCTAATTGAAATAATTGCTTATTTGACAGTATGCTTAACAGTTTTTTGAAGACTATAAAATTATTAAGCATGCTGATTAAATTTTGAAACAAACCAAGGCAGAGATTCTCTTATCCCATTTAGTAAATTATATTCTGGGCTATAGCCCAGAAGATTCTTAATTTTTGAGATATCTGCTTGTGAATGACGAACATCTCCGGGTCTAAAATCTCTATATATTGGCTCTATGTCATATTGTATTTTGTGAGGTATTAATTCTTGCTTTAGTATATTAAATAGGTCATTGAGGGAGTTTCTATCTCCAACAGCTACATTATAAACTTGATTCAATCCTTTTTTTTGCTGGCAAGTAGCTGCTAATAGATTTGCTTGAATTACATTCTCAATATGGCAAAAATCTCTACTGGTTTCACCGTCTCCGTTTATATGGATTTCATCTTTACGCAGCATGGCATCAATCCATCTTGGAATTACTGCTGCATATGGCCCGTTTGGACTCTGTCTTTTACCAAATACATTAAAGTATCTTAAACCTATTGAATTTAAGCCGTAACATCTTTTAAAGACATCGGCATATAGCTCATTTACATACTTTGTAACAGCATAAGGAGATAACGGATTTCCAATAATTGATTCTTCTTTTGGAAGTGCAGGATGGTCTCCATAAGTAGAGCTACTAGCAGCATATGTAAAACTCTGAACATTTGCTTCCTTTGCAGCTAAAAGAATATTTAAGAAGCCATTAATATTTGAATTATTAGTTATGATAGGATTTTCAATTGATCTTGGAACTGAGCCAAGGGCTCCTTGGTGCAATACAAAATTAACATTTTGGCATGCTTTCTGACAATCACTAAAACTTGAAAGGTCTCCCTGCAGAAATAAAAAATTTTTCCAAAGTTTTTCATCTATAGTATTTTTTATATCATTTAAATTTTCAATTGATCCAGTGGAAAGATTATCTAAACCAATTACCTTTTGGTTTAACAAAAGCAATTTTTCTAATAAATTACTGCCTATAAAACCAGCAACTCCAGTAACAAGCCAATAGTACTGTTTATTTTTTAATAATTTAATGGCGGGGCTATTAATAGAATTTTCAGGCATTGAATCAGAGCCTTAAATCACTTTCATCTTTTGAAAAAGTGCTTTTAAGATCAAAAAAAATATTTTTAGGCTTTCCCAGTTTTCTAATTTTATTTGAACCAAGATTAATAAAATCATCATGGCTAACTGCTAGGATAATTCCATCATATTCCGAATTTTTTAAAGAAGAAACTTTAACAAAATTAAAATCTTGATTTTCCTCATATGCATCAATCCATGGATCACATACATCAATTGAGCATTCATGTTTCTTTAGCAAATCTATAATATCAAATACTTTGCTATTCCTAGTATCGGGACAATTTTCTTTAAACGTTAACCCCATGATTAAAATCTTAGCATCAGCAATGTTTATATCTATTTTAATCAGCTCAGAGATAATTTTTTCAGCTACATGCATGCCCATACCATCATTTAATCTCCTTCCAGCCAAAATAACTTCTGGTTCATAATTATGTAATTGAGCTTTATGAGTTAGATAATATGGATCTACTCCTATGCAATGCCCGCCAACCAATCCTGGTCGAAAAGGTAAGAAATTCCATTTAGTTCCAGCAGCTTTAAGAACCTCTTCTGTGTCAATGTCCAAGATATTGAATATCTTAGATAATTCATTTACAAGCGAAATATTTAGGTCACGTTGAGTATTTTCGATAACTTTTGCAGCCTCTGCAATTTGAATTGATGGAGCTTGATATGTTCCTGCCTTAATTATAGTCGCATATAGATCATTGATAATGTCTGCAGCAAACTTATTAGATCCAGAGGTAATTTTAACAATATTTGTTAAAGTATGAATTTTATCGCCTGGATTTATTCTCTCAGGACTATAACCCACGAAAAAATCTTTATTAATTTTCAAGCCAGCACGCTCCTCAATTATTGGAACGCAAATCTCTTCGGTGACCCCAGGAAATACAGTTGACTCATAAACAACAAAATTTCCAGATGAGATATATGACGCAATGGTTTTTGTTGCTTCAGTAATTGGTTTAAGATCAGGTTTTTTATCTTGAGTAATGGGTGTAGGTACAGTCACAATAAAAAAATTACAACTTTGCAAGTCTTCAGAATTATCTGTAAATTCAAGATTATTAAGAGACTTCAATTCATCTGATGAAATTTCTAAAGTACTGTCATGGCAATTTTTTAAATCATTAATTCTTTTAAGGTTGGTATCAAAGCCTATTACATTTCTTTTTTTAGAAAACTCAACTGCAAGGGGAAGGCCGACATACCCAAGACCAATAACAGCAAGATTAATTTCGTTTGCCTTCATGATCTAATTTTATGAAACATATTTGTAATTAAATTTTATTAAGTGCTTTTCTAAAGTAATAAAAACCCAATACGCCAATGATCGAGATGATGAAGCCGATAAAAGTAAAAGTTAGAACAATTTGTTTTCTTTTAGGAAATGATCTCAATTCAGAGACATATGGCACATCTAAAGGATCAATAGCATAATTTATTCTTACATTTGCAAATGTAAGCTTTTTTAATTCAGATTCAATAAGCTGGCTTATTGAAAGTTGAACCGCTGAATCTTTTACTACGCCTAATTGATTGTAAAGATAATCTAGCGCCTCCTCAGATTCTTGTATGTCTTTTTTGCGTTCAGCTGAATTAAATTCTTTAATAATTAGCTCAAGGAAATCTCTAGCAAATATTGGAGAACCATGAGATACCTCCATGTAAATCATTCCGCTTCTTGGAGGGCTCGTTGCAGATAGCATAGATAAGTATTTCATATGAGCTTTTTGAAATGACAAAGGTGTATTATCAATTAGATCTTTCCTTTCGATACCTATTTTTTTGAACGAAGAAGATTTTTTATCATGATCAAAACTCTCGAAAGCCATAATATGATCTAAAACGCCCTCATAACCAATTAAGGATTCAAAAAACATACGAGATTTTAGTGAGGAAATTATCAATGAGGCATCAGGAGCTTTGCTACTAAAGTTAATTCCAGTTAGAGCAGTTAAGCCTCCTTGAGTTGACGAAACTTGCCCTATTCCGCTACTAGAACTAACAGGAACTACTATTGCAGATGATGTCCATTTTTCAGAGACAATAAGTGAATACCCAATAGAGGATAAAGCAAAAATAGAAATAATAATTAATTGAGCTGGTAAATATCTTTTGAGAACTGATAATATTTCCCTAATGTTTATCTCTTCAAAATTATTGGGATCATTGCTGCTTTCTTGATTATTATTTTCCATAGTTCAGTTATGTAAATTTAAAATTAAAATATTATTTTATCATTCATTTTAGCTTTAATGATATGGAGGCTGAAGCCGGAATCGAACCGGCGTTAACGGCTTTGCAGGCCGCTGCATAACCACTCTGCCATCCAGCCTTATCTTTTAAATGTTGCTATTGTATATGAAAGTCCAGTTTGAAGAGTAACTATTAATGCTAAAATCAATAAGAAATTTGAAAGAAAAATAATTAATGAATTCTCTATGTAAAGACCAAATAAAAAACTAGCAAATGTTAAAAATTGTAAGCTTGTTTTAATCTTTGCTAGATAGGTAACATTTGTAGCACTATCATTTCCATTTTTAGCATTAAAATCTCTCAATGCTCCAACCCAATACTCTCTTACTAGTATTATTCCGCCAATCATGCCAATAAAAATACTGGAAAATTCTATGCTAAGCGCAAGAATTAAAAATGTTGTCAGTATCTTATCTGCAATTGGATCAAGAATTGCTCCAATAATAGACTCAAGATTATATTTTCTTGCAAGGAAACCATCCCAATAATCAGAAATACTAGCAAGAAAAAAAAGAAACAATGCCCAACCATATGAATCATACAAAGTAATTAACATAAAAATGATAGGAGCAATTAAAATCCTGAAATATGTAAGGAATTGAATGAAGTAATTCATGATCTATAAAATATATTTATCTCTTTAGCTAGTTTAATACTTATTCCTGAAACCTTACATAGATCATCTATGGAAGCTGATTTAATTGATCTGATAGATTTAAAGTAATTCATTAGATCTTTTTTCTTTTTTGGGCCAAGCCCTTTTATATTATCAAGAGAGGATTTCTTTATAGACTTATTTTTTTTCTTCCTATTGCTTGTAATAGCAAACCTGTGAGATTCATCTCGAATTTGTTGAAGAAGTAAAAATCCTGGGCTATCCTTAGACATCTCAATAATTCCATCTCTAGAAAGAATAGTTTCTGTAGATCTGACTCTTTTAGATCCCTTAACAATGCTAAGTATCATTGGTGACTTTTTAGCTAAAACAGAAAAAGCGCTCAAAGCAACCTCTAGCTGAAGCTTGCCTCCATCAATTAAAATAATATCTGGTAATGGATTAATGTTTTTTTTATTGATTCTTCTTTCGAGAACATGCCTCATAGAGGCTATATCATTTCCAGAAAATTCCTTAGGTATATTGAAAAGCCTATAATCTTTTTTTTCTGGTCCATGAGATGAAAACCTTACAGCTGAGGCCACAGCATCCTGTCCGCCATGATGACTTATATCAAAACCTTCTATTGTTAGGTTTTTTCTTTTTAAACCTATGTTTAAAAGAAGATCCTTGATTGCAAATGAATATTTATCAGCCTTATTAATCCTATTATCAATAACTTGATTAGCATTTAATTTGCTTAATTTGGCTAGTTTCCTAATATTTGAATTAATGCTTGCTGAAATTGAAATTTTTTTTTCAAATTTTAGTTTCACTGCTTTTTTAATTAGAGGCAAATTAGGGGGCTTAATATTTAGAATAATTTTCTTAGGCAAAGAGAAGCTATTTTGATAATAAGAAAATATTAAACTTTGAAAAAGGCTGTCTGTATCATGTAATTGATTGCCCTTTAAATAATAAGTTTTGGTCCCTCTGATTTTTCCATCTCTGATTGATAATATGCATATCCCAGTTCTATCAAGCTTGGAAACACATGTAAAAAAATCAACGCTGGTTAAAGAGCTATTGATTGATTGCTCTTGCTGAAGTAAATCTAAGCTTTTAATTCTTTTTTTAATCTCTTGCGCTCTTTCAAATTCTTGCTGATCAGCTAATTTATGCATTTTAGTTATCATTAATGATTTAGTTTGTTTTCCAGAAGATGATAAATAATGTTGAGAAGATGCAATGTCTGCTTGATAGCTAGCTTCAGAAATCAAGTTAACGCACGGGGCAGAACAACGTTGCATTTGATGCTCAATACACGGTCTAGACCTGTTATTAAATGTTGTATCGCTACAATTTCTAATCTGGTAAATCTTTTGCAGGTCTTTAATGGTTGCCTTTACAGCTTGAGCACTTATGAAGGGACCAAAAAAATTGTTTGAAACGGCATGTTTTGATCTCTTTATACTGATACTGGGATATTTATGATCCATTGAAAAATGGATATATGGATATGTCTTATCATCACGCAAGAGAATATTAAATCTAGGTAAATTTTCCTTGATTAAGGATTGCTCTAAAAGGAGAGCCTCAGCCTCTGTATTTGTTGAAAAAGTTTCGATGTTGTCTGTAAGGGTTTTGATTTGATACGTTTTCCTATCCTTAAAAGATTTACCAAAATATGAGGAGACTCTTTTTCTTAAATTCTTTGCTTTACCAATATAGATAATTTTATTTTTGGAAAAAAATTTGTATATTCCAGGAGTATTGGGAACTTGCTTTAAATCTAGAGCCATTAACTAAGAAATTTCTTTGCTATCAGTTTTCCAGCAGCAACTCCATATTGATCAAATGGGTTAATTTGTAACATGCATGCAGTTACAAAAACTCTATGCTCCCAGGTTGCAAGCAGAAAACCAAGCCCTTCAAGCGAAAACTTGTTTAGTTGGAAAAGATTGACAGGAGAGTTGCTGTTTGTTTGCTCAAGTGAATTACTAGAAACCTTGAAATTAGAGGATAATAATGAAGCTTGTCCTTTTGCTTGAGCTGATGATAGTGGGCTATTACTTGAATCTGAATAAATAATATCTGTACAAAATTCTGCTGTACCTTGATGCAATAATTGAAAGTATGAATGCTGAGCTGTAGAACCAAAGCCCCCAAATACTGACTGGCCTGTTTGTTTAAAAATAGATCTTGGATGTGGTTGCTTACCAAGTGATTCCATCTCAAGTTGTTGGATATAATTAGCCAGTGATCGCAATTTCCAATTATAGGAAAGCACAACTCTATTTTTTTTATTTCTAAAATTGCTAAACCATAAATCTGAAAATACTAAAGTTTTAATAAATTTTTGATATTGACGATCTTCTTTTGCATTCCCTATCATCATTTTATCTGCTGAAAAGCCTCCCTTTAAAAATAAAGAAAGATTATTTTCCAAGGCAGCACTAAGGGAAATTGGTGACCAAATAGAGTATCTACCTCCAACTGTGTCAGGAAATGGAACAATGCAATCCTCTGGAAAGCCTAAAGTTTTTGCTTTTTTTAAATTTGCTGTGATTACTAATGAATTAGTTGAATTTCTTTCTTTACCCAACCATTTTAAACATGAAAGGGTTTCATCTGTCGAAAGTGATTTGGATGAAAAAATATATAAATTCTTTTGTCCACTCAATGGTTTTAATATTGAATTAAATTCATCTCTATCAGGCCCAGATATAAAATAATAATTAAATTTTGATGCTTTATGATTCGTGAATTCTTGCAGTAATTTAGGCCCTTCATAAGAACCACCTATACCAAAAGTAATAATATTCTTAAAGCCCTCTTTTTTAATCCTTTGAATAAAAGGTTCTGTATTTTTTATCAAATTAAATTCTGACAATTTTCGATTAATGCGGTATTGGTGATGTAAAGCTGGTCTATTTTCTGTTTTATTAACTACTTTCCCCCTAAAAAGATCTTCTAAGGAGCCTTTTAGATCTAATTTAAGTGCAAGCTCATCAAATGTTCTATAGTGCTGGGCTGAGAAATCCTTTAAATAGGGCTGATAATTTAAAAATTCTGATTTAAATTTAAAAGATAGTTTTCTTTTTGCATCCTCATTCTTAGACAGTCTCTTTAGATCCGAGAAAATACTTTGAATTGATCTACTATTTTTCAATTGAATCACTAAAAGTATTTAATGCTCTTGAGATATTTTGAGCTTGGGTAATTGGTCTACCTATCACCAAAAAAGTAGCGCCCTTATCAATAGCCTCTTTTGCAGTCATAATTCTTGCTTGATCATCTTGTACTTTAATATCTCTGATTCCTGGTGTGATTTTTATTGAATCAAAATTCAACATTTTATTGGACATTTCTAGCTCATGAGGTGAACAAACAACTCCATCTAAATTTGCTTTAACAGCTATTTGAAATAAATTTTTAATTTGATGATTAAGTTTATTATTAAATAAAGCCATTGTGTCTGACTCTTCTAAACTTGTAAGTATCGATACCCCAATAACTTTTGCATCAATGGATTTCCCTGCAAGCATAGCTTTCTTAAGCATCTCTTCGCCACCTGATATATGAACAGTCAGCATATCAATATCGCAATCACGAAAGCCTAAGATTGCTTCATGAACAGTGTTTGGTATGTCATGTAGTTTTAAATCTAAGAAGATTTTAAAACCGCGCGAAGATACTTCCTTTAAAAATGATTTACCTATTGAATTAAAAACCACACTTCCTATTTTAACTTTACAAAGATCTGGATTAAGTTGATCTAAGATCGCATTAGCTTCTATAAGATCATATGTATCAATTGCTACAATTATTCTTGGATCAGTCATTGATTTGAAGGAGTTTTTTAGAAGCTTTGAAATGCATAATAGAAGTTTCGCCTAAATAAGATTCTTGTTTTGTTTTAGGATTAATAAATCTTCTTGGTCTGATTGTTTTTTTTGAGAATGAGCCGAAGCCTCTTATTTCAACCCTATTATCTAGTGCAACAGTATTAATAATTTCTTGCAGCACTAAATCAATGCCTTCAATAATTATTTCATCATTTAAAGACGGAAATTTTCTTGATAAATGGATAGCTAAATCAGATTTGTTAAAGTTTTGCACCTGCTTTTTCATTTTTAATTTAAAAAATATTTAGCTTTTGAGGTTGGGCTAAAACGTACTTTATTTTGAGATGGAATTCTGTAATTTTCCATGCTCTTTGGATTTCTACCCATCCTTTCTTTTGTTACATAGGTTTCAAAAGAACCAAATCCAGAAAGCTTAAGATTCTTTTGAGATCTTAGGGTCATTTTGATGGCTTGAAAAAATTCATCTACCAAAGAGTCAGAGATATCAACAGAAAGCTTTAATTCTTTTTTTAATGTTGCGCTTAGATGCTTTTTGGTCAAATTCATGACCTTATTTTAGCATCCAATCTTTTTTCTAATAACCTCAATATCATTTGAATTGAATCATTAATTTCAGACTCTAATAAAGATTTGGTATTACTTTGAAAGATAAATCTTAATGTCATGCTAACACAGTCTTTTGGTATATCTTTTCCCTCAAAAGTATTAATAAGTTTGAATGATGTCAGGTTTTTAATTGCTCCTTGGGCAATCAAATTTTCAACCTCTTTATAAGAAATAGATTTATCTAAAATAATATTAATGTCTCTAGATGATAGAGGGAACTTACTTGTCTTTTTAATTTTTGGATTCTTCAAAAATAATGATATTTTATCTGGGTAAATTTCAAATCCAAAGGCTGCTTTTTTGATTAACTTATCTGTAATAGAAAGGTCTATTTCACCAATTAATCCAATTTTTTGTTTACCCACAAATATCCCTAATGCATTTTCATTGAATGGCATTACTGAACTTGTTTTGTAAAATTCTGCATTATGCATGCCTAGTGTTTTTAATAGCTTTAAAATTTCAGCCTTCATTGAAAAGAAGTCATATAAATATTGTTTCTGACTCCATGTTTGAATGGGTTCGTGGTGATAGGTAATTCCTGATAAATGTAGCGATTGAACAAAACCTTTTTTTTCTTTTTTGAATACATTTCCTGCTTCAAAAACTTTAATAGATGAGTATCCTTTCTTTATATTATTATTTATTGCGCTAAAGAGGGATGTAAAAAGACTTCCTCTAAGAAATGGTTCATTTTCATTGATGGGATTTTGAAGTTCAGCGGCAGTCCAATCCTTAGAATTTAATTGCTGAAAAGATTTTTTTGAAACAAATGGCATATGCATAAGCTCTTTAAAGCCAGCATGAACAAGCCCAAGTCTAAAATTATCTAATGCATTATCTTTTTTATTTTTGATTATTGGTCCAGCCTTGGGTTTCGATATAGGGATATTGTCATAGCCATAACACCTCAATAATTCTTCATATAAATCTTCTTCAAGAGAAATATCAAATCTGTGACTAGGAATATTGAAAACAAGACTTTTTGACCTATTGGCTGCAATTTCAAAGCCTAAGTTGCGTAATATAGAAATCGCTTGCCTTGCCTTTATGTTTAGACCGGAAAAATTATTGAATCTATCTATATTAAGACGCACATTTTTCTTTTTAGTTTTTTTAGACTTTGAATGATAAAGTTTGATTGAATCGTATGTAGCTATTTGATTTAATAAAAATGCATATCTTTCTATAGCTAGTTGCTGAATTTCTGGATCTACACCTCTTTCAAAACGATGCGAAGCATCGGTTGCAAGGCCGTATTTTCTGGCTTGATTAACAATAGTTTCGGGTTTAAAAAAAGCCGCTTCTACAGCAATTTTAGAAGTATTAGATGAAACTGCAGATCTTTCACTGCCTATGATGCCAGCAATAGCTTGAATGCCAGATTGATCTTGAATTGTTAGGGAGGTAGATTGAACATCTTTTAAATCACCACCTATAACCTCTAGTGAATTTTTCTTTGATGAGGGAAATTTAACATTTATAGGTAACTCTAATTTATCTAAATCAAATACATGCATAGGAGCTCCAATCTCCAACATCACATAATTACCCAAATCAACTAAGGGATGAATTAAAGGCATGCCAGCCGATTCTATAAAACTTTGCTTTTTAGCATCTAGATTTTTTATTTTTTGCAGACCTTCAATTAACATTAAGTGATAGTTCCCGCAACCAGAGTGATCAACTTGATTGATGATCTTATTGTCTTTGTGAAGTTTTAATTTAAAGGTTTCAAAGCGGTTTTTAGTTTTTTTAACTTGATAGGCGTAAAACTCTCTTTCCAAACCCCTAAGTGATAATACATCTCCTCGATTTGGAGTTATGTCGAATTCTATTAAATCTCCATTAATCTCACACTCAAAGCCAACTTGAGTAAATACATGTTCAAGTTTTTTTTGGCTAAGCTTGGTCTGAAGAAAATTCTTTAAATATGAGTATTGAATTTTCATGAATGAAATTGATTTAAAAAGTCTAAATTTGAAGAGTAAAACTCTCTGATGTCCGTTACACCATAATAAAGCATAGCTAGGCGCTCAACTCCCATGCCAAAGGCAAAGCCACGATATTTTTTAGTATCAATATTACAACCCTCCAGCACATTGGGATGAACCATACCGCAGCCTAAAATTTCTAGCCATCCCTTGTTACCAAATTTTATGTCTACCTCTGCAGAAGGTTCTGTAAATGGAAAATAAGAAGGTCTAAACCTGACTTCCATTTTTTCATTAAAGAAGTCTTCCAAGAAGTCAATCAAGATTCCTTTTAAATCTCCAAATGTTACTCCCTCGTCTACGACCAAACCTTCAATTTGAGTAAACATTGGAAGATGGGTAGTATCGGAATCACATCTAAAGACTCTACCGGGAGAAAGCATATATAACGGCAAATCCTCAGAAAGCATTGCATGGACTTGTGTGTTCGAGGTATGTGTTCTTAATAAATACTGTGATTTGCTTTTAGAGTTTAGATAAAAAGTGTCATGCATTTGCCTGGCAGGATGATTCTCAGGAAAATTTAATGCTTCAAAATTATAAAAGTCTGTCTCAATCTCATTGCCAGAAAAAATTTGGTAATTTAAAGGAGTGAAATATTTAATAACTTTTTGTGAAATTTTTGTTATTGGATGCTCAGAACCCACATTAAATGGATCGGCTGGAAGTGTTACATCCAATTGCACGATATCACTCTTACCTTCCATATCAGTAAAAGCAGTCTCAAACAATTTAGTTAAGTTATTTTTAAGAATATTAAGTTCTTTTGCAGCAATTACTTTTTCTTCCGACTTGAGGTCTCTAAGCTTAGAGAATGAAGAAACAACAAAGGATTTCTTACCAAGAAACTTAGATCTTAGTTGAAAAAATTCAGCCTCTGATTGAATGGATTTTAATTTAAGCGCGGCTGTTTCAATTAAATCCTGAGGGATTTGCATGAGAACATTATACCCTGACTTTTTCTACGATTTTCTTAAAAGTGTCAGGATCGGAAAATGCAATGGCGGCTAAAGATTTTCTGTCTAGCTTTATATTTGCTTTAGAAAGCTGATTGATAAATCTGCTATAAGAAACTTCTAAAGGTAGCAAAGCTGCTGAGATTCTTGAAATCCATAATGATCGAAAAGTTCTCTTCTTATTTCTTCTGTCTCTAAACGCATATTGCAGTGCTTTAATATTAGATTGTTTAGCAGTCTTAAATAATCTGCTTCTTGCGCCATAGTGACCCTTAGTCGCTTTTAGCACTTTCTTATGTTTTGTTTTTGCAGCTAATGCTTTGGTTACTCTTGGCATGATGTTTAAATATTATATAAAAGTTTTTGAGCTATTTTTTTTGTCTCGTCAGCCATCTTAATCATTCCGCGGTTATGACGCTTCCTTTTTGTTGTTTGCTTGGTCAAGATATGAGCGCGAGATGCACTTCTTCTTTTTAAACCACTGCCAGTAGCCTTAAAACGCTTTTTAGCACTTGAATGTGTTTTTAATTTATAACCCATAATTATTTCTTTCTAATTTGTGAGAGAACCATCAATAACTGTCTTCCTTCAAGAGATGGCTCTTGATCTACTTGAGCAATATCCTGTAGGTCTTCCCTCAATCGATTTAAGAGATCAAGGCCTAAATTACTATTCAAGATTTCTCTACCTCTAAATCGAACGCTGATTTTAGTCTTATCTCCGTCATTAATAAAGCTTTTTATCTTTTTTAATTTAATATTGTAATCTCCAATATCAGTGGTTGGACGAAACTTAATCTCTTTTAAGGATTGTTTTTTTGGTTTTTTAGTACCACCAGTGCTTTTTTTCTTTTCAAATTGAAATTTACCAAAATCTAAAAGCTTACAAACTACTGGCTGAGCATCAGAAGGTGAAACTTGAACTAAATCAAGGCTTTTCTTTTGCGCTTCTTCTAAAGCATCATCAATAGCTAATAATCCTAATTTTTCTCCATTGGAGCCAATCAACATAACCTCTTTTGCATAGATTTTGTTATTTATAGGAGTCGTTGATTTTTTCTTCAAAACGATAGCTTAAAACCTTATATGGTATGCAAGAGATTAATCAAAGTAACTTTGATTTAAGAAATGAATTGTTAAGTGATTTAACATTGAGTGGGATTTTATAGCATTATTCATAAAAAGAAAACAACCTTATGGCTGGAGTAATTGCTCCTTCCATTGATCATCTTGCAGCTTAAAGACATGCCTTTTATTTAATCTATTTTCGTGACCTTGCCAAAACTCAAAATAATATGGAATGAAAGAATAGCCTCCCCAGAAATCTGGTCTATGTGTTTCAGAGGTCATGACTTCTAAAGTTTCATTAAAATTTTTTGTAACCTCATCAAAAGAGCCAATAACCTGAGATTGATTAGAGCTTATTGCTAATGCATTTTTTTCCTTGGTTCGCCCTTGAAAATGTTTATCAGAAAACTCAGATGATGTTTTAGAGATTTTTGCTTTCATTCTTATTTGAGTATTAATGCTTTCCCAGTAAATAAGAACAGAGACTTGGTTATGAGACTCAAACTGTTGGCCTTTAGGAGAATTATAATTTGAAAAAAAGATCCATTCATTAACATCAATATATTTAAGATTAACATACCGTGCTTCTACTTCATTAGCTCCTTTGTTGAATGAGGAAACTGAAATAGCTTCTACCCCTTTTTGACCATGGTCTAAAGCTTTTTGATAAAGAGACTGAAAAAGAATGTAGGGTTTTTCAAGGCTAGGATTAAGAAAGTTAATCATGAAAAGTTAGATATGATGGTGCCCAGAGCCGGACTTGAACCGGCACGAAGTTGCCTTCGAGGGATTTTAAGTCCCTTGTGTCTACCAATTCCACCACCTGGGCAATTAGTTTCTATGATCAAAATTTCTTTTAATGCAAATATTAGGAAAAAATTAAGCACTAAGCTTGAGTGAAATCCTTTCTCTTTCAGCATCAATTCCAAAAATAATGCATGAGAGCTTGTCACCTTTTTTATAATTTTCCATTGCTTCAGTAGGATTTTCATCTTCAGTAATGTCAGAAAGGTGGATAAGGCCGTCAATGTCACCCTCTAGACCAACAAAGATTCCAAAATCAGTTACGGACTTAATGCTGCCTTCAACAGAATCACCCAGACCATATTTGTTGGCAAATTCCGTCCAAGGATTTGGTTTAGTTTGCTTTAAGCCAAGTGAGATTCTTCTCTTATCATGATCAATCTCTAAAACCATAACCTTAATTTTTTCTTCTAAATCAACGACCTTTGATGGGTGGATATTCTTATTGGTCCAATCCAGCTCTGATAAATGTATTAATCCTTCAACGCCCTGTTCAAGCTCAGCAAAACACCCATAGTCAGTTAGATTTGAAACTATAGCCTCATATACGCCACCAACCGAATATTTACCTTCAATTGTTTCCCATGGATCATTTTGAATTTGTTTTAATCCGAGTGAGACTCGAAGCTTTTCTTTATCAAAACTGAGGATTTTTACGTCAATTTCATCACCAAGGCTTAACACTTCAGATGGGTTAGTTACTCTTGACCATGAAATATCTGTTATGTGCAATAAGCCATCTAAACCACCGAGATCAACAAAAGCTCCGTAGTCAGTTAAGTTTTTAACTATACCTTTAACGATTTGACCTTCATCAAGATTTTTTAACAATTCAACCTTTTCAGCAGAATTAATTTTCTCTAATACAGCTTTTCTTGAAAGAACAACATTGTTTCTTTTGTAATCTAATTTAATGACTTTAAATTCTTGAACAGTATTCTCAAGCTCCGGTGCTTCCTTAACAGGCCTTATATCAACAAGAGATCCAGGCAAAAAAGCTTTGACAACATCAACTTCAACAGAAAAACCGCCTTTGACTCTAGTTAAAACCTTTCCTTCAACAAACTCTCCTGTTTCTAAGGCCTCTTCAAGTTTTTTCCAGGTACCAATTTTTCTAGCTTTTTCTCGAGAAATTCTTGTTTCTCCATACCCATCTTCGACTGCCTCTAGAGCAACTTGAACCTCATCACCAGATTGAATTTCTACTGATCCGTCGTTATTTCTAAACTCATCAAGAGAAATAACTCCCTCTGATTTCAATCCAACATGGACTGTCACCCATTCTTTATCAACATCTAAAACAACTCCTGTGACAATGGAGCCGGGTTGCATTTCAAGTGTGCCTAGACTTTCATCTAGAAGTGCAGCAAAGCTTTCTGACATATTTTTTAATCTTCCTTGGTGTTTTCTTTATAAATTTTTAAAACAATTTCCTTTACTTCTTGAGGAGTAAGATTGGAGGAATTCACTTCAATGGAATCATTTGCTGGCATCAAGGGAGATATTTCTCTTGCCTTGTCTGCTTCGTCTCGCAATCTAATATCATCAATTAGATCGCGCATATTAACGTCTTGACCCGCATTCTGCAACTCTAAAAACCTTCTCTTTGCCCTTACTTCTGCATCAGCAACTAAAAAAATTTTAGTCCCAGCATCTGGAAATACAACAGTACCCATATCTCTACCATCTGCAACTAATCCATGATCGCTGGCTAGGTCTCTTTGAAAGCTTATTAAATTATCTCTTGTTTCCTTTAAACCACTTAATATAGACGCTGATTTAGCAACATTTTCATGTCTAAGAATTGAAGTAATATCTTTATTACTCTCAAAAACATGCATCTGATGATCCATGCTATTAATTTGTAAATTTGAAAATAGGTTCTTTGCTGTAGCATGGTTTTGACTCTGTTCAAAACAATAAGAGTATGCTCGGTACAGCAAACCGCTGTCTAATAAAATAAAATCAAGTTCTTTAGCCAATGCTTTTGCTAGGGAACCTTTTCCTGATGCGGATGGCCCATCAATGGTAATAATATTATTATTTTTCAAGCTTATATCCTATAGAAGAAGTTAGCTCCATAAAATTAGGAAATGATGTAAATATATTTTTACAATTCTTTACAGTGATTGGTCTTGAGCATTTTAAGCCAGCAATCAAAAAACTCATTGCAATGCGGTGATCATCATGAGATTCAATATTAATTGGCTCTTCGATATAAAGTTTCTCTGAAGTTCCCATAATAGACATACCATCATCAAAATTTTTATGAGCAATTCCAAGTATGCTAAAACCATCTGATACAGCTTGCAATCTGTCTGATTCCTTAACTCTTAATTCCGCAGCATCTCTAATTAGCGTTTCGCCCTCAGCAAATGCAGCAGCAATAGACAAAATAGGTATTTCATCAATGATGTTAGGGATAATTTCTCCGGATAGCTCAACTCCTTTAAGGATAGATTTTTTAACTTCTAGATCAGCACATGGCTCTCCTGACTCTAATCTTTGATTTGAAACCACAATATTTGCGCCCATTTTTTTTAAGGCTTCAAGCACCCCAGTTCTAGAAGGATTCATGCCGACATTAGTAATCTTAAGTCCCGATGAATTACTAATTAAAGCAGCAACTATCAAAAAAGCTGCTGAAGAAATATCACCTACCACTGTATAGTTTTTAGCCTTTAAATGATTTGAGGTCGCCAATTGGATAATATTTTTACTGCCCTCTGAGCGAATTTCTAAATTTGCACCAAAGTGATTTAACATTCTTTCTGTATGGTCTCTTGTTTGAATGGGCTCAGTAATTTGAATACCTGAGCCTGAGGCAAGACCAGCCAATAAGATGCTTGATTTTACTTGAGCGCTTGCTACTGGTAACTCATAGGTATATTGGTTGTGAAGTGATGTTGCGGATATTGAAATGGGTAACTTGCCATTTGATGATTCAATCTTTGCACCCATTTCAGTTAATGGTTTTATTACCCTGCTCATTGGTCGAGAAGATAAAGATTCATCGCCACAAAATGAAAGATTTAATCCAATGCCAGCAGTCAAACCCAACATAAGACGCAAGCCTGTTCCAGAATTACCAAGATTAAGCGATTCGTCACAATGTTGAAAAATATAATTTCTTCTACAAAATTGAACCAAGCCATTTTCATCAACTGTAATACCTGCTCCAATTTGATTGAGAGCATTCATTGTTGAAAGCGGATCTTCTCCATGCAAGAAACCATCAACCATCATTTCTTGATTCATTAAAGCTCCGATCATTAGAACTCTTTGCGAGATAGATTTATCTCCAGGACATTGAATTGTCCCAGAAATCTTATTGTCGATAGACGTAGTTAAATTCAATAGTTTGATTCCTTGAAATCTTTAAGTTCATCTAAAAAAGCTTTAAGGGTCTGAGGATCACTTCCAATCTTATCCTTCAAAATACTAAGACTTTTCATCAAATCATCTATTGCTAAGGCAATATTTTTTTCATTCAATGAAAAAATATCTGTCCACATTTCGGGTGAGGATGATACCAATCTCAAAAATTCTCCGAGACCACCACCTGAAAAATCTGAGAGATCATCTTGTTCAAGCCCTTTTAAAGTATTTAACAATGCATATGCGGCAACATGAGGAAGATGGCTAGAGTATGCAAATATTTGATCGTGCAACTCAGGATCCAATACTGTAATGCTTGATCCAAGTGCTCTCCAAAGGCTTTTAACTCGATCTACATGCTGAGGTGCTACGGAGTCGTGATAAGACAAAATTGTTGATTTTCCGTTAAAAAGATCAACAATTGAATTTGCTTCGCCTGAAAGATGAGATCCTGCTACAGGATGAGAGGAGATAACATTTTCTGGGAAATTAAATTCTTGCAAAGTTTTATTTAGAGAACTTTTAGTACTTGACGTATCAGTGATAGTAACTGAAGAATTAAACAAGAAATCTAAAGACTTTATAATGTCATTAGTTGCGCTCGGAGGAGTCGAAATAATTACCAATGAATCTTCGTATTCAGTCTTTTCTAACTCATCTAGAGAATTAATTAAGCCATGAATGGATTGATTATCTAATGCATGCTTGATGCTATTTTGATCTAAATCAAAAGCTAAGACCTCATAACCCTCAGAGCTTGATAAAGTTTTTGCTATTGATCCACCAATTAACCCTAGGCCAATAATAATGATTTTCATAAAAGCTCTTCTAATGCTTTAAGAAATTTCAAGTTTTCAGACTCTGTTCCAATTGTGACTCTTATAAAGTCTTTCATATCATACAAATCAACAGATCTTACAATGACTCCCTTTTTCATGAGTTTGTTAAACATTTCTCTACCTGAAAAGTTTCCCTTGAAAGTAATAAAGTTCCCAACAGAGGGAATGCAGTCAAGCCCAAGTTTAGTTAATTGATCAAATAAAAATTCATTCTGTTGTGAATTTAGCTCTATGCTTTTTCGAATGTGCTCATGATCACTAATTGCTATTGAAGCCATCGCTTGAGCGATAGAATTTACATTGAAAGGTTGTCTTATTCGATTGAGAACCTCAATTAAAGATGGATTAGCAATACCATATCCAACTCGAATGCTGGCCAAACCGTGAATTTTAGAAAATGTTTTTGTAATTAATAAATTTTCAAATTCATCTAGAAGATCTAAAGGTTTGACGTAATCATCTTTAGTTACATACTCAAAATATGCGCAATCTAATACAACCAAAACGGACGAAGGAACTTTTTTTAACAAAGAATAAACTTCTTCGTGATTGTTGTATGTACCAGTTGGGTTATTGGGATTAGCAATAAAAATAACTCTTGTGCTAGGCTCTAAATAATCTCTAAATGATTTTAAATCATGGCCCCAATTATATGTAGGAACTTCAATTAATGATGCCCCTGAAGATTGAGTAACAATTTTATATACTGCAAACGCGTGCTTTGAGGCAATAGATGATGTATTTGGATTAAGGAAAGCTCTAGCTGCTAATTCCAAAATCTCATTAGAGCCATTGCCTATAATAATATTATCAAATGAAACATTCTCATGATTGGCGATTTCTTCTTTAAGCTTTGCTCCATTACCATCAGGATATAAATGTAAATCATTTTCAAGCCCTTTTAAAATTGAAAGCGCTTTGGGAGATGCTCCAAGTGGATTTTCATTGCTAGCTAGTTTAACTACCTCGTCATGACCAAATTCTGCAACAACTTCTTCAATTGAACGGCCAGGCTCATATGGATGAAGATCTTCAATCCCAGGATTTAAATTATTAAGAATATCTGAACTCATGAGTCAGATGGATATGAGCCAAGAATACGAACAGATGCACCTAATTTGTTTAAGCTAGTAATGACTTGCTTAAGATTTGCATCCTTGTAGTGCCCACTGCTATCTATAAAAAAATTATGAGCATTCTTTGATTCTCTTGATGGGCGCGTTTCAATTCTTTCTAAATTAATTCTTCTTTTATTAAATGGCTCAAGAATCTTAATTAATGCTCCTGGCTGGTTATCTGTTTGAATTAAGAATGATGTTTTATCATTTTTAGTTTGCCCAGCATCAATCTTTCCAATAACTAAAAACCTAGTGTTGTTATTAGAAAAATCTTCAATATTTTTTTTGTAATGATGAAGTTTATATTTTTTAACTGCCAAAGAGCTAACTATACATAGTGTTTTTTGTTGAGTTTTAGATAACTTTGCAGCTTCTGATGTGCTGGTTGTTATCTCTCTCTTAGCGTTCGGCAGGTTTGCATCCAGCCACTTGCTACATTGACCGAGGGCTTGAGGATGTGATGCAATAACTTGAGCATCAGTTAACTTAAATTTTTTTGCCGAGGCGAGTTGATGATGAATAGGCAGATAAGTTTCACCGCAAATTTTTAAATCTTCGTCCGCTAAAGAATTCAAAGTTGCGTTTACAACTCCCTCTGAAGAATTCTCGACTGGCACAATGCCAAAGTTTACTGATCCAGTTCTAACTTGATGAAAAACATCTTCAATGGTTGCTCTAGGTGATCGGGCTGGCGAAGAGCCAAATTGCTGAATCACTGCTCCTTCAGAATGTGTACCTTCTGGGCCAAGATATGCGATAGTCATTTCGTCTTCTAATGATAGGCAAGAAGAAATAATTTCTTTAAAAATATGTTGAATTTTTTTTTCTGAAATTAGACCCTTATTGAGCTTAGAAATATTTCTTAAGATTTCTGCTTCTCTATCAGGCTTATAAAAAGACTCATTAGATTTTACCAAGCCCTTAAGGTCACCTATTTTTTGAGCTAAAGAGCCTCTTTTTTGAACAAGCTTTAAAATTTGATGATCTATTGCATCAATTTTCTGCCTTATAGGTTTAATTTTATTCTTACTCACAACTTTATCCGTGCTTAGATTGAAAATCTCCCATGAAATTAATCAATGTTTCTACTGCTTCAATTGGAATAGCATTATAAATACTTGCTCTCATCCCGCCAACTGACCTGTGTCCTTTTAAGTTAAGTAAACCTGCATTTTCAGCATCATGCAAGAATTCAGAGTCCAATTCTGAGTTTCTTAAAAGAAAAGGAATGTTCATTATCGATCTATTTTCTTTAGAAATAGGATTTGAAAAAAAATCTGATTGATCTATGAAATCATATAGTTTCTGCGCTTTAAGCTTATTAATCTCGCCTATAGATTTTAGGCCTCCCTTATCTTTTAGCCATGCAAAAACTTTGCCAGATAAGTACCATGCAAAAGTTGGTGGAGTGTTAAACATTGATTCAGCACTAGCATGTTTTTCATACTGAAGCATGCCTGGCAATTCATTAGAGGCTTTTTTCAAAAAACTATCTTTAATAATACAAATAGTTAATCCTGCTGGGCCGATATTTTTCTGAGCGCCTGCATAAATCATAGAGAATTTTGATACGTCAATCTGCTCACTTAAAATCACTGATGACATATCTGCTATAAGTGGTGCTTTTGTTGTTGGAGGGGAATGCAACGCATTACCTTGGATTGTTTCGTTGGCGACATAATGAAGGTATGCCGCATCTTCTGAACAGTTCCAACCTTCTTCATTTGGCACATGATCAAAATTAGATGATTCAGAACTTGTGACGACATTTACATCTATTATTTTTGATGCCTCATTAATAGCTTTTTTTGACCAACTACCAGTAAGAGCGTAGTCAGCAATATTCTTTGATCCAAAATTCATTGGAATCATAGAGAATTGAAGAGTTGCTCCTCCTTGAAGAAACAAAACTTGATAATCACTTGGGATTTCTAATAGATCTATTAAGTCTTGCCGTGCTTTACTAGCTATGTTTATGTAATCAGAGGATCTATGGCTCATCTCCATTACTGACATGCCAGAATCTTGCCATTCCAGCATCTCGGATTGAGCTTCTTTTAAAACAGCTTCAGGAATTGCAGCAGGACCTGCTGAAAAGTTCCATTTTCTCATTATTCCTCTTCTTCTTCAGGAGGAATTCTAACGCCCTCGATTAACTTTTCTCCATCTTTAGGAGAAATCACCTTAACACCTTGAGTATTTCTTCCTAGGGTAGGTATTTGACCAATGGCAGTCCTTATTAATGTTCCTTTATCACTGATAAGCATAATCCCATCATTCTCGTCCACAGAGACTGCTGAAACCATGTTTCCGTTTCTCTCGCTAGTCTTCAAAGCAATAACACCTTGCCCGCCGCGGTTATATGAAGGGAAATCTTCAAGCTTTGTTCTCTTGCCAAAACCATTTTCAGACAAACATAAAATGGTCTTAGAGGGATCACCAATCATTAAAGAAATAACTTTCATGCCATCTTTAAGTGTTATTCCTTTTACTCCTCTTGCAGTTCTGCCCATAGGACGAACTTTGGATTCATGAAATCTGATCAATTTCCCGGAATAGGATGAGAGTAAAATATCATTATCTCCATTAGTTATTACTGTTCCAACCAATTTATCATCGTCATCTAACCGAATTGCCTTTATTCCAGATTTGTATTTTTTATGAAATAAATTTAGATTTGTTTTTTTTACAACTCCATTTCGGGTTGCCATAAAAATAAATTTATCTTCTGAGAACTCATCCACAGGTAAGATTTGAGTTACTGTCTCATCATCATCTAGCTTCAACATATTGACTAAAGGCCTTCCTTTGGATGTTCTGCTTGCCACAGGGATCTCATATACCTTTAACCAAAAAACTTTTCCTTTAGTTGTAAAGCAAAGAAGTTGACTATGAGAACTCAAAACATAGAGATTTTGAATTAAGTCTTCTTCCTTGACTGATGCGCCAGCTTTGCCTACTCCACCCCTTCGCTGCTCTCTATATTCATCAAGTGGTTGAGTTTTAGCGTAACCACTCCTTGATAAAGTTAAAACTCGTGTCTCTTCTGGAATTAAGTCTTCATTGGAGATGTCGTGACGAGTGTCATTAATGTTAGTTTTTCTCTCATCGCCAAAATTTTCTCTAACTTCTATGAGTTCATCTTTGATTAACTGTAAGAGCGTATTTTTGTCGTCAAGAATTTTCTGAAGCTCTAAAATCACAGCTAGAATTTCATTAAACTCCTCAGAAAGATTATCTTGCTCTAAACCAGTAAGTCTCCCAAGTCTTAATTCAAGTATTGACTTAGCTTGAGCAGGAGATAGTTTGTAGCTTTTTCCTTTGATACCATATTCAGACGATAAACCTTTGGGGCGACAAGCGTCCTTACCAGCTTTTTTAAGAATTGCCTCAATTGGACCAGCTTTCCATGATTTCTTGCATAGCTCAGTTGCTGCAATCTTAGTGTCTTTAGATTTTTTAATTATTTTAATAACTTCATCAATGTTGGCAATTGCAACCATTAATCCCTCAACAATGTGACCTCTCTCTTTTGCCTTTCTAAGATCAAACTTAGTTCTCTTAGTAACTACATCTTTTCTATGTTTTATAAATTCTTGAAGGATTTCTTTAATGTTTAATACTCGGGGCTGACCATCCACAAGTACAGTAAAATTAATACCAAAGGATTGTTCTAATTGTGATTGAGCAAATAAATTATTTTCTAAAACCTCAACAGACTCTCCGCGCTTTACCTCTATCACTACCCTAAGACCATCTTTATCTGATTCATCTCTGATTTCACTGATTCCATCGATCTTCTTTTCTTTTACCATCTCAGCAATTCTTTCCAGCATCTTTGCTTTATTTACCATGTAAGGTATCTCATTAATTATCAATGAGCTCTTTCCTGATTTATCTTCTTCTACAGAAGTTTTAGCGCGGACATGAATAATTCCTCTGCCAGTTTTATAGCCCTCATATATTCCAATTCTTCCATCTATAGTGCCGCCTGTTGGAAAATCAGGACCGGTAATGATTTGAATGATTTCATCAATACTAGCTTTTGGATTGTCCAATAAAAGCAAACATCCATTTAATACCTCTGTTAAATTATGAGGGGGTACATTTGTTGCCATGCCAACCGCGATGCCTGATGAGCCATTAACAAGCAGAGCTGGAATTCGAGTAGGCATTACATCAGGGATCTGCTCTGTTCCGTCATAGTTAGGAGAATAACTTACCGTTTCTTTCTCAATATCATTGAGAATCATGTCTGTAATTTTTGCCATTCTAACTTCGGTATAACGCATAGCAGCAGGAGAGTCTCCATCGATAGAACCGAAATTACCTTGCCCCTCGACCAAGGTATATCTCATTGAAAAATCTTGGGCCATTCTGACCATTGCCTCATACACAGCTGAATCACCATGAGGATGATATTTACCTATTACATCACCGACCACTCTTGCTGATTTTTTATAAGGCTGTCGATAAGTATTTCTAAGAATATGTTGTGCATATAAAATTCTTCTATGCACTGGTTTAAGACCGTCTCTTACATCTGGAAGCGCTCTTCCATGAATGACACTCATTGCATAACTTAAATATGAAGTTTTAAGCTCATCTTCAATGTTTATTGGTAAGATTTGTTTTGCAAAATCAGTCATTTTTTAACCTTAAAATTGATATTTTTTACGTGCAGAAAATTCCCTTAATTAAGGTTAAATTTTAACATACTTCGGGGGGAATTTAGTCTTTAAATTCAGCTACGATTTGGCCAATTGATTCCTTTGCATCGCCAAATAACATTCTAGTATTTTCTCTAAAAAATAATGGATTTTGAACTCCAGCAAAGCCAGAAGACATTGATCTTTTAAGAACAAAAACTGTCTTAGCATTATGAACTTCTATGATCGGCATTCCATATATTGGGCTACCTTCCTCCTCGGTAGCTGAAGGGTTAACAACATCATTAGCGCCAATTACTATTGCTACATCTATTGTATCCATGGAAGGGTTAACATCTTCTGGTTCGGCGAGTAAATCATACGAGACATTTGCTTCTGCTAACAAAACATTCATGTGACCAGGCATACGCCCGGCAACAGGATGGATACCATATTTTACTTCTGTGCCATTCTCCTCTAACAGCTCTCCCATTTCTCGAACAACATGCTGAGCTTGAGCAACTGCCATACCATATCCGGGAACCACCAAAACACTAGATGCATTTTCTAGGATTAAGTATGCATCATCAGAGGTAATGGGTTTAACTTCACCCTGCTCTTCTGAAGAGCCTGTTTGGCTGGATGATGCGTATCCAACAAATAGAATATTGGTGATGGTTCTATTCATAGCCTTGGCCATAATAATAGTTAAAATTAATCCGCTGGCTCCAACCAATGAACCAGCTACAATTAGAACATTATTGAGTAGCAGTAAACCTGCGAACGCTGCTGCAATTCCTGAAAGTGAATTTAGCAGCGATATAACAACAGGCATATCTCCACCACCTATCGGCATTACAAAACCAATTCCAGCAACTAGAGTTAAAACTAAAAAAATCGAAAAATAAGATGGTACTTGTGGGATTAACCCAGATAGAGAAGGCTCAGCTACCACATATATTAGAGCAGGCATACTTAGATAAAAGAATGATATAAAAATATTAGTAATCGTGGAGCCTTTACCAAGCTTTAACTTTTCAGAAAGCTTTCCATAAGCTATTAGGGAACCGGAAAATGTAATGCCTCCAATGTAAATTGTTAACATTATTAGGACATGCTGATAGATGGAGTTACCAGGCTCATTGAATTGAGACCATGCAATCAAAAATGTTGCCAAGCCACCAAAACCATTAAACAATGCAACCATCTCTGGAATAGCTGTCATTTTTACTTTGATGGCTATTAAAGAACCTATAAGACCACCTAATAAAATACCTGCAAGTATTATCTTTATATCTATCTCAAGGCTCAAGCAAGTTATCCCAACAGCAGAAAACATGGCAAGAGCAGATAAATAATTTCCTTTAACTGCTGTAGCCTCCTTCCCAAGCATTTTAATTCCGAGAATGAACATCACAGAAGAAATGATGTAAACAATATTTTGAATGACTTGAATATTAGCTATATTTTCCATAATTTATTTCTTCTTAAACATACTCAACATTCTGTTGGTTACTAAGTAACCACCAAATACATTTATTGAAGCAAATAATATTGCACCAAAGGCTAATATATCTTGCATCTGGCCAGCGCTTGAAAGCATTAATGCGCCCACCAATGCAATTCCAGAAATAGCGTTAGCCCCTGACATTAAAGGCGTATGAAGTGTGCTGGGAACTTTTGAGATAAGTTCTAGACCTAAGAAGATGGATAGCAATAAAACAAAGCCCAATAAAATATATATTTCCATTATGCAAACCTCTCATTCATAATTTTTCCTTCATAAGCTAGCACGCTACTCTGTATCACCTCATCTTCAAAATCAAAATCGATTTGTGTGGTCTCTTCATTATAAAAATCAGTGATCCAATTAATAATATTATTGGAGAGAGCAAAAGAAGCATGACTAGATACTTTAGAGGCTAAATAAGAAACTCCAACTACTTTAACCCCATTAACATTTACAACCTCATCAACAATAGATCCTTCCACATTACCACCCGTTTCAACAGCCATATCAAAAATAACACTTCCGGGTTTCATTTTTTTAATCGTACTTTGATCAATAATTTTAGGGGCAGGCCTACCAAAAATTTGAGCTGTTGTTATAACAATGTCTGATCGTTCACATACTTGGCTTTGAAGATCTTTTTGCTTTGCTATTTGCTCAGGAGTAAGCTCTTTAGCATATCCTTGATCTGTCTGACCAGTATCCCCTAAATCAATTTTTACAAACTTTGCACCCAGAGATTTGACCTGCTCTTCAACAACGTCTCGAGTATCAAATGCTTCGACTCTAGCACCTAATCTTTTTGCAGTTGCTATAGCTTGTAAACCAGCAACCCCTACACCAATCACAAATACTCTGGCTGGTTTAAGTGTTCCAGCAGCTGTCATCATCATTGGAAGTGCGGAAGATAAATGCTGAGCAGCTTCTAAAACTGCAGCATAACCTGCAAGGTTTGCTTGAGAACTTAAGACATCCATTTTTTGGGCTCTCGTTATTCTTGGGATAAATTCCATACTCACAACATTAATTCTTGATTGATTTAACGCTTTTAGCTCATCAACTGCATAAAAGGGATTAAGCATGCCCAAAACTGTAGAGCCTTTATGAATTTTATTTGATTCTTCGATGGTTAATGATGATGGAGTAATTATAAAACTACCCTGAGACAAGCATTCATCTCTTGATATGGCTTTTAAACCAAGCTCAATAAAAGTTTGATCTGAGATATTAATTCCGTTACCTATTCCTGACTCAAACGAGAAAGTTACTCCAGGTAAATCTATAATTTTTTTAACTGTATCTGGGTGAATCACTGAGCGGTGATCTCTAGAGTCTGGAGATTTTAAGGCAACTATATGCATGAAAATACTAATTATTGAAACTTGTAGTTCATTGCAAATTATTTAAAGGTTATTGTCAATATTTAAAATAAATCCTATTAAAGCAATATTTTAAGGTTATTTTTAATGTAGCTGAACTACAATAAATTAAAAATTTAACTATAAGTTTAAGCTAACTCCCCCATCCACTGTGATTAACTGGCCTGTAATTAATTCACTCTTTTCAATCAAATTTATGATTATTTCAGCAATTGACTCTGGAGAACATGTTTTGCCTAGAGGAGCTGTGTTTTGAATGTGCTTTTTTGTTCCTTCATACATCTCAATACCCATGCCTTTTTTCAACCATTCCCCCTCAATAAACCCAGGACACACAGCATTTACCCTAATTGGTCCTAGGTTCCTAGCCATGGATAAAGTCATGGTATTTAAAGCCCCCTTTGAAGAAGCATAAGCAATTGAACTACCTATTCCCTTTATTCCAGCAATAGAAGATATGTTTACAATGCACGGATTTTCACTTTTTAATAAATGCTCTTTTGCAGCTTTAATCATTTGAAATGGCCCTATAACATTTACACCGTAAATATCTTGAAAATCTTTAGCAGTAAGGCTACCAAGATCGGAATGATCCCAAGAAAATTTAGTGGTCCCAGCATTATTAACGAGAGCATCAATTCTCCCCCATTTTTCAATAGCTTTGTTAATGGTGGCTATGCACTCAATATCTTTTGAAACATCAGCTTTCAATGCAATCACCTCTGCTTTTTCATGTGTACAATTTTTAGCTACTTGGTCTGCATCCTTAATAGAAGAGGAGCATGTGATGACAACATTCCAACCATTTTCAGAGAGCATTTTTGCTGTCGCAGCTCCGACACCTCGGCTTCCCCCTGTAACAATTGCAACTGGATTATCTGACATAGTGTTAGCTTCCTTATATAAAAGATAATAAACTTACCTATTCTTGCATGCAATGATGTAATCTGCCACTTTAAAATGTAGTGTTTATGACTCAAAATATTGACCAAAATGAAGTAAATAAGTTTGCCGAAATAGCCGAGAATTGGTGGGACCCAACTGGTGACTTTAAACCTTTGCATGTAATTAATCCCCTAAGAGCAAACTATATAGATCTAAAATCATCCGTAAATGGTCTTAAGGTATTAGACGTAGGATGTGGTGGCGGTCTCTTAGCAGAAGCTCTCACTTCAAAAGGAGCTCAAGTAACTGCTATAGATGTAACAGAAGCCAATATTGGTGTTGCTCGACTTCATGCAGAAAAAATGCAAATTAATATTGATTACAAATTAATCACTGCTGAAGAATTGGTAAAAAAAGAAAAAGGCTCTTTTGATGTTGTTGCCTGCTTGGAAGTAATTGAGCATGTTCCAGATCCTGGTAAGCTTATCAAAGCTTGCTCTGATCTTCTTAAACCTAATGGCCAAATGTTTCTTTCCACTTTAAATAGAAATGTCAGATCCTTTGTTACAGCAATTGTTGGTGCAGAATATATTTTTAATATTTTACCCAAAGGAACTCATGAATGGGAAAAGTTTATTAAGCCATCAGAGCTAGAGAAGTATATGCGAAATGCTGGCATCAAATTAATTGAAAGCAAGGGGATGTTTTACAATCCGATTTTCCATACTGCAAATTTAAATAATGACCTTGGAGTTAACTATATGATGTATGGGTCTAAAAATGCCTAAAGGCGTGCTATTTGACCTTGATGGTACTCTTTTAGATTCAGCTCCAGACTTTATTGCAAGCTTAGATAATTTACTTGAAAGGCATAATCAACCAAAACTTGATCCTGAAATCGTAAGGAGCCATGTATCTGATGGAAGTTGGAAACTAACAAGCTTAGGCTTCAACATTGACATATCTGATGATCGGTGTGCTGATTTAAGAGAAGAGCTCCTAGAAGAATATGAATCAAACCTCTTGCAACATGGAGGTGCTTTTGATGGTATTGAAGAGATGTTGGCGTCATTAGAAACGGATGATATCCCTTATGGAATTGTAACTAACAAGCCCTTGCGTTTTGCAAAGCAAATATTGATGAATGAGATTGCCTTTAGAAATTGCAAAACTCTAATATGTCCAGATCATTTAAATGCTATCAAACCAGATCCTGAAGGAATACTAAGAGGATGCAAAGATTTGGGCCTGCATCCTGCTGACTGCATCTATGTTGGCGATCATAAGAAAGATCTTGAGGCAGGAATAAATGCAGGAACTCAGGTTATTGCTTGTTATTTTGGATATTCGATTCAACCTAGTGATCATAGCGAACATATTCTTGGAGCCAATCATCCAAGCGACCTTTATGAATTAATTTCACAACTATAGCAATGGATCTTTCTGGCAGAACAATACTTATTACTGGTGCAACCGATGGAATTGGTAAGGTTTTGGCAATTGAGTTTTCAAAGTTAGGGTCGAATATTATTCTCTTAGGCAGGAATTCTTCCAAGCTAGACAAAGTTTATGATCAACTTGATAACTCTTTGACATCTCAAAAACACTTAATCGTGCAGGCTGATCTTGGTTTACTGAATAATGATTCAGCACATGAAATACTCCATGCAATCGCTGAAGAATTTACTTCGCTGGACGGCATTATTCATAATGCAGCGATCTTGGGGACAATGACAACTTTAGAAGATTACGAATTATCACGATGGGATGAGGTTTTAAATGTTAATCTAAGAGCTCCTTTTCTGCTTACCAAAACGCTAAAAACAATTCTTGAAACATCAACACTACCAAGAATTATTTTTACTTCATCTGGAGTTGCAAATATGGGTAGAGCTTTTTGGGGTGCCTACTCAGTTTCAAAATTCGGTTTAAAGGGATTAGCAGAAATTTTTGCCAATGAGTTAGAAACAACCTCTTCTATTAAAGTGTTTAATTTTGATCCTGGTGCAACCCAAACAAAAATGAGAGCATCTGCAAGACCTGCTGAAAATCCTAATTCCCTCAAAACTCCCAATGATCTTGTAAATTGTTACTTATGGTTTTTTAGTGAAGAAAGCTCTGAGTCAAAAGAGAATTACTTCGAATATGATGATCTATCTAAGAAAGTGACTGCCACATAAAAAGACTTAAATAAGTTCTCCAAGGTCTAAATGGCTCATAAAATCTTTCACTCAAATCATGCTCACCAAAAAAATACTTATGTGCATTCTTGATACCTAGATCGTTAATAGGCATAACATCTGTGTCACCTAGATAAAACATTCTAGCCATTTGGACTGACCATGGTCCAATTCCTTTGTTAGCAATGAGCAAGCTTTCAAATTCAATATTTGATAAATGGATTAAATCCTTTCTTTGCATATTAGATAAATTTGAATTCTCAATCAGCCCAATAACATAATTTGCTTTTGATCTTGATAAGCCTGCTAAGCAAAGTTCTGTACCTAAATTTATAAAATTGGTATGCCTTTTGATAATAGGATGCACTCTTGACCAAATAGTTTTTGCTGCTTTGGTAGATAGTTGTTGACTAACTACGACCGATGAAAGGTATTCAATTAACGGCAATGATGAAACCTTTATATCAATTGGATCTGACTTCTCAAGATATCTTCTTAATAAATTAAAATTCTTTTCTGTAGAGATTTTTAATAAAGCTTTGTAAGCTTTATCACTTTCCATAATTTTGGAGTTCTTGAATTTGTGATTCGGTTAAGTTCATGCATGCACCCTCCCTAAGCGTGGAGGGTAAAAATATTGGCCCGATTCTCACTCTTTTCAATCTACTAACTTCTAAATCTTGAGACTCGAAAAGTTTTCTCACCTCACGATTTTTTCCAGTAAGCATACAAACTGAAAACCATTGATTAGAGCTTTGTTTTTCTCCTGGAATGATGTCAGAGAATCTATAAACTTCATTTTCAATTTTCACTCCTGAGAGCATATTTTGTTTCTTCTGCTCGTTGAAATTGCCTCTTGCTCTTACAAGATACTCTCTGTCAATTTTAAATGACGGATGCATGAGTTGATGGGCTAAAGTTCCATCATTTGTAAATAGCATTAAGCCAGAAGTATTGATATCAAGCCTCCCAACCGCAATCCAATCAGGTTCATTTTGAACTTTTGGAAGAAAATCAAACACAAGTTTAATTTCCTTACTATCTTTTTTTGAAGATAATACTCCACGGGGTTTATTAAGCATGATTACTTTTAAGTCTGCTATTCTTAAAAGAACTCTCTCACCCTCAAAAGTGACTTCATCTGTTTCGGTTACTTTGGTTCCTAAAACAGCTAACTTGCCATTAACATAGACTTTATTATCCCTAATGAGTTGCTCGCATGAACGCCTTGAGCCTAAGCCAGCTTGAGCCAAGAATTTCTGCAGTCGCAGCATAGAGCTAGCTAGCTTCTAGTTGATCCAGGGTATCACCCGCAGGTAAAGCCTCGGGCAATGCAGGCAAATCATTGATTGATTTGAGGTTTAAATCATTTAGGAAGTTTTTAGTTGTTTCATACAATGCAGGTCGACCTGGAACATCACGATATCCTGTTACTTTAATCCATTCCCTATCAAGCAAGGATCTGATGATTTGAGTGCTAACAGTAACCCCCCTGATATCTTCAATATCTCCCCTGGTAACAGGTTGTTTATAAGCGATGATAGAAACAGTTTCCATTAATGCTTTGGAGAGTCTGCTTGAGGTGTCATTCCATAAAGGATATAGAAAGTCACCATAACTCTCTCTTACTTGCATCCTAAAACCAGATGCTACCTCTTTAATTTCAATAGAGCTATCAGCATATTTTTCTTCTAGAGAATTTAAAGCAACTTTGATGCTTGGCAAATCTACTTCTATGTTCTGAGATCCCATTAATGTTTTCATCTCAGACAAACGCATCGGTCTTCCCGCACCAAAAAGAATAGATTCAACAATATTTGGTAAGTTTTGTAAATCAGTCATCTAGTGAACTCCTCGATTTGTTGATTTAAGATAAAGTTGGTTAGAGTCTTTGTTTTGAATAAGCTCAAGATGACCATCTTTGGCTAAATCTAAAGAAGCTAATAGCGCAACAACAACTCCCTGTTTACCTTCTTTTTTCTGATATGTTTGAAAAAATTGGATTACATTTCTTTTGCTGAGAATTGACAAGATTAATGCAATCCTATCTTGTGTAGAAAGCTCTTCAAAATGAATTTCATGATGTGAGGAAAATTTAGGCCGAGTGGTAACTTCATGGAATATTGTTGCAAGTTCTTGGGGAGTAATATTTATAGATGCTTCAGGTTCTTTAAATTTTGGCAAAGCTGTTGTAGCAAGAAAAAAATCTCTATCTATTCTTGGCAAGTTTGAAATAGATTCTGACGCAGTTTTATACCTTTGGTACTCTTGCAGTCTTTTAATTAGCTCAGATCGAGGATCTTGCTCTTCCTCTTCTTCTTCAGACTGGGGAATTAACATTCTAGATTTTATCTGAGCTAAGGTTGCAGCCATTACTAAATAGTCAGCGGCAAGCTCTATCTTTAAAGCATCCATTAATTCAATATATTGAATGTACTGGTCAGTAATCTCTGAAATATCTAAATCAAGAATATTAATATCTCTCTTTTGTATTAGGTAAAGTAAAACATCCATTGGGCCAGAAAAGTCTTCAAGGTAAATTTCTAAAGCTTCTGGTGGAATAAATAAATCGTCAGGAAGTTGCGTTAAAGCCTCCCCTTTAAATTGTGGAAATTCTAGTTGTGTTTGAAACTTCATAAGTTCAATTTATACAAGATAATGTAATTATAAGCCCTTTTTAACACAACATCTTGTGATTTTGCATTAAATTGTTGATTTAAAGGGTTTTTACCTATGCTAAAAAAGAAATAATAAGATCGTTTAAAAGCTATTTTTTTAATTTAATTGCATTAATATTTGATGCATGGAATCCATTTACCACACTGACAACACAAGGATCGTTGAAAAATTCGATCTCATCACACCCAATGACGTTATCTCTGAATATCCACTAACTGATGAAATCTCAAAACTGGTTTATGGAACTAGGAATGAGGCTAGCCAAATCCTTCACGGAAAAGACGATAGAGTGATTGTTGTATGTGGCCCTTGCTCAATACATGACCCTGAATCTGCGCTTGAATATGCCCATTTACTCAAAGAAGCTAGAGATTCATTGAATTCTAACCTACTTGTAATTATGAGAGTATATTTTGAAAAACCAAGAACAACCGTAGGCTGGAAGGGCTTAATTAATGATCCAGATATTAATGAAAGCTATGATGCAAACAAAGGCTTGATGTTAGCAAGAAAAATTCTCAGAGATATTACCGCTATAGGATTACCCGTAGGTACAGAGTTTTTAGATCCAATTTCACCCCAATTTGTTGCAGATCTCATCTCTTGGGGAGCTATTGGCGCTAGAACTGCTGAAAGTCAATCTCATAGAGAATTAGCTTCTGGCCTCTCATGCCCCATTGGAATTAAGAATGGTACAACTGGCGCATTAAAGCCAGCAATTGATGGCATTCAGGCTGCAAATCATCCACATGTATTTTTTTCAAATACCAAGGATGGTCGAGTATCAATATATAAAACCTCTGGAAATTCAGACTCGCATATTATATTACGAGGCGGTAGAGAACCGAATTTTAGCGCTGAGGCAATTCAACAAACATTGACAGCGTTAATTGAAGCTGATGTCAATGACTCTATTATGGTTGATGCGAGTCATGGTAATAGCCAAAAGCAATTTAAAAAGCAAATTGATGTTGTTAAAGATGTAGCAGGACAAATTTCAGATGGCAATGAAAGCTTAAGAGGTATTATGCTTGAAAGTCATTTAGTTGAGGGAAATCAAAGCATCACAGATAACCTCACATATGGTCAAAGTATTACTGATGCGTGCATGAATTGGGATGATACTCTTAATTGCCTTCAAACAATCAGCGAAGCTGTGCAAAAGAGGCGAGGATAATTGAAAAACGACCTATTTACTTTTTCTATTCAAGCAGCAGAAACTTTAGGAATAGAATGTGCAATTGTTTTAGCGGCAACAAAAGATTTAAAAAATCCTTCAGTTATACCAAATGAAATGGTGGAATTAATTAAAGATCAAATTCCTTTTCTAGAAGAGTCAGAAATACTCTCGCATTTAAACAGACTGATTGATCTAAAGTTAATATCTTCAGAAAAAAGCCCGCAATCAAAAGAAGCCTCAACTAAGAAAAATTTATACAAGTTAAAGCTGCCATCAAATAATAACAATGCTGGAAAAAGAAAACTTGATTACTCATGGGCACCCTCAATCCAGGCATTCGAAGTGTTAGGGATGGGTAATATCAACAAAGAATTTATAGAAAGTAAAGTTAATGAATTCAAAATGTATTGGATGGAGAAAAATCAAGTTAGAGATAATTGGAATGTATTATTTGTTGATTTTATTCGTCGAGAATGGGTAAAAGAAAATTCTGAAAATAAAGGTTTGCCAGTCTGCATCGATGAAACTTGGATGCCCTCTTCTGATGCAATTGATATTTTAGAATTAGCTAATGTTTCAAAAAATGATGCGTTGAAGCACTTAAAGGAGTTTATACTCTACTGGAAAGAAAATGGAACAGCTCTTAGGTCTTGGAACTCAAAATTTGTAGATTTTGTGAAACGAAAAGAGTTGATTGGTTCTTACGAAGAAAAAGATGACAAAAAAAATTACAGACATAATGAACCAGGAGAGTTTTCTCAAAAGTTCAAAGAACGAACAAAAGATAACTCCTGGGCAGAAAATCTCGAGCTCTGAACGAAAAAGACTCATCGAAGCTATTGATAATCTTTTTTTGAAGCTAGAGCTTTCCTATCATTATCAGTTTTACAAAGTATTCGGAACAGACTATAGACTCAATGAAGCAAAAAAGCTGTGGGCAGAAAGCTTAAAAAAATATCCTGCTGAATGTATTAATGCTGCTGTAGAAACAGTAATTCAAGCGAACGATTACCTCCCAACCCTTACAGAAATACTCAAGGCATGTTCAGGGTCAATGGGCACAATCAATATACCTACTCCTCAAGAGGCATTTATTGAGGCTCAGAAGTCTTCATCACCAAGACAAAACTTTCCTTGGACTCATCCAATTATTTATTGGGCAGGAAAAGAGGTTGGTTGGGAATTAGTGAATTCTCAAAATAATAGCAACACTTTTCAAGCTTTCTCAAAAGCCTACATGCGCATGGTGAAAGAAATGAAAGCAGGTAAAGAATTTAAAATTGCTCCTATAGAACAATCAGATGCTTTCGAGCCTGTAGATATCAAGTTATTGGAAAAGCTTAGGAAAAAATATAACCTCTAAAATGTAAAGTGTACTTTACAAAAAAGATGAACTATAATCCATCCCCGCTTGTCAAAATATATTAGCGTAAAAAATTAGAAAATTAGAAATGTCAAAAAACGTCAGAATTTCTCTATATATTTTAGTCCCAGTTATAGCTTGGATGATTTCTGGTCAATTTGTAGAAGAAGTAACATTAGCAGAAAAGGTAAATAATAAATTATCCTCGGTTGTAATATCTGAGAGTAAATCCGCTTTCTTTTCACCTTCAATTAAATTAAATTCTTCGGCCACTTCTGAGAAAAGAGTAAATATTTTAGCCAAGACCTCTGGAGAAGTGATGCCAAATAATGTCGTGCAAGGTGATTGGGTAGAAAAAGACCAAGTACTATGCAGGTTGGGTGTTGTTGAGCTAAATAGAACGGAGGTAAAAGCTCCATTCAAAGGCTATATTGAAAGAATTGTTAAGCCTGGCAATTACTTAAGTAAAGGTCAAACATGCGCTGTAATTATTGAATTAGACCCAATCACCTTTATTGCTGAAGTTCCTGAAACAGAAATAAAAAAGGTGGTTAATGGACAAGAAGTTTCAATTGCACTCGTTACAGGGGAAGTGATCAAGAGTAAATTAAGTTTTGTATCCAAAAGCGCATCGGCTTCCACCCGCACCTTTAGAGTTGAAGCCAAAGTATCTAATGTGAGCGGCAAGATAAGAGATGGAATTACCGGAACAATGACGATTCAAACTAATAAGGTGCTTGCCAATAAAATATCGCCATCTATTTTGCTGTTATCAGATGAGGGCAACCTAGGTGTTAGAGTTGTAAATGACAATGATGAAGTTAAATTTTTACCAATCAATATCATTGAAGATACCAATGATGGAATTTGGGTAACAGGAATTCCAAACCTCTCAAAGCTTATTGTGCTCGGCCAAGGATTTGTAAAAAATGGCGAGAAGGTACAAACAACTTTCCTGTCTGATGTATGACTAAAATTGTAGATTTTGCTTTATCTAAAGCAAGAACTACTCTTGCCTTAGCTTTGCTTGTTATTGTTGCTGGATCAGTTGCGCGATCCTCCCTTGGTGTGGCTGCTGATCCAAACATCCAATTACCTCTTGTAAGCGTGTCTGTATTTTTAGATGGCGCTTCTCCTGAAGACGCCTCAAGACTTATTGCGAGACCCTTAGAAACAAGATTAAGAAGTGTTCCTGGTGTTAAGGAGTTATCTTCATCCGCAAGGTTGAGTTACGCGAGAATTGTTGCAGAGTTTGAAGTTGGTTATAGCATAGATACGGCTCTAAGAGATATTAAGCAAGCAGTAGAGGAAGTTAAATTTGAGCTTCCAAGGGAAGCAGAAGATCCTCAAATCAGAGAGTATTCCTTTGCTATGTTTCCAGTGATGAACTTAAGTCTTATTGGTTCAGCATCTTTGAGACAAAAGGTGTACATAGCAAGAGAGCTTCAAGATAAATTGGAATCTATCAGCGAAGTGCTTGCAGCAGACCTTGAGGGAGTTCCGCAAGAGGTTCTTGTAGGGGTTATAGATAAATCGAAAATGGAAACCTATGGAATCACCTTAAACCAACTATACAACTCTATTTCAAGCAATAACCTCATCATCCCTGGTGGGGCTCAAGATACAGGCTCAGGTAAATTTAATATCGAAGTTCCAGGAATTTTTGAAACTGCAGAAGATGTTTACAATATCCCAATTAAAGTTACTAGAGATGCAGTTGTAACCTTAAGTGATATTGGAGAAATTAAAAGAACTTTCAAAGATTATTCTTCATTCGCAAAAGTTAATGGTGAGGATGCAATAACGCTTGAAATTAGAATTAGAGTTGGCGCAAATGCAATTGATGCTAAAACTAAAATTTTAAAAGTAGTCTCTGACTTTCAAGAAACCCTGCCACCCAATCTTTCAATAGTAAAAACTAACGATGAGACTGTGTGGGCAGAAATGATGATCTCGGAGCTTGAAGGAAATATTATTACGGCTATCTTCTTAGTCATGGTTCTGGTCATTGCAAGCATGGGCGTAAGAGTTGGAATGTTGGTCGGTCTCTCAATTCCATTTTGTTTTTTATTGACCTTTATTATTTTAAAGATTGCTGGAATTGAATTTAACTTTCTAGTCATGATGGGTCTTCTTCTTGGGTTGGGAATGTTGATCGATGGTTCGATAGTCGTCACTGAGTATGCCGATAGAAAAATTTCTGAGGGTTTAAATAGATTAGAAGCATATCGTCTTGCCTCTAAAAGAATGTTTTATCCAATTCTCTCATCCACAGCTACTACCATTGCAGCTTTCATTCCTTTAATTTTCTGGCCAGGCTTCACTGGTCAATTTATGCGCTATCTGCCTGTAACAGTTTTTATTGTTTTAACTGCATCTCTTGTGTATGCAATGATTGTAACTCCTGTTATAGGTTCAATATTTGGACAAAGAAGATCTACTCTTGTGTCTGGTGAAAACGAACAAACTGGAGAAATTGTATTTGATAAGATTTCTACATTTTATGGAAAATGGTTAAAAACATTTGTCAAAAATCCTGGTGAAACTCTAATTGCTGTTCTGATGCTTCTTTGGTTCTTTGGATATGCTATGTATGGAAACTTTGGTAAGGGGACCATCTATTTCGCTGATGTAGATCCCTTCGCTGCAGAGATAAATATTCGAGCAAGAGGAAACTTCTCAGCACTTGAATCAAAAGAGATCATGGAAAAAGTAGAATCTTCTATATCAGAAGTGCGTGGTGTTGAAAACTTGTATCTTACAACTGGCTCACAATGGTTCAACTCAGGTGGAGACACTATGTCAAGAGGCTTTCTAGAAGTAGGAATGACAAATGATGGAGAGTTAACCGGAAATGAGATTATTCAAAATGTTGAAGCAGCTGTTTCTAACCTTCCAGGAATTATCGTTGAAATTACTCCAGAAGAAGGAGGCCCTGGTTTTAGCTCACCCATAGAGCTTGGTATTTTTGGAAATAATGAAGATCAAGTTGCACAAGTAACCCAACGAGTTGAAAAATACTTACAAGAAGATGTCGTCGGACTTACAAATATAAACTCAACATTGCCTCACCCATTAATTGAGTGGAAAGTTGAAGTAGATAAACAAAAGGCAGCTCAGCTTGGTGTGAGCATGATAGACATAGGCGCATTAGTACAAATGCTAACCAACGGTTTCAAAGTTGGAGAATACAGACCAGATGATTCAAAAGATGAGATTGAAATTAGGGCAAGGTTTGATACTGAGCTTAGATCATTGAGTGGAATCAAGGATCTAAAAGTGAATTCAATTAATGGTCTTATTCCAATCAGCACCTTTATAAAACTGGTGCCTGCTCATAACCGTCAATCTGTTGTAAGAAGAAATGGTAAATTTTTCCATGAGATAGGAATTGCCACTGATACTGGGTATCTTGTTTCTGATAAAGTAGATGAAATTGGAGCCTGGCTAGAAACTCAAGACTTCGGAAATGATATTACGACTCAATTTAGAGGGCAACAAGAAGAAACCGAAGAAGTTACAGCATTCTTAAGCGGTGCTGCTTTAACGGCTCTGGCTCTCATGCTGGTTTTACTAGTGACTCAATTTAATAGTTTTTATCAATCAATACTTGTGCTAAGTGCGGTATTTATGTCGGTAGTAGGTGTGCTAATAGGTCTAATGATCATGGGCAAACCATTTAGTACAACAATGAATGGAATTGCAATTGTTGCGTTGTCAGGAATAGTTGTAAATAACAATATTGTTCTTATAGATACTTTTAATAGGTTAATTGGAGAGTTTCCAAATCTTTCAAAAGAAGATGTCATTATGAAAGCTTGCAAGCAGCGCCTTAGACCAATTCTATTAACGACTACGACAACCATCTTTGGCCTCCTTCCACTTGCAGTAGGGGTAAGCATTGATGTATTGACTAGAGAGATATTAATAGGCAGTCGTGTTGTTGAGTGGTGGACATTATTAGCTTCATCAATTGTCTTTGGTCTCTCATTTAGCACAGTTCTTACATTAATTTTTACTCCAGCTGCACTAATACTTCCATCAAGGTTAAAAGCATGGCTTCAAAATAGATATGGTCTATTTAAAACAGCAAGTTAAGTGCTCAAAAAAATGGCATCGGTTACAATAAAGCATGGCAAAAAAAGATACAGTAAATTTTGAATCATCTCTAAAAAAACTTGAGCAAATTGTTGCCAAGCTTGAAGACGGAGAAATTAGCTTAGAAGATAGTGTTAAGTCTTTTGAAGAAGGGATTGGTTTAGTTAAGGAATGTCAGAAACAGCTTTCTGCAGCTGAGTTAAAAGTAAAGAAACTTTTAGATAGTGGCGATACAGTAGACCTGGAAAGTTAAGATTGGATCCATGTCTTTAAGCTTTCTCTCTGAATGCAAAGAAAAGGTATTCAATCGAATAGATGCCCTGCTTCCAGATACAAATAAGATAGCATCATCCATGCGATACTCAGCTTTGGCGGATAGCAAATGTATACGAGCTGGATTAATTTTTGCTTCTGGCAATCTAAATAAAGAAATTTCTAATTCAGCATTAATTGATATGGCTGCCAGCATTGAGCTGATGCACACCTACTCTTTAATTCATGATGACCTGCCTTCAATGGATAATGATGAGATGAGAAGAGGACAAGCTTCAAGCCATGTTAAATTCAATGAGGCTACAGCTATTTTAACTGGAGATGCTCTGCAAGCTTTAGCTTATGAGAATATTGTTTCATCACCTGAAATTACTCAATCGCAAAAAATTGCATCAATCAAAGCTCTTTCAAATGCATGCGGACACGAAGGTATGATTCTAGGGCAGCAATATGATTTAGATGCTGAAAATAATGATTACAAGGATATTAAAAAGATTCATGAGTTAAAAACAGGAAGGTTAATTAGAGTTGCAATAACCATGCCTCATCTTGGAAATAATAACCAAAAAAATCAACTTGAAGTTTTAGATGAGGTTGGTAAAGATCTCGGTCTTGCTTTTCAGATTATCGATGATGTGTTGGAGGTATCTTCAGATTCAGGTACGCTTGGAAAAAGCAATCAATCAGACCTGATGAATTCAAAACTAACCTATGTAAATACTTTTGGCAAACAAGAATCTATTGATCAAGCTCATGCATTATCAAATGCATGTATTTCTAAATTAGAGGACTCATTTAATAAAAATGAGGTTGCTGAATTGCTTAAATTAGCTAAATTTATGGTTGAAAGAAATAGTTAAGATGAAAATATTCTCTGAAATTCCATCAAATCCTCCTAAAACACCCATTTTAGATAAAGTAAATTTACCTAGTGATATTAAAAATCTAACACCCATAGAACTTAAATCATTGGCTGATGATGTTAGAGCACATATGCTCTACAACGTTGGTCAGAGTGGAGGTCATCTTGGTGGAGGCCTGGGAGTGGTTGAGCTAACAGTTGTCTTGCATTACCTATACAACACTCCTGATGACAAGATAATTTGGGATGTAGGCCACCAAGCTTATCCTCATAAAATTCTAACTGGAAGAAAAGATACCCTTTCTTCGATTCGTCATAAAGATGGGCTAGCGCCCTTTCCAAATCGCACAGAGAGCCCATATGACGCTTTCGGGGTTGGTCATTCAAGCACATCAATCAGTGCCGCACTTGGCATGGCGATTGCAAATCGTGATACAAATAAAAAGGTTGTTGCTGTCATTGGTGATGGAGCTATGACAGCCGGAATGGCATTCGAAGGCTTGGCTCATACAGGCCATATAAAACCTAATGTGCTAATCATTCTTAATGATAATGATATGTCTATCTCAGAAAATGTTGGAGGATTAAACAATTATTTTTCAAGAATTTGGGCATCAAAAGTCTATAAAGGAATAAGAAAAAGTGGAAAAAGTTTTTTAGAAAATCTTCCGCAAGCTCATCACATAGCAAGAAAAGTAGAAACTCAAATGAAAGCCATGGTTGCTCCTGGAAGTATCTTTGAGGAATTAGGCCTAAATTATATTGGCCCAATCGACGGTCATAACATTAATGAGTTGATGACAGTTATCGGTAATTTAAAAGACTTTGATGGTCCACAGTTTTTACATGTTATTACAAAAAAAGGTGCGGGATTAGATCCTGCAGAAGCAGATAGAATAGGCTTTCATGCGATTGGAAAAATCAAACCATTGGATGCACCCAGTAAAAAGAATGGTCCTAAATATCAAGATGTATTTGGTCAATGGATTGTTGATATGGCTAATGAAGATCAAGACTTAATAGCAATTACTCCGGCGATGCGAGAAGGCTCAGGGCTGGTTAATTTCAGCAGAGAGTTCCCTGAAAGATTTTATGATGTTGCTATTGCCGAACAACATGCTGTGACACTTGCTGCTGGATTGGCATGTGAAGAAAAAAAACCTGTTGTTGCAATCTATTCTACCTTTCTTCAACGGGCTTATGATCAGTTGATACATGATGTAGCATTACAAAATCTAAATGTACTATTTGCTATTGACCGAGCTGGTTTGGTTGGAGAGGATGGTCCAACTCACTCTGGTAATTATGATCTTGCATACCTCAGATGCATTCCAAATATGATAATTGCAGTGCCAGCAGATGAAAATGAGGCAAGGAAATTATTAACTGCAGCATATATGCATACTGGTCCTGCTGCGGTTAGATATCCAAGGGGTGGTGGAATTAATGCTTCAATAGATCCTGATCTGAAACCCCTAGAAATTGGTAAAGGAAGAATAATGGATATCCAAGAATCAGATATGTTGGTACTGAATTTTGGAGCACTAATAAAAACTTCAGAGGAAGTAGCTCAAGAACTGAATGCTACTTTATTAGATATGAGATTTGTGAAGCCATTAGATAAAAAATTAATTGCTGAGCATTCTCATGATAAAAAAGCAATTATCACTATTGAAGATGGAGCCATATCTGGCGGAGCAGGCTCAGCAGTTGCTGAATGGGCTCAAGAAAATAAACTAAAACAGCAAATAATCATCTGTGGCATTCCAGATGAATTTATTGAGCATGCTAGCAGAGCAGAAATGCTTGAGGTGGTTGGTCTGGATAAGAAAGGAATTCTTGCTAAGGTAAAAAATTACTTATCTTAAATGACCCATCTTATCTCTTTTAGTATCGAGATAATTTTGATTCTTATCGTTAGCGCCTTCATGTAGAGACGTTCTTTTCACAACCTTAATACCAACCTCTTCTAAAGCATCTACTTTTTTTGGATTATTTGTTAACAAGTTAACTGAAGTGATATTGAAATGTTGCATAATATCTAAGCAAATATTGTATTCTCTCAAGTCTGCTGGAAAGCCCAATAATTCATTAGCCTCAACAGTATCATGACCTTGGTCTTGTAAAGCATATGCTCGAATTTTATTAACCAGTCCAATGCCTCTGCCCTCTTGTCTTAAATATAAGAGAATTCCAGATTTATTTTCAGCCAACATTTTTAACGCTGATTGTAATTGAGGCCCACAATCACACCTTAGACTATGTAAAGCATCTCCAGTTAAACATTCAGAATGGACCCTACACATAACAGTATCTTGATTACGAACATCACCAATAGTTAATGCTATGTGATCCTTACCATTCGGTTCTTCAAAGGCAGAAATAGTAAAATTACCAAACTTTGTTGGCAATTCTGATTCAGAAACAAATTTACAACTATTCAATTGATTTAAATTAAGATTAAAATTGCATAGATTATACCACCAGCAAATAATCCTGCTATTAAGTCATCAAGAAGGATGCCAAGACCTCCTTGTACATTTTGATCTACCCAAGAAATTGGCCAAGGCTTCCAAATATCAAATAATCTAAAGAGCAAAAAAGCACACAGATAGGTCATGATTCCATGGGAAACGAAAGATAAAGCCACAAACATACCTGCCACTTCATCAATTACAATTGCTGAGTGATCCTTGGAATCGCTGTCTTTAGTTGCTTGAGAACAAACCAGCCAAGAAAATAATATAAAAATTGGCAAGATAACATGAGCTATTGGATGCATAAACTCTGCAAAGTACCAAATGAGTAAAGCAGCAAAGCTTCCCCATGTTCCTGATGCAGGTCTTATTAAACCTACCCCAAACCATGTAGCAAAAAGATGGGAAGGTATTTTTAAATTGGGGAAGTTCATCCTACTTAAAATGATCCCAATTATTCATTGAGCCTTGTTTATTAGTTAGTATTAATTTTTTACCGCTCATAACACCAATAGTATGACATTTTTTTTTGCAGGAATTGAGCCTGGCCTGAAGAGCTAATAGTTTTTTTGGAGGCACTGTAAATAACAATTCATAATCATCTCCAAATTCCAAGCATTGCTTTTTATATTGTTTATCGACTACTGGCACTTGATCTAAATCAAGATTACATCCAACTCTCGAGCATGAAATTAAATGAGAAAGATCTTGTACAATCCCATCAGAAATATCGATAGCAGATGTAGCAATGTTCGCAATTATTCGTCCATAGGCTATTTGGGCAGAAGGAAATAGATAGGGTTTTGTTTTACTGTTAATCTCACCACTTCTTTTATATTCTTTCAACCCAATATATCCAGACCCTAGAGCACCAGATAAACATAATATATCCCCAGATTGAGCATTGGATCTAAATAAAGTTTTTTTCTCTGGTTTGCCTAATACTGTGACGCTAATCTGCAAAGGGCCTTTTGCTAGATCGCCACCAATCAATGGAAACTGGAATTCTCGAGAAATTTTTTGCAATCCTTTTTTGAAAGCTTTCATCCAATCTGAATTAAAGTTTGGCATCACCAATGAAAGATTGAAGGCAATAGGTTTACCACCCATTGCTGCGATATCACTTACAGCAGTAGCAACCGATCTGTAGGCAATTGATTCCGGAGGCATAGATTTCATAAAATGTACGCCAGCTACAGAAGTATCTGTACTAATGAGTAACTTTGAATTAGCTGCAATTACAGCACAATCATCACCACCGGCAAGATTAATACCATTGGTTTGAATGTAAGAAGCACCTATTCCTGATAGGTACTTCTTAATAATTGAAAATTCTGAACTTATATTAACTTGGATATCTTTCAAATAATCCAGTCGCGCCCATTCCGCCACCAACGCACATAGTCACAATACCAAATTGCTTATCTTGGTTATTAAGTTCGCGAACAATATGACCAACTTGTCTAGATCCTGTCATGCCAAAGGGATGCCCAATTGAAATAGAACCACCATTTACATTTAGTTTGTCCATTGAGATGCCTAGTTGATCACGGCAATATGCAACTTGAACTGCAAAAGCTTCATTCAGCTCCCAAAGATCAATGTCATCAACACTCATGTTATGAGATTTTAAAAGTTTAGGTACAGAAAATACCGGCCCAATTCCCATTTCATCTGGTTCACAGCCCATTGTTGTAAATCCTCTAAAGTAAGCCATTGGTTTTAAACCTAATTCAAGAGCTTTTTCTTCGCTCATAACCAATGTTACAGAAGCGCCATCTGAAAGCTGAGAAGAGTTACCAGCAGTCACTGAGCCATTCTCTGGATCAAAGACAGGCTTCAATGCAGCCAAACCTTCTAAAGTTGTTCCAGGCCTATTGCACTCATCTTTGTCCACTGTGTAATCAACTTCTTTTGATTCACCGGTCTCTTTATTCATGAGCATCATCTTTGTATCCATTGGAATGATCTCATCAACAAACTTGCCTGCTTCCTGAGCAGCTGCTGTTCTTTTCTGGCTCTCAAAAGCAATCTCATCTTGAGCTTCTCTAGAAACGTTATACCTATTAGCAACGCATTCAGCAGTAATTCCCATAGGATGGTATATTCCAGGATGGCTCTCTGCTAACTTTTCATTAACAAAACCATCCATGTTTTGTTTGCCTGAAAGCATGGTAATTTGCTCTACACCACCAGCTATCACTGTGTCATAACAACCTGCCATCACCTGACTTGCAGCCATGGAAATTGATTGCAATCCAGAAGAGCAATAACGATTAACTGTTGTGCCACCTACTGTAAGTGGAAGGTTAGAAAGGACAGCAGCATTTCTACCGATATTATGCCCCATTGCGCCTTCAGGATTTCCACATCCCATAATTACATCTTCAACTGCTTCTGGTGGTAAATTGGGATTTCTATCCAACATAGCATTAATAATATGGGCTAACATGTCGTCTGGACGAGTCATGTTAAAGCCTCCGCGATGTGATTTAGCAAGACCAGTTCTTACGCTATCTACAATAACCGCTGTTTTCATGTTTGTACTCCAAAATTAGTGTCGAGTTATTCTAAACGATCGTCGTCATTACTTAAAGACTTATACCAATTTGGAATTAAATCAATATTTAACTCTTTAGCTTTAGCGAAAATATACGGAAGAGTAATTGGACTAAAAGGGAGGATCAAAAGAATTCCCAAGCCTAAATTTTTTAAGATTTGACGAAGCTGAGAATTGGCCATGTCTAATTCTTGCTCAGTTGCTGATCCCTCTACAAAGCGAATATAAGTATCAAGCATTTTTTTATTTTCACGATTTTCTTCAAGAAAGCTCTCTTGGAGTTTTGCGAGGATTCTGTTAAAACGTTTAGTAAAAATTTTCATCAAAAAAAAGCCCGGAAATAATCCGGGCTTTATTATATCTAAAATAGATGATTAAAAATTCATACCAAAATTAATTCCAAAGATCTTAGGATCTATGGCAACACCATTCTGGAAACCACCCACAGTTACATCTGTTGAGTAATAGGCATAAATATGATCTTCATCACTCATATTTCTAACATAAGCCCCAAAGAACCATTTCTCTGAAACAGGAGTATAGTTAAGAGATAGATCAATTAAGCTTACATCTTCAATATGACCACGAGGCCTATTAAATGCAGTACTGTAGTAATCATCCCTGTATGAATAATCCACTCTGAATGCCCATGAACCAGCATCTGTATCTATAAACTTAGTTAAACCAAGTCTATAGTTCAGCTCAGCAGCCATAGGAAGTGAATTTCCTGATAAATCTGCCTCAACTCCATCTGTTAGTGGACAAGGAAGTGTTGTTGAATCCAAGCCAAAGAATGGAACTGTACACAGAGGTCCAAAAGATTTGAACATGTAGCCAGCATCTGTTGGAGTATATAAAACCAAAGCTCCAAGCAGAGGATTTTGCGCTGCTATTCCAAGATAACAATCATTTGAAGGAGCCGCTTGGCCAACAAAAACCAAAGGATTACAAGTTGCTATTAAAGGTGCAAAGTCAGAGAAGAACCCAGTTGCTCCGGCTGGAAGCGGAAGCTTTGTAGTAGCCTGATTTGGATTCAGCGGATCAACAGACTTGAAGTCCTCAATCTCTGTACTTGTGTTAGATACAAAACCATCAATCATTAAAGTATCAGATAATAACAATGTAAATTCCGCTTCTATACCCTCAATTTTTACGTCGGCATTTTGGTTAATGGAAGCACGATTAACAATTTGTGATAGCTGAAGACCTTCATAATCATTGGTATATGCAGATACATTTAACTGAAGAGCTCCATCCATTAAAGTGCTCTTTAAACCTACCTCAAATACATTAGCAACTTCTGAATCAAAGTTTTCCAGTCCTGCAATATCAGTAGTGTTAAATCCACCAGGCTTAAACCCAGTTGAGTAAGATGCATAAAGAAGTTGGTTATCATTTAGATTATGATCAATTCCTAGTTTATAAGTTGACTCCTCTGCCGCATAGCCTCTTGCCACTGGAGCTGGTTTTACTGATCCGTAATATCCAGCACCTTGGTTCTGCAAATCAAGCAAAGAGTTAAACGCCTTATCGTTAATTTCATACTCTGTGTAACGACCACCAATTGTCAAAGTTGTGTCATCGCTAAGATCAAAATACATTTCACCATATACAGCTTCACTACTTCTATTAATGTTGCTATCTACATGGAAGTATTGTTGCCAATCAGCTAAATGCCTTGGTCCAATGGATGCATCAGCAGCAGCTTTACCCCCATTTTTGGCTGCATTCAGCGTATAACCTTGAGCTTGAGATGGTGGCAATAAACCAGCTAAAACAAGCTGAGTTGCCTCCGCCTGTGCCACTGGTAAAGATTGGAACCAGCCAACCCAGAATGGCGCCCCACCATATGGAGCGGAATCTGGGAAAATTGCTCCCAATGGTCCGGTTGAAACATCACCCCAATAATTCATGTATGGAGTACCAATGTTGTAATTGGTTTCACTATCGCTGCTAGAATAAAAAAGACCAAAGGTGAAGTTAAACGCACCATCATAGTCTGAGGAGAATCTTAATTCGTATTGTTCCCACTCACTTTCATTGAAAGATCTATCCATGGCTTGGTCGCTTGTATAGGTTTTCATGCCCAAAGCTGCTCCAGCCATATTACCTTTTGACTGATCATAAAAGATATTTGATGTAATAGGACCCATTGAATATGGAACTACAGATACAGAATGATCATAATCTGCAAAATCTTCATATTCTCTAGTGTGATATGAATAGGTAAAGACCATATTCATGGTGTCTGATAAAGCACTATCTATTTCAAATACTGTGTTTTGAAGAGTGGCTTCATGAGTTGGTTCAAAATCTAAGTTAACACTTCTTAAATCTGAAGAAGGGTTGTTCTCATAGATCGTATAGTTCAAAGCAGTGTTTTGGAATTGAAGGTAAGGGACCCAATGACCATAACTGCCTGGAGACCATACGGCATCGTTTCCACTTTCAAATGGACTACAACCATAGAATGTATCTTGTTTACAAAACTGTCTTGCTGCTCTTAATCGATTATCATCTGCTGCAGTTGTTTCATAAATTAACGTCATGGTTGTGTCATCTGAGTAATCAAACTCAAAAGACATCCTGCCGCCTTGAGTATTTCTATCATCAAGTTTATTACCTGTATGAGCATTAGTTACGAAACCCTCTCTTTGGAGTGAAGCAAATGCAAACCTTGATCTTAATCTATCTGTCAGAGGTAAATTAACAGCCCCTTCCAGTCTTAATGAATCATAATCAGCAATATCTGCTTTTAGATAGCCGCCTGCTTCTGCATCAGGTCTTTTTGTAATCATTTGGATCAAACCACCAGTGGTTCCTGCTCCGAATAATGATCCTTGCGGTCCACGAAGAACCTCTACACGCTCAACATCAAAAAACTCTTGCTCATAAAGACCACTAGCAGATGCTGTTTGACCATTCCAGAAATATCCAATACTTGCACTCGCAGAATTACCTACAGCAAAGTTACCAATACCCCTTAAAGTAATAGCAGAGCCTGAATAAGCTCCTTTTGCAAAACCTAATGTTGGTACTGCAAACTGAAGATCTTCAAAGTTTTCAATTTGTTTTACTTCAAGATCAGCGCCTGTTATCGCAGTAATGGTAAGCCCAGTATCTTGTAGATTTGTTTCTTTTCTTAGAGCAGTAATCACAACCTCTTCAATCTCTCGCGCTGAGTCCTCTTGAGCGATTGTTGGAATTGCACTAAACGTAAATGCTAATAAAAAAGCATAGAAATATCTGTTCATAATCTTCCCCCTTAAAGTTGATTGATTGAACTAGTAGATGAATGATATACCTAATACCAAAGGCATTGCAATGGTTATGCAGTTGCAATTTTTATTATATTTCTTAGTTATAGGCTAAATAAATGTTGTTTATTTTAGTTGCGAAGAACTTTTACCTAACACTTGCCTGGCAACGATTAGTTGCTGAATTTGTTGGGTGCCCTCAAAAATATCAAGAATTTTAGAATCACGTGAAAACTTTTCAAGCAAATGGTCTTCTGAAAAACCCTGCATAGAGCATATTTCAACGCATTTTAAAGAGATTCTATTTCCAATTCTGCCCGCTTTTGCCTTGCCCATGGATGCTTCTTTGGAATTAGGCATTTTATTATCCATCATCCAGGCTGATTTATAGACTAACAATCTTGCAGCCTCCAATTCAGCTTCAAGCATTTCTAATTCACTCTGAATAGCTGTTTGTTGATGCATGGATCTACCAAAGTTATCTTCATAGCCCTCTTCAGCTAACAAAGCCCTTGTCATGTCCAAGGCAGCTTGACCTAGACCGATTGCCATTCCAGCCACCATTGGTCGCGTATTATCGAAAGTCTGCATAGCCCCACCAAATGATTTTTTAGCTGCATTAACATCTGTCTCAATTTCTTCCTTGCCACCAAGCAAATTTGCACGAGGGATTCTACAATTATCAAAAATTAAAGTTGCAGTATCGGATGCTCTGATACCTAATTTTTTTTCAAGCCTTGCAACGGTAAATCCTGGAGTGCCTTTTTCAACAATGAATGATCTGATTGCTGATTTACCCATAGCCTTATTTAAGGTTGCCCAAACTACAACACAATCGCATCGATCGCCATCGGTTACGTAAATCTTTTCTCCGTTTAAGACCCACTCATCGCCTTCTAAGACAGCTGTTGTTGAAATATTTTTAGAATCTGAACCTGCAGCAGGTTCTGTGATTGCCATGGCAGCCCATCTTTTTCCCCACAAAGCTTTTTGGTCTTGGTTCCCAACTGCCATGATGGCAGCATTTCCTAATCCAGTACCTGGTCTAGCGAGAAATAGCCCAACATCACCCCAGCACATTTGCTCTAAAGAAATTACAGCCCATAGATTTCTGCCCCCCAAATCCATTGACTTGGCTGAATCATCGCTCACTCCACTTTCTTTTTTTTGTGCTGCAGCAGCTTGATTAAGTTGCTCCATTTCTAAGGGCGGCTCATGCTCAGCTTTGTCATATTTTCTGGAGATAGGACGCAATATAAACTCTGCTGCCATCCTCATAGTCTCTTGAGTTTTTTGTAATTGATTAGGTAAAAGTGGATGTATCATCTTAAACTCCTGCGCCCCCTTCAAATATGCCGATGGCTCTTAAATTTCTATACCAAAGCTCAACTGGATGCTCATGAGTAAAACCATGGCCTCCAAGCAATTGAACTCCATCGGTTCCTATTTTCATTGCATGATGGGCAGCAAATCGATATGTGAGTGATGCCTGCTTATGAAAATCTTCACCAAGATCCTTTAAAGCAGCAGATTTATATATCATTAATCTCAGGGCTTCTGTTTCAATTGCCATGTCAGCAACCATAAAGGCCACGGATTGTCGGTTTGAAATTGGCTCATCAAAAGCAACTCTCTCGTTGGTATATGGAACTACGTAATCTAAAACAGCTTGGCAGACTCCTAAGGCTAAGGCAGACATGCCGATTCGAGAGGAGTCTACAAGCGCTTCATAGTTAATAGAATAATTGTGTCCGCCAAGTTTCTGTGAAGCATTAATTTTACAATTAGATAAATTAATTTGAGATAAAGGTGCGCCCTTTAAGCCCATAAAATCCTTGTCTTCAAGCGTAACGCCCTCTTGATCTTTATTGATAAAATATAAATTGCATTCGTCCGATTCATTAGATGCAGAAATCAAAAAAGTATTGGCTTGATTTGCAAAAGCAACGCCTGTTTTCGACCCATTAAGAATAATTTCTTTACCATTCTCCTCTGCAGTAACGTCTGACTGATATGGATCAGTAGAAAGCAAAGAATTATTAATTCCAAGGCCTACATGAAAGATTGATCCATTAACGAGTTTGGGTAACAGCTCTCCTTTTTGCTCTTCACTACCATGCTCTGAGATAATTTGAGCAACTAATAAAGGAACAGACACCGACATTGATAGGGATAAATCTCCATATGCAAGTGCTTCAAGGGCCAAAGCGTTTGAGACAGAATCCTGCTCTAATCCCATCCCGCCATAAGCCTCTGGAATGATAAGGGGAATAAGATCTAAAGATTTAATTTTTTCAAGTAATTCATTGCTAGGCCCGCCATCCTCCTCAACTTGTCTGGCATGAGGACGAAGCTCAGTTTCAGCAAATTTTCTCAGCATGTCCCAAGTCATCTGCTGCTCTTCAGAAAGAGTGAGATCAAAAGGATGGTCTGTGTTGTAATCTTGCATGGATTTTTAGATAAATTTAACTTTTGATTACTTGTAAAAGTAAAGCATTGTGTAAAGATGTTAAAGGTATTAATTAGTCAAATCAATGACTATTGATGTGACGAATATTCAAAAATTTGAATTATAAGAAAAGGCTTATATCACTAATTAGAGTTTGAATAATGAAAAAGGCAGAACGTGCGCTGATTGTATTAAAAATCTTAGATGAACATTATCCTGAAACCCCTGTACCACTTGATCATCAGGATAATTTCACTCTTCTTGTTGCAGTTTTGTTATCTGCTCAATGCACCGATGAGAGAGTGAACAAAGTAACTCCTAAACTCTTCAAGCTAGCAGATAATCCCATGGATATGAGCACTAAAAGCCCAGAGGAGATATATAGCATTATAAAGCCATGTGGTTTAGGGCCTCAAAAATCTAAGGCCATTCACAAGCTATCTAATATCTTATGCGATTCTTATGACGGAGAAGTTCCTGAAGATATAAAAGCCTTAGAGAAACTCCCAGGAGTTGGTCATAAAACAGCATCAGTGGTTATTAGTCAGGGGTTTGGACAGCCAGCGTTTCCTGTAGATACGCATATTCATAGACTGGCTCAAAGATGGGGTCTAACCAATGGAAAAAATGTCCAACAAACCGAAAAGGATCTAAAAAAAATCTTTCCAAAAGATTCCTGGAACAAGCTTCACTTACAAATTATATTTTGGGGAAGAGAGTTCTGCCAAGCTCAACAATGCCATGGGATCACCTGTAAAATTTGTAAAGCAACTTTTCCTAAAAGATCTCGTCCTTTTTCCCACAAGAAGCCATAGATAATTTAGAATAAGACTTTCAAGCTTTTTAAAAAAAATTATTAATACTTTTGGAGTAATCAATGGAATCTCAAGCTGATTCAATCTTTGCTAATTCACAAACCATAGAGACATTTGATACAGAATTATGGGAAGCTCTATCTAGAGAATCTAACCGTCAAGAAGAGCATATAGAACTTATAGCATCAGAGAATTATGCTAGCAAAAGAGTGATGGAAGCCCAAGGAGGGTTACTTACAAACAAATATGCCGAGGGTTATCCTAATAAAAGATATTATGGCGGTTGTGAGCATGTTGATATTGCAGAGGAATTAGCGATCAATAGGGCAAAAGAACTCTTCAAGGCAGATTATGCAAATGTGCAGCCTCATTCAGGTTCCTCAGCAAATGCAGCTGCATTTTTAGCAATGCTCGAGCCAAATGATACGATTCTTGGAATGAGCCTTGATCAAGGAGGCCATTTGACTCATGGGGCAAAAGTTAATTTTTCAGGTAAAAACTATACGGCATTTCAATATGGCCTTCATCCTGAAACACATGATATTGATTACGATCATGTCAGAGATTTGGCAAAAAAGCATAATCCCAAAATGATCATCGCAGGCTTTTCAGCCTTTTCTGGGACTATAGATTGGAAAATTTTTAGAGATATTGCAGATGAAGTCGGTTCTTATTTTCTTGTCGATATGGCTCATGTGTCCGGGCTAGTTGCTGCTGGACTATATCCCTCACCAGTACCCTATGCTGATGTTGTGACCTCAACAACTCATAAAACATTAAGAGGTCCAAGATCAGGAATTATTATTGCTAAATCAAATGAAGTTTTAGCAAAAAAACTAAATTCGGCTGTATTTCCAGGATCTCAAGGTGGTCCATTAATGCATGTGATAGCAGCAAAGGCCGTATGCTTTAAGGAGGCTCTTGAGCCTGATTTCAAGATATATATGCAACAAGTAATTGATAATGCAAAACTCATGTGCAGGGTTATTCAAGACCGTGGCATTGATGTTGTGACAGGCAAAACTGACAATCATATTGTATTAATGGATTTAAGAAGCAAAGGATTAACCGGTAAAGATTGTGAATTAGCTTTAGGAAAAGCAAATATAACAGTAAATAAAAATGCAGTTCCAGATGATCCCCAATCACCATTTATAACCTCAGGAATAAGATTGGGTACACCTGCTGTAACCACTAGAGGTTTTGGAAAAGATGAAGTGGAACAAATGACAAATTGGATTTGTGATATTGTTCTTGATCTTGGCAATACTGATAAAATTAATCTTATTAAGGATCAAGTGGTTCAACTGTGCAGCAAATTTCCGGTGTATAAATAAAAATGTTTTGTCCTTTCTGCCAAGCCCAAGACACGAAAGTTATTGATTCAAGGCTTGTCGGTGATGGCTCGCAAATTAGAAGAAGAAGAGAATGTGAAGTCTGCCATGCAAGATTTACAACATTTGAAACAGCTGATCTTGCCCTGCCAAGAATCGTAAAAAGTGATGGAGAAAGACAGCCGTTCAATGGTGTTAAATTAAAAGGTGGGATGCTTAGAGCCCTTGAAAAAAGGCCTTTATCAGCAGAGGAAGTTGATGGAGTATTTGGAAGTATTTTGACTGAGATTCGTCAACTTGGTGAAAGAGAAATAGCTTCACGTCAACTCGGTGAGATTGTTATGCGCAATTTAAAAAGAGTTGATCAGGTGGCCTATGTAAGATTTGCATCTGTGTATCGTGACTTCCAGGACATCAAAGAGTTTGCTGAAGAAATATCCTCTTTGACTAAAGAAAAACCAAAAAGAACAAAAAAGAAAAAATGAAAGACCCAGACTTCATGGCTAGAGCCATTGAGCTTGCAAAAAAAGGTCGACTCAAAGTGCAACCAAATCCTATGGTTGGTTGTGTGATTGTAAAAAATAATAAAATAATTGGAGAAGGATGGCATAAGGAATATGGTAAAGATCACGCTGAAGTAAATGCTATAAAAAACTGCAAGAAAATATTTGGTACAAAAAAAGCTCTTAAACTGATTGCTGGATCAAACGTCTATGTGAACCTTGAACCATGCTCAATTGAAAACAATACCCCACCATGCTCGAATGCATTAATCGAGTGTAAAATTAAAAAATTATTTTGTGGAACTCTTGATCCAAATCCAAAAATTAATGGAAAAGGAATTAAGTTGCTTAAAAAATCTGGCATTGAGACAAACGTTGGTTTGCTCAAAAATCAGTGCATACAGTTAAACCGTATTTTTTTTACAAACCAAAAAAAATCTCGTCCCTACATTATCCTTAAAAGCGCTCAATCGCTTGATGGAAAAATTGCTCTTAAAAGCGGAGAAAGTAATTGGATTACAAATTCTGAATCACGCAAAAATAGTCATCATATTCGTTCAAGAGTTAAAGGAATTTTAGTGGGAAAAAATACAGCTGAGCAAGATAATCCTTCGCTTACAGTTCGGTTAAGTAAAAATGAATTAGGCTTAGACAAGGGAGAAAGTATTGAGCAGCCAGTAAAAATTGTTCTTGGCAATCTCAATAGATCAAAAAAAGTTAGTAAAATTTTTGCTGGTAATTCAAAAATTATCATTGCATCTAATCAGTTAGCCAAAAAATCAAGAAATGTAGAGTATTTAAAATATAGGAAGAAAAATTTTCTTGAGGAGTTCCTCCAAGATCTTTTAGATAGAAATATCTCCAGTATCTTGGTTGAGGGTGGTCAGAAAACTTTAAATACTTTTATTATGAATAATTTATTTGATGAATTGGTGCTATATACTGCGCCTATATTTTTAGGCAAGGAAAGTAAAGATGCTTTAAGTATTCATTCTCCTAGCGCTATTAAAAAGTCAATGAAATTAGAGATGGTGAAACTTGAAAGATTTAAAGATGACATCAAGACAACCTACTACAATAATAATTTGTAATTGTTATTAAGCATTTAGTGCCTATATATAAGATAAATGGAATTTAATACAACAGAAGAAATTATCCAGGATATTGCCGCTGGCAAGATGGTGATCTTACTAGATGATGAAGACAGGGAAAATGAAGGTGATTTAGTTTGCGCTGCTGAACTTGTTGATGATAAAAAAATCAATTTCATGATTAGCAAGGCAAAGGGCTTAGTATGTTTGCCCCTATCTCCTCAGAAATGTGATCAGCTGAACCTCCCCATGATGACAAATAATAATCGAGCTAAGCATGGTACTGGATTTACTGTTTCAATAGAGGCTGCTGAAGGTATTTCTACAGGTATTTCTGCTGAAGATAGAGCCAGAACTATTATTGCAGCAGCAAAAAAAAATGCCAAAGCAAGAGATATAGTGCAGCCAGGTCATATTTTTCCATTAAGGGCTTTTGAGGGAGGAGTGCTAAGTCGTGCAGGCCATACAGAAGCTGCATGCGATTTAGCTAGGCTAGCTGGCCTTGAGGAAGCTGGTGTTATATGTGAAATCATGAATGATGATGGAAGCATGGCTCGAAGAGATGATTTAATAAAATTTGCTTCAACTCATGAAATGAAAATTGGAACAATCGCAGACCTAATCCATTATCGGACTCTGAAGGAAAAATCTGTTCATTTGGAATACTCAAAATCTGTTGAAATTGATGGTTTGCAATTTGAGCTTTCTGCTTGGAGAGATACGATCTTTGATAATCTCCATCTGGCTTTCGTCAAAGGCAATCTTGATTCATCTGATTCACCTCTTGTTCGAGTGCATGTTCCTAATACGTTGCATGATTTAATCGGCATTGAAGAATTCGGTGAAAGGATTAATCTAGAAAACGCCCTTAAGAGAATTGGTAAAGAAGAATGTGGAGTCTTACTATTAATTGGTAATTATCAGGAGGCTGATGATGTCATGAACGACTTAATGGGAGCACAATCACCTCTTAAGCCTGAGACAAAGACGGTTGGCATAGGGTCACAGATTTTAAAAGAGCTTGGATTACAAAAAATTAAATTACTTGGAACGCCAGTAAAATATCCATCTTTATCTGGGTTTGATCTTGAAGTCATAGGGTTTGAACAATGAGCAAAGATGGATTCTTGTACTCATCAAAAAAAATTGATGTTAGCAAAAAAATTACTATAGTTGCTTCAAAGTGGAATGCCGAGCTCGTTAATGAATTATTACAAGCTGGAAAAGCACATTTAGAGGAGCTTGGTTTCACTAATATAAAAATCGTAAGTGTTCCAGGCGCTTGGGAACTTGTCCACGCAGCTCAAAAAGAATTGGCTTATGCAGATGGAGTCATTGCATATGGAGTAGTCATAAGAGGGGAAACGACACATTACGAACTTATTTCTGAGTCAACGGCTCAAGGGCTAATGCAGGTAAGTGTGAATATGAAAAAACCTATTGGCTTTGGCTTAATTGCTGTTGAAAATATATCTCAAGCTAAAGAGCGAACCAGTTCATCAAAATTAAACAAAGGCAAAGAAATTGCTCAATCGCTTGTTGAGATGCTCAACTAAAGATGTCTAAAAACCTAGGAAAGTATAAACAAGAACTCCAGACTCGAGAGTGCTTAGTTCAAGCAATTTATCAATATATATTTCATGAATCAAATCTAAGCTCGCTGATAGAGCAATTCCTAAAAGAAAATACACCCAAAAAGATAAGTTTTAATTACTTTAAACAAAGACTAGAAAATATATTTGAGCAAGCAGATGACTTAAAAGAAATCACTAGGGACTTAAAGAATAGTAAAGGTGAGAGTTTAGAGATTATAGACGAGGCCATTTTGTGGCTTGGGATAGTTGAGATACGCGCTAATGAATTAGCTCATCCTGTGGTCATTGATGAGTGTATTCGCCTAGCAAAGAAATTCTCTAATCCGAATTCATATAAATTTGTAAATGCCAAGTTAGATGATTGGCTCAAAACAAACCAAGTAAAATAGCTTAGGAAGAGTAATTAACATAAATCGGGCTGGACCAAGCTCTATTTTCTGCAGGCGCAAGACAGTCTCCCCTATTCTCATGAAATCCAACTCTACATATTTCAGTTTTAATACATTTGCCTTTTTCATCAAATTCACATCCCAATGGATCGGCTGAAAGTTTTAAGGAAGGCTCTTCAATAGCTCTAACATAATACACAGCATCCCTTTGACCGACTGAGAATTGCTCATCTTCAAATGACACTTTGCAACTCGTACTATTACATGGGAATGTTTTCCAGACATCATCTACCAGACCTTCAACAGGCTCATTTTCATATTGTTGTGGCAGGATTTTAATAACCTCAATTCGTGTAATTAACCTTCTTTCATTGCTAGGATTGTAACATTCTGAATTGCAAATCTTCTCAAGGCGCTCCCTTGATAATCCATTATTACTATAATCAGGGCAACCAGGTTTTTGCTTTAAAGAACCTGCTGCTTTTACGGTAAATACTGGCGACTTACTACTATTAACTTCTGAACCCATTGATAAAGATTCAGATTGAGTTTCTGCGTCAAACCATAAAAGAATTCTCGGTCCTGATGTTGCATAAACTTCTTTTCTTTCTAAAGCATTCCAAATTGATTCTCTCTTTCTAGATGTTGAATGAGCAGCAACTAAACCTCCGGACATGAAATATGCACTTTGCCTTTCAGCATCCGTTGCTATATTTAAATCCATAATGCTAGTCAAAGAAGTATTACCTAAGTCTACATATGACGGCTCTAATTTCCCCTTAGGGCGCCTGAGGTCACTTAACTTTTCAAACAATGGATCATTGAAGCCATTTGCCTCAGTATTATATAGTCGATCAATTTCTTTAAAACCAGTCCCAGGTCTTGCCCCATGGTTATCACTGGAGCCAATAAATCCAAATTTAAAACGCTTTGGATTTTGTTTATCAGTAAAATCACTTAAAGCTAAAACATATTGCGCAGAACCTTGCGGTCTATAGTTGAAAGAAGGTAGAAAACAGTCGTTACACTGTCCAGCATTTAAGTAATCATCTGGATCAGTCTCATTAACTGCAGCATATCCTGTTGAACCCATTTGAGCAGCAAATAATTTTGTTTGATCCACCAAATACTTGCATGTTTCGGCATCCATCCCAGAATCTTCACATCTTTCAGCCATGATATTGCCAGCCTGTTGACAGGTTGGTAAAAAATCTTCAGTTTCCTCAGGGCAAAATATCTCAACTTTGGCATTAATCCCTGCATCATTCCATGTTCTGAATTCTTCAGAGTTACCGTGACCAGAATAAATTTCAAATAAAAACTGAGATTCATCATCCTGAAAATCTTTAAGCTGTTTTTTCCAATCTGATGTTGGCGGGGTATAAAATCCCCATGTCGTGCCATGAGGAATAACCATGTAAGGAGTTTTCCAATCTTTTAATTTCTGAAATAAAATATTTGGATTCGTTGCCTCTTCATAACAATCTACAGGAAGATCTCTGGTATTAACTCCTTCAGGACAAATAGGCGTAGCCTTTATTTCCTCAAAAAATTTATCAAATGCAAAAAACCTATCTCTATTTTTTAAATCTAAAGTTGCAGGCAAAGCAGACATAGTCCAAGGCAAACCTAGCCTCATTACCAATGGGGCAACTCCCCCAGAGCCAATGGCTCTTGGTGGAACTAGAGCATCATCGGTTTCTAAGAAAATAACATTTTTATGGCCATAATGATCTTCTGGATTAGGATCAACTTGGGTCCATTCCCATCCTAAAAAGCTAACTAAATCATCTGTTCCCTCTGCTAAATTATTACATTGTTGAATACTTTTCTTAGTATCCAACCATTTTCTTGGAGTACTTGCTTCAGCGTGATCATTAATAGACCAAAAATCTAGAGCTGAACAAAATCTTGCATAATCACATGCATCTGCTAGTGGTGAGGCACCTTTGCCATTCATAAAAGGTAAAGACCACATAAATGCATCTGTTGAATAAGTTGTATGCACATGCAGATCACCAAAGAGAATTTGTTTTTCATCCAAAACCTCTAATTCTGATTTCACTAAATTAATTCTGGTGGCTCTATCTTCTAACACGTTTTCTGGAAGAACTCCTCCCTCAATGATGCCTGGCCCATCCAACGTACCAAAAATTTTGAAAACTGCGCCTCCAAAAAAGATAGCAATAGTAAAAATAAAAAGTAGGACGATGGAAGTTAGAAGGTTTCTCATATCTCTCCAGAATTGATAAAACTAATCTCTATAAATTGTTTGATCTCTTGACGGCCCAACTGAAACTATGCCAACCGGACAATTCAAAGTCTTTTCAATAAATAGTATATAGTCCTGAGCGGCTTTAGGTAAATCATCAAAAGATCTGGTATTAGACGTATCCTCCATCCAACCAGAAAATGATTTATAAATTGGTAACTGGTTTTTATCATAGTCAATGCACACTTTGATTTCTTTAAAGCCATCTAGAACATCTAATTTGGTGATGCAGAGATTGGTAACCGAATTAATAAAAACAATAGTTTCTAAAGCTTTTAAATCTAACCACCCACATCTTCTTGGGCGACCAGTTGTTGCGCCAAACTCATGTCCAATTTTTGCTAACTGCTCTGCATTAGAATCAAATAATTCAGTAGCAAAAGGCCCTTCTCCAACACGAGTAGTATATGCCTTGGTGATGCCCAAAATAGAATCAATATGACGTGGACCTACGCCCAGCCCTGATGATAATCCCCCTGCAGTTGTACTAGAAGAGGTAACATATGGATAAGTTCCATGGTCAATGTCTAACATTGATCCCTGCGCACCTTCAAAAAGTATGTTCTTGCCTTCTTTTACCCAAAGTTTTAAAAGGTCTTGGGTTTTACAATGATATTCTGTGTAAAGATCTATATTACTTACTAACTCTTCCAAAACATTCTCATAAGCTATGGGTTGAGCATTGTATAAGTTCTGCAAAATTTGATTATGATAGTTGACCAATGTTGATAATTTTGTCTTAAGATCTTCCAGATTATTCAAATCTCCAAAACGTATTGCACGTCTGGCAATTTTATCTTCGTATGCTGGACCAATTCCTCGGCCAGTTGTACCAATGCCCTCCTTTTTATCTCGAACCTTATCAATTGCTATGTGAGTAGGCAGGATTAATGAGCAATCTTCGCTGACATAAAAACGACCTTTAAAATTTATCCCGCTTTCTTGTAACTCATGTATTTCTTCAGCTAAAGCTGGAAGAGATAAGACGAGACCATTACCCAATACACAATGGACAGAAGGATGAAGAATTCCTGATGGAACTAGATGAAGAACCTTTTGCTCGCCATCAACCTTGAGGGTATGTCCTGCATTGTGGCCGCCTTGAAAACGACATACAGCTTCAGAAGTTTCAGCTAAAGCATCGACAATTTTTCCCTTACCCTCATCACCCCATTGCAAGCCCAAGATAAGGGTGTTATTGCTCATAGGATGCTAATTACTGCCTTTTGACTTATTCAAATATTTAAAGAAATCAGACTTTGGATCAATCAGCAAAACATCTGATTTATTATTAAAAGTAGCATCGTAAGCTCGCATGCTTCTAGTGAACTCATAAAATTCTGGATCTTTAGAAAATGATTCTGCATATATTGCCGCAGCTCTAGCATCACCATCACCTCTAATTTGTTCAGCAGTTTTGTATGCTTCAGCTAAAATAATAACTTTTTCTTTATCTGCAGTTGATCGAATCTCATTGGAAAGCTCATTACCTTCTGCGCGTAACTCTTCAGCCAATCTATTTCTTTCAGAACGCATTCTTTCATAAACAGAGTTGCTAAGTTCTGGTGGCAAGTCAATTCTCTTAACTCTAAAGTCAATAATTTCAATGCCTAAATCTGATACAGAGTCGCCCAAATTTTCTCGCATATCGCTCATCAGTTGATCTCTTTCACCAGATACCAATTCAGTAACTGTTCTTCGGCCAAACTGATTTTTTAATTCAAATGCAGTCCTTTGGCCTAATAAGTTATTCAAATTGATGAAGCTTCCACTGGTAGCATCATAGAATGTTCTTACATTGGTGATACGGTATTTTACAAATGAGTCAACGATAAGATATTTACTCTCAACTGTTAAAATTCTATTTGGTTCCTCATCGAGAGTTTGTAATCTTGAATCATATTTTTTTACGTTTTGGATAATTGGTAATTTAAAGTTTAATCCGGTTGGCAGATCTGATCTAATTGCTTCACCAAACTGAAAAACGATACCATCTTCTTTCTCATCTATTACAAATATACTATTAAGGATCAATGCAAGAATAAGTCCTGCAAGAACCAAGAGATTCATTCCTTTAGTCATTATTCTTCCTCCTCTGATTTGTTTTGCTCTAGAATTTTATCTAATGGAAGGTACATCAAATTATTGCCTCCCTCTACATCCATCAATACTTTAGTTGAATTGCTGTATAGCCCCTGCAAAGCATCTAAATAAAGTCTGTCTCGAGTAACTTTTGGTGCTTTTTGATACTCAGCTAATAATTTATCAAAGCGTACAGCTTCACCTTCAGCATTGGCTACAACTTCCTCTCTGTAAGCTTCAGCTGCTTGAATTCTGGCAAAAGCTTGACCTCTAGCTTCTGGAACGATTGAGAGACCATATCTATCAGCCTCATTTTGAAGCTTTTCTTTATCCTCTCTTGCTGCCACAACATCGTCAAAAGACGCTTTCACAGCTGAGGGAGGATCTGTCTTTTCAATATTTACCTGCTGCACTACAAGTCCTGTTGCATACAAATCTAGATAACTTTGAAGTCTTGCGTTTACATCTTGCGCAATCTTTTCACGACCAGTTGTAAGAGTTTCCTCTAAAGTATTGTCTCCAACAACATGTCGCAAGGAACTTTCTGTAGCTTCCCTGAGACTGCTTTCTGGATCGCGAACATTTAATACAAAATCCTTTAAATTTTTTATTCTGTATTGAACAGAGATAGTTACATCTACTAAATTTTCATCTTTAGTTAACATATTAGCTGTCTGAGAGTAACGTCTAGTTAATGCAACGTTTTCCACATACCTTTCATCAATTCCAGCTAGCATAAAATTTAGACCCTCACCAGTTTCAGCATGGTATTCACCAAATCTTAAAACTACTGCTCTTTCTGGAGAATCTAGCTGATAGATGGACATACTCGCGTAGAGAACTATTAATCCAAAAAAACCATACAAAAAAGCTCTTTTAGTTGGAAAATTGAATCCACCGCCTCCGGAAGATCCATTTGAGCCTGAGCCCTGCTTTCCAAACATTACAGAGAACTTTTTGATTAAATCATCAAATGAAACTTCATCTTGGTTTTTTCTGCCCCAAGGATCTTGATTGTTTTGATTGTCCCAATTCACGTGGATACCTATAAATTTAAAGTTTAATTATAAATACAATTTGGGGTTAAATCCTGATAATTAAATGATTTAAAGTAAATTAAGCTGCTTTTTTAACTCTTCAGTGGCTTCATCCCTTTGATGTAGATCAAAAGATATCAAATTTTCCCATCCTCGCATCCATGTACATTGTCTTTTAGCAAATTGGCGTGTAGCAAAAAGAGACTTTTCAAATAATTCAGACTTTTCTATCTTTCCCTCTATTACATCTAATCCCTGTTTGTAGTTTATTGCTTTCATAGCTGGATGAGCAGAAGAAATATCAAAGTTTATTTTAATTTCGTTTATTTCCTCGAGCAATGAATCCCCAACTAATTTACCTTGCCTAGACTCTATTCTTTTATGAAGCTTAGACCTGTCTTCAGGAAAAATTCCAAACTCTATTAGTTCATATCTTTCTTTTAACCTAAATGGCTTTTTAGATGCAAAATTAGCATTCATGCTTTTTCCAGTCGCAGTTACAACCTCAATTGCTCTAATAATTCGCTGAGTATCTTGAGGTTTGATTTTTTTAGCAGCTTTTGGATCAAGTTTTGTTAGATCTGCATAAACGGTCTCTATTCCATGCTCAAGAATTCTTGTTTCTAAATCCTCCCTTAATGATTTGTTAGCAGAAGGCAAAACGCTTAATCCATTTTTTAATAGATTAAAATACATCATGCTTCCTCCTACCAATAGTGGAACTTTGTTTTTGTCATGAATGCTATCTATTAATTTCATGGCTGTTTGGTAAAAATCTGCAACAGAAAATATGCAATTCAGAGAAACATGGTTGACCAAATGATGAGGATGTTTTTTTAAAATAGAGTTTGATGGTTTTGCAGAGCCGACATTACATTCCTTATAAACCATAACAGAGTCAACGCTGATGATTTCAAGATCTTCAAATTTTATTTGCCAATTTATAGCCCAATCAGTTTTACCAGATGCAGTTGGGCCTAGCAGAAATAGGATAGGTTTTTTGTGAGGTTTCAAAAACTTTTAGATTGCATCTTGATCAGTCTCACCGGTTCTAATCCTAATTACTTGATCAAGTGAAGAGACAAAAATTTTTCCATCGCCTATCTTTCCTGTGCTTGCGCTCTTAGTTATTGCATCAATAGCTTCATTGAGCTGATCAATGGATACAGCGATTTCAACTTTAATTTTAGGTAAAAAATCAATTACATATTCAGCCCCTCGATATAATTCAGTATGGCCTTTCTGCCTCCCAAATCCTTTTACCTCAGTTATAGTCATTCCAGTGATACCAATTTTGTCCAGAGATTCACGAACTTCTTCTAGTTTAAATGGCTTAATAATTGCTGTTATAAGCTTCAATTTTTTTCTCCAAGTTGATTAATTATATAAGATGCTTGAATCTCTGTTGAGCCTTTATTTGCCTCAACAACCTTCTTGGCCCTACTAGCATATTGATTAGCTATATTAGAATCTCCTGCAAAAAGTTCTATTGCATCTAACAATTCATCTTCATTTTTAACCCTTATACAAGCTTCATCATCAACAAACCTTTGAACAATATCCTCAAAATTGAATGTATACGTACCAAGAATTATGGGAGACCCTAAAGCGGCTGGTTCAATCAAGTTATGTCCTCCTCTAGGGACCAAACTACCTCCAACAAATGACATTGATGAGGAAGCATAAAAATTTGGCAAGAGTCCTGTGCTATCTATAATGCATACATCAAATTCATCACTTGTTTTATTTGAAAAGAGCTGTGTCCTAAGTCCCATATTAATTGATTGCTTTAATATTTCCTCTGCTCTCTCAGGATGCCTTGGACAAATAAATAACTTTAGTTTTTCGCTAGATCTAGATCTCAAATATGCGTTTAACAGTATCCTTTCTTCTCCTGGATGAGTACTGGCACCTAATATAAAAGATGGGCCTTCAACGGGATGAATATCTATATTAGAAAAATCAAATTTGACTGAGCCCACTGATTTAATTTGATTCTCAGAAATACCAAGCTTTAGAAAGCGTTCTTTATGCTTAATTGTTTGGACAAAAGAAAAAGTAATCTTTTTTAGGATGTCATTGAACAACCATAACAACATTGAATATGCTTGATATGACTTATGACTTAGCCTTCCATTCACTAAATAAACGGGAGTATTTTTTTCAAATGCCTTTGCAATCATTGATGGCCATATTTCTGTCTCAAATATCAAAATTGCATCAGGTTTATAAAATTTTAAAAATCTATTGATGAATAAAACGAAATCCCAAGGGGCATAATTTATAATGATATCCTCAGAATATATCTCTTTGGCTCTTCTTAATCCGGTTGGAGTTGTAGTTGTAATTACAACCTCAAAACGCTCAGAAAGTTTATCAATCAAAGGCTTAGATCCTATAACCTCTCCTAAACTTACAGCATGAAACCAAATAAGTTTTTTGTTCTTTACTGTTAGTTTTGGTAAGCCATATCCAAATCTATTAGCAAAATGCTTTCTATAATCAATATCTGAAAAGCTTTTCAAAAATATTCTTAACACAAATACTGGGATCAGCATTAAGATTATAAAATTGTAAATTGCCAGCTTCATACTCAAGGTGTATTTAAATTAATGTAATAATACATACTTTAATTTTTATGAACTCATAATTTTGACTAAGTTAATGATGACATTATGGCAAGGTCTTTGCCATCTACCAACTTCATGGCATCCACTAATAGGAAAATTTTGTGGTGGCCTATTATTTATTATTGCCAAGAATAGGAAAAAAATTGCTCAAGCAAATATTCAAGCTTGTTTTCCAAATCACTCAAAAACAGATCATAAAAAACTTTTACATGATAATTTTTTGTGCCTGGGGAGATCGTTGATAGAAACTGGCATAGCTTGGTTTTGGTCTGATAAAAAAATACAAAGCCAGATTGATTATGAAGTAATCGGCTTAAATTTATTATCGGCAAATAATCATAAAAATGGTAACTTGATAATTTTTAAACACTCTCAACATCTTGAATTAGACGCTCGCCTTCTGGGGATGAATGCTGAATTATATGGTGTAAGCAGGTCACATAATTCTGCTGCAATGAATATAATTCAAGATAAAGGTAGGCTTTTAAGCATGAAAGGCACTGCAGATAAAAATAATCCAAGAAAATTTATGAAATGGTTAAAAGCAGGAAAGAATGTTATGTACGCAATAGATCAAGATTACGGATGGAACCATTCTGTGAGATTAAAGTTTTTTGACCTAGAGGTTGCTACTATCACGACTACTAAAAAGATTCTTGATTTAACTAATTCAAACTTATTATTCATTAATTCATATTATAAAAATGGCAAGCTGATTCTTAAGTTAGAATTAATTGATGGTTTTGGCCTAGATGCTGAAGAATTAGCGCAAAAAATTAATGATTTGATGCAAGAAAAAATTCTTCAATACCCCGCAGAGTACCTATGGGCGCATAGAAGGTTTAAATCAACGTTAGGAAAAAACTTTTACAAATAATATGGACTTTCAATATTTAGATAGCCTTAAAGGTTTTATGCCAAGTCATGAGGGATTAGCATTAACAAAATGGGCAAAAGAATTTTCTCATTACGGCCCTGCATTAGAGATTGGCACTTTTGGTGCTAAATCAACACTTTACATAGCAGCTGGAAGTGCAATCCATAGTCAGCTAGTTTATACAATAGATCATCATTCCGGCTCAGAGGAACATCAACTTGGTGAGGAATATTTTGATCCTGAGATTTATGATGAAAGACTAGGAAGAGTAAACACAGTGCCTTTAATGCAAGCAAATCTTCAACAATTTGATGAAAGTAAATGGATTGTACCCATTCTTGCAAATGCGAACTCTATTGCTCCATCATGGGGAACAGAGTTAGGATTCTTATTTATTGATGGCAGTCACACCGAAGAATCAGCTATGAATGATTATGAAAATTGGAACTCAAAACTTCATCCTCATGGGGCGCTGGTAATTCATGATATTTATGAAAAACCAGAAGATGGGGGACAAGCACCATTTCTAATCTATCAAAAAGCTTTAAAAGAAGGATTTCAACTTTACGAACGAGTTGATACTATAGTTTGCCTTACTAGGAAATAAATTGTCGCTTGAGGAATAAGTCAGCTCCAGAGGTTAGCTTATAATTTGCATCAGCAGCAAGGATGCATGCTCCCGAAGTCCATGAAGGCGTTTCCTCTGGCCAGTAAATTTTTTCATCAAACTGCCAACCCATATAGGGTATGCCCTTCCTATCAACTATTGAAATGGCGTTATGAAGCAATTCTAAAGCAATTTTATCTTTACCAATTTTTTTATATGCAATAGAGCACTCACATGTTTCTGCGACTGTTACCCAGGGCTCATCTGAAACACATTTTATTCCCAAACCTTTGATCCAAAATGAATGTTTAATGCTTTTTGTTAAAGAGGTTATTCTTTGTTTAGAATTAATTCCTCCTAAAATAGGATAATACGAGTCCATTGAGAACCTGCTGCGATCTTTTTTTAAATCAAAAATTTTCTCAGGATTCTCAAGTGCGGATATTAATTTTGAATGTGCAACTTTCCATTCTGACTCATAGCTTTGATGATCTAATACCTTGCTGATAGCTATTGCACACTCAAGGCTTTTAGCAATAGAGCTACAGCCTGTAACAAGATATTCTTTATCAATTTTTTCAAACTTATCTATATTCCATGCAATTGCCCCATTGCTATGCTGAAGAGAGAGAGCAAATGAAATACCCTTTTTGACTGACTCCCAAAAAGTTTTAAGAAAGCTAATATCTCTATTTATTAGATAGAAATGCCATACCGCTACGGCAATATATGAAGAAAAATTAGTCTGCTTATTAAGTTCTAATGGTTCTTGATCTTGATATAAGTTGTACCAACTTCCATCTTCATTTTGATTAGCGATCATCCAATGTAAGCCTTTTAGAGCCTGGATGTTATAGCTTAAAGTGGTTAATCCCATAACTGCCTCAAGATGGTCCCATGGATCATGAGAGCCATCTTGGTTAGAGGGTATAGCTCCTGAAAAAAGTTGAATATCATCTAAAAACTCACCTAAATGATTAAGACTATCAAGGGAACTTGGATCAATGTTGGACATATTTGGAAATTGTTTCATTTCTTTTCAAAATAAAATGCAATACTTTTTCCAAAAATAGGATTAATGATCTTTTCAAAATTATTCAGCCATATCGGATTCTGTAAAATTTGAAATTCAAGAAATTTTTTATAAATTTTTACCAAGTAATTTGAATCTTGATTTTTCCAAAAAAGACATCGAAGCCACCAATATGCACTATGCAGGCCATGAAATCTTTCAGCATGATCATATTGAAATCCATGATCAATAATCTCATTAATCACTTGGCGTTTTTTAAATATTCTTACATGGCCACCAGGCATCCTTTGATAGCCTGAGGAGAGGGTCCAACAAATTTTTTCAGGCCAAAATGAAGGAACGCTTGGCAAAAACTTGCCTCCAGGTTTCAGAACTCTGTAAATTTCATCAATTGCAGCGTGATAATCATCCAGGTGCTCTAAAACCTCTGAGCAAATTACCAAATCAAAACTATTTTCTTCAAATGGGAGTTTGTATACAGAACCCTGCATGAAAACTGTGGACCTAGTATTAAGTTCTTTAAAAAAATCTAAGCCTTCTTTGCATTTATTTAACGAAGGAATATCCTGATCTAACCCAACGCAATGCACATCTGTGTATTCTTGCAAAGAGCCAAAAATATGGCGTCCCTCTCCACAACCCACATCCAAAACTTTTGCATTAGCTGGAAGACAAATATTTTTTAAATTAAAAGTTAGCATTTAAAATCTTGTATTATTTTATAAATTAAATCCTCATAAGACTTAGAAATTTTTTCCCAATCAAAGTTTTCTATTATATGTTTTCTTCCATCCTCTGCTCTACTTTGATACTTAGATGGATTTAACAAAATTTTTCGTATCGAAACTTCAATGCTCTTTGAATCATTTGAAGGAATTAGTTCAGCAAAATTGCTTGTGATTTCAGGAATAGAAGCAACATTTGTAGCAATCAAGGGAATGCTGCATGCCATTGCCTCGCCTACAGGAAAACCAAAACCTTCATAAAGCGAGCTAACAATTGCAATATTGCTACTTGCATACTCAATTGCAATTTCTTCTTTTGTTAAATTTGTTTTGTAAACAATATTAGCTTCGATTTTAAGTTTTTGTATTAGGCGTTCAGTGTGGCCTCCAGTTCTTGGAGCGCCAATAATAACAAGCCTTAATAAAGGAAACTCTTCTTTCAGTGCTGCGATAGCTTTTAAAGTAAAATCCAAGCCCTTTAAAGGAACATCAGCGCTTGCTGTGGTAATAATTTTATCCTTAGTTCTAGGAATTCTATCTTTAGGAGAAAAAACTTTAAAATCAATCCCATTCGGTATAACCGATATCTTTTTGCTAGAGACGCTAAAATCTTTGACGATATCTTTCTTTGAGTTAACCGATGGAGTAGAAATTGCTTTTAATTGAGGAGCGACTTTTTTTTGCATTTTAAGAAAAGAAAACCATCGCCATTTTGAAATTTTTTGAATAATTCCTCTTGAAAATTCAAGATCATATTCATAATCTTTTGTAATAGGGTGATGAATGATTTCAAGAACAGGAAGACTTTTCTGAATCTCAAGAATACCAAAACTAATAGATTGGTTATCAATCAAAATATCATACGACGAATTGCAAATTATGGTTTGCAATCTGTTTCCAAATGTTTTCATTTCAGGAAATCCACCTAATAAAGCAGAAAAAAATTCATACCAATCATCTAAAGTTCTGTCTTTCCTATTTAAAAACATAGATAGTCTTTCCTTGAAAACAAAAGTGCTGAATAAATCTAATCCAGGAGATTTAATCAAGTTAATTTCTGACTCTAAATTTGGGTATGGTGGACCAGATATTATGTCAACATTATGCCCAAGGGCCTGCAAGGCTTTGGAAAGCTCATATATAAATATACCCTGGCCCCCACCGTATGGAGCACTTCGATAGCTTGAAATAGCAATATTTAGTTTTGGATTCAATTAAAGTTTAAGATTAAATTTGGGTAAGCCAGTCTGAATAGTTATGATCTCTTCCTGTGACTATCTCAGAATATTTACTCTGAATAATCTCAGTAATTGGGCCAATAGTACCAGAACCAATTGTTGAACCATCAACAGTAGAAATTGGAGTAATTTCAACGGCTGTTCCAGAATAAAAAGCCTCATCAGCATCTAATAAATCCTCAAAAGAAAGGTTCTTTTCTTCAACAGAATAATCAAGATTTTTAGCAATAGAGATAACGCTTTGCCTTGTGATGCCATTCAAACAATAATCTGTTGTGGGAGTAATCAATTTAGAATTTTTAACGATAAAAAGATTTTCTCCACTCCCCTCAGATATATAACCGTTTTTATCCATAAGTATTGCTTCTTCAGCACCCTTAGAAATAGCATCATTAACCGCCATAATAGAATTAACATATGTGCCAATAATTTTATTGTTTGAATATAAGGGGTTGTCATATTGCTGAAATGGTGACCTTACAACTGATATGCCATTTTTTTTAGCTTCTGGATCCATATATGATGGCCATTCCCAACATGCAATAGCAACATTGACTGAAAGTGAATCTTGAGATCTTAGACCCATAGACTCATTACCAAGGAATACGATAGGCCTAATATAGCCTTCTGTAAGTTTATTTTTTGACATAGTATCTACTTGTGCTTGGCACAACTCATCAGAAGAAAATGGAATGGTGATATTAATTTTTGATGCTGCAGTAAATAGTCTTTCAGTATGCTCGGTTAATCTAAATATAGCTCCCCCATTTTTGGTTTCATAGGCTCGAACACCTTCAAAAACTCCCATTCCATAATGCAAAGTATTAGATAACAAGTGAATATTTGTATCATTAAATGGTTGAAAATCTCCATTCATCCAAATAAATTTTGAGTCTGTATTAAGAAACATGTTGTTTAAGGTTTTAAGTCTCAGCTATTATGACAAATCAACTCATATAATGAAATTAAAATTACCATGATCGATGAATCCATTTTTAGAGAATATGATATTCGGGGGATAGTGCCTGAACAAATAAATGAATTATCTATCAAAGCTATAGCCTCAGCGATAGCCACGAAATGCTATGATGAAAAAGTTCATGAATTAGCTTTGGGAAGAGATGGGCGGCTTTCTGGGAGCAAAATAATCAATGCGCTCTCACAGGAGTTGCGTTTACTAGGTATTAACATTGTTAATGTGGGGATAGTTACAAGTCCACTTTTATATTTTGCAGCAAAAAAATTAAATTCTATGTCCGGTGTCATGATCACAGGAAGTCACAATCCAAAAAATTATAATGGCTTTAAAATAGTAATAAATGATAAGCCAGTCTCAGGGACTGAGATGCTTAGTTTAATTTCAAATGAAATAATCCATTCCAAAGAAACTGGATCTGAAATTTTCAAAGAAGACTTAATGAAAGAATATATTTCTGAAGTCATCGCCCAAACATCAAAGAGCTCAAAAAAAATTAAAGTTGTTGTAGATTGCGGGAATGGATCAGCGGGAGAAATTGCCCCCAGGTTAATGCGTGCATTGGGACACGAAGTAATAGAATTATTTTGTGAAATAGATGGCAATTTTCCTAATCATCATCCGGATCCAGGAAAGCCTGAGAATCTCCAAGATCTTATAAGAACAGTAAAAAAAGAAGGCGCAGATATTGGGATTGCATTTGATGGAGACGGTGACAGGCTAGGCGTAGTTAGCAATCTAGGAGAGATTATTTATCCAGATCAGCTGATGATGATATTCAGTAAATCAGTATTACAAAATAGTCAAAATAAAGAAATTGTATTTGATGTTAAGTGCACAAATTTACTTGGTGAAATTATTACTAATGCTGGCGGTATACCAATAATGTCTCCTACAGGACATTTTCACATTAAAAACACCCTAAAAAAAACCAATGCCCCTCTTGCCGGAGAGATGAGTGGGCATATCTTTTTTAACGATCAATGGTACGGCTTTGATGATGGGCATTATTCAGCTTTTAGACTCATAGAAATTATGAAAAACTCTCAATCTTCTCTTAGCTCTATTTTTCAAGAACTACCAAAAGCCTTCTCCACGCCTGAAATGAATATAGATGTTGACGAAGACAAAAAATTTAAAATAGTCGAAGGCTTTATTACAAATTCCGATTTTGGAGATGGGGAAAAGAATACAGTTGATGGCTTGAGAGTTAATTTTAAAGATGGCTGGGGTCTGCTTCGAGCCTCAAATACAACTCCAAAACTAGTTTTGAGATTTGAAGCTAAATCTCATGCAAGATTAAAAGAAATACAAGATATGTTTCTTGTTCAACTAAAAAAAATTGATGAATCAATCAACATTGAGCTAAGCTAAAGCAATGCCAAAAGATAGAAAGCAAATTATTCTTCAAAGTTTAGCGAAACTGCTGGAAGAAAGAGATGCAACAAAAGTAACTACTGCAGTTTTGGCTTCTGAAAGCAGTATTACGGAAGCAGCGTTATATCGACATTTTCCTAGCAAGCGATCAATTTTTTTAGAATTGTTTTCATTTTGCGATCAAACAATTTTTAATAAAGTTGGTGAAATCAAGAAAGAGTCTGAAATAGACTCACAGGAAAAAATAAGATTAATATTCTTCTTTTATGCAATTTTTTTAGAAAAAAATAAAGGTTTTGCAAGAATATTGTCACGTGAAGCATTAGGTCCGAGCGAGCAAAATGTGATTGATTCTGTAAACCAATTCTATGAAAGATTGGAGTTATCATTAAAACAATTACTTTCATCAAAAAAAGATTCACTAAAGCTGACAGCAGGTCAAAGCGCTCATTTGATTACTTCTTTGATGGAAGGAATGATTTCACGTTTTATTAGGAGCAAATTCAAGGAAGTTCCTAGCAGTTATATTGAAAATTATTGGACTGTTATTTCCAAGAGTATTTTTAAGAGCTAAATATCTTCATCTAAAGAAAGCTCAAAATAAGAATTTTGACTAGTCTCATCTACTGGCTTGCCTGTTTCACGATCAACTCGAATATAAGAAAGGCCTTCTGGCATTTTCCAGTCTTCTTCAGGAAGATTGGTTGAAGCCGTTTGCATAAAATCAACCCAGGCAGGCAATGCTATAGTAGATCCAAACTCCATGTCTCCCAGAGAAGAAAAATCGTCAGTTCCAACCCAAACAGTTGTTACTAAATTATTATGAAATCCTGAAAACCAAGTGCTGATTGCATCATTTGTTGTTCCAGTCTTTCCAGCAATATCGTTGCGATTCAATACTTGGACTTTCCTTCTGTTGGTACCTTTCATGAGAGCTTCTCGCAAAATATCTTTTGTTATGTAGGTAACTCTAGGATCAATGAGACCAATGGATTCTTTATTGATAGGAGGCAACAAATAAAAAGGTTTAATCTCCTCGTTAATTTGGGTTCGAAACCATGGAAAAGCATCAATGTTTTTTTCCTTATTTTTTGTTTGTGGATTTTCAAAAATAATATTTCCTTTTCGGTCTAAAATTCTTTCTATAAAAAATAAATCTTTTGGATCTTCAGAATTAGCTAAAATACTGTATGCCCTGACCATTTCTGCAGGAGAAAAACTCGATGAACCAAGCGCCAATGATAAATCTGGAGCAAGTCTAGATTTTGTAAAGCCAAACTTAGATAGATAATTTTGTGTGGCCGGTATTCCCATTTCTCTTAATAGTTTGATCGAAACCAAGTTTACTGACTGCACTAAAGCCTCTCTTAATCTGATAGGCCCATAAAACTTACCTGTATAATTTTCAGGCCTCCAACTGCTTTCTAAATTAGAATCCTCGAAAATGATAGGAGCATCGTTTATTTTATCCGATGCCTTATATCCACTAGCAAAAGCTGCACTATAAATAAAAGGTTTAAAACTTGAGCCTGCTTGAGGATATGATTGTTTTACTCTATCAAAGTTGCTTTTTGAAAAATTTAATCCACCAATATAAGTTTTGATTGCACCATTGGATGGGTCTGTAGAAATAAATGCGACTTCAGCTTCTGGCACTTGATCAAGATAAATAGCTCCATTTAAATCCGATAAATATATAAGATCTCCTAAACGCAAAATGTCATAAAAATTTTGAGGTCGTGGACCAAATTTATTAATATTTATTCTTTGTCTTGCCCACTTATATGTATCGTTCCAAAATAAACTCTCTAACTGAAAAGTATTACTAAGATATGTGACTCTTTCAGGCTTTATATCGATGACTATCCCGCCTGAATGTTTGTCTAAATTTAAAAGCTCTGCAAAAAGGTCTCTGATAACAGATACATTAAGTTGCCTCATGCCTAACTTATCTTCAGTGTTTGACTCTTCATACAAAACATTTAAATTGCCCATCTGTAATTCCTTGAAAACTAATTCAGGAATTCTAGATAAAAGATTTTTGGGCTCCCTCCAGCCATGCCGTTTGTCATATATGTATAGATTTTTTGCAATACTCTCAATGGCGTATTGCTGAAGCTTAGAGTCTATAGTAGTGATAACCGACAATCCGTCTTTATAAACTGACAAACCATATCTCTCAATCATTGCCTGTCTTGTAATTTCAGCAATGTATCTTCCATCTACTGAGAAGCTTGAGTTTAATTGTGTTAAGTTAATTGGTTCAGACTTTGCGATTAAAAACTGAGCCCTACCAATATATCCAAGTTTAAACATTCTCCCTAAAATCCAATTTCGTCTAATGACTGCTCTATCAGGAGAGCGGATCGGATTAATTCTTGAAGGCAGTTGGGCAGAAGATGCGAGCAACGCTGATTCGGAGAGAGTTAACTCATTGATAGATTTGGAAAAATATTTATTTGCTGCAGCTTCCACTCCATAGGATCGGTTGCCTAAAAAGATAGTGTTTAAATATAAAGAAAAAATCTCTTCTTTGGTTAAAGAGCTTTCTAATTCAAAGGCAAGATAGATCTCTTTAATCTTTCTAATAATCTTTTGTTCTCTAGATAATAGATACCCCCTTACAACCTGCATTGAAATGGTGCCACCACCGCTTACAATTTCTCCTGATTGAATCATTTGATAAAAAGCCCTTATCAATGATGGGATCCTAATACCTTGATGCTCAAAAAATTGATCATCTTCAGCTGCTAAAAATGCATTTTTAAGATTTTGTGGAATTTCCTTGTATTCAATTGTTCTTCTCTTTTGGTCGCCAAACTCTCCTATCAAAACCCCATCAGATGTAAAAACCTTTAAAGGTATTTGCAAAACATCCTCATCAACCAAATTTATCTTAGGAAGACTGGGTTTAATAACAAGGTATCCGATACCAATGGTAAATATTGATATAAGGGTCCCTATTAATGCAGCAACCAATGCCCAATTTATCAACCTAACAATCATACAAATTAAATACTGATGTTTTTAAATTTTACTATTAAATTTTTTGACACATGAATTAGAATTATTTTACTCCTATAAATGATAGAATCAGCAACTTAAAAAACTTAGTATGAATATTTTTATTGTCGGCCCTATGGGTTCTGGAAAAACCACCGTTGGAAAAATTGTGGCTGATGAGCTATTTCTAGATTTTCATGATACCGATGCAAAGATCGAAGAAAGTACAGGGGTAACAATAGACTGGATTTTTGATATTGAGGGTGAGGCAGGATTTCGAAAGCGAGAAACTTCAACATTAAAAGAAATGGTAGCATTGAATTCAATTGTTCTAGCAACCGGTGGAGGCATAGTGATTGAAGAAGAAAACAGAGAGCTATTAGCATCAAGAGGTACTGTTTTCTACCTGCACACCCCATTAAATACTCAAGTTGAAAGAACTGCCAAGGATAAAGATAGACCATTATTAAAAGATCAAAATCCAGAAAAAGTCTTATCAGACCTTCAAAAATCAAGACAGTCTTTATACGAAGATGTATCTGATCACATCATCAATACCGAAAATAAGAGCGGCTCTATGGTTGCAAATGAAATTGTGAAACTGGTTAAAAATTATGGCTAAAGAGCTATTTGCGGGCCAAAAAAAAAATAAATATAGAATTGTAATTAGCAAAAAGGCTGTCTCAAAAAAAAATCTTGCCCCCCTCCTGAAAGGGCATAATAAGATTCTTATCATCTCAGATAATGGTGTACCTACAAAGATAATCAAAACAATAACTGAGATCTGCAAACCTTCAATCAAAGTTTTTAAAATAATTCTGCAACATGGAGAAAAATCAAAATCCATTCAAAACTTTGAAAAAATACTAAATTTTCTAGCAGATAAAAATTTTGATAGAACTGATTTAATAGTTGCTGCAGGTGGTGGGGTTGTTGGAGATATCTCTGGATATGTTGCTAGCTCATATTTAAGAGGCATCCAATTTATTCAGATACCGACAACACTTCTTGCGCAAGTAGATTCATCTGTTGGCGGCAAGACAGCAATTAATATTTCAGCTGGCAAAAATCTTATTGGAGCATTTTATAATCCAAAAGGTGTTTTGATTGATACTGCTGCTCTTAACACACTTACAAAAAGAGAATTTAAGGCTGGGTTAGCAGAGGTAATAAAATATGCCTTAATTCAAAATAGAACCCTTTTCTTGCTGCTTAAAAAGTATTCTCTGGAAATTTTATCAATGGATCATAGAATTATTGAAGAAATGATCTTTTTGTCTGTTCAAACCAAAGCAAAAATTGTTACAAAAGATGAAAAAGAAAATGGTATCCGTGCGATTTTGAACTTCGGCCATACTTTTGGTCACGCCATTGAAGCACATGGTAAATATAGAAAAATTCTTCATGGAGAAGCTGTTGCTAAAGGTATGAAGATTGCATCTAAAATTTCCTATTTAGAAAGTCTAATCTCCCTAAAAGAATATCAAGAGGTTGTTAACTTATTACAACTGTTTGAATTTGATCTTTCTCTTGAACAATACAAATACAAGGAATTAAAACCTTACGTATTAAGAGATAAAAAAATTAAAGAAGGGCAATTGAATCTCGTGCTACTTAATAAAATATCAAATGCGATTGTGACTGATTCATTTAATGCAAAGAATCTGCAAAGAGGCCTTCAAGATTAAATTAAGCAGCGTTAGCTGTGGTAGCTTTTAATAGATCTTGTATATTTAAAGCTGCAGGTGATACCAACCAAAATGATGGTTGAAATCTATCAAATTCATTCAAAATTAATTTTGCTCTCTCGCTTTTAGTTTCTTTAATATGACGGGCAAGAATTTGTTTTAAGAATTTTCTGTGAGACTCCATTTCTTCACTCACAATTCTATCTAAGTTAATAAGAGCTCGATTACACTGATCAAAGAATCTTCTATCTGTATCTAGAACATAGGCAAAACCACCTGTCATTCCTGCTCCAAAATTAGCACCTACATCTCCCAAAACGGTAACATGTCCACCAGTCATATATTCACAACAATGATCTCCTGCACCTTCAATGACAGCAGATGCTCCAGAATTCCTTACTGCGAATCTTTCACCAACACATCCTCCTACATATAGCTCCCCACCTGTTGCACCATACAAAGCTGTATTGCCAACTAAAACAGTCGGAGAGTCTTGAGAGGCATATTCAGCAGAGCTAGAAATTACTATTTTTCCTCCATTCATACCTTTACCTACATAATCATTTGCATCACCATATAATTTTAGATTTAAGCCAGTCGGATTCCACACACCGAAGCTTTGTCCCGCAGACCCAGTAAAATGAAGAGTTTGTTGTTGCTTTAAACCCTGCTCACCATATAAAGATGCGATATAACCAGAAGCCTGAGCCCCAACCGATCTATCCCGATTTGAAATTTTATAATGAAAGTCAGATTTATGATTTTTAGAGATTGCAAATTTTATATCTTGAAGAATTTTTACATTTAAACTTCCTTTATCCCATGGATCATTTGACGAAGCAGTACAGAAATGTGAAGCAGTTGATTTTTTATCGGAATATAAAATTGGAGATAGATCTATGTTTTTTGTAGAGGGATTTTCTTGCGTAATATCTTTAAGATATTGAGTTTGGCCAATAATGGATTCGAGGTTGGGAACCCCAAGCCTTACTAAAATTTCTTGCACTTCATTTGCAATGAATGAAAAGTAATTAATAACGCGCTCTTTCTCACCAATATAATGATGATCAATGATATCTCTTCTTTGGGTGGCTACGCCTGTTGCACAATTATTCAGATGGCAAATTCTTAAATATTTACAACCCATTGCAATCATTGGGCCTGTTCCAAAACCAAATGACTCTGCGCCAAGAATTGCTGCTTTAACTACATCTAATCCTGTTTTCAAGCCTCCATCAGCTTGCAGTCTTACTTTATGTCGTAAATTGCTTGCCCTTAAAGCTTGATGTGCCTCAGATAATCCGAGTTCCCATGGGGAGCCTGCATAACGAATTGAAGATAATGGGCTTGCGCCTGTCCCACCATCATGACCAGATATGGTTATCAAATCTGCATAAGCCTTAGCAACGCCAGCTGCAATTGTTCCTACTCCAGGCTCAGAAACTAATTTAACTGATACTAAAGCTTGTGAATTTACTTGTTTTAAATCAAAGATTAATTGAGCTAAATCTTCAATCGAGTATATGTCATGATGAGGCGGAGGTGAGATCAGGGTGATTCCAGGAGTTGAATATCTAAGCTTTGCAATTAACGAATTAACTTTACCTCCTGGAAGTTGCCCACCCTCGCCTGGTTTGGCGCCCTGTGCAATTTTAATTTGCAAAACTTCCGCATTGACTAAATATTCGGGAGTGACTCCAAATCGGCCAGAGGCAACCTGTTTAATTTTTGACATTTTAGAAGTGCCATATCTTTCTTTTGCCTCGCCACCCTCTCCAGAATTAGATCTTGCTCCCATGCTATTCATTGCTTCGGCAAGTGTCTCATGAGCATCTGGAGATAAAGCGCCAAGGCTCATGCCTGCTGAATCAAACTTTTTGAGTAGCAGTTTTGTATCATAAAGCTCGACCTTGCTTGGTTTTTTTGGAAATTTAAGCTCCATTAAATCTCTCAGCATTGCGGGATCTCGAAGATTAACAAGGTCAGCATATTCTTGATATGCTTGATTTGATCCTGTACTAACAGCTTCTTGGAGTTTTTTTACTACCTCAGGATTATAAGTATGATATTCGCCACCATGAACAAATTTTAATAGCCCCCCAAGACCAATTTCACTGACATTTGAATTTGCATATCTAGCTAAAGATCGCATTTCAGCATCTAAGTCTTCAAAAGTTTTGCCACCAACCCTGCTCACAGTATTAGTAAAGGAAGCATCTACCACATCACCACTTAGGCCTACAATCTCATGAAGTTGAGATCCCCGATAACTTGAAATCGTTGATATGCCAATTTTAGAAATAATTTTTAAGAGCCCTTTATTGATGCCTTTACGGTATTTGGCGCAGTTTGCTGTTGGACTACCCTTTAGCTCTTTACGATGTGTTAAATCTAAGATAGTTTGAAATGCTAACCATGGAAAAACAGCCGTTGCACCAAAACTAAGCAAACACGCAATTTGATGTGTATCTCTAGCTGAAGCGGAACTTACAATTAAGTTTGCGTCTGATCTAAGACCTAGTCTTACTAATTCTTGATGTATGCAGCCAACTGCTAATAGAGCATTAATAGAAAGCTTGTTACCATCAGGCAATTTTTCATTTAAGTGAATAATTACCTCTCCCTTTCGAACAGCGGCAACTACTTTTTTAGTAAGAGCTTTCAAAGCATCTTTGAGATTTGATTTAGGAGAGTACTGCAAATCAAAATTCTTCGAAGAAAAATATGTATTTTTTAATAATGCTGAGAGCTTTTTATGCGAAAGGACAGGAGATGTGCTGACAATTCTTCGGGCATGATCTTTTGATTCTTCAAAAATATTTAACTCTGGACCAAAGCATGCCTCCAACGACATCACGCTTGACTCTCTTAAAGAGTCAATGGGAGGATTTGTTACCTGAGCAAATTGTTGTCTAAAAAAATCATATATCGATCTTGGCATTGAACTTAACATCGCCAATGCTGTGTCATCACCCATGGAGCCTGTACCCTCTAGACCATCAAGCGCAAGGGGTTTAATTACAGACACCCTTTCCTCGTTATATAAAGAAAATAGTTTCGATGATTTTATGAATTGAGAATGCGGAATCTTTTTAATTCCTGGCCCTTCAAAAGCATCTAAAGTAGATTCAAGATAAATTGCAGATTTTTTTAGCCACTCTCGATAAGGTTTACTTGTTTTTAATTGATCATCAATCATCTTTTGATCAAGAATTTCACCAGACTCAGTGTTTACCGCAAAAATACCGCCAGGACTTAAACGCCCTTTCTGGAGAATCTCTTCATCAGCTGCTGGATAAATACCGGTCTCAGAAGCCACTGTAATCATTCCATTAGTCAATACTTGATATCTTGCTGGCCTTAAGCCATTTCTATCCAAAACACAGATTGCCCACTCCCCATCCGACATAACAATACCAGCTGGGCCATCCCATGCCTCCATATGCATTGAGTTATATTCATGAAAGGCTCTAACCTCAGGATCCATGGTATGAATATTTTGCCAAGCAGGCGGCAAGACCATTCGAATTGATCGAAAGAAATTAATTCCACCTTTGACTAAAAGCTCAATCATATTATCTAGCGCTGATGAATCAGACCCAGTTTCGTTAACAAGTGATTTAAATTTACTAATGCCTGGAATAAGAGGAGTAGAGAATTTAGAAGCGCGTGCTTTTACCCAGTTTCTATTTCCTCTGATCGCATTTATTTCTCCGTTATGAGCAAGCAACCTAAAAGGTTGAGCTAAATGCCATCTTGGTTGGGTGTTTGTAGAGAATCTTTGATGAAACAAACAAACCTTAGCTGTGAATGATTTTTTTGCTATGTCTACATAAAAGTTACTAATTGCATCTGGCAGCATCAAACCTTTATAAACAATTGTTTGACTAGACATGCTAGAGACATATAGTTTCTCATCATCGTTATGCAGTTCTTCTATTTTCTTTCTAGCTTGAAGTAAACATGATTCAAATCTATTTTTATTAAAATCTTTTGAAATTGGAGTTATGAATATTTGATTAATTTTGGGTAAAGATTCAAGCGCTATTTCACCGAGAACAGATTTATTAATTGGTACTTCTCGAATACATTCAAAAATTAGATTTTCAGATTTAAGAATTTTCTTAATTGAAGGTATGTCTTTTTGAAGACCGGCAGATGAAAAAATTTGGGCTACACCAAATAATTCAGGCAATTGGATTTTCAATTCTTTTTTTATTCTCTTTTGAAAGAATTTTTGGTTGAGATCAAATAATAGACCGCAACCATCACCTGTTTTACCGTCTGCTCCAATTGCACCTCTATGTGTCATGCTTGTGAGACCAGCAATGGAACGGTTAACTACTTCTCTATTTTGCACTCCATTTCTATTAACTATTAATCCAAAGCCACAATTATCTTTAGCTTGAGATTCTTGATAAAGCGATAAACTTGTACTTTGTTGTGGCATAAGTTACACATATTAACATAAAAATGTCATACTATGTCATACATATTACGCATTACAAAAACAATTTAATGAGCGCAAAAAATAAACAATACAAGATTGAAAAGGGTTTGCTGCTTTTCACTCAACCTCGCTCTCCATACTTTTATGGAAAAATTAGATTAAACAGAAAATATAAAACAAAATCATTTGCCCCTATAACTGATTTGGAAGAGGCTAAAACTATGCTTTATGAGTGGCGAAAAGAACTCTTGAGTCAGGATACTATTCCTGCTACCACCATAAACTCTTCTGAAAATTTTAAATCAAGATCAGAATACGTTGAACATATTCCTCTTGAAAATGATTTTCAATTTCTTGAAGTTGGTCGCTATGATCCAAATAAAAAAAATATTGAGGAAAGGAAAATTAATTTTGTTGAAATTTATGGTGATTACAACCAATCTGAAGCATCGAATCAATCTCATCGATGTCTAGATTGTGGAAATCCATATTGCGAATGGAAATGTCCAGTTCATAACTACATTCCTGATTGGTTAAAGCTTGTCAATGATGGAAATATTATGGAGGCAGCTGATTTATGCCATCAAACTAACTCCCTGCCAGAAATGTGCGGAAGAGTTTGCCCCCAGGATCGTTTATGCGAAGGAGCCTGCACGCTAAATGATGGCTTTGGTGCTGTCAGCATTGGCAATATTGAAAAATATATTACAGACACTGCAATTAATATGGGTTGGAAACCAGATCTAAGTAATAGAGCTTGGACAAACAAAAAAGTTGCAGTTATAGGCGCTGGTCCTGCAGGAATTGGATGTGCGGATATCCTCATAAGAAATGGGATTAATTGTGATGTATTTGATAAACATCCAGAAATTGGGGGTTTGTTAACATTTGGAATTCCGGAGTTTAAACTTGAAAAGAGTGTTGTTCGACGTCGACGAAAAATACTCGAGGAGATGGGTATTAAGTTTCACCTTAATAAAGAAATTGGCAAGGATATTTCCTTCAAAAAATTATACGAAAAGTATGATGCCGTATTTCTTGGCATGGGAACCTATACCTCTCTTGAGGGAGGATTCAAAGGAGAAGATTTACCACAAGCCCATAAAGCAATTAATTATTTAATTGGCAATACAAACCACCTTTTAAAATTTCCACAAAAAGAATCTAATTATATTAATTTTAAAGGTAAGGATGTCGTAATTTTGGGTGGTGGCGATACTGCAATGGATTGTAATAGAACTGCTATTAGACAGGGTGCAAAATCTGTTACCTGTCTATATAGAAGAGATGAAAAAAATATGCCTGGCTCTAGAAGAGAAGTTATTAATGCTAAAGAAGAAGGTGTTAAGTTTGAATTTAATATTCAGCCGATAGAAATTATTGGAAATAAAACTGTTGAGGGCATAAAGACGATCCAAACAAAATTGGGTGAACCTGATCAAAATGGGCGAAGAATTCCTGTTCCAATCCAAGGAAGTGAAAAAACTTTTTATGCTGATGAGGTTGTGATTGCTTTTGGTTTTAGAGCTTCTCCAGCAACTTGGTTTAAGGAATTTGAAATTGAAATAGATAAATCTGGCTTAGTTGTCGCCCCGGAAAAACAAAAGTTAAAATTTCAAACATCTAACCCAAAGATTTTTTCTGGTGGAGATATGGTCAGGGGATCTGATTTAGTTGTCACGGCTATTTGGGAAGGAAGAGAAGCGGCCAAAAGTATCATACAATTCGTTTCATAATGGAAGATTCTAAATTTTTAAGGGCTCTTAACCTTCAGCCAAACTCAATCCCACCAGTATGGTTTATGCGTCAAGCTGGCAGATATCTTCCTGAATATCAAAAAATTAGAAAAAATTACTCTAATTTTTTAGATATGTGCAAACAGCCTAAAACATGCGCTGAACTTGCAATGCAACCGATCGAAAGGTTTGATTTAGATGCTTCTATTCTTTTTTCAGATATCCTGACAATACCTGATGCATTAAATCTTGGCCTTGCTTTCTATGAGGGAGAAGGGCCAAAATTTAGTAATCCAATTTCATCTCCAGATGATATAAAAAAATTAATCCCTTTTGATATTAATAACTTAGGTTATGTATTCAAAGCGGTTGAAGAGACTAAGAATCTATTACCTAATGATATACCTCTAATTGGTTTTTGTGGCAGTCCGTGGACGTTAGCAGCATATTCAATTGAAGGCGGGGGCTCGAAAAATTTTAATAAAACAAAAAAGTTTATGAGGGAATATCCAAATGAGCTTCAAAATTTTTTAGAAATTCTTAGTAGTGCATGCTTTGATTATCTGAAGCAGCAGGTTTTAAGTGGCGTAAATACTCTGCAAATCTTTGATTCATGGGCAGACTTGTTATCGGACAATGAATTGGAGAGATTTTCTTTAAAATATACTCGAATGCTTGCTGAGTTATTAAAAAAAGACCCGGTAACAGCAGATATTCCAATAATTTTATTTGAAAAATCTCCTAACAAAAAAGTTGAAGACTTGGTTTTTAAAGAAATAACTTGTGTCAGCCTGTATTGGCAGGAAGATATTGAAAGGATCTCTAAAAATCTCATAGGCCTTTTTGCTATTCAGGGAAATCTTGACCCGAAAGTATTGCTAAGGTCCGACGAATCTATTTGGCAGGAAACTAAAAGAATCTGCAATGTCATGAAGGAATATCCAGGATTTATTTTTAATCTTGGTCATGGCATAACGCCCGATATTGATCCCAATAAAGTCCAAGTAATGATTGATGCAATAAGGCAATAGTGACGTTAAATATACAATTCCAATAGCTAGTTAGAATTTACCTAATAGTAAAAAAATAGTCATATACATTCATTTTGGTTATGATTAATTTAATTTTTCATATTTAAGGGGATATATGTTTATTAAACGTTTTTTTAACCTGGTCTTTGCGACCGTCTTATTTACTTGGGCTCCACCAGCCTTTTCACAGACTCTTGAAGAAGTTGTAGTTACAGCTCAGATAAGAGAGCAGAGCCTTCAAGATGTGCCAATTTCTGTATCAGCAATTGCTGGAGAGGATATTGCTGATCGAAGCGTCGATAACCTTCAATCACTATCTGCTTCTGTTCCAAACTTTATGGTGGTTGAAACCCAAATTGATACTTCAATATCTATTCGTGGGGTTAGATCAGGTGCCAACAAAGGTTTTGAGCAATCTGTACCTATGAACTTCGATGGTGTTGTTTATCCAAGAAGTCAACTAGCAAGAACTCCACTGGTTGATTTGGAAAGAGTTGAAGTTTTAAGAGGTCCACAACCAACTCTATTTGGTAAAAATGCAATTGGTGGTGCTGTAAGTATTACATCAGCAAAGCCAACAGAAGAATTTGAGGGTAAATTTTCTACATCTCATGAATCTGACCATGGTGAAGATCAATCACTTTTAGTTTTATCTGGCGCTTTATCTGACAATCTTCTTGGAAGGCTGACTGTTTCAACTAGAGAGATGGACGGATGGATTACAAATACAAACATGAAAAGAATCGAGCCACAAAGAGATGAAACATATATCAGAGGTCAGCTCGCATGGACAGCTGGTGATGTTGATTTCAACTTAAAAGTTGAGACTGCTGACTTTGATTCTGTCGGTTATGCCATGGAAGCTCTTGCACCTCAAGACGGGTATAGCCTTGTTTTTGCTGGGCCCATTGCAGTAGAAACAAATGAAGACTGGGTCAGATCTAGCGGCGAAACTTTCAGCCAAAATACTATGGATAATTTTGTTTTAACTGCTAACTATCCAATGGATGGTGGGGGGACCCTAACTTCTATAACAGGTCATGTTGAGTATGATTCATATGAAGTTCTTGATGTTGACTATGTTGGCCTTGAAATCCTAGATGGCACAAATCAAACTGAAAAGTACGATCAATGGTCTCAAGAAATTCGATATACCTCACCTGGAGGAGAAGATGTTGACTATATCGTTGGTGCATATTTCCAAACTGCAGATGTTGATGTAACTGATTACGTGCCATTGGGCTCATTCCTTGCGCTTGCAGGACCTCCAGTTTCATTATTAGTTGGAACAAATTGGGATAGACTTTACGCGCAATCATCTGATATGTACTCTGTTTTTGGCCAAGCTGATATTAATCTTCAAGGAAATTGGAGATTAACTCTTGGTGCAAGATATTCCAATGAGGACAAAGACGGGAGTAGAAAGTTAACCCTGGATGGGACTGGAACTGCATTGGCTGGTTCGCCATTATTAAACGTTTTGTGGGCTGGAGTTCTAAATGTTGGCCCTCATGACGTAGCTAGTAGTAGAAGTGAAAACTCTTTTGATCCAATGGTTCGATTAAGTTATGACTTATCTGACAACTCTCAAATGTATGTTTCATACACTGAGGGCTCTAAAGCTGGTGGTTTTGATATTCGTGGTAACTCAATCCCTGGAACTCCATTAGTTTCAAGCGCAGGTGGATGGGAGTTTGAAGAAGAAAATGCTACCAACATTGAATGGGGCTACAAAATGAAATCTGATAGAGCGTCATTCGACTTCACTTACTTTACGACTGAATACGATGATCTGCAAACAAGTGTCTTTGATGGTGTGTTGGGCTTTAAAGTTGGAAATGCTTCAGCTGCAGAGTTGGATGGCTTTGAAATGCAAGGAAGATACCTTCTTACAGATAACTTAGAGTTTTATGCCTCTATGGCAAGTCTAGACTACAAATTCACTGATTGGAAAAACAGTCAGTGCGCATACGGTGAGGCTGCCACAAATGGTATTTATTGTGACAGATCTGGTGCCAGCGTTATTCTTGCTCCTGAAGATACAGCTAATGCTGGATTTGCATATGATACTGTGCTGTCTAACAACTGGGCATTTGATGCAAATTTAAATGTTGATTATTCATCAGAGTACTTTATAACTACTAACCTTGATAAAAATATCAAAGAAAGCGGCTACTCAAAAGTTGGTTTGGTGCTTGGCTTAACAAGCTCAGATGGTAAATGGAGAGTATCATTGATTGGTGATAATTTAACTGATGAAAGAATTAAAGTAGTTGGTGGAACCATACCTCTTGCAAGAACCTTTGTAAGACTTGCATCAGGCGGAGCTCTAGATGGAATAGCTTACGATGCAATCTATGCTAGACCAAAAAATATAGCTATTAAATTAGATTATAATTTTTAATCTATTTAATTGATAACTTAAAAGCCTCATTTTATAGTGAGGCTTTTTTATATCCTCTCAATTAAAATAGCGGTGCCAGCTCCAGCCGCGCCGCTGGTTGCAACAATTCCGATTGAAAGATCTTGTCTTTCAAGTTCATCAACTAATGTTGACATCATTATAGAACCAGTGGCTCCCATTGGATGACCAAGAGCAATGCAGCCACCGTTAACATTTAGTTTTTCATCATCAATTTTTAATTCTTGCTGACAATGAATCATTGTTGATGCAAAGGCTTCATGTATTTCAAATAAATCTACATCAGCAACTTTTAAATTATTTTGTGAAAGTATTTTTTGCGTAGCTAAGATACAACCTGATAAAACTAATAAAGGATCATCATTTACTGTTGCAACTGAGATAATTTTTGCTCTAGCTCTATGTCCATTTTCTTGAATTTTTTGATTTGAAAGCAGAGTGATAGATGCAGCATCTGCCATTGCTGGAGAGTTACCTGCTGTATGCACATGAGAGATCTCTTTTAAATTACGAAAAAGATTTAATTGAGCTTGATCTACACCCTGCTCTCCTAGATTCTTAAAACTGGGCTCTAATGCAGCCAAGCTTTCTAGGGTTGTATCGGGTCTAATGCATTCATCCTCTACACAATGAATTAATTTACTCTCACATGTAATTGGAATTATTGACTTAAAGTAATTATTTTTTTGAGCATTTAATGCATTTTGCTGAGATTTTAGTGCTTGCTTATCTACATCATCTCTTGAAATATCAAAAAGACTGGCAATCAGATCAGCCCCACTGCCCATTAAAAAAATCTTTGCTCTTCCAGCTATCTCAATGTCACTCCAAATTGCTGCTTCATCAGAAAGCATAGGTACCCTCGACATCATTTCTACTCCACCAGCAATAACATTATTTGCTTGCTGAGATTGAACTTTCAAACAAGCTAAATTTATTGCGTCCAAACTGGATGAACAAAATCTGTTGATCGTCAATCCAGAAATTGAGTCTGGATACCCAGAAAATAAGGTTGATACTTTTGCAATATTGCCAGCCTGCTCACCATGCTGAGTAACACAACCCAAAATTACTTCATCAATAGAATGTAAATTAAGAAAATTTTTTTGTTCAAAGTCTTTATATAAATAGTCTAGTAATTCATATGGATTTAGCTTATTCAGTCCACCCCTATTATTAGCGCGAGCTCTCGGTGTTCTTATCGAATCAACGATGTATACAGGATCCATATATTTAGGATTTTAGATCAGATTTTTGAGCCCAGGTTGCATGGGTGCCTGAACAAATCTGATGTGGCAATGGAATATTACAAACTGGCCCCTGCTCAATATCTTTTGCATCAAATAATAAGCAAGATGAGCTTTTTTCTCTAACATCATTACTGATGGTTACTAGGTATCCATCATCTTCATCAATTGCTCCAGTTTTAGGAGCAAAACTGACTTCGCTTATAAAAACATGCTTTGGGAAAATATATTTACTTAAAGAGTTCTTCTGATGATCATGTTTGGTTATTCCATTAAAAGTAAAATGGCCCTTAGTTGGAACCATGCTGTATGTATATCTATGCTCTACGCCAGCAATGTGCTGATTGATAACTCCAAACTCTATTGTTTCATTGCAAATATCTTCTTCAGTTGTTGCTCCAGTTTTTAGATTAAACTTCCATCTATGTAATCTGGGTTTTAACAAAGAGAAATCTAAAAAAGCCATCATCCTTTCAAGTCCCGGTGGCGCATCGACATAATTTTCAGGCCATGGGTGCTCTTGAAAATACCCTTCTAAGATTAACTCATCGCCAACCTCATATGCATTATTCCAATGAAGAACATAAGTTGGATCAGCTTCAAACCATTTAATTTCTTCAGGATTACCATATCTTGGAATAACAGCAAACCTTGAAGGCAAGTCATGCAGTCTTGTGGCATGAATTCCTTTTTTAAGCATCTCCTGATCCCAAAAAAGAGGCAAATCATTGATGATCGAGTAGTTCTTACTAAAAGCCATATCATGTGGCAACCTTGGCCCAGGTAATTCAACAGGAATAAAATGTTTTAAATTTTGATTTTTATCAACCACTCCATAATTTAAAAATGGAGCATGTTTTGAATAATTAAAAAACATAAGCTCGCCTGTTGCTAAATCAACTTTTGGGTGTGCTGATAAGCCGCTTGCAGGCACCCAGTTTGCTTTTTTTTGAGTTTCTAGTGTAAAAGGGTCTAATTGATACCCCTCTCCACATTGATAAAATGTTGAAAGTGGTTCTCCTGCATGGACAATAATGTCAGTAGATGATGAGTCTTTAATACCGCCTTGTGCGCCCCATCCAGGAAGCAAAGATGAGCCTGTTCTCTCCATAAGACCAGCCCACATTGATTTTCCCATTTCCTGTTCAACTAAAAATCCTTCGGTTCGAATAAATTTATTTACATAATTTGCTTTACCATTATCAAAATTAATTGAATGGATCATCCCATCTCCATCAAAGGGATGAAAGCGACCAATTGGTTCATGAACCTGATTTTCAGTATTTCTGTAATAAGCCCCTTCTATATCTTCAGGAATATCCCCAAGCGCATTTAAATCAGTGACTTCATACTCATCATAATTAGGCACCCACGCATCCTTCAGATATGGATGATCATGAGTTTTGATTGAGGATTGAACGGTATTAATTTTTTTAGTTTTCATGCCCTGCCCCCTGCACAAACTCAAATTCAAGTTTATGAACTATAGATTCTACGCTTTCTATATTTTTTATTAAACCAACACCCTGTCCTGCTGACCAAATATCTTTCCATGCTTTAATCTTATCCTGTGAGGCGGAAACGTTAAAACCATCTGTATTTGAATCTAAATTATCAGGATCTAAGTTATTATTAATTATGCTGTCTTTTAAATAATAAGCATCTGCTCCTGTAAAAAGATTGGTCAACCTTAAATCATCATAAGTTGAATTGATAATCATTGATTTATATTCATTAACCGCATTGCTCTCTTGAGCTGAAATAAACCTTGTACCCATATAACTAAGATCCGCGCCTAATAATTTAGCAGCCCTAATATGGTTTCCGGTAGAAATTGAGCCAGCTAAAACTATCAGCCCATCAAAAAACTCTCTAACATATGCTGTGAATGAGAAGGGAGAAAGATGACCAGTGTGGCCTCCTGCTCCATGACAAATAAGAGCCATTCCATCGACATCCATATCAGCACAACGGCGAGCAAAATTAATATTATTAACATCAGCTATTACCATTCCTCCATATGCATGCACTGTTTCAATAACTCTTTCAGGACTTCCTAAAGCTGTAATTACAATTTTTGGTTTAAACTTTTTAATTAAATCTAATTCCTCTGTAAATCGATCATAGGTTTTGTGGGTAATCATATTAAATGCCCATGGATTTGAAGTAGAGCTATTGATTTGCTGCATCCATTCCTCAAGCTCCTCAACAGTTCTCGCATTAGGTCCTGGGAATGATCCAATCAATCCTGCATTGCTACTAGCTATAACTAATTTTGGCCCAGAAACTAAAAACATAGGGGCTACAATTACAGGTAATCGTAATCCATCTAATAACTTGTTATTTTGCATATGCTAGTAAGAATTCTATTTTAAGTTTATTACAACTTTAGTGTATTTTCTTGCCTAGGTTATTCTTTTGAATGTTGAGGAATCATGCATATAATTAAATAATGCAAGATCGAGTATACATTCTGGGGGGCTATCAATCTGACTTTGCCCAAAATTGGCATAGAAATGAATTAGATCTTTTGGATGTATTCCAAGATACGATCCATCAAGGGTTAACATCTGTTGATTTAGAGCCAAAAGATATTGATGTTGCTCATGTGGGTAATTTCACCGCCGAATTGTTTTGTAATCAAGGTCATTTAGGTGGTTTTTTTGTTTCTTCTCATCCAGATTTTTTTGGACTACCTTCCTCAAGGCATGAAGCAGCCTGTGCATCGGGAAGTATTGCAACGTTAGCAGCGTGTGCTGAAATTGAATCAGGTAGATATGATCTAGCTGCGGTTCTAGGAATTGAACAAATGAGAAATGTTCCAGGAGAGCAAGCTGCTCAAAATATTGGTGGCCCTGCAATGCGATCTGGTTTTGAGTGCCAAGGCATAAAATATCCATGGCCTCATATGTTTAGTGAGCTAACCAATGAATATGATAAAAGATATGGAATTGACGAAGATCACCTTTCAAGAATTTCAGAAATAAACTTTGGTAATGCTAAAAAAAACCCTAACTCTCAAACCAGAGGGTGGACTTTTGAGTTAGATACTTTTACGAGATCAGATGAAGCAAACCCCGTAATTGAAGGTAGGACTAGAAAAATGGATTGTGGTCAAGTAACTGATGGCGCAGCTATTATCTTCCTAGCAAGCGAAAAAAGGGCACAGGAATATGCGAAAGCCAGATCAATGGATATTAGCACTATCCCCTATATTAAAGGCTGGGGTCATCAGACAGGTCCTATTACATATCAAGAAAAAATTGATTTTAGTCAGAATAAAGATTACATCTTTCCGCATGTAAAGAAAGCAATCGATGATGCTTTTTCAAGAGCTGGAATGAAAGGAGTGTCTGACATAGATGGCATTGAAACTCATGACTGTTTTACATCCACTGAATATATGGCAATTGATCATTTTGGTATCACAAAGCCCGGGGAAAGCTGGAAAGCTATCGAATCAGGCCTAATAGAGATTGGTGGAAAGATTCCAATTAATGCGAGTGGCGGTCTAATTGGTTTGGGGCATCCAGTGGGCGCAACAGGGGTCAGAATGCTGTTAGATTGTTATAAACAATGCACTAATACCGCTGGTGACTATCAAATTGAAAATGCAAAAAATATTTCAACCTTGAATATTGGTGGCAGCGCTACAACGGTTGTTAGCTTTGTTGTTGGAACAATTTAGTTAAATAAATTTTTTAACTCGCGTCTTAAAACTTTACCCACAGGGTTTTTTGGTAAAACATCAATAACTCTCAAGTCCTCAGGCATTTTGTACTTTGCAATTTGTTTATCTTCTAAAAATTCAATCACCTCACTTAAGGTTAATATTTCACCCTCAGGAACCACTGCAACAACCCCAACTTTTTCTCCTAGAATCTCATCATCATAACCTGTTACAGCAACCTCTATTATTTTGGGGTGAGAGCTAAGAAGATTATCTAATTCCTCTGGTGAAATATTCATTCCACCTCTAATAATAAGATCTTTACATCTACCACGGAATTTATAATATTTTTTCTCGGTATCCTCTGGAGAAATCTCAAATAAATCACCTGTTCTAAAATAGCCATCTTCATCGAAAACTTCTGCATTTGCCTCTGGCGCATTCCAATAACCGTCAAAGACTGTTGCCCCTGAGATCAGAAGCTCTCCAGGTTTTTCTGGCTCAAATATTTCTTCATTAGTTTCTACACTGACTAATTTTGTCTTAACAATCTTTGATACTGGGTTGCTCCAATTTAACCCATCAACTCCAAAACGAGGGAAATATTTAGCTCGTAAATTTGGATCATCAATTTCATTGCGGGAACTTAGCAATGTCGCTCCCTCATTGGATCCAAAAATATTTTGAACTGTCAGATCATATTTATTTTGAAAAGTTTCCACCATCCACTCTGATAGTGGTGCTCCTCCGCAACCTATGCATCTCAAGCTGCTTAAATCTTGTTGATCCAGAATGGCTGGATTATTAAGCAGCATATTCATAATTGCAGGTGGTGCAATCGTGTATTTAATGCTCTCTGTAGAAATTTGAGTCAAATAAACATTTAGATCAAATGGGTGATGCTGAACAAGCTTGCCCTTACAAAGGAGCCAGTTATACAAAAACCCTCCGATGCTTGCCATATTTATCATCGGAAATGGATTAAGTAATGTATCACCCTCTTTGGTCTCTGAAACAAATGCCGCAGCTTTAGCCATTGGCAGCCAAAGGTTGTGACTGCGAGGAACACCTTTTGGAGTACCAGTTGTTCCAGAAGTCCAACAAATAGTAAAAATATCATTTGCGGTAATAGGATTATCCTTAGCATATGAATTCTGAGATTCATATAATTCCCTAGAAGGATAACAATCGTTAAGATCAATAAAATTATTAATGTTGCCTAAGGCAAACATAAGTTCATTATTATTAAATACTGATTGGAATTGTTCAGCGTGAGCATTACCATTAAAATTCTTAACACTTATATAAGCTTTGGGTTTTGTCTCAGCTATGATGCTAGTTATTTCATACGCACCATATTGCATTGGGACTGGGGAAGAAATAATCCCAAGTTTTGATAAAGCCAAATAAACTATTGGCAATTCAACAACATTTGGTAGTTGAATTATTACTATGTCATCTTTTCTTAAGCCATGCTCAAAGAAAATGCATGCATACCTTTCAACTATCTCATCTATTTCTTTGAAAGAAAGTCTTTTTGGGTCATCCCCTGTAATGTCATTACGATTTTTCGGATCAACAAGTGCCTCTTGGTCTTTGCACGCTATTAAGGAATCTTGAAATAGGGAATATAGTGTATCTTTTCCCCACCATCCTTGATCTGTAAAAGCATCAATCCTATTTTTCTCAGTAAGTATCATCTCAATATTCTTAAGTTAATTATTTTAACTTACTATAATAAATCTAAGGTCACCAGAAATTTAATTGCTTTTGAAAAAAATATTTGAACTATTGGTACTTTGGTATGATGGAATTATGAATAAGCAATCTAAAATTACTAAAAGCTTACATTGGACTACAATCGTAAGCGAAAAACTTCTCTTAGCCATCATTGGTATTGCCACTTGCATTGCCTCAGCTTTATATATTTTTGAAATGTTTTTGGCACAAAAAATTACTTTGGCAGATTTATTTATGCTTTTCATATATGCAGAAATTATTGGAATGGTAGGAGCTTTTTATAGTACTAATAGAATTCCTGTAACACTACCAATTATTATTGCAATCACAGCTTTATGCAGGCTAATAGTGATGCAAAGCAAAGAGATGGATGCTTTGGTTGTTCTGGGTGAAGCAGCTGCCATACTAGTTTTATCTATTGCTGCAATAATCATGAGCATCAAAGATAAAGTTAGTCTTGAAAAAGTGAAGCAATTAAGGAGCTCTCTCTCCGAAGATTGATCATAGTTGCATCAGTCCGAATGAATGCTTGTATGAAAAATACTCAACAATTAGTCAAACCATATACATTCAATCAAAGGGTTAAAAACCTTTTTAAGTCCTATTTTGCAAATCATCAAAATGCAAAAATTAAAATTAATGATAAAGAAATAGCCATCTACTTTATAGATGATAAAAATAATGACTCAGCATCATTGGATTTAAAAAAAATTGATGGGCTCTATCAAGTAATTTTTTGGGATGGTTATTCTCAATCAGAAATTGTAGAAAATCTAACTGAAAAAGATGCAGCAAAAACCCTCAAACGCTTTATGAAAAAGCTAGCTAAAAATATCAATTAGCCAGTGAAGAGCCTAATTAAAAAAGTATTTGAAAAAATTTTAAAAGATAACCCTAGCAAGCTCTCAACTAAAGCTCTAGAAAGAGCAAGTAAAATTGAAAAACCTAGAACGGGCACTCCCCATGATTGGGAAGATTATGAGAAGTATCTTAAGGAATTCGAAAGAAATTCAAAAGAATAGATCAATTTGGTATAAGACTAATTTCTTTAACTGCTAGGTCAACAGAAAAATCTCTTCCAAAACCTGCAATACTAATATCTCTAATATTTCTTGCCTTCATTGATGCAGCTGAAAACCCAGAACTTCTCTCTAAATCGGAAAAAAAGATCTGGTACTCTTGCCATTCATCTTTAACATCAAACCCTTGACTAAAGTAAGACCAAGGTGGGATTTTTAAACCCTTGAGTGTTACATGGATCTCATAAGTTTCATTGTTGCCTTTAGCTTTAAATTTGATGCCTTTAAAATCATTGCTATTTATAGCCACCCTATTTGAAAGTCTTACAAATCCACCATTATTATCTGTTGAAACATTACCTTTCATATAAAAGATGCCATCAGAATGAGAAATGGTTAAATCAGATACGCCGCCCATTACTTGATCAGTTATACCTATCCAATCTTTCGGATTATTTAGCGAAAGAGCAAGAAGATTAAAAGATAATAAAGGGATAAAAAGGAATCTATATGGCATCAGAATATTTAACAAAAGATTATGTAATGTGTAAATAGTAATCAAAAGTTTAATAAATGTTTGATTTAAAAATAATATTCTTTCTTTTTTGTTAATATTAATGACTGCTTATGAATTTAAGGGGGGGGGAAATGAGCACACGTTATATTCTATTTATTTTATCTTTTTTTGTTGTATCAGCTAGTGCTGCTAATGATCATCTCAAGCAGGAAAGCTATTGGGACATCCAGGCAATTTCTAATCCAATTATTAGCCCAAAAGGCAAAAATATAATTTTTTCTAAAAGATACATTGACAAAAAAAATGATGCCTTTGTCTCTGACCTTTGGATTATGAGCAGCGATGGTTCCGAGAAAAGATTCTTTGTCAAAGGATCTAATCCTCGATGGTCTCCTGATGGAACCAAAATTGCTTTTGTCAAAGAAGATAAAAATAAGACTTCTCAAATCTTTGTGAAGCATCTCTTGAATGGAAGTGAATCGAAGATCACAAATTTCAAAAGTAATATTAAGGACTTTGCATGGTCCAAAGATGGTAAATATTTTTCATTTTCTTCTTTTAACGAATATGACAAAACCTGGATCATTGATATTCCTGGTAAAGAAAAGGGAGAAGAATACAATTGGACCGAAGAGCCAACAGTGGTCACCACAATGCATTGGAAATCAGACGGCAAAGGTGAAGAGAAAATTGGTGAGAATCATCTTTATCTCGTCGATTCAAATGGAGGCTCTGCAGTAAAAATCTCAGACTGGGGTTTGAATTATGTGGATGATCTCCAATGGGTTGATAATAATCAGATTGTCTTCACTGGTGATAATTCTTTAAATGATTTGGAAACTCCTTGGAAGCAGTCATCAATTTTTAAATTGGATGTAAATACTAAAGACATTCAAAAGATATCTCCAAAAGATGGCGTTTATGTTTCTCCCAAGGTTTCTTTAGATGGTAAAAAAATAGTCTATACCGGGCATCCCAATAAAGAATATTCGTCTGTAGCATTTGACATACTGATCAATGAAAATAGTCAAAATAAAGTACTAACTAAAGATTTGAGCGCTTCTCCGAGAAGACTTGAATGGATAGATTCAAATAATATTTTTTTTAATATAGATGAAAGAGGATCGGCTAAGCTAAAGTCTTTAAATCTGAATACATTAAAAATTGTGAATGAGATTAAAGATTTTAATGATCAATTTTATCTCACTTCGGTTTTTGACGGCATTGCATATGGCATTTATTCAAACGCTGATAGGCCAGGCGAGATAGCTAAAATTGAGCAATTAAATATTAAGCCTCTGTCACAATTTAATGAATTGGTCTTATCCCAATATGATCTTGGTAATACAACGGAGATAAACTACAAATCATATGACGGAACTAAGATACAGGGTTGGTATATTACTCCGCCAAATTTTGATAAAAAGAAAAAATATCCTTTGATTTTAGTTATACATGGTGGTCCTCACGCAATGTATCGACCATCTTTTAATTACCAATGGCATCAATTTGCAAGTGATGGCTACATTGTTTTATTTACTAATCCAAGAGGTAGTACTGGCTATGGCAGTAGCTTTGCAAATATTATTGATAATGATTATCCAGGCAAGGGTGATTTGGAAGACCTATTATCTGGAGTTGACCACCTCACAGATAAGGGATTTATTAATGAATCAAGGATGTATGTTCAAGGATGCAGCGGGGGTGGAGTTTTAACAGCATGGGTGGTAGGTCATGATGATAGGTTTGCTGCGGCTGCATCTTTATGCCCAGTAACAAATTGGATCTCAATGGTTGGCACAACTGATATTCCTGCATGGACTTTTGAGTGGTTTGAAGAGCCGTTTTGGAAAGATCCATCAGAATGGCTTGATCATTCTCCAATCATGAGAACTGGATACGTGAAAACACCAACTCTCTTTATGACAGGAGTGCTTGACATAAGAACTCCTATGGCTCAAACAGAAGAAATGTATATTGCTTTTAAACAAGCAGGAATTGAAACGGCTTTGGTTCGCATGAACAAAGAATGGCATGGTACAGATAGAGAGAAACCTACTAATTGGTTTAGAACTTATGGGTATTTAAGCGAATGGTACGAAAAGCATTCAGGCAATTAAAGCAATTTTTTATAATGGGCCCAAAAATGAAATTCCTGCTTTTTTTAATCGAGTAATTAGAGGGCTTCCTAAACCTGCAGCGCTGGTAAGGACACCACCATACTCTGGACCACCAGGAAGCCTTTCGAGATCTTCAATAAGACAAAGTGCGCATTCAGAAACTAATTTTGAGGTTACTTTGTAACCAGGGTCTCCTTTGCCACTCATATTAAATACTTTTTTTGTTCCTTCTTCTGTTTCAACTATGTATTTACAATCAAACCATCCATTTTCTTGAACGCTCTCCGATGGCCCTTCCCCAGGTTTGGGTAAAAAAGGTTTTACTAATCTTTTTAATGGTGAAAGGAGAACTAAAACAGATAGACCTGTCAGAACGAGTGATTTCACAGCGCTAAACCAGCTCTTGTGGAAGGCATGCTCTTGATAAGTAAAATCAGCTCCATAAGATTCCTGTCTTAATGCAAGCAAGGCCTCTGTTCTCCTCACTACCCTGGTGTTTGCAGTAGCCATAATAAAAGGGCCGGACCATGCGTTAATTTCAGGTTTTTTTGCAATTCCTACCCTGTCGCTACTAAGTTGCTTTTGTTTATTTGAATAAGAGTCCTCTGGATTAAGTAAAAATGGATCTGTAAGATCGTCACCGAGATCTAATTCCCCCATGGAAAACATCGTTTCAAGGGTGCCTCCTGATGCCCCACCCTGGTATGAATGAAATGACTCGATTCTTTTGATTGGTTGTGACAAAGCTTTCGCTGCAAAAAAAGTTCCTAGATCTGATGGTATTGAATCAAAACCACACGATGGAACAATCCTAATGCCTTTTGCTGATGCTTCTTTATGGTGTTTTTCTATTAAACCTTTTACCCAAAAATTTTCACCTGTGATATCTACATAATGACTATGATTCTTGATGCATGATGCTACCAACTTAGACCCATATCTATGAAATGGACCGGTTGTCGACAAAATTACTCTTGCTCTAGATGTTAAATTATCTAAAGCTTTTTCATCATCAGAGTCAGCTATTATAATTTCTACATTTGTTTGATTCTCTTTAGCAACTTTTTCAAGTTTTATTAAATTTCTTCCCGCCATTGCCCAATTCACTGTTGTATTCAATGATTGAAAATATTTGACGCAAAGTTTCCCAGTAAAACCTGTTGCTCCATAAATAATAATGTCTATATCTTTTTGCATATTGAAAAATTGTTGAGTTATTTCATATCAGATAATAAAGTGAATAAGGTTTAGAGTAAATTATGAAAATACTTGCAATAGGTGGTTGTGGAAGCATGGGTCGTTATGCCATCAGGGCTGCTCAACACTATAGCTCTATTGAAAAAATCATTATCGCTGATATCGACAAAGAGGCTGCTGAAACTTTTGCAGCAAGCTTAAATCAAAAAGTTTCAGCAATTCATCTTGATATTAATGATGCCAGCGCATTAAAACGATCCATGGAGGATATTAATATTGTTGTAAATACGTGTGGTCCATATTTTAAATTTGGAACTCCTATCCTTTCAGCTGCAATATCCTCGGGTTGCAACTACATAGATATTTGTGATGATTGGGAGCCTACGATCGATATGATGAAGCTCGATGTTAAAGCCAAATCAGCTGGTGTGTCTGCCACTATTGGGTTGGGTGCAAGCCCTGGACTAACAAATTTAATGGCGCTTATTGCTATTCGTGAATTAGATGAAGTATCAACAGTTTATACAGGTTGGGACATTGGTGGGACCTCGCTAGATGAAAATGCAATGCAACAATCTGAAAATGCAGCAATGATGCATGGAATTGAGCAAATGACAGGGCAAGTCAAAGTTTTCCAAAATAAAGCCTTTAAAATGGTCAAACCTCTTCAAAAAATCAATGTAGACTACCCAGGGTTAATTAATTTTAATGGAAATATTTTTGGCCATCCTGAGGCAGTAACCTTTCCGCATTATTTTCCTACACTTAAAAACTCGATCAATCTTGCGCATGGAGGTTATGCTGAGTTTCTAATCCTCAAATCTATAATGGGGTTAGTTAATTTAAGATTGCTAAGCAAGCGAAGCGCAGCTAATTTATTTTCTTTACTTGAAAGCAAGCAATCTACTCAAAAGAAATCTGAAGGTACCGATTATCCCCCAGTTATGTATGGTTTTGCTCGTGGCATCAAAAATGAGATGCCAGCGAGTGTGGGGGTTTGTATTCCAAGCAATTCAGATGACAAAGATATGAATGAGCAAATTAAAAACATCGGTATGGGAGAAATTACAGGAATTCCATTGGCCTGTGGTATTAAGATGCTGGCAGAGGGTCACATAAATCAATGTGGAGTATTAGCACCTGAAGCAGGACACATAGAGCCCCATAAATTTATAAATGATGTTTTTGAAGAAATATCGAGGGTATTAGGACTGCCCAAGGATAGCCTTAATGAATCTATTCAAATTACCCGCTCTTGGTAATTCTTGGACGATCCTACTGATTTTCTAAATAATCTTTGAAAGCAACCTTGTCTGCTTTGGTATCTTTGCGTAATGCATTGAAAAGTGTTTGGCCATGATCTGGCATTAAATCATCAGCCATTCTCTTAATTTGCTGATAGAACCATGCCATAGCTCCAAAGGCATTAATTACTTGAATTAAAGTAATTGGACTTGATGGAGAAAAAATCCATGGACCCAAAGATAAAGTTTTCTCAAAACTAGGTAGGACTTCTAGCTCCCCATCAATCATTTTTTTAATGCAATGAGGATCAGCGCATAAAGGGCGGCCAACCCCAACAATCTGACAAATATTACTTTGTAAAGCGTTCTCAATTCCCTCTTTTGATCTGAAACCACCTGTAACCATGAGTGGTAAAGAAACAGCCTCTCTAATATTTTTAGCATACTCAAGAAAGTATGCCTCTCTTGCTATGGTGCTCTCTTTTCTGTGTTCACTCCGGTCAGGATTGATACTTATTTGATCTGCTCCTATTAATTTTGGTTGCTCATAAGTTCCGCCAGAGATTTCCAAAAGATCCAATCCAGCATCCTCTAAAATTTTTGCAACCTGAATGCTTTCAGTCTCTGTAAATCCACCTTTTTGAAAGTCTGTAGAATTTAGTTTCATTGAAATTGGAAAATCTTCACCAACCTCTGCTCTGCATTTTTTAATAATCTCTAAATGAATTCTTGATCTATTTTCTAGACTTCCACCCCAAGCATCATTTCTCAGATTGATATCTGGAGATAGGAACTCTGATAATAAGTAACCATGAGCTGAATGAAATTGAACTCCTGTAAAGTCAGTTTCACGAGCAATTTTGGCAGTAAAAACAAACCTATCAATCACATCTAAAATTTCTTCCTCACTCATAGGCTTTGGAACGCCATAATTGCGCCCTGGAATTTTTAATCCAACGTCTGAAGGTGCCATGGGTGAAGCATTAATTTCACCAGGAGTTTGTCTGCCAGCGTGAGAAATTTGCATCCAGAGCTGAGTATTATCCTTGGTACCAGCTTCTGACCAGTCACGTAAAACATCTAGGTGATCTTTGTAATTATCTGAATCTATCACTACGTTTGCAGGGCCTTCTAAATTCTTTTGATCAACCATCACATTGCCAGTAAGCAAAATGCCAATATCCCCCTCAGCCCATGTACGATATAGATTGATATGGCCTTGATGGGCTAAATTTTTTCCTTTTGCAATTCGCTCAGTCATAGCAGCTTTGCATATTCTATTTTTAATTACTTGGCCGCATGGCAAAGTAAACGAATCATTAATAATTTTTGACATATATAAATCCTTTTAGCGAAATACTATACAACTTAGAGAGTACTGTAGGTCAAGCATTAGTCCAACTTAAACTAAAAATTTGTTAGGATTGATATTAAAAAAATAGGACATAGCATGAAAGACAAATTACATTTCTATATCAATGGTGAATGGGTTGAATCTAAGTCAAATGAAAAAATTGAGATTATCAATCCTGCAAATGAAGAACTCATAGGACATATTACTGCTGGGACAAAAGATGATATCGATCATGCCGTTGCAGCTGCATCTTCAGCTTTTCAAACATATCAATATTCTTCAAAGGAAGATCGGATTGAAATCTTAAACAATATTATTGCTGAATATGAAAATAGATATGATGACTTAGTTCAAACTATCACAGAAGAAATGGGAGCTCCGATTTGGCTTTCAGAAAAAGCTCAAGCATCTACCGGAATCAAAAACTTGCATGAAACTTTAGATGCGCTGAAGGACTATAAATTTGAAAAAAAAGAAGGTGATTACACATTAATAAGAGAGCCTATTGGGGTAATAGGCATGATCACCCCATGGAATTGGCCAATGAATCAAATTACTACCAAGGCATCAGCTGCTCTTGCTGCAGGGTGTTCGATGGTTCTTAAGCCTAGTGAAATTTCTCCATACTGCGCCCTCTTGCTTGCAGAGATATTTGACAAAGCGGGAGTGCCAGCAGGTGTATTTAATGTAGTAAATGGATACGGCCCTATAGTAGGGGCGGCTCTATCAGAGCACCCAGATGTTGCCATGATGTCTTTCACAGGATCGACTGAAGCTGGGATTGCCGTAGCGCAGGCATCTGCTGTCTCTGTTAAAAGAGTTCATCAAGAGCTTGGGGGTAAATCTTCAAATATTATTTTAGATGATGTTGCAGATCTAGAAAAATCTGTGAAAGGAGGCGCCGGACATTGCTTCTTGAACTCAGGACAGTCATGCAATGCTCCAACAAAAATGTTAGTTTCTGAAAAAAATTATGAGAAAGCAGTAGAAGTTGCAGTTCAAACTGCAAATAGCACTACTGTTGGAGATCCACATGGAGAGTTTAGAATTGGGCCTATTGCTAACAAGCCTCAATATGAAAAAATCCTGAAGATGATCAAAATAGGTATTGATGAAGGCGCAACCTTGGTTGCAGGTGGCCTTGAAAAACCTGAAGGTTATGAGAAAGGCTATTATGTTAAACCGACCGTGTTTGCAAATGTTACCAATGACATGACTATTGCAAGAGAAGAAATTTTTGGTCCAGTCTTATCAATTTTAAAATATGATTCTGAGGAGCAAGCAATTGAGATGGCTAATGATACTGAGTATGGATTAGCTGGATATGTTCAAGGCGAACCTGTGCATGCTAATAAAGTTGCCAGAAAAATTAGGGCAGGACAAGTTATTATCAATGGAGGCGCTAGAGGTACTGGAGCTCCTTTTGGAGGTTACAAATCTTCAGGTAATGGCCGTGAGCACGGCCTTCATGGCTTAGAGGAATGCTTAGAGACTAAAGCAGTCATCATGCCATAGAGCATAAATATATTAAGATAAGTTTAAATAAAAGGGGTTTGTTATGAAAAAATATTTTTTTACAATTTGTTTTCTTGGATTGGTATCAGCATTATCCAGTCAGGAAAGGCGCACTGAAAATAATGGTAATTTGGTGCTAGAAGATATCCCTGCTATTCCCAAATCTATTAAAGAAAACTTATCTAAATTTCAAAATGTTAGATCAGCTGCTTTTAGAGGGTTTAATAATCAAAATGAAGGATTGTATATTTCTACTCGCTTTGGAAATGTGAGTCAGCTCCATCTAGTCAAAAGTGCAGGTGCAGCAAGAAATCAAATTACATATTTTCAAGAGCCTATTGGATCGGTAGCTATGCATCCAACTCAATCATCTATAGCTTTTACCATGGATAAAGGTGGAACTGAAAATGCTCAAATATACTTATTAGATGCAGAGTCTGCATCTACACAAATGCTCACAGATGGAGTGTCTAGAAATGGGGGGCCTTTATGGAGTAATAAGGGTAATCACATAGCTTTCCAGAGCACCAAAAGAAATGGTCGCTCGAATGATGTCTGGATAATGCCGATTGAGAGCCCCCAAAATAGTGAATTGATATTAGAGTCACCTGATGGGACATGGTGGGGCGCAACAGATTGGTCAGAAGATGATAGCAAAGTTCTTATTCAAAATTATATTTCTATTGCCGATTCAAAAGCATATGTCGTAGATTTAAAAACAAAGAAGAAAACTTTGATATTGGGAGAAAAAGATAGTTCATCTGTCAATTCAGCTCTAGCTTTTGATAAGAATGATAAAGGAATATTTTTCATTACCAATCAGTATGGAGAATTTAATCAACTTGCTTATTTTGATATTACAACCTCAGAAGTAAAAGTGATTTCAAAAGAAATATCATGGGACGTTGATGGGTTTTCTATCAGCGATGATTCAAAGAAAGCTGCATTTGTAGTCAATGAAAATGGTTACAGCTCACTTTATCTTCTCAATCCTCAGTCTTTTGCGTTTAAAAAAGTAACCTCGCTGCCAATTGGTTTGATTGGGGGCATGGAATTTAGTGCAGATAATAAAAGTCTAGGGTTCACATTAAATACCTACCAAAGCCCATCAGATACATATGTATTAGACCTCCAATACAGTCCATTAAGTTATGGCAAGCTCACCCGCTGGACTTACTCTGAGGTTGGAGGCTTAGATACATCTAAATTTATAGAACCTGAATTAATTCAATATGAAACATTTGATGGTAGAAAAATTCCTGCCTTTATCTATTCCAAAAAAACTAAAGATCCGCAGCCTGTCATTATTTCTATCCACGGCGGTCCAGAAGGACAAGCTAGGCCTAGTTTTAGCAGCACATATCAGTTATGGATGGCCAATTTAGGTGCTGCTGTTATTACTCCAAATGTTAGGGGCAGTGATGGATATGGCAAAGAATACTTATCGCTAGATAATGGCTTTAAAAGAGAGGACTCTGTAAAAGATATTGGGGCATTGCTTGATTGGATTAAAACTCAGCCTCATTTGGATAGCAATAGAGTTGCAGTTTATGGTGGCTCATATGGTGGCTATATGGTACTAGCCAGCGCTGTTCATTTTAGCGATAGATTAAAAGCTGCAGTTGATATTGTGGGTATTTCAAATTTTGTGACTTTCTTAAAAAATACTAAAGACTATAGGCGTGATCTTAGGAGAGTTGAATACGGAGATGAACGTAATCCAGAGATGGAGGCATTTCTGCAAAAAATAAGTCCAAATAATAATGTTGATCAAATTAAGGTGCCTATGTTTGTTGTACAAGGAGAGAATGACCCAAGGGTGCCAGTAACTGAGGCAGAACAAATAGTTCAATCATTAAGAGAAAGTGGTAAAAAAGTTTGGTACATGAATGCTCTGAATGAAGGTCATGGCTATCGCAAAAAAGAGAATCGTGATATTTATCAACAAGCAGTTATCTTGTTCCTTAAAGAAAATCTGTAAAAAATCTCTTGTTGTGATAAATCTTCATATGAAGATACTTAAAGCAAAATTATAAATCATATATAGGAGTATGTTTTGAGACGAATCTTATATGTCTATATTGTTCCAGCTGCTGTATTTGCTTCTGTTGTCATGGGGGGTGGTTATGGTACCGGGAGAGAAGTGGTTGAGTTCTTTACTCGTTTTGGTCTGCTGGGAGGTCTTTTCGGTGCGGGTATAGCTACATTTACATTTGTATTAGTACTAACGTGCACATATGAATTTGCACGTTTTTTTCAATTATATGACTATCGTTCTTTCTTCAAACAACTAATTGGGCCCTTCTGGATATGCTTTGAGATTCTTTATGTGCTTTTATTTTTCTTGGTTATAGGTGTTGTGAGTTCAGCCGCCGGAAAAATGCTTGAACAAGAATTCTCGGTATCAAGTTATTTTGGTGAAGTTGGGGTATTGGCTTTAATTATAATCTTAGTTTTTTTTGGTCGTAATACGTTAGAAAAAGTACTGACATTTTGGTCAATAGGAATGTATGTAATCTTTGGCTACTTTTTTGTAGAAATATTTTTTAGAGCTGAGACTGATATCATGCAGCTAATATCTATTGGTGAAATTGAGTCTGGTTGGTTTAAGGGTGGTGTCCTTTATGCTATGTACAACTTAGCTATTGCACCAGTTTTGCTATTTTCTATTCGTGCTATCAAGACAAGAAAAGAAGCTATTTTATCTGGAGTAATTGCTGGTGTAACTGTGATGATACCAGCGGTACTATTTCATATGAGTTACGCGGCAGGCTATCCCGAGGTTATACAACAATCAGTACCAAATTATTGGATGATATCAAAATATTCATCTGAACTATTCCTTGTTTTATTCATGGTAGTTTTGCTGGGAACTTTTGTACAAACAGGCGCTGGCTTGGTCCAAGGCATAGTTGAGCGAATCGAAATAATGTTAAATCCAGACTCCAATGATCATTTAAGCCGGGCAAAAAGAGCTACTATCGGGTTTTTTGCTCTAATCATTGGCGGGATCTTGGGATCGCTTGGCATAGTTACAATAATATCAAAAGGGTATTCAGCACTATCAGTAGGTTTTGCTTTAGTGTATATAATTCCAATTTGTACATTAGGTTTAGTAAAAATATTTTATTCTTCAGCTTTGAGTAAGCGCAATTGATGGAAAATATAATTTTTGGAAGGTAACACTATGATCGTATATTTAAATGGTGAGTATATGGAGGCTGAGAATGCAAAAATTTCTCCCCTAGACAGAGGATTTATTTTTGGTGACGGTATCTATGATGTCACTCCATCCTACAACGGAAAAATGGTTGGTTTTCAATTGCATTTAAATAGAATGAAGAATGGGCTAGATGCCATAGGAATACCAAATCCATTAACTGATGGGGAGTGGGAAGAGATTGCATCAAATTTAAGTGAAAAAAATGGCGGCCAAAATCTCGGGATATATTTTCAAATAAGTCGTGGCAATGAGGGTCGTCGTTTTCATGGTTTTCCTCATGATTTAAAGCCCACTATTTTTGGGATGGTTATTAAAATTGACTCTTATCCCAAAATGCCGGACCGAAAAAATCAAATTGGCTTAAAAGTTGTTTCAAGCGAGGATATGCGTTGGCGACAATGCAATATTAAGTCAACTGCTATCCTTGGTAATGTATTACATTTCCAGGAAAGCTTTGCATTAAATAAAGATGAAACCATTATGTTCAATTCTACCAATGAGCTAACAGAGGGCAGCATTTCTAATGTCTTTATTGTAAAAAATGGGATTGTTGCAACTCCAATACTGGATCATCAACTGTTACCTGGTATCTCAAGACATATGGCTATTGAATCCTTACGATCTGATGGAAGTATTGAAGTGCAAGAGCGGGTAATTTCTATGGATGAAGTGCGCGAAGCGGACGAAGTCTGGATAACTAACTCTAGCAAACATATTGCACCAGTGGTGGAGTTAGATGAGCAACCAGTTGGCAATGGCTTGGTGGGTCCAGTATGGGAAAAAGCTATGTCTATATATTGCAAAGCAATGTTTGAGTTTTAACTAAATTATTAAATTCGATTTAAACTTTTTACTATGTTTAAGGATCCTGTAACTCTTTATGGTTCAAGTATTTCTTATTTTACTGGCAAGATGGAAAACTACTTTAAAATTAGGGATATTCCATATAAAAGAATAGTTTCACCCTACCCATCTTTTGAAAAAAAAATGAAAAAAATGGTTGGTATCCATCAAATGCCAGCAGTAGTTTTGCCCGATGGAAGATGGATGACCGATACAACCATGATGATTCAATGGTTTGAATCAAAATTTGAAAACTCTGCAATCGTTCCAGCTGACTCAACTCAAGCCTTTATTTGTTACTTACTTGAAGATTGGGCAGATGAATGGTGGTGGCGTCCAGCAATGCATTATCGATGGCATTATAAAGAAGGTGCTGAATTTGCATCTAATCATTTAGCAAAAGAGCTCTTGGGATCATTTCCAGCGCCTCATTTTCTGAAAAAGATTTTTCTTACTCGAAGGCAAAGAAATGGATATACAGTTGGTGATGGTATTTCTCGAAACAACATTGATGCAATTGAAAAGAATGTAAAAAATTTGTTTGGAAACTTGGAAGAAATCTTTTCAAAACGTACATTTGTTTTTGGAGAAACTCCATCCCTTGCAGATATTGGGCTGTCGGGTCCGTTTTATAGACATTTTGCATTGGATCCGGTGCCTTTAAGCATTATTAAAAATGAGGCTCCATCAATATTGAATTGGCTAGATTCCTTACAAAATACAAAACTAAGCAATTTGGAACATAATTTTATAAAAGGAATTCCTGATGACCTTGATCCTCTTATAGAAGAAATAGGGAAAGTATATCTGCCCTATTTATGCAAAAACGTTAATGCCGTTCATAATGGCAAAAAATACTTTGAATTTAAGTCAGGCAAATTACATTTTCATAAAGCAAGATTCTCTCAATACAGAGTATGGTCTCTAAAGGAACTGCAGAATAAGTTTCATTCATTCTCCAAGGAAGATCAAAACAACATTGAGCAAATGTTAAGAAAATTTGATTGTTGGAAACCCTTATGGATGCATAAAGAGTTACCGCTAGACAGCAAACAAGAAGCCAAGCTTCCTTTTTGGGCAGACAGAAAAATGATAGGAGTTAATGAGTAACTTTTCCAATAGGTGTTCACAGGTGTTCACACTTTTTAAAAATGAGAAACCTCTGAAACCCTTGTAAATGGTGGGCCCGGGAGGACTCGAACCTCCGACCAATGGATTATGAGGGCTCTGATCGGTTAGAATTATTTCGAGCAGTGGATTTGCTTAAAAGAATCACTTTAATCTGAAGATCTCAATATACATTCTGGTATCGAAAGGCACTCTTGCGCTTATCACATGCAGAGTTATGAAGTGCACAAAAGGATTTCCAGTAACAACAGTGAAAGTTGCTTTGCCCATCCCAACAAGAGTTTGAGTCATAACTATATATGTGAAAGAGGTTAGAGCATAAGAAACGCTACTATAATCAACTCCTTGATCAAATAGACTAAATAGAGAGTAAAACAAACCTCCAAGTAAAATTACAGTTAGCTTATTATCAATTAATGCTGCTACACGTGGAATGAAAATCATGTGCATCATCACCACTACAGGCAATCCAGCTCCCAAGGTATTAATTAAAATTCCAAGTGGAATGCCTTGAGCATATTGACTTGAACTAATGCCACCAATGAAATCTGTAGATCCAGAAAATATTGGACCGAAAAAATCTATTGACCAATAAACAATGATTATCCATAAATCTCTGATCCATTTAAATGAACCAAAAAGTTTTTTTAAGGAAAATCCCCTTCTTCTAAGCCAGGTTAAGGGAAGAATGGTATAGATAATTGTATATGTAATTGCCCAAACCCACACATCTGCTTGAGAGTGACTTCCTGTGGAATAGACATCTGTTCCAGGGAAGTGAAGTCCCATATTAAAGCCTAGACCCAAAATCAATTGAGTAACTAGCAAGTAAACTACAGTTAACCATGCTTCTCTTTTTGCAGTAGATTTTTTAACTGAATAAAGCTCAATCCAATTAACTGCGTCTCTCTTTCTTGTTAGATATAACAACAAAAATACTGCAAGAACTAATACAGGTATGTATGCAGTTAATAAACTTGATAAACCGTCCTCTGCTATTGGAGGTAAATTGAGACCCTGTTGAACAAAGATAAAATAAGAAAAAGTTGCAACTGTCCAAAATAAAAGGCTTGTTAAAAATATTTTATTTTTGAGGGATCTTAATAATTGCATCTTCCAATTATATCTTTCATGCATCTAATGAATAAACTTTATGACTTTATATTGTGAGTAATTCTGTGAACATAGTATTGGGTGTTCACAGGTGTTCACACTTTTTAAAAATGAGAAACCTCTGAAACCCTTGTAAATGGTGGGCCCGGGAGGACTCGAACCTCCGACCAATGGATTATGAGTCCACTGCTCTAACCAACTGAGCTACAGGCCCAAAAGAAGTAGCTATAATATCTTAGAAATCAGCGAATCATTATATAAGAATTATTTATTTTAGTAAGTATTGATAATGTCGTTATTTTTAACCTAAGGTATTATTTAGGCATGATTATTTTAAATGAGGATGAAGCGTTCGCTAAAGGCGGAAATAGAAATTGCTTTGTAAGTCCCATTGATAACAATCGATGTCTAAAAGTTGTTCATAAGAGTCTGCAAGAGGACGCCAAAAAGAATGCTGCCTGGTATAAAAAATTCAAACCTAAAAGTTACTTTGATGATAATTTAAGAGAAGAACGAGCGTATCAACAAAATGCTTTAAACGTCTCTCATGAATCCTCTGTTTGGAATCACTTGGCTAAGTGGTATGGAATGATTGAGACAAATCTAGGCCCAGCATCAGAAACTGAGTTAATTAGAAACAATGATGAAATTGCAGAAACATTAGAAAGCTATCTTTTTAGAGAGGGACTTACTGATGAGATCAATGAAGCCATTAAACTATTTGAGGCGTGGCTAAGAAAGCATTTAGTGCTAACAAAAAATCTTATTCCCCATAATATAGTTCTGCAAAAAAATCATGGAATCATTATTTTAAAAATTATAGATGGGCTTGGATGTAAAGCTTTAGTGCCTTTGCCCAAATACAGTAAATATTTTGCTCGTATTTATGTTGAGCGACGCATCCAACTCATGTGGAGCAGAATCAACTGGGATCTAAGCGGCAGAAAAGGTAATTGGAAGTAGTGGTGCTACTCATCCAAAAAATTCTTCAGATGACTTGATCGACTTGGATGTCTGAGTTTTCTTAAAGCCTTAGCTTCTATTTGACGTATTCTTTCTCTTGTAACATCAAATTGTTTGCCTACTTCCTCAAGTGTATGGTCAGTATTCATTCCGATACCAAAGCGCATTCTTAAAACCTTTGCTTCTCGAGCAGTAAGAGAAGACAGGACATCATCCGTTGCAAAATTTAAACTTCCTTCGGTAGCATTTTGAAGCGGAGAATGAATTACAGTGTCTTCGATAAAATCACCAAGGTTTGAGTCTTCGTCATCCCCGATAGGTGTTTCCATGGAAATAGGCTCTTTCGCAATTTTAAGGACTTTTCTGACTTTATCCTCGGGCATGTCAAGCTCTTTACTTAGCTCTTCAGGCGTTGGCTCTCTGCCCATATCTTGCATCATTTGTCGGGATACACGATTTAATTTATTGATTGTTTCAATCATATGCACTGGGATACGAATGGTTCTTGCTTGGTCAGCAATAGATCTGGTAATTGCCTGTCGAATCCACCAAGTTGCATAAGTTGAGAATTTATAACCTCTTCTGTACTCAAACTTATCCACTGCTTTCATCAATCCAATGTTTCCTTCTTGGATTAAATCTAAAAATTGGAGGCCTCTGTTCGTATATTTTTTAGCAATTGAAATTACAAGTCTAAGGTTAGCCTCAACCATATCTTTCTTCGCGCGTCTCATTTTTGTCTCGCCCATAGACATTGCACGATTGATCTCTTTAATATCCTTGACGCTTAAGCCCACTCTTTCTTCAACAGCTTTGATAGCTTTTTGTGCTATCACTACGTCAGGTTTAATATGCTCAAGTGATTTTTTAGAGTATTTTTTATTGCTCATCAAAGAATCAACCCATTTCATTTTGGTAATATTATCTTTGTACATAGCAATAAAATCTTTGCGAGGCACTCTTGCAGATTTAACAAATAAGAACTGAATTCTTTTTTCATGTAAGCGAATTTCAGCTAAGTCACTGCGAGCAAAGAAAGCTAAATCTTCGAACATTTTTGGTGAAAATTTGAGGAACTGGAATATTAATCCCAGTTTTGTGAACTCTGCTTTTGCTTCTTTAGAATGCCTACCTTTTGATTCAACTACTTTATTAGTCTTGTTAAATTGACGCTTCAAGTTTGTCATGCGTCTTTGAACCTCTGCTAAGTCGGGCCCATTATCAACCTCTTCATCGCTCTCTTCTAATTGCTTAGCTTTTTCACTTCCTGGGCCAGCTGAAGGCACCTCTTCCATTTCTTCTAAAAATCCAGTCAATAACTCGCTCAGCTTTTTATCTTCACTTTTAACTTGTTCATAAAAATCAATAATATGCTCGACGATCCCTGGGTAATGAACGCTTGCATCAAGCAGATCACGCATTCCTTCCTCAATGCGTTTAGCAATTTCAATCTCACCTTCACGAGTGAGTAGATCAACGGTGCCCATTTCACGCATATACATTCTAACCGGATCAGTTGTGCGACCGGTTTCATTCTCCACAGCAGCCAAGGCTTCAGCTGCTTGTTCAAGAGCTATGTCATCTTGATCATCAGATGATTCAGACAGCATAAGAGTATCTGCATCAGGTGCAGTCTCATGAACTTGAAGACCTAAATCATTGATCATGCCAATGATTTCATCAACCTGATCTGGATCAGAAATATCTTCTGGGAGATGATCGTTTACGTCTGCATATGTTAAATAGCCCTGCTCACGGCCCTTTTCAATTAACTCTGCAATCCTTGAACCTTGTTTTTTTAATTTATCCACTCAATGCCTCATTCTAAATCGTTCACTATATGTGATGTCAAACTTGATTTTTTCAATCTTGTTTCGAACTTAATTTTTCTAACCAATTTCGATCATCGTCAGTGATTTCTTGCTTTTTTAAGATGATTTGTTGTAAATCTCTTCTTTCTGCTGGCGTAATCGATCTGACATTATACTTGTCTTTGAGTGTTTGCTCTCTATCTTTTTGATTTTTTAATAAAATATCCATGCAATCGCTTACAAGTTTTAAAGCATTTTTTTCTGATAATACAAGCCCTTCTACAACAGCTTCTGAGAAATAGCCCTTAATTTGATCTGATTCAAGGCTTTCAATTACTCTGGATGGCTTGATATCAGGTGTTTGTTTGTATAAATCTAAAATTACAAATAAGAAATCAAACTTTGGATTATTCTTTAGCTCATCAAAGAGAGGCTCTTGTGCTATGGCTGGAAAGGCTAATAAAGCGCTAAAAATATTTATAACTGCTTTTACTCGGACTGGCGTGTTTGAACTTGACCTACTGACATGATCTGTATCTTGTCTAATAGCTGGACTTGATGATGCATCCATTTTCTTAATATCCATGCCGCATAATTTTGAGACCTCACTGGCATAAATTTCTTTGATAACTGAATTATTTATTTTATTTACTATTGGAATAGCAAAAGATGCGGCTTGAGCTCTGCCTTCTAATGTTTCCAAATTAAATTCTTTTACCTTCGACAAAAAGTATGATGAAAGCGAAATTGATTCATCTAGAAGTTTTTGGAAAGCCTCTAATCCATGCTCATTAATATATGAATCTGGATCATGACCTTGTTCAAAAAATACAAAATGAATATTGATGTCTTCTCTTATTATCGGAAAAGTATTTTCCACTGCTTTCCATGCCGCCTTTCCCCCAGCTAAATCTCCATCAAAAGCAAAAAATATCTTATTGGTATAGCGCATGATTTTAGAAACATGATTTGGTGTTACGGCTGTGCCTAGAGTTGCTACAGCATTTTTAATGCCATGTTCATAAAGACCTATTACATCCATATATCCTTCGACAACTATTAAAGATGTAATATTTTTTTCTAATTCTTTGACTTCATACAAACCAAATAGCTCATTTGATTTGTTAAAAAATGAAGTTTCAGGAGAATTTAGATACTTCGGCTCCCCTTCATCTATTATTCTTCCACCCATAGCAATAAAATCACCTTTTATATTTCTTATTGGAAAAATAATTCTGCCCCTAAACCGATCGTAAAATCGACTATCTTTCTTGCTAAATAATCCAGACTCATCTAATTCTTGACTTGGAGTATCAGCGCCCAAATGATTTAAAAGGCCATCCCACTTATCTTGAGCATATCCAATATTAAACTTCTTGGCTGTCGCACCAGTAATCTTTCTATCCTTGAGATATTGAACAGCTTTTGGGGCAGAAGTTTCATTAAGATTAGCTGTATAAAATTTTACTGCTTTCTCAACTAAGCCACTGGGTTTAGATTTCCCTGATCTAATGTTCTCATATGGCACAGTCATGCCTGCTGAACTTGCCAGAGTTTCAATCGCATCAACAAATTCTAGATTTTCATAGCGCCTAAGAAAATGAATTGCATTGCCAGACTCTTGGCAAACAAAACAATAAAAAAACTGTTTTTCTTGATTGACAGCCATAGAGGGATTTGAATCATCATGAAATGGACATTGACACCAAAAATTTGCTCCCTTTTTATTTAAAGGTATTCGCCGACCTACTACATCAACAATATCGGTTTGATCTAATAGCTGATCAATAAAACTAGTTGGAATTGACATGCTGTTCGATCCAGTTATCTAAAAATATTTTTGCTGCTAAATCATCGATGCGATCGTCTTTTGAATCTACTTGCATCAATTGCTTTGCCTCAAACGAGGTTAATCTCTCATCAACTAATTCACAAGGTATACCACTAATCTTTTGAAGTTTCTTGAAAAATGAGTCAACTTTTTTCATCATCTCACTGGGAGTCCCATCCATATTTAACGGTTTGCCAACTAGCAATTGGTCTGGTTTCCATTCATCAATGAGCTTGGAAATTGTATTCCAAATTTCTTTACCCTCCCGGGCAACATTAAGCACAACTAAAGGAGAGGATGTCTTCGTAATAGTTTGCCCAACAGCCACGCCAATGTGGTGAGTTCCAAAATCAAAAGCTAAAATCTGCATTACTAAGAATTTGTAAAATTCCAGTCTCGAACAATTTCAAGCTGTTGATAGTTTGCAACCATATCCTCTGGAAAAGGTTCAAATGGAGCTGATTGATATAAAATCTTTAATGCCAAATCATCCATCATCGAATTTCCCGAAGACTGAAGAATATCAGCGTCTATTAAATTTCCCATATGGTCAATTATTGACTTAATTTGAACTCTAAAATTACCTTGAATAATATCAGAGCGGGAAATTTCATAGTATCCTGCTGTCTCAACCTTTCTTTGCCATGCATTTAAATAAATGGTTTCAAAACTCTGCAAGGATGAGTTAGATTCTAAGCGTCTCACGCTAAACTGAGATTTATCTTGAAGATTCACATCTTGAGAAACCATTGCAGCATGTTGATTGGTTTGCTGAATAAATTCCTTGCCATCTAAGAAACTTCCCTTCATATCAAATTCTCCATCAGCGAATTTAATATTTACGATTGCCTCTTCATTAAATTCCCATGGTTGCTTAATAGCAACAAAGCTGATTCCAAAAATAACCACCCCATGGAACATTAAAGATGCAAGCATGGATTTTTTAAATCCCCATCTTTGAATTCTTTGTTTATAAATCAGTGGCTGCATTTTATATCGATTGAAGCAAGGTCTTGATTGGATTTTTGCCGGTTTGAGTAAGAATTTCTCTTGCGCCAGTAGGGCTTGTGATATTAATTTCAGTTAAATAATTGCCAATCATATCAATCCCCGCAAACATAATGCCCTCTTCCATTAGCACCTTGCCGATCTCTAGACTAACTGCTACTTGATGATCGGATAATTCACGAGCCTCACCTATGCCGCCAGCCGCAAGATTGCCTTTAAAGCTTCCTTCTTGAGGAATTCTAGCTAATGCAAAAGGAAAAGGTTTGCCGTGAATGATAAGTATTCGGTAATCTCCAGCATAAATTTCAGGTAAGAAATTTTGAACCATGACCATGGTTTGATAATCATTGGTGAGTGATTTAAAAATTTCTAAATGATCTGTTGAGCTTTCATCAAATTTATAAATTGACTCTCCTCCCATGCCATCAAGAGGCTTTAAAATAATAGTCGAATATTTATTTTTAAATAATTTAAAATCTTCTTCTTTGCAAATTACACTTGTATCAGGCATCCAATTAGAAAATTGGAGGGCAAAAATCTTTTCATTAAATTTCTTTAAAGCTGCAGGTCGATTGATAACATTTGCGCCCTCAGTTTCAGCCTGAGATAGTAAATGCAAGGCATTCATGTAGCCTTCATCTACTGGTGGGTCTTTTCTCATAAATATATAATCAATGTCCTTTAGCCGTTTAATATCATCAACTTTATTAATGATCTGGGGACTATCGTTAGGATCTGGGATTTCAACACAATTGGCATAAGTTTGTTGGTCTTTATAAATTAAATCTTTCATCTCGCATTGAAGAATTTGACTGCCCATTTCATAGGCCTCCTGCATCCATACAATAGTCGTATCTTTTTTTGGATTTAATTCACTCAGAGGGTCAGTAATAAAAAGTGAAGAAGTTCCTTGCATTAGTATTCTCCAAATAAACTATGGAATTTAGACAAACCAACAACTGGCGCTGTTTCAGCTCGAAGTACATAATGTCCTATTTTTAGAGACTGCAAACCCAATACACTCATGGTGTCACGTTCAGCTGCTGAGAAACCTGATTCGGGCCCTGTAATAATGCTAATACTGTTTAAACTCAAGACTTCATGATCTTTTATAAATTGATTAGCAATTGTATCAAGAACAAATAATCCATCGAAATCTGAATTTACCTTTCGACTTTGAAGGCATTTTTTAAGCCCATCAAAGTAATCAATACTGGGCAAATGATTGCAGCCAGATTGCTCACAAGCACTAATAATGGCCTCTTCCAGGCGAAGGTTTAATTTAGATAAATCTTTTTTTGCTAATGATTGATCAAGATTATCTGGTCTGTATATAAGAATCGAGTTAACTCCTAATTCAATAAGCTTTTGCAATGAATAGATTAAATTCTCTTTTTTAATGTATGGAATTATTGATTGATACAACTTTTGATAAGGATTTTGAACTAATGAAATATCACCAACTTGAAAATATATATAAGCTTTACCAATCTCTCCTATGGTGCCGTTTGCCATGAAACCGCAACCATCGAATAACTCCACAGGATCATTTGGTTTTAACCTTAGAACCTTGGCAAGATGATGTATTTGTTTTATGTTGGTGCACTTATAACTTGGTGCAGACAATTTAGGACAATAAATTCTTGGCTTTCTCATCAAGTAATTATAAGTGGTATTTTTTGTAATGAGTCAAAGTCACATTATTCTTGTAAGACACGGGGAGGCATCTGCAGAATGGTCTGTGCATCTTGATCCTGGTTTGAGCGCAAAAGGTCGTGGACAAGCTAAAAATTCTGGCAAGAGTTTAGTTAATGAGCTGTCTTGCTATCAACTCCTTTCTAGTCCAAAGAAAAGAGCTATTGAGACTATGGAAATAATGAACAAAGGATATAAAAACTCTTTTGAATTAGATCATAGGTTTATTGAAATACCATCAAGCAATATTGATGCTGATAAAAAAAAAGAATGGTTAGTAAGTATTTTCACAACTCCAATTGAAGAACTACCTGAAACAGTAACGGAATGGCGCAATAAATTAATAGATTGGCTTAGAGATGCTGAAGGTAATTTTATTGTGGCTACACACTTTATGGTGATCAATGCATTGGTTTCACATATAACAAGTAATGATGTAATTTCATATTTCCATCCTGATTATGCATCTAGGACAGAGATATTTATAAGAAATGGAAAATTAACTCAATTAATTCTTGGAGATGATAAAAAAACTGTAATAAATCTCTAAAAGCAGTTGAGCAATTTTTAATCAGCTGTAGAATTTATATTTTGCATAAAAATCTCTACTTAATGACTAAAACAGTCTCACAAAAAACAAAAAGTAAACCTCTTAGTGAGCAAGTAAGAAAGGCTATGAAGAAATACTTTGCCACTCTTGATGATACAAGCCCTGCAAATGTTTATGAAATGGTTATGGCGGAGGTTGAACCTGAGCTTTTAAAGGCAGTAATGAGGTATACAAACAATAATCAATCTAAGGCTGCAACTGCTCTGGGATTGAATAGAGCCACCCTCAGAAAAAAATTACATAGATATAACATTATAAAAAAATCATGAGCCTAATTACCCCAAAAACTGCTCTTGTAAGTCTCTCAGATAAATCTAACTTAGATGAATTGATAAACTTTCTGCTTGATCAAGAAGTAAAAATTATTTCAACCGGGGGCACTTACAATGCCATTAAAAAAATTACAGATCAGGTTGTAGAGGTTTCAGAATTTACTGGATTTGAAGAAATGATGGATGGTCGAGTCAAAACTTTACATCCAAAAATTCATGCTGGAATTTTGGCTAGAAGAGAAACAGATTTAGAGGTTTTAACTGAGCGTGATTATGAAGTAATTGACATAGTTATAGTTAATTTATATCCATTTCAAGATACGGTTGCCTCAGGATGTGAATTTGATGAGGCTATAGAAAAAATCGATATAGGTGGACCAACGATGATCAGGTCGGCGGCTAAAAACTTTAAAGATGTTGCAGTTATCTCTGATCCAAATGATTACGGGCGTTTAATAGATGAATGGAAAAATCAAGGAGGCTTAAGTTACGAATTTAGAAAAGAGCTTTCACAAAAAGTATTTCAGCTCATGGCTGAATACAATTTTGCTATTGCAAATTATCTAAAAAATGTATCATCTAATTCTCCTCAATATAACTTCAGCAAGAGTGAATCGCTAAGATACGGAGAAAATCCTCATCAAAGTGCAGATTTATTAACTTTTTCTAATCTAGAACATAAAAATATCGCCAATGCAGATGTTCTTCAGGGCAAAGAACTTTCGTACAATAACATTGTAGATGCTGATGCTGCCTGGGAATGTGTTAGAGCATTTGATGAGCCAGCTTGTGTTATTGTAAAACATGCAAATCCCTGCGGAGTTGCTGAAGCAAACTCTATTTTTGATGCTTATGACTTGGCATTCAATACTGATCCAACATCTGCCTTCGGTGGAATTATTGCCTTTAACAGAGAGCTGGATAAAAAAACTGCTGAAGAAATTAATGCTCGTCAATTTGTTGAGGTTGTCTTAGCTACCAGTTTTGAAGAAGCAGCATTAGCGGAGCTGGCTAAAAAGAAAAATATACGAGTTTTATGCGTAGATTTGGAACAAGACAACCCATATCCAGGCGTTATTAAAAAAGTGTCTGGAGGAATTTTAATTCAAAGCGATGACACTTTTATTGTTCCCAAAGCAGACCTTCAATGCGTTACTAAAAGGCAGCCGACCGCTGAAGAAATTAATGACCTTATGTTTGCATGGAAGGTTGCTAAATTTGTTAAATCAAATGCTATTGTTTATGTCAAAAATAAACAGACAATTGGCATTGGCGCCGGCCAAATGAGTAGAGTAATTAGTGCTGAGATTGCTAATCTTAAAGCCAAAGAGGAAGGTTTAGAGGTCCAGGGTGCAGCAATGGCATCAGATGCATTCTTTCCATTTAGGGATGGCATAGATAAAGCTGCTTCTAGCGGGATAGCAACAATTATTCAACCCGGTGGATCGATTAGAGATGAGGAAGTGATTGCCGCTGCTGATGAAAATAACATAGCTATGGTCTTTACTGCGACACGTCATTTTAGACATTAAAAATGCACATTTTGGTTATTGGATCAGGCGGCAGAGAACATGCTTTAGCTTGGAAATGTGCACAAGATACATCTGTGTCAGAAGTTTTCGTTTGTCCAGGAAATGCAGGGACTGCTCTAGAAAAAAAAGTATCTAATGTTTCTATTAATGTTAATGATTTTACTGCAGTAAAAGATTTTTGCATTGAAAAAAATATTGCTCTAGTAATTGTTGGGCCTGAACAGCCTCTTGTTGATGGGCTAGTAGACCACTTGCATTCAAATAATATCAAAACCTTCGGGCCTTCAAGCGCTGCTGCTCAGTTAGAAGGCTCTAAAACATTCTCAAAAGACTTTTTTATTAAGTACGGAATCCCTACAGCCACTTATAAGGCCTTCGATAATTTTGATAATGCAAAAGAGCACTTAAAGCATATTCCCTATCCAACAGTAGTAAAGGCAGATGGTTTAGCAGCAGGCAAGGGAGTGATTATTTGCCAAACTGAAAGTGAAGCTTTGGAGGCCTTGGTTAGTATTTTTAAAGACCAAGCATTTGGAGATGCGGGAACAAGTGTGGTTATTGAAGATTTTTTAAATGGAGAGGAAGCAAGTTTTATTGCTGTAGTCAGCAAAGATAAGATTATCCCTCTTGCAACCAGCCAGGATCATAAAGCCGTGGGTGATGGTGATGTGGGATTAAATACAGGTGGCATGGGTGCATATTCGCCTGCGCCAATAGTTAATGAAGCACTTCATCAAAAAATTATTGACGAAGTGATGCATCCAACAATGCAAGGTTTAATGGCTGAAGGCTCACCCTATCTTGGGTTCTTATATGCTGGACTAATGATTAATAACGAAGAATTGAAAGTTCTTGAATTTAATTGCAGATTTGGAGATCCTGAAACTCAACCTATTCTACTACGATTAAAATCAAGTCTGGTTGAACTTTGTCTTTCAGCAATCGATGATAAGTTAAACGATTATCAAATTCAGTGGACTGATGACCATGCCTGTGGGGTGGTAATTGCATGCGATGGCTATCCCGAGAACTATTCAAAAAATAATGAAATAACAATTAAGTCCTCTGATACCGATAAAATAAAGCTATTCCATGCAGGTACAAAACTTCAAGATGATAAAATTTTAACATCAGGAGGGAGAGTATTTTGCGCAACTGCTTTAGGTAAAGATCTACAAGAAGCTCAATCAAAAGCTTATGATCTGGTAGAATCTGTATCCTTCGATGGAGCTTTTTATCGAAGAGATATTGGGAATAAAGGATTGAAATGAACTTACTAGATAACTTTATAAAAGAGTGTGATATTGCTTTGAAAACACTGTCATTCAAAAAGAGTGGAACGGGCAGATCGTATCCAGCCAATAAGTCCCCCTCTTCCTTATCAAAAGAGGAGAAAAATCTATCAGCGCAACTAATGCGAGTAAATTTAGCTGGTGAAGTAGCAGCTCAAGCACTTTACAGAGGTCAAGCAATGGTTTGCAAAGATGCTGACGTCAAAAATCATCTCGTGCAAGCTGGCGAAGAAGAAACAGACCATTTAATTTGGTGTAAAAAGCGTCTTGAAGAATTAAATGGACAACCATCAATCCTTAACCCTGTTTGGTATGCAGGGTCATTTGCTATTGGCGCAATATTTGGAAGCTTTGGGGAAAGAACTAGTTTAGGGTTTGTGGAAGAAACTGAAAAACAGGTAGTGAAGCACCTTGAAAGACATTTAGATAAAGTATCAAAAAATGACACTGAAACAATTGAAATTTTAAAGACTATGCGAGCTGATGAAGATGAGCATGCCCAAGAAGCTATGGAAAACGGAAGTGAATCATTGTCTGAGCCCACAAAAAAACTTATGAGCTTCACTGCAAAGGTGATGACCTCATCAAGCGCTTATATTTAAAAAGAGCCCCTCATTAAACTTTCTCCAACGAGAAAGACTCCGATATTATTGAGTTTTAAATAATTCATATCCTCCCTAGATTTAATTCCTGACTCTGCGATAAAGATATTTTTTTGTTTGAATAAATTCCTTAAGCGAACAGAATTATCTAGGTCAACCTTAAATGTTTTGAGATTTCTGTTGTTGACACCTATCAAAGCATCTTCAAAATGCTCAATTCTACGAAGTTCATTTTCACTATGCACCTCAATTAAATAATCTAGCTCTAACTTTTCAGCTACATTAACAAAATCCTCGATTTGCTGATCCGAAAGAATGGATGCAATCAATAAAATACAATCTGCACCAATCAATTTAGATTCATAAATCTGGTACTCATCAATCATGAAATCTTTTCTTAAAATTGGTAAGGCAGTAATCCTCTTAACAATTTTTAAATACTCATTGCTCCCCATAAAAAAATCTTCTTCGGTCAAAATTGACAATGCAGACGCTCCAAAAGCCTCATATTCAATTGCTTTTTTCACTGGATCAAATTCTTCTACAATGACTCCTGCGCTGGGTGAGGCTTTTTTTATTTCTGCAATAATGGCTTCATCTTTATTGGAGATATTATCTTTAAATCTTCCCCTAGGAAGATCGAGATCTTCTAAAGAGCTTTTTATTTGCTTCAAAGATAATTCTTCTTTCTTATGAATAAGTTTCGCTTTTGTATTTGCAACTATTGATTGGAGAATATTCATTAGCTATTTGAAACTCTTACATAAGAAGCTAATTTATCTGCAGCCATGCCATTGTTCATTAATTCAAATGAAAGCTCAACGCCGCTTGCGATTGAATCTACTTTTTTTGCTAGATATAAAGCTGCTCCAGCATTAAGAGCAATCATATCTTGGACAGCTGATTTATCACCTGAGAAGGCTTCCCTAATTAATTGCAAGCTGTCATCGGGCGAGGCAGCTGAAATTTCAGATAGCGTTCCAAGAGATAAGCCAAAATCTTTTGGAGAAATTTCATACTCAGAGATAGTATTATCCTTTAGCTCTGCAACATATGTGGAGTCGGTGATAGTGATTTCATCTAACCCATCGAAACCATGAACAATAAGAACATGATCCATGGATAAATTCTTTGCAACCGATGCAAAAGTTCTAACCAAATCTTTTTGATAAACACCTAAAATTTGCCTTTTTGCACCACATGGATTTGTATGAGGACCAAGTAAATTAAATAAGGTTTTTTTTCCAATCTTTTGCCTGGCGGGCATAACATATTTCATTGATTCATGATGCAAGGGAGCAAACAAAAAAACAAAACCCACCCTCCTAAAAATAACTTCTAATTTTTCTCTATCATGGGCTATATTAGCTCCAGCTGCTAGCAATAAATCTGCACTTCCTGACTTACTTGATACTGCCTTGTTACCATGCTTAGTTACTGATGCTCCTCCTGCAGCAGCCACAAAAGATGAAGCGGTAGAACAGTTAAAAGTATGTAATCCCGACCCCCCTGTGCCGCAAGTATCTATATGATCTCCATCACCCAATGGAAAACTAAGAGATTTTTCTTTCATGACCCTAGCTGCAGCAGTAATCTCAGCTTCCTGAATACCCTTCGCATTTAACGCCAATAAAAATTCTTCTATAGATTGATCGTCAACCTTTCCAGTCATGATTGATTCAATTGCGTGCTGCATAGAATGAAAATCAAGATCCTCTTTTTTTTCTAGTTGATTAATAAAATTCTGGATCATATATTTAAAAAATTTTTAATTAATTGCATACCATGATCGGTATCTATTGATTCGGGATGAAATTGTACGCCATATATAGGCCTAGAGACATGCTCGACTCCCATAATGATTGCAGAATCATTAACAATTGTAGATGTAACTTTTAACTCTTTGGGTAAAGTTGAACGATCAATTATAAGACTATGGTATCTGACCACTGAATATGGGTTAGGGATATCTTGAAATAATACTGAATCAGAATGATTAATAAAAGATTTTTTACCGTGAAATACTTCTGGAGCCTTAATGATTTTAGCTCCAAATGCTGCACCAATTGATTGATGGCCTAAGCAGACACCTAGTAATGGAACTTGAGATTCTTGAACAATCTCTACTGAAACTCCTGCTTCCGTTGGAGTACAGGGACCAGGAGAAATAACAATTTTTTCAGGATTGAGAGAATGAATTTCATCGATAGTTAATTCATCGTTTCTTTTGACCAAAACTTCATAATTGCACTCTCCAATATAATGTACCAAGTTATAGGTAAAAGAGTCGTAGTTATCTATGATTAGAATCATGAGATCATCTCCATAGCATCCATAAATACTTTAGATTTTTGCCTACACTCTAGCCATTCATTTTCAGGAATAGAATCAGCAACCACTCCTGCCCCTGCCCCTACATGAATTTTTTTATCCTTAATTACGGCAGTTCTAATTGCTATGGCCGTATCCATATTTCCATTCCATCCTATGTAGCCTATTGCTCCTCCATATATGCCTCTTGAGCTTGGTTCTAATTCATTAATTATTTCCATGGCTCTAATTTTAGGAGCGCCTGATAATGTTCCTGCCGGCAAGGAAGCTTTAAGCACATCAAAATAACTCAATCCAGAAGCAATCTTTCCCATCACATTCGAAACGATATGCATAACATGAGAATATTTTTCAATGGTCATTTTATCCGTAACACGAACTGAGCCAATTGCAGAAACGCGCCCCACATCATTTCTTCCAAGATCAATAAGCATTAGATGCTCGGCTATTTCTTTTGGATCATTGAGTAGGTCATCTTCATTAAGTTTATCTTCTTTAGGGTTTTCTCCCCTCTTTCTGGTTCCTGCCAGAGGCCTTAAGTTGATTTCATCATCTTCAAGTCTGACTAAAATCTCAGGAGATGCCCCAACTATCTGACATTCGTCTAAGTCTAAAAAATACATGTAGGGAGAGGGATTTAATTCACGTATTGCTCTATATAAATTAAAGGGATCATTATCAAAGTTAGCTGAAAAATCCTGCGCTAATACAACTTGCATTACATCACCTTCTGAAATGTAATTTTTAATAGTATTTACGGCATCACAATATCCTTTTTTTGTAAAATTTGATTCAAACTCAAAACAGTTTGTAATTGGTTTAAATTCTTTAGCTTCAATCTTTGCTTTCCTGGTTAATATTTTCTCAATATCATCTAATTTAGATTGAACAAACTCATAGGTCATATTTGCCAAATTTGCATTAAAAATAATTTGAGTTGAATTATTTAAATTATCAAAAATGATAAGTTGCTCTGCTTTCACAAGCATAATATCTGGCATATGCTCTTCAAACTTAGAGTCTTTACCTGGCAACAATGCTATTTTATTCTCAGCATATTGGGCACTTTCATAAGCAAAAAATCCTATGTAGCCACCATGAAATCTTGGTAAATTTTCAATTTTAGGCGAGCGATTCTTTGAAATAATTTCTTCAATTGCTTGAAGGGGGTTTTCAGCTTCAAAGATATCCCTACTTCCATCAATAATTGTTTCAATTTTTTTTCCAGAAATTTTAATTGTATCAATACAACCAAATCCAATAATTGAATATTGAGCCCATCTATCTCCGCCTTCTACTGATTCAAACAAAAAATTATTTTGTTGATTGGCTATCTTTGAGTATAAGGACAAAGGAGATTCTCCAGGAGCCATTATTTCTCGACACATGGGTAATACTGTGTAATCAGCATCTTTAAATTTTTTGTATTCTGTATTTGTGATCATGAATTTTCTTAATTAAAGATTGATTTTATCTCCAACTGAAATTTTATTAGCTGCAAACCATCCCTGATTAACTTCTACTGCCATTCTAACGTTCTGCACGGAGCAGATTGAGTCCTCCGAGAATGGGACCATATCATAAATCTCTAAAATCCTGCCATCGGATGAGATATAAGCTACGCTGAGAGGCAGTGATGTGTTTTTCATCCACATGCATTGTTTCTTGCTTGATGGCCAAATAAAGAGCATACCAGTATTTTTTTCTAGGTAAGCTTGATTCATTAAACCTTTTCGCCTGGTAGCATCAGTATTAGAAATAATTAAATTTAACTTTGCGTTTTTACCTTCAAAACTCATCTCTAGAGCAGCAAAAGAAGTTGCAGAGAATAAAACTAATGAGAGATTAAGTAATTTTTTGACGGAAGCTTTTAATTGTTTTCTCATAATCTGATGATCCAAAAATAGCAGAACCTGCAACAAAAACATTTGCTCCTGCTTGCGAAACTCTAGAGATAGTTTCGTTATTAATGCCGCCATCAACTTCTAAGAAAATTTGATGATCTTGTTGATCAATAAGTTTTTTTGCTTCAGAAATCTTTTCAATCGTATCTTCAATAAATTCTTGGCCGCCAAATCCAGGATAAACACTCATTAACAAGATCAGATCTATTTCACCAATGATATCTTGAAGTACAGATAGGGATGTATCTGGATTGATCGCGATGCCAACTTTGCATCCGCATTGCTTAATAAGCTTAATAGTCTCAGGCACGTTATCCACGGCTTCGGGGTGAAAACTAATGAGATCTGCGCCAGCATCTGCAAAACTCTTAGCCAGTTCATTTACAGGAGTAATCATTAAATGAACATCTATAAAATCTTTTATGCCGTCATCTCTTAATGACTTACATACCATTGGACCAACGGTAAGATTGGGCACATAGTGATTATCCATTACATCAAAGTGTATCCAATCGGCACCAGCCTGCATGACAGAATTTACTTCTTCTCCAAGTCGAGCAAAGTTTGCTGATAAGATCGAAGGCGCAATCAAAGAATTAGAATTCATTAGGTTAATTTTCATCTTTTAAAACTTTCCTTGCAAGCTTTAATCTATCCTCAGTTCCAACATCTATCCATAATGAATCATCAAAATGAGCGGAAACTCTAGATTCCGCGATCAAAGGTTTCAAGATAGTATTCCAGAGATCGAATGGATGCTTTTTTGATAGATGCGCATCTAAAATATTTGGATTAAGTACCGATATTCCTGAATAAGTAAAATCATTTTTTCCATCATTTATATAAACAGAACTTCCTTTCATTGAAAAATCTCCTCTTTGATTGTGTTCAGGGTTTTTCACTGCAACCAAATGAGCCGCTTCAACAGTTGTAGGCAGCTGATAAAAAGATAAGTCAAAAATAATATCTGCTGTTGAAAGTATAAAGGGATCATTTCCTAAAAAATTCTTTGCGTTAACTAATGCCCCGCCTGTTCCATACGGAAAAGGCTCTTCTATAAAGATGATTTTAGATATCGCATCAATTGATTGAAGAGATTCCTTTATCTGATCTCCAAGATGAGAGACATTAATTATAAGTTCACTAACCCCAAAAGAAACTAACTGATTTATCGATCGTTCTATCAATGAAATTCCACCTACATCTATAAGCGGTTTAGGCAAATTATCTGTTATAGGCTTCAGTCTTGAACCAAGTCCAGCTGCTAAAATCATGGCTTTCATAAGTATGTCAATTTATCCTCTAATGCCTGTGAGACATTATCATTAAGAAAATTTGCCAAACTTAATTGGTTTAATTCCTTTGATATTATTGCTGTATTTAAAGCTATTTGAGGTAAATCATTCATTCTGAATGAACGATTGAATTGAAGATAAAGTGCGGTTAGGGTTCCCATGATCCTTAAATTTCTTTGCAGGCCTCCCCATAAAGTTGCACTAAAAATATCTTCAGGAGACAGATCATAAATGGAAAGTTCTGAAAAACTGATGCAGTATCTTTTTAAAATGTCTATCTTACATGGAATATAGTGATCGATCAGAATCCCTGCCAAATCAATTCCTATTGGCCCAAAACACATGTCTTGAAAATCAATCAATGCAAGGTCACCATTATCTAAAAGGTGAATATTTCTTCTTTCAAAATCAAAATGACAGTTCGTCCATTGTTGATCCATTATTTGCGGTCTCATATCAACATAAAGATCTTTGTACCCGTCAAACATATCAAGTCCAAGAAAATCATTGCAGAAAATTTTTGAAAATTTCTTTGAGTGCGATTCTAAACCCATCCAAAAGGTAGAATGTAAATCGACATGTCTTGCTTGATGCATTTGATTAAGAAGCTTTAATGATGAATGAACTAACCCTTCTTGTTGATAAAAATTTTTTTCATCAATCAAAGAATGATCTCCAAGATCTTCTAGTACAGTTAGATTGCTATCGACTTCATATTGATAGATCTTGGGAACTCTTACACTGTAGTCGGATAATTCATTTGCTCGATTAATAAAAACTAACTGGCCATTCACTTCGCTATCATCATGTGAAATGACATAAGAAGATCTTTGAGAGGAAACTCTGTAGTATTTTCTTCCACTCGCTTCTATTTTTAGGGGCTCTAATGAAGTTAGATCCCCATCAAAAGTTTGGGCATACTTAAGTATGTGGGCTTTTGATATTTCAGCTATTTTCTATCTCCGAAGGTAATGGCGTATCATCTGGCAAAAAGAAATCCAAAGCTAATTCAGCAAATGGCACGTCTGCATATTTAGAAAAATCTCTGATTCCTGAATCATATAAAACTAAGTCATCAATGCAAAAGTTGCCAGTAAAAGTCGAGGAATCTTTTGTAAAAATTTCATACGCAGCATCTGCCATGATTTCTGGAGTTCTAGAAATATTCATTAATTCTTCACCGCCCAAAACATTTTTTACAGCTGCAGTTGCAATTGCAGTCCTTGGCCATAAACCATTGACAGCTATGCTGTCAGGCTTCAATTCTTCAGCCATACCCAAAACACACATACTCATGGTGAATTTTGCCATTGTGTAGGCTAAATGAGGGCCAAACCATTTTGGTTTCATGTCAAGAGGAGGAGCTAAATTTAATATATGAGCGTTATTGGATTGCTTTAGATGTTGAATGCAATATTTACTTACTAGGTAAGTGCCCCTGCCATTAATTTGATGCATTAAGTCATATCGTTTCATATCTGTATCAGGGGTACTTGTGAGCGATATTGCTGATGCGTTATTCACACAAATATCGATTCCACCAAAGTGAGATACCGTTTGCTCAACAGCATCTCTAACATTCATCTCATCGCGCACATCTAAAATAATGGGCAATGCTTCACCACCTGCAGCTACAATTTCATCTGCTGCAGTATATATAGTCCCTGGAAGCTTTGGATGAGGCTCTGCTGTTTTTGCTGCCAAGACTATCTTTGCGCCATCTTTAGCTGCACGTTTGCCTATTTCAAGACCTATCCCCCTACTGCCGCCTGTAATAAATAAGACTCTGCCTTTTAAATCCATTTTATGTCTCCAACTTTTGTAATAATTATTGCATGATGTTGCATTTTTAAACTGGTTGATGCAAGTTAAAGAATTATTATAAGCATAAGAAGTGAGGACGACTATGAATGTAGATTTTATTTTTGACTTTGCAAGTCCAAATGCCTACCTATGTCACAAGGCAATTCAAAATATTGAGAAAACTCATGATATAAAATTTAACTATATACCCTGCCTTTTAGGCGGCATCATGAAACTGTCGAACAATCAGCCTCCTATGATCACTTTGGCTGAAATTCCAAATAAATCAAAATATGAGTTTGATACTGCTTTTAATAGATTTATGAAGGAACATAACATCACAAAATTTAAAATGAATGAACACTTCCCTGTTAATACTATATCCCTTATAAGAGGCGCCATAGTTGCACAAAAAAATGATTTTTTTGATTCTTATGTTGAAATAGTTTTAAGTGGACTATGGGAGCAATCTCTTAAACTAGATTCGCCTGAGACGCTTCATGAATTATTAACCAAGAATGATTGTCATGCAGATCAGGTTATTGAGGGTATTGCTAAAGATGAGATTAAAGCTGAGCTAATTGCTAATACAAGTGAAGCTGTTGAAAAAGGAGCCTTCGGAATCCCAACATTTTTTGTAGAAGATGAAATGTTTTATGGAAAAGATACTCTAAGAGAGCTTAAGGAAATGTCTTCCTGAAACGTTAATTGTTGAAATTTACTGAATCACAAACTCATCCTAAAAAGAATTTTTTTATATTTCTTTTTATAATCTTTGCTAATTTTCAATTAAATGCATCTATTTTTGATGAGCCAAAATCACCAAATCCTTCGCCATTTGAAGGTTGTAAAAACCCAAATTTTCCCGAGTTAGATATTCATTATGAATCTGGTTCTGTCGATGCTGGAAAGATAGATATTGAATCAAATGGAGACCTAAAGCTGAATGAGGATGTTTTGATTGGACTTGATGAGGGCATTATTAAAGCTTCTAGTGCAAGCTATCTGCAAAATCAAAATTTTGTAAAAGATATAAAGAATGGAAAAATCTACTACTCTGAAAACTACTTCAAATTTTTGAATGGCTCTTTAAAAAAAGATTCTGGAACCTTAAAGTTAGTTGAAGGAGAGTCATATTTAAAAGAAAGAAATTTATTAATTCGATATAGGTCGTTAGATGGAAACTTAGGTAAAAATCTTAGATTCCAAAATGCCAATCTCAGCTCTTGCAATAATAGTTCCGAGGGTTGGGAGATTATAGCAAAGACAATTGTTGTCGATGATGAATCAGATCGTGGTCATATTGAGGATCTGACACTTAAAGTCCTTGATAAGACAATTCTAACGCTACCTTACTTACCCTTTGCAGCAACAACAGAAAGATTAAGCGGGTTTTTAGAGCCTGAATTGAGTTTTACATCTGATGGAATTGATCTTTATCTACCATATTATTGGGTTTTGTCTAAAAAATCAGACCTTACTATCGCCCCAAGAATATTGAAGGAGAGAGGTAATGGTTTAGAGGCAAATTATAGGTATTTAACCCAATCAAATTCAAATTCTTCAAATTTTTTTGATTTAATATTTTTTCCAAAAGATAAGGAATACAGAAAAAAATATACACAAGCTGACAATGACAGATGGGCTTTTCGTTTAAAGGAAGAAAGAAGCTTTTCAAGCATTACAACTGCTATCGATTGGGCTAAATCTTCTGATTCAATGGTGTTACTTGATTTGCCTTCAAGTCTTATAAATATAGCCAATCAACGAGATCATTATCTTTCACAATCAGTTTCGATAAATATGATGATAAATAATTTCTCCGCAAATATTATGCGGCAAGGTTTTCAAAGCTTGAATCCGTTCATAATCAATGGATACATAAAAAAACCAGAAGTAAACCTTGAATACAAAAAATATGGCCCTTTGCTTTCATATTTTGCTAAAGCAAATTACGTAGATTTTAGTACAAATAAGGACAAGTATTTACCTATAAATATTAATAGGGATAATCAAACTGGAAAACGATTGATTGCAGAAATTGGAATGGAGACTCTGTATGATCTTGAATATATTGACTTATCAATCAAGGGACTGCTTTTAAATAAAAAATATAACCTCGATAATGCAAAAAATAATACTAAGACTACCTCAATTCCAACAATTGAAATAAAAATCTCCTCTTTTCTAAGGCAGTCATATAAAAAAGGTCTTGCCCTTTTAGTGCCGGAGATTCTATATCAAAAAACAAACTATAAAGATCAATCAATGGATCCTATTTTTGATCTTCATCAACAAAATATTGGGAACTTAAATAGGTTAAATTCAAAATATTTTTTCGGTAAGGACAGAGTTCCAGATACTGAATTTTTACTTGCTAGACTAAAGTGGCAAAAAAAGATTAACAGTGATGCCAGATTCAACCTTCAAATAAGTAAAAAAAATGAATTAGAAGCGAGCAAAGTTATTAATGAAATGCTTAATTATTATGTTGAAAGAGACAGTCAAGTTGGCACAGATTTTTCATATGAGAATAAGAAACTTAGAGCATATTTTTCTGCTAATTATTCACAAAAAAGAAATAAACTTAATTTTGGAATGACAGGAGTAGAAATTAAGCTTCCGGAAACGCGCCTTACTTTTTCAAGAAACTTTCAAGACAATATACCCCTTTTAAATTATTCAAATAGGCTAGATTATGCAGAATTCTCAATAGAAAAATTTATGTCTAATGGCTATAAATTTATCGGCGGGATAAGTAAAGATTTTGATTCTAATAAAAATTTAGAGACTTATTTTGGTTTTGGTTATGAAAACTGCTGTTTAGCTTTTAAACTTTACACATCAGATAAAAGATTATCAAAATACAATCTTCTTGATTTTCATGCTTTGCAACCTCATGATGCTGACTGGAATAAGATGATTGAAATCGAAAATAAAAGCAGGATTAATTTTGAGTTTGAGTTAAAGGGATTAACTGGTAGCAATAAAAGACTAAACAGCTTCTTCTCTAATGTTTTCTCGAACCTTTGAGGAAATAAAGTGTCTTAGTGATTAAATTTTCTTTATTCAATTCCTCTGCGAACATTTAATTAAGTACAATAGTTATTATGAAAAAATATATTTATATTGCTCTGTCAATCTTAGTTATGTTGCCTGTGAAGGCAAAAATTGAAATCCTTGATAGGGTTGCAATTATTGTTGGTGAAGGAGTGGTCCTTGAATCACAGGTTAAAAGCATGCTTGAAAATATTGAGAAAAGATACCAAGAACAAAGCGCTCCCATGCCTCCAAAAGAAATTATCATGGAGCAGATACATGAACGCCTTATTATTGAAGAGCTGCAATTACAATTAGCTAATAGAGCCGGAGTAAGGGTAAGCGATGGGGAATTGAATAATGCTTTTGAAAGGATTGCAGCAAATAACAATTTAAGCCTTGAAGAGTTCATTCAAACCTTGGAAGTTGAAGGAGAATCATATGAATCTTTAAGATCACAAGTCAGAAAAGAGATGGTGATTCAGAGAGTCCAACAAGGTAGAGTGAGTCAAGAAATCAATATCACAGAACAAGAATTAGAAGGCTTCTTGCAGACGGATGTAGCAACCAGGGAATTGTCTCCAGAATTATTTTTAAGACAAGTGCTTGTTTCAAGTGAAGAGTTAGCAAACAAAATATTAAATAGAATTTCTGAAGGTGAAGATTTTTCAGATCTTGCCAAGCAATACTCAACAAATAGTTTAGCTAGCAAAGGTGGTGAAATGGGTTGGAGAAATCTTGCTGACTTGCCAAGCCTCTTTGCGATCGAGCTAAAAAATAAAAAAAAGGGATATATTTCACGTCCGTTAAAAGGTGGGTCAGGTTTTTACATATTAAAAATTGAAGACAAACGCGGAGATCTTGTGCGCTTTGAAGAGCAGTGGTCTGCTAGGCATATTTTGATGATGCCAACTAAATTAAGAGATAAGACATTCACTAAAAAAGAATTAGAAGAAGTAAGGATTAGGGCTCTAGAGGGCGAAGATTTTTCTCTACTAGCAAAAGAATTTTCTGAAGATCCAGGCTCTGCCAGTAGAGGTGGTGATCTTGATTGGTTGAGTGTTGGTGAGACTGCACCAGCTTTTGAAAAAATGATGCTCGAAACACCATTAATGGAACTCTCACCAGTTTTTGAATCTGAATTTGGATTTCATTTCCTCCAAGTACTTGATAAAAGGACTGAGGATCTCACTGAAGAAATGATAAAAGACAGAGCTTATGGAATTTTATTTTCTCAGAAATATGATGAGGAATTAGAAAATACCCTAAGAACCATGCGAGCAGAAGCTTTTGTAGAATTTAAAGAATTAGATTGAAGCAGCTTTTATACTCTCATGGTGAACCGGCTGGTATAGGTGTAGATTTAATCCTGCATCTATCAAAATCTAAATTTTTAGAAAAAATTAATGCTCCATTTGTCTGTATCGCTGATAGCAAACTTTTAGAATCAAGAGCAAAAATTCTTGGACTTAAACTCAAATTCATAGAATTACAACAGCTTGAAAAAGCTCTACAAAATAAAGCTGGCATAGTGCAATTTATAAAAATTGCAGATTGCAAAGATCCTAGCCCAGGAAAGCTGAACCCTAACAATGCAAAATACGTAATTAAGAATTTAAACTTTGGAATTAAAGAAGCATCAAAAAATAAGAAAATTGGATTAGTTACTGGGCCGATACAAAAAAGTAATATTATGGATGGTGGATTTGCAGGCTTTCAAGGCCATACCGAGTGGATTCAAAAGAAAACTAAATCGAGTAATGTTGTTATGCTTCTTTCATCAAAAAAAATTAAAGTTGCGCTTGCTACAACACATATTCCATTAACTGAAGTTACAAAAAATATTCAAAAAGCAAAATTAATTAAAATAATTAAAATCCTGCATTCGGATCTCAAAAATAAACTTGGTATTAAAGACCCAAAAATAACTGTCCTAGGATTAAATCCACATGCTGGTGAAAATGGAAAAATAGGTGAAGAAGAGATCAGAAAAATTAATCCAGCGGTGAAGGCTTGCAGAGATATGGGTATCAATGCCTCATATGCCATCTCGGCTGATACAGCTTTTAATAAAAAAAAGTTGAAGGAAACAGACGCTTATCTTGCAATGTATCATGATCAAGCCTTGCCGGTCTTAAAAGCCATGAGCTTTGGTGAAGCGATAAATATTACGCTTGGAACTTCTATTGTAAGAACTTCTGTAGACCATGGGACAGCTTTAGATGTTGCTGGTAAGTTGAAGCCAAACCTTGGATCAATAAAAGAAGCGATTAAAGCTGCAGAAGTTCAACTGCAATGAATGATAGAACACATAGGCGAAAACTAGGCCAAAACTATCTCATTGATCCAGTTATTTTATTTGAGATAGAAAGAGCAATTAACCCACAAGACAATAACCTCTTTTTTGAAATTGGCCCTGGGACTGGTGCATTGACAAGCCACTTGGTAGGTCAAAATAGAAAAGTGATAGGAATGGATCTTGATCAGCAAAATATAATTTCTCTTTTAGCAAGATTTCCAAAGAATGATAACGAGTTTATTCATGGAGATGTACTAAAAGACCCCTTAGATTTTTTACTTAAAACTAAACATAGAGTTGTGGGGAATCTTCCATATAATATTTCTACTCAAATAATCATTAAATTAATTAATTACTTTGACACAATTGAGGATATTCATTTTTTAGTTCAAAAAGAAGTTGCTCACAGAGTCTGTGCTTCGAATCAATCAAAGGATTGGGGCAGGCTCGGAGTAAAAATTTCTGCATTATTTGAGACATCTATTTTATTCGATGTTCCTCCAGAATCCTTTGATATTAGGCCAAAAGTCCAGTCCTCATTCATTAGACTCATCCCTAGATTAAGTCCCATGATTGCATTGGAAACATTCTCAGAATTTTCAAATTTAGTTGATCAATCTTTTGCTAATAAAAGAAAGGGAATTAAAAATAATCTTAAAAAATTTGAAATCAATTACAAAAGGTTAAATATCAATCCGCTTGCAAGAGCAGAAGAATTGTCTATTGAAAACTTTATTTCAATTTTTGAAACCATTGAAAGATAAATGAGTACTTATGTAATCGGAGATGTGCATGGCTGCTTTAGTCAATTGCTTAAATTATTGGACAAGATTTCTTATAACGCCCAAGAAGACAAAATCATCCTTACAGGTGACCTAGTCAACAGAGGGCCAGATTCTCTTGCTGTACTGAATTATTGCATGGCAGATAGTAACATTACTTCGGTTTTGGGAAATCATGATCTCTATTTGTTGTATTTATTAAATACTAATCAAGCTAAAGGCGAATTAAAAAAAGTAGTGGAAGCAGAGAACAGTTCAGAAATTTTTGAATGGTTAATCAAGCGCCCAATGCTCATTCAAATTTCTGATCAATCAACTCACAAAGAATTCATAGTAACTCATGCTGGCATTCCAGAAATTTGGTCTATAGAAAAAGCTGTACACCTAGCAGAGGAAGTGTCTAAGGCATTAAATACCGATCCATCAAAAATACTCAAGGTAATGTGGGGGAATGACCCAAATTCTTGGGATGAGTGTCTAACAGATGATGATAGGTATAGAGTGGTTATAAATTATATGACTAGAATGAGATTTCTAGGAAATTCAGCAAGTCTAGATTTGAAGAATACAAGCACAAAGGCCTCAGCAGGTTTCAAGCCATGGTTTGAATACGCATCTGAATCCTATAAACAGAAGAACCAATTTTATGTATTTGGTCATTGGGCATCTTTGAATGGTCAAACAAATAATCCTCATTTTATTGGTTTAGATACTGGATGTGTGTGGAAAGGCAAACTTACCGCTCTTAGAATTGATGATTTAGAGAAAATTTCGGTAAAGTATTAGCATGAAAATTTTTCAGGTTGGTGGATCTGTTAGAGATGAATTACTTGGCTTCAAACCCAAGGATAGAGATTGGGTTGTGGTGAATTCTAGTCCTGAAGAAATGGAAAATAATGGATTTAAGCCAATCGGTAAAGATTTTCCAGTTTTTTTGCATCCAAAAACAAACGAAGAGTATGCATTGGCTAGAACTGAAAAAAAATCTGGTGTTGGCTATAAGGGTTTTAGATTTTACTTCGATTCAAGCGTCACCCTTGAAGAAGATCTCCAGCGAAGAGATTTCACAATTAATTCAATAGCTAAAGATCAAAATGGAAAAATTATTGATCCATTCAAAGGTAGACTTGATTTAGAAAAAAAACTATTTCGGCATACATCATCAGCTTTTGATGAGGATCCTCTGAGAGTTCTAAGATTTGCAAGATTTAAATCATATGAGCAACTCAGCAGTTTCAATCTTCATGAAGAAACAAATATTTATTTTAAAAACATTGCTGCTTCAAATGAGCTCAAAGAGCTTTCTCCAGAAAGGGTCTGGATGGAAACCAAAAAGGCTCTTGAAAACAAGCATAGTGAAGAGTTTTTTAAGGCTATAAAAAAATATCAACTTACAACTCCTTGGTTTGAGGGGCTAAAGAATATTTCGTGTGATGGCGATGTACCTGAACTAAAATGGGCTGATATACAAAGAGTGAATGGCTTTCAACTATCAAAGCCACTTCCAATTCCAAAAATATTTCAGAAAACGCAGGAATCTTTAAAACAGGTTCTTGATTTAATTGCTTGTGAAAATAAAAAAGAAAAATTTAACTTAGTTGAAAAAATGAATATACATAGAAATTATGAACTATTTCAAAGCATCTATGCTCATTCATCTATAAAAGAGCATCAGAATTACTTAGATAAAATATTTCAATCGGTCATGGATATTGATTTCTCTGCATTATCAACCATTCATGGCTCTGAAGTTTCGCATCAAAAACAATTGCTTTATTATGAAGCCTTAAAAGAAATCTTATGAGCAAAACAATTCTAATTACTGGAGCAGCCAAAAGAATAGGCAGAGAAATAGCATTGTCATTTTTTGATAAAGGATGGGATATTGTTATCCATTACAATAGCTCAAAAAGTGATGCTCAAGTATTAGCAGATGAGATGAATGCTCGAAGAGACAATAGCGCAATTATCGCTCAAGCAAATCTTGATAATGCAGATGAAGTAATAAAATTAGTAGATCAAACCCTTTCAAAGAATAATCGAATTGATGCCTTGGTAAATAATGCTTCAACCTTCTACCCTACCCCTATAGGAAATTTCTCAGAGGATGATTGGAATTTACTAATGGGAAGCAATGTAAAGGCTCCGCTTTTCTTAATACAGTCATTCTTCAAGGAGCTCAAAAAAAACAAGGGTTTTATTATTAATATTACTGACATTAACGTCGATAAGGCCCTGATTAATCATTCAATTTATCTTGCAGCAAAATCTGGTTTACAAACCCTCACAAGATCTCTTGCAAAAGAATTAGCGCCAGATATTAGAGTAAATGCAATTGCCCCAGGCGCCATTCTTGAGCCACCCAACACCGAGTGGACAACAGAACAAAAAAATATCATTATTAATTCAGTCCCGTTGGGGAGAATGGGAGCTGAGAAGGATATTGCAGATGCAGCAATATTTCTTTCTGAAGCAGAATATGTAACTGGCCAGATATTAAACATAGATGGAGGAAAGTCTCTCTGATGAATGAAACGAGCTCAAATAATCCTGATGGTCACAAAATTTTTTCAGGAACTAAGGAAGTGGCCGAAAACCTCAGGTTTAATGAATCAGGCTTACAAGAATGGTTTGGAGATAACATTTCTTCTGCTGGAAAAATCGTAAAGATTGCTCAATTTAAAGGCGGCCAGTCAAACCCAACATATAAAATAACAACTGAAAAGCAAGAATTTGTTTTGCGCAGAAAGCCGCCAGGAACTTTGCTACCATCAGCTCATGCCGTAGATAGAGAATATAAAGTTATGACAGCTCTTCAAGGCACGCAAGTTCCAGTTCCAAAAACTTATGGTCTTTGTGAAGATGAAGAGGTTATAGGAACCCCTTTTTTTGTGATGGATTTTCTTGGTGGAGATATTTACTGGGATCTATTGCTTGATGGTAAAACTCCCGCAGAAAGAATGGAGATCTATAGAAGCAAGAATAACGTAATTGCACAGTTGCATAAGGTTGATTACCAATCAGTTGGTTTGTCTGATTATGGTAAACCTGGAAATTATATTGCCAGACAAGTATCTAGATGGACAAAACAATATATAGCTTCTGAAACTCAGAATATTCCTGCAATGAATAATTTAATAGATTGGCTTCCACCTAATATTCCTGATGAAGATGAAACCTCGATAGTGCATGGGGATTACCGACTGGATAATATGGTTTTTAATGCCAATAATGATGTCATGGGCGTGCTAGATTGGGAGCTTTCAACGCTTGGACATCCAATCGCAGACTTCAATTATCACTGTATTAGCTGGAGAAATATTCCAGAGTTAGCTGACGAAGCATTCTGCCAAAAAAATGGTATTCCCACTGAAAAAGAATACCGTAATATGTATTCTGAAATTACTGGTAAAAACCTTGATGAGCATTGGGAGTTTTATACTATTTTTAATATCTTTAAACTGGCTGGAATCTTACAGGGAATTATGGGCAGGGTAAGAGACGGAACTGCTGCAAGCAAGCATGCAGAAGATCGAGGAAACCAAGTGGTTCCTCTTGCAGAAGCAGCTTGGGACTTGGTCGAAAAAAACTATAAATAGATTCATAATAATTCTTCTAGCGGCTCAGAAACAAAACGATACTTAGCTATCTCATCACTCTCAAAAACTATTTCTTCATCATCACTTATTTGAAGAACTATATCTATATCAAGCGTCCTAGATGAAAATTTTGGTGCGTTCCTATCTCTACCAGAGTTATCCTCAATATTTTTTAACTTTTGATTGAGATCGTCAAAGGAAAGTGAAGATACTCCACAAAAAATAAGGTTTAAGAAATCATCCCCATCAAACCCCTCTGCTTGAGTGGTGTATACCGAGGAGCACTCCGTTTCAGTGAGAATATCTTTTAATGCAGAAATGGCTAAATCAAGATTTGATTCTGGATCAATATTACTTCCAAGTGAAAGAAAGTACTTCATTATCTATGAATGATCACTCCAACATCTTCAGCATACCTTAATGCGCCTGGCTTGGAGACTCTTAACTTTAGTGAGTGAACTTTAAATTCATTCTTTACGAGCGCAGCAATGCCTTCCGCCAAAGTTTCTTGCAGTTGAAATTCAGATTCTTCAACGAACTTGATGATTGCTTTAGTAATTTTTTTATAATCAATAGTATCTTCTATGGCATCTGTTTTTGCAGCTCTCTTACAATCAAATGCTATCTCTAAGTCAATGCTCACTTCTTGACGAACTTCCCGCTCCCACCCAAATATTCCTATAATGGTTTGGACTCTTAAGTCTCTAATATAAACAATATCTTTCACCCTATTGCGTCCCCCAAAGGCCAACGTGGTCGAGCATGTGAATTAAGCTGATATGTTGCTTCATTTGTCTTCAAGCTTCCCAAGTATGCAATCATTGCTGCATTATCAGTGCAATGCGCAATTGGTGGATATAGAACTGTAATATTTAAAGATTGCTGGAGGGTAGAAATTTTTTCTCTGAGTAATTTGTTAGCTGCTACTCCACCAGCCAAAATAATCCCCTCTCTACCAGTATCAATAAGAGCTTTAGATATTTTTTTAACTAGAACTTCTGTTGCAGCATGTTGAAAAGATGCGCATATATCTGCCTGAACGTCCTCAGTAATCTTGTCCAAATCTTGAACCGAATAAAGCACAGAAGTTTTTAAACCACTAAAACTAAAATCATAGTCATCACTGTGAAGCATTGGCTGAGGAAACTTAAATTTTTCAGGATCACCCTGCTGAGCCATCTTTTCTATTTCCGGGCCTCCCGGATAACCCAAACCAATAAGCTTTGCTACTTTATCAAAGGCTTCTCCAACAGCATCATCCCTTGACTGACCTAGAATCTCATAATCATTTAAACCCCTTACATCAATAATTAATGAATGTCCTCCGGATACAAGCAGCGTTAAAAAAGGGAAATCTAATTTTTCTCCACTTAGAAAAGGAGCCATCAAGTGCCCCTCAAGATGGTTAACAGGTATTAATGGTTTATTTAGAGCAAGTGCAAGGCCTTGAGCAAAATTTTCACCTATTAACAATGTTCCTAGTAATCCAGGCCCTGCTGTATAAGCTATTTGATCAATGCTGCTTGGATGGGTTTTTCCTAAAGCTGTCTTGTAAATATGAGTAATTTTTTGACAATGATCCCTTGAGGCAAGTTCTGGTATAACTCCACCATACTCTCCATGAAGTTCTATCTGAGAAAAAACTGCCTCGCCAATAAGTCCTTTTTCAGAATCATAAAGCGCTACGGCGGTTTCGTCGCATGATGTTTCAATTCCTAAAGTAATCATAAAAAGTTTTTGCATTCACTCCATAAAAAGAATAAACTACCCAGCAATTATGCCTTCTATAATAATAAAAGATACAGAATACTTCGACGTTGGTCTAAGAAAATTTAAGCGTGCTTGTGAAAAAGCTGCGATCGTTCCAGAGATCCGCGCAAGAGAATTCTATGAAAAACCAACAGCCGTAAGAAAGAGAAAAATGGCAGCTGCAATCAAGCGAGCACATAAAACTAATAGAAAATTTAGTTTCTCAAGGCAAAGATCCTATCGCTAATTTGTCTCTCTTAGACACCATCAATCAAGACTTAAAGGCAGCCATGCTGAATAAGGATGTTGTCACCCGAGATACTCTTCGAATGTTAATCTCAGACATTAAAAAATTTGAGATTGACGAAAAGGTTGAGGCTGATGATGCCAAAATTTCTACTTTAATTAACAAGAACGTAAAACAACGTAGAGACTCAATAGAGCAATTTAAAAATGGAGGTCGTGATGATCTTGTTGCTAACGAGCAAAACCAATTAGATGTAATACTCAAATACTTACCCAAGCAATTATCAGAAGAAGAAATCCAATCGCTTATTCAGGAGGGAATTACAGCAGTCTCTGCTGAGAGTATGCAAGATATGGGCAAATTAATGGGTCATCTCAAGCCGCAATTTGAGGGTAAGGCTGACATGTCAGTTGTGAGTAAACTAGTAAAAAATTTGCTGGCCTAACAAAGCATAAATCTAATGTTTATAAGATGAGGGTTTATTTTCTGTATTTGTATACCTTTCAGTCAATTTAGAAGATCTTGAGCTTAAATCTTGTAATTGCCCTTCTATCATTACAATTTTAGGAAAAGAGGCTGGCTCTAATGGATCTCCATCCCAAACAATAATATCAGCCAATTTACCAGGTTCAATTGATCCTCTGTTATCAAGGTTAAAAGTTTGAGCTACTGTCTGTGTCATTCCCTTGATTGCAGTCTCATAAGACATGCCATGAGCAACTGCATTTCCAGATCCCTGTCTCATAAGGTGATAATTATGACTTCTTTGAGTGCTAAACATAATTGGTATGCCCGCTTGATCTAATATTCTTCCTAAATCCAAACTTGAGCCGAGTTCATCAAACGAATTTGGGATATTATCCATTGGGTCTATAATTACCGGAGTATTGCTTTCTTGAAGTTTAGTTAAAACCATTGGTGCTTCTTCAACGCTAGCTAATACTAAATTCAAGTCGTATTTTTCCTTCATGGCTAATGCTTGGAGAATATCAACAGCTCGGTTGGTTTCTATGACAAATGGCATGTCATCATTTATCACTTTGCCTAATGCAATAATATCTTGAGCTTGCAGCTCTAACTTGTCAGCAATAGTCATTTCTAGAATTTCTTCAACAGGTTTATTCTTTGCCAGTTCTCCTATTTCTAATAACGACTCAAGGAGTGATAAAGTTTCAGCACGAGACCCATAAGAAGAACCCAACCTTCCAAACATGGCTATATCTTTGGCTCCCTTGATTTCAAGACTTCCATCTAAAACAAAATGTGAGCCTAACCCAAAAATTGGGAAAGAAGATGCGCTTGGAGTGCTAATAGCACTAGTAATGCCATTGCTTCTATTCCAAGGAATTCCTGTTGAATGGGGATTAAATGCATTGAAAATACTAAAGCCAGCACTTAAAAGATCTGACTCATCATCACGGGTTACATCCAAAGCATTAATCTCCACTATTCCTAAATTACTCATTGGGGAAATTAATCCTGGTGTAACTGGCAGTCCATTCACTTCAATCACTCTAGTATTACCATCAATAATTAGATTATTACCTACATCAACAATAATATTTTCAGAAATTAGAATATCTTGAACGGTTGCAGTTCCGCCATTGCCTGAGTGAACTAGACCACCCTTTAGCAAAACTGTTCCTGATAAAATAGGAGCTGTAAGAAAAACTAAAGCTAATGTTGTAAATAATCTTCTCATGTTATTGAACTCTATTTTCTTGAGGTTTAATAATTCCTAAATCAAAATCAGTAATGGGTTGAATTTTTGGATTATTCATATCAAATGCTAAAGCGCCATCTATCAAAACTTTTTCTGCTCTAGAATAAACACTAAAAGGATTGCCAGTCCAAAGAACAATATCAGCATCTTTACCAACTTCTATACTGCCTGTTTGATCTAGTATTCCTGCTGCTTTGGCGGGATTGCTTGTAATCCAGCGCATGGCATGTGCTCTAGAAATTTCAAAGCCCGCTCTATTACCAGCAGCCATTGCCTTGGCAGCTTCTTGATTGAGATGCTGAATTCCCACCGCATCATCTGAGTGCACTATTGCGCATCCAGTTCCATTTCTAGCTTGATCAATTATTGCTACATTTGCCTGAACCATATCATATGCTTCATGCTTAAAGCCCCACCAATCAGCCCATAAAGCAGCACAGATTCCTTCGTCTGCTAAAAGGTCAGCTATTTTGTAGGCTTCAACGGCATGGTGAAAGGCAGTAATTTTATAATTAAACTCTTTTGACAGTTCAATCATCATTGCCATTTCCTCGGCCCGATAACAATGATTCTGAATAAGAATTTCTCCATTTAAGACTCCCATTAGGGTATCCATAGCTAAATCCCTCGTAGGTTTTCTATCTGACTTTTTTTTATTCATCCCATCAGTGTATTCAACAGCTTCTATCCAAGCACTCCGATAGCCTGCCATGTTACCCATTCTAGTTGAGGGAGCTTGCCTGCGGTTTCCATAAACTCTTTTAGGATTTTCACCACATGCCATCTTGAGAGAATGTGGTGCACCAGGAAATTTCATTGCTTGGACAGTATTTTGCGAGACATTTTTAAAAGTTGCTCCTCTGCCACCGAATAAGTTTGCTGATCCTGGCAATACGTGAAACGCAGTTACCCCTCCTTTTAATGCAAGAGCAAATTGAGGATCTTGAGTCCACAATGAGTGCTCGGCCCAAACTTCGGCTGTAACTGGAGAAGTTGCCTCATTCCCATCAGAGCTAGTAGAAACTCCAGGAGCAGAATAAACACCCATGTGAGAATGAATGTCGATAATGCCTGGAGTTATCCATTTATCGGTTGCGTCTATGGCCATGACGCCAGGAGCTGTTATAGATTCTCCTACTTCTATTATTTTGCCCCCTGAAAGCAATAAATCATAATTTAGGAATTCTCCTCCCAAACCATCATAAATATTTGCTGATTTAAAAAGCATTGGTTCAGAATTCATTGGGGTATAGGTTGAGGCAAATGCATTATCAATCTCTAGATTAGTTGTTTCTGACTCAGAGCCTCCAAATGGAAGATCAACATTAAAACCTTCCGAGCAACCGATGATAGAAAAAAGGAGTAATAGTAAAAGTACTTTGTTATTCATAATAGATTTTCCTCTTATTAAGATTATAGGGGCATTTAAAGAGATATAATATTGATATGACAAGAAAAAATAATCGATCAAATGATGAAATGAGACCTCTAGAAATTGAGGTTGGCGTGAATAAACATGCTGAAGGTTCTGCTCTAATAAAGTTTGGGGATACCCATGTAATTTGTACTGCAAGCATTGAAAATCATGTGCCAAGATGGATGAGAGGCTCAAATGAGGGCTGGATTACTGCAGAATATGGAATGTTGCCCCGATCAACCCACGAACGGATGAATAGAGAGGCTGCAAGAGGCAAACAAAGTGGCAGAACCATGGAAATTCAACGATTGATAGGTAGATCTTTAAGGCAAGCTGTTGATCTAAAATATTTAAAAGATAAAACAATCAATATAGATTGTGATGTTATACAAGCAGATGGCGGAACAAGAACAGCATCTATCTCAGGCGCTTGTGTTGCTTTGTTTGAAGCCATCAAAAACTCTCATGATGATCAAAGGGCAATGAAAGAACACGTAGCAGCTGTATCAATAGGACTTAAGGATGGTTACCCTCTTTTAGACTTAGATTATGATGAAGATAGCTCTGCTGATACAGATTTAAATGTGGTAATGACCGAGAGTGGGGGGATCATAGAAATTCAAGGAACAGCTGAAAAGTATCCCTTCAGCAAAGATGAGCTTGATAAAATGGTTGAATCTGCATCAGGTGGCATTGCAAAAATAATAAATTTTCAAAAATCATGTCTGGGCTAAAAGATTTTCAAAAAACTTTCATTGAATTAGCACTTCAATCAAATGCATTAGAATTTGGAGAATTTAAACTTAAATCTGGAAGAGATAGTCCTTATTTTTTTAATGCAGCAAAAATGCTTAATGGTTGTGATCTATTCAAACTGGCTAACTGCTACGTCGATGCTATTGAAGATTCATGCATGGAATTTGACTGTCTTTATGGCCCCGCATACAAAGGAATTTTTCTAGGATCAATTGTTGCAACAATCTTTAGCCAAAGAGGAAACTCATACCCTCTTTCTTTTAATAGAAAAGAAATTAAGGATCATGGTGAAGGGGGCAATATCATTGGAGCTGATCCAGTTGGAAATGTGCTAATTATTGATGATGTTTTATCTGCAGGCACAGCTGCCAGGGAGTCTATTAAGATATTAGAAAGTCTAAATTCAACTCCAAAGATCTTCCTTGTTGGTTTGGATAGACAGGAAAAAGGAAATGGTAACTTATCTGCAAAAAAAGAGCTCGAAAATGATTTTGGTATTCAAGTCTCTTCTATTATCAACTTGGATGCTCTGATAAAGTACTCTCAAAACAATCAAAGTTTTCATTCCTATGTAGTTGAGTTAGAGGGATATAGAAGTAACTGGGGTGCATAATGTTTACAGGAATTGTTAGCGGCAAGGGCCATGTTCAAAAAATTATTAAATGCAAAGATTACATATCATTTATCATCAAAGCCCCAAAAGGATTTTCTAAAAATTTATTAAAAGGTGCTAGCGTCTCAGTAAATGGAGTATGCCTTACAGTTAAAAAAGGCAAAACAGACATCTTGGAGTTTGATGTTATTGAAGAAACGTTAAAGAAAACAAATTTAAAAAATATCTCTAAATCATGCAAGGTTAACCTAGAACGTTCCATGACTGCTAAAACAGAAATCGGAGGACACCTAGTGTCTGGTCACATTCATGGAACAGGAGAGGTTTTGAAAGTGATCGATAGGCAAGAAACAAAAGATCTACAAATTAAAATACCTGCAAACTTGAGAGAATATTTTTTTTACAAAGGCTATGTGGCTCTTAATGGATGCAGTCTAACCATTGGAAAAGTGCTTAAGTCATCTTTTTATATTCATCTTATTCCTGAAACAGTTTCAGTTACTACTTTTAAAGATATAAAAAAGGGAGACTTAATTAATATTGAAGTCGAACAAACAACAATCAACACGGTTGAAACAGTTAAAAGAGTTATGCTTGAGAGAAAAGTTTAGTTAAAACTGCCATTCTCATTCCAACGCCATTAAAAATTTGATTTCTTATTTTGCAGTTTTCTAACTTGCTCGCTTCTTTGCATAATTCAATTCCGAAGTTTACTGGTCCGGGGTGGAGTAAAATCATATCAGGATCGGCAACTTGTAATGAGTCAATATTTACCTGATACCTATCAATATAATCTTGCGCTCCAATAGAAAGTTTCTCTGATAGCCTCTCGTTTTGGATCCTTAATGCCATAACAACATCAGCGTCTTGTAATGCTGTCTCTAATTCAGATTCAAAGTTCCCAATAGAGCTATCTATAAAATTTTTACAGAGATCAGGATGACCGCAAAAGGTAATGCTTTTATAGCCAACTATTTCAATTGCCTCTATAAAAGAACTCACCACCCTTGAGTGGTCAAGATCGCCAACTATTGTGATATTTAATTTATCAAAATTTTCTTTCGATTCATGTATGGTCATTAAATCAATTAATGTTTGAGTGGGATGAGAAATCGAGCCTTCGCCTGCATTAACGAATTGCATATTTGAAAAATCTTTTACAAGGTCATGAATTACCGATTCAGTATGACGAAGAATGCATAAATTAACCCCCATCATCTCCATTGCTTCTAAGGTATCCTGAAGAGTTTCACCTTTGTTCATAGAGGAATTAGATAAATCAAAGTCTATAAATTTTGCACCTAAGTTATGGGCTGCAATTTCAAAAGAAAGTTTGGTTCTGGTGCTAGGTTCACAAAAGATAGAGGCAATCTTCTTATCAGGAAACAAATTTTCATTTCGATAGTCTAAAGAATCTTCAGACTTAAAATTATTCGCAAGTTCAATAAGATTATAGATATCTTTCTTCGTTAGGTCAGAAAAATTAATTAGATTTTTAGACATTAAACATTAATAGATAAAATAGCATCCATTTCAATATCTACTCCTTTGGGAAGTTTTGAAACCTCAACTGTTGCTCTTGCTGGAAAGGGTTCAGAGAATCTTTTTTTCATAATCTCATTAACTGAATCAAATTTTGCTAGATCAGTTAGATAAATAGTTAATTTAAGAATATTATCAAGACCGCCGCCTGCTTCCATGCAGATCGCTTCCAGATTATCTATCACTTGGGATGCCTGATCAGCAAAAGAGTTGTTATTTAATTCTCCCGTTGCAGGTATTAATGGTATTTGCCCAGATATAAAAACAACATCACCCCATTGAATCGCTTGAGAATATGGGCCTATTGCAGCTGGCGCGTTATTTGTAAAAATTGGTTTTTTCATTTTTTGTTTTAGCATCATTAACTATTCGAGAACAGCTTGTAACAAAGCGTAATGAGCGTAATTTTACCATCAATTGATTTATTGAATCAGTATTCAAAACTTCTACTTCAACAATAAACTCTATAATCATTGCATCAATGTCTCTGCTTTGAATATTAACTATATTTAGATTGGATTTTGTAAAGACCGAAGCTATATCTGCAAGAATTCCTGGCCTATCTTCTGCGTGGATTTTAATATGTCCTTTGTAGTGAAGCTCCTTACTATCACTTCCCCACATTACAGGAAAATATCTTGCTGAAAGATTATGGCTCCTATGTGGAGCAACCTGTCTACATCTTGAATGGTGAATTACAATTCCTCTATCGGTATCAGAATGAGCTGTTATTGGGTCACCATAAATGGGCATACAGCATTTCGCATAAATTACTGAAACGCCTTCAATCTGATGATCAGACAAAACCATTGCCTTAACTTTAGAGTTAATATTTTTTTTCAGTCTTAAGCCTGAAAAAAATCTTTCTGCAACCAATGCACCTGTTTTCTTTCCAGATCCTAAGTCAGTTAACAGTTCATTAAGAGATTTAACTCCTATCATTTCTAGGATCCTAGACAATCTACTACCACGATACTGATCGAGGGTCGCCCCACCCCTTTTAAGCTCACTTTCTAAAAGTAATTTTCCAGCTTTTCTGGCCTGTGAAATTTTTTGCTTACGGAGTGCAAACCGAATAGAGGATCTAGCTTTGCTGGTTGCAACAAAGTTCAGCCAATCCGGGCTAACCTCTTCATTTTCAGAAGCAATAATCTCAATTGATTGTCCATTTTCCAAGCGTATATTTAATGGGGCATACTTCCTGTTAACTTTACATCCAATAGCTTTATTGCCCAAGTCAGTGTGAAGTTCATAAGCAAAATCAATAGGTGTAGAGCCAGATTTCAAATTTACAATTTTGCCAGTTGGAGTAAAAACATACACTTCGTCATAAACTAAATCAGTTTTAATAGACTCCACAAATTCATGAGAGTCTACAGAAACTTCATTAAGCTTAGTAAAACTCTCAATCCACTTTTTTGCTCCTATTAATTCTGAACTGACTGAGTCTTTTGTTTTATATGACCAATGAGCAGAAATACCATTTTGGGCAATTATTTCCATGCTTTTGGTTTGAATTTGTACCTCTATTGGAATACCATCAAGCGCTATTAAAGAGGTATGTATAGCTTGATAGCCATTTGTTTTCGGAATTGCAATATAATCTTTAAACCTATTTCCGATTGGTTTGTGGACATTGTGAATCACTCCCAATGCTCGATATGCATCATCCACTGAATTAACAATAACTCTAAAAGCATATACATCTAGCAATTGTGAAAATGGTTTTTTCTTGTTTTTTATTTTGTTGTAAATGCTATAAAGAGATTTTTGGCGTCCCTTTGCTGTAGCAGCAATATCGTTATTCTTTAGATGATATTTAAATTGCTTTCTAAGCTTAGAGATAATTCTTTTGCGGCCGCCAACAGACTGTTTGACAGCTGACTCCAACATTCTTGCTCGCATAGGATGAATGCATTTAAAAGCCAAATCTTCAAGTTCAATCCGAATATTTTGCATTCCTATTCTAATTGCAATAGGTCCGTATAACTCTAGAGTTTCAATTGACTTAGTAATTTGTTTTTCTCTAGGAAGAAACTCAATTGTTCGCATGTTATGGAGTCGGTCGCATAATTTTACAATTATTACTCGTATGTCTTTTGACATAGCTAAAGCCATTTTTTGTAAATTATTAGCATTCCGCTCTTCTATATTTACAAAATCGAGTTTATTTAAATTACTCACGCCATCTACAATACCTAATATCTCTTTACCGAAAAGCTTTTCCAAATAAGTTTTTTGTATAAAGCTATCTTCTAAAACATCGTGCATTAAACCTGCGCAAACTGTTTGAATATCTAAATGTAACTCTATTAAGATAGATGCGACTGCAACTGGATGAGTTATGTATGCGGAACCTTCTTTACGAAATTGATCCTTGTGTGCTTCAAAAGCAACATTATATGCTGTTTGTAAAAGATCTAATTCTTTCTTAGAAAAATATTCTTTAGCAGACTCGTAAAGTTTTTTTGGAACTGGTGAAAGTAATTTTCTATTAGAGAAATCTAAGAGAACTTGATTGGGGATTGCCCGGTCACTCAATGAGAAACTCCAGGATTAACATCAGCCGATAATTTCGTCTTGCGGTTTATCTCTGTCGATAGCAAACTCATCTAAGAGCAAATCCTCTTCAAGAGTTTTATCAAGAATCTCTTTTGTAATAAGTCCTTCTTCAATTTCTCTTAAAGCAACAATTGTAGGTTTATCATCTTCCCACTCTACCATTGGTTCTCTGCTAGTTGTTGAAAGTTGTCTTGCTCTTCCAGATGCTAACAAAATTAATTCAAATCTGCTGTGCACTTTATCTAAACAACCTTCTACTGTAATTCTTGCCATAATGTTTTCTCCGAGGGCGTATTTTAGTGTTTATTTGCCTAATATGACAATAGCTGAGCTAAAAACTGTTGTACTTCTTCCTCATTTTCTCTATTTAAGGGCTTTTCTTGGGCAATAATGCAAAAAAGCTCTTTTTCCGCGTCATCAAAGGAATCATTGATAATGATATGCTTATATTCATTTGCATGTGTTAATTCCTCTTTTGCATTTTTTAATCTCAAATTGATTGACTCTATGTCTTCGTCTCCCCTGCTTTTTATTCTTTCTTCAAGAGAATGAATAGATGGCGGTAGAATAAAGATTGAATCATAATTAAGTGACATATCATTAATTTGCCTAAATCCTTGGACATCAATCTCAAGAATTAAGTTTACTCCTGAGCTTAATTTAGATTGAACAAAATCCACAGAAGTTCCATACCAATTGCCGTGAACTTCAGCATGTTCAAGAAAAAAATTAGAATTTTTTTTATCCAGAAAATCTTCTTCTGAAATAAAAAAATATTGATTACCATTCGACTCACCTTTCCTTGGCAATCTTGTTGTATAAGAAATAGATAATTCTAAAGGTAGATCGGATTCATCAGCTGAGGCTAAAACTGCATCAATTAAAGATGACTTGCCCGCACCAGAGGGAGCTGAGACTAAAAAAAGCTTTGGATCTTTAATCACTCTAAATTTTGAGCCTGCTCACGCAGTTCCTCTACCTTTAATTTCATAGTTAATGCTAAATCTTTTAAATCCGGTTTTTCTATTTTAACTGATAGGGTATTTACTTCTCTAAATAATTCCTGAAGGATGAAGTCCATTTTTTTTCCATGTGCACTTTTTAGCTTAAACAATTTATTAAGCGACTCAATATGAAAACTAATTCTTTCAAGCTCCTCAGCAATATCATGCTTTAGAGCAACATTTGATAATTCATTAGCGATCTCGTCTTTATTAATATCAATATTTTTTTGAATGAACTTTTTCTTGATAGTTATGACTCTGTGCTTCAGCAATAAAGGTGCTGACTTTAATAATTTTTGATGAGCATTTTTTAAAAATAACGTCTTAGCTAGAATAACTTTCTCTATTTTTTTACCTTCCTTGGCCCTGGACTCTACTAGGTTCTTTATTGCAATATTTAATGCTTTCTTGCCTAAAATTGAAATATCTTTTTTTGAGGTGCTGACTGTTAATAGCCCTGGAATATCTCTAAGATCACTTAATTTAAGATTTAAGTGTTTAAAGTCTTTGCTAGCTTTTAAAGCATTCTTTAAGTTTCTGATGCTTTCTTGATTGAGCTCATATGAATGTTCTGCTTGATAATTATCATGAATTTTTACCTCAAATGATCCTCTGAGGAACTTTTTCTTTAGTTGATTTTTTATATATTCCTCTAAATCATTTGGCAGGCTATATCCTCTGAAAGATATATCTAAAAATCTATTATTAACTGACTTAATTTCACACAAAACCTCCATCTTTTTTGAGGTTGCTTGCCCAGTTCCATACCCTGTCATGCTGTAAAACATAAGTTTCCTAAATACTTTTTACTATTATCTCATTAAACCACTATTCAATAACTTTTGCGGATCAAATGACTTAGCAATATTGTCTGAACTTATAAAAAAATCTTCGAAAGAGTGCTCAGGGCAAAAAAGGGTAAAAATCTCACTATACTTTAGAGCCTTTTCGCTGCAGATTAGAGGGCCAGATATGGGAGCCAATTCTTTGCAGCATATATAGTTTGCAATAACCAATGCAAGATTATTCCTGCTAAACATATTAGCCTCGTTAAAACGGAGAACATATTTTTTTCCTTCAAAAGTATCTACATGGTTTTGCATCCAATGCTTTTTCTCATCATATAATCCTGATGGCCGCAATATGAGTGGCGCTACTTTTGATTCATTCGATATAAAATTTTCATAATCTAAAATTACTCTGCCCTGCTGATCATCAGGCAGGGGCTCCGATGCTTCATTTATGTTTCTCCCGTTACCTATCCCGTATACTCTGGTTGAAGTTACAATCAGCAATCTCTCATAACTAATATAGTTATTTAAAAAACACATGATTTTATGTGATGCATCTAAAAATCCTTGCTTATATCCATCTACATCAGATGAAGTCGGTTTTAATATTAAGACAATGGTTGAGAAATCTGAAGATGGCAGCGTCAAGCTTGATTGGTTTATCCAATCCTGTTGAATGAATATAACATTGTCTAAATTAGAGGGCACACTTCTGGAAACCCCTATAAACTTTTGATCAGGAAGGCTGGCCGCAACCCTTCTTCCTATGTCTCCGTAACCTATAATTAAAACTTTTTTCATATATATGTTTCTAAAGTCCTTATATTAAAAGTATTATCGTTAAGTGGCTAATATTGAACTCACTGAATTAAAAGGTATCGGACCCTCTATCGTTGAAAAACTTCACCTTATTGGAATCTTTAATCTAAGAGATCTCTGCTTTCATCTTCCTTTTGGTTATCAAGATAGAACAAAAATCTCAAATATAAGCGACCTTCAACCAGGAGATGAAAAATTAATTAAAGTAAAGATTCTGTCTACGCAAGTGCTATATAGGCCTAGAAAGATGATGGTGCTTAAATCAGCTGATTTATATTCTAATATCAATATTCGTTTTTTTTATTTCCATCCCGCCCAAGCAAAACAACTTAAAACTGGAACTGAGCTTTTATGTTATGGAAAAGTTAGCTTAAGTAGATATGGATTAGAAATGATCCATCCAGAGTATGAAGTTATTTCAAATGATCATGAATTAAAAGACAAAAAATTAACACCTGTGTATAGAGTTCCCAAGGGCATAGGACAAAAAAAAATTAGGGGATTTATTCAGGCTGCAATTTCAAAATTAGATTTTGAAGAAGACTTTCTTGATGTTGAAAAATATGACGCATCTTTAAACATGAAAATTATTGATGCTCTACAAATAATCCACAATCCTGAAGCAGATATTGATATTAATGAAATGCTGCCTGGTGGCTCCCATCCAGCAAGAGTAAGACTCTTGAAAGAAGAGATGATTGCTTTTCAAGCTGGTATGGCTTTTTTAAAACGCAAACAAAAACGGCACCATGCCTATTCATTGTCTAAAGAAAGTGAATGGACAGCAGAAGTTAAATCAAATTTTCCTTTTGAATTAACTGGGGCCCAAGCGAGAGTTGTAAGTGAAATTAAAGAGGATCTAACACAACAAGTTCCTATGATGCGATTGGTTCAAGGAGATGTTGGGTCGGGAAAAACAGTGGTGGGTGCATTAGCTGCAGCGTTGGCTCTTGATTCGTCGTTTCAGGTTGCTTTTATGGCCCCAACTACACTACTAGCAGAGCAACATTTTATTAGTTTTAAATCTTTTTTTAAAAAACAAAAAGAAAAAATATCTCTTCTTACTGGTAGTACCTCTGCAAGCCAGAGAAAAAAAATCTTAGAGAATCTTAAGGATAGTAAGATTAAATTTTTGGTTGGAACTCATGCTTTGTTCCAAAAGAGTGTTGAGTTTTCTAATCTTGCTCTCATTATCATTGATGAGCAGCATAGGTTTGGTGTAAATCAAAGACTCGCTCTCAGAAAGAAAAATGATTCTGAAAAATCTGCGCCTCATCAGCTCACATTAACAGCCACCCCAATTCCAAGAACACTATCGATGAGCGTATATGCAAATATGGATGTTTCAGTGATAGATGAATTACCACCTGGCAGAAAACCAATTCAAACATCATGCTTGCCCCTAAGTGGAAAAGAAAAACTCATTGAGAGAATCTCAGCTGCTATAAAAAAAGGTAGCAAAGTATATTGGATATGTCCCTTAATTGAAGAATCTGAGAACTTGGATTTAAATGCTGTCATGGAAACCCACGAAGATTTATCTGAGTATTTTGGTCGGGATAAAGTTGGTTGCCTGCATGGCAAGTTATCAGCAATTAAAAAACAAGAGCAAGTTCAAACTTTCAAAGATTCTAAAACTTCAATCTTAGTATCAACGACTGTTGTTGAGGTTGGAGTTGATATTCCTGATGCAGATATCATGGTGATTGAAAATGCTGAAAGGTTTGGTTTGGCGCAATTGCATCAATTAAGAGGAAGAATAGGCAGAGGAACCAAAGAGAGTTTTTGCATTCTTCTGCATAAAGATAAGATTCAAGATATCTCATCGCAAAGACTCCAAGTATTGGTAGACTCTCAAGACGGTTTCAAAATTGCTGAGGAGGATCTGGTCATAAGAGGCCCTGGAGAGATCATGGGCGCTCAACAAACAGGTATTGTGCCGATGAAATATACAAATCTAGTTAGAGACAGTCAGTATCTAATGGAAACCAAAAAAGTTGCTGAATTAATATGTAATGAGGAGCCTGAGCTTGCCAGTCAGTTGATAGAGAGGTGGATCTCAGGCTCTATAGCTTTTGCAGACGCTTAGTTATCTGTTCAAAATCTCCATTGCTTGTTTGTCGTCAACTACAGGGATTATTGCAGAATTACATACTTCGCTCCATCCATTAGCAAATTCAATCACAAGAGTCGGGTCATCAGCTTCTACAATAACTATGCCGCTGCCTGTCGTTAGGTCGTGATATCTAGCAAGCTTTTTAGAGCCCTCTAAGAATTCACCATCAAGTTCTTCTAACGTCATGGTAGCAAAAACTTTATATGCCTCTTGATCACATTTGAAATCAATCATGTATACAGCTGCTTGTGATATGTTACAAAATAGTAACGCAAACCCTAAAACAAACCATTTATTCATTTTATACCTCCAATAAAATTAACAATTTATTATATGAAATCTTTACCAAACTGCCAGAGACAATTTAGCAGGTTTGGTTGCTAGCAACTCAATTTAGATTACGCCAAGAATTTTGTTTATTCTTTTTCTAAACTTTTCACCAAAAGGAGGTCTTGCCCCTATGATTGGCAATACATCAATCATAGTTTGACTATAAATTGCACGAGCATGACTCATGTTTTTAAAACCTTCTGGCCCATGATATGCACCCATGCCTGAAGCGCCAATACCACCAAATGGAAGATCCTCCTGAATATAGTGCAGAGTAATATCATTGATGCAAACGCCACCACTTTGCACATGACTTAACAAATATTCCTGCTCGCTTTTATCTTTTCCAAAATAATACATAGCAAGTGGATTTCGACGAGGCTCAATCATATCTGGAACCTCAGCAATATCACTGTAAGTCATGATCGGAAGAATGGGGCCGAAGATTTCTTCATGCATAACCAGCATGTCTTCGTTTACATTCTGGAGAATATGCAAAGGCATGCGACGATTGTCTTTAGATACATGAGAATTTTCATCTCCTATGACTGTGAGTTTAGCGCCCTTATCGACCGCATCATCAATATAGTTTTGCAACCTAGCTAAATGATTTTCATTAAAAACCCCAGCATAATCGGTATTTTCTGTAATATTTGGGTACATTGATTGAGCTTCATCAGCTACGCGAGAAATAAGCTGCTCTTCTAAGTCCTTGGGAACGACTACATAGTCTGGAGATAGACATAGCTGGCCACCGTTTAAAAGTTTACCAAATGTCAGACGTGTTCCGGCAAGATCAAGCTTTGCGCTTCGGCCAATAATAACTGGTGACTTTCCACCAAGTTCTAATGTTACAGGAACAAGGTTTTTTGATGCTGACTGCATCACTTTAGAACCTACATGAGTGGACCCGGTGAACAATAGATGATCAAAAGGCAACTCCGCAAATTTTTGACTAATGTCTTGACCTCCAGTCACAACCGAAACTTCATCAGCGGGAAAGTAATTAGGAACAACTTCAGCAAAGAGAGCAGCAGTTTCAGGAACGTGTTCTGAGGGTTTGAGCATTGCTCGATTGCCTGCAGCCAATGCGCTCGTTAAAGGTGAAACAGTTAATCCAAATGGAAGGTTCCAAGGAGAAATGATTCCAATAACACCTTTGGGGAAATACCTTACCTCACTCCTGCCTCCCAAAAAATTCATTGGTTTATTAGTTTTTCTTCTCTCGCTCTTCATCCAATCCTTTAGATGTTTTAAAGAGTAATCGATCGCCTCTACCTTTGATGCAAACTCTGAAAACAAACTAAATTCATAGGATCGCGCTCCGTTAAACTCACGCTTAGTTGTTATTGCAAACTCTTTTTTGTTTTCAACAATCATTGCCTTAAGTCTTTTAAGGCGATCTACTCGTTTTGCATATGTAACCTCTCCTTCTTTACGAAACTTACTTCGTTGAAGTTCGACTAACGCATCAAGATTTTGGGTTTCTAATTTTGTAACATTGCTATGTTCGGCTTTACTCATATATTTCCAATGGCCCTAAACAATGAGTTGAGAATAAGCCATATAGGCAATAATTAGCCATCCTGCAGCAAATAGTAAGAATCTTACTAGCACCATGTTAAATGTTAACTGAACCAGCGAATGAATGATTCTTAAGATCACAAATGCCCATGCTAATTGAACCATCAAAGAATCAAAATTATTAATTAAGGCGATTGATAAAGTAACCACATAAAATGCAACGGGCTGCTCAAAAAGATGATTATAGTTATCCCCCGTCCTTTCAACCCAAGCAGGCATTGCCCCTTTTAGATCTTTTGAATGAGCTGCATCCTGAGGATTGTCCATAGATCTGAGCCTGCCAAAAGCCATCACTAAGAAAATTATAAAAGTCCAAAGCGCCAATGCTAGAACTGGTGCCAATAGTGCTGTTTGATTCATATTTTTACCTCTCTAAATCAGATTATCATACTAAAACCCTAAATTAAATTAGAAATAAAAAAACCCGCTATTGCGGGTTTCTTATTTTTAGTTGAAGTAAATTTTACAACATTCCATTCAATGTTAATAACGGAGCTATGACTAAACTCACAATTGCCATAACATTGATTAAAATGTTCATTGAGGGTCCAGATGTGTCTTTGAATGGATCTCCAACGGTGTCTCCAACAACAACTGCAGCATGAGTATCAGAGCCCTTGCCACCATAGTTACCCTTCTCAACATATTTCTTAGCATTATCCCAAGCTCCACCTGCATTTGCCATAAACAAAGCAAGTGCAACACAACCTAATAATCCACCAGCAAGCATTCCACCTAATGCCATAGCACCTAAACCAAACCCGACAACCGCTGGCATTGCTACTGCAATAACTCCAGGTAACATCATTTTCTTAAGAGCAGCTTTGGTTGCTATCTCAACACATTTTTCTGAATCAGGATCAGCATTGCCTTCCATTAAGCCGGTAATTTCTCTGAACTGTCTTCGAATTTCATTGATCATTTCAAATGCAGCATCGCCAACGGCTGTCATAGTAATCGAAGAAATTAAGAATGGAATACAAATTCCTATAAACATTCCTACTAAGACAATTGGTTGGCCTAAAGATAATGTAAATGCTTCACCAAAATTAAGGCTTACAACTGCAGAGAATGCGGAAATAATTGCAAGTGCTGCTAGAGCAGCAGCTCCAATTGCAAATCCTTTGCCGATAGCTGCTGTTGTATTTCCTAGTTCATCCAAAGAATCGGTGATTTCTCTCACGTCCTCACCCATGCCAGCCATCTCAGCAATACCACCAGCGTTATCTGCAACTGGTCCGTATGCATCAATCGCCATGGTTATACCAACTGTTGAAAGCATTCCTACTGCAGCAATACCCACTCCATAAACTCCTGATAGAGTTGTTGAAATTAAAATAATTGTTGCTAGAACTGAAATTGGAATTACAACAGATTGCATTCCAACTGAAAGACCAGAAATCATAACAGTCGCAGGCCCGGTTTCACCTGACTCAGCAATTTTCTTTACTGGGTCTCCACCAGTGTAATACTCAGTGATTAGTCCAATTAAGACTCCACCAATAGCACCACAGACAACTGCCCACCATACATTCATTGACACGCCGTCTATGCTATTTGTTAAAAAATATGCCATGACAATAAAAATTGCAGGAGCTAAAAGAGTTCCAGAGCGTAAAGCACTTGCAGGCGCTTTAGCAGATTGCAGTTTAACTATTATAATTCCAATGATCGAAGCTATTAAACCAATTGAAGTTAAAGCCAATGGAAACATCATCATTTCCTTTGAGCCTAAAGTGTAGGCTATAGCAATCGAGGCAATCATTGACCCGCAGTAAGATTCAAAAATATCTGATCCCATTCCAGCCACATCACCAACATTGTCACCAACATTGTCTGCAATAACTCCTGGGTTTCTTGGATCATCTTCAGGAATTCCTGCTTCAATCTTACCTACCAAGTCCGCTCCAACATCAGCACTCTTAGTAAAAATACCTCCACCAACACGAGAGAATAAGGCTACTACAGATGCTCCCATTCCAAATCCCTCAAGAGCATGAACATGAGATTCACTAAAGAAATAAAAGAGACCGCCTAGGCCAATTAAACCAAGAGAAGCAACACATAATCCCATGACTGAGCCACCGTAAAAAGAAACGCTTAATGCTGCTGCTGCGCCGTCTTTTTGGGCTGCGGTTGCAGTTCTAACATTTGCTTTTGTTGCTGCATACATTCCAATAAACCCTGCTAAAGATGAGCAGGCAGCACCAACTACGACTGCAATTGCTGATTGGATCGTAAGAAAGGTCGCGACCAATACAACTAATACGGCTACAAAAATTAATAAATAGGTATATTCGGTTTTCATGAATTTCATTGCGCCCTTATGAATTTCATCGCCAATCTTTTTAACTTGGTCCGTTCCATCTGAGTAACGCATGACCAAACTGAACACCACAAAAGCAGCAATCAAACCAAGAACACCCAATGCTGGGGCAATTAATATATTCATCCTTTCTCTCCTATAAACAAGCGTTAGATTTTATCAAATAAAATTGAATTTAATTAGTAATTAAGCCTTTGAATTGAAAATATTTTCATCCAATTGATTCTCTGTTTTCGCAACTATACATGCAATTGCAGCATCACCGGTAACATTGACTGATGTTCTGATCATATCTAGCACTCTATCAACTGCAAGAATGATCCCTATTGCTTCAAGCGGCAGATTAAATTGTTGCAAAATTATTATCAAAGTAATGGTTCCTGCCGATGGAACAGCTGCAGTTCCAATCGAAGTTGCTACTGCTAACAACACCACCTGAATGTATTGAAAAAGTGTTAAATCAATCCCAGACATTTGAGCAATAAAGACTGTTGCTAAACCTTGCATAATGGCTGTTCCATCCATGTTGATCGTAGCGCCAACAGGAACAACAAACGATGCAACGTTTTGGTTTACCCCCAGGTCTTGATTGACTGTTCTAAGAGTTACTGGAATTGTTGCTGCACTTGAAGAGGTAGAAAAAGCAAATAAAGCAACGTCTTTCATTTTTCTGTAAAAAGTTAATGGATTAAGTCCTCCAATAAATTTTAAGAATAATGAGTAAGTAAAAGCTGCATGAAATAAGAGCAAAGCTATTAAAAGAACAACATAAGCTACAACGTCTTGGAAAATATCAAGGCCATCAGCAATAACAAACTTTCCGATTAAGCAAAAAACTCCCAAAGGCGCAAAGCTCATAATCATTACGATAAGTTGAAGAAATACTGTATTTAATTTAGCGAATGAATCGCTTAAATTTCCAGTTAAGTGATTTGTCTTATTTAGAGCCAAGCCAAATATAATGCTAAAGAAAACTATTGCTAGCATCTGATTATCAGCCATGGCTTGGATAATATTTGAAGGAAAGATTCCCACAATGGTTGAGTAGATGCCTTGCCCTTGAGGCAATGAACTTGGAGCAGCCATAGCTATATCAGATGAATAGTTAGAGCCAGGCTGAAAGAAAGAGCCCGCTATAAGCGCTAAAGACACAGCGATGCCTGTTGTAAATAAGTAAAATCCTACTGTTTTAAATGTAAGTTTTCCTAGGGACTGTGAACTTCCAAGAGAAGAGATCCCAGTAACCAAAGAGAAAAAGACCAAAGGCACAACTAATAGCTTCAGGAGATTCATAAAGATGTCTCCGCCCATCTTGAAAATATACTTTTCTACAAAAGCATCTATTGAATTTGGAAAGAAATCTGTATAAAAAAGAAAAGAGCCAACAACAAAACCAAGAATCAAACCTATAAGAATGTTTCTGGTTAAGTTTTTTGGCGTATCAATCATTAAATCTCTACCATTTCAAAATCTTCTTTACCTACACCGCAATCAGGACATAACCAATCATCAGGCACATCATCCCAAGCAGTTCCTGGAGCAATGCCATCATCTGGCCAACCCAGCTCTTCATCATATATTAGCCCACATACAATGCATTCCCATTTTTTATATTCCATTTTATCTCTCTTAGTTATTCTGACTTAAAAAGTCTCATTTAATGAAAATTAAGCAGGCTATAATATCAGATTTTAGAGATCTAATTCATGCAAGTAAAAAGAATTGATAAATGGCTGAATGGCTCAGAATTAAGTAATCTTTTAACAAAAAAAAATATTTTAGATTGGTTGGAAGAGGAAGGATCAATTACTGCGAGAATTTCATCTCGTGCTGAATTCAAACTTGAAATCTTAAATGATGATATTGGCGTTGCCGAGGATGAAGAATATATCGCTTTGGAAATTCCTCCAGAAGAAGTTCGCATTAGAGAAGTGATTTTATTCGGAGATCTAGCGCCCCTTGTTTATGCAAGAAGCATCATCCCAGAACTAACAGCGCTAAAAGGCTATCCTGGATTGGGGACTATTGGGTCTAAGCCACTTGGTGATTTGCTCTTCCAAAGTGAACTATTTGTTAAAAACCGTCGAGAATTTGCACAATTTCAAAGCTCTTCCAAAGAAGTTTTCTGGGGAAGAAGGACTCATTACCTTGTTCGAGGATACCCCTTGAGTGTCATGGAGGTATTCTTATTATCATGAATAAGGCGTTGGCCATTTTTGAATTGATGCGTCTTGATAAGCCCATCGGGATATACCTATTGCTTTGGCCGGCATTATTGGCCTTGGTGATTAGTACAAATGGCGATTTTGAATACGCTGATTTATTAATAGTTATTGCAGGAAGTATTTTGGTAAGGTCAGCAGGCTGTGTTATCAACGACATTTGGGATAAAGACCTGGATGGCGGAGTGGAAAGAACAAAAACAAGGCCAATACCCAGCAAAAAGCTCTCTATATCTGAAAGTTGGGCTGTTTTTGCAATACTTGGTGTTTTGAGCCTAATGTTACTTAGCTTAACCAATACAAATACTATGTATGTGAGTATCTGCTTTGGTTTAATGATAGTTATATATCCTCTGACAAAAAGATTTTTTATTGGACCTCAGATTTTTCTTGGTCTTACTTTCAACCCAACAATTATTGTTTACGCGATGACAAATGAGTTGAATAATCCAACGATGATTTTTCTCTACCTTGCGATCGCTGCAAAAATTATTGCCTTCGATTCTTTCTATGGATTGTGTGACATAGACGATGATAAAAAATTAGGCATCAATTCGACTCCTTTATGGTGGGGGTCAAAAACTTTATTGATTATCGCTATCTTACAATTTACTGTAATTGGTCTTTTGCTAATAGTGGGGTCAAAGGCAGGACTTTCATTTGCTTGGTACATAGGAATAATTTTGTTAAGTGGTTTTTATTTTTATCAGCATAAGCTTGCTTCGCAAAAAAATTTCTTACTAGCTTTTAAAAATAATCATTGGGCCTCCTTATATTTACTTATGCTCTCAGGATTTTGTTTTCTGATAATCTAATTTCATGTCATCTGAAATCAAAACAATTAATTTACAAAAAAAGCTTTATTCAATAAAAGCAAATAATCCTTTTGAGGATTTTTCATATTTACTAGCAATGGAGCAAAGTGATTCTGCATCAGAAAAATCTGGGTGGATCCCAGATCATCTTGGCGAAATAAAAAATAAAAAATTAATAAGCTTTCTCCCTTTATATAAAAAATTTAATAGCTATGGGGAATTTATTTTTGATCATCAGTGGGCAAATGCACTAACTAGGGCCGGTAGAAATTATTATCCAAAATTACTAACAGCGATTCCTTTCACTCCCTGTGAAGGAGATAGAATTTTAGGTAAAGATAATCAATCTAAGTTCAATCTTATTGATGCTGGCATTAAAAAAATGGAAGCCGAGGAAATTGAATCATGGCATATTCTTTTTCCCAATGAATCAGGCAAGAGTGTCTTAAGAGAAAGAAATTTTGTTGAAAGATACAATTATAGGTTCACTTGGGAAAATGAAAATTTTATTGATTTTGATAATTTTTTATCTATCTTTACTTCTCGCCAAAGAGCGACCATTCGCAAAGAAAGAAAAAGCATTTCTAAACTAGGCATTGAATTTAAATGCAAAAAACACAATGAAATCACAAATGAGGATTGGGATTTATTTTATGTATTTTATCAAAAAACCTATTTTGAAAGAGCTCAAAATCCATATCTAAATAAAGAATTTTTTCAATTAATTAACACCGCAAATCAGCAAGTTAAACCAGTTATTTTCTTTGCTGAAATAGCAGGAGAGCCAATTGGTGCATCATTATGTTTTGAAGGTGCGAATACTCTTTATGGCAGGCATTGGGGAGCAACAACAAAAATAAAAAACCTACATTTTGAATGTTGTTACTATCAGGGCATAGAATATTGCATAAAAAATAATCTCAAATTTTTTGATCCTGGCGTTCAAGGAGAGCATAAAATTAGGAGAGGTTTTAAACCTCATTTAAGTTCATCATTTCATTATTTTTTAAGAGATGATTTTGGGCAAGCAGTAAGCGATTTTTGCAAATCAGAAAGAAGCCAAATAGAAAAATATATTGAGGCATGCAAATCCTATACACCATTTAACAATGATTATAGAATCAAATAAATGTATAAGAGTTTAAAAACAAAAAATCATTTAACAACTTGCAGTGCAAATTTTTCTAGGCTGAGAAAAATCCTATGTAATTTTGAGAATGATACTTATACATTTGAAATTCTAAATCATGAACAAAAAAATCAAGCTGAATTTTTAGTAATCTCAAGAACGCCACATACTCTCATGATCGAGGCAAAATTTAAAAATAAAGATGCAGCCTTGGTAAATTTTTTGCTGAGAATAAATATTTATATTGATGCAAAGTTAGCGGAAGTAATTTCTTATCAACAAGAAAAACCTGTTCCATTTTTTATTCCCTCTCCATTCTCACAATCACAAGATGAAAAATATCAACAAAATAGAATTCTGACTGAGTGGCTTGAAAACATTTTTTTAAATGGAGCAGTTGAAGCAAAAGAAATAAATTTTTTAGATGGCTGAAACTTTATATGGATTTCAAACTGAATGACTTGAAAGCATATTTTTAAATTAAGAAATTGAAGCAGAAGAAATAAATTATTTGAATGACTAAAATTCTATATCTCCATGGATTTGCATCATCTGCAGATTCAACGAAAGCAAAAGTACTTGAATCTTTTGTAAAAAAAAATACCAGCTCAACTAAGATCTTAATTCCTAATATAGATAATAATATTAAAAATGCTTACCAGCAGATTGAAGAAATAATCAAAACAGAATCTCCATCCTCAATTATTGGAAGTTCCTTAGGCGGTTTTTTTGGAACATATTTTTCGGAAAAATATAATCTATTGTGTGTGAATATAAATCCAGCAATTCCGCCAATAGATATGTCTGAATATCTTGGAGAAAATCAAAACTACTCAACTGGAGAAAAGTTTTTTATTGATCAAGATCAATTGGATTTCCTAGCCCAAATAAATAATAAAATTAAGAACTTGAAAAAGCATAAGAATTTCTTGACCTTTATTCAGTCGGGAGATGAGGTCCTTGATTATAAACTTGCTATTGAATATTTTTCTGCAAGCCAGATTGAAGTGATATTTGGAGGAAATCATTCTTTCGAAGACTTCGAGTCACATATTCCAAAAATACAGAAATTTCTAAATATGCACTAATTTAGTGCATATATATGTTTTTTGCCCTATAATAAAACGTAAATCGCACATTTTTTGTGCAATTATATTGGCATAGATATTGCATATTTAAGTAAAGTACTTAAAAATTTTTAGGAGAAATAGAATGTCAAATTATAAAACTTACGAATATATATGGCTTGATGGATATCAGCCAGAACCATCAATGAGGAGCAAGGTTAAAGCTACTGATGCAAATACACCGCCAGATTGGTCTTTTGATGGCTCATCAACGCAACAAGCCGAGGGTGGAAGCTCAGACTGCTTACTTCTTCCAGTGCAAACATATGAAAACCCTAATGGTCATGACCTAGTAATGACACAGGTTCAATCGGCCGACCATACTACCCATCCATCAAATTTCCGCGCTGCTGCTGAAGCAGTTGTAACTGATGACTGGTGGTTTGGATTTGAACAAGAGTTTTTCTTCACAGATCCTGAAAATGGTGAACCTCTTGGTTGGGAAAAGGGTGAGCCTCGTGCTCAGGGTGATTTTTATTGCGGTGTTGGCGCAGGAAATGTGGTTGGGAGAGAAATCTCAGATCACCATTTACAAGCATGCTTAGATTTAGGAATCACATTGACTGGAACGAATGCAGAAGTTGCACTTGGCCAATGGGAATATCAGTGCCTTGGAAAAGGTATCAAAGCTGCAGATGATCTTTGGGTTAGTAGATACATGCTTTATAAAATTGCTGAAGAGTATGGTGTTGGCGTAAATATTCATCCAAAACCTAAAACAGGTGACTGGAATGGTTCAGGAATGCATACAAATTTTTCTAATGAAGAGATGAGATCTAGAGGTTCAGAAGAATTATTTTCTTCTTATTGTGACAAACTTGGTGAAGTCCATGAGGAAGGAATTGCAGCCTATGGCTCAGATAATGATATGAGGCTAACAGGCCTGCATGAAACTCAAAGCATCGATACATTCTCTTATGGTGTTAGTGATCGTGGTGCAAGCATCAGAATTCCTGTTTATACAGTCGAGCATAATTGGAATGGATATCTTGAAGACAGAAGGCCAGCTTCAAATGCGGATCCGTATAAAATCTTAGCTCACATTGTTGGAACGCTGACAAAATAAATTAAGAATTGATTAGCTTTCTCACTGAAAAATTTATAAAGCCCTTTATTCTAGAGGGCTTTATTTTTTAAGAAAGAATTATGGATTTCACAGAATTTAAAGCATTTGATAATTTAAATACTGAAATTATCATTTTAGACGGAGATAATTTCCAATTATTGTGGATCAATGATGCAGCAAAAGCAGCGAACTGGATTGGTGACTCTTCAAAATTTACTGAAAAAACCATTTCCTCTTTACTTGACGAAGAGACAGGCTCGCAAATCAATGAAATTCTTAAAAAAACTAGAGAGAATACTGGATCTGTTACCAAGCGGGACTTTGAAATTGTTCATAAATCTGGAAATTCAAGAACAGTAGATCTAACAATAACTTTTTCAGAGAAAAAAAATCTTATATTTATAGAAGCGGTGAGTATTGATAATCTTAATAAAATAATAGATTCAACAAGAAGCTTTTCAACACAAAAAATTGCTGCAGGCTTAGCTAGAACTTTAGCTCATGAAGTTAAGAACCCTTTATCAGGAATTAAGGGTAGCGCTCAAATTTTAAAGACTAAATATGTTGATGATTTTTCAAAAAAATTTTTAAAAATCATTGAAGAAGAAACAGATAGATTAAATGAAATAGTCACAAGAATATTAACTCCGGCAAAAAAACCGACCTTTGAATATTTTAATTTACATGAGTCTTTACAAAGAGTATTGGCATTAAGCAATGCTGAATCGCAAAAAAACTTAACCATAGATAGGAATTATGATCCAAGCATCCCTGAAATTTATGGTGATAAAAATTTATTTATTCAAGCGTTAATCAATATTACTCAAAATGCTGTTCACGCCTCTACAAATTATGCAGAAGAACCTTATCTCGGCATTCAAACTAAAATTTCATATAGACAACCCATCAATGGAACCGTTCATAGCACCTTGGCTGAAATTATTGTTAAAGATAATGGCCCTGGAATAAATCCAGAAATTAAAGATCAAATATTCTTTCCAATGATATCGGGTAAGGAAAATGGTTCAGGCATCGGACTGTCTATTTCTCAGGATATTGTAAGAATCCATGGTGGAGCAATATCATTTGATCGGAAAGATGATCATACGCTGTTCTCTATATTAATTCCTATATCTAGCAGTAATATCAGTGGTGCTCAAAGTGCCTAAAGTTTGGATTGCTGACGATGATGAGGCTATTCGCATGGTTCTCGAAGAAGGCCTGAAAAGTGCTGGCCTTGAAATAGCAACCTTTGCAGATGGTGAATCATTGATAGATGCTTTAAATGATGAAAAGCCCGATCTAATTATTTCAGATATAAAAATGCCAGGAATGCATGGTTATGATCTTTTAAAACATATAAAAAATAATTATGACAAATTGCCTGTCATAATTATGACTGCATTTACGGATATGCAAGCTGCGATAGACTCCTACGGAGGAGGTGCTTTTGAATATATACCTAAGCCTTTTGATTTAGAGGAAGCAATTATCACAGTCAAAAAAGCTCTGGAGGAGCATAAAGATGCTAAGCCAAAAAAAGTATCTAAATCAGAGATCATCGGTTCGGCTCCCTCAATGCAAATTGTTTTTAGATCAATTGGAAAGCTAGCTAATACAAATGCAACTGTTCTAATTCAAGGAGAGTCAGGAACAGGCAAAGAGTTAGTGTCAAAATCGTTACATAAGAACAGTCCAAGGCATGACATGCCTTTTATAGCCTTAAACATGGCTGATATTCCAAAAGAATTAATTGAATCGGAGTTATTTGGACATGAAAAAGGGGCATTTACAGGTGCTGTTGAGCAAAGAATCGGTAGATTTGAACAAGCAAATGGAGGCACACTCTTTCTTGATGAAATTGGAGATATGCCTCTTGAAACACAAACACGTTTACTTAGAGTGCTATCTAATAAAGAATTTTTTCGAGTTGGGGGCGATAAGCCAATTAAAGTAGATGTTAGAATTCTTGCAGCCACTCATCAAAGCCTAGAATCACTTGTTGCGTCTGGAACTTTTAGAGAAGATCTTTACTATAGGTTGAACGTAATCAGAATTGAAGTGCCGCCTCTAAGACAAAGAAAAGAAGATATTGGTGATCTATCCTCTGCTTTTTTAAAAAGGCATGCAGATTCATTGCTGGATGATCCAAAAATACTTTCTCCAGAAGCTCTCCTGGCATTGACTCAATATGATTGGCCTGGAAATGTAAGGCAATTAGAGAACACATGTTATTGGATTGCCCTAATGGCACCAACTTTAAATGTTGAATTGGAAGATCTACCAAGTGAGATTATAAGTAATGGTGAGCAGCCTCAAGCACAAAGTGATGACTGGGAATCAGGTTTTTCTAAATGGCTGGGTGAAATTTATCAAAGCAATTCAGAAAATATGCTTGAAATCATTGAGCCAGCACTAGACAAGGTTATGATTGATTTTGCTTTAGAAAAAACTGGTGGTAAAAAACAAGAGGCAGCAAAAGTTTTAGGCCTTGGTAGAAATACTCTTTCAAAAAAAATTAAGGCGCAACAAACTTAACTTAAGGACTTAAATAGATTGCCGGCTGAATGCAGAGCATGCAAATCATCGCATCCCCCAATATGATCTTCGCCAAACCATATTTGAGGAACAGAAGTTTTTCCAGCCTTTGATGCCATTTCGGCTCTGAGCTTAGAATTAAAATCTACAGAAACTTCTTTATAAGGAATATCCAACCTTTTTAATAAACTTTTTGCTTTGTAGCAGTATGGGCAAGTTTTCGTTGTATATATGATTACATCTTTCATAATTAATTTTGAACTACTTTATTTTAACTAACGGAAGTCCCTCTTGCTGCCAGCTAGTAATTCCGCCTTGTAAAATATGAGTTTTGTTATACCCATACTTCTGCATCTTTTCGCCAGCTAAAGCAGCATTTCTTCCCATCTTGCAAATTAAAACTAATGGATTTTCTTTTTCCTTTAATAATTCATCGTTTCTTCTATCTAACTCTTCAAATGGAATATTAACTGATCCAGCTATTGCTCCTGTTTCAAATTCACTTTTAGGTCGAACATCTATCAAACAGGCAGATTCTTTATTTACCAAATTAGTTAACTGATTGCAGTCTACTCTGTTTCCACCTCTTCTTGTTTCTGAACGAAACCATAAAATAATAGAAAGAAATAGTGGAACAGAAAAGTACCAATAATCGATTAAAAATAAATTGAATTCTAGCATTTGCTTATTATCGCTTAAAATATATTTATTGGTGAGGTTTATATTATGAAAGATCAAAATTTTTTAGTCCTTGTCCGTCACGGGCAAAGTGAATGGAATGCCAAAAATTTATTTACTGGATGGAAAGATCCCGGGCTAACTCCTGTTGGAGAGACAGAAGCAACCAGTGCTGGGAACCTGATCAAAGAAAGAAATATTAAATTTTCTATGATGTTTACCTCTGCTTTGAGGCGAGCGCAAATTACCGGTCAAATGATTTTGGAGGAGATAGATCAAAGAGATATTGAAGTTGTGAAAAACCAAGCTTTAAATGAAAGAGATTATGGGGATTTAGCTGGTTTAAATAAAGACGATGCAAGAAAAGAATGGGGCGAAGATCAGGTTCATATTTGGAGAAGATCTTATGATGTGCCTCCTCCTGGAGGAGAGAGCCTTAAAAATACGGCAGAAAGGGTTCTGCCTTACTTTAATTCTTTCATTTTACCAAAGCTGTTGAATGGAGAAAACATTTTAATAGCTGCACATGGGAACTCACTCAGATCATTGGTGATGCAGCTCGATAATTTGTCAAAAGAAGAAGTTATTGCTCTGGAGATTCCAACAGGCGCCCCAATCATTTACTCTTTTGCAGGCAGCAAAGAGCCACTTTCAAAAGAAAATCTCTTTGAATAAACAATATCAATTTTTTTCAAAGCAGGTTGTCAAATGGTACTTAGATCATGGGAGGCATGACTTACCATGGAGGAAAAAAATCACGCCCTATAGAATCTGGATCTCTGAGATTATGCTTCAACAAACACAAGTTAAAACAGTTATCCCTTACTTTAAAAATTTTATTCAAAAATTCCCATCTCAAAAAAAATTATCAGAAGCAAGCGAGGATCAGATTCTTGCAGCATGGTCTGGGCTAGGTTTTTACAGAAGAGCTAGAAATATTTTTGCATCGAAAGAAATTATTAAGAAAGAATATGGAAATAAATTTCCTAAGAAGTTTAACCATATTATTACCCTACCTGGAATTGGTAAATCTACAGCTGGAGCAATATTGTCATTAGCCTATCTAGATCCGCATCCAATACTTGATGGAAATGTTAAGAGGGTTATATCAAGATTCTTGAATAAAGATTTAAATGTATTAACAGAGAGTCAGCTTTGGAAGCTTTCTAGTGAAATGATTAACAGAGATGATTGCTTCTCTTACACACAAGGCATAATGGATTTAGGAGCAACAATTTGCACTCCATCTAAACCATCTTGTAATGAATGCCCAGTTAATTCTCATTGCTTATCTGCATTTAAAGTCAGCCCAATTAAAAAAAATAAGGTTGCTTCGACTAAAAAAGTTATTTCAATGAATTTGTCATTAATTCAAACTAAAAAATCATTACTGCTTGCTAAAAATGAAACTGAGTCTATATGGAAAAACCTTTGGCTTCCATTTAAATCTGTTTCTTTAAAAAACCATGTCCAGGATTTCCAATTAATTAGCACTCAAGAAATTCAACATGAGCTCACACACAGAAAGCTTAAAATAAATTTAAATACCTATATAACTTCAGACGAACTAAAAATTAAAACTAACCTGCAATATAAATGGATAAAAAAGGATAGAATAGATGAATATGGACTACCAAAACCTATCAGCAAAGTTATAAGTGAATTATGAGTAAAACTGTTTTTTGTAAAAAACTTCAAAAAGATCTGCCTGCTATGACAGTTCCTCCAATGCCAGGACCAAAGGGTATCGAGTTAATGGAAACAGTTTCACAAGATGCATGGGAACAATGGAAGTCTCATCAGACAACACTTATTAATGAAAAGCATCTGGACTTATCGCAGGCTGATAATCGCTCTTGGTTACTAGAGCAAATGGAAAAATTTTTTAATAATGAAGAAGTTGAACAAGCATCGGGTTTTAAAGCTCTAGACTAGCTATTCCACCAAGCTGTATCTGAAAAAGCCCTAATATCAACTTCGTGACTCCAAGCAGATCGGTGTTGCTGAGATAAATGAAAATAAGTTTCAGCGACTCTTTCGGGAAGAATCAAACCATCATGCTCCATGCCTTTTGTCTCTCTAAGTTGTTGAAATAATTCTTCTCCGAGCATCTTTCCCAAAGTATCTGGAGCATCCACCATACCATCAACCACAATATGCGCAACATGAATTCCTTTTGATGCAAACTCTGCATTGAGAGTTTGACATAGCATTCTTCTTCCACCCATTGCTGTTGCATGAGAGTGCTGATTCTTATTTCCACGCATGGCGGCTGTTGCCGAAGTAACTAAAAAAGTACCTTCACCTCTTTCTTCCATAATTGGCATTAAGACTTTTGCTACTCTAAATAATCCTAAGTCAGCCATCCTCCAACCCCACTCAAATTCTTTTAAAGTAGTCTCATTTAAAAGCTTCATTCCTGTTTGAGCACCAAGGTTATACACAAGAACCTCAATAGGCCCCAAGTCTTTTTCTATATTTAAAATTAAATCTTCAAGAACATTCTCTTCTATAGCATTTATTAAATAGCCTGTAGCAGAGCCGCCCTTTTCTTCAATATTCGATACCAATCTATTTAATCCGTCTTGATCAGACCTTCTACATAAACATGAATGATAGCCTTCTAAGGCAAACTTTTTTGCAACGGTTCCGCCAATTCCAGCACCTGCACCTAAAACTAAACAAACTGGCTTCATAGCTACTTAAGTCTCAGAAACGATTGTAGTTTTCATAGACTTTCCACTGAATCTCCAAATAAAACTTAAAACTTTCACTGCCAAAAGTCGAATTGTCTTATCGAAAAATGAAACCTCTGATATGCCTGTTTTTACTTCACAAACTTGCTTTCCTCTAATCAGTTTCCCTGGCAACACTCCGTTTGCTTTCCCATTTTCAGAAACTACTTGTCCGTTCTTTATGGTGGCAACATAACCTGTAGCATCTTGTACTAGGCGCCTTCCACCTAAAGGAAGATCATGAATCATTGTAGGATGACTTACATTTAACTTATCAAAATCAATAATGTTAATGTCAGCCAACATTCCAACTTTTATCTCTCCTCGATCAAATAAACCAAAGGTCTCAGCAGTATCTTTAGTTTGTTTCTTGATCAGCATCTCGAGTGGAAACTTTCTACCCGCTTCTCTGTCTCTTCCCCAATGCGAGATATTTGTTGTTGGCATACTCGCATCGCATATTAATCCGCAATGAGCGCCGCCATCACTTCCTCCGGCAACTGATGACTTCAATCGATATGCCTGCTCAACAAAATCTAGCTTATATTTTTCATATGGCGTAAAAGCGGCATAAATTAAATTGGTGCCTTGGTTTTGAAGCATCTCATCATACATAACCTCAAGCTCAGATATATTTTTTCTCAAAGCTATTGAAGCGATACTATCTTCTTCTTTAGGTTCATAATTTGGAGGAGTTCCTAGAATGAATTGGGTTTTATAGTTAGAGGTTATGGTTGTGGGAAGTGCAACATCTTGGGCAATTTCTTCTCTAGTTTTATTGGAAGGATTGTCTGCAAGTCTTGCTCTTATTTCTGTTTCAAAATCTGGCTTTTGATTGAGTAATTTTTCTTTAAAAATAGGGTCTTTTAAAATTTCATATTTTTGATCCAAAGGCAAATCAGCAATTTCTTTATAGGCTGGAAACTGCATAAACGGATTGACTGAAGTTTCCCAGCCAAACATTAAACCAACATTTCTGCCTGGAAATTGGGGTCGAATATTTTTACCTTTAAGAAAGTGCTCCTCAGAAAATAGAATTGTTTTTACTGCATCGCCTTTTGTTTGAAGGAAAGTCAATCCACAATCACTTTTTTTAACATATTCCTTCATCCAAGACATTTCCATCTCTTCATCTAGCCAGTCAGATGTAATTTCTAAGGTTCCTTCGCCAGCTTTATCAATTCCAAATGCAAGGGCTCTCATTTCTTCTGAGCTAGCTTCAGTGCCTGGTACATATTTCCCGTATATATCTCTATGAAGAACTGTTCTAGAGGTACTAAACCCAAGAGCTCCAGCTTCTATGGCTTCAGTGACAAGTTCTGACATTTTGCTGATCTCTTCATCAGATGCATCGACTTGATTTTGGCATCTCTCATAACCCATCACATAGCTTCTCAAAGGCCCATGTCCCATCATAAAACCAACATCCATAACGAATTCTTTTTTGTCGATGGCATCTAAAAATTCTGGAAAAGTTTCCCAATCCCAATCAATTCCTTCGTGTAGAGCTGAACCTGGGATATCTTCGACACCCTCCATTAATTGAATAAGGAAGTTTTCATCTCCAGGTCGCACAGGCGCAAATCCCACGCCACAATTTCCCATCACCGCAGTTGTCACACCATGCCAACTTGAAGGAGTAAGATATGGATCCCAGGATACCTGTCCGTCGTAGTGAGTATGAATATCAACCCAGCCAGGCGTTACCAAATTTCCTTTTGCATCGAACTCTTTTTTGCCTGAGCTCTCAATCTTCCCAACTGATGTGATTTTTCCATCATCGATAGCAATATCACCAAAAAATGGTTTGCTCCCAGAGCCATCTATGATTTTTCCATTACGGATAACCAGATCATGTTTATTATTAATTTCCATATATTTAATTTAACGTTAAATCGTTACTTATGGAATCATATTTATTGACATAATATATGTCAATAGTTTCATATCGGCATTTTTAATTCGCAATGTGTCTATTTGAAAGAAATATCTCAACATCGCCACCGAAACATAAATTTTCAGTCTGCACTTCCTTGGGTATCTAAATGTTTAGCTAAATGAGTATGAAAATTCACTATGGCTTTTTCAAAGTAACCAAAGGTTAGATGGTCATTAGCCTTTGTGCTTAAAGTTTCTTGGATTGCTCTGGCTGCTTCTCGATCTTCATCCTGACCCGTATCACCGACAAATTTTGCATCTCTCATAGCATCATCTTTGGATAGCTTGCCTTTCTTATTGCTCTTATTAATTAAAGTATAAATTACCCATTTTGATCGTGAGGGGCTTATAGGCTCCAAGATTACTAAATTTGTATGCTTCGATAAAACTGAAATGCTTACGTTTGGAAATAAGCTGTAAACCGATGTGATTGTTCCATCTATTACCCTTTTGGAGTCTTTGAGAGCTCTTAATTTCTCAATACGTTTAAAAGGAAAAATAACTCGAGAGTTTTGTCCATAATTTTCTACAACATTTATGTTGTCTAATCCATATGGATAAAACGTATCCTTATGAAGGGTTTTTATGTGATACCCCTCAAGCAATGTTTCATGCAGTATTTTCCAATTTGCTTGATCTTCTATCCCTGACTGATTAATGAGAGCTTGCTCATCAGTGAAATAATCCAACGCTTCATCTAAAAATTTTTTATCGATCTCTCCGTCCTGGCACACATACACTATTCCACCTTTTTCAACAGCATTCACTTTTTTTAGTCCGTGCTCTGCAGGATCTATGCCAGGAAAACCATTGGATCCAGGAATATTTCTATTCTCCCCTTTCAAACCATAGGTCCAACCGTGATAAGGACAAACAAATGATTTTTTGCAGCCACTTCCCGAAGCAACTTGCATGCCTCTATGTCTGCAAGCATTAATAAAAGCATTTACATTATCATCTTCATCTCTTGTTACAAGAATAGGAGTGCCGGCAGCAATTCTTGAAACATATGAGCCCTTTTCTGGAAGTGCGCTTGATGGGCAAAACGGGACTGGCAGGGATCTAAGTAATTTAATTTCTCGATCAAATCTTTCCTGATCTACATAATTTTTAACCGGCTCTCTCCATACTTCGCTACCTAAATCTGTTGTTTTATTGTCTATGTGAGAAAAGACGCGTTCGATAATTTGACTATCATCAAGTAGCAGTGAGGTTGGACTGGCGAGGGAGTAGTGATTTGATTGGCTCATTTAAGATAATTATTGCATATTCGGGAGGTAATTTAGATTTCAAAGAAGTGGAATATTTCTTATTATAAAAATATTGAGAGAAAAATGGTGCCCAGAGGTGGAATCGAACCACCGACACAAGGATTTTCAGAATATTGCTTCACCAAAAGTGCTTGTAAATAAAGGCTTTGCGAAGGTGCTAAATTGTGTATGCGATATAGTATGCGATATAAATTAGTATGGGTCGCCCGTATATACTTTATGACCTCTATCGACCATACACTTTCTCATAACATTATTTCGGTATCTTTTTTCTTGCTCTATTGCAGTAAGCAAAGATTCCTCATAGAGTTCATCATTCATTACTAATTTTTTGCATAGGTTGTAATTAATTGCTTTTATCATTTTGCCATCAAGCTTATATGATCTAATATTCTTTTATGAGCAACTTAATTGATAAATCCTTAAAAATTGCATCTTATGGGGTGGGTGGAATAGATATTGCTAAAGGTAATTTTTCCCAAGGCATGTTATTAATTAATTCTCAAAGACAAATTAGTCAACTCCAGAATATTGACAAAGAGATCAAGGCAGGCAATGAAGTACTATACAGAGGCTTTGTGGCATTGGAAGACCATCTTGAAGAAATAAATTTTACAAATGAAAAAGGATTTGACGAGCTTTCAAGTGGCATAAATGAACTTTCACAGGATTTAAAGGCATTAGACCGAGGAATTACAGAAATGGGTGTTGAAATTGTTACTGCTATTTATTCACAAACACTTGAGCAGCGAGTATTTCAGAGTCAAGTAATTCAGAATAATGAATTAATAATAGATATTTTGGATAGGGTTCTTATTGAAAATGAAAAGCAGACCACTGCTCTAGAAAATCCTGATCAGACACTTTCCATTGAAAAGCTCAAGACAGCAAAGAAAATGATGAAATTATTTGATCCAGAGCTTAATAATGTCGAAAGAATAAATGAAGCGATAGGGATGAGCAAAGATGCTATTGAAAAGGACCCTTTTAATGAAGAAGCTGTATTTTACTGCGCCAAATGGATGAACCTTCTAGGTATTGCAGGCTGGAAAGAAATGTATGTAGATGCAATGCAAAAAACGAAAATTGAGCTTGAAAATGAAATCGAATCGCAGGCAAATCTTGCCCAAGACAATGCTGCCAGATTAAGTATCGCAGCATCGATTGATATTATTGAAAGTTTAGATTTTAAATTATTTGCAGAAAAATTTTATCTTTTTGCTAAACAATATTGCAGTGAAAGTTTTCTCATAAATTTAGAGGTTTTTTATTATTTTTATTGGTGCTCTGAATCCAATGAAGAAGAAGCTAATAAACATTTATACAATTGTTTCAATAAATTTGGAAAAAAGGTTTTTTATGATGAGATTATGAAAAATCCTATGGCATTGGGTTTTGATATTTTTTGGTCCTTTCTTATCAAGGAAGAAAAAGACAGGCAATGGGCAGAAGAGCTTGATAGAAATCAGCGAGCTGACTATGAAAAATCTCAGGAAGAGCAGCGTATCAAATCAAAAAAAGTCAAAGCTGAAGAAGTCAAACTGGAAGCTAAACAGGTAAACAAAGTTAAGAGTGAGCTTAACAAAAAAATTAATCAAAAAATCCAGAGCATTCAAAAGCAGATAAACAAACTATCATTCAATCCTCTTCCTGAGGACTTAAATTTTACTAACAAAATTGAAGTGGTGTATGGCTCGGAGATTTTTCCATCAATGGAAGTATTTTTGTCGATAGACCATGAACTAAATATTTTTAATTGGAAGCCCAGCAAAAATAAATTAAGTTCAATTGAAAGTACCTCGTCAGGTTATGATAATTTACTTGATCTTTGTTTTGAGAAAGTGATTGCTGCAGAAGAAAAGCTGGTAAATATAATCACCGACTATGTTGGTTATCACATGTCCGTGGTAGACGATCATAAGAAATTAGGTGAAATGGCATCAGTTCTTCAAGAAAATGCAGAGAATCTAGTAGCTTATGAATTTGCAAATGATCTAGAAAATATCAAACCTGAAAGGAAGTCTTTAAAGAATACTGCGACGTTATTAAAAAACAATCTTGATGCGATTTATGGAATTAATGAGTTAGAAATAGAATACGCAAAAATATTTAATCCTCTCAGTAAGGAAAAATCTATCAAGGGCATCATCAAAGAGGTATTTACTTACATAAGCATAATAAGTGATTTTATTAATTACGATAAATTAAGTATCTCTAAAGTAACTCAACTATCTTCTGATGACATCAATCGGATATGTGATCAAAATATCCAGTTTGATTACGAAGATTTATTTGAAGGATTGGAGTTCTTTTTTTGCGATTTAATTTGGCTTATCACACATATGCCACATCTTCATAACAATGTAAGTTTTGAAATATTTAGTCTAAATAAGGAGTTGGTAGAAAAATTAGAGGCATTTGATTTAAGTACTTTTTATAATGCACTAAATGAATATATCTTAATTATTGATAGAGGTGATGTCAGTTCTTTTAGTGCGATAGAGGAAGTTTCGCAACTATTTGATTAAACATCCTTAATTTTCAAAAGATTTCTTAGTGAAACCATGGTGCCCAGAGGTGGAATCGAACCACCGACACAAGGATTTTCAGTCCTTTGCTCTACCGACTGAGCTATCTGGGCAATTAAAGAAAAAGAATTATAACTGAACTGTGCTTAGTGGAGAATAGTTACTAGGAATATAAATATTAATGGATGTATTTCACAGATTTTTAAATTTACTCTAAACTAAATCAATGGGAATTCAACATGTCAGTCCGGATACAGATATAGATGTGATTCTAGATGTCATTGAGCGTGATGCAGCGGTCGTCATTGATGATGTGTTAACCAAAAAAGATCTTGATGATATTAAAACTGAGCTGGGCCCATATCTTAAAAATGATATCGAAGGTGATAATGAGTTCACTGGATTTCAAACCAAAAGAGTTGGAGCTCTCATGGCAAGATCACCCAAATGCCGTGAATTGGCTCTAGATCCAACAATTAATGCTTTATCAGCGAAGTTTTTAGAACCTCATTGTGACGGGTATCAACTTCACTTCACATCTGCAATTTCTATCGGACCCAATGAAACACCTCAAATCCTTCATAGAGATCGAGGAGTATGGGGTGGGTATGTACCAAGGAAAATAGAAACACAATTTAGTACTGTGTGGGCCATAACGGATTTCACCAAAGAAAATGGTGCTACTCAAGTTGTTCCAGGCTCGCACAAATGGGATAAAGAGAGAATGCCTCTCGATGAAGAAATTGAAAATGCTGAAATGAAAGCAGGCTCAGTATTTATCTATACTGGATCTGTGATGCACGGTGGCGGAGCCAATCAAACATCAGAAAATAGACTCGGTGTTTTTTTGCACTATGCTCCAAATTGGCTGAGACAGGAAGAGAATCAATACCTCTCCTGCCCTCCCTCGATAGCGAAAGAGCTAGAGCCTGAACTGCGAGATCTGATGGGTTATTCTCAAGGCGGCTATGTTCTAGGCTTCTTTACTGACCCTACAGATACTGAGGGAAAGTTTGAATCTGTATCACCCAAGAAACTCTTTGGAGAAGATATTGATCGGTTTAAAATTGATTCGTCTGAGGAGCTAGTCAAAAGCTCGACCAAAAAAAATTAATATCATTTTACTTAACCAGAATATTTGTCTATGACAGAACAACTAAAACTTTATCCAGCAATTAAACCCTTTGATACTGGTTTCATGATTGCAGGTGAACATGAAATTTATTATGAGCAATGCGGAAATCCAAATGGAAAGCCAGCTGTTTTTTTGCATGGCGGTCCTGGTGGCGGAGGAAGTGAATCTGTTAGAGGTTTCTTTAATCCTGAAGCCTATAGGATCATTGTGTTTGATCAAAGGGGGTGCGGCAGAAGCAAACCTCATGCATGTCTAACCAATAACACAACCTGGGATCTGGTAGCAGATATTGAATCTTTAAAACAAAAATTAGACATAGATAAGTGGCTGGTTTTTGGAGGTTCGTGGGGAAGCACTCTAGCACTAGCTTACGCTCAAACTCATCCAGATTCAGTCAGCGAAATGATCCTTCGTGGAATTTTCATGTTAAGAAAAAAAGAATTGAATTGGTTTTATCAAGATGGAACTAGCAATATATTTCCTGATGCATGGGAGAAATTTATTGAACCTATTGATAAAACTAATAGAGGTGACTTGATATCAGCATATTATGAAATATTTAATGGCGATGATGAGGATAAAAAACTAGAAGCAGCTATTGCATGGTCAAGGTGGGAGGGGTCTACTGTTAATTTAAGCTACAGTCCTGAAATGGTAGATAGCTTTTCTGATCCTGAGTTTGCTCTTGCGTTTGCGCTGATTGAAAATCATTATTTTATCAATAAAGGTTTTCTATCACATGAGCAACAACTCATTGACAATATAGATATCATAAGAAATATCCCCGCTACTATTATTCAAGGAAGATATGATGTTTGCACTCCCGTAGCAACTGCATGGGAGCTTCACAAAAACTGGCCAGAAGCAGAATTCATTATCACGCCTTTTTCAGGTCATAGTGCATTTGAAAAAGAAATTACACATGAACTTATTTTGGCTACTAATAAATATGCTGATGTGAGTTAATAATGAAGCTCATGGCCCCTTTCCAGAATTTATAACTCTTAGATCTCCGAAAGATAAATAAGTCTGCATTTCATCATGAGCATCATAATCATGAATTCTTCGTAAATCGTTTCCCGGAATATTTGTATATTTCATTACAGCATTTCTTGCTAAAACTAATAATGAGTTCTTCATATGATAGATTTTGCCTTGAATCATTGAAAGTTTTTGTATTTTTTTGGTTCGTTTGTTCCTTACAAAATCATATGCTTCTTGCGCATCTGCAAAATTATTTACATGCTTTCTACAAGCCATCGCAAATGAATAAGCATCCTCAATTGCCATACAAGCTCCTTGGCCCAAGAATGGAACCATGGGATGGGCTGAATCACCAACCAGAGTGATATTTTTACAAATCATGGATTGTAAAGGTGGTCGAATATAGATGCCCCATTTATATAGGGGCATCGAATCTGCAATTACTGGAAATATCTTTGAGTCATAAAGAAAAAAATCATCTAACAAATCTTTAATAGAGCCCTCTTCTTTCCATGATTCTTTAAATTGAAAATCTTCTTTTCTAACTGCAACAAAACTTACGTCTCCTGTTTTGTTGATTGGGTAGCTAACAATATGACTATCAGGACCAAGTGCAAAATGAATTTTTTGAAGGTTAGATTTGCCTATACCTCTCCAGGCACTGTAGCCACTATATTTGGGATCTTGATTAGCCGAAAAAGAAGTATCTCGTATTGAGGATCTTATGCCATCGCATGCGGCTAAGTGCTTGAAAGTATATTTTTCTTTATTAGCAAATGTAGCTTCGCGTTTTACTGGATCAAAACTATCAAAGGTATAACCATGATGAATTTCTCCACCTAGATTTAGGTATTTGGAATAGAGAAGTGTCATCAATGTTTGCCGACGTGTTGTCAAAACCTCTGGTGTTTGAAATGAGGATATTTCGTTTTGTGGCCCTTGAATTGAGGCTGCTGAATGAATGAATGATTGATCCTTAAGGTCATTATAAATATCTAATCTATCTAACAAACGCAATGCATTCATAGAAAGACTGATAGCAGCGCCATGCGAAGTTTCTTCTGGCATCTTTTCAAAAATAACTGTTGGAATATCTTCTTTTAAAAGAGCACATCCAAGCGTAAGGCCTGCTATTCCTCCTCCTATTATCCCAATGTGACCAGAATAGTCTTTCATTTAATTTTTACCCATTCATTTTTTTGCATTCTATTTCTTGACTTCAAGTATGCTCTAAGTTGTATAGTTCAATACACATATTACTATTTAATGTATTAATAAGGAGATGAAATGAGTTCAAATAAACAAATTACTTCTACGGTTACTGATGAAGGAAAACTAGAAATTGCTATCACTGAATCTGATCGTCCAATTCCAGGCGATGATGAGGTGCTAATTCAAGTAGAAGCGACTCCCATTAACCCATCTGATCTGGGTTTATTGATTGGACCAGGTGATATCAATACACTCAAGGCTGAAAACTCAAAAATTATCATGGATGTTCCAGAGGCCATTATGGGCGCCATGAAACCGAGACTTAATAAACCAATGCCAGTTGGAAATGAGGGCTCTGGAGTTGTTATCGAGGCTGGAGCCAATGCACAAGAATTACTTGGTAAGGTGGTAAGTGTTGTTGGGGGTGGAATGTATTCTCAATATAGATGCCTTCCTGCAGCTAGCTGCATGGTTATGAATGAGGGAACCAAGCCAAAAGATTGTGCATCAAGCTTTGTAAATCCGTTAACTGCTCTTGCCATGGTTGAGACAATGAAAATGGAAGGACATACAGCTATTATTCATACAGCTGCTGCCTCAAATTTAGGTCAAATGCTTGTAAAAATATGTTTGGATGATGGGGTGCAGCTTATTAACATTGTTCGAAAACAAGAGCATGTTGATTTATTAAAATCTATAGGCGCGCAGTTTGTATGCAATTCGTCAGATGATGATTTTATGGAACAACTAACCTCAGCCATCACTGAAACAAAAGCTACTCTTGCATTTGATGCTACTGGTGGTGGTAAATTAGCTGGGAAAATTCTTGCTTGTATGGAAGTTGCAGCTAGAAAAAATGCGACCGAATACAGTCCCTATGGATCCACGGATCATAAGCAAGTTTATATCTATGGAGCTCTAAATCAATCAGGCATTACATTGCCAAATAATAGAAGCTTTGGCATGTATTGGAGCATAGGTGGATTTTTATTAACACCGTTCTTAGGCAAGGTTGGATTTGAAAAAGTGGGTGAACTACAAACTCGCGTTGCAAATGAAATTAAAACTACATTTGCAAGCAACTATACTAAAGAAGTCTCTCTTGAAGAGGCATTAACTCTTGAATCCTTGATGGTATATGCAAAACAAGCCACTGGAGAAAAGTTTTTAATCAACCCTAACGGTTAATATTAATTGCGTCTAATAAAATAGGGGGGCTACAGCCCCCTATTTTTTAAAATTAAAGTTATTCTAAATTAATGCCAGTGCCATCATCACCAAGCAAACAATTGAACCAAGCCATAATAATGTTCTGATTCTTGCAAAACCAGCAATGTAAGTAACTACATGTCCTACTCTAAATGCAAGCCACCAACATGCCAGTTCAGTTATATCAACAGATAGCTGCATAGACAAAAGAGCCAGTGCCAAAAATATTGGTAAAGTTTCTTGTAAATTTGTGTTTGCTCTCATGGCTCTCCCAGCCATGATTGTTAACTCATGAGGCATAGGCTCATCTCTGTTAGAGCCCAGCCAGGGAAAATTCTTCATATTGAAAGACGCTGGGATGAGCCAGGTTTGCAACAAAGCAAGCAACAAAGAAGCAATAATATAAGTCGTCATAAATATTCTCCAAAATTATTAAAGTTAGAGTTTAAACGATTGAAATTACCCCTTCAAAATAAATTACACTCTCTCCTGAAATCAAAACTCTTTCCTTAACTAGACTACAACAAAGTTTACCGCCTCGTTTAGAGAGTTGATGTGCATCAAGTTCATTTTTGTTTAATTGATTAGCCCAATAAGGGGTCAACATAGTATGCGCTGATCCTGTGACGGGATCCTCTTCAATGCCCGCTTCTGGATAAAAACATCTAGAAACAAAATCTACCTCATCTCCTGGAGCAGAAATTACAAGGCCTCTAGCATCAACTTTTTTAAGAAGAGGAAATTTAGGCTGTATTTTTTCAATTTGCTGCTGATTTTTAAACACTGCTAAATAGTCATCTTTGCCTCTAAGCAACTTTATTGGCTCAATGTCTAATATTTCAGAAAATAAAGGTTTCGATTCGACTTCAATTGGATAATCAGCAGGAAAGTTTAAACAGAGTCCCTGGTCAACTTTCCTAATTTTTAGACTTCCACTTTTAGAATCGAAATTAATTTCCTCTCCAACAAGACTCGGATAATAATCAAAAAGTATCCGCGCGCTCGCTAAAGTAGCATGACCGCAGAGATCAACTTCAATTGATGGCGTAAACCATCTTATAGAAATAGGATTTTCGTGGATACTTACAAATGCTGTTTCAGATAAATTATTCTCTGAGGCTATTGATTGCATAATATGATCATTGAGGTGTGACTCCAGAATGACAACTGCAGCAGGGTTGCCCAAAAATAATTTATTGGTGAAAGCATCAACTTGATACATTTTTAATTTCATAAAGTTATTTTACCTAAGAGAGCTTTCAAGGCTAGAATGAGTTAAAAGGAGCAGTTTGAGCCCAGATAAACTAACAGTCAAAACAAAATTAGCTTTTGGGGTAGGAGCCACTGGTGAAGGTGCAACAAATTGGATCTTTGCTGGCCTAACATTCTTTTTTTACAATCAAGTGCTTGGTCTTTCAGGCTCACTGACAGGCTTAGCAGTATTAATTGCTATAATTTTCGATGCAATTTCTGATCCTATAATGGGATCTATTTCAGATAGGTTTATATCAAAACTTGGCCGAAGGCACCCATTTATGTTTGCGGCCCCTTTTCCAACAGTCATAGCAATCTATCTAATGTTTTTCCCACCGGTGGGGCTGTCTGAGTATGGCCTCTTTGGATGGTTAATTTTCTCTACTATCCTGCTTAGACTTAGTATTACCTTATTTGCTGTTCCACACTTAGCTTTAGGAGCAGAGCTATCTGACGATTACTTTGAACGAAGTAGAGTTATGAGCTACAACAACCTCTTTGGATATATGGGTGTCATTATCATGCACATTTTTGTATGGTTTTTAATTTTTCCATATTTCTCAGCTGAAAAAATTGGACAGCTTTATCAAGAATCTTATACTCCAATAGCAATTTTTAGCATGGTACTAATTTCACTATGCATTCTTTCTTCAGCCTATTTTACAAAAGATCAAATACCTTACTTAAAGCAGCCTGCTAAAAATGAATCTCACATTAAAATAATAGATTTATTTAAAGATATTCTCGGGGCTATCAGTAACAGAAACTATGCTCGACTGCTTGTTGGCATGTTTTTTCTATCCATGCTTATAGGAACTCATGAAACTCTTGGAATTTATATGGGAACCTTCTTTTGGGAATTATCTCCAATTCAAATTGGATGGCTAATCATTAATAACATCATTGGTTATACCTTTGGATTCATCCTCACAGCAAAACTTCATCAAAGATTTGATAAACCTATTGTAATCGTGGCCACAGTTCTGGGTCTAACTATTTTCTGGTCAGCCTCTGCTAATATTGCCTTACTAGGCTTCGCCCCTGAGAGAGGTTCATGGGGATTAGTACTGATGATTATTGGCTTAGGATCTATTGCGTCTGCATGTGGCTCTATTTTGCATATTAGTGTGATGTCAGCATTAGCAGATATAGCAGATGAACATGAGCTCAATACTGGCATTAGGCAAGAAGGAGTTTTCTATGCAGCTAGAGCATTCTTCAGCAAGACATCAAATGGCATTGGCCATGTTATAGCTGGTGTTGCGCTTGATTTTATTGCTTTTCCTGAGAATGCGGTACCTGGAGAGATACCTGAAGAAACAATCTTTAATTTGGGACTAATTGACGGTCCCTTTGCAATGATTTGGGGGCTAATTGCTGTTTTCTTTTATGCTAGATATCAAATTACAAAAGAGTCTCACTCAAAAATTAAGGAACGGCTTGCAATAAAAAACTCTTAAAACTTACCTCTCGTAAACCTCATGCGAATTGAATAAACTCTGATCAGTGCTACAAGGGTAAGAACAGCCTGAGTAAAAATAGAAATTAATAACGTATTAGTCCAACTCCAATTATCTATGGTGAGCCAAAGTAAAAAAGTTTGAAGAGGAAAGTTAATAACCATCCCCATCATCACAACAATAACGCTTTCTCTAAAGGCGGTTTTTTCAGTTTTATTCATACTATTCTCTTTAAAAATATTTATAAAAAATCATATCCTATCTTGCTCATAATTGATTTGGATAGATAAGAATTTATAAATTTTTTTTCTAATTCTGAAAGCTCTGGAACAGCGAGTGAGGAATCAACACTTTTATTCTGCTCTATCCCTCTTCCAGTTATATATCCAGTTAATTCAACAAATTGAGTTGAAGGTTGTCCTAGGATTTTAGCTATTGATGCATGAATGCTTGCCTGATCTAATCTAAAGTCCTCAATACGAATATTCAAGCTATGTTTGACCTCTCTAGACATTCTCAAATAGCTCTCATTTTTTTGATTCCACATGCAAATAGAGTTTTCATAGTCTTCGATAGAAAACTTTAGGAACTCTTCAAAGGGTCTGTCATTGATTTTTAGATAGTGATGATAATATGGCTCTTTATACATCGATCTAAGCCAAGTATAAGGATTTCTGTAAAGGAATATAAATAAAGTATTTGTTGTATTGTGGTTAATCCACTCAGATTTCTTTGGAGCAAGCCTATGCTTCCAGCCTAAATAATCATAATACTTTGGTGTAAGATCAAAATTTTCTCTTACAAACAGACTGATAGCATTTGTACCAGTATGTCGTTCGCCGAAAATTTTAATTGAATCAATTTTCAAATTCTACTGCCGTCCCATATGCAATAACCTCTGAGGCAGCAGCTGCAATAGTTGATGTTTCATAACGAAAATTTACTACTGCATCTGCGCCCATCTCTTCAGCATTCGCTACCATCCTCTCCATGGCCTCTTTCCTAGCTTGTGCTAGAAGAATGGAATAGCTTTTAAGCTCTCCTCCGACAACATTTTTTAGAGTTGCTAATATATCGGTTCCAATATGTCTCGCCCTTACAGTGCTTCCCATGACAATTCCTAGATAAGATTTAATTTGCTTACCCTCGATAGACTGAGTACTAGTTACTAGCATTGTTTGCTCCAAAATTTGATATGATTAAATTAGTTATATGGATAATATAAAACAAGAGCTGGTTGAAACAAAATTTGCTATCGGCGCAGTTGTGAAACATCGCTTTCTTGATTTTCGCGGTGTTATATTTGATGTTGATCCCGAATTCAATAATACAGAGGAATGGTATGAGTCCATACCAGCTTCAATTCGTCCAAAAAAAAATCAGCCCTTTTATCACTTGTTTGCTGAAAATGGTCATATCTTTTATGTTGCCTATGTATCAGAGCAAAATCTTCTCGATGATGCCTCTAAAGAATTACCCAAACATCCTGAGATAAAAAATTTATTCTCTCATTTTGAGGGTGGTAAATTTGTGCCACTATCAAGAGCTGTTAACTAATCTGCTCCTCAAAAGCTATTTGTAAGGAAGTTGTAAAGACCTCCATTGCCTCTTTTAAGTCTTCTAACTCTAAGAAAGTTGGAGCCAATCTAATATTTGAGTCTTGCGGATCATTAAAATGGGGATAGGTTGATCCAGCGGGAGTTATCAAAACTCCAGCTTCTTCGCACAATGCTATGACTCTTTTAGCAATAGGCTTACTGGTATTATAGGAAACAAAATATCCGCCTGTTGGTTTCTTGTAGCTGCCAATCTCTGAGCCCAAAGAATCCAATGCTTTAAAGGCTAATTCAAATTTAGGTTTAACTAAATCAGCATGCTTGCCCATATGATCAAGGACATCTTTTTTACTTTTAAGGAATTCAAGATGACGCATTTGATTTGCTTTATCTGAACAAACAATCATAGAAGCTCTTTGTTTGACCAAAAGATTAAATAGCTTAGTTCCAGCAGCGGCAAACGATAGGCCGCCTCCTCCAAATGTTACCTTTGAAAAAGAACAAAGTATTGCAGTTTGATCTAAAACGTTGCATTGATTTGCAATTTCCCATGAGGGGGTTTGAAATTCAGTTGAAGAAAAATCATGCAATAAATATGCATGATCTAGGATAAATAAAAATTCATTTGAATATGATTTTCCTGCTTCAAACAATTGTGTGAGATTTTCATCAGTGTAAACATCGCCAGTTGGATTCGAGTGTCGAGGGACACATATGATTCCTTTAATATTTTGATGCTCTGAAAGCAAACCTTTGAATTTATCCATATCAACTCCAGTTCCGGTTAATGGAACTGTTAACATTTCGATACCAAAATCATCTAGTAATCTGAAATGCCTATCAAAACCTGGAACAGGACAAATAAATTTTAGGTTCTCTTGGTCTTTCCATGGCATCTCTAAGCCAAATAGATAATTAGCAAGAATAAGTTGGTAAATGAGCAGCAAACTTGATTGCTCTCCAACCAAAGTGTTTTCTAGAGGGGCTGATAGTAATTCACCGCCCAACTCTCTTGCCTCTGGTATGCCCAAAGGATCTCCGTAGTTACGAACATCTACCCCGCTTGGACTTTCAGCAGGCACCCTAATGCTTAAAAGATCATTTGAAAGATCTAGTTGATCAGAGCCAGGTTTGCCACGTGTTAAATCAATCTTTAGGTTTTTAGACTTTAAAGTGGCAAATTTAGATTCCAGAGATTCATCCATAGTATCATTGGGTATATTGGTAAATATATTTTATAGGATAAATTTATAAGTGACATATATATCGATTCTTTTGATAGTAATAATCCTGCTTTTAGGATTCTTAATCTATCTCAATATAAAAGATGGCTCACAAAACTATGACTCAGAAGAATCTTTAAGAGATTTAGATAAAGCTGTGGAGCGACAAGAAGCCACATTATTTGATTTGACAAAAGACATTCAATCATTTCAGGACCCACTAAATAAACTCAACAGATACCTATCAGGAGGAACTTTAGCAGGTAAATTTGGTGAATGGTCTCTTGAGGCAATCATTAAGGATATATTTCATCCCAATCAATTTATAGCTAATGCTGAAGTCATTGCTGGCTCAGGTAAAAGGGTTGAGTTTGCCATCAAGCTTCCAGAAGGCTTATTGCTGCCTATAGATGCAAAATTCCCATCTGGTCTTTTTGATAATTATCTTCTTGCAGTGGATTCAAAAGACCAGCAATTGGTAAAAAAATCAAAAGACGACATCAAACGACACGTTCAAAACGATGCAAAAGATATTAATTTTAAATATATGCAGTCAGGCGTAACCATTGAGCTTGGTGTAATGTACATTCCTAGTGAATCGCTCATGCAGCTCATAGACTCAATATCTAACTTAAGAGAAGAAGTTTTTAGAGATCATAGAGTGCTGATTATGGGACCAAATTCTCTTGCAGCCTATTTGATTAGTGTCCACATGGGCTTTAGAACAATAGCTTTAAATGAGAGAGCCAGTGAGATCATGCAGGAATTTGGGAAGCTTAAAAAAGAGTTTTTAAACTTTGGCAGCTCTACAGAAGATCTCCAAAAAAGAGTTGATGCAATGCTTAAGGCCGTTAATGAGCATGCCACTCGGGAAAGACAGATGGAAAAAGCAATTAAAAATATGGATCAGCTTGATTCTTAATTAATAGTAAAAACGTCTCCACATATTCAAGCCAAATAACATCGCTAAAAACCATAAAATTACTTCTGGAATATTAGGGTTGCTGTTGTATCCAAAAAAACCTTTTAAGAACAACCCGACTGATCCTTTGTCGTGGAGCGGATGGTAAATTGTTTTGCCGGTCTCAGCAGATTGAGTTGGTTCCAAAATATCCCAAACACGATAAATCTCAGATTTCTCTATCTTTTCTGATTTAACTAAATATTCTTCCGCTTCATGAGTGCCGTAAGCAATCATGCCTGCAGAAAGAAAAACAAGTAGTAGGGTCGTATATTTAAATACCCCGCGTAAATCAATTTTTCTGCCCTGTGTAACAATCAAATAACCAATTAAAATGGCAAGGGCAGCACCTGCAATAAATCCAATATATGAAAAAGTCCCAGTGATTGAAAAGCTCGAGATTAAGAAAATGGCTGTTTCAAAACCTTCTCGTAAAATTGCAAAGAAAACAACAAAAAATATACCCCATGAAGAAATCTCCATAGCATTTAAGGCTTGACCCTCTAATACTTTTTTATCACTTACATTTTTAGATAACCAAAAAATTACGTACCAAATTAAAAACGCTGTTAAGTATAAAAAGACTGCTTCGAATAAGGCTTGTGTAGAGTTATTGCCCAAAGCATTTTTAGCTTGTATGACCATAAATCCAACTGCAATGCTTGCTAAGATAGACGCAAAAACTGCATACCAAAGCTTAGAAAAATGAGCGGATTGGTTAGTTTTTTCAATTAGTAAATAAATTATCCCGACAACGAGAGATGCCTCTAACACTTCTCTAAAAACAATCACAAATTCAGCCATTTTATTTCCTTATTTTTTGGTTTAATGAGAATCATTCTCATTTAGATTAACATAAAGAAATTGTAAAGTTAACTGAAAAATTAGACATTCAAAAATTGCTATAATTCTATTTATTAAAAATCCCATGTTGATAAATAATGAACAAAACTGCCCTAAATATTTCTCATATTGAGTTAGGTGCAAAAATGGTCAACTTTTCTAATTGGGAAATGCCAATTAGTTATACATCTCTCATCGAAGAACATAATGCTGTAAGAAATACTGCTGGAATCTTTGATGTGTCTCACATGTCAATTTTTGATTTTGATGGTGGAAATCAAGTTGCGTTCTTTGAAAAAATTTTTGCAAATGATATTAAAAAAATCTCTAGAGATAATAAAGCAATTTATGGTGCGCTACTTAATGAAGATGGCGGCATATTGGATGACCTCATTATCTATCATGCAAATAATAAATTTAGACTTATTTCAAATTGCTCAACACGGGACCAAAATAGAGAATGGTATGAGAAGCATGCTGTTGAATTTGGTGTAAAGGTAATTGAAAGATCTGATATGGGCATACTTGCTATTCAGGGGCCTGAGGCGATGAATAAAATTTTGGCAATCAAGGAAATTGATGCTGAAGCAAATAACCTCGAACCATTTGGATGCATGTTTGACGGTGACAGATTGTATGCAAAAACTGGGTACACCGGCGAAGATGGTCTTGAGTTGATTGTTCCAAACATGGCTATCATTGATCTCTGGAATCAAGCTTTGAAGGTTGGATGTGTGCCTATTGGATTAGGAGCTCGTGATACCCTTCGACTAGAGGCTGGTCTTAATTTATATGGTAATGATATGACAATTAATAATCATCCATATGAATCAAATTTAGGCTGGACAATTGATATGAGTGATGAAAATCGTCAATTTATTGGCAAGGATGCTCTCTTAGCAATTGATCAAAGCCAATCACAAAAGATGGTTGGTATTATTCTTAGAGACAGAGGTATCCTTAGATCTGGTTATGAGATCATTCATGAACAGGGTAAAGGTGTAGTTTTAAGTGGCTCATTTTCTCCCACGCTGCAATCTAGCATTGGTCTTGCAAGGATAGATCAGGGCTATCAAGAAAATGGGAAGGTTTTTATAAGAAATAAGGCACTTAATATAGAATTTGTATCGCCTAGATTTATTAGAAAGGTTAAAATGCAACCATGAAAAATATACCTGGCGATCTAAAATTTCTTTCGTCACATGAATGGGCAAGAGTAGAGTCAGACGGCACAATTACCATTGGTATTAGTGATCATGCGCAAAATCTTTTAGGAGACATTGTTTTTGTTGAATTGCCCGAAGTTGGGCAGGCTTTAGATGCAGAGGCTGATGCTGCAATAGTTGAATCAGTCAAAGCAGCCTCCGATCTATATTCTCCTCTTTCTGGAGAGGTCATAGAAATAAATTCATTGCTTGAAGATCAGCCAGAGATAGTAAATTCTTCTCCTTATGAAGATGGGTGGTTCTTTAAACTCACTCCTTCTGACATGGGTGAATTAGATAATTTACTCTCACCTGAAGATTATAGTGAAGTCTGCGAAGACTGAGTCTCTATTAACACAACCTCATTGGTGGGGTTAGATGTTCTAATATGGATAATTTTAATAGCTTTGCACTAAGACATATTGGCCTAAGTCAGACAGATATTGATAATCTGCTAAATCAACTTGGTTATGAGAGCTTAGAAGAGTTCTCAAAGTCTGCGCTCCCTAAAAACATCTTTATAGAAGAAAAGCTTGAGCTAAATGATGCCATGTCTGAAGAAGAGGCTCTTAAGGTACTCAAAGAAATAGCAAAAGAAAATATTGTATATCGCTCATTTATTGGTCAAGGCTACTACGGGACAGTGATCCCTAAGGTTATTTTAAGAAATGTTTTCGAAAATCCAGGATGGTATACATCTTATACACCCTATCAAGCAGAAATATCACAAGGTAGATTAGAAGCCCTCATAAATTTTCAAACTATGGTTGCAGATCTGACTGGATTTGAAATAGCTAATGCATCCCTGCTTGATGAGGCTACTGCAGCGGCAGAATCAATGACTCTTGCTCAAAGAATTGGCAAATCTAAGTCCCATAAATTCTTTATAGATCAAAACTGTTTTCCTCAAACAATCTCTGTGGTGACTGCCAGAGCAAAACCAATTGGCATTGAGGTAATAGTTGGTAATCCTCAGCAATTAGATAGTTTAAATAAAGAAATGTATTTTGGAGCTTTACTCCAATATCCAGGAAATGATGGGGCGGTGATTGATTTCTCGAAACAAATTGAAAATGTGCATGAACAAAACGGCCTGGTAATAATGGCAACAGACTTGCTTGCCTTAACATTATTAAAGAGTCCAGGTGAGATGGGGGCTGATATAGCAATAGGAAGTTCTCAAAGATTCGGTGTGCCACTTGGCTTTGGTGGGCCTCATGCAGCCTTTATGGCAACCAAAGAAAAATACAAAAGATCTTTGCCTGGCAGATTGGTTGGAGCATCAATTGATGAAAATGGCAGAACAGCCTATAGACTAGCTCTGCAAACCAGAGAACAACATATCAGAAGAGAAAAGGCTACAAGCAACATATGTACTGCCCAAGCGCTCTTAGCAATCATGGCAGGTTTTTATGCCATATATCATGGTCCAGAAGGATTAAAAAAAATTGCTCAATCTATTCACTCAAGAGCAATTGCCCTGGCAAAAGGAGTTAATGATCTTGGATATGATCTCAAGTCTTCTAGTTTTTTTGATACTGTAACCGTCCACAGTAAATCCCACACTCAGGAAATTTTTTTGAGAGCGCAAGATCAACAAATGAATCTAAGAATGCTTGATGAAAGTCATATAAGCATTTCATTAGATGAAGCAACTACTGACCAAGAAATTGAAAACATCACAAAGATTTTTAAAGTTTTCTCAAAAAAAGAAAAGATTAACTTAAGCTTTGATCTGTCAACGAATGTAAAAAGAGCGTCTCATTATTTAACTCATCCCGTTTTTCATCGTTATCGAACCGAAACAGAAATGCTGAGGTACATCAGAAATCTTAGCGATAAAGATATTGCCCTAGATAGAGCCATGATTCCATTGGGCTCATGTACCATGAAGTTGAATGCTACATCTGAAATGATTCCTGTTGGTTGGGAAGAGTTCTCAAACATTCATCCATATGCGCCTGATGATCAAACATCTGGCTATAAGATTCTTATAAATGATCTTGAGACTAAGCTCTCTGAAATCACAGGTTATTCAGCCATATCTTTACAACCAAATGCAGGCTCCCAAGGAGAATATGCTGGCTTATTAGCAATCGATGCATTTCATCGGAAAAATGGTGATTGTCAAAGAAAAATATGTTTAATTCCGGAGTCCGCTCATGGAACAAATCCCGCATCTGCGCAAATGGCTGGCATGAAAGTGATCCCAGTAAATTGCGATAAAAAAGGTAACATTGATCTTAAAGATCTTGATGAAAAAGCTGCCAAACATTCTAATGAGTTAGCTGCCATCATGATCACCTATCCTTCAACGCATGGAGTCTTTGAAACGACAGTAACCGAAGTATGTAAGATCATTCATGATCACGGTGGCAAAGTATACATCGATGGAGCCAACCTAAATGCGATGGTTGGTTTATGTAAGCCGGGTGAATTTGGGGGAGATGTTTCGCATCTCAATCTGCATAAGACATTCTGTATTCCTCATGGCGGGGGTGGACCAGGCATTGGTCCAATTGGTGTTGCAAAAGATTTAATGCCTCATTTACCATCTGACCCTTTGACGTATAAGCCCTCTTCAGAGAGTGTTGGGCCAGTCTCCGCAACAAATTTTGGAAGCGCTTCTATTCTTCCAATTAGCTGGATGTATATCCAAATGATGGGTACTGCAGGCCTAAGAAAATCTACACAAGTTGCAATTCTTAGCGCAAATTACATTGCGCAAAAATTGAGCTCTCACTTCAAGATCTTATACACAGGTAAAAATGGATTGATTGCACATGAATGTATTATTGATATCAGGCCGTTAAAAGAGTTATGCGGGGTTGAGGTTGATGATATTGCGAAGCGATTAATAGATTTTGGATTTCATGCTCCTACAATGTCGTTTCCGGTTCCAGGAACTTTAATGATTGAGCCAACTGAAAGTGAATCTTTGGCAGAGTTAGATAGATTTATTGAAGCAATGATTTGTATCCGCAATGAGATTGCACAAGTTGAAGATGGGACATACTCTATTGAGGAAAGCCCTCTAAGAAATGCCCCTCACTGTGCTGAAACAGTAGCTAGCGATGATTGGCAATATAAATATTCTCGTTCAGTGGCGGCTTACCCTGTAAACCTAAAAGGAAAAAATAAATACTGGCCCCCCATTGGAAGAGTTAACAATGTATATGGAGACAAAAACCTTATGTGCTCATGCCCCTCCATGTCAGATTATCAAGAAGAAAGTTAAATTCTTGGCAAATAAATTACATCCCAGCCCTTCTCGTTAGATATTGCCTCAAGTTTTAGATCTGGGTTTACGGGCTTTGGGAATTCGACAGCTTCTAGAAGAGGAAGGTCATTAATTGAGTCTGAATAAAATGTAACCCTAGAAAAATTATTGTACCGATGAGCTTTCATCCAAGACTCTACTAATTTCAATTTTCCTGTGCTCAATGCAGATGGTGGAATGAACTCACCTGAACATTGATTATTTATAAATTCAACCTTGGTACCTATCACATTATGAATGTTGAGTCTTTGCGCTATGGGCTTAACAATTAGCTCATTTGTTGCGCTGGCAAGCAATATTGCGTGACCTTTTTCATGATGATCATGAATCAATTTAAGAGCAAAGATATTAATCATTGGTTCAATTATTGTTTCAACAAAAGGTAAGATTATTTCGTCGATTTCATCTTGTGTCATGCCTATATAGGGCTTTAAAGCAAAATGAGTGTATTTATCAAAATCTAATTGGCCTTGTTGGTAATCTTGAATGAATTCATCATTTTGTAACTTAGCAGCCTCATCAAGCAAATTAATATCTACCAAGTAATTAATCATCGAATAATCTGAATCACCGTTTAGAATGGTATTATCTAAGTCGAAAATTGCTAAATCAGGCTTGCTCATAAGGAGTTAATCTAACATGAATGATAAATCTTACAGAAAAAATGTTGGCTTAATTGTCTTAGATCAAAAGAACCGACTTCTGGTTTGCAGAAGAAAAGGGAAAAAAACCTGGCAATTTCCTCAGGGCGGGATTGATGCTGGCGAATCTCATATTAAAGCTGCATATCGTGAACTATATGAAGAGGTTGGTATTTTGAAAAATCAAGTCAAGGTTATTCATAAAAGCAAATATTGGTATCACTACGATTTACCCGAAAAGTATAAGCCAAGACCTAAAAGTTTAAAAAATTTTAAAGGTCAAATTCAAAAGTGGTACATGTTTAAAGCTAATTCAAAACTAGAAATAAACCTCTTAAATGAAGTACCTCAAGAATTTGTAGAATACAAATGGTCTACCTATTGGCATTCTTTAGCCAGCGTTGTGCCATTTAAACGAGATGTTTACAGAAGAGTCTTATCTGAGTTCTTGCCTAAGTACATCCAACTTCACAATGATTGAAATTTTAATTTATCTTTTGCTAGGCGCATTCACAGGTTTGCTTGCAGGTATGTTCGGAATTGGTGGAGGCAGTATATTGGTCCCATCCCTAATTTTTATTTTTTATGGCATGGGCTTCGAAAGTTCTATTGTCGTGCTGATGGCAATAGGCACATCATTAGCAAGTATATTTTTCTCTGCTATCTCCTCTGCCCTCTCTCATCATAATAAAAAAAGTGTAGAGTGGTCGTTAGTTACGCCCTTATCAATGGGTATGATTTTAGGAGCTATTGTCGGGGCTGGATATGCTGCAACTCTTTCAAACGAAAATCTTAGATGGATTATTACAATTTTCTTAATTGTTATTGGCATAGAAATGATGGCAGGACTTACACAAAACTTAGCTAAAAAAAACAAAGAGATTATTTCCATGAGTAGGCCTATTGTTCCAATTCATGGAACATGGATAGGATTTTTATCTGCAATTATTGGCATCGGAGGTGGCTCATTTACCACTCCTTTAATGGTTGCTGGAGGCTATAATATTCGTAAAGGAATCGGGACTGCTGCTGCCTGCGGAATCCCCATCGCTGCGGCAGGAGCTATTGGCTATATGTATTATGGACAAAACACTGATGTGAATCTCCCCGCGGGAGCTGTAGGATATGTTTTTTTGCCAGCCGTTATATCTATTTCCTTGGCTAGTATTTTTACGGCTAAACTTGGAGCGAATATTAGTCACTCTATATCTGAGAAGGCTCTTAAAATCTCTTTTGGCTTATTTTTAATTGTGGTAGGGATTATGGTGATAACAAATTGATTATTGAGCTATCAGATTTTTTTAATAATCCAAGCCTAATTGAAATAGGTTGGCTGAGAATTCAGTATTATGCAGTAACCTGGATCCTATCAGCAATCTTCATTTTTCAATACCTTAAAAACCATCATATTATAGGAGAATTACAACTAAGCACTGATCAGGTAAATGATATTGTATTTTTATATGGTTTGATTTTCGGCGCTATGCTTGGTGGCAGGTTTGGTTACATGCTTTTCTATGGCTTGGATCAACTTACATCTAATCCGCTGAGTTTATTTTTTGTATGGGAAGGCGGCTTAAGCTTTCATGGTGGCTTAGTTGGTGTCATTGTAAGTTTATTTTTCTACTCATACCTACATAAAATTTCTTTTCTGAGGCTTGCTGACTCTATTTGTTTAGCAATGCCCATTGGGCTTGGTTTGGTAAGAATTGGAAACTTTTTAAATGGAGAGCTCTATGGCAGACCTACAGATGGTACCTGGGGTTTTATTTTCCCAACAGACCCATATGGCTTTGCAAGACACCCATCTCAGCTTTATGAGGCATTTTTTGAAGGGTTAGTTCTCTTTATTTTGCTAATGTTTGTTAGCGCTAAAAATAATAAGCATGGGGTTATTAGTGGAACCTTTTTATTAGCCTATGGATTAATTCGATTTTTTATTGAATACTTTAGGCAGCCTGATTCTCACATGGGTTTTGTTGCATTACAATTAAGTATGGGCCAACTTCTTAGCATCCCCATGGTTTTAGTTGGGCTAATATTACTAAGAAAATCATTAATAAGAAATGAAGCAATATCTTGAGCTTTTAGACTATATTTTGCAAAACGGTGAAGACCGCGGAGATAGAACTGGCACTGGGGTTATTTCATCTTTTGGTCACCAGATTCGCTTTGATCTTAAGGATGGCTTTCCAGCAGTTACAACCAAATCACTTGCCTGGAAGGGGGTTGTATCAGAACTATTATGGTTCTTAGAGGGATCTGATGATGAGCGAAGGCTAGCAGAGATAAGATTTCAAAAGGATAGATCTGAGCTAACCGATTTAAGTAAATTCTCAACTATTTGGACAGATAATGCAGATAATCAAGGGGTTGAGCTCGGCTATGAAAATAATGAGGTGACAAAAAAACTAGGTCCCGTTTATGGAGTTCAATGGAGAAACTGGGGAGGTGTTGACCAAATTAAAAAGCTTATTAATGATCTTCAATCTAATCCTAATGGGCGAAGACACATATTGAGCGCATGGAATGTTGAAAAAATTGATTCTATGGCCTTGCCGCCATGTCATGTTATGTCTCAGTTTTATATTTCAAAAAGTGGTAGGCTCTCCTGTCAAATGTATCAAAGAAGTGCAGATATGTTCCTAGGGGTACCTTTTAATATTGCAAGTTATGCGTTGCTTCAATCCATTTTGGCAAATATATTAAACTTGATTCCAGGCGAATTCGTGCATACATTCGGAGATGCTCACATTTATAAAAACAGCATCGATCAAGTTAAAGAACAACTAAACAGAGAGCCTAAAAAACTTCCAAAATTAACTATGCCAAATCTTAATTCAATTGATGAGCTAAAAAACTATTCTGTTGATGATTTTGTATTAGATGGATACGAATCTCATCCCGCCCTAAAAGCACCAATGGCAATATAGATTTATGATTATTTCTCATTTAGTCGCCCTATCCAATAACTTTGTTATTGGCGTGAATAATGATCTGCCATGGAGATTAAAAAAAGATCTCAAACATTTCAGCACATATACACAAGATAAAGCAATTGTTATGGGAAGAAAAACATTTGAATCAATTGGAAGGCCTCTACCAAATAGAAAAAATATAGTTATCTCCTCAACATTGAATGTCCAAGAGAACTTAGAAATCGTTTCCAGTCTTGAGCAAGGCATTGATGTTGCAAGTCAGTGGAACAAAGCTATGGCAAAAAGTGATGAAATTGTTTTAATTGGAGGAGGCTATATATTTGAAGATAGTATTAATATAGTAAATAAACTAGTGTTGACAAGGGTAGACTGCACAATAGATGGGGACGTTTTTTATCCAAAAATAGATCTTAATGACTGGACAAAAGTCTCGACCGAATCATTCAAAAAAGACTCTGAGAATGAATATAATTTTTGTATTGAAACTTATATAAAAAGCTAAGAGCTTTTTTCTTTGGCCCTAGATTGCTGAATAAAATCTCTTCTTAAAGCAAGATTCTTTACTCTTACTTCTTCATTTTCAGCATACTTAATCCATGAATTAGCTGTCTTCTTAATACGTTTATCTTTATCCCTTGCAGCTGCTCTGAACTGCTTTTTAGCTTCTTCAAAATTTTCAATCTCAAAATGAGCCTGTCCTAAAACTAACTGAGCTTGAGATCTGCTTTTAACTTTTGGTTTTTTTAGCCCCGCTTCAATGGCTCTTATTGACTCTTCTATTCTATCTTCAAACAAATAAAGATTGCCTAACAGTATATAAGTATCTCCGTCTTTTGACATTTTTGCCGCTTTTTCAAGAACAGGAATAGCTTTATCGATTTCCTGCGCCATTCTCCATGAGTCAGCTAAAAGTTTTAAGTTTTTTTCTGTGTCTTTGATAACAGGGACTAATTCTTCTTTATTTGTCTCCTTGTTTACAATAATCGTTTTCTTATTTTGTCCAGCCACCAGAACTTGAGCAGCCCAATAGGGATTTTTACTAATTAAAAGAAGTTGAGCCAATGCAAGATATTCGCCCTCTTTATCGAGTAGATCTTTATCAAATGCAGCCTTTAGAGTAATCATATAGTCTTCTTCTCTATCCATTTGCTGATATGTGCCGCCTAACTGCAAGAAATATAGTTTTTTAGGATAATAGTTTACTAAGATTTCATATATGCCTAGTTGTTGCTCCAAGGAATAAGCTTCGCTTATTATTTTTCTATCCTTTAGCTCATTGAAGCAGGCTGCCAGAAGAACATACCAATTTTCTCTTGGACGATAACCTTCTACTTCTGCAAGCCGTATAGCCTCTTCCATAGAAGACCTTGCACGAACATAATCTTCTTTTTGAAAATATGCTGATGCAAGAAGGTAATAAGATTGCGCAGTAATAGTCTCGACCTCTTCCATCCATTGAAGAATCAGTCTAATTCCTTTATCCCAGTTTTCTTTAACTAAATTTAATTGCGCGAGAGTAAGCAAAGAAGATGTTCTTAGGGGAATGGTTGCTTCCGGCTCTTTGAGTAACTGCTCGTAAGCATACATAGCTTGATCGTAATCTTCATCACTAAAGTAGATATACCCCCAATAATTCCACATCACAGACCGATCATAGCTTTTTAGCTCATCCCTAATATTCAAGAGTTCTGTTAAAATTCTTCTGGCCTCAACCCAATCAGGGTCATCTTCTTCTTTTTCTATAAACTGACCTTCATTATCAGGGTCTGGGACCCTCACAGTTTTTTGCCTTTCAAGTGCCTCAACTACTTTCACAACTTTTTTTGCAGTTTTAGATGTCAGTACTCTTGCTTTTTTATAGGTTTGCTTTTTTTCTGCTTTATTATCTGAGTTGCTTTGAGCATATGAATCAATTGATCCAAAACAAAATGCTAGAACTATCGTGAGTGAGATGATTGGTCTAAGGTGATTTTTCATTAATCTTCCTCGAGAATAAAAGTAAATTTATGCGGAACATCATCAACTCTAACAGCTTTACCATCAACAATTTTAGGCTTGTATTTGAGTTTTACAGCAGCCCTTGATGCAGCTGAATTAAAAATAGAGCATGGTCTAAACACGGTCTCAGGATTTGTTGGGTCACCACAAGCGCCCTCCAAAGGCTTTGCATTCTCCACTGTTCCTGTTTCAGTAATAGTAAATGTGACGACCGCATAGCCCATGATTCCACGCTCTTGCGCTCGTCTTGGGTATATGGGAGTTACTTTAAATAGTGGTATGTATTCCCCATCTCTGAAAAAGGAACCACTTCCTGCAAAATTAGCTTTTGGTTTTGGCAGGCTTACATCAACACCAGCTAACGGAGCAAGATCTAATTCTGGCTGAGCAATGTCTTCTGGCTGTTCCTCAGGCTCATCTGGTTTTTCAACATCATCAAAAAGCGTATCAATATCTCTGTCAGGCATTATGACATCACCAAGCTTTCTTGAGTTGTCAGTTGGAATAGTATTGTCACCTAAATTAATCAAGGCAACCATTAGAAAAAATAGTCCAAGTGTTATAAAGGCAGCAAAGCCTGTGCCTGCTAAATACTTATTATAGTTAAATGCTTTTAAATATAGTGCTGCAATGGGACCAAAAGCCTTTGATAGGGTTTGGTAAAATGAATTTAAACTATTTGCAGCCGTATTCAATTTTTTTCTCTACTTCGGTTCAGATGCAAGTGAAATGTTATATACGCCTGCCTCTCTAGAGCCATCCATAACTTTAATAATAGTATCAGCCTCAGCTTTTTCATCTGCTTGAATCACTACTGATCCTTGAGGATTATCAGCAAGCAATTTAACTACGTTAGCCTTAACTTGCCTTGCATCAATTCGTCTACCATCCATCCAGATTTCGCCCGATGCACCTACAGCAATTAAAATTGCTGCATTCTCTTGAGTTTCAGATGTATTAGATTCTGGTCTATTAATCTCTAATCCAGGCTCTTTTATAAAATTTGCTGTAACGATAAAGAAAATCAGCATGATGAAAACAACATCAAGCATTGGGGTCATGTTAATTTCTGCCTCTTCTTCTTGAACTGCACTCGAAATAGCGTTTCTTCTCACAATATTCTCCTATTAACTTTTAATTGTATCTTTTATTAATGCTTCTTCTCTGTTTCTAGCTGAGTTAAGGTATATAGTAGCAAAAACTCCAGAAAGAGCTGTTGTCATGCCAGCCATAGTTGGAAGAGTAGCCTTTGAAACTCCACCAGCCATTGATCTTGCGTCTCCTCCACCAGTAAATGCCATAACTTGAAAAACTTCAATCATGCCTGTCACTGTGCCAAGCAGACCAAATAAAGGAGCTAACGCAACACAGGTATTTACAAGAGGAAGATACCTATTAACTTCTGTTTTTGCCTGAGAAATAAGCTTGTCTTTGATTTGTTCAGCTTTCCAGGTTGAATGATCTTCAATAGACTCCCATTCAGCTTTCAAGGAAATCATATAGGCTTGATGTCCAGAATTAAAATACCAAATTCTTTCTAAGATAATAGCCCACATGAAAGCAGCTAAAATAGCAATTAACCAAAGGACGCTTCCCCCAGCAGACATAAAATCTCTGAGGGTATTAAATGCTTCGGTAACCGCGTAAAACATTATCTAATTACTTTGAATCAGAGTGTTCTGCAACAATTCCTGTACTTTGTTCTTCAAGAACATTAATGATCCCTCTTGCAGATGAATTCGCAAAAGAGTGTAAAAGTGTTGTTGGGATAGCAACAACCAAGCCTAAGACAGTTGTCACAAGAGCTTGTGAAATACCGCCTGCCATAATCTTAGGATCACCTGTACCAAACAAGGTAATCTGCTGGAACGTTACAATCATACCTGTAACTGTTCCAAGCAATCCTGCTAAAGGCGCGACAACAGATATAATTTTTACAACTGGAATTCCTCTTTCAATAGATGGTCTTTCAGCCATTATTGCCTCAGCAAGTCGAAGCTCAAGAGTTTCAATATCTTTGCCCATATGTTCTTCGCCAACGGCTAGCACCCTGCCTAATGGATTTGATTTATCGTGAGTTTTTGATTTAGCTTGCTTAGCAACTGCAACGCCCATGGTGTACAAAGTGAACAGTTTCCAAAATGCTATAGCGATACCAATCAATCCAACAAATATAATTATGTAACCAACCTCTCTTCCTTGATTGACTCTTTCCATCAAGCTTGGATTTTGAATAAGATTAGCTAATAAACTTCCACCAACAGGGCCAGTTGGATCGACACCAAATTTGATAACTTCACCAACTTCAGCATTTGAAAGTTTTTTTGCTGAGCTGACATATCGTCCTTCAGGTTGTTTACCTAGGAATGCGTATTGGCCTTTGCTGCCAATGTACTCTAAATATTTGCCATCACATATCGCGTTATAGAGACCTACTCTAGTCACACTACAGTTTACTGATTCACCATCAAGAGTTATGACGTTAGCATTAAAAGACACAACTTCAGAGCCTGCTACCATTTCTCTTTGAAGCTCATACCATAGGCCTTCTAACTCTCTAATAGTTGGCAACTCTGTCGCGCTAGACATCTTGGCAGAGAGATTGTTTAAGAATGTCTCTCTTTCTCTTCCGTATTGAGCGGAAGTTAAAGAGTCAGCAAAAAGTGCGCTCGCCTCTCCAGCTGAACTTTGTAAATGACCAAAAAGCTCAACAAGTGAGCCAAGCTCTTTTTTATAAGCAGCTTCCTTAACTACCAAAATTGCATCATTCTTTTTATATTCTGTTTCGAGCTGATCAGCTATTCTTTCTTGCCTGGCTAATTCTCTTTTTTCTGCAGCTAACTTTGCAGCTTGTTGATTCTTATTGGCTAAAAATTCTGCCTCTCTTTGAGCATTAACAGTCTGCTCAGATGTTCTACCCTGCTCGACCAATTGGAGCAATCCTTGAATTGTTGTTGGCTCACCCTCAGTATTTTCTTGCGCAATAAGAGCAAATGAAAATACAACAGCAGTAGTTATAAAAAACTTATTTAAATTTCTCATGATGCATCTCCTCTGTAGACAACCGGGAGCATCATGATATCCATAGGAGCAAGTTTTTGAGCCATTCTAATGCCATCTCTAACCTGAACTCTGTAGCTTCCAGGAAGCTCTTCCCATGAACCTAATTCATTATCATAGTAGCCAGTTTGTCTTTCATCTTTAGTTTGAAAGAACATTCCAAGCCTGCCAACTCTAAGGATATTCACAACAACTTCCTGTCCATCTAGTACTATTGTTTCATCATATGCATCTAGTTTTCTGCCATATTCAGCCTCAATGTTATAGGCTTCTAAGATTTGCCTTACTTGCTCTGATGCTGTTACCTTTGGGTTAGATAACGATGCTCTTACAAGATCTAATCTTTGCTTTCTTTCTTCAATATGAAAAGGGGTATCAAGGCTGACATATTTCTCAAGACCTTCGAGCATTCTTTGAGCAAGAGGCGGAATCTGTCTTTGCATAACTACAACTTGTACAAGTTGTTCGTCATATTTATCCATTAAATCTAGCTGAGCTTGGATCTGAATTCGTTTTTGCGCGTTGTAAAGTTTTAATCCTTCAACTTGCTTTGAAACTACTTTAAATTCGTTTATCAATTTATCAGTAGCTGACTCAGTGGAATCAATTTTTGCTTGTGATTTAGCTGAAAGATCTGAGTTATCTCTGCCAACTTCTAGGACTAGTTCCATCTCTGATGCAGTGACAAAAGTTGTCAGCATAGCAAGAACTACTAAGCTTTTATTCTTTAACATTTTTTTCTCCCTAGGAAAAATGGTTCACTAGTCTAACAGCGTAGTGAAATTATTCAAACTTTTTTTAATCGATAAATTGTACCTAATTTTGCATAAATTGCCCTAACAATGTAGCAAATAATATATAGATAAAATATACCCGTATTATTAAGATTCTTTAAGAAAAATCTTTGGTATTAGCTTGGGCGTATTTTCTTTGTATTTTTTGTACTCATCCAGGTGACCCCATTTCTTTTTCCCTCTATATTCCAGCATTCTTACTCCGCTAACATAAACTAATAGCAGATATGAAAAAATAGGAGAAAATAATGCAAGGAAATTCATTCCCTCGAATGTTGATATTGCCATCACAGTAATTCCTGTCCATAAGCTTATCTCCCCGAAATAGTTAGGATGCCTTGATCTTGCCCAAAGACCCTTATTTATAAATACGTCCTTGTTTTCTGGGATTGATCTAAATGCAGATTTTTGATTATCAGCCACTACCTCAACTGCAAAACCAAATATAAAAATAATCAACCCTATGAAAAATAAACTATTTATTACCACACCTGACGTGCTAGATATAGCGACCAATGCTGCAGATGAGCATATAAAGACCCACATTCCCTGAAGTGTCCATGTCATAAAAAACTGAGAGAAGGATGTTTTTATAGAATCAAACCTTCCATCTTTCTTATCTTTATGAATTCTCATAAACAGAAATGATCCAAGCCTTACTGCCCATAAAATGATAGCCACTCCAATAATCAGGTTTCCTATTTGAAGAGTTTTGAAACTGCCACTTGCATATAGAGCGAATAAAATAGTGAAAATGTATGTTAGGCTGCCTGTAAGATCATAGAACTTTTCTGTTCTAAAAAGAAAGGCTGGAATATAAGCCATCCATTGAATGACAAATGTGATGACTAATAGCTGAGTAACTAAGTTAGCTCCAGAAAACTCGATGCTATTAAAAGAGATTGCATCAGCATACAGCTTTGTAAAAATAAAAACTCCAGCTGCGATGGTTAAATTAGTTAAGTGCTTCATTACCCCTCCCATCCACAAGAACGTTCAGCATTTTTAATATCTAGCCAGTCCTTAAGTGGTTGATAATAGTTTAGCATTGATTTTCCGCTTAGCTCTCTAGTTCCGGTGAGGGCTTCCAATGCTGTTTGCCATTCTTTGCTTTGTCCCAAAGCTAACATTGCTCTTAATTTTTCTCCAGCAAGTTCATTGTCATATATTGAACATTCATGAAGAGGTCCCTCATACCCCATTTGATTGCAAAGAGACTCATGAAATTGGTATTGGAGGATTTTTGCTAAGTAGTATCTGGTATATGGTGTATTGCCAGGAATATGATATTTTGCTCCAGGATCAAATGCATCTTCATCTCGATCTCGTGGCGCCTCAATGCCTTGATAAGACTCTCTTAACTCCCACCAAGAGTTATTTAAATTCTCTGGAGCAGTCTCGCCTGTGAAAACTTTAGCCCTCCATTTATCTAGCATCAATGTCCAGGGCACAGAAACAACTCCGTCAAGTGCTTGCTGCATTAGTAAAGAGATTGGATCAGATTTTGCCTGCATAGCTTCTTCTGGAGTTACCAGACCAATTTTTTGAAGATAGTCTGGTGTAATTGATAACGTTAAAAGATCTCCAACAGCTTCGTGAAAACCATCATTCGCCCCGCTCTGAAAAATATCAGGTAAATGACTGTAGGCTTGATAATAAAAAATATGGCCTAGTTCATGATGAATTACTGAAAAATCTTCGGCATTTCTTTCAATGCACATTTTTATTCTTAAGTCATCAATATCTGAATTGAGATCCCATGCTGATGCATGGCATACAACATTTCGATCCTGAGGCTTTATAAACAAAGATCTTTCCCAAAATGTATCTGACAAAGGTTCAAATCCTAATGACACAAAAAAGTTTTCGGCAATTTCTACCATTTCAATTTCATCAATATCTTTTTCAGCAAGTATTTTAGTTAAATTGATTTCTGAATCAGCTTTGTTATTTTCAGGTTTATAAACAAGATCATAAATATTTGACCATGATTGCCCCCACATATTACCCAAGACATGTGCAGGCAAATTGCCAGTCTTGCTAACAACTTCTTCACCGTAATGATTTGATAGCTCTTCACGAACATGACAATGTAAAGCATCGTAAAGAGGTTTTAGCTCATCCCATACGCGATCAGTTTCATCTAAGAAATCATCTGCTGGCATGTCATACTGACTAAACCATAAATCTGAAAGACCCTCATAACCTAGATCATTGGCACCTTGGTTTCCAATTTCAACCATTCGTATATACATGTCTTTCATGGGCTTGCCGATATTTCTCCAACCTTCCCATGCTTTTAAAAGCTCATTAGGGTCTCTAGAATTGTCAATGATGGCCTCAAATGCTTCTAAGTCATAACAATCATTATCTGCGAAACAATGCTCACCGGTACCATACATAGCATCCAATTCAGCGCTGATTGAAGAGATTTCTCCAGCCAATTCCTCATTTAAAGGTGATGGCATGACAAATGAGCTTTTAATAAGATTGAGTTTTCTTCGATTTTCCTCAGAAACCTCGACATTATCAAAAGATGAGGCCTGTCGAGCTCTCTCTAATGCAAGCAATTGATACCTCTTCCCATAATCTGCAACTACTTTCTGAGAATCATAAGTGATAAAATTAGCGCCTATCCAATAAGCTGAGCTTACAATAGGACCAAGGGTTTTATCTTCAAGCTCAACTCTTTGAAGAAATGCTTCTGCATCAGATTCAGTCAGAGCATTGGGTTTTTGGCTTGAGCATGAGGAAAAAACTAGGATGGAGAAAAAAATAGTAGATAATAAAAATTTATACATAAAACCCCTTCTTTAAACAATAAGAGAGTTAATCACACTATGAAAATTTCAACAAGCCAATTTAGAAACGGTCTTAAAATTATCATTAATGATCAGCCGTGCTCAATTCTAGAACATGAATTTCACAAACCAGGTAAAGGACAAGCAGTGATGAGGGTGAAGTTTAGAAACTTGATCACTGGTAAGGTAGTAGATAAAACATATAAATCAGGAGAATCTGTAGAAGAGGCAGATGTAATGACGGTGGAAATGAGCTATCTGTATTCAGATGGAGAACAATGGCATTTTATGAATTCTTCTACCTATGAGCAGATTGAGATTAATAAAGATGTTGTAGGCGATGCAAAGAAATGGATTATTGGCCAAGAAAACTGTGAGGTCGTTATTTGGAATGATGAGCCTATTTCAGTTGAAGCGCCTCCATTTGTAGAATTGAATATTGCAAAATCAGATCCTGGAATCAAGGGAGATACCGTCTCTGGCGCCACAAAACCTGCTGAGCTAGAAACTGGAGTAACCATCCAGGTTCCCCTGTTCGTTGAAGAGGGAGAAAAAATCAAAGTGGATACAAGATCTGGTGAGTATTCGGGGCGCGTTTAAACTTTGTATAATCAAATATTATCTTCGTTAAATGAATTTGTTGATAACGATCTGTCTTTTGGCTCTGATCAAAAGAAAACTTTATTAAATAAACATAAGCTAACCCTCACAGACTCTCTCCAAAAGGGCCATTGGACTACAAATCTTTGCTTGATTGCATCAAATCTTATAAAGACAAATCCTCGAGATATAGCTTCAGCGCTAATACTTAGACTAGAAAGCAAGCCTGAAATTGAAAAGGTTGAATTAGCAGGTCCTGGTTTCGTAAATATATTTTTAACCAGAGAGGCATTTTTTAACCAATTAGATGATGCTTACAATAATCCAAATTCTTTTGTTGGGTCCTCCCGCTCTCCCAAGGAAAAAATACAAATAGAGTTTGTATCAGCCAACCCAACTGGTCCATTACATGTGGGTCACGGACGTGGTGCTGCCTATGGGGATGCAATTGGTCGAATCTTACAGCGACTCGGCCATGAAGTATCTAGAGAATATTATGTAAATGATGCAGGTAGGCAAATTGATATTTTGGCTTGCAGCATCTTTTTAAGAAAGTTTGAGTTTTTTGATGATGATGCCTTTCCGGGCTCTGCATATAAGGGATCATATATTTTAGATATTGCCGAGACTTTGGAAATTGACCTTGTTTTAACTCAAGAAGAAAAAGAAGTATTAATAGATAATCTGCCAGACAATGACGAAGAAAAAATAGATGAGCTAATCAAGCGCATTAAAACATTTGATTCAAATAACTGGTCACTTTTAAGAGACTTTGGTCTAGGTTACGTAATTAAATCTATAAAAAAAGATCTAACTGAATTTAAAGTTATTTTTGACAATTGGTTTTACGAATCTTCCTTGGGAGAACTTGCAGACAAAAAATCTGAAATCTCTCTGGCGCTCAATCAAGTTAAAAAAGAGCATGCCTATGAAAAAGATGGAGCTGTGTGGCTAGAGTCTACTAAATTTGGTGATGATAAAGATCGTGTCATCATTAGAGACGATGGGAGAGGTACTTATCTATCAGCTGACTTGGCTTATCACAGAAACAAATTAGATAGGGGTTTTGATACCATTATAAACGTTTGGGGCTCGGATCATCATGGCTATATTAGGAGAATTGAAGCAACCATTGAGGCTATGGGTTACAGCAAGAAACAGATGAAGGTCCAGCTTGTTCAATTCGCAAACCTTTTTGAAAATGGGTCTAAGGTTAAAATGTCTACTAGAAGTGGTAATTTTTATACACTGAAACAATTGATAGATGATATTGGGTCTGATGCATCAAGATTCTACTACTTATCCAAACAAGCTGATCAACATCTAGATTTTGATATTGGAATTGCTAGATCTAATTCTAAAGATAATCTTTATTATTATGTCCAATATGCACACGCCAGAATTTGTTCCTTAGAGAAAAAGTATCTGGAGTCAGGAAAGATTTTACCTAGTAAATTTAATAATGCTAATTTCGATGATTGCGATAAGCTTCTTCAAATGGCTTTAGGTGCACAATTTATAATTAAGAGCGCCGGTGACAATTTACAGCCCCATCTTATCGTTTACTATCTTAGAGATATAGCACAAAGTTTCCATCAGTTTTATAACAACGTAAATATTCTTAATGCCGAAGAATTGGAACAAAATAATATTTTACGAGCTTTAATGATTGTTAAATCTGTTATAGCTTCTTGTTTAGAATTATTAGGCATTGAGCCTTTAGAAAAGATGTAATTAATGTGAAAGATTTTGCTAAAAAACATCCTATAAATAAGTCAAAGACAAAGAGAGTAAGGCCAGCTTTACGAGCAAAAAGAGAGCTTAATCAGCCGCTAAAAATAAAGCACTTGTTTATCATTGCTTCTTTGAGCGCTCTATTTTTGCTCGCATCAAACATCATACTGCAAACTGACGTTGTCAACATTAGGGGCAATGTAAGCAATCCAACGGTAGAATTTTTATATCCTATAGATTTAGCCAATGATACTGTTCTCATCGATCTTGAGGGAATAGTAGTTGAAGAGGATTGTGAATATTTAGTGCAAATCGAATCCTATGGGAGAAGAATATATGCTCAGGAGCAACTGAGTTCTTTATTATCATTAGGCTTAGAATCCTATGTTGAAAAAACATTTAGCTCCAAGCAACCAGACAAACCATTATTCAGGGTTATGTCAGGCCCATATTTTAATAAATCGCAAGTAAATAATGCTAGGGAGCTTCTTATGAAAAATGGTAGGCAGCCTCTTATATATAAAAAATGCACAAAGGCCTAGTAGATAGATTCGGAGATATCTCAAACAAGATTCAAGTAGCTTGCCAACAAGCTCAACGATCTGAGGAAGAAATAAAATTAGTTGCTGTATCTAAACTGCAGCCTGTTAGTGTGATCGAGAAAGCTTATGCGCTTGGAATAAATAATTTTGGAGAAAATTATGCACAAGAATTAGCTGAAAAATCTTCAGCATGCCCAAGTGATATTATTTGGCATTTTATAGGCCCCATTCAATCCAACAAAATAAACCTAATTGCGAAACATGCTAGTTGGGTGCACTCAATAGATAGAGAAAAAGTTGCAAAAAAACTCAATGATGCCTTAGAGGTTGAAGGTAAAAAAATCCATGCTTTAATTCAAGTTAATATTGATAGAGAAGAATCTAAATCAGGCGTTCTCCCCGAACAAGCAATTGATTTTGCTAGCAGCCTAATTGCTCATTATCCAAACTTAATACTAGAAGGTTTAATGTTTATGCCTAAGATAAATGCATCTAAAAAAGCTAAAATGAATACTATGAAAAAAATAATAGACCTACAAAAATCGCTATTGTCAAAAATTCCTTCATGTACACACTTGTCTCTAGGAACATCTAACGACTTCGAAGAATCTATCTTAAAAGGCTCAACAATACTTAGAATTGGCGAAAGCTTATTGGGTAAAAGATCATGAAAATTTGTTTTCTAGGATGTGGGAATATTGCCCAAGCAATTATTGATGGGCTTTTAAAAAGTGGCATTTCTTCAGCTGATATTGCTTGCATTGAAAGAAATCAGCAAAGAATCGAAGCGCTAACAAAACAAAATCTCCAAATAATTGAATTAGAAAATTTAGCTACAATGAATTTTGATTTAATTGTGCTAGCAGTAAAACCAAAGGATGCTTTGAGCGCCGAACAAACGATTTTCAAGATGGTACCAAGAACAGCTATTTTAACTGTGGTTGCAGGACTTAATATAGAAAAGTACTCACAACCCAATGAAATAATACGCGCAATGCCAAATACAGCATGCGCTTTTGGAAAGGGCGTGACAGCAATCTATGCAGCAAATCAAAACTCAGCAGGATTTAATGCAGCAAAAAAATTATTTAACAAAGTTGGACATGTTGTAACACTTCAAGATGAGGGTGAAATGCATAGATTTACCAGTATTATTGGGAGTGGCCAAGCTTTTCTTTTTCAAGTATTAAATACCTATCTTCAAGAATTAGAAAAAATTACAACCTCCGATCAAGCAGCTACTAAATCAATGTTTCTAGACTTTATCACTAGCTTGGGCGATTCATTTTCTCAAGAAGAGAATTTTGAAAGGTTAATAAATAAGATAAAATCTCCGGGAGGCACAACTCAGGCTGGATTAGAGTCTCTTAAAATGAATAACCTCGATAAAGTTTTACAAGACGCCTTCCAAGCTGCTGAAGATAGATCAATTGAGATTAGTAATGAGCAATAAGAAACAACCCTTTAATATATATGACTAGTGTAATAGCAATAATTTTAGGGTTTGCCAGCTATGCATTTGTCATCCTATCAGTGTTTCGGCTTTTTCGTGTTAACTATTTCAATCCTATAGTTAAAATATTTGCGACCTATCTTGAACCAATTTCAAAAAATCTTTTCTTCTTCTTGCCACCTTTATTTGCAGCAATTACTTTTGCCCTAGTATTAAAGTTTGCTTCTTTTTATCTTGCCTACTCCTCTGGCTATGAAACCCTAACACTTTTTTATATCTCTGTGATGGATGTCTTGAATTCTGGATTTAGAATATTATTTTATTGTGTTATTGGTTCTGTGGTTTTAAGCTGGATCGCCCCTGAAAACAACCATCCTTTGTTACAAATTATTGAAGAAATTTCTGCAGGCATATTAAGTCCTGTGAGAAAATTTATGCCACCTATGGGCGGTCTAGATTTTACTCCTATTATTGGGCTGCTTGTACTGAATCTCATCAATACCTCGTTAGTAAAAATAATTAGCTCCTTGGCATGAAAACTGTTTCAAAAAAAATATCTTTTGCAGACTCTTTGACTCTTCAGTCTGGTCAGATTCTATCTGGATTTGAAATAATGACTGAAACCTATGGCGAGCTTAACCCAGACAAAACCAATGCAGTTTTAGTATGTCATGCTTTCTCTGGCAATCATCATGCAGCTGGCATCAAAGATGGGGAGAAAAAACCTGGTTGGTGGGATGAAATAATTGGAGATGGTAAAACAATTGATACAGAAAAATTTTTTGTTGTATCTCTCAATAATCTTGGTGGCTGCCATGGATCGTCTGGTCCTACTTCGATTTCTTCTGAATCAGGTCAACCATATGGAGCAAATTTTCCAGAAATATCAGTAAGTGATTGGGTTGAAGCTCAAAAATTACTAGCTGACCATTTTGAAATTAACTGCTGGGAGATGGTTGCTGGTGGAAGTTTAGGTGGAATGCAAGCTCTTCAATGGACGATTTCATATCCTGAAAGAGTTAAAAAAGCTGCGATTATTGCTGCTTCTTCAAAAATAAGCACTCAAAATATTGCACTAAACGAGGTTGCTAGAGAAATAATTAGAAAGGATGAAGATTTTCATAATGGAAATTATCTCGCTAAAGGCAGGTCACCCAAAAAAGGCTTAAAAGCAGCAAGGATGCTTGGCCACATAACCTATCTATCTGAATCCAATATGAGAGAAAGGTTTGGAAGAAAACTGCAAGATCCTGAAAATAAAATGGATGCGGATGTAAATTATGAGGTTGAAAATTATCTGCAATACAAAGGGGAGCAATTTGCTAAAACTTTTGATGCAAATAGCTATATCCTGATGACCAAAGCTATGGATAGTTTTGATCCAGCAAAAGATTTTGATAATGATTTGGTGAAATGTCTTCAAAATGTTAAAGCCAGGCTGCTGATTGCATCTTTTAATTCAGATTGGCTTTTTCCAAAAGAGTATGGTCTAGAGATACAAATGTCCGCTATTAAGGCAGGTATAGATAGTGCCTACATTGAACTTGAGGGAGATTATGGTCATGATAGTTTTCTTTTTTATTCTGATCAGTATGCTGATGCGCTTAAAAATTTTTTAAATTCAAATGGATAGTCAGCTTCAATCAATCGTTCTAAATTGGATACCTGATCAATCTAAGGTTGTGGACTTTGGATGTGGGGATGGCACTCTGCTAAAAATATTAGGTGAAAAGAAATCTGTTATAGGTTATGGGGTTGAGAATGACCCTGAGAAAATAAATGCCTGCATCATCAATGGTGTTTCTGTGATTCAACAAGACATTGATGCTGGTATCCAGAACTATAAAGGCATGGGCTTTGATGTTGCAGTGATGGCTAGCTCTATTCAATGCTTAAGAAAACCTCGGGATGCAATGAGGAATATCTTAAAAGTTGCTAATGAGTGCGTAATTACATTGCCAAATTTTGGAAACTGGGAACTTAGATTAGGTATATTAAATGGTAAGATGCCCTCTTCGACTCAACTTCCAGCAAAATGGTATGAAACAAAGAATCTTCATCTTTGCACAATTGCAGATTTTGAGGAGTTATGTGGCGAAGAGTCTTTTACAATTAAAAAGAAAGTTTATCTAAATCGTCGAGGAACTTCTTCATGGCTAGCTAATACTTTTCCTAACTTATTTGCTGCTCAAGCAGTCTATCTCATTGGCTGACCAATCAACCATTGTTGTTGCAACTAATAACCCTGGCAAGTTAAAAGAATTTGCTCTGCTACTACCGAACTATAAAATAATCTCACAAAGCTCTTTGGGAATAACTCCTGAGGAGGAACTAGGTGAGACATTCTTTGAAAATAGCCTTCAGAAAGCTCGAGTGGCAAATGCAACCTCTGGCAAATTGTCACTTGGTGATGATTCAGGTTTAATTGTTCCTGCCTTAAATAATTTGCCGGGTTTACGCTCAGCTAGATATGCTCATGAATGTGCAACCGATGAGGAAAATAGGCTATTCCTTAAACAAGAACTTGAAAAACTTGAATTAAATCATGCAAAGGCATATTTTGTATGCGTGCTGGTTTTGGTAAAAACTTCAGCAGATCCATTCCCGCTTATTGCAACTGGACTATTGGAAGGCTCAGTAAAAACAACGATGACTGGAACCAATGGGTTTGGATATGATCCTATGTTCTATCCTAAAGGAAGTGATTTATCCTTGGGAGAAATGGGTGCAGATGAAAAGGCATTACTAAGTCACAGAGGAAAAGCCATTCAAATTTTAAAAAGAAAAATTGAAGGATTCGCTTCTGAATAATACTCCTCTCAGTCTTTATATTCATCTGCCCTGGTGTGAAACTCAGTGCCCCTATTGTGATTTTTCTATCACCACTGATCCTGTTAATGGGAATGATGCAAAATTGGCAGAAGCTATTATTAAAGACATTAGCCAATCCAATCATCTAATAGCTGGCAGAAAATTTAAAACCGTTTATTTTGGCGGCGGCACTCCGTCTCTTGCTTCCACTGAATCAATCAAATATATATTAGATTCAATTAAAGATAAGTTTTCATCCACAGAAATAGAAATAACTTTAGAAATGAACCCTAATAATGTGTCTAATGATAAAGTTGATGAATTGTTATTTGCAGGCATCAATCGAATCTCGTTAGGCGTCCAAAGTTACAACAATCAAGAGTTGCAAGCATTGGGACGCAGTCACAATAAAGAATCTGCAATTCAGGCAACTAAAGCGCTTAAGGGAATCAACTCCACCATTGACTTAATGTATGGCATTGAAAAACAAACATCAGAATCATTTACTAAAAGCTTAGAAAAAGTTATTCAAGCAGAAGTTAATCATCTATCTTTGTACCAATTAGCAATCGAGCCAAATACTATTTTTTATAAAAAAGAACTTTTGCTCCCCGATGAAAAGGAGATTGAAAAAATTGAACGTGTTGCAAAAGATCTGCTGGAAAAAAATGGATACAAGCAATATGAAGTTTCCTCTTGGGCAAAGCCGGGCTTCGAAAGCCAACATAATTTAAATTATTGGCAGTTTGGTGATTTTTTGGGAGTAGGCCCAGGCTCACATAGCAAAATCTCAAATGAGCAAGAAATTATAAGATACAGAAAAATTAAGCCCTTAGAGGGATACATAAAAAATCAAAGATCAACTGACCTGAGGGCTATCTGCGATAATGAACTTGATATGGATCTTGCCATGAATTTATTGAGAATTAAGAATGGCCTGGAGAAAAAAGACTTAACCATTAGCTTACCTGAGAGCTTCTTAGAAAAATATCAAAAAGGTGTTGATGAGGGATTGCTGTTAAAAAATAAGATTGGGGCCACTAAAAGAGGTTATAAATTCCTCAATGAAACCATACAATTATTTTTTTAGAACTTTTAGTAAAAAAGTATGTATTGCCCTGCCCTCATTTATCGCTCGCTGTTGGAAGCGGGTAACAGGCATTCCTTCATTAGAAATTTTTTTAAAGGAAAACTTTTCTTTGATTGCTTCTAATTCTTCTTCAATAGATTCAGCATAATTTTCCCAATCCGTTGAAATATATACCGTTCCATCTTTCTTTAGCACCTTAGCCATGACTTTTAAGAAATTATGTTTTATTAGTCTGCGCTTATGATGCCTAGCTTTAGGCCATGGGTCAGGACAGATAATATAAATTTCATCAAATATTTCACTGTTAATTTTTAACAATAACTCGCGCACATCATCGTCATAAATTTTTATATTACTCAAAGAGTTCTGATCAATACTGTTTAATAGGCTGCCTATGCCAGAAAGGTAAACTTCTGAGGCAATTATTAAGGCGTTTGGGTATTTGCCTGCCAGGAAGGAAGTATTTTCTCCATTACCAAAACCTATTTCCAAAATAATTTTTTGATGGCTCTGAGCTAATTCAACTAGCTCCAAAGCTCCACTAAGATGATGTTTTTCTAGGGACTCTAATGCGCTTTTTTGGGATGCTGTAATACGCCCAAGTCTTTTAACAAAACTTGCTAGGTAGGGTTTATCTTGATTAATAAGAAGAGCCTTGCTTAGGCTGCGTTAGACATTGCAGCTTTAAGTTTTTTCAATGCTCCATTTTCAATTTGTCTAATTCTTTCTGCAGAAACATTATACTCATCAGCTAGATCATGGAGAGTTTCTTTCTCGTCTGCAAGATATCTTCTGGCAATAATGTCTTTACTTCGATCATCGAGGCTAGATAAAGCCATGGAAAGCTCTTGTGAGTTGTGATCAGAGACTTCTTGCGCCTCAACGAGAATTTCTGGGCTGGATGATTTATCTTCAAGATATTGAGATGGAGAAAGAATGTCTCCCTCATCATCACTGCCAACAGGGGCATCGAATGCTGAGTCATGAGAGGTCAATCGATTTTCCATGTGCAATACATCTTTCACCTCCACATTGAGGTCTTCAGCGATTTTTTCCGCTTCTTCTTGCGTCAACCAATCAAGGGATTTCTTCTTGCTTCTGAGATTAAAGAAAAGCTTTCTTTGAGCTTTTGTAGTAGCAATCTTTACCATTCTCCAATTCTTAAGAATGTATTCATGAATTTCGGCTTTGATCCAATGCACAGCAAAAGATACAACCTTTACTCCTCTATTTGGATCAAATCGATCAACGGCCTTCATCAGTCCAACATTGCCTTCCTGGATAATGTCAGCCAGTGGCAAGCCATAGCCTTGGTAGGATCTTGCAATATGCACCACAAATCTTAAATGTGATAGAACAAGCTGACGAGCAGCCTCAAGATCATTATTCTCATAAAGCTTTTGCGCTAGCTCTTGTTCCTGTTCAGCGGTAAGAATCGGAATAGCGTGGACACAAGACAGATAGGATTCTATATCCTTGCCTGGAGTAGAAAGCGTAATTGTTTGTAAATCTGTACCCATATATATGTTTTACTAATATCTAATTATAACTCATAGTTATCAAGAACAGATAATTATAGCAAATTTTTACTAAAACCACCTATTAGGGACAAAATTGTCCTTTTTTCGTTCAAATTACTTATTGCAATGAACATAGGATTTAATATGCTATCTTTTTTCCCATATTCAAGGGGTTTATGGCTGTCTATTTGAAAAATCCCTCCCCCTCTAGATCGAAGTACAGCATCAGCTGCCGCTATGTCCCATTCAGAAGTTGGGCCAAAACGTGGATAAATATCAGCTTTTTTATCTGCCAAAGCACAGATTTTAAGAGAGCTGCCTTTAGATATAATTTTCAATCTTTTTCCTTTTTTATCTAAAAAATTTAAGAAAGCAGTATCTATAACCGTTCTATGACTTCTGCTAGTAACTACCCGCAGAATCTGTCGTTTTTTAGTATCAGCTTTAATTTTCTTACTTATTTGGTTTGCTATGCCTGACCAAACTTGATCAAAAGCCGGCGCACCGACAACGCCCAACACAGGTTTGCCATTTTGAATCAGCGCAATGTTGGTTGTGAACTCATCGGATTTATTAACAAACTCCTTCGTTCCATCAATTGGATCAATTATCCAAAACTCTTTTGCTGGCTTATAGTTTTTTTGCTTGAAACTCTCTTCTGAAACAACTGGAATATCAGGAAAGTGTTTCTTCAGAAACTTAACGATGACTTTATGAGCATACATATCTGCAGCTGTCACTGGAGATCCATCTTTTTTTGCTTGAGCGCTAGACCTTGGATTCCGATAAATTTTTATAATCTCAGGAAATAAACTACGCGTTAACTCCTCTAATTGAGGGATAATAGGTTCTAAATTTTTAGATAACATTTTTTTAATGGTAAAACTTAATTCTACCACTGCAATTCTCTCAGATCTTGACGGAGTTATCTTAGATCTTAGTTACGATATAAAGTTTTGGGAGTTGTGGCTGCCAGAACATGTAGCAGATCAAACCAATCAAAGCATAGAAGAAGTTCAAGAAAAGATTCAAGCAGAAATAGATGCACAAAGAGGGACTCTAAATTTTTATGATCTAAATTATTGGGATGATCTGCTTGATGTTGACTGCATGCAAATTATAAAAGCAAAAGAAGATAAGTGTTCTTATTTAGAAGGGTCACATGAGGCTCTGCAAAAATTATCTGTTATAAAAAACCCTAAGCACATTTTGACCAATGGAGATCCAAGAGCGCAGCAATACAAAGCTGAAATTCAAGATTTTCTAAAATTTTTTGACTCAATCTTTTACAGCATGCATGCCGGTTACCCGAAGGAACAAAAAGAATTCTGGGCTTTAGCAAGACATAATTTAAATTTGGATTTTGAAGATGCAATATTTATTGATGATGATTTTAAAGTGGTCACAGCTGCTGTAAAAGCAGGAATCAAACAAGTGATCTGGATCACACCAGGCAAAAATAGAATTTTACAAAATGGTATTGAAACATTTCCTAGTCTGAACGATTTAGTTGATGCAATTACTTGAATCTAGATTCTCATAATCGAGAGCCTGCAATATACGGTCAAAGATTTCTGTGCTATCCATCACCCCACTGAACAGCTCTGAGCCTGGGCCATAAGCATAAATATTTATCGGTGACAGGTCATGACTCCCTGTGGTCCATTGCGCTCTAACATTTGAACCCTTCGGGCGCTGTAAAACCAATCCTCCGGTAGCATGATCTGCGGTCACAAGAATCAGAGTGTCTTGATTTTTAATAGCAAAGTCTGTTGCAGCTTGAACAGTTGCATCAAAATCAGCAAATTCAACCAGCATGTATTGAGCATTATTATCATGCCCTGCCCAATCGATTTGACTGCCCTCAGACATTAAAAAAAATCCAGCACAATTTTGAGATTTGTTTTTAAGAAAATTCAGGGCAACCTGAGTCATTTCAAGCTGAGTAGGAGTTCCTAGGCTCCTATCAAAGCCATCTTCAGCAAAAAGCCCTATCACCTGCTCTTTTGAATTAAGTAATGAGGAATCTAATAATGTATTGTCATAGATCATAAAAAGTCCATCTTCAGGTGGAACATCAAAAAATTCTTGGCCTCCGCCTAACGCAATATCTATATCAGAATCAATGAGCATTTTTGCAATTTCTTTTTCTTTGTAGCGACTATCAATGTGTGCATAAAAAGCTGCAGGTGTTGCATGAGTAATGGATGAGGTTGCAACCAGACCAGATTTAAAACCTTTTGTACTTAAAAGTTCAGGAATGGTCGGTAATAGTTTTTTCTCAGCATCAACTGATAAATATCGATTAATTGTTTTAACCCCAGTGGCCCATGATGTAGCAGCAGCGGCTGAATCCGTATAAAGGCTCTCTGAAGAATGATTGTAGACAATGCCTGTGATAGGAAAGTTTTCAAAAGACAGCCTATGATCGGGGCCACCGGTTGCAAATTTTGCTAAAGCAACCTGATTAGGGCCCATGCCATCTCCAATAAACAAAATAACATTTTTTGCTTTTGGTTTTGAGACTCTTTCAAGAGTCATGGATGGTTTTGTATCAGGGCCGATAGCGACCAACTCTATATTATCTCCAGACCCACAGGCAAAGAGTACAAAGGTGCTAAGGATTAGCAAAGATTTTTTCATCGGTTTACCTATTGGGTTCCAGTGACTCTAAGCGAGTATTATGCACCTCATCCGGAGAGAGTAAATAATTAAAATCGTAAAGGGCGCCTTCCCAATCGCCGTAGGCAATGTTTTGAAGCATGAACCACTTTTCGCCCCAATAATCTGCATATTCTTCAACAATGGCTTTTCTCTTTTGTGGGCTCAAATTATTATCTTTGGCATCTACAAAGTCACCCAAATTATCTCCTGCCATCAGCAGGACTCTGTATTCTTGAGCCACCAATGCTCTTCTTGAGCCTTTGTCAGAACCCCAATTATTTTCTCCACGCATTAAAATTGTCTCTTTGGTTTGATCCCAAGGTATGCCAAGCTTTGTCAGGTTATTTTGGGTGGCTTCTTTTAATTCAACCACTCGGTTAGTAATATAAAAAATTGCTACGCCTTTTGCAGCGGCATAATTTAGAAAGTCTTTTGCTCCGGGAACCTCTTTAGCAACTTCTTCTTTGCCCCAACTGACCCAGCCTTCAGGATACTTGGTACCATCTAGAATCATTCGAGCTTCATAAGAGGTGTTGTCCAAAACTGTCTCATCTATATCGACTATGATTGCTGTTTTTTTGTCCTTAACATTTTGGCCAGGCAAGGCACTCCAAGAGGGGTCTGCCAAAGCTTTGTCTAATGCTCGTTTAGCTGAGCTAAATGTCTGGAGGCTACTGGCCAATCTTTCAGCTGCAGTCTGTTGATAAAGAACAGACATAATATTTTGTTCTTTAAGGTCTCTAACATCTTTGTTTGCGTCCTCTGCAAAACTCACTTCTGATGTGATCAGGATATTTAAAAGAAATAAAGTTTGCCAGAGACGTGCTTTCATAGATTCAAGCTATTATAATTTTTTGTTTAGATAACCTATTGTAGCTATGAGCAAAGAAATAATCACCAAATTAGATGAGTTAGATAATGGACTGAGAAAACTCAGCACTGAGAGAAAAGTAGTTCTCCCTCATCATAAGACATTCGAATTAGTCGATGAGCTTAGAGAAATAGTTCAAAAGATCAAAAGTGAGGTGGGCTCAAATGAGTAAATACACATGTTTTGATGTCAGCGTTAAAGATCATGTGGCTCACGTGGTGATGAATAGACCCGATGAATTTAATTCGATGACTCGATTATTCTGGAAAGAGCTGCCAGAAATAGTCAAAGAATTAGATAAGAACGCCGAAGCTAGAGTTATTTTGCTTAAAGGAGAAGGCAAGCATTTTAATGCAGGCATGGATTTAGCAAATTTTGCCCCTGCAGATAAGGACGGCCCAAAAAAAGATCCTGCTCGAATGCGTGAAACTTTTTATCATGAAGTACTCGAGCTGCAGGATACCTTTACGGCTTTAGAAGAATGTCGCATGCCCACCATTGCATCCATTCAAGGAGCATGTGTAGGGGGTGGAATTGATATGGTATCTGCGTGTGATATCAGGCATTGTTCATCAGATGCTTTTTTTAAGATTGCTGAAGTTGATATTGGGATTGCAGCGGATGTTGGAACGCTGCAAAGATTGCCTACCTTGATGCCTCTCGGAGCGGTAAGAGAGCTTGCTTATACCGGTAGAAAATTTCTTCCAGCCGAAGCGCTAGAATTAGGCTTCATGAATAAGGTTTTTGAGACCAGAGAAGAGCTTGAAAAAGGTTCACTAAAATTAGCAAAAGAGATTGCATCTAAATCTCCCCTTGTAACTAGAGTAATAAAGAAACAGATTAACTATGCTCGTGATCACAGCGTGAAAGAATCTCTTGACTATCATGCAGCATGGAATTCTTCCCTAATCAGCGGTCAAGACATGGAAGCTGCCATGAAAGCTTTTATGGAAAAATCAAAAGCTAATTACGATGACTTAGAGCCAACACATTCATTTTGGGAAAAAGACGGGTTAGTTCCTTAAAAAAACTGGTTCTGATTCAGTTGAGAGTTTTTTCGAGTATTTGTAACCCTCGGCATCAAAATTCTTTAAGTCATCAGACTTAGTAACTTTGTTCTTAATCATCCAGTGGCTCATGTAGCCGCGTGCTTTTTTGGCATAGAAACTAATGAGCTTGTATTCACCATTTTTAAAATCCTTAAAAACAGGAGAGACAACTTCGACCTCTTTAGGCAATGAGCCAACCACGGTGAAGTATTCTTTTGATGCAAGATTAACAATAAGGTTGGACTTATTAGCCTTAAGTTCCTTCAAGATGTTTTCTTGAACTTTGTTACCCCAAAACTCATACAAGTTCTTACCTTTAGAATTTGATAGTTTTGTGCCCATCTCTAATCGGTAAGGCTTGATAACATCTAAAGGTCTCAGCTCACCATAAAGGCCAGATAAAATTCTTAAATGTTTTTGTGCAAAAGCAATATCTTTTTTATTGAAAGTATCCGCTTGCAAGCCTTGATACACATCTCCCTGAAATACAAATAGGGCTGGCTGGCTGTCAGCGCTCATTTTTTTAGCTGCCGACCAGTTTTGATAGCGATCAAAATTTAAGGTTGCCAGCTTATCGCTTAGCCCCATCAGTGAGGCAATGTCCTTAGGCTCTTTTGTTTTTAGCTCTTTAATTAACTGAGCTGAATCAGATAAAAATGTTGGAGCAGTCGGCTCCACATCAAATTCTTTGGTGTAATCTAGGGTCTTAGCTGGTGATAATAAAACGATCATGGTTCTTATTTTAACTAAATCTCTTTAATATACATAGCATGAGTGATTACTTGGGACGATTTTTTGCACGCCTGATACCTGTTTTGTTGATATTGGTCATGGTGGTTGTCGTTGGTCGTTATTTTTTTGGGATTGGTAGAGTGGATATCCAGGAATTGGCCTTGTATGTCCATGCTCTTATTTTTCTTGGCTGTGCTGGTTGGGCCTATTCTGCAGATGAACATGTTCGAGTCGACATTTTTTATCGCAATGCTTCCCCTGTCTATAAAAAAGCAGTTAATACTTTTGGAATAATATTTTTTCTCTTGCCAATGATAGGGGTCTTAGGGTTTTACGCCATAGATTTCGTCTCAGCCTCTTGGTCTGTTCAGGAAATCTCCACTGAGCCAGGTGGTCTAAGCATTGTATACATTCAAAAATCATTTATTTTTTTATTTCCGCTCGTTCTAGGTTTAGCAGGAATAAGCGAGCTATATAGATTATGGAAATAATCCCAATTCTTTTAATAGTTCTCATTTGTGCTGCCCTGCTGCTTGGTTATCCAGTCGCTTTTACCCTTGCAGGAACCTCAATCTTATTTGCACTGCTTGGTATCGCATTAGATTTTTTTGATCCTAATTTATTTAAAACCTTACCGATGCGAATTTTTGGAATCATGAACAATCAGACTCTGCTTGCTGTGCCCCTGTTTGTTTTCATGGGTGTGGTTTTAGAGAGATCAGGTATTGCAGCCAAAATGTTAAGAGATATGGCGATCGTCTTTAGAAATACTAATTCGGGTTTAAGCATCTCCATAATTATTGTTGGTGCTTTATTAGCAGCTAGCACTGGTATTGTTGGAGCAACCGTTGTAACCATGGGTCTCATGTCTCTGCCTGCCATGTTAAAACAAGGTTACGACAAAGACTTTGCTTCCGGCCTGGTTGCTTCCACTGGAACATTGGGTCAAATTATTCCGCCTTCCATTGCCCTGGTGCTACTTGGTGATGTTATGTCCAATGCCTATCAAAGAGCGCAAAATAATATGGGAGTCTTTTCACAAGAAACTGTGTCAGTAGGAGATTTATTTGTTGGTGCAATTGTCCCAGGCATCATGATTGTGACCGGCTATTTAATTTACACGATCATTGTTAATAGAAAAAAAGAATTTATGCCCACAGAAGAAATTGAAGGCGAAGCAAACATCTTAAAAACTTTAATTCCACCTGCAGCCCTAATTTTTGTAGTCCTTGGATCTATTATTGTCGGCATTGCAACACCAACAGAAGCTGCAGGCGTTGGAGCCTTTGGGGCTCTCATTATTGCTGGGATCAATGGCAGTGCAAATCTAGAGCTGCTGAAGGCAACAAGTTACAAAGCTGCAACAGTTACAACTATGATTTTCAGCATTCTTATTGGTGCTTCAATTTTCTCTTTAATTTTTAGAGGTGTGGGTGGTGATCTTTTGGTAGATCAGATTTTTGAAATGATGCCAGGTGGAAAATACACAGCCCTTTTATTTATTCTGCTGGCCATCTTCCTCTTTGGTTTTATCTTAGACTTTATAGAGATTTGTTATGTGATTATTCCCTTGGTGGCACCGCCACTCTTAATGATGGGCTTTGATCCTGTTTGGCTTGGAATCCTCATGGCAATTAACTTACAAACTTCCTTTCTAACCCCACCCTTTGGCTTCTCTTTGTTCTATCTGAGAGGAGTGGCAGATGAAAGCATTAAAACCACTGATATTTACAAAGGGGTTGTTCCCTTTATTTTGATTCAGCTAGCTGTATTATTGATTGTAATAATTTTCCCATTTTTTATTTTATAAACCTATGAATTCAAACTCTCTACTTTTTGCCTTTGGTGCCATTACTTTTCTTGTAACTTTTTCTTGGTTTAAATATGCTGCCATGGAAGTTTTTAAAAGAGAGCTTGATTCTAATTCTTCAAATCAAGGGGTTTGGTCAAAGCTATTTAAAGTTTTTTTGGTTGACTGGTTGGTATGTATTGCTGGGGTTCTTGGAACAGGAATTCTATTTGTAACTGTCTTTAATATGGCTCACTAAAGACCAGCATTATTTTTTTCTAATGCTCTCTCTGCTCGGTAACTAGATCGAACCATAGGCCCAGAAACGACTTCCAAAAATCCTTTGGATAATCCTATTTCACGATACCGATCAAATTCTGCTGGTGTGACCCACCTTTCAACCGGAAGATGGTTCAGTGTGGGCCTTAGATATTGACCCAAAGTTAAAATGTCTACTTTATTGGCAATGAGGTCATCCATGGTCTCTTCTATTTCAGCATCGGTTTCGCCTAAGCCTAAGATCAAACTAGTTTTAGTTAGAACTTTTGGATTGATTCTTTTTGATTCTGCCAAAACCTCAAGAGTCTGTTCATACCCTGCTCTAATATCTCTTACTGGATGGGTAAGTCGTTTAACTGTCTCTATATTTTGAGCAAAAACTTCCAACCCACAATTGACTAAAGTCTCAATGGAAGAAGGCAAGCCTTTGAAATCAGGGGTTAAGGCTTCAACTGCAGTTTCTGGATTGAGCTCTTTGATGGCTTGGACGGTTTGAGCATAATGTTCTGCTCCGCCATCTTCTAGATCATCTCTGTTAACAGAAGTTAGAACCACATATTTAAGACCCATGGTCTTAACAGCCTTAGCTGTGTGCATTGGCTCATCTAAATCCAGCCAACCCTTTGGATTTCCCGTATCAACAGAACAAAATTTGCATGCCCTGGTACATACAGAACCCATTAACATAAAAGTGGCTGTTCCAGCAGACCAACACTCTGAAATATTTGGACACATGGCCTCTTCACACACAGTGTTCAGACGTTTGTCTTGGACTTGTTGTTTGACAGCTTGAAAGTTTTTATCAAAAGTTGCTTTTACCCTAATCCACTCAGGTTTCTTCTGATTTGGAACCGATGAATACCGATTAGCTTTCTGACCATTTTTAACAGCTTTGATGCCGTCTCTATTAATGATCTTTTGTGTTGGGATAATTTCCATTAACTAAATAATAATTGCATTTCTTTTATTGCGACTGATTCTACATCTTCAAGAGTTACATTTGAATCAAAATGACTAATTTGAGTGACTTCTAGACCTTCATAACCACACGGATTGATCAAACTAAAAGGAGTTAAGTCCATATCAACATTTAAACTGATGCCATGATAACTGCGACCCTTCGAAATTCTAAGGCCGATAGAAGCTATTTTTTTATCTCCAACATACACACCTGGCGCTCCTTCGATGAAAGAGCTTTCAATGGAGTAATGCTTGAGTATGTTTTGTATTAAGTTTTGTAAATTTGCAACCAGTGCCTTGGGTCCTAATTTCTTCTGTTTAATATCTAGTAAAAAATAAATGACTAGTTGACCTGGTCCGTGAAAAGTAACCTCACCACCCCGATCAGTTTGAGTAACAGGAATATCTCCAGGATTTAGAACATGAGCATTGTCTGCAGCAGTGCCGAGAGTGAAGATTGGTGGATGTTCTAAAAGCCAAATTTGATCTTTAAAAGATTCAGCTTTTACCAATGAGCGCATTTGCTCATACGTATCTGCATAGGCTTGAGTGCCTAGTTTAAGAAACTCAGGAGCTATCGTCACTGTTGGTGCGCGCCTCAACAAAAGCGTCTTCGGCAATGGCATGAAAACTTTTTACTTCTGCCATAAAAGTTTTAAAAGAATCATAAACTTTTTTTACATCCGGATCATTGGCAGCAGAAGTCTCTAAGATCTCATCAGAAATAGCTCGAAATTCATTAATCACATCTGCCGGCAATTCTCTTAATTGCACATCATGGTTGGTGATTAAATCCTGCAGCGCTCTATTATTTGATGCTGTGTACTCATCTAATAAATCTTGGTTCACTGCCTTGGCTGCTACTGTAACTATAGATTGAAGATGAGGTGGTAAGGAATTCCACGCATCTAAATTAATGGTGAATTCGAGCATGGAGCCTGGCTCATGCCAGCCTGGATAATAGTAGTATTTAGCAACTTGTTGAAATCCAAAAGCAAGATCATTGTAAGGACCGACCCACTCGACAGCATCAATGGTGCCTGTTTGCATGGCAGTATAAAGCTCGCCCCCTGGAATATTGACCGGAATTCCGCCAGCTCTTTTAAAGACTTCGCCACCAAAACCTGGGAAGCGCATTTTGAGTCCCTTGATATCATCAAGTGAATTAATTTCTTTATTAAACCAGCCAAACATTTGCGTGCCGGTATTGCCTCCAGGCAGAGGCTTCATATTAAAAGGTTTATAAAGCTCTTCCCAAAGCTCCAAACCTCCGCCCCGATTAACCCATGCATTAATTTCATCTGCAGTAAAACCAAAAGGTACGCTTGCAAAAAATTGTGCAGCTGGGACTTTACCTTTCCAGTAATAAGCGCCGCCATGACCCATTTCAACTGCGCCTGAAGATACCGCATCAAAGACTCCCATGGCGGGAACAAATTCCCCGGCTCCATAAACTGTTACCTTGAGTTGGCCTTGTGTCATTTCTTCAACCAATTTGCTAAAACGTTCTGGAGCCATACCTAGACCAGGATAATTCTTGGGCCAAGTCGTAACCAATGACCATGAATAGTTCTGAGCTTTAACCTCGCCCGTTATACTTTGTTCTGCTTGTCCACATGCCATGAGCAAACTTAAAGCCAATCCAATGATTAAAAAATTTTTCATCCCAACATCTCCAATTTAGCAAAGGCTAATACTAACCATTTGCTGCCAGCTTTTTCAAAGTTAATTTGAACCCTTGCTGATTCACCTGACCCCTCATAGTTTAAAACGACACCGAGTCCAAAGGTAGGGTGAACTACTTTTTGTCCCAATCCAATCCCCACCTCATCTTTAAAGTCCATGGTTGATTTTTTTGGTTTTCGTACATAAGAACTGGTCACAGAAGCACGCGGTCTAATCTCTTCAATAAAAACTGCAGGGATTTCTTTTAAAAACCTTGAAGGTGGGTTAAAGACATCGGATCCATGCAGCCTTCTAGATTCAGCATGAGTTAAATAAAGCTTTTTCATGGCGCGCGTTATTCCTACGTAACAGAGTCTTCTTTCTTCCTCCAGTTGAGAGGGAGATTCTATAGATCGACCATGAGGAAAAAGGGTCTCTTCAAGGCCAGTTATAAAAACCAATGGGAATTCTAATCCCTTGGCCGAGTGTAAAGTCATTAACTGGACAGCATCTTGAAACTCATCGGCTTGAGTATCTCCAGCATCTAAGGACACAGTATCTAGAAAAATTTCTGCAATCTCTTTGTGAGATTTTTCTTTTTCAAATGATTGCTCAAAGTTTTTTGCAGAGGTAACAAGCTCTTCTAAGTTTTCTATTCGTGTTTTGCCTTTTTCTCCAGCCTCTTTTTTGTGGTACTGATATAAACCAGATTTTTGGATGATGAGTTCCACTAAATCAGACAAGGGCGTGGTATCAAGCAACTCGATACAATGGGCAATCAGCTCTAGGTATGCCCTTAAGCCTTGACCTGCCTTACCGCCCATCTTGCCCTCATCAAGCAATTTAGCTGCAGCTTTGATATAAGAAAGATTATAAGCTTTGGCAACATCTCTTATTTTGGCTTGAGATTTAACACCTATGCCCCTGGTTGGATTAGCGATAGATCTTTCAAATGCAGGATTATCATGTGGGTTAAAGACTACTTTTAAATAGCTCATGGCATTTTTAATCTCCATGCGCTCATAGAACCTGAGGCCACCATAAATTCGATAGGGAATACTAATTCGCAATAATGCTTCTTCCAAGGCTCTGGATTGTGCATTGGAGCGATAGACAATGCCCACATCTTGATAAAGCTCGCCACTATCCATCCAGTTTTTAACAGTTCCGGCAATAAATCTTGCTTCATCCTGCTCGTTATATGCTTGATAGAGAGTTATGGGCTCGCCTTCCAATGAGTCAGTCCATAGATTTTTTCCTAAGCGGTCTTGGTTGTTATCAATCAATGCATTGGCGGCGCTTAAAATTACACTGGTTGATCGATAATTTTGTTCCAGTCGAATAATTTTCGCTTTTTCAAAGCTTGCCTCAAAAGAGGCAATGTTCTCAACCTTAGCTCCTCGCCATCCATAAATCGACTGGTCATCATCCCCAACAGCCGTTATGGTCGAAGCCTTAGAGGCTACCTCTTTGAGCCAGTTATATTGAATGGTATTGGTGTCTTGAAACTCATCGACCAAAACAGCTTTGAATCTATTATGAAAAAAATCTTTAACAGTTTTATTGGTCTTAACTAGCTCATAAGCCTTTAGCAATAACTCGGCAAAATCTACTAAGCTGTCATTAAGGCAGGCTTCCTCATAATGCTTATAAATGCCTTTTACTGTTTGAGCATAAAAGTCCCCGTTATCATTTACCTTGTCAGCACGAATGCCCTCATCTTTCCAACTGTTGATTTGCCACTGCATTTGTTTCGGCGGCCATGCCCCATCATCCAAACCTGCTTCTTTAACCAAACGCTTAATAATCCTTAATTGGTCATCACTATCTAAAATAGTGAAACCGGAAATAAGACCTGCTTCTTTATAAAATCGCTTAAGGGTTCTGTGTGCTAAGCCATGAAAAGTCCCGCACCACATATCTCCAGCTGGAGATTGAAGCAGCTCTTGAATTCTTGATTGCATCTCTTGAGCTGCCTTGTTCGTAAAGGTTACTGCCATAATGGATGAGGGATTGAGACCCATGGCCTCTACATTCCATGCAATCCTATGAACCAGCACCCTAGTCTTTCCTGAACCGGCGCCAGCTAGAACCAAAAGACTCTTATCTTCAGACGTCACCGCATCTCGCTGAGGATCGTTTAAATTTTCTAGTATGTGCGAAACATCCATTAGGGGTTCATTTTTTATTCTAAGAAGCCTATTCTAACCTTTATGCAAACTAAATTATTAAGAGAAATTAAAATAGCGCTGCCTAACTTGAGAAAATCTGAGGTGAAGGTTGCTGAATTTATATTAAATAAACCCAGTGCAATTATTGAGCTAACTACAGCCCAAGCTTCAAGTGAAATAGGCGTCAGTGAGCCAACTTTAATAAGATTTTGTAAAGCAGTTAATTTTGATGGCTTTCAAAAATTTAAATTGACTCTTGCTCAACAACTGGCTGCAGATGATTACTTTAATTCATATGAAATTGATCCTGAGGATTCTATTCAAGAGCTGACAGAAAAGGTATTCGATAGCACCATCAGCGAAATTTTGAATGTTAGATCTCAGCTTGACCAAGAGACACTTGAAGAAGCTATTGAGACCTTGGCGAATGCTAAAAGGGTTGAATTTTATGCATTCGGTGGGTCTGTGCCAATAGCCATGGATGCTCAACATAAGTTTTTTAGACTCAAAATACCTTCTTCTTGTATCTCAGATCCACATATTCAATTTATGTCTGCAAACTCTCTCAATGATAGAGATGTGGTTGTAGCCATTTCTCAATCTGGAAATACTGCGGCTTTAGTAGAAAGCATTAAAACAGTTAAAAGCTTTGGAGTAATTGTGATTGGCCTCATGCCATCAAATACACCCCTTTCGAGAATATGTGATATTTCGCTGGATATTGATGTTGGAGAAAATGCTAGATTAACTAGGCCGCTCACTTCACGATTAGCTTACATGGCAATAATTGATGTTTTAGCAGTTGGCGTAGCACAGCTTAAGCCAGAAGCGCAAGATCATTTATTTAATATTGTGACCAGTCAAAATTCTTTAAAAATAAAGTAGCTAATATCTCAGATTTTCTCTGAACCATAAATTGACCATCCATTTCTCACCTTTGATCACTGGCATACCGCCATGCAGGGATCTAGGGTTTATTTTTGGATGGGTAGATGCGGCGTCATTCAAAAGAGTATTATGAAAAACAACAGCATCTCCTTTTTTTGGAGGGATAGTAATGCCTAGCTCAGGAAAGCCTGTGCCGCCTCCTTCCTCAACATCGTTTAAGTATGCAATAACAGTTATCATTCTTTGCCCACCAGGCTCCCAATTATTTTTTCCATCATCAGTTTCATAGTCAAATGAATCAAAATGGGGTTTATATTCAGCTCCCTCCCTATAATAAACAAGCTGATATTGCTCAGCATTCCTAATTGGCATTTGTACTAAAATTGAAAATCTTTTGCTAACTTCATGAACAATATCGTTGGCATTATGCTCAATCCAGCAATTCTCACTTGTTCTGCTTGAATGCTGAATATGCTTATCAGGACTAATAACAGTAGATGGCTCTAACTTTCCTTTAGAAGCCTCAATAAATGCTTGACATTCATCATTGCTGAGAAAATTATTTACCACATACAATATTGGATCAGCGGAATGCATGGTTACATTCGCAGCAATTTTTTTTGGAAATTCCTTAGTCATACCTAGAAATAATTGTATGCTAACCAAGTATAAAACGCATAAAAATGAGTATATTTATTTCAATCGCTTCCTATCAAGATCCTCTTTTGACATCAACAATTTTCAGCGCATATCTCAATGCAGAAAAAAAAGATGACTTAGTTTTTAGCATCTGTGATCAATCAGATATAGGTATCAATATTGATGGTTTTGATTTTGCAAATCAAATTCATTATGAACATGTAGATCCACAATTATCAAAAGGTCCCTGTTGGGCAAGAAGCAGAGCTCAAAAATTTTTTTCAAATGAGGACTATTTCTTGCAAATTGATTCACATACTCAGTTTGATATTAATTGGGATAAAATTTTTAAAAACCGGCTTAATGAAATTTCTTCACAATCTAAAAATGATAATTATTTTGAGAAGCCTGTTATAACTGGGTACCCTAGACCATTTAATATAATAGATTTTGATAAAGGTTTATTTGAATTAGATAATCGTGACAAACACACGCAGGTTATTGCATACAGAAAAGATAGTTTATTCTCTCATGGGTCATTTTCAAGACAGATTGGCATTCCAACAAAGCATGAAGGAATTACCCATGCAATATTAATGGCTGCAGGTTGTATTTTCACAGAAGGAGTATTTGTTAATGAAATACCATATGACCCAAATTATTACTTTTACGGAGAAGAGCTTTCTATGGCGCTGAGAGCTTTTACCAATGGCTATTCTTTTTTCCATATTCCAGATATGCCTCTATTTCATCTTTACACAGATACAGGTGAATTGCCTAGAAAGCTACATTGGGATCCAGAAGATGACAAAAAAAGAGCAATAAAATGGAATGAATTAGATAAAAGAAGCTTAGCAAGATTGGATGCTTTGTTTGCTGGCAATGTTGAAGAACCATTGAACTTGGGAGCCAAAAGATCTTTAGAAGACTATGCTTTGATCAGTGGTATAGATTTGAAAAATAAAAAAGTATTAGATAGGGAAAAAGCAACGGAATCCAGTTTTCTTGAATCCCTTAATTGGAAAATTAGCCCACTAAAATAATAGGAGAATTTTATGAGTGATGAAGCAAGAGAGTTTTTAAACAATTACGGAGATTTTGTTACCAAGGTAACAAGTGAGCCAAGCTTGGATCAAAATACTTTAGATGCTCGCATGAAGGAAATTGATTCCTCCTCCCCAATTGAATCTGCAAGACTGTTAACAGCTGCACTTGGGTTAGGCAGTGAGACCGGTGAGTTCGTTGAAATAGTAAAAAAGATGTTCCTTCAGGGAAAACCAGCATCAGAAGATAACATTTTTCATATGAAAAGAGAGCTGGGAGATATTATGTGGTATTGGGCTACAGCATGTATGGCTTTAAAGCTTGATCCATATGAGGTTATCAAAGAAAACCAAGATAAGCTTGAAGCAAGGTATGGAGAAAAGTTTGAAGTCGATCGAAGTGAACACAGAAAAGATGGAGACTTGTAATTTAAAATTAAAAGTCCTTTATAGAAAATTAAATTATTTTCAATCTAATAAGTAGATTTTTGGTTTAAATCTTTTACAGCCTCTTTAAATTCTGATGTTAGTTGACTAACTAAAGTTTGAACAGATGGCGAGTCTTTGATTGAGCCAATGCCCTGACCAGAGCCCCAGATATCTTTCCATGCTTTTGCATCTGTGTTCCCCCCAGATCCAAAGTTCATAGATGATTTGTCTGCCTCAGGAAGATTATTAGGATCTAAACCAGCATTCTCAACAGAGCCTTTTAGATAGTTACCATGCACACCAGTAAACAAAGATGAATACACAATGTCATCAGCGGCACTATCAATTAGCATATCTTTGTAACCTTGATCAGCATTGGCCTCTTCGGTAGCAATAAAGCGAGTTCCCAGATACGCAAGATCAGCCCCTAAAGCTAAGCTTGATGCGACAGCGCTGCCAGAGCTAATAGAGCCCGAAAGAATAATTGTTCCATCAAAAAATTCCCTTACTTCTCTAACAAGGGCAAAAGGTGAAAGCGTGCCAGCATGACCGCCAGCTCCAGCACAAACCAAGATCAAACCATCAACGCCTTGTTCAGCGGCTTTTTTTGCATGCCTGACACTAATAACGTCATGATAAACAAGTCCGCCATATGAATGAGCAGCTGTAACAATTTCTTCAGGCGGTCTGAGAGAAGTAATAATAATCGGTACCTCGTGCTTTACACATAACTCCATATCGCCCATTAATCTATCATTGGATGCATGACAAATTTGATTAACTGCGTAAGGAGCAATCGGTAAATCTGGATTATCAGCTTTTGCTTGGGCTAGTTCCTCTTTAATTCTGATCAACCACTCCTCAAGCACATGTTGAGGCCTGGCATTAAGTGCAGGGAACGAACCAACAATTCCTGCCTTACACTGAGCAATGACTAACTCTGGTCCGGAGACTAAAAAAAGTGGAGAGCCAATCACAGGGATAGCTAAATTATCTTGTAAAATTTTTGGAAGCGGCATGATAATCCTTCTTAAAAAAAATCTAGTTTAACTTAAGCTTTAGTCTTATTAAATAGTGGCTCAGCGATTAAAAGGCCTCATCTGCAACCCAACTGATGGACCAATTATGCCCAAGTCGATTACCTTTATATGTATCTGGAAGAACGGTGACCAGGCTGCCTTTAATATTTATCTGCTGAGGGTCCACTGATAGATCTTTGAATGCACTATCAAGTTGGTGTTGGGTTCTCCATTCAAAAAGCAATGAGTTTTTTGGGATTATTTTAATGGGCTCATAGCCACATATGGTCTTAAGCATTGTCGTGCCTAATAAAGGGGAAGCGACAACATGAACCTCCAATGGAGTGACAACATTCCAATGTTTTAAAACATCAGTGACTAGTATTCCACCATAACTATGGCCCATTAGTATTACCTTTTTAAAAGAATTATCTTGATTTAATAGGTTGTAAATTTCATTTACTAATTCTTCGGCAGAACTTTTAAAGCATCCATTATCAGGCCATCGATAAAAATACATATGCTTCTGTTTTGTATCTATTTTTCTTATAGGGTGTATCCATTCATAGCCCTCGCTACTGCCTCCATGCACAGCTATAAAAATTTCCTGAGACTCGTCTGCGCTTGGTTCCAGATCATTCAAGCCATAAGGCAAATCAATTAATCTCTCCCCTAATGTTTTAACAGAAATTTCAGCACTTAAATCATTTAGCTGGATTGGAGGCTGAGAAGTATTGCCACAAGCAATTAAAAAAAAAGTAAGAACAGGAGTATAAAAAATATGCTTCATAAATTATTTAACAAAGTAAGCAACGCTATGATCATCAAAGTCCTTAGCACCAATTTGATCAAAACCCATCTTCTCATGAAAGTTTAATGAGGGCTGATTAATAGGCTGAGTATTTACTTCCAAGGCTACTGGCAAATTATCATGACTGGCTTGATCAAATACCTTCTTATATATAGCTTGTCCCAAGCCCGCTCTTCTATGATGCTCATCAATTGCAACCCTGTCCACATACAAAAACTTTTTAAGTCTTTGGGCAAAGAATTTATAATTTTCGGACCAATATGCCGAACCTTCTCTCATGCAAATTATAAATCCTACTATCGCATCATCATCTAGAACCATTAAATTATATGCACTAAGCTTTATTAATTTTTTTAAATGGGCTGCGGAATCCAGAGAACCAACCTCTGGTGTATTTGCTTGATTGAGATCATATATTAACTGAATTTGAGATTCGTTATTGTTGCTATAAGAAAAGGAATTTAATCTATATCGAGGATTCATTCTTCTATTAAGACTAGTTGGCCATGGCCTCTAGAAATTCCAAAATAATATAAAGTATGTCTAAGAAAATGCTGAAAGCAAGATCAATGGCTATATTCCAATCATTTAACCCTTTGTCAGAGCTCACACTAACCATGCTTATAGAGACTAGCAATGATAAGGAAAAGATAATAATTCCTGCTACTGCTTTTATTTTTTGAGCCCCTCTTGATATACCTCTTACAAGCGCAGAAAGCTCCCAAACAATTAATACTAAAATTAGAAAAGCAATGATTGATACAAAAAGCGAGTTGGCGAAGTTTATGCCGCTGACAGAGACCAAAATAAGCATTGCAGCGGTTGTTAAAGAAGCGCCTTTAAGTCCAGTAATACCATCATTTTCATCCATATCGATAATAATGAAGCCTATTAAAGAACCATAACCTACGGCAGTAAGAGTCATAAAGATAAGTTGGATGAACGAGCTTGACAGAATAATGAAGGTCGAAGCCGTCCACAATGAAATAATGGCAAATAAAACAAGCCAAAAGAAAAGCAGCGAAGTAGCTTCGTTTTGTACAACACATATATCCATCTGTCTTTTTTGATTAACGGCCTCTGCAAAAGCAATGCCTAGAAATGTCTTATTTGCGTAAAAAGCTTTCTTACATTGTTGAATAACAAAAAAAGCGCAGCCATAAAGGACTGCCAACTCAAATCCAAGAATTAAGTAAACTTTAAAGGCTAGACTAGTTGCGCCCATTAGAAGCCCTAGTTGCTAGAGCCCTCTCTGATAATTTCAACATATGTTTTAATGCCTGAAATAAAGCTATCAACCTCTATGCTTTCGTTAGTTCCGTGAATGCCGGTCATATCTTCTGGAACGATAAAAAATGGATTAAATCTAAAAGAATTGTCTGCAATTTTTGAGTAATGTCGAGTATCAGATGCTGCGATCATTAAACCTGGTACTGGAACAATCTCACCATAAACTTTTTTTAAAGAAGAAGAAACTATTTTAAATCCAGGAGAATCCCAGGATGATATTTCAGACGCCTCCCTGCCTCCTAAAAATCTAACCTCTACGTCATTTGATCCAACAACGCTTCTGACATGATTGGTTACACTTTCTGTGGTATCCCTAGGATGCAGCCTAAAATTAATCAGGGCTGTTGCTTCAATTGGTAAAACATTACTTTTTACGCTCCCATTTAACATGGTTGGAGCTGTTGTTGTTCTGATCATTGCATTAATTACGGGTGTTGAAGAAAGTTGTGAATCGAGAAGCCCTCCAAATAACCATCTATTAGCAAATAAAAAACGATATCCAAATGGCATATGTTTGCTGACTTCATTAAACATAGCAGCACTAAGACCTTCCAAGCTTCCAGGCAATGGTTTGTTTTCAAGTTTTACAAGAGCTTCGGCAAGAATTGTGACTGCAGTTTTTTTTGGAGGCGTGGAGGAGTGCCCTCCTTTAGCCTTTGCAATAATCATAAGATTGGCACTACCTTTTTCAGCGACATTAATTGGAGCAATAAATTTATTTATCCCAGGAAAGAAACCTTTATTTACGAATGAGCCCTCACCAAGTGACCATAAAAGTTGAACCCCATCTTCTCTGAGTTTTTCTGTGATCAAAGCTGCTCCTCCTCCGCCAACCTCCTCATCATGACCAAAGCTAAAATATATTGTTCTCTTGGGATTAAAATTACTTTTAATTAAATAAGTAGCGGCTTCCATTAAACCAATGACGCCACTTTTATCATCAAGCGCACCTCGACCCCAAATTCTGTTGTTGGAAATAACTCCAGCAAATGGATTTTCTTGCCACAGATTTTCAGTGCCAGGAATTATAGGCACGACATCATGATGCCCTTCAAATAAAATTGGGGCCAACGTTGTATCACTTCCTTGCCATTTAAAGAGCAATGAATGCTCAAGCTGCTCAACCTCCATGACTCTATGAAACTCAGGATAGGTTGCTGCGGCCCATTTTATAAAATTATCAAACTCCTCATAGGGAAACATTTCTTCATCTTGATAAGAAATTGTCTTAAATCTTATTGATGCAGCTAAGTTTTGACTCGCTTTGATTTCATCAATTGAAATAACTTCACCTGCAATAATCTCTTTAGCCGGAGCTGTATGGCTTAAAGTTCTATACAAAGCTATTGATAGCAGTAAAAAAGCAATACCGAGGGTTGAAAGAAATAATTTTTTTAACATTTGTTGCTCAGATAAAAATTATTAAAATACTATGACAGCTCAGGACGCTTCCCTGAGAAATTTGAAAAGTACTCTTGAATAAATTTTAAATCCTTCTCAACATTTCCTGAGGGACTAAAAAAATCTCCGAGTTCAATAGTTTTATTTGAGAAATCAATTCCTGCCATCATTATTCTACTATTTGTTTCATTGGCAATTCGTAAAAACCCGGATTTAAGCCTCTCAACTTTTTTTCTCGTGCCCTCAGGTGCAATTGCAATAATAAAGCCTTTATATTTCTCGGTAACGTTATGAATTTCATTTTTTAAAGCTTCTGGATTTGCTCTATTTACTGGAATTCCTCCCATTTTTCTTAATAACCTGCGAAACCCTTTTTTAAAAATAGAGTGCTTGCCTACCCAGTGAATATGAACATCAAGACTGAGGATCAACGACATAGCAAGAACGAAGTCCCAGTTTGAAGTATGAGGACCAGCTATTAGTACAACGCGCTCATCTTTTGGTAAATGACCTGTTGTTTTCCAGCCTGTGATCTTCATCAAAAACTTGCCCAACCATCTAAGTGGCCTAGGCCTATATGCACGCAAATGCTCTGGAATGAATATTTTGTATTTGCTCATTGGGAGTAGTCTATATGGTTTTAGTATCTAGTTCTATTTTTTGAGGCCTGCTAGATTTTCATACTTATCTATCGCATCTGCAATTTTTTGTCTTACATCATCTTGAGCAGTTTTTTTAGTGTTTGCATAGAACGGATGGGGAAGTGTTGCTAACTCTTTTGCCTTTTCCATGACCCTTTCCATAAATTGATCTTCAGAAACAACCTCATCAATATAACCGACTTCAATGGAGTCCTGCACTGAATAAGCATCTGAATGATAAACAGCTGAGTAAAAATATTTTTTATTTACTCTGGCTCTAATAATTTCCATAATTTGCGTTGGGATATCCATATTATTTCTTACTTCATTTGCCTGACATACATATTTTCCATCAATAGCAATTCGATAGTCTGCTGAGCAAGTTACGAATAATCCGAGAGCAATTGAATGACCCGAAACAGCTGCGACAATTGGTCTATCAAACGAAAATAATTCCAAAAGAAGGCGATATCCTAACTGAACCATTTTAGTTATTTTCTCCATATCACCTGTTGCCAATGTTTTAAGATCAAATCCGCCTGAAAACAACCCCTCTCTACCAGTTATAACAAGTGCCCCTGAGTCTCTCGGTACCTTTTTCAAAAGGTCATTTACTTGAGATAGCATGTCATATGAAAAGGCGTTAGCCTTACCATCATCAAGCTTAATTATAGAAATATCATTTTCTTTCGATAGGGTTGCAATTGAATCTGTCATTTTTGCTTTATACCTGATTAATGAGTTGAATATATATTAACAAGAATTACTCCATTTACTATTAAGAACAATCCTAAGATAGCCTGCCAACTTAATCCCTGCCCATAAATAAAATAAGACAAAACTGCAATAGATAATACTCCTAAGCCACTCCAACAAGCGTAAACAATTGCAAGTGGTATAGCCCTTAAGGCAAGCGTTAAGAAATAGAATGAAGCAAAGTAACAAACGCACATAATAAAAGTAGGTAACTTTTCAGAGAACTCCTTTGTAAGTGGAAGCATTAGGGTGCCTGCAACCTCAAAAATAATTGCGCCTAATAAAGATAAGTATGCTGACATATATAAACTTCTTCTTATTGAGGAATATTGTCTAAATAGGTCTTAACTTTAAGCATGGCATTCTCACGAATGTCCATATAAAAAAGAGCATAATCAAGACCATGATAATTACCTACAGAGCCTCCAAACGCCTGAAATCTTGTTCCGGTTTGGTCAGATGCAAATAAGATGCCGTTTTTACATTGAGCCTGAACATATTGCTTAATTGGAGCCTCCAAAGGGCCAAAATTCTCTCCTTTAGGGCCATCATCACCTGTGAAATCTAACGCAAATTGACCTGAGACATACACTGCTCCCTTTGAATCAGAAAGATCAGACAAAGATCCTTCATTTTTCCAAGTTATAGGGTTAACACAAATATTATTTTTATACCTTGGCATGTCCTTGTTGAGATAAGTAACATTTATCGTATCCCAATGAACAAGACATCCTAATTGAGAGGGGCTGTCACAAATCGAAATATCGCTCATTCCTTTTATCCAGTCTTTAGAGATTTCTCCACCTATGATGTATGCTCCAACCATTCTTGAGTGCAAATCTGATCCATCAATTTCTTCAGCTAACAATCTAATTGAATGGTGAGTACCTTGACTATGACTAGCAAGAATAAATGGTCTTCCCTTGCTATAGTTTTTAATAAAATACTCGAATGATTTTTTTACATCCTGATAAACAAAGGCATGAATCTCTTCACGTAGCTCATCGCTGCCAAAGTAACTATATATAGATGCTTGACGGTAATGAGGCGCATAAATGCTACAACAACCATTATAGGCACTGGCTTGATTGGCCATCATCCACTGGGTATTCTCTTTTGTGGCCGACTCTACTTCTAAAGGGTCAGTCCAATGATGTCCCTTTAAGTAACCAGTCGGGTGAACAAAGAAAACATCTACCTTTGAATTTAATTGATCGACGCCAATTTCCCCTGCAGGAATTAAGTCAGCTTCATCAACTATCTGAGGAAGAGACGCCCAAGAACTTTCTTTTGAATAATCAAGTTGTGTAACTGCATCATTAGGATCAAAAGGGTGGTCTGGTCCGCCAAAAAAATAACCATATGCCGTTTCAACTGTTAGGCCTTGGTCACGCAGTTCATCAATATAAGGGAAAACCCAGGCAACAAGTGCTAAAAGAAGGCACGCTAAGATAAGAAGTATTTTTTTCATAATATTAATTTATTTTTTTAAGTAACCAAAAACCCAGCCAGGTACTAATAATTGCTTTAAATGTTTGAGAAAGAATAAGTGGCAATGAAAAAACGAAGTTCAGCCAAACATTCCAAAACCATGAATAAAACCAATCAACTATTGGTAACAATAATATGAAGTAGTTATTAATAAATTCAATGTTAGATAATGTGAGGATCCCATAATCAGATGAGGACACAATTTGTATGCCCCATAAAACAATGATAATTTGGATGGGTGTTGTGGCAATACAAAAGTATGCAATAATTTTAAGAAACGTATTCATGGAGAACTTACTCTATGAATAACTATAGTGTGTTTACAGGAGAAATAAAAATGTACAAAAAATTTAGCTTAGTTTCGCTATTAATAATTTCGGTCTCAATGTATGCCTATGAGCCTTATGGACCACATACCTCAGATAAATGGCAAATATGGGCTTATTCCAGTGCAGCCCCCTCTTTTATTGGTAATAATGCTGCAATCATTGGTGCCAGTGGAGAAGTGATCAGAGAAGGTAATAATGGCTGGACATGTCAATCTGCCAATCCAAGGCCTTATCCAGAAAAAGGTTGGAAAAATCCTCATGAGGCCATGGCGGTATGTCATGACGATGAGGGCATGAAATGGATGATGGCATATATGCAAGGCAAAAAACCTGAGATGGAACGAGATAGTTTCATGTGGATGCTTAATGGAGATATGGGAGAAGATAATACCAAGGCTGGAGTCCTCAACAAGGAAGATTCAACTCCAGGTGAATGGATTGAATCTGGGCCTCATTTAATGCTCATGCCAAAAGATCCGGCTACCATCGAAAAATTTCCTACAGATTTTATGAGTGGAGCTCCCTATGTAATGTTTGCAGGGACTGATTATGCACATTTGATGATACCCACAGAAGGCTATTTCAAATATACCAAGTAGTTGATTTAATAGAAGCTCTATTTGATTAATGGAGCTTCTACTTTGAACCGTTCTGCCAGGCTATTATAGATAGAGGAATGGTAAGCAAATAAATTAACGCCAAAACATTAATGGTGATCCAAAGAAAGTTGATCATGCTAAGTGCAATGATAGAAAATAATACAAGAAAGAATGGTTTTGATTCAATGAATGCTCGCTTACGCTTTATTGAAAAAGTTGGAATTCTGCTTACAAGCAAACCACTTATTAGAATAATATAACCGGCTACAAAATTAAGATTTTCATAAGCCCAGTTATATCCCATGAATGAGTGGGTTAATGGCAGCATAATCAAAATTGCGCCAACGGGAGTTGGAATACCACTAAAAAAGTGCTCTGGCTCTCCATCTGTGGTCTTAGATTTCTCTAATCTCACATTATATAAAGCTAGCCTTAAGCAAGAAAATATTATGAAAGCCAAGGCAGCAAATGCACCAATCCCATTTTCTTGATTAAAAATAGACATGTAGATCAACAAACCAGGTGCAATACCAAAGCTTAAGAAATCTGATAATGAGTCTAACTGGGCTCCAAGATCGGATTCACTTTGAAGGTGCCTTGCTAGCATACCATCCAGTACGTCACATACTCCAGCAAATAGAATACAAACAATAGCTAAATTAAAATCCGATTCTATTGCAAATCTAATCGAGCTTAAACCAAAGCTCAGCCCAGTCAATGTAATAATATTTGGCAGAAGAACTTTAAAATCTAGTTTTTTCATTTGTTATCTTAGGGCTGCTAAAATTGATTCTCCAGCAACTACCTTATCTCCGACTTTACATTTTTCTACAGCGTCTAATGGCATGTAAATATCAACTCTTGAGCCAAATCTTATCAAACCAAACCTTTCTCCCTGGAGAAGCTTATGATTCGGAGAGATGAAGCTTAAGATTCTTCTGGCAATTAAGCCTGCTATTTGAACAACTACAATCTGAGTTCCGTTTTCAGTTTTTATGACCAAACTGTTTCTCTCATTTTTATCACTGGCTTTATCAAGACTCGCATTAAGGAATTGGCCGGTTTTATAAATAATGTGTTGAGCATCCCCTTGGATGGGGCTTCTATTTACATGAACATTAAATACATTCATAAAAACACAAATGCGTTTCATTTTTTCTTCTTTGAGTGGAGTTTCCTTTGGGGGATAAGCCTCATCTATCAAGCACACCTTGCCGTCCGCTGAGCTAATAATTAAATTAGGATCTTGAGGCGTATCTCTTTTAGGGTCTCTAAAAAACCAAATAATAAAAAAAGTTAGAGCAAAACCAATTGTCGATGCAATCTGAGAAACCAATGTGAGGATTATGGAGAACGATAGAGAGATTGCTGCAAACTTGAAGCCCTCTGGATGAATGTAGGATCGTCTTTTATCTAACTGATTCATTTTTTTGTCCAAGAAGTAGTCCGGCATTTTATGCCATAAAAGATATTTTTAAAAATTTATCGCTAATTAAACCCTATGATTTGGCTGTATAAAATTAGCATTGCCATTGAGATCTGTAAAATCAAAGTCGCCCACAATATAATTTTAGTTATTAATTTTGGCTGCAAGTCCTCACTCAATTTACTTGTTAAGTACAAAGCTCCTATGTTGATGATGGGAAGACCTAACGCTGCCCAAATACCCGCAATCAACAAAAGGGTGATTGGATTGGGAAGTAAAAAATAAGCAATGGCTGAGAATAGCGGTATAACAAATGCAATAATTTTAATTAAGTGCATCCTTGTTTTTTCTTTTTCATCAACCAGGCCCATTGAGATTAGATAATCTGAAATTGTTCTCGTGAATGCTGCTGTTCCAGACAACAGAGTGGAGAAAAGAACAAAAAAGGCCAATGGAATAAAAAACCATTTTGCCCAAGTTCCCAAAATTGTTGTAAACATATTCAAGAGGGTTTGAATGATATCTCCGTCAGGAGGAGGATAAAGCCCCAAAGTATTTAACACGGCAGCACCTAAGAGAAAAAATGGAAGAGTGCCTATGGTTACGAAAAAAACTGTTGCCCAAACATCTGTTTGCATTACTTTGATCCAAGCCTTAACTTCTTTTTGATCGCCGTTGTGTTTGGCATAGCCTTTTTCTAAGCACCAGTAGGTGTATGCCATAATTTCTCCATAACTTATTCCAGTAAAGCCAAAAACTGCAAGGGCTAAAGCTGCATGCTCAAATGGAAATGAAAATGAAAGGCCTTCTATGATTTGTGAGCCTGAAATTGCATAAGGTGTTGATTGCATTGAAATAGCAATAATTAAAGTGACCACTGAAAAAAAGAAAACCATACCAAGAAGAATTTTTTCCAGTGTTTGGTAGGTGCCGAGATATAGAATAAACCAAGTTATGAAGCATGCAGTTGCAACCCATATTTCAGTACTTAGCATTGGGATCATTAAGTGTCCCGCCTCTGCTACGGCTCCAGCAAGGCCTCCCATTCCGGCAACGGATGGAATCACACCAATGAACATGAACCAAACCAACCATGAGGCTTGCTTACCATTTAGGTTTGTTTTTGGCCCAGGCATATCTGAAAATGATTCCAGAAAAGTCTGATTAGTTGCTATGACATAACGACTAATCTCAGCTTGAATAAGGGGTTTGCTCCAAAGGCTCAGTAGTAGCCACCATAACAAAGCAAAGCCAGTCGCTGCCCCCAGTAATGGTGATAGGGCTATTGAGCCGCTTCCAACAATACTGCCAGTTACAATAATGCTTGGTCCGATAAATTTTATACGCTGAATAAATGAGTTGGGTGCTTTAATCATAATTTTTTTGTAGGAGCACTATATCCTTTGATTTTATTTCGCATTTCCAGTTCCTTTGAGAGGCTATCACTTGAAAAGTTTTTTCACAATAAAAAGTCACGTGAGTTGGATCTCTTCGATAATACCAATTCTCAAACATCTCATCTGAAGTTAAAAAAGAAGTCATCACACCCAGCCAGCCACCTGGCTTTAGAAGATCATCGAGAATATTAAACTCTTTATATGGATCATGAAAATGCTCTGCGGTTTCTGTACAGGTTATAAAATCATATTGTTTTGTAAGTACATCCTCGCTGGGATAAAAAAATGGGTCATAGAGTGAAACCTTAAAACCCTCTTGAATTAACATATCTGCTAGCGCTGGCCCTGGGCCACAACCAAAATCTAAACCATGGGAACCATGAGATAATTTTTCTTTTAGCGGGTCAGAAAGTTTTGATAAAAATTTCCTATATTCATTATCACTGATGTCGTTATTGTGCTCTAGGTATCGTTTTTCCTCTTCTGATCTGTCGATGAAATAAGCCTTATCTAAAAACTTGCATCCACAAATACTACAACTCCAATAAGTTTTATTATCTAGCGTTGTAAAGCTTGAGACAGCATCAGATCTGCAGATGTTACAGATCATTGTTAGATAATTTTTTTAATGCCTTCAATCGATGCAAGCATTCCTTGGTGAATGCCGTCAGCAAAAATATCTGGAGAGATTTCAGTTGTCCAACTAAGCACACACTCTTGGTTATTGAGGGGGGTTACTTGCATGGTTGCTAAATGATGTTCAATGGGGGCAGGAGTATCTATGGCAGAGTATTGAAGAGTTCTGCTTGCATTATCTTGTTTTAAAATTTTTTCAGTAATCTTCCCCATCCCAGTCATCTCAAAGTGTCTGCAATCGCCTTCTAGTGAGATCTTCTCAATTGTAGGAACCCAGTCAGATCTTCCAATATCAGAAAGAATTGTCCAAAGCTCATCGGCTGAGCAATTTAAATGTACTTCTTCTTTTAATGTTTTCATATATATTTAATTTTACATTTAAGCTTTAAGAGTTAGGCCCTTGTTCAGCTTGTAACATGACTTCAATTGGTATCTCAAATGCACCACGCTTTAGTTGCCATACCTGAGAAACAGCCTTGATATTTAGATCGCCATAGTAATGTGGAAATGTGCTGGTTCTCTTTCCGGGTGGTACAGGAGCTTCAAATTTTAGTTTGTCATGTATCTGCGCATGTTCGACTTGAAGCAATACAACTGATTCTTCTTTACCAAAATACAAAGACAAAGTTGCATTAAGTTGATTTGCTGTAGAAAGATGAATGAAACCATCTGCTTTATCTAGTTCAGTAATTATTACTCCAGAAGCCTGGGCTTGCTCCCACTCATCTAGAGTAAGAACTTTATATATCTCATTATTCAAATTGAACTCCTTTGTTAAACTCATTACATTCTCAGATATCACAAAAGAAGATAGTAATAACAAGCATGTAAATAATTCTTTCATTTTATCCATCTTAATCAGGTGCGCTCCAAATCGAGCGAAGCTTTAAAAAACCATACAAAGCCCAAACAACAACAAGCCCCCACCATAATGCAAAAAACCAATCATTTTTATTTGTTCCGTTCCAATCCAGCCATTCAAAAACAAATGCCTCGACAAACAAATCAAAAGATAAAAGCAAAAAAAATCCAAAAATCCATAAAAGGAAGAAATTTGATGACTTCATGATATCTGTTGTTTTTTATAACCTATCTTTTGAATAGTTTTATATATTTATAAAAGTTTCTTTGTAAGACATTCTAAACTTTATTTTTCATATGAGTATTTGGCGGTCCAAAAATTGTACTTAGTATCTCAATAAAATTATTTTTGTTTTTGAGGTCATTGATCATAGATGACCAAGCCATAAAGGTTATCTTTGTGGGATTGAAGGTATTAACATTATTTACCAAGCCAAATTTTACAGGCTCTTCTTCTGGCTCAAATGTTCCAAAGATTCTGTCCCAAATAATCAACAGGTTTCCATAATTTTTGTCTATGTATTGCTTGTTAGCCCCATGGTGAACCCTGTGATGCGATGGAGTATTAAAAAACCATTCCAAAACACCGAGTTTCCCAACGATTTGCGTGTGGCCCACTATTCCCCATAAAGTGCTCATCACACCTGCTACAGCAATAATTGTTGGATCGAATCCCAATAAAGGAAGAGCCATAAAAAATGGTATTTTTGAAATGGGGCCAAACCATGCCTGCCTGAATGAAACTGCAAAATTCATCTCTTCACTTGAATGATGGCTTAAATGAACTGCCCATAGGAATCTGACCCTGTGAGACAGTCTATGATAGATATAAAAAACAAAATCAATCATCACAAAAGTTAAAATCCAAATTGCCCACAAGGGAATAAGGCTAGCAAGATCAATGATCCTAAATTGATAAAGAAAAAAGTGAAAAGCTAAGACGAGGCCTTTAATTGAAAACGCTACAATGATGTTTCCGGTTAACAGGCCTATAGTGCAAAGGGTATCTTTTTGACTGTAATATTTTTTATTTTGCCAATTGGAAATTAAAAGCTCGCCTAAGATCATTGCCAGAACAATTGGCGCACCAATTGCATAGACATCATTAACGGTTAGATCAGTCAAAATATTACCTTCATACAAGATAGGGTAATATTATTTTAATCATTTAGCACATGATTAAAAGGCTAGGCATTAAGCAGTATCGCCGTAATCCTGCATATGCTTTGCTGTTCTTTCATTTGTGCCATACATAAAATGATTTTCCATTTTCTCTCTATATTTACTTGCTGGCACAGTCAAACCAACGGCTTCTGCTACTTCTCTTTGGTGCATAGGCGTGGCCCCGCAACAAACACCAAGCAATCTGATACCTATATCGTGAACTTCTTTAAAAAACTCGCGCATTTCGTATCTATTGCAATAAAGAGGATCCAAGGCAGTTGGAAATGTTCTGCCGTGTGGCGCATGACAAGTACAGCCATTGTTATCAGGCAAATTGAAAAATGTAGGATGTTCTTCAGTGGTTCTAAATGGAAGCGGTAAAGCAGCCATGTGGCAACTAATAGCTTCTCTTATTTGTTTTAGATACGGAAGCATGGTTGCTGGGCCTCTAAAACAGTTCATGCCAACAACATCAGCGCCCCTTTGCTCTAACTCCTTGCACGTATCAACTATTGAAACTCCATCACGCATAATATTTTCTCCCATTGGAGCAATATTTATAACTGAAGGCAGTCCAGACTTTTGAATAATCTCCAGTGCCTTATATGCTTCCTCAGCATAGTAGAAAGTTTCTCCCATAATTAAATCAGCTCCCTCATCAACAGCCCAATCAACCATTTCATTGAACATACGCTCTACTTCCAGCTGAGACTCCTTATTGCCTTCTTCCCAAATATTTGAATTTGAAATATTTCCAGACATTAAATTAGGCTCTCCTCCACCAATAGGATTATCAGCTACTTTTTTTGCAATCTTAAGTGCGGCTCTGTTGAGTGGCTCCAAAAGTTCCTCCTTGCCAATAACTCTCATTTTTTCTCTATGTCCGTTATAGGTAAAGGCCTGAACAATATCAGAACCTGCATGTTGAAAGTCTTTATGCAGATTTTCTAGCGCCTCTGGATGCTCTAATGCAACCATGGGGACGAACTCCCCTGAAGCCAAATAGCCTCTTTTTTCTACTTCAAATAAGAACCCTTCTGCACAAATCACAGGACCATCATTTAATCTATCTATTAACTGTCTTTTCATAATTATTTACCTCTAAATTAAAAACAAAAGTTAAACCAATGGTTAACATTAAGTTTTATGTAAATCCTGGGAACAAATTCCGTTTTAGCGCTTTCTTTTTATATCGCGGCAATAGGATCAAATCACGATAGAGCAATTATAAACCTAGTTAAAATTTTTGCAATATTGTAAAAATTTAACTTGAATTATCTCTAGGTTTAAATTCGAGAACAGTAGCATTAATGCAGTATCTTGGCATGCCATTTGGTCCATCTTGAAATACATGTCCTAAATGAATATCAGAGGTTACTGATCGTATTTCTGTTCTTCTCATTCCATAGCTGTTATCGGGTTTTGTGTATACCGAACCATCAACTGGTGCAGTGAATGAAAGCCATCCGGTGGAAGAATTAAATCTATCTTTGGTATCAAATAATGGAGCTCCACTTAATTTATCTACAAAAATACCATCTGGAGTATTTTTAAAGATTTCATATTCTTTGCAAAACCTTGCGTCTGTTCCCTTCTGAAAAGCAACTTTATAGGCTTCCGTGTCTCCAAGCTTAAAATAACCAAGCGCTTGATAAAATTCCTTCGGACTAAGATATCCCTGAAAACCAAAGGCCTCTTTACCGTCTTCTAAAAATAGGATAGTTGGAGTAGCCCATGTAGGCGACTTTATCTCTAAACCTTCTAGCTGACTAGCTAACCTAAATGCTAATGGAATATCGCCAAAATAGTCTTTCACAACATCGGCTCTAAATTTTTCACAGTATGGACAATAACCTGCAGCCTCAATAACAATAATCTGCTTGCCAAGAAGTAATTTTGCATTATCAGTGTTTGGCGCTTTTTCTTTTCTAATAAATCTAACTCCTGTCGAGTGATCTGGACAATATCCATTTGGATTTTTTGCTATGTAGTCTTGGTGATATGTTTCTGCCCTATAAAACTTTTGAAGGGGTTTTACAGAAGTTGCAATGGGGCCATAACCTGCAGCTGAAAGAAGGCCTTGAAATGTATGAAGCACTTCGTTAATTACTTTTTTCTGCTCATCTGTTGAATACAAAATAGTGGATCTGTACTGAGTACCAATATCATTTCCTTGTCGATTGACTTGAGTTGGATCATGAGATTCAAAAAAATGCATTAGAAGCGCTTCAGTTGAAATTAGGTTCTTGTTATAAGTAACCTCAACTACCTCAGCATGATTATTGTCGTTAAACTTATTTTTAAGTTTAGTAATTTCTCTATATGAAGCTTTAACGCCGTTTCCATCAGCGTAGCCAGAAACCGCATCTATGACGCCAGGCAAAGATTCATATCCCTTTTCAGCTCCCCAAAAACAACCAGAACCTAAAACAATTTTTTCTGAGTGAATAGTGGCATCATTAATAGCAGATGTGGCCAGAAATCCCGAAAAAAATGGGAGCATAAATATTAAAAAAGAAGAAATAAATTTTTTCATCGAATGAAATTAAAACCCATATCAAATAAAGCAACAATAGATAAAGCCCAAATAAAGCTTCTTAAAGGTTGAGCTCTATGCCCGGCAGCATTGGCAGGCTTTAAGTTAAATCCTGAAATATAAATTACTGCAAAAATTATCCTTAAAAAAAGCCATCCATATGCAGATGCATCGTTGGTCTGGACATCAAGACTAATTGAAAGAATTGCTAATGCTAAAAAAGCTGGCAATGATTCTTTTAAATTTTCAGTTGCGCGCCTTGATCTCTGAAACATTTCTGGTGTCATTTTAGATTTAAGAGTCACCGGAAGAAACAACTGTAAAAAATATAACAGTAAGGTGTATAAAATTATCTCAATCATGTTATTTAATTTAAGCCAACGGAATGCTCAACATATTACACGAAGGATCTAAAAATAAAAGATTTGGTTCTTCTAATCTAAATGCTGAATAAGAAGCGTTGGAACATTTTGGGTATGTGATTTTACTGTAGCAACCAAAGTTTTTTCCTTCACGCCTTTTTGAATGGGCGTTACTTCAATTCCTTCATCCAAAAGTCGTTGATGAGCTTTTTTTATATCTTTTACATCCCAAGCCAAGCCCCACATTTTATCGCCAGGTGGCAAATCATCTTCTTGTTCTATAACTTCTATGGTGGTTTTGTTCAATCTAAAAAAGAGCATTCTTTTTTGCCAATGCTCAATAACCTTGTCAAGGGCAAGACGAATGTTAAAGATGTCTTGATAGATTTCTATAAAGCCATCTGCATCATTGGTATTAATTACAACATGGTCTAGTTTGTGAGGAGATGATGGCTCGAAATCTTTTGGCTGAGGAAGGTTTCCCTCGGTGTGCTCAATAACAAAAGAAAAGATACCTCTGGTGAGCTCGGGAGGAAGAAACAAATTTTTCCATTTTCTAACCCTCTGATCAGAAGAATTTATACCCTCACCATCAGAAGGATCACCCATAAGGAACTTCTTTTCTTGAAGGGAGCTATGGACGCCAGCAATATTCTCTGTGGCAAAGACCATCCCAATCAGGCCTTCGCCAGTTGTATCTAGGTAATAATTTACTAGATCTGCACCTAAACCCTCACTGGTAGGAGCCAGTAACTCAAAATAAGTATTTTGAAAATTAAACAAGGAATTGCTTGTGCCTAATTCTTTGTGCGCACCACTCCAAACAGGACCCATGCCAAATAATTTTTGGTAATTATTTTCAGCCTCCTTCAAGTCTTTAACGGCAACAATAAGATGATCTAATTTGTTAAACATCTTACAAAATTATTTTTTTCCAGTTAAAACCAAAGTTCCCGCCCAATCCTTGGATTGATTGGCTCGCCAGCTTCTCACATCACTAAACCCTGCTTGCTTAAAAAAATTGACCCATTCTGTCTCTTTAAACATCAGCATTCTTGTCCCTACTTTTTCTTCCCATGAATGAGAATCAATATTTTCATAGTACAAATCTATACCAGCAATCAATCTTCCCCCTGTATTAAGCCAAGAGTCGGCTATTTTTTTTAATATAGAGGCTGGATCTTCAAGATAATAAAGCACCTCCATAGAGTGAATAAGGTCGTATCCCTGGGCGGGCTCATACTCATCAATGTTGCTAAGAATATACTCCTCGCTACCTCCTCGCTCTCTTGCATTTGCAATCATTTGAGTGGCTCCATCAATGCCATGAGCATCTATACATAAGGAATTTTTAGCGATGTCTCTTACCACCCAGCCATTGCCACAGCCTAAATCTAAAAATGAAAATTTTTCATTAAGATATTCTCTTTCCTTAACTGCGAAATCAAGCATCTCGCTGACTGCTGCAGAATGACCTTTTTCCATACCAATGTCTTTTCCTTGTTCAGCCCAAGTTCCAAAAACATCTACCGCTTTTTGCATTTCCATAAGGTTAATATTGATTATGATTAAGTATTATTTCTATTACAAATACTGATCTTTAATAAAAAATAAAGTTATTCCAGAGATGGATGTTAAAAAAGCAAGAAAAGAGAAAACCTTTAACAAAAAATTATCAATATTGTCTCTATCTACCCAATCCATAATATGCAGGCCCCACATCAGATCCCAGATTCTCCACTGAGCAGATCTTATTGCAACAATTTCACCGGTAAATGGATCTTGATAAACATTGATTTCTTTGCCTTCATTGGAAAGAGAAACAACTTTATACAAAGGCAAATTTCGTCCTCTATATTCTGAGCCTCTTTTTGGTTCTTCGATAATTTCTATAGTTTGTGGCTGAAGAATTGTGCCTTCTTTTATGATCTGCATTGCAGATTCAAAGTCTAATTTTTCTAATTTAAGGCTATCAACTATGAGGGTCTCTGCTTTAGGTACACGATATTGTTCGCCGCGAACATTTTCTATTTTATTGAAAGAAAAATAAATACCGGAGATAGTCCATAAAAGGAGTTGAACTGCTATGAGCAAACTAATGTATCTATGAAACTTTCTTAACGTGATTGTTGCCATCACTCATGACAGGAACAATCAAGTTCTTTGCAGGCTTTATAGTTTTTGTAATGTGCAGAGGCAACTATTATCGAACCCAGCAAAGTTAAGGACTTCTCAGCGAACTCTCCGAGGACACCTTCTCCAAAAAAAACTGCAAAGATAAGAATCCACAGGCCTGATGTACCCAAATAAAAATATGAAAGAATTTTGTGATTTCTGTACCCAGTGATCAAAGCATACAAGCTGACCGGGAGCACAATTATTAGGAATGCCTTGTGAATAAGCTCGTTGTCTATTGATAGAGCGAAAAACCCTGAAGTCAAAACTAAGAATGAGGGCATTAAAAGGCAGTGAATCATGCATGCCAATGATAGTGTAATGGATGCCTTATCTGCGTTTACTTGAGTATTCATGTCGTTTGAGGGTTTGATTCTATTGAACAAATTCATTTACTGCAACCATTAAAGCATACTCGTCAAGTGGGTTCTTTGTTTCTACCAACTATCCCTTAATTTACGCAGGCCAATAAAGGTTTTTTGGTTGTCTAAACTTGCCACATCCAGATTAAGACTGGATGCGAGACCTTCTCGAATTTGATTTTCATTAAGTCTAAAAAAAACATTGATTTGGCGCTCTAAACCAATATCACTAACAAAACTTTCTGCATCCAAGCCATTTTTAAATTCGTCTCGCAGAGAAAGTGCAATCTTGTTGTCTGGCTCACGATCAAGAGTAAACTCTAGATTATTCTCAATGTAATCATGGCCAGGAAAAATTCGAACGCTATCAGCAAGCGGGAAAATGTGATCCTCAAAAGTCTTATGGAGAATTTTAGGCTCGCCACCAAAATCACACCTGCCTACCCCTGCATTAAATAATGTGTCTCCACAAAACAATGCAGGTTGCTCGTCTGCGTTACCGGGATAATATAAACAAATGTGACTCATCGTATGTCCAGGTGTGTCCAACACTTTTAAGATAAAGTCGCCACACTGCAACTCATCTCCAGCATTCAAACCTCTATCAACATCGGGTATCGCATCCATTGCATCTTGATGAGAAACCAATTCAGCACCCGTCGCAGCAATCACCGGACCATTGCCGCCAATATGATCATGATGGTGATGAGTGTTAGCCACTATTTTTATTTTCCATCCCATTGTATTTGCCGTCTCAAGGCATAAAGCATGATCCAATGGATCTATAGCTATAGCCTCAAATGTGTTTTCACATGCCATTAGGTACATGTAATTTTTAAGGTCGTTTCGGATGGGTATTTGCTTTACTAGCATTTTATTATTGACATAGAAGTACTAAGCCCATTAAAAGAGTTTATATAGAAAAACTTTAGTTGTTGCTTATGAGCAACAATCGCAGTTACAGCAGCTACAGCAATCACACATAGGCATAATATAAACTAAATTAGCAATTATTTCATTTCTTGCTAATTGGCAATCTAAAAATTCATCTATTTTTTTAATGTAACCTTTACTTCTCATAATTATGATGATAAGTTTACGTTACATTTTAGCAAGGAGAAAATAATGAGCTATTCATCAAATGAAAAAGGTAATTTTATAATGTATGTGGGACTTGGATTTAGTCTGATTGGTGTTGTTTTATATGATCCGTTAGGATTGTTATTTCAAGGCACAGGATTAATGGTCATCGGACTGGGTCTAGTTTGCATGTATGTTGGTTACAAGCATTCAGGTGAGGTTGAGGCGGTTAACAAAGCCGTTGAAAACTTCGAAAAAAGATAGGAGAAGATCGTGGTGACGGAAATCAACATAGTACCTGTATTGGGGATAATGAGCGGAATAATAATACCTGTATCAGTTTTTATCTGGTTGTATTTTGAAAGCAAGGATAAAAATAAAACAATATTAGAGATATCTAAAAATATTGATGATCCTTCAAAGATGCAGGACTTAATTAGCATGCTTGATGAAAGAAAAAAAGAGCCAATTGATTATAGAAGAACTGGTGTGGTTACCCTTTTTACTGGCGTGGGTCTTTTTCTTTTTGGTGTCTTCTTTTTAGGCGAAATCTTAATGGGGGTTGGAGCATTAGTAACTGCCATCGGCATTGGGCAAATTATTGCTGGCTATCTTTATCCAAATACAAGCGAGGAAATAAATCAGGCTGTGGATGCTTTTGAAAAAAAATAAAATAAATTATGGGTAGATTAATAATTATCTCGTTGTTAACTGTATGGGCTACGGCAATCCTGCTTGTTTCAATTATTGAAGAAAAAGGTTTGCTACATTCATACATGCATTATTGGCAACAACTTCTTTGATTAATTTTGAGAGAAACAAATGAGTAAAGAAAAGAAAAATTTTGACAACTCTGGAAACTGGATTGGTGTGGGTGTGGCAATAGGAGCTGCGCTATATGTAGCAACAAATGAACCAGTCTGGATAGCGGTGGGAGTTGCAATTGGTGCAGCGCTTGGTTGGCGAAAACCAAAAGATTAAATACTGATTAAAATGAAAAAATTTATTGTGTTGCATTGGTCCGAACTATCGCAGGGAATTGGGATAGGTATTGGCTTCTTTAACTTTTATGTACTTTATTATTCATGGAATGTTTCTTGGGAAATAAGCTTTGCTATTGCCTTTGTCTTGGGTTTCTATGCCAGCAAGGCTTTAAGACATTATGTAGGCAAGGAATTTAATATACATGAAGCAGAGAAAATTTCTAAAGTTGTTGAAGAATTTGAGGAGCAATAAATGACTTTTTTTAAACGTTTTTTAGTGCTTTTTATATGTGGTGCTGTTCAGGTTTTTTTTGCAACCTACCTGTTGCTTGAATTGCTTGGCTTTGGTTTGGCTTGGCACCTCATGAATCATAACATGATGTTTATTCCTGGCATTTTGGTTTTCTTGGGATCTGGTTACTTAACACTCTCTTACTACTTTCTTAGTGACGAACAATCTAATAATGCTTTGTATGATGAATTTAATGCGCTTAGATATTACAAACTTGCTACAGCGGGATATGTAATAAATGGCATTGGTATTTTTGTTCTGTACTCGATGCAGGATTGGTCCAATTGGAGTTTTGAGCTAGCTAACAATATGATTTATCAAATCGCGGCCTTTGCATGGCTCATTTTTGGGGTGCTCTTGGTTTGGTTTGCTATAGGTGACTTTAGAGAATCGCGAAATGGGTAAAAGCCATGAAAAACTTTCAAACAATTTAGAGGAAATCAGAAAAGCGGCTGGCTTAACGCAATTGGAGCTATCTGAAAGTGCCGAGGTCTCAAGAAAAAGCATTAATGCAATTGAAAATGGTATTTATGTACCATCAACTGTTCTTGCATTAAAAATTGCAAAAACATTAAGGTGCTCTGTAGAAGAGCTCTTTAAATTGCGTTAATTATTTCTAGTTCTTATTTCGGCACACTTTACAACATCACAATGAGTTTTTTCCCATCTTTCAAAACTCTTATAATCTCCAAAGTCAATTTTTAGATTGAATGAATTTTTATCACCCATAAAATTTGGCTTGAAAGTTACTTTCTCGCCTATCAGAGACTCAGTGCTGCTGGCAAGGATGGTTTCAGTTACCTTTCCGTTTTCCAGAACATATGTGCCCTTATTAAAATGCATCTTATTTTCTAAATAAAAGATAATTATAAATTCTCCATTCATATACATTTTTATTGGGGTTGGGGTTGGGACGTCTTGGTATTGATCATCTGTTGCAAATTCGACTAGCCTCCAAGTGCCTAAAAAATCGCCATTTTTGGCGCTATGGGCAAAAGTATGTGAAGAAAAGGTTAAAAGTATCAATAATATAATTTTCATAACAGGCTCCTATATTTAACTATACAAGAAATCTAATTAGATGGCTTAGGCCTTTGCTGCATCTAATTTATTTATGATTATGTAATAAAAAGGCATAAGCATGATTGAATACGCTATTACTTGTGGGCCAATCAATTCAAATAATGCAAAGGTGGTTATGCCTCCAACAAAAAGTAGAAATAGCTCTAAATAGCTTTTTAAAAAGCCTTCTTGAAAAGCAGATCGAATAATTAAAGCATTTATAGGAAGATATAGAAGCGATGCTGTAATTGCCCCAGGACTAAAATCATTAAAATAAAAACTAAAGAAAATATGAAAAAAAGCATTTACAACCTGAGTAGTCATTAAAAAAAACAAGACTATATGAGCACTGCCTCTATTGTTTTTAATGATATGCATGAAAACCACAATTAAGAGAATTGTAATAAGCCGAAGAAGAACTTCTTCGGTAGCAATGGAATTATTATCTGGAAAATAAGATAGCCGCCATTCCCTAAAATTAAAAATAATATGCTCTTCAAAGTGATGAAGTGCGTATATAAGAGGCCCCAAAACTATAAGATTTTTAAACTCTTTCATTCCTTCAAATTATCTGAACTTATACCGAAAAGCTTTGTTTTGATGAGTATAAATTTTTGGTAGATTATTTATAAAATGGATCATTTTCATTGGTTAATCTGCCTGTGCCAGTAAGAAAAAAATAATATGTTAGCCCAGATAACATTAGCGCATCAAAAAGACTGCCTTGATCAAATAGCAAGTCATACCAAGCAAAAAGCGAAACTGCTAAAGCCAAAACCCAGAAATGTCTTCCATATTTGGCTAGTAACCCTTTCATTTTTTTAGTCTCCTTTTGGTGAATTTAGAAAATAGTTATTATTAAAACACATAAAAAACTAGCTCATAGTTTATCTACAACCTTCTTTATTTCTTTGATATGTTCAGTTGTTGTTCTGCAGCAGCCACCAATGACAGAGGCACCATGATTAACCCAATCCATCACAAAATCCTTGTAGTCAACAGGAGTGATGGGTTGATGATTGTGGTAATGCCATTCATCTGAATCGCTCACAAATCCTTCTAACTTATTTTTTTTGTAGATTGAAGAGTTAGCGTATATTCCAAAGCTTTTTTCTTTTTTAAGTTTTTCAATTGCCATGCTTGCTGTATCTGCATGTACGCAATTGACTAATTGGCAATCAACATCTAATTTAAGGCCCTCACTAATTGCAAGATCTAACAGCTCAGTGCTTGGCAGCCTATTAAGCTTGTTGCTTCTGGTAGTCCAGCTTAGCCACACTGTATCAGAAAATTTTTTTGCAGTTGATGCGGCAATTGTGCCTTCATAAATTGATGCCATGGTCTCGCAAATAATAACGTCTACTTCATCCTTATAAACTTTGCCCAATGCCTCATAGAACTTTCTTAATTTTTTTTCATTTGGACTCAAGTCTGGCCTGAAAGTTACGTGAATCGGAGGATAACATCCAGCTATCTTGGTTTGTGTTCCAGTTTTAATTACTGCTTCTTTGCATAATTCAAGCGATCGTTTTGCCAAGTCCTCATATGGGGGAGCTGATGGCTCTCGTTTTAATAATTCGGGGGTAGCTTGATAGTTTGATGTAGTTATAACATCTGCACCGGCTTCTATATTATCAATATGAATTTGCTTAATAACTTCTGGATTATGTATCAAGGAATAAGCTGACCAAATGGAAGTTTTAAAGCTTGGGAGATATTCGCCACGGTTTTCAAGCTCTGTACCAAGAGCGGAATCTAGTATTAAAGGTTTCATTTTATTGTCTCTCCAGAGTTATTAAAAAGCTTCCATTGACTGATATTTTGGCTTGCGCTTAATACAAGCAACCCAGCAAAAATCCCTAGGTTTTTAACAAAATTTTGCATTTCTCTTCCAGTATTTGTGTTTGGGTATTCGTTCCAAAAATCATGCACTCCGAAGTTTATGAATATGGTTAAAGCTGCAAGGATTATTGCCGGTTCCTTAATGCGATACCCAGTGATGAGCATCAACCCTAACACTATCTGCAATACAATAGTTATTGGCAAAAGAATGTTTACAAAGGGCACATTGTGAAGAGCCATGTATTCAAGCATAAAATCATAGCGCGGAATTTTTGTGATTCCAGGATATAAAAAATATAAGCCAAGCAATATTCTTCCAGTTGTAAGTATAAGTTTTTCCATTGAATTTCCTCTATTTTTTTACCCAATCAAGCATATCTTCAACATATATATCACCTTTTGGCTCAAATTCTTGTGGTTCATCTAAACTACAAATAGTGATATAAATATTTTTTTGGTCTTCATCAAGAACACAAACCATGGGAGTCCCACACTCTTGGCAAAAATATCTTGCTCCATGAGGGGAGGAGATTAGTTTCTTGGGATCTCCTTTTGTATATTTAAAACTAGGTCTTGGAATAGCCATCCAAGAAACAAAAGCAGCTCCTGAAATACGCCTGCACATCGAACAATGGCAATTTGCAGAAGGAAAATTGTTGGGCTCAAAACTATAGCGAACTGAACCACAAAAACATCCGCCCTCTATTACATTATCCACTGTTTTATTTTACTCGAGTCTTGGAATGTATTGAAACAGCAAAAAATTATTTCATGGTGACAAAGTTTTTTTGTTCCAGTATGCAATAATTGGAGTAACGACCGCTGTCGGTAATACCCACCATATCCATATAGGTTCAATATTTACGTTAACTACTAAGACTGCTGTAATTACGGCTATGGTTCCAGCCATCATATTGGTTAGATGCTTTGCGATTCTTTCTTTTCCTGTTGCTGATTTATTCTTGTGACTTCTGTAATCTCCGTATCCGAGCGCTAATGCAATAAATCCAAAAACAAGCAGTGTGATGTATTGAGAATTGTCATTTATGAAGTAAATTGTAGCCAGTGCCCACATCCCCAACCCTGATGCAATCATAAAACTAACTGCAACCCAATCAATTGCCGTCGCTATACCTTTTCTATTTTTAGCGAAACGCATACCTGCAAAAGCTAAATAGAAAGAAAAAATTGCTATTAGAAATAAAAAGATATTTCTGTTAATAATTGACATTGGAATAGCTGTTAAGAAAATACCAACCATGCACCAGAAATATGTTCTACCTGAAAGAACATGGAATTTTTTTCCTTTCTCAGATGAAACTGCTAGAGCAGCACAAAGCAGCGCAATTGTTCCAGCTAATATATGAATTGATAAAAGTGTGCCCATGTTGATTAACTATTATGCTCAATTGCACCGTCACTAATTAAATTTTAGCAGAGAATAAGATTTCAGAACTTCCCAAGATTTAATTTCTTCATCAACCTTAACAATACTTATCTTATCCATTATGGCAGTTTTAGGTGTTTTAACTCTTCTAATTATCTCATTTTTAATGGCATCACCCTCTATTCCATAAAAAAGACTTATGTGGGGAGAATATTCAAATGAATTAATACTAAAATTGTTATCGATATAGTTTTTTAAATTATTTAAGTCTTCATTTTGAGCAACATCAATAAATAGTGACCTAAAAAATTCATTGGTCTTGCTAATACCTTTAAGCTGAAGATCTATCTGATTAAACTTAGAAGGTATAGGGTCAAAGAGTTCTTTTTGTTCTTCTTCATCATATTTAAATGGTCCTGATATCGTCAAATGAATATCAAAGTTAGGCCCATTGAGTTTGTTGTTAATTTCTTTATATAAAGAATTTATTAAATCAGTTGTATTGGTATCAAACTGTCCCCAAATCCAATAACCTTTAGATATTCTGGAATTCACTGCTCGAAATATGTTGTTTTAGTTCTCTTCCATTATTTTTTAACTTTGTAATAGGCCATTGCTAAGATATTAAAAATGATTAACACCTCCAAAATTAAACATATCGAAAAAATAATTTCGTTAAAGGTATCATCTCTAGTGTTTGAAGTTAGCAATAATGTGTTTATTACTAAGGCAGTAAAAACGGTTAACTTATTTGTTGCTAAGTCTTGATGTATTGAGTCTTTAATTTTTTTTAACATTTATTAAGATTTTAATTCTCCTTTCGAAACTACTCCACCGTAACAGAGTGGAATTAACCCGACCCTTCTCTAACATCGTATCTAATATCCTGTAATTTTAGTATTAGGAAAGTTTTCAATCATCATTTCTAATTTATCGCTAAGTTCTCCAACACCTGCACTGCTCCATAAGATGAAAAAACCAATCACAACTAAAACGATAGAGGTTATTTTTTTATTTAACTTTACTCTTATGGCATCAATCAAAGGAATGTAGTAAAAAAATGATAGTGCCAAAATTGCTAAACCAAAATATGGGTCATTGCCCCAAAATGTATTTGCAAAACCAATAAACGAAAACAAAACTCCAAAACCAACTAGCAGAATTTTTTTCATAGAGGATTATTCCACTGTCACTGATTGAGTTTAAACAGTGATTTCTTAGCACTCGATATTGTTTTCATCCAGTATCTTTTTTACAGATTCTGGGATTGTTTTATTATTTTCTAAATAATAATCTTTGAGTATGCATGCTTGATCGGGATCAATTCCCAAAGAGTAGTAATTATTAGTCTCGGTTTCAGTGGTAAAAGAGCAAGAGGTTGCTATAAACCCAAACACTAATATTGCTGTGTACTTCATAATGGTCTCCTTAAATCGCTGTTTAAACTTACTCCACCGTCACAGATTTAGCTAGGTTCCTAGGTTGATCCAGATCAGTTCCACGTTGACATGCAACTTGATAGGCAAGAATTTGAAGTGGGATAGTGTAAATAATTGGAGCCAGCAACTCACTGCACTCAGGCATTTGAATATAGGTTCCTCTTTCGAGATTAATTTTAGAATTGGGCCCGCCGAAAACATAAAGCGTTCCACCTCTGGCTTTTACCTCTTCAAGATTTGACACCAATTTTTCAGTTAAAGTATTTTCAGGCGATAAAGCAACCACTGGGATTTGATCATCTACCAATGCCAATGGTCCGTGTTTTAGCTCGCCTGCTGGATATGCTTCAGCATGGATGTACGAAATTTCTTTAAGCTTTAATGCGCCCTCTTGCACAATTGGGAAAAACATTCCTCGACCTAAAAATAATGCATTGTGCTTATCAGCAATGTTGGGAACTATCCCTGAGATCTCGTCAGATAGCGTTAATGTTTCATTGATGATTTCAGGCAAAGATCTTAATTCGATGACAAGACTTTTTCTTAACTCTTTGTCTCCATCTAGGCTTTTTGCTATCGACATGGCAAGCAACATAAGCCCTGCAAGTTGAGTGGTAAATGCTTTGGTGGAAGCAACCCCTATCTCTGGACCGGCATTGGTGAATAAAACGTGTTCGGATTCTCTGGCCAACGAACTGGTTGGCACATTGCAAATTGATAGAGTGCTCAGATAATCTTTTTCTTGTGCATACCTTAATGCAGCTAAAGTGTCTGCCGTTTCGCCTGATTGGGATATGGTCACAAACAATGTGCCCTCTTCTACAAGTGGATCTCGGTATCTATACTCACTAGCAAAATCTACATAACAAGGAATTTTTGCTATTTTTTCAAACCAAAATCTTCCCACCTTACCTGCATGCAAGCTCGTTCCACAGGCAACAAACTGAATCCTTTTAATTTTACTAAAAACTTCTGATGAGCCTAGGCCAAATATATTATCTAAGACATCATCTTCTCCAAGCTTTCCATTGATGGTGTTGGCGACTGCGTCAGGTTGTTCATATATTTCTTTTTCCATAAAGTGAGAATATTCACCCTTGGTAACGGCATTAACTGCTATATCTATTTCAGTTATATCTCTGGTTACGGGAGAATTTTTACCATCAAAGACTTGGTAGTTTTGCTTAGTGATTTCAGCAACATCGCCGTCTTCGAGAAAAACAAACTCATTGGTAAGCTGAGAAAGGGCCAGGGGATCAGAAGCAGCAAAATTTTCTTCCAAACCAACCCCAATTAAAAGCGGGCTTTTGTTTCTTGCAATGATGAGCCTGCTTTTATCATGAATATGTATCGCTGCTATGGCATAAGCCCCGTCTAACTCTTTGACTGCATCATGCATGGCAAGAAGTAGATCACCCGAGGACTGAAAATGTTGGTGAAGTAAATGCGCTATGACCTCTGAGTCAGTTTCTGATTCAAAGGTATAACCATCTTTGGTTAGTTTTTCGGTTAACTCAAGGTAATTCTCTATGATTCCATTGTGAACAATGTGAACCTCTCCACTGGATGCATGCGGGTGTGCATTTTTTTCTGAAGGCTGACCATGTGTGGCCCAACGTGTATGTGCAATGCCGAGTTTGCTTTTTGGGCGTTGTTCAATCATTCCATCTTCAAGCAAGCTAACTTTGCCTAAAGTTCTTAGGTTGAAAATACTGTCTTTTTGATGGAGAGCTATACCTGCTGAGTCATAGCCGCGATACTCCATTTTATGAAGGCCTTGGACCAATAGCTTGCCAACATTGCGAGATGATGCCGCTCCTATAATTCCACACATATTATTTTTTGTTTTTTGCCCAGTCTTCTTTGATCACTTGTTTGCCTCGAGCTACAGCCAAGGCTTCATCAGGCACGTCCTTGGTAATTACAGAACCCGCCCCTACATATACACCTTTACCAATCTCTACTGGCGCTACCAATGAGGAATTTGTTCCAATAAAACTCTCTTTACCAATAGTTGTTTGATGTTTGTTGGTGCCATCATAATTGCAAGTAATGGTTCCAGCACCAATATTTGTCCTATCGCCAATATCAGCATCGCCCAAATATGCTAGATGATTAGCTTTTGCGCCATCTCCAAGTTTGGTTTTTTTGGTCTCAACAAAGTTACCAACTTTTGCATTATTTCCAATTTCAGAGCCCTCTCTAAGACGAGCATAAGGACCTATGTTGCAATTAGAGCCTACGGTTGCAGATGATAGGTGGCTGAAACAATCAATAATAGAATTATCTCCAATAGAAACATCCTTCAAGACAACATTTGATTTAATAGTAACGTTATCTCCTAACGTGACTTTGCCTTCAAAAATTACGTTGACGTCTACAGAGCAATCTTTGCCAGCCTCAACTTCACCCCTTACATCAATGCGAGCTGAATCCAGGAGAGTGATCCCTTGTTCTAATAATTTTTCAGCGCTCATTTTTCTTAAAATTGACTCTAACTCATGTAATTCATGCTTATTATTTGCCCCTACAACTTCAGCGGGATCAGCTTGAATACAATTTATTTTAACCCCTTTTGCAGAAAGTATCTCTACCAAGTCGGTAAGATAGTACTCATTGGCAGCATTTTGGTTGTTAATTTCATCTAAGGCTAGCTTTAAAAGGCTGCCATCAATTAATAAAATGCCTGTAAAAACCTCTTGAATTTTTCTTTCCTCTGAAGAGGCATCCTTTTGTTCAATAATTCTTAGGGCTAGACTTTCTTCATTGGTAATGATTCTACCGTAGCCAGTTGGGTCGTTTAACATCATGGATAAAAGTGTGCATTCTTGCCCAGAGCTAATAAGTGCCTCTATGGTCTCATTGCTGATTAAAGGAACGTCGCCATATAAAACTAAAACCTTTTCGTTATCTTGTATCAAATGAGCGGCAGTTTTAACTGCGTGTGCGGTTCCAAGTTGTTCATTTTGATCTACTGTTTGAATGTTTTGATCTATGCTGGCTATATGTTCTTTTAGTAGGTCTTTTTGATGTCCCACAACGACGGTTACATCTTTACTATTTGTTTTAGCGGTTTTAATCACATGAGAGATTAAGGTGTGGCCGCCGAGCGGTTGCATCACCTTTGGTAAATTGGTGTTCATTCGAGTTCCTTTGCCAGCTGCAAGGATAATGGTATGAATATTCAACGTAATAACGAATTAAGCTTGATACAAGTACCTTACTTGTTTTTTCTTAATTTTTGAATGGTTTTGATTCGTGCGGCTGCTTCAGCGAGTTGTGCTGCTGCTTTGGTGTAATCTAACTCTGACTCTTTGTCATGCATGTTTTTTTCTGCAAGCTCTTGAGCCTTGATAGCTTCAGCCTCATCCATTGATTCTGCGCGTTCAGCTCTGTCGGACAAAAAAGTGACCAAATCAGGTTGGATTTCAATGAACCCGCCTGAGCAAAAAAAGGTTTTTTCATCATCGCCATTTTGAACTCGTACTGGCCCTGGGGCAAGCCCGGTTAAAAGAGGTGTGTGTCCAGGAGCAATGCCTATTTCACCAAGAGATCCGGTAGCAAAAACCATAGTACCCTCGCCAGAATAAATTTCTTCACTTGATGAAACTATGCTGACTTTAATGGTAGACATGAATTATAAGGTTTTTGCTTTTTCTACAGCTTCTTCGATTGTTCCAACCATATAAAAGGCTTGCTCGGGGAGATCATCATAGTCTCCAGCAAGAATGCCTTTAAATGATTTGATGGTATCTTCGAGTTTTACATATTTTCCCGGGGAACCGGTGAAAACCTCTGCGACAGTGAAAGGCTGGGAAAGGAATCTTTCAACTTTTCTGGCCCTTGCTACAGCCAGCTTATCTTCCTCGGATAATTCATCCATACCCAAAATAGCAATAATATCTTTAAGTTCTTTATATTTTTGAAGAACGCCTTGAACGCCTTGAGCAACATTATAATGCTCCTCTCCAACCACAAGTGGATCTAACTGCCTACTTGTTGAGTCAAGTGGGTCAACTGCTGGGTAGATACCAAGCTCAGCAATTTGTCTTGAAAGAACCACTGTTGCATCTAAATGCGCAAATGTTGTTGCGGGCGATGGGTCTGTTAAATCATCCGCAGGAACATATACAGCTTGAATTGAAGTAATAGAACCGTCTTTTGTTGAGGTGATTCTTTCTTGTAAAGCGCCCATTTCTTCTGCCAGTGTTGGCTGATATCCAACAGCTGATGGCATTCTTCCTAAAAGAGCCGAAACCTCAACCCCAGCAAGTGTGTATCGATAAATGTTGTCGATAAACAATAGAACATCTCTTCCCTCATCTCTAAATTTTTCGGCCATCGTTAACCCTGTTAGGGCAACCCTAAGCCTGTTTCCTGGAGGCTCATTCATTTGACCGTAAACCATAGCAACCTTAGATTCGCTTGGCTTCTCAACATTAACAACACCTGATTCTTGCATCTCATAATAGAAATCATTTCCTTCTCTGGTTCTTTCGCCAACCCCCGCAAAAACTGAAAGCCCAGAATGCTCGGTTGCAATGTTATTAATAAGCTCCATCATGTTCACTGTCTTACCTACTCCAGCCCCTCCAAACAGACCAATTTTTCCACCCTTTGCAAAAGGACAGATCAAATCAATAACTTTAATGCCTGTCTCAAGGAGGTCATCTGATAAAGATTGGTCCATATAACTTGGCGGCTTTCTGTGAATAGGCATTTGCTCATCTGCACCAATAGGGCCACACTCGTCAATGGGGTTGCCCAACACATCCATAATTCGACCTAGCGTTTTTTCACCCACTGGAACAGAAATAGGAGCATTGGTTCGCTCAGCGGTTAGGCCTCTTTTTAACCCTTCGGTTGTTCCCATAGCAATAGCTCTAACTATTCCATCTCCAAGTTGCTGCTGGACTTCAAGCACGGTGCCAGTGTCTGTAATTTTAATAGCTTCGTATACCTGAGGGATGTTGTTTTTTTCAAACTCAACATCAATAACCGCTCCGATAATTTGTGTTACTAAACCATTGCTCATTTCTTTCTCCTTAAACCGCAGCCGCTCCACCAACTATCTCAGATAATTCCTGAGTGATGGCTGCTTGTCTTACGTTGTTGTATAACAGTTCCAATTCTTTAATTAAATCACCAGCATTTTCGGTAGCATTTTTCATAGCCAACATTTTTGCTGCTTGTTCGCATGCGCTATTTTCAATAACGGCATGATAAATTAGCGACTCAATGTATCTTGTCATTAAGCCTTCCAATAATTCTTGAGCCTCTGGCTCATAAATATAATCCCAATGTGTTGGTGTAAGCTCATCTGTCTCTTCGGCTGGCAAAGGAATTAGTTGCTCAACTTTTGGCTCTTGTGTCATTGTATTAACAAAGCCATTACCACATAGATAGACTTGGTCCACCTCACCATTTCTATGAAGGTCTAAGACGGTTTTGGTAAGCCCAATTAATGCATCTGGATCTGGTTTGTCCCCCAACTTTTGAACATTAGCAACCACATCACCACCAACAGATTTGAAAAAACTAGCAGCCTTTAAACCAATTAACGCGAAGTTTGATTCAATTCCTTGTGCTTTTAATTCTGCTGATTTGCTGATCACCTGTTTGAACAAGTTGATGTTAAGACCTCCACACAAGCCCTTATCAGAACTCACCACTAAAAAGCATGCTTTCTTGATTTCTCTATGCTCATAGAAGGGATGTGAATATTCAGAGCTTGAATTCGCAATATGAGAAATCACTTCTTTGATTTTCTCAGAATAAGGCCTGCCAAGCTGCATTTCATTTTGTGTTTTCTTAATCTTGCTAGCCGCAACCATTTCCATAGCCGAAGTAATTTTTTGCGTGCTTTTGATGCTCGCAATCTGCTTTCTTACTTCTTTGGTATTAGCCATTAGTTATAAATTAAAATGTTTGAGTTTTTTTAAATTGCTCAACAACTTCGGTGAATTGTTTTTCAATATCATCGTTCCAGTCGCCTGTTTCATTAATGCTTTTTTCAAGATCAGCTTTTTCAGATGTGAAGTAGCCATGCAATGCCTCTTCAAAACTACCTATTTTTTCAACCTCAACATCATCCATATAACCTCTGTCAGCGGCAAAGATGCTAAGCGACTGTTGAGCCACACTCATTGGTGAGTATTGTTTTTGCTTGATGAGCTCTGTGATTCTAATACCTCTAGCTAACTGAGCTTTAGTGGCATCATCTAAGTCTGATGCAAATTGAGAGAAAGCAGCTAACTCTCTATACTGAGCAAGTGCGGTTCTTACCCCGCCACTAAGTTTTTTCATGATCTTGGTTTGAGCAGCGCCACCCACCCTAGAAACAGAAATACCTGGGTTAATAGCAGGCCTAATACCTGAATTAAATAAATCAGTCTCTAAGAAAATTTGGCCATCAGTAATTGAAATAACATTTGTAGGAACGAAAGCTGATACATCGCCAGCTTGTGTTTCAATAATTGGAAGCGCGGTTAAAGACCCTGTTTTGCCTTTTACCTTTCCGTTTGTAACTTTTTCTACGTAGTCTGCGTTTACTCTCGCGGCTCTTTCTAACAATCTTGAATGAAGATAAAACACATCGCCTGGATATGCCTCTCTTCCTGGAGGTCTTTTTAAAAGTAGAGAAACTTGTCTGTATGCAACCGCTTGTTTGGATAGATCATCATACACAATCAAGGCGTCTTCTCCTTTGTCTCTAAAGTATTCGCCCATTGAGCAGCCTGAGTATGCAGACAGATATTGCATTGGAGCTGGATCAGAAGCTGAGGCAGAGACAATAATTGTATGTTCCAGAGCTCCATGCTCCTCAAGCTTTTTAACAACATTTACTACAGTTGATTGTTTTTGTCCTATCGCAACATAGATACACTTAATGCCTGTACCTTTTTGATTGATGATTGCATCAACCGCAACAGCAGTCTTACCTGTTTGCCTGTCGCCAATAATAAGCTCTCTTTGACCTCGGCCAATTGGAACCATCGCATCAACAGCCTTGAGACCAATCTGTACAGGTTGATCAACAGACTGTCTGGCAATAACTCCTGGAGCCACAACCTCAACTGGCGCCGTTGACTCTGTTTTAATTTCGCCCTTGCCATCAATTGGATTTCCCAGAGCATCCACAACCCTTCCCAATAGCTCCTCACCAACAGGTACTTCTAAGATTTTTCCAGTACAAACAGCTTTTTGGCCCTCAATTAAGCCTAGGTAGTCACCAAGAACCACAGCACCTACGGAATCTTGTTCGAGATTTAGAGCTAGCCCAAGAACTCCATTTTCAAACTCGATCAACTCACCGTACATAACATCGCCCATGCCATGAATTCGGACAATCCCGTCTGAAACACTGACGATAATACCTTCGTTTTTTCTTTCCGCTGAAAGATCAAGGCCTGAAATTTTTTCCTTTAATACACTGGAAATTTCTGATGGATTTAATTGGCTCATTTTTTCACCTTAAAAATTTAATTGGTTGACTAATTTTTTGACCTTTCCCCTAATGGATAGATCCAGAGTTTCATCTCCGATTTTGATAGATAGACCGCCCATGATTGACGGATCTTCTAGAAATTCTATTTTGGAACCCTCTCCATGTTCTGCGAGGAGCTTTTCGATGATAACGTTTTTATTATCTTCGGAGGGTTGGTTTGCAACATTAACAACTATTGAGCTGGTTTTGTTGTGTTGCTCTAATAATTCTTGATAGCTGGTGTTAATTGCTTCAATAAGGTTGAGTCTTTTATTGTCTGCGAGAAGTTCTAACATCTTATTGGCAAGGTTGCCTACTTCACCATCTGCCAAACCTATAATAATTTGAGCAATTTTTTCTTTTGAGAGCTCCGGATCTTCAATTAGTCTGGAAACCTCTTGTGTTTGAGAGACCACTGATAATAAAGCTAAGTCCTTTGCAACCGCATCATGAGTACCAGCATCCAGAGCCGCAGAAAAGATAGCTTTTGCGTATGGTCTTGCAAGTGGAGACAACTCGATCATTTACTATAACTCTGAGGCTGCTTTTTTAAGCAGTTCTTGATGTTTCTCTGGGCTAATTTCATCACCCAGTATTTTTTCAGAAGTATCAATAATGAGTTCTGACATTTTTTGCCTTAGCTCTTCTTTGGCTTTATTAACATCGTTTTCAATTGTTTTAGATGCTGAGGACAAAATCTTTTCAGCTTCAACCTCTGCTTTTTCTGTTGCATCATTAACGATTTGAGAAGCTCTAGAGTTGGCTTTTTCTAGTATTTCAGCGGCCTCTGCTTTTGCTTTATTCATCTCTTGATCAAAGGCAAGCTGCGCCTCTTCTAGGGAATCATCTGCTTTTTTTGCCGCCTCTAAACCATCTGCTATACGCTTTTCTCTCTCTTCCATTATCGCGATGATTGGGGGCCACACGTACTTCCAGCAAATTGCTACAAAAATAACAAATGCTAAAGTTTGGCCCAAGAGTGTTGCGTTAATATTCATTGTTTATTTATGCAGCAAACATTAAGTAAAGACCCAAACCAACTCCAATCATTGGAACGGCGTCTACAAGACCCATTACAATAAAAAGTTGAGTTCTAAGCATTGGGATAAGTTCTGGTTGACGAGCCGCGCCCTCTAAAAACTTACCGCCCAATACACCTACGCCGATAGCGGCACCCACAGCACCCAGACCAATCATAAGACCTGATGCTATATATATAAGTGATTGTTCCATTCTTTTCTCCTAAAAATTAAAGACCTAATGGTCTTCTGTTTCATGCGCCATTGCCAGATAAACAATGGTTAGCACCATAAAAATAAAAGCTTGTAAGGCTAAAATCAAAATATGAAAAAGGGCCCATATTAAATGGAGGCCCACCCCAAGTAAACCTATTGATATAGAACTAAAGGTTAACATTAGGGCTATCAAAATAAATATCATTTCACCAGCATATAGGTTGCCAAATAACCTCAAACCAAGCGAAATAGGTTTGGCAATTAGATTGACGCCTTCTAGAACCAAATTAACTGGCATCATCCACTTCCCAAAAGGGTGGAGAGTAAGCTCTGCCAAAACCCTTTTAAACCTTTGATCTTAATGCTGTAAAAAATAATTAAAACAAAAACTGCTAGAGCCATCCCCAAAGTGATGTTGGGGTCGGTGGTTGGAACCACCTTGAAGTATGCATCTTTAGAATTTTCAACCATACCTGTTGCTTCAGCAACTTTGCCTGCAAGGGTGGGCAAATAATCTACAGGAACCAAGTCCATTAAGTTCATAAGAAAAACCCAGACCAATACAGTTAAGGCCATTGGGCCTATTAAGTTATTTTTTGCTGAGGTGAAGATGCTTTGGACATTTTCGTTAACAAACTCAATGCACATCTCTACAAAGTTTTGAATCCCGCTTGGGGCCTCGGTTGACAGCTTGGGAATGCCTAGGCGGAACAAACCCACGAAAACCAACCCAAGAAATATCGACCAACCAAGAGAATCTACGTGAAATGCCCAAAAACCCATTTGATCAACCGCATAATGGTCGCACGTCCAACCATCTGGTGTCTTGCCGCACACAAGGTTGGTCAAGTGGTGTTGAATGTATTCTGCGCTTGTTTGTTCGCCTGATGCTGAAGCCATTTTATGCAGTAACTGATTTGGGGTTAAAAGTTGAGTTTAAGTATACAAGCAGAAAGACAGCTAGAAGAGTTTTTTCTGTTATAAATATTAAAGAGAGGATTGTAAAAACTATAAAAACTGACCATCGAAATATAAAAGCAAGATATAGGTTTAAGACTTCGTTTTGTGGTTTGCTTGCGAGATAAATAACGGCCGCTAAGGCAAATAGGTATCCAATAAAAATGGGTTGAGCAATCATTGGAAACAGTGCAGCTGAGATCAAAAGACCTAGCGCAGACAACAGGTTATTTTTTAGTATATTAATTTTGATTTAAGTATGTTTTTTTAGGGGCTGATTATAAAAATTTATAGTCTGAAGGACAAGCTTAATTTTTCTTTAATTTTAATAATTTACTGATAATAGACTCTCTTTCATCCTTTGATGAATAGGAGATAGATATTTTTCCTCGTGAGGCAGATTGTTGATCGATTTGGGTTTTGTGACCAATAGTTTCTGAAAGCTCTTCTTCTATGTTTAATAAGTCTCTATTCTTGGGTTTTGTTTTGTTTTTTGTTGTTTTTGGTTTGTTTGAAGAGGCAGCATCTTTAACTGTCATGCCCAATGAAACTATTTTTTTTGCAAGCTCTTCTGCTTCTTTAGGTTCCATGGATGCGAGAATTTTGGCGTGACCTTTTTCTAGGTCACCAGAATACAAAAGATCTATCACAGAGGTTGGGAGATTTAGAAGTCTCATAGAGTTAGCCACCGAGCTTCTGGCTTTACCTGTAACTTCAGCGATTTTGTCTTGTGTTAAGGAAAACTCTCTTTTTAGTCGATCATAGCCCCTAGCTTCCTCAATAGGGTTAAGGTCTTCCCGTTGCAGGTTTTCAATAAGCGCAAGCTCTAAAGATAGTTGATCTTCTGCTGAATCAACCATACACGGAGCTTTTGTTAGGCCAGCCTGTTGTGCTGCTCTCAATCGTCTTTCTCCAGCAATTAATTCATAGCCTCCTGCCCCTGTTTCTCTTACAAGGATGGGTGATAAAATCCCGTGTTTTGCGATGGATTGTGAGAGTTCGTTTATTTTTTGCTCATCAAACGATTGTCTTGGTTGAAAGCGGTTGGGTTTGATTTGGTTTAACTCAATCTCCTTGATGGATTGTTTGTTTGGGGCAGCAACATCTCCAAGGAGTGCGTCTAGGCCTGTGCTAAGTATTTTATCTGCCACTTTCAATTCTCCTAATGAGTTCGCCAGCTAGGGCTAAGTATGCTTTAGCACCAAAAGATGACGGCATATATTGTATTGCTGAGGTTCCATGACTCGGCGCTTCTGCTAATTTAACATTTCTTGGTATTAGGGTGTTAAAAACCAGTGCTGGAAAGTGTTTTTCTAGTTCTTCAGAAACTTCTTTTGCTAAATTGTTTCTCATATCTACCATGGTTCTGATGATCCCAAACACCCTATTCTCAGTTAGGTTTTTATTTTTAAGGGTATTAATGGTGTTGATAAGTGATGAAATCCCCTCCAACGAATAGTATTCACATTGAAGTGGTATGAGTGTTGCTGTTGCGGCAAACAATGATTCAAGTGTTAGCTGGTTAAGTGATGGCGGGGTATCCATGATAATGAATTCGTATTCGAGTGGGCTTAGTTGTTTTTTTAGCTCGCCTTGTTTGCTCTCGTTTCTTATATAAACCTCGAGCGCTATAAGGCTTTCTCCCCCAGGTATGACATCGTACCCACTCGGAGACTTTATTATGTGTTCATTTATGTTGAGATTTTGAGAATAAACCTGGAATAAGGTTCTGTCATTTTTAGGGGTTCCTGCTGCTGTGCTTGCATTCCCCTGAGGATCTAAGTCAATCAGCAAAACATTCCTTTTTGTCGCAGCAAGTGCCGCAGCTAGGTTAACTGCAGTGGTTGTTTTTCCAACCCCTCCTTTTTGGTTGGCAATGGCGATAATGTGTTTCATTTTTGGTTTATTTCTAAAATATGTCTGTTTGTGTTTAATGTGTTTTTTTTGTGGATTGTATAAGAGTATTTATTATTGTTCAGCTGGGCAACCTCTTCGTTTATTTTTTCTAGGGAGCCTTTCATTAAAATAAACTTTCCTCCTCTGTTTAAAAGGTGTTCGGCCATGTTTACTATTGATGGTGCGGTGGCTAACGCTCTAGCTGTTATAACATCAAATTTGTTTTGGGTGATAAGGTTTGGGGTTGTTGCTTTATCTAAAATTGTGGCGTTTGTAAGCTGAAGGGTGCGAATCATTTTTCTGATGAAATAAGCTTTTTTTTTGTTTTTTTCTGACATAGTTATTTGTGTCTTGGGTTGGTTAATAGCAATAATTAGGCCGGGCAGGCCCGCGCCGCTTCCAATGTCTAGTACTTTTTGTGAAGGGTTTATGTGCTCAAGTATAGTCTCGCAATCAAGAACGTCTAAAGAAAGTATTTCTTCTTCTGAGAAACGACCAACAATGTTATGCGCTTTGTTAAATTTTAAAATTTCTTTTATAAGGATTTTTATAGAATCGTTGGTTTTGCTTTCGCTTTTGATTGGACTAGGCCTTTTCAAGTTGCTTGTTTTTTTTGATGGTTATTGCAATTAAGTTAGTTGCGGCAGGCGTTACACCTTCAAGCCTGCTAGCTTGGCCTAAGGTTGATGGTTTGTGTTTGTTTAATCTTTCAACAACCTCGTTCGACAAGCCTTTTATGCTTGAGTAATTTAGTTCGCTAGGTATAGCCACCGTTTCATTTTTCTTAGAGCTCTCAACTTCTCTTTTTTGTTTCGCAATATAACCACTATACTTAATTTCATTCGCAGCTCTTTCAAATAGTTCTTTATTGTCATCTGAAATGTTTAAAATCCTCATCACCTCTGTTGGATTTAAGTCTGTTCTTTTTAGCAAGTCGTTGCCTGTAACCGGTTTGTTGTTTTGTTCTGTTTTGATGTTTTTTATTTTTGTTAAAAACTTTTGATAGTTTTGCTCTTTTTTTTCGTATGCTTTAAAAGTTTCTTCGCCTATAAGACCCAAAGAGTATCCTTTTTCTGTCAATCTTTGGCATGCTGTGTCTTGGGACAGCATGAGTCTAAACTCCGCACGACTAGTAAACATTCTATATGGTTCAGTTACGCCATGGAGGGTTAGATCATCTATCAATACACCAATATAGGCTTCACTTCTATCAAATATTACCTCTGTTTTACCTAGGATGGCTTGGGCTGCATTTAAGCCAGCTATAAGACCTTGTGCTGATGCTTCTTCGTAACCTGTTGTGCCGTTTATTTGCCCAGCAAGATAAAGATTTTTAATAAACTTTGTTTCTAATGTGGGTCGCAATGATCTGGGATCAATAAAATCGTACTCCACCGCATAACCAAATTCCTCTATCTCACAATTTTCCAAACCCTTTATAGATTTAACAAAGTCATTCTGCGCTTTGGTTGGGAGGCTGGTGGAAATGCCATTAGGGTAGACCAGATCTTTCTCTAGGCCTTCTGGTTCAATAAAAATTTGATGGCTTTCTTTTTCGCTAAATTTATTTATTTTATCCTCGATAGATGGGCAGTATCTTGGTCCTATTCCAGATATCTTTCCAGAATACATTGCTGAAAGATGTGTGTTATCAGAAATAATTTTGTGTGTAATTTTGTTAGTTCGGGTTATGTAACAAGATATTTGTGGGAGCTTTTTTGTGGGTGGTTGGAGCAGGGACATTGATGGCGGGTTTGGGTCACCTGGTTGTTCTTCCATCAGTTTTAAATCAATACTAGATAGTTTTATCCTTGCTGGGGTTCCTGTTTTAAGTCTACCCATGGGTAATTGAAGATCGTATAGTTTTTTTGATAATGGTATTGATGTGTCATCGCCAACTCGCCCACCGGATATTTTTTCGTTGCCCTTAAACATAACACCATTCAAGAAAGTTCCCGTGGTAAGGATGGTTCTTTTGGAAACAATCTGTTCTCCAGAGCCCAACTCCACACCTTGTATAATGTTTTCTTTAATTAGAATATCTACAACCTCGCCTTCTTTTATTGTGATATCTGTGTCAGACAAAAGTTGTTGAATGGCCTGTTTGTATTTATCTCTATCACATTGAACACGCAGGGCTTGAACTGCAAAACCTTTTCTGGTGTTTAGGGTTCTTGACTGAATACCTGAAAGGTCTGTAGCCAAAGCCATTATTCCTCCTAGAGCATCAACCTCTCTCACAAGGTGGGATTTTCCTAGGCCACCGATAGCTGGATTACAAGACATCTGACCAATCGTTTCTGTTTTAAATGTTACCAAACAACATTTCAGCCCCATGCGATGAACAGCATGAGCTGCTTCAACCCCAGCATGTCCTCCACCAATTACTATTACATCAAACATATATATAAGAAGTTTATAACAACAATATATTATTGTTGTTATTATTAAGGCGATCTTTTGTGTTTATAAAGCTCTTATATTCACAGCCTAAAAGGCTCGAGACCATTAATAAACTATGTAAACCAGACCCTATAAACTGTATGAGTTTATTAAATAACCTGTGGACAAAAAAAATAAAAAATTTAACCACAAAATACCCACATTTTATCTACTTTCCTATGCAAAAATCTTTAAAAATATCACCAAGCAACTCATCTGGATATTTAACACCCAAGAATTCATCAAACGAAGACCTAACCAATCTAAGGTCTTCAGCAGCGACATCTACATCTTTTTCGTTTGAAATTTTTTCCATACAAGCATCCAGTGAAGACAAGGCTGCATTAAATAAAACAAGATGACGCTCTCTGATAATAAAAGTTTTTTTTGAAATGTTTTTATTTTGTTGTATAGAATCAAAAATCATTTTTTTTAGTTGTTGAACACCTTTTCCTGACTTCGCAGATACAACACAATCATATTGATCAACAGGGTTCTTCTCATCTGACTTGTTAAATACAACTAAGTGATTTTTTTTAGCCATCATAGACTTAAAATTGTCAGCATAGGCCTCGGTGTTATGATCTAAAACAATTAAAACTAGGTCTGATTTTTTTATTTCGTTATTAGAAAGCCCAACACCTTCGGCTTCAATCGAATCACTTGTGTCTCTTATGCCAGCAGAGTCAACCAACTCCATATTTACACTGTTATAAAACATTTCGGAGTCAATCAAATCTCGGGTTGTGCCCGGTACGCTTGATACAAGCGCCCTCTCAAAACCAAGCAAACGGTTAAATAATGAAGATTTACCTGTATTGGGCGGCCCAAAAAACAACACCTTATTTTTAGATAATTTTTTTGTTGAGATTAAAGAGGAGTCAATTAAATCCACCAACGAAGACTTGATTTTCATTAGTCTTGTTTCCACACGCCCCTCAAGAATAAAATCATAATCTTCATCAGAGAAATCTATACTCCCTTCAATAAAAACCCTTAACCCATCAACCTCATTCCCCAACTTTGAAATAATGGAGCTTAATTTACCAGCGACAGCCTCTGAAGACAAAAGACTTCTTTCAACATCTTCTGAGTGAATAAGATCCGCAACAGCCTCCGCCTCATTTAAAGACAACTTCCCATTTTCAAAAGCTATTTTTGAAAACTCGCCCGGACCAGCCTCTCGAAATCCTAGTTCCAAAAACACGCCCGTTAAAGACTTAATAACAGAAAGACCCCCATGACAAAAAACCTCTATAGAGTCTTCCCCGGTGTAACTATTAGGACCTGAGTAAAAAACAACTGAACACCTATCTACCAAAACCCCATTCCAAAAAACATCTCGGAGAAAAACTTCCCTATGCTTGGATATTGGTTTGTTTAGAGCCCCATTAAAAACATCACAACACCCAGCTCCAGAAACCCTGAATACACCTATCGCAGACTGAGCTACTGGGGTTGCAAGAGCGAAAATCAAAAAATATACCCCTAACCACCAGCGCCCGGTCCAGAGAAATCAGAGGCCCCATATTTTTTATACATAGCTCTTTGTTGAACAAGCGATATAGCGCTATTTGCCACAGAATACAACACAAGACCAGCAGGCATAATAATAAAAATTACAGCTATCATCACAGGCATAAACTTCATAATTTGGGCTTGAGTTGGATCCATCCCCGGAGGTTGTGGGTTGAGCTGCTGTGTTAAATACATGAGAGCTGCAAAAATTACAGGCAATATAAAAAATGGATCTGGGGCAGAAAGATCATTTATCCAAAAAAAGAAAGACTCATGTCGCAATTCAACACTTTCTCTTAGACAAAAGAAGAAAGCTATAAAAACAGGCATTTGAAGAAGAAGCGGAAAACAGCCTCCGGCTGGATTAATACCCTCTTTTTTATATAAAGCCATCATTTCTGTTCCCAGCTTGGCCCGGTCATCTTTATATCTTTCTTGGATCTCTTTTAGTTTTGGCCCAGCTGTTCGCATTTTTGCCATGCTTGAAAAACCTTTGGCTGAAACCGGCCAAAGCAACAATTTGATTACAAAAGTTAATAAAATAATTGAAACACCCCAATTACCAACAAGGGAGTTAATCATACTTAACAACATCATAAGTGGTTGAGCCAAAAACCAAAACCAACCCATATCAATTGTTAGCTCAAGGTCTTGAGCCCTGGTTAACAGGTCTGATCTAACTTTCGGCCCAAGAAAAACCCTATGAGTCACCCCCGAGCTTATTTGGTTTGATTTAACCTCTCTTAAGATAGACCCCATAACATAAGTTGCAGAATTGCCTGATGGGGGAAACACCACTAGAGTTTGTGCTCGGTCAGAGGGGGTTAAAATTGCCGCCATAAAATACTTTTGTATAAACGCAACCCAGCCACCCCGTTGAAAATATTCTATTCTTTCATCGATATTTCTTAATCTAAAGTTGGCATACGGCTCTTCTGGTGTATTAAAAGCAACCCCGGTGTATGAGCTGTTTTCAAAAAAATTATCTCTTGAGTCTAACGGCCTTCCATCTGTTCTATACATGGCAACATATGGAGTTGGCACATCAACCGGCATCTCACCAATCCACCTATCTTCGATGAAGAGCTCATAATCATTATCTTTTAGAGAAATTGTTTTTGAGATATTCCCATCTAAAGACACAAGCTTAATTGATGAGGGTAGAACCTCCAAAACCTTAAAACCCTGATCTTCTGAAACAAAACCGCTATTCAAATAAAACTTAAAACCAGAAACAAGATCAAACCCAAACAACCTTACCCCTTGTGAATCTTGGTTGTTTAAGTAGGTATGTTCTTTTAACCTCGCCTGCCAAACTTTTCCAGAGTTTGGGCTAACCTGAACAATCAATTTTTCATTTTGTATTTCTACAAAACCAACATCCTCGCCAGCGGGTAACAGCTCTTCGTTTTTATTCTGCTCAATAGACGAAGCCTCAGCAAACTCTTGCTTTATTTCTTTTTCTGCATTCCACGCTAAAAATAATACATATGACAAAACCACAACGGAACCAATGTAAAGATATCTCCAGTTCATTTTTTTACCTCGTCAACCCCACCAACCGACCAAGGGCCACACCTTAAAATTCTTAACATAGAATAATAACCACCAACAAACGAACCATGTAACTCAATACTTTCTTTCGCGTATTGAGAACAGGTTGGTTGAAACCTACAGTTTCTTCCAAACAAAAAACTTAAATATTTTTGATAGAAGTTGATCGTATATACCAAAAACTTTTTCATATTAACCATCCTGTTGTTTGTTTACAAAACTCTCTAACCCAAGATTAAATGCATCATAATTATTTCTAAACCCTTTTTGCAAAAAACCCCTTTTTATTGCAACCACAAACCCTTGGTTTAAACACTTTTTGCGGAAAATCTCCCTAACCCATCTTTTTATTTTGTTTCGTTCAACAGCCAAAGAATAATCTTTCTTTTTAACAATAATCTTTAATTTGCTATTTTGTGAATCGACATCAAAAAATATTGACGCAACATCGGACTGGAAAACTTTTTTGGAAATAACAGAGCCTAGTGGATTAAGCGGTTAATACTTTGCGGCCCTTTTTTCTTCTATTGGCAATAACAGCCCTGCCTGCCTTGGTTGACATTCTTGCTCTGAAACCATGAGTTCGCTTTCTTTTTAATGTGCTGGGTTGAAATGTTCTTTTCATAATAACTCAAAAAATTAGGCGTGAATTATAAAGCATTGTGCATGAATTGAAAGAAAAAATACTCAAAAATAGATCCTATAGATACCAACAAGTTATCCACAGAAAATACATATGCTTATGCTGTAGATATCTTGTTAGTTTTTGTTAGACTAACTTTTCTACTGGAGGTCTATTGAATTGAAATTTTGGTCTGAATGCACTGAAAAGCTAGAAGCGAAGCTTTCACAAGAAGAGTTTAACACTTGGATTAAACCACTTAAAGCAGATATCAATGAAAATGATCTCGAGATCAGCGCCCCTAACGACTTTGTTTTAACATATGTAAAGGAAAACCTAGGGCAAATTATTGAAAACCTAGTAAATAAATCAGATGAGTCACTAAAGGTTAAGTTTAAAACTCTTGATAAATCAACATTTGTCGAGAAACTCAACGTTACAGAGGAAAACACCCCAGGCTTAGTTCAAAACTTCACTTTTAATACTTTTGTAGAAGGAAAGTCTAACCATATGGCCCTTGCAGCTGCAAAACAGGTTGCTGCCAACCCTAAAGGGGACTATAACCCTTTATTTATATATGGCGGGGTTGGCCTTGGAAAAACACACTTAATGCATGCTGTGGGGAATGAAATTCTTAACTCAGATACTTCAAAAAGAATTGTTTATGTTCATTCAGAAAAATTTGTTGCAGACATGGTTAAAGCCCTTCAATTAGGTGCTATGAGTGAGTTTAAGGAGTTTTATAGGAATGCAGACGCCCTTTTAATTGATGACATTCAATTCTTTGCAGGCAAAGAACAGTCTCAAGAAGAGTTTTTTCACACATTTAACGCACTTTTGGACCGAAATCATCAAATGATACTTACTTGTGATAAGTACCCAAAAGAGATAGATGGCCTTGAAGAGCGCTTAAAATCAAGGCTTGGCTGGGGTTTACCGGTAATTATTGAGCCTCCTGAGCTTGAAACTCGTGCCGCTGTGCTTTTGAGTAAAGCAAATTCTATGGGGGTTACCCTTCCAAATGATTGTGCTATTTATATAGCGCAAAGGATCAGATCAAACATCAGAGAACTAGAGGGAGCATTAAAAAGAGTGGTTGCAAATTCACGATTCGCTGATCAGGAGATAGATATTCCGTTCGTTAAAGAGGCGTTAAAAGACCTTTTTGTTATTTCTGCAAAAATGGTAAGCATTGATAACATTCAAAAAACCGTAGCAGAATATTACAACATCAAATTGTCTGACCTTCTATCTAAACGAAGAAGCAGATCCATTACCAGGCCGAGACAGCTAGCTATGGCCTTAACAAAAGAATTAACAAATCACAGTCTCCCAGAAATTGGAGAAGCATTTAATGGCAGAGATCACACAACTGTTCTTCATGCTTGCAGTAAGATTAAAGAACTGCGGAAAGAAATTCCATCGCTTGAGGAAGACTATAGAAATTTAAATAGGACACTAACAAATTAAATGGAAATCTCTATTAAAAAAGAGGATATTGTTTCAGCTCTTAATACCACCTTGGGCGTGGTAGAAAAAAGACAAACTCTTCCCATACTCGCCAATGTTCTTTTTGAGGTGGATGAAAATACATTTAAATTAACCGCAACAGACCTTGAATCTGAAGTAACAACAAGCGGCCTATTATCAAAAATTAAATCTTCAGGCAAGACCACAACCTCAGCAAAAAAGTTAAATGAACTCTGCCGGTTAATCCCTGATGGAGAAGAAATAAACCTATCCCTGTCTGGAGAAAAATTAAACATTAAAACCACTAATGGTAAGTACTCACTATCAACGCTTCCCAGTTCTGACTTTCCTGTTTTTGATGTTGATACTGGAGATTTGCCGCTCATCATTCCTGCAAAAGATTTAAAAGAACTAATAACAAATACGTCTTTTGCTATGGGAAACCAGGATTGGAGACATTATTTAAATGGCCTGTATCTTTCAATTAATGGAGGAGAAATTACAGCCGTTACAACAGACGCCCATAGGCTAGCTGTTGCAAACCTAGCATCTCAGTCTGATATTTCTTTCTCTGGAATTATTCCAAGAAAATCAATTAATGAAATGGCAAAATTTTTATCTGACGAAGACGGAGATGCGAAATTAAAAATTAACGAAGCATCTTTAGAGCTTGCGGTAGGAGATTTAATTTTTAAAAGCAAATTAATAGATGGAAAATTTCCTGACTATCAACAGGTAATACCTTCTGGAGAGAGTTCAGTTCTAGAGATTAACGTGAAAGAGTTTTCAGAAACTCTAAGTAGAGTTTCTGTTTTATCGAGTGAGAAATATAAAGGCATTAGATTAATCACCGCTAATGATGGTGTTAGAATTTCTGCAAATAATCCAGAGCAAGAGGAGGCCGAAGAATTCTTTCCCGCCAACTATAATGGAGAAGAATTAGATATTGCATTTAACGTTACTTACCTCCAAGAGATAATGTCGCATATGCAAACAGAGACATGCCACATTAACTTTTTTGGTTCAGATAAAAGTTGCCTACTTACACCCCCAGGAAGCGATAGCCCGAAATATGTTGTAATGCCTCTCCTTATATAGGTTAGTGGCTTTTTCAAGGATAGATCTACGAAACTTTCGGTGCTTTGATTCTTTATCTATTGACCTATCCTCAAAATCTACCCTTTTTTATGGTAAAAACGGCTGTGGAAAGACCTCAATCCTAGAGTCTATCTATGTTGCGAGCTCGGGCAGATCATTTAGAACATCAAACCTTGAATCTCTTATTAAAAAGGGCTCTGAAGCCTTTGTTATAAGGGCTTATGACGAAAATACTGGATCAATTTTAGAGGTAAAAAAAGGCAATAATAAACCCATAAATATTAAAATTAATAACTCTCGGGTGACAATAAGCGAGCTTGTAAGAGCTTTTCCCTCGTTTTCCATTGATAGCAAAACTTTTTTTTATAATGACAACGCTCCAGAATACCGTAGAAAGCAGCTTGATAGGGGTCTTTTTATAGCTTCTCCAGACTATGCGAAAGACTGGTTTGGGTATTTTCGTTCTTTAAAACAAAGAAATTCTGCATTAAAACTAGGTGACTTGGCCCAAGCCAAAGCCTATGATCCGCTTTTGGTTGAACATGGAGAAAAGTTAAATCATTTAAGAAAAAATTTAATTTCTGAGGTAAAGAAAATTTATGATGAGCTCGTTGATAAATTGGCACAAGAAAACAAAAGGGCAGACATTTTTTCTAATTTAAAAATAAAACTTAAACCTGGTTTCAACGACAAAGAGGGGCTTTTAAAAAGTATTGAAAACTCAAATAATGTTGATTTAAAAAGAAAGAATACAACGGTTGGACCCCATAAAGCAGACATTATATTTGAAAGTAAGGACTCACTAATAAAAGACATTTTTTCTCGCGGTGAACAAAAACTATTATCAATCCTATGGTCGCTTTCACAAAATATTTATTTAGGAAGGACATTTAATCTAAGCCCTATCCTTCTTCTTGACGACCTTTCGTCGGAGCTAGACGATGAAATGTTAAAATGTTTTTTGCCAACATTGAAATATATTGAAAATCGTTTCGTTTTTTCAAACATTGTTGAGCTATTTGGTAGTAAAATAGACAGTGATAAACAATCATTTATAAAGTTCCACGTGGAACAATTAAAATAAATAAAGATGCCAAAAAAGAAATCAGAAGATAAAAAATACGACTCATCTAATATTCAAGTTTTAAAAGGTCTAGAAGCGGTTAAAAAAAGACCTGGAATGTATATTGGAGACACCGATGATGGCTCTGGTCTTCACCATATGATTTTTGAGGTGGTTGATAACTGTATAGACGAGGCAATGGCAGGACACTGCTCCAAAATCGATATTATTATTAATAAAGATGAATCTATTACCGTAAAAGATAATGGGAGAGGAATACCCGTTGATACACATAAGGGCGAGGGAGTTCCAGCTGCTGAATTAATTATGACAACCCTTCACTCTGGCGGAAAATTTGATGATAATTCATATAAAGTATCTGGCGGCCTTCATGGTGTTGGCGTTTCCGTTGTAAATGCCCTATCAAAAGAGCTAACTTTGACCATATGTAGAGATGGCGGGATGTATCAGCAAAAATATTCTGAAGGGTTGGCTAAAACTAAATTAAAAAAGATTAAAGCATCTAAAGATACAGGCACAGAGATAACATTTACTGCATCTGATAAGATTTTCACCTCAATTAATTTTGAGGCTGAAAGGGTTAACAAAAGGGTTCAAGAGCTTTCTTTTCTTAATGCCGGAGTCAGTATCGAGGTTACAGATGCAAGAACAGGTAAATCTAAGAAGTTTAAGAATGAGGGCGGCGTATCAAGTTATGTCGACTACTTAAGAGGTAGAAAACCAGCCCTATGCCAGACAATTGAATGTGGTGGTGGGCAAGAAGGAGTGACGGTTGAGGTTGCGATGCAATGGAATGACTCTTATAACGAGAGCGTCCTTTGTTACACAAATAATATTCCTCAAAAAGATGGTGGAACTCATTTGTCAGGCTTTAGATCAAGCTTAACCAGGGTTTTAAAAGCTTTTGTCAAAAAAGAAGAGCTGAATAAAAATTCTCCAGTTGAATTATTGGGAGAAGACGTAAGAGAGGGGCTAATTGCTGTAATTTCAGTAAAAGTACCAGATCCAAAGTTTTCATCTCAAACAAAAGAAAAACTTGTATCTTCAGAAGTTGAAGGAATAGTAAGTGCTGTTTTAAATAAAGGCCTTAACGAGTTTTTATTGGAAAATCCTAAAGAAGCATTAGCAATTCTGTCAAAGGTTTCTGAGGCAGCCCTAGCAAGAGAAGCCGCTAGAAAAGCCAGAGAAATGACAAGAAGAAAAGGGGTATTAGAATTGGCTGGGCTTCCAGGAAAGCTTGCAGACTGTCAAGAAAAAGACCCATCACTTTCAGAAATTTATTTAGTTGAGGGTGATTCAGCCGGCGGATCTGCAAAACAAGGTCGCAACAGAAAGTATCAAGCAATATTACCGCTTAAGGGAAAAATTTTAAATGTTCAAAAGGCAAGAATTGATAAGGTTCTTTCATCTGCTGAAATAGGAACCCTTGTCAAAGCTCTGGGGTGCGGAATAGGAACAGAGGACTTTGATATTGAAAAATTGAGATATCACAGAATCATTATCATGACTGATGCTGACGTAGATGGGTCTCATATAAGAACCTTGCTTTTAACTTTCTTTTACCAGCAATACTATGACATTTTAGAAAAAGGGCATGTATATATAGCAATGCCTCCCCTATATAAAATTAGTAAAGGCAAGTCATTTATCTATGCCTCCGACGAGGACGAAAAAGATCAAGCTATTAAAGATTTTTCTAAATCAGGGTCAAAGGGAATAGATGTTCAAAGATATAAAGGTTTGGGTGAAATGAACCCAGATCAGCTTTGGGAAACTACAATGGATCCTGAGAACAGAAGAATGATGAGAGTTGATATTAAGGATGCGCAAGAAGCCACAGACATGTTTGAAACTTTAATGGGTGATGATGTTGAGCCTAGGAGAGAGTTTATTGAAAACAATGCTCTTTCAGTGTCTAACTTAGATATTTAACAAATTTGCGTATAGGTTTTGCTGATCCATGAGTAGGCCTCTCCAGTTATTGTTTTTGGATCAGTTCCCAAGATAGGCTTTCCAATAATTACATCTATATCACCTCTTTTTTTATTAAATGACTTATTGATCCAGTATTTTCCTGAGTTGTGGCAAATTGGGATAATTGGTACAGACTCATTAGAGGCTAGAACACCACAACTATTACCAAATTTTCCTATGCCTTCGTTAGGTTTATTTCTTGTGCCTTCTGGGAATACCAATACTGCATAACCACTTCTTATTCTTTTGCCGCCAATTTGAACAACTTTTTTCATACTTTCAACTTTTAGTTTTCTGTTTATTGAAATAGGTTTAAGTCTTGAAATAGCCCAACCAAAAAATGGAATTATAAGAATTTCTTTTTTCATTACGCTGCTGGTTGGCAAAAAAAGCGTTTGAAGAAAGAAAGACTCCCACGGACTTTGGTGGTTAGAAACCATAACAAATGGGTAATTGGGAATATTATCCATTCCTTTTACTTTCCAACCTATGCCACATAAGACTTTTAAAGTTTTTAAAATGAATAAAATCCAGATTTTTCCAATATATTGAATTGAACTAACAGATAGAAAAAAAGAAGTTATTATAATTATTAGGGAAACGAAAATCAGGCTTGTTAAAAAAAGAATATAGAATATTAAGATATTAATTTTATAAACTCACCAAATATAAACTTTTGTCTACTTTAATATCAAATTCTTTAAATGTTCCGCAAGCTTTGATATTTTAATTCTTGTTTGCTCCATAGTGTCTCTATCACGGATAGTTACTGATTCATCATCAAGAGTATCAAAATCAACTGTGATACACAAAGGCGTGCCTATTTCATCATGACGCCTATAACTTTTACCAATATTTCCTGAATTTTCAAGCAACACTCTACCAAGCCTTAACTTTTGTAAATCCTTCTTGATATTTGATGCAATATTTACTAAACCATCATGATTTTTTTTCAAAGGAATAACAGCAGCTTTTATTGGTGCTAGGTGTGGTTTAAGATTCAAGACTGTTCGTGTCTTACCATCTGCGAGCTCTTCAATCTTGTATGCCTCATTAAGCACAGCAAGAAAACCCCTATCTACACCAGCCGAGGGCTCAATTACATATGGAACAATCCATTTCTTCGTTTCTAAGTCTTGAGTTGCAAGCCTAGCATTTGATTCGTTATTTTCTAAAATATTAGATTGAATATTTAATTCGGCTTGATTTTTACTGTGCGACCCCAAATCAAAGTCAGTTCGGTTTGCAATACCTTCTAGCTCTTCTAGCCCATGCGGAAATTTATACATAATATCAACAGTAGCCTTTGAATAATGGGCCAACTCATCATCAGGGACATGATAAAGCTCAAGATTTTCCTTGCTAACTCCCTGCTCGTCCCACCATTTTAGTCTAGACTCTACCCAGGACTCATGCCACTTTTCATCCGTTCCAGGAGCAACAAAAAACTCTAGCTCCATCTGCTCAAATTCCCTTACTCTAAATACAAAATTTCTTGGAGTAATTTCATTTCTAAAAGCTTTACCTATCTGTGCTATTCCAAATGGAATCTGTTTTGATGTTGAATCTATAACGTTTTTAAAGTTTGTAAAAATATTTTGAGCTGTTTCTGGCCTTAAATAAGCAAACGACTCTTTGTCTTCAACAGGACCTACAGAAGTTTTAAACATAAGATTAAATGGCCGCGGATCTGTAAGGTTATTTGATCCACATGAAGGGCATTTGTCTGATTTTAATTGATCCGCACGCCACCTAGACTTACAGTCCCTACAATCTACTAACGGATCTGTAAAAGTATCTTCGTGGCCTGAAAACTTTAAAACACTTGGTTTTGTTAATATGGAGGCATCCAAGCCCTCAACATCATCCCTATTAAAAACCATTTCTCTCCACCAGGACTGTTTTAAGTTATTCTTGAGCTCAACACCTAAAGGCCCATAATCATATAGGCCTTGCAAGCCTCCATAAATTTCATGGGATTGAAATATAAACCCCCTTCTTTTGCAGAGAGCAACTAGTTCTTCCATTGTTTTTGCTGTCACAATAACCCTTTATGTTTCGTGTGCGAAAAAACTATATTATGCAGCTATTTTTATTTTATCCATAGGTCTTTTGAACATCATTAAGCAGATAATCCTATAAAATTAGTAATTAAAGGACGATAATGAAAAAATTTCAATGAAAACCATTTTTTATACTTTTACTCTTTTTCCACTGAAGCTTGCATTTTTAGTTTGGGACATTGTGTTTAAATTTATACCTGTAAGAATCTTAAAATTTTTAGGCCCTTTTAAAATTACGAAGAAAAATTTATCTATAGCATTTCCTGAACTTGCTGATCATGAATTAGATCTGCTTGCAAAAGAAAGCTACAAAGAAACATTAAAAAGTTTTTATGAAACTTTGTATGCGTGGTCGCGCTCTAATAAAAAAATAATTTATCAAACAAAAAAAATTAAAAATAGATTTTTATTTAATGCTTCTGAACAGAACAAAGGGTTAATAGTTTTCGCTCTTCACAACAGAAGTATAGATTTTATGTTGAGGTGGATCAGCTCGCAACGATCACACACGTCACTCTATAAAAAGATAAAGTTAACACCCATTAATAATTTTGTAAAAAAACTTAGAGAAGAGGAAAACTGTAAAATGGTTGAAACTGGAATAGGGGGCGTAAAATCTATTCTTACCGCATTAGAAAAAAATAAAATGACATGCATGGCATCTGATCAAGTGCCCGCAAGGGGACTTGGTGTATATGCAAAATTTTTTGATCATGACTGCTATTCATTCTCATTGGCTCCAAATTTAGCACGTAAGTCAAAAAAACCAATTCTACTATCATATCTTTCATATGATAAAGATATTGGACATGTAATGAATTTTAAAAAACCAAGCAAAGAAATTTATTCTGAATCCGGTGTTCAGGTAATGAACGATGAAATGGAAAAGGTCATTAGAATTTCTCCGAGTGAATACTCGTGGGAATATAAAAAATTTAGAAGACTGCCCTTAGGAGGCAAAGATATATATAAAAATTAGCGACGCCAAAATGCTGGAGTAAATAGAACAAGCAGGGTAAATATTTCCAGTCTTCCTAAAATCATGGCAAAGCATAAAATAAATTTTCCCACCTCGCTTACACTTGAATAGTTGCTAGCCACATCACCTAATCCTGGACCTAAATTATTTAGGCAGGCTCCTACAGCAGAAAATGCAGTTTCAAAATTTAGTCCCGTTCCCAACATCCCCATTAGCAAAAACATAAATATAAATACGTAGATAGAAAAAAAGCCCCAAACCTTTTCAGCAATTTTTGCATCAACTACTTTGGTCCCTATTTTTGAACTAAGAACCGCATTTGGGTGAATAGTTTTTAATATTTCTTTATATGCTTGATTTATCATTATTAAAACGCGCCAAGCTTTTATACCGCCTCCTACTGACTGAGAGCATGCTCCCATGAAAGCTCCAACCAGAAGAAGGTATGGTAAAAAACCTGGCCAAAGCGAAAAGTTTTCTGTTGTAAAACCAGATGTTGTAACTATAGAAACAACCTGAAAAATTGTTGAGCCAAATGTAGAAAAAATATCCGTAAATGAGTTATTTATAAGGTGAACTATCAATGATATCAACATAATTAACATTATGACTGATAAGAAAAACCTGAATTCAGAATCATAAAAATATTTAAGAGGCTTCCCCCCAAATATTGCTACATAGTGCACAGCAAATGAGGCAGCAGAAAGCAACATAAAAACAATACAAACTGTTTCTATTAATGAGCTATTAAAAAATCCAATGCTTTGATCGTGAGTTGAGAACCCGCCCCCAGCTACTGTACTTAAACTATGAGCAATGGAATCAAATAAATCCATTCCTGAAGACAGGTATAAAGTTGCACATATTAAGGTTAGGCCAACATATATTTTCCATAAAGCTTTTGCGCTGTCTGTAATTTTTGGTGTTAGCTTTTGATTTCCATGACTGCCTGGGAGCTCCATTTTGTAGAGTTGGCCACCCCCTATTCCCAAGGCCGGCATTACTGCGACAGCTAAAATTATCAGCCCCATTCCTCCTATCCACTGAAGTAGCTGTCGATAAAAAAGAATTGATTTTGGTAAATTGTCTAAACCTATAATTGTGGTTGCCCCAGTTGTTGTTATGCCTGAAACAGATTCAAAAATTGAGTCACTTATGCTCAGACCAAAAAAGTAAAATGGAATTGATCCAGCGAAAGCAAGAACAACCCAAAACAAAGTAGTAATAATAAAACCATCAGAAATATTCAAAGGTAAGTTTTGTTGACGAGTGGCCGCCCACAATGACGAACCTAAAATAGAAAAAAATATGAAAGAATATAAAAAAATCTCCATCCCAGATTCTCTATAGACAAAAGTAAGCACCAAAGGCGGGATAAAGGACAGACTAAATATTCCAAGAAGAATTCCCAACAAATTAATAATCGATTTGTAATTCATTAGTCTGTTAGAAAAAGATTTTCTATTTTTTCTTTATCTGTTTTCCCAAGGATAAAAACAATAATTTTATCGTTAGGCTTAAGAAGCAAGTTTTTTGAGTGCATATAAACCTCATCCGCTCTTATCACCGCAGCAATAACACAACCATCCGGAAGAGGAAGTTCAGAAATGGGTTTGTTAAAAAATTCTTCTGTGAATTTATTCTTATGAATTATTCCTTCAATTGCTTCAGCTCCACTCTGCATTTTAAATATAACTTCCTGAGGAACATCTCCTTTTGCAAGATGTTGTAAAACCATTGAGACGGTAAGGCGTTGAGGCGAGAGTGCTATATCAACAAAATTCTTGGGGAGTATATTTATATATGTGTAGTTGTTAACAATAATAATGGTTTTTTTGGCTCCAAGTTTTTTTGCCAAAAATGCTGACATGATATTTGTTTCGTCATCATTTGTTAAAGCACAAAAAATATCTATATTTTCTATATTTTCACTCTTTAAAAGCTCTTCATCAGAGCCTGCACCTTTTAGAACAATTGTCCTATTTAGCTCTCTTGAAAGGACTTCACACCTATCTTTGTCTGGATCTATTATTTTAATCTTATAATTATCCTCCAATCCTTTTGCAAGTGCGGAGCCTATTTTGCCACCACCAACAATCATTATTCTTGAAGAGGAGGTGTCCTGAAGCCTCATTTCTTGAACTATGCTATCAATATCACTTTCTGCAGCTAAAAAATAGATTTCATCATTTTCTTTAATAATTGTTTTACCATCAGGTATTAAAGGCTTTCCTTTTCTATATATTGCAGGCACAAAAGTATCTGTATCTGGCATATCACTTTTTATGCTTTTTAGCTCTCTATTTACCAACATGCCATCTTTTCTAGCTTTAACAGAAACAGCTTTTAAAGATCCATTTGCAAATGATTCAATTTGCTCAGCACCTGGGTGCTTAATTAAGTCAACAAGATGCTCTGTAACTTCGTTTTCAGGACCAATCGCAATATCAATATTATCTTTCCCAAATGCTTCTAAAGATTCAAGGTAGGCTGAATCAGAAAGTCTGCAAATTGTTTTTTTAACATTGAACTTAGATTTTGCAATTTGACAAGAAGTAATATTACATTCATCGCTATTTGTAACAGCCAACACAATCGTCTCTTCATCTGCACCAGCTTTCTCTAATGTTATTGGATGGGATGCATGACCAATCTCTGTGGCTAAATCATAATCTTCTTGAAGGCGCAAAAGCTTATCTTTATTTAGGTCAACAATGCTTACTTCATATTCTTGTCTTGAAAGAGTAGATGCGAGACTACTGCCAACTCTACCAGCACCAAGTATTAAAATTTTCATTGTTATAAATTAAACCTCTTTTTAGTGAATTGGAAGAATTGCTGAAATTAAATTAATTCTCAAAAAATTTTGCGTGTGAATTCACTGCATCTGAAGCGGAGATAATACGCCTTCCTGGAAACTGTAAGTGAGTAATAACTAACACATAATCACTTGTTTTTACTGCAATTCCTTCTTTTATAAATCTAAAGTTGTTTTCCTTTAAGGCTTCTTTATTACCATTATATTCCTTCAATCCATGTATTTTTATCGGTGTATTATTTTTTTCAAAATAGAGCCCGGGCCATCCAATAAACGCTTTAAACTTTTGAAATATTTCCTTAGTGCTTTCTTTTGTGAAATCTATCTTGCCAGATAATTTATCTATTTTTGAACAATAGCTAGCATCATTATTATTTTGCTCAATAAGAATTAGCTTACTATTTAAAATATTACGCAAATCATTTTGAAGATTTTTAATACACAGTGAGACAAGTTTATTTTCAAGATCTACTCTGTTATCTGATTCTAATATTTCAATTTCATAAGAGCAGTAAATTGGCCCTTCATCCATTCCCCTAGACATTCTCATAATTGATATCCCAGTTTTATTATCACTATTTAATATCGATGCCTGTATTGGAGAGGCCCCCCTATATTTCGGCAATAAAGAAAAATGAATATTTACTGGCGCAATATTTGGCGCATCAAGCATCCATTCAGGGAGTATTTTTCCATATGCTGAAACAACTAAGAAATCAAAGTCCAAGTGCGCAATTTCTTGTTTGAATAAAACATCGAGTTTAGTGGGTTTAAAAATTGGGATTCCAAGTTTTACAGCTTCTGCAGCTACAGAAGATGCCTCTTTACCTTTGCCCCTTTTAGATCTTTTATCCGGCTGGCTTATTACCCCAACAACATCCAATCCTGAGTTTGCCATGGAGTTTAATATCTTTGCGGATGATTCAGGGGACCCAGCAAATAAAATCTTCATATTGTTTATAAATTTAAATAAATTCTGTTAAATTCTGTAAATTTCTTCTATTTAGATGCCTTCTTCCTAATTCTGTCTCTTTTTAATGGAGAGAGGTAATCAACCATCAGCTTTCCCTCCAAATGGTCGATTTCATGCTGAATACATACAGTAAGCAAGCCCGATGGCTCTGCCTCATGTTTCTTGCCTTTAAGATCTTGCCAGACTAAATGTATGTTATCTGGTCTGGTTATCTCTTCTGTTATTCCTGGCACTGAGAGGCAGCCCTCTGTAAAAGAAAGTAGACTTTTGTCATTTAAAATCTTAAATTCAGGATTAATAAATATTTTTGGATCATTTCTTTCTTCTGATAGATCCATTACTATAATTCTCTCGTGAATATCAACCTGAGTTGCTGCAAGACCTATGCCATCTTCTGCATACATAGTTTCAAGCATATTAGAGGTGATAATTTCTAGACTTTTGTCGAATTTAGTAACAGGCACAGCAACTTTTCTTAGTCTTGGGTCAGGAAATGTTAAAACTTTTAATCTAGGCATATACACATTATATGTTCATTCTTTATAATCAACATCTTTATTTGTAGCAAAGGAGCTATTTTATGTCCGATAACATCTCAGTTTCAATATTTATGGGTTCTAAGTCAGATCTGCCAGTTGTTCAAGCTGCATCAGATACTCTAAATGAATTTAATGTGCCTCATCGAATGTTTATACTTTCAGCGCATAGAACGCCTGAAGAAGTTGTAAAGAGAGTAAAAGAGTCTGAAAAAAATGGAGCTAAAGTATTTATAGCTGCGGCAGGTATGGCTGCTCATCTAGCAGGCGCAATTGCAGCTCAAACAACAAAACCGGTTTTAGGCATCCCTCTTGGAGGAGGAGACTTAGATGGAATGGATTCATTGCTAGCCACTGTTCAAATGCCAAAGGGTGTGCCAGTAGCTACTTTTGCAATTGGAAAATCTGGGGCAATAAATGCTGCGCTGTGTGCGGTGCAAATGTTAGGTACCTCAGATGAAAAAATTGCAGCTATGCTCGTTGAGTATAAGTCCAAAATGCACGATGATGTTTTGGCCGCAAATGAGTCAATTCAATAATTAATTTGAAGGAATTTTCATCTCCTGCCGATTCATCTAATTGGCTAAAAGAAGGTAAAATTTTAATCCACCCAACAGAGGGGGTTTGGGGTCTTGGTTGTGATGCGTTAAACATCAACGCTTGTAAGAAAATATCTCTCTTAAAAAAAAGATCTGATAATAAAAATTTCATCTTACTGGCCCCATCAATCTCCTTTGCATTAGATTCTTCTGCTGAGTTGGAAGAATCACAAATTGAATTTTTAAAGTCCGTCTGGCCAGGCCATGTTACCGTTATAATGCAAGCAAATGATTCCCTATCAATATCAATAAAAGCTATAGATAATACTATTGCAATTAGAGTAAGTAATCACTTACCTATCATAAATTTACTTAATATATTTAACGGTTTAATGGTCTCTACTTCTGCAAATATAAGCAATTTTCCAACCCATAATTCACTTGATGAGGTAAAAAAAATCTTCGATGATCCAGACGTTGCAGTGTATGCTCATGACAATGGAGATGCTTTAAAACCATCTTCAATAATAGACCTAAAAACCATGGAATACATTCGTGAATAAGCTGACTAAAAACAATCTTGCATTGATTGAATTAAGGCTTAGATCTGTTCAAAGAAGAATAGATAAAAAGCTTAATTCTTTAAACATAAAAGCATCTCAACGAAAGGCTGAAATCTGGAATCGTAAACAAGGTGGAGGTGGAAAATCTATATCTATAAATGGTGATGTAATAGAAAAGGCTGCTATTAACTTTTCTTCAATTTCTGGGAACAAGTTACCCGCTTCTTCTTTAGCAACTGAATTAAAGTCAAATGGTTCTTTGAAATTTCGTGCGATTGGAGTTTCTGTTATCTCTCACCCCTTTAATCCATATTGCCCAACAAGTCATATGAACATAAGGATATTTCTGGAATTAGGTAAGAACTCTATGATTAAAAATTGGTGGATAGGAGGTGGATTTGATTTAACCCCCTATATTATCTCTATCGAAGACGCTTCACTCTGGCACAATGAAGCCAAACTAACATTAGATGAATTTAATAAAACATATTATAGAAAATTTGCAAAAAACTGTGATGAATACTTTGTACTTCCTCATAGAAATGAGAACAGAGGCATAGGAGGTATTTTTTTTGACCAACTTAAGCATAAAGATATTGAGTCAAGCTTATCTTTATTGGAAAAAACAGCAGAATCATATATTGATACCTATGAAAAAATTATTTTGAGCCATAGAAATACTAGATTTTCTAAAGATGACAAAGATTTTCAGTTATATCGAAGGGGTAGATATGTTGAATTCAATCTTCTTTTTGATAGGGGCACCAAGTTTGGAATTGAATCTAATGGAAGGACTGAATCTATATTAGCCTCATTGCCGCCATTAGTGAGCTGGCCCTATTTAAACAGCAAAGAAATTAAAAGGAAAAATAAATCTTTGATTTTACACTTTAATAAGACCTGGAAAGAGAGAATAAAGTGAGCAAAAAAATAAAACTAGGAGTAGTAGGGGATCCAATAGATCATTCATTGTCCCCTTTAATACATTCTAAGTTTGGAGCAATGATTGGAATGGAGATCGATTATCAACCTTTCCATGTTGCTCAAAAAGATTTAATAGCATTTGTTAAAGACTTTTTTAATAATGGCGGCCATGGGTTGAACATTACCCTTCCACATAAACTAAACTGTGTTCGTGCGGCTGATATTTTATCCAATGAGGTTAAGTTACTCGGCGCAGCTAATACTCTTAGTAAAAACCAAGATGAACAAATCATTGCATCGTCAACAGATGGACTTGGGTTTATAAGGGATTGTTCTGATAAGAATATAGAAATCAGCAACAAGAGAGTTTTAATTCTTGGAGCAGGCGGCGCAAGTCAAAGCATAATCCCAGCAATCGCAAGGATGAATCCAGCAAAACTTATGGTCGATAATAGATCGCCGAACAAAATTTCAATTCTATTAAAAAAATTTTCTTCTTTTAATCTTGAGCGTTTTGAACGCAATGACGAGCCTATAGATTTATTAATTAATGCAACATCAGCCGCTTTATCAGGTCCTTTTGATTGGGATATTCAAAATCAACTTAATAAAGAGACTATCTTCTATGATTTAAGTTACGGTAAAGCATCGAAAAATTTTTTTTCCTGGTCTAGTCAGTTTTCAAAAAATAGATTTGATGGAACAGGCATGCTTATTGCTCAGGCAGCATTTTCATTTCAATTGTGGTTTGATACATTTCCTGATATATCAAATATTGATTTAAGTAACGTTAATGACTAAAAATTTTATTCGATTTATTGCTGGTGCAGTTTGCCCAAGCTGTAAAGAATTAGACAAGATTGCAATAACTCCTGATGATCAAACAATTTATTGCCTTAACTGTGATTTTAAGGAGCATAAACCAGCAAATAGCCAAGATAATGAGCCAGAAATAACAGAGCCTAAGGTCTTTAATATTGATGATTTTAGACCTAAAAAATCCTAGAATTTCATAACATTTAAAGCTATTATAGCCCCACAAAAAGAACCAGTTTGTTTCAAGCTGTCATGTTAAAAAGCTTCTAATAAACATAATTTATAGTTATAATTATATATATCAATTATTTATTTTAAAAGCTTCAAAGAAAGCGAAGGATTACTAATGTTTAGAAAAGCTACCACAAGCGTCAATAAAACACTTCTTTCCGGTTTTATAACTTTGTTTTCAAGCAACATGTTTGCTGCTTGGGATGACTTAAATATGACAGAAGGGGTTACAGCAATAAGCAAAGAAGTCTTCGACTTACACATGCTAATTTTTTGGATTTGTGTGGTCATAGGTCTTGTCGTATTTGGAATCATGTTCTATTCAATGTTTGCATTTACCAAGAAAAAAAATCCTAGCCCTGCTTCATTCCATGAAAATACCAAGCTCGAATTAGCATGGACTGTAGTTCCATTTTTAATCTTGGTATTTATGGCAATACCAGCATCGAATACTCTTACAAAAATTTATGATGATACAGAGGGTGATATCAATATTCAGGTGGTTGGCTACCAATGGAAGTGGCAATATAAATATTTAGAAGACGATATAGATTTTTTCCAAAATCTAACTACTGATTGGGATGAAATATATAACAAAACTCCCAAAGGAGAATTCTATCTCGAAGAAGTTGATGAGGCAGTAGTAATTCCGGTAGGCAAAAAAATAAGATTCTTAATTACTGCAAATGATGTGATTCATTCATGGTGGATGCCAGATTTTGCTATTAAACAAGACGCGATTCCAGGTTTCATAAATACTGCTTGGACTATCGTAGATGAGCCAGGAACATATAGAGGTAAGTGCACAGAGTTATGTGGAAAGAATCATGGATTTATGCCAGTGGTAGTTAAAGTTGTTCCTCAAGATGAATATGATGCATGGGTTAAAGAGAAAAAAGAAGCTGCTTTTAGAATGGCGGAGTTAACCGAAAAAGAGTGGAGCGTGTCTGAGCTTACTGAAAGGGGAGAGGGAGTATATTTAAAAAACTGTGTTGCATGTCATCAAGTAAATGGTCAGGGTATCACAGGCATATTTCCAAAACTTGCTGGTAGTGACATTGTTTTAAATGATAAAGCTAGAAATATTGAGATTTTAATGGAGGGTGTTCAGGGTGCAGCCATGCAATCATTTGCAAATCAGCTTTCAGAGGTTGATATGGCTTCGGTGATCACCTATACAAGACAAGCTTGGGGCAATGCAGACAACGGTGATGGAGAAATCGTTGTTCCCAAAGACATTGTTGAATATAAAAAACCAAAGGTTTAAGAAAAAGGAAATAATATGAGCGCAGTAATTGAATCCCACAATCATGATGATCATCATCATGGTCCTGCTAAAGGACTAACTCGGTGGTTATACACTACAAACCATAAAGATATAGGATCGTTATATTTATGGTTTAGTTTCGCAATGTTCTTAATTGGCGGGGCAATGGCATTAGTTATAAGGGCAGAGCTTTTTCAGCCCGGCATGCAAATTGTAGAGCCAGAATTCTACAACCAAATGCTTACATTACATGGGTTAATAATGGTTTTTGGGGCTGTTATGCCAGCCTTTGTAGGTTTAGCAAACTGGCTTGTACCAATGATGGTAGGCGCACCCGATATGGCGCTCCCGCGGATGAACAATCTTAGCTTTTGGATACTCCCATTTGCATTTTTTATTTTACTATCTTCTTTATTTATGGAAGGCGGAGCTCCAAATTTTGGCTGGACATTCTACGCTCCCTTGTCTACGACTTATGCTCCTCCAAGCGTTACTTTCTTTATATTTGCTGTCCATATAATGGGAGCTTCTTCAATCATGGGGTCTATTAACGTGATCGTAACCATTATGAATATGAGAGCGCCAGGCATGACTTTGATGAAAATGCCGCTTTTTGTATGGTCATGGTTAATTACAGCATACTTATTAATAGCAGTTATGCCTGTTCTTGCTGGAGCAGTAACAATGATGCTCATGGATATCCATTTTGGAACAAGCTTCTTCAATGCTGCAGGTGGTGGAGATCCTGTTTTGTTTCAACATATTTTTTGGTTTTTTGGGCATCCCGAAGTTTATATTATGATTCTCCCAGCTTTTGGCATCGCATCCCATATCATTGAAACTTTTTCAAGAAAGCAATTATTTGGATATGCATCTATGGTTTGGGCAATGGCCTCGATTGCAATTTTATCATTTGTTGTCTGGGCGCATCATATGTTTACGGTCGGCCTGCCATTGGCTGCAGAGCTATTCTTTATGTGGGCAACAATGTTGATCGCTGTTCCAACTGGTGTGAAAGTCTTTAATTGGGTTACCACAATGTTTAAGGGCTCAATTACATACGAAACCCCCATGCTATTTGCTATAGCTTTTGTTGTCTTGTTTACTATAGGCGGTTTTTCTGGGCTGATGCTTGCAATTACTCCTGCAGATTTTCAATACCACGATACATACTTTGTAGTAGCTCACTTTCATTATGTTCTTGTACCAGGGTCAATCTTTTCTATTATGGCCGCTGTTTATTATTGGATTCCAAAATGGACAGGAAACATGTATGACGAAAGGCTTGGAAAACTTCATTTTTGGCTTTCTTTTGTAGGTGTCAACGTAACTTTCTTCCCTCAACATTGGATTGGTCTAGCTGGAATGCCTAGAAGAATTCCTGACTATGCACTTCAATTTGCTGATTGGAATATGATTTCCTCTGTTGGTGCATTCTTATTTGGTGCTTCTCAAATTTTGTTCTTATTTATAGTGCTCAAAACTGTTATGGGCGGCAAGAAGGCAACACCAGAAGTTTGGGAAGGCTCAAGAGGTCTTGAGTGGACTGTTGAGTCGCCTGCCCCATACCATACATTCACCACACCGCCGAAGGTAAGTTAATGAACGAAGGATCAAAAAAAACGATTAGAACTCTTTGTTTTGCTGTTCTAGGAATGTTTACGTTTTCGTTTGCCTTGGTCCCTCTTTATAACGTGTTCTGCGAAGTAACTGGCCTTAATGGCAAAATTGAGCTTAGAGCTACCAATGTTAAAAACATTGAAATTGATAATGGTAGAGATGTCTCAGTCCAGTTTGTTTCTCATAATAACGAAGAAATGCCATGGACATTTAAACCTTCTGAAGACAATATTCAAATTAAGACAGGAAAGTATCACACAGCTACCTTTTATGTAAAAAATACAACAAACAAAAGAATGGTTGCCCAGGCAATACCAAGCGTTGCTCCATCAAATGCAGCTGCGCATTTAAAAAAATTAGAATGTTTTTGTTTTGAACAACAAGAGCTTGCACCCGGCGAAGATGCTCTTTTGCCGGTAAGACTTATCTTTGATGATGAGCTACCAAGCTCCATCAACAGCGTTGTCCTTTCATATACAATATTTGATGTTACAGATTATAACGATGTTGAGTTCACTCAACATCATAATGACGATCATCATCATGATGACAGCCATCATGATGGCCATGAAATGGAGCCTTCAATATGAGTTATCAAAAATACTATGTACCAGAGGAAAGTAAATATCCTATTTACATTGCAACAGCACTTTTTTTATTGGTAATGGGTGCAGCAGGCACCATTAATGATCTTGGAAAGCCTGCAAGTAATTCCGTATATATTCTTTATTCAGGATTTGCTGTATTTGCAGCCACTTTATATTTTTGGTTTAGAGCAGTTATTAGAGAGCATATTGCTGGCTTAGATAGTTCTCAACTGCAAAAATCCTTTGTCTTTGGCATGGGCTGGTTTATTTTTTCTGAAGTTATGTTCTTTGCAGCATTTTTTGGTGCATTATTTTATGTAAGAAATTTTTCTGTTCCATGGCTCGGTGGAGAAGGTGAAAAGGGGTTAGCGAACATGCTTTGGGAGGGCTTCGAGTCTTCATGGCCTGTGATGTCAACTCCTGATGCTGGATCAGGATATGTTCTTGCTGACAAAAACATGAGTTGGCCAGGTTGGAGCAATGTCCTAAAATGGCTACCATTGTGGAATACAATAGTACTGCTCAGCTCAAGTGTGACCGTGCACTTTGCTCATCTTGCGCTCAAGAATGATAATAAAAAAAGCTTTAATACATGGCTTGGTGTAACCGTTGCTCTTGCTCTGATCTTTGTCGGATTGCAAGCTGCTGAGTATTATGAGGCATATGCACATTACGGCTTGACACTTAATTCTGGAATATATGGTTCAACATTCTTTATGTTGACAGGTTTTCACGGTTTTCATGTCATGATGGGTGGATTTATGCTGGCTGTAATGCTGTGTAGATCAGTTTTTTATAATCATTTTGATCCTCATAGCCACTTTGGATTCGAAGCAGCCTCATGGTATTGGCACTTCGTTGACGTGGTATGGGTGATGCTATTTCTTTTTGTTTATATACTTTAAATTAAGAGCCAAAAGGAACATTATTTCCTAGCTCTCCGGTATATAGACCATAAGAGATTAAGATTAGCAGTAAAACTGCAAGACTAACTCTAAATCCAAGACTGTATACAGATCGTCTGCCATGACCCTTGTCTTTGAAAAGAAAAAAGAGACTGCTGAATAAGCTTAAAAAGATTAAGATAATTACAGTGTAAATAAGAGGTCTCAGCATACATGTGAACTATAACATTTTTATGATGAAAGCTTTACCAACAATTGAACAAATAAAACACAACAAAGCACTCACTGCTTTTTCTGTCGTGTTTGTAACTATATTTATTTTGTTGGGGTTTTGGCAGATAGAAAGAGCTGGGTTTAAGGCAAGCCTTATTCAGGAATTTGAATTAGAGCAGTCAAAAGCTCCTAAGGCTATTTCTGGCTCCTTCAAACAATGGAGCAAAGTATTTATAGATGGATTTTATGATCCAACTCAACAAGTTCTAATAGACAACCAAATAAAAGATGGAATGGTAGGCTACAAAATATACACACCATTTTATTATGAGCAAGACCAAGCAATATTTGTTGATCGTGGCTGGATCTCTCAAGGCAGAACAAGAAATGACCTACCAAATGTAAATTTTAATGCTACTAAATCGCGCATAGTTGGAAGTCTTGTCAAACCAGAAAAAGAGGTATTGGCGGGCGCTGAATTATTAACAAATGAATGGCCTTTGGTTTCTCAAACTAAATCACCAAGCATCATTCAACAAGCTTATGATAAGAAGTTCTCAGATATGGTGCTAATTTTAGATCCTGGGTCACAATTCATTAATGAGTATGTTGCATTAACACCCTTTGTTATCACGCCAACTAAACATTATGGCTACGCACTGCAGTGGTTTACCATGAGCCTTGTTTTAGTAGGAATGTTTATATATGCAATTAAGAGAGAATCATGAGAAGCAAGATATTTTTAGCACTGTTATTATTAACTCCCCTATTAGTTTTGTTGGTTTCGACATTATCTTTCCAGTCAGGCTATTCACCAAAATATACTAAAAACAATGGGATTTTTTTTAATGAATATTTTGACACAACCGGTCTAAGTCTTATTGACGGTCAAGAAAATCTAAAATTTGAAGATGGTAAATGGCTATTTGCTACTTATGCATCTGCTGATGCTGAGCTTGAAGATGCTCTTTATTTGATGCGACAACTTAACGTAGCTCTTAATAGAGATATCAATAAACTTAAAAGAGCTGTCGTCATTCAGGATATGAAAATACTAGAAGATCAGCTAATTGATTATCCAAGAACCCAAGCCATCATTGATGCTGAAGGTAGATTATATAAAAAGTTATTAGATGCAGGTAATGAGAGTTTTTTTCTTGAACAAAAGATTTTTATAATTGATCCATATGGAAGGGCAGTTATGTTTTTTCCAGTTTCCATGGATCCTAAATTAATTTTAAAGGACTTAAAGGTTTTAATATGAGTTTAGTTAGAGGTCTTTCATTTTTTGGGTTATGTTTTGCATTTGTCGTGATTGCATTAGGCGCGTGGACAAGGCTTGTTGATGCAGGTCTTGGCTGTCCAGATTGGCCAGGATGTTATGGTTTTGTAGTCTTTCCTACAACTGAAGCTGAAATTTTAATAGCCGAGCAACGATATCCTCAATTTCCTTATGAAATTGATAAAGCAATTCCGGAGGTTGTGCATAGATACTTTGCAGCTGCTCTCGGATTTATAGCAATATTATTAGTTGTTTTTTCATTCAAGCATAAACTGCCAGCAAGAATAAAAGCCATAGCATCTTTTCTTTTATTTTTTATTTGTTGCCAGGGGCTATTTGGTTACCTTACCGTTAGCTTGAAGCTTTTGCCCATAATTGTAACTGGTCATTTGTTTGGCGGCTTTATTACTCTAAGCTTATTTTTTTACTTATTTTTAAATACCACCGATGGCATTAAAAATCATCAGATTGGCCATTTAAAAACATTGGGTTGTATTGCTCTATTAGCCCTTTTAATTCAAATTTTCCTAGGGGCTTGGACGAGTACGAATTATGCGTCATTGGCTTGCGTTGATTTCCCAACATGCCAAGGAACATATCTGCCTGAGATGAATTTTTCTGATGGGTTTAACTTGTCTCAAGAAGTTGGCCCTAATTATTTATATGGCTTGCTGGATAACGAAGCAAGGGTTGCAATTCATTATTCTCATAGAGTCAGTGCACTAATTCTGACACTAATTTTCATGGTCTTAATTACTAAGCTTTGGTTTTCTAATGCAGCCCCGCTGGCTTCTACGTTAGGGGTAATATTGGTTACTCAGATTTCGTTAGGCATTATGAATGTTATATACGTGCTTCCTTTGTATATCGCTATCGCGCATAATTTAGTCGCAGCATTATTACTGTTAGCAACCCTAATGGTTAATCTTGTGATTTGGAAAGATGAACAACACAATTAAAAACTACTATGAACTATGTAAACCCAACGTAGTTCTAATGATGTTAATTACGGCCTTGGTTGGGTCCTTGTTGGCTAGCAAAACCCTCGCCCCGTTATCCTTGATTGCACTAGCAATGCTTGGTATTGGCTTATGTGCATCTTCAGCGGCGGCAATAAATCAAATCATTGACAGAAAGGCAGATGCTAATATGAATAGAACAGAAAACAGACCTATTCCTCAAGGAGAGGTTAGTCCTGTAAATGCTTCAATATTTGCATTTATCTTAGGCTCGCTTGGCGCAGCTATTTTGGTAATCTATGTGAATACCCTAACTGCGTTGCTCACTTTAGCTTCTTTAATAGGATATGCCTTTGTTTACACAGTGTACTTAAAGCGAGCAACACCACAAAATATAGTTATTGGTGGTTTGGCGGGTGCAGCTCCCCCATTACTAGGATGGACAGCAGTTACAAACTCGATTGATCCAAACTCTCTTTTGTTGGTATTAATTATTTTTGCCTGGACCCCCCCACACTTTTGGGCTCTTGCAATCCACAGAAAAGATGATTATGCAAAAGAAAACATTCCAATGCTTCCAGTGACGCATGGAGTCCAATTTACAAAACTGCAAATCATTCTCTATACAATTATTTTAATTCTAGTAAGTTTACTGCCGTTTGTAGTCATGATGTCAGGGATTCTCTATTTTCTATCTGCATTAATTTTAGGGATTATTTTTTTATACTACGCAGTTCGTTTGTATTTTGATGAAGACAATATTCAAGCCTTTCCAACTTTTGTTTACTCCATATATTATATTTTTCTAATTTTTGTTGCCTTGCTTATCGATCACTTCATAGCCTAAATATGAACAAGAACATTAAAATTTCATTGGCTTTAATCATCTTATTCATGGTTGCAGTTATGTCTTTGTTTATTAATAAATTAACCACTCCAAGATACCTATCTGCACCTGAGCTTTTGGTAAACGGATACTATCAATTTCCCAACCCAAAGGAGTTTTCTAATTTTCAAATCCTTACATCTGACAATGTTGTGCTCGACAAAGATATCTTTAAAGGAAAATGGACTTTAATATATTTTGGATATACTCGCTGTCCTGCAGAGTGCCCCGTTGCAATGTCTTTAATTAAAAATCTATACTCAACATTAGACTCAAAGGGGTTTAATTTAAACAATAAGCAGACACTTCTTGTGACCATAGACCCTGAGAATGATACTCCCAATGCTGTAGATCAATATGCCAAAGCATTTAACAAATTATTTATTGGAGCCCGGGGTGACAGGCCGATGCTTTTAAGCATGGCAACACAATTAAATGTAATGGTAGTTGAGCCTCCAAAGAATATGCATTCTGATCACATGGAGCATTTAGAAAACCACTCAAATAATATTTTGCTAATTAATCCTGAGGGGCAATATGTCGGATTTTTTAGACCCCCATTTGATGAGGAGAAGTTTCTCCTTACCTATCAGTCGGTCGTAACTCCCCGCTAACTTTCTAGAAACTTATTTCGCAGTTTTTGAATATCTTCATCAGAAATATTTAAACCAACTCTTATAAAATTTTGTAAACTGCCATATTTTTCTTCTGCAGTTTTAAAAGCTGTTTCAATGTATATACGTTCAACGCCTATTAAGGGACGCAAAATTTCGGCATCAGTTTGATAAAGACTCATCAATTCTATTTGATCTAAAATTTCCTCAATTCTTTCTTTAGTAAAAGTATTGGTCTTCATGTAGTCCTTAATTACAGTCTCTCTAGAAACTCCCAAGGCAATGAGTGTAATTGCAGCAGCAAAACCAGCCCTATCTTTGCCAGCAGTGCAGTGAAATAATGTTGGGGCGTCTTCATCTATGAGACCCCTTAGAAAATTCTCATATACATCTGTATAGCTTGCAACAAATTCTCTATTTGCATCCACTAAAAAACTTTTCACTTCTTTGTCTGTTTCGCCCTTTAATACAGCCTCTATCTTTGATCTCATCGCCCCATCAACACTAATTGGCATCTCAATATAGTCTATTCCCTCTGGGATAATGTCTGGATCTTCAGTTTTCTCTTCCTCTGATCTGAAATCAACAATCTTTTTGATGCCAAGGGTTTGGAGGTATTTTTGATCAGTCTCTGAAATATCACTTAGCTTATCCGAGCGATATAACATGCCCCATTTGATGGACTTGCCATCAATAGTTTTATAACCCCCAAGCTCTCTTGTGTTATGCGCCCCATCCATTGGGAGCAGTCGATTCTCCTCATTTTGTAAAGAGCTATCATTTTTATGAAGAGGTCTATCCATTAGATCTATTGTTTCTGAGCATTGGGTTAGTGTTATGCAAAGGAATAAAATCCCTGCCTTCCTAAACATCAATTATTACCTTGCCTTTGGCCTTCCTATCTTTTAAATGTGCAATAGCAGCCGCTGACTCCTCAAGAGAAAATCTATCAGAAATTTCAGGATTAATTTTACCTGCAGCATGAAGGTCAAATAACTCCTGAAAATTTTTCATATTTTCATTTGGAAACATGGTTGTCCAAGCACCCCAAAAAACGCCAACTATTTGGCAACCTTTTAGGAGGGCAAGATTAAGAGGTGGTTTAGGAATTTCTCCTGCCGCAAAACCAATAACAAGAAATCTACCTTCCCAGGCTATTGCCCTTAAAGCTGGTTCACTAAAAGACCCCCCCACCGGATCATAAACTACATTAGCCCCAAGCCCACCAGTGAGTTCTTTGATTCTATTAGAGAGCTCTTTCTGTTGATCTCGATCAAGATTGCCAGAGGGATATACAAAAGCTTCATCGGCACCATGCTCTAAACATGTTTTAATTTTTTCTTCAGATGAAGCCGCTGCAATTACTTTTGCACCCATTGATTTACCAAGTTCTACAGCACTTAAGCCTACGCCACCAGCTGCCCCAAGCACCAATAAAGTTTCTCCTGGCTGGAGGTTTGCTCTTTGCTTTAAAGCATACAAAGATGTTCCGTAGGTCATTGGCAGTGCGGCAGCTACAGGGAAGTCCATTTCTTTTGGGATTAGGCTTACTCTTGCCGCTTCAACAACAAGTTTTTCAGCGAAACAACCATTTCCTGCCATAACAAAAACGTGATCACCTATGCTACACGAATCTACTCCCTCACCGATTTCTGCTATTACTCCTGAGCACTCCGCTCCTGGAATAAAAGGCATAGGAGGCTGGAACTGATATAACCCCTGAATCATTAGGACATCTGGAAAATTTACACTCGCAGCTTTAATTTCTACCAAGACTTCCCCATTGCCGGGTTTCGGATCATCCACCTCAGTAAAGATTAGTTTTTCTGGACCTGCTAATTCTACACACTGCAAAGCTTTCATAGTATTTCCTAAATTTTTGAATTATATAATTCTACATATTTATTAATGTCCATGTCCGCATTTTTATTAAGATTTTTTAAATCTTTTAGAGATTGATCAGCATTGTGAATAAACTTTAAAAAATTATTCTCAGTAAAAGACTTTTGCTCCATGGCAATTTTCTTGCTTTGGATTAAACCATACTCTTGAAATGATAAATTTTGAGACTCCATATCACTCATAATCTTTTCACTTGGTAGCAAATTGATGGTCATTTCATCATTTAAAGCATTTGAATATCCTGGACAATATTCATCCATTGCAGTTGCAACCTGTATTAGCTCATCATGGAAGATTTTTTTTAGTTCTTTGAGGGGAGTTGAGACTCCATTTTGTTCTAATTTTACATTTTCTGACCGTCCGCTTTCTACCATGATTTTTTGATTGGTTCTTATCTCTTCGATCTCTTTGTTGGAAACTTGAGGGCTTTCAGAAATTAGGGAATGTATTATAAAAATGTCTAAAAGTTTAATTTTGTTTTCATCAATGCCCTCAGGAATAAAAGGGTTAATGTCAATTCCTCTCAATTCTAAATATTCTATTCCTTTATTTTTTAAAAGACTTGCTGGTCGAGAACCGCTTGGACCAGATCTTTTTGGCCTAACTATGTCATATAACTCGTTCTCAATTTGTAAAATTCCAGTAGATATTTGTTGCGGCATACCTCTCTCATCAAGCAACCCTATATCTTCAAAGCGCTTTACCGGAGTTTTAATTCCTTTGATTATTGCATCTATAAATTCATCTAAATTGTTATAGTTAATTTTAAGAGCATTCTGCATGCTGCTTTGATAACCAACATCACTCATTCTTAGAGATGTTGCAAATGGTAAAAATAAATCATTTTTCCCATGTTTTGTTAGGGAATGTTCTCTATTTAGTAAGTAAGACTCGTGAGTCACAGGTGAGGCGCCAAGGCGCTCCAACAAAAACCAAAAATTTCTTTTTATATTTCTAATTGCCCCAAGGTACTTTTGATTTATAAAGCTTTGGTCAGGACTGCGAGTTAGAGGCACCCAAGAATCTTCTGATAAAGAAAAGTTAAAGTGAATTCCCGATACACATTGCATGATAGATCCATACCTTAATCTCAAACCTTTTCTGTATATATGTTTCAACATTCCACTGTTGGTTTTGCCGTATTCAGCAATTTTTATTTCTTGCTCACTTTGAAATGCACACGGCATGGAGAAATTCCATAATATTTCTTCTCCCATCTCACTATAGAGAAATTTATGCAGAAGACTAAGATGTCCGAAAAGCTCTTCTGCAGATTCAAATGTAGGAGTTACAAGTTCCACCAGTGCTTCTGCAAAGTCAGTAGTTATATCTTTGCTTGTCAGAGGAGAGCCTAAGTTCTCGGGATGATTATTTTGAGAAATTTTCCCATCTTGAGTAACGCGTAAAGACTCTCTTTCAATCCCGCGCAGGATTTTAAGGTTGTTAAAGAATCCCTTTTCTTGATGAACTTTTAAAGAGCGCTTGAACGCATCTGAAGTCATGCGTCTGGACTAAATTGACGGACCTGCTGCAACTATTGCTTCACTTACTGAGAATTTTTTAAAGTTATCCTGAAATTGTTCAATAAGATTTTTAAGATATTCATCATATTGAGCATGATCTGACCATGTTTCTTTTGGAGTTAAAACCTTTGGATCGACTCCATCTACTGCAACAGGTACTTCTAAATTAAGACCGTCTATATGAGTTGTTTCAACATCATTTAACTCACCATTTTGAATGGCATTAACAATTCTTCTTGTAGTTGGAATATCAAACCTTGAGCCAATGCCATGTGGACCCCCAGTCCAACCAGTGTTAACTAAGAATACTTTAGAGTTAAAAGCATCAATTCTTTTCATTAAGAGGTCTGCATATACCCCAGCTGGTCTGGGGAAAAATGGTGCCCCAAAACAAGTAGAAAACGTAGTGCCAATTGATTCAGTAGACCCAACTTCAGTAGACCCGACTTTAGCAGTATATCCGCTAAGGAAATGATAAGCCGCTGCTTCCTTTGAAAGGATAGAAACAGGAGGGATGACACCGGTTAAGTCACAAGTTAAAAATATTACGGTCTCTGGCTCACCTGCAGAATTAGATTCAACAGCATCATCAATATGTGAGCGAGGATAGCAACAACGCCCATTTTCAGATAAAGATGTGTCTGAATAATCAGGGGTACCAGTCTCATCTAAAAAGACATTTTCAATTATGCTCCCATGTTTAATGGCCTTCCAAATAACAGGCTCATTCTTTTCTGACAGATCAATGGTTTTTGCATAGCAACCACCCTCGAAGTTAAAGACAGTGCCCACACCCCATCCATGCTCATCATCTCCAATGAGTGAACAAGTTGGATCAGCAGAAAGTGTTGTTTTTCCCGTTCCTGAAAGCCCAAAAAACAGTGAAACATTTCCATCTTTATTTACATTAGATGAACAATGCATTGGCAGGACATCTTTTTCTGGCATTAAAAAATTTTGAACAGAAAACATTGATTTTTTCATCTCACCTGCATATTTCATGCCAGCAAGCAGAACCTTTCTGGCTGCAAAGTTGATAATTACACATCCATCAGAATTTGTTCCATCCTCCTCAGGAGAGCACTCGTAATTTAGGGCACTCATTATCTGCCATTCTTTTTTTGCTTGAGGGTTGAATTCACTAGGGCTAATAAATATTAACTGAGAGAACATGCTATGAGAGGCACTTTCAGCAGTCACATGTACAGGGATGTAATGATCTTCATGAGCTCCAACATGAACTCTTGAAAGGTAACGATTTTTTTCTGCTAGATAAGCATCAACTTTATCCCAAAGAGATGAAAACTTATCCGCATCAAATGGCCTATTAATCTCGCCCCAATCTATTAGATGCGAGGTGCTATCTTCTTTAACAATGAATCTGTCGTTTGGGCTGCGTCCAGTTCGTGCTCCTGTCTCTAAAGAAAGAGCTCCATTGCTCGCAATTGTTCCTTCCCCATTTTCAATTGCAGCCTTGATTAGGTCTTCGGTATTAAGTTCTAATGTTTCAGCCACTGCGTTACTTTCCATAAAAATTTATTACTTTTAAGATTCTACAATATTCTACATCTTCAAGAGAAATATAACTTGAGAATTTGCTGTAGTGGATTTGAAAATATTTAGCAATTATTGTCAATAAACCTGTAAATAACGATTATTTAAGCTTTAAATGACATTTTTAAATGTAGCTATACTACATATTTAGATTTTTGGTGACTTTTTTAATAAAAAGTAAAGGTTATAGCAAAACAAGAAAATAAAGAATATAAATGCCCACTCAGCAAAATTAAAGATAAGCCTCCATTCATATTCAGCGCAGTTACCATCTCCCAGAAGAACAGTCTGTATCACCTCAAAAATTGGAAGGGTATCCATTAAAAAGTCCATTGGGGGAGCGCAAGTTGGCACTTGATCACTTGGAAGATTTTGCAAGTAGATTTGTCTACCAGCAATAACTCCGCCACCAATGGAAAATAAACTTGCTAGAAAAAAAAGAGCTTTTTTGAGAACTAAAAATAATCCTGGAATAATTAATAGAGCTCCGCATAAAGCTATTAATCCAAAAGACCAGCGCTGAAGGATACATAAAGGACATGGATCGTAATAACCAAAAATTTCAAAAATATAAGCCCCAACTATTAATCCTATGCCCAATCCGCAGTTTACTAGCGGGGGTAATAATAGAATTTTTCTTAGAATATTCATATTTGCTTAAGCAGAATTAAATGCATGATGATCTTATATTATCCATGGCTTATATAAAAACCTAATGACATAATAAATTTTAATGAATACTCCTGCAAAAAAAATTTTTTTGATAGATGGCTCCTCTTATTTATACAGAGCCTTTCATGCCATGCCGCCTTTGACAACTTCAACCGGCCTTCCAACAGGCGCAGTTAAAGGAGTCACTAACATGTTGCGTAACTTACGCAAAGAAAACCCTGATTCGTACTATCTTTCAGTTTTTGATGCCAAGGGGAAAAACTTTCGTCATGATATTTATAAAGACTATAAAGCTAATCGCCCTCCAATGCCTGAGGATTTAAGAGAGCAGCTTTCTCCGCTAAAAGAAATATGTAACGCAATGGGAATGCCAGTTATTGAGATCCCAGGAGTAGAAGCTGACGATGTTATTGCAACTTTGGCTGTGATGGGTTCCAAGCAAGGCATACCCATGATTATATCCTCTTTGGACAAAGATCTCATGCAACTGGTGGAGGATCCGCTTGTAAAGATGATGAATACTATGAACAACCAAATTTATGATGTTGCAGGCGTTGAAAAGAAATTTGGCGTTCATCCTGAGCAAATTATTGATTATCTTGCGCTTGTTGGAGATACTTCAGACAACATTCCTGGCGTGCCCAAAGTAGGGCCTAAAACTGCTGTTAAGTGGTTAACTGCATATAAAAATTTAAAAGGGATTATTGACAATGCAGATTCATTAGCAGGCGTTGTAGGACAGAATTTTAGAGATTCAATTCCAAATTTAGACAGGAATGTTGAACTTGTAACTTTAAAAAAAGATGTTGATTTAAAGGTTTCTCTGGAGAGCTTACTTGAAGCCAAAGAGAATCAAGAAGAATTAAATAAATTATTTACGTCTTTAGAATTTAAAACTTGGATAAAGTCCTCTTCAAGTTCAAGCAGCGCAATCCAAGATGCTCTAAGATCAAAAAAAGAGTATCAAACCATTCTAACAGAAAAAGACTTAAAAGCTTGGGCCAAAAAAATCGATAAATGTAAAGCCTTTTCAATTGATACCGAAACTTCCTCCTTGGATACCATGACCGCAGATTTGATAGGTATATCATTGTCATGCAATGAAGGGGAGGGTTGTTATGTACCCATCAAACATTCTTATGATGGGATGCCCAAACAAATACCCCTTAATCTAATCCAAAAAATTCTTGGTGCTGCTATCACAAAGAATCAAAAAAAATTAGTTGGTCAGAACCTTAAATTTGATTTGCCTATGCTCAATAGACATGGCATCAATGTCGATGAATTTCTCGGAGACACTATGCTGATGTCATATGTTCTGAACAGTACTGGGACTAGACACGGACTAGATAGATTAGCTGTATATTATTTAAATTATGAGCCTATGAAGTATGAGGAGGTCGTAGGTTCTGCCTCAAAGCAAATTAATTTTGCTCAGGTTGAGATTCCAGCTGCAACATTCTACGCTGCAGAAGATGCCGATATAACTTTAAGGCTATTTAACCACCTTAATGGAATGCTTAAAGACCAACCCAGGCTTACCAAGCTTCTTTCATCTATTGAGTATCCTATGCTTCAATCTCTTATTAGGGTTGAAACCAATGGAGCAAAGATTGATGGGCTGATGCTATCAGAATACTCAGATGAGCTAGCAATTAAGATTGAAGAATTATCAAAAGCTGCATTTAAAATGGCTGGAGAAGAATTTAATATGGATTCTCCAAAGCAACTCGTTGAGATCCTTTATAACAAATTAGATTTACCTGTTCTGAAAAAAACTCCCAAGGGCCAACCTTCAACCAATGAGGATACTCTTCAGAGACTGGCTGAAGAATATGATCTTCCAAAAATTATTATTGAATACAGAGGTTTAGCAAAATTAAAGTCTACTTACACAGACAGTCTTATTGATATTCAGCACCCTGTTACAAAAAGGATTCATACTTCCTACCAACAGGCTGTTACATCAACTGGAAGATTATCTTCAACTGAACCCAATCTTCAAAATATTCCAATTAAGACTGCAGAGGGAAGAAAAATTAGAGAAGCTTTTATAGCTGAGAAAGGTAATGTTTTGATTTCCGCTGACTACTCGCAAATTGAATTAAGAATCATGGCTCATCTATCTGGAGATAAGAATTTAACTCATGCATTTAATAACAACATAGATGTTCATTCAGCTACTGCTTCAGAAATATTTAATATTTCCCTTGAAGAGGTTACACCAGAGCATCGAAGAAGCGCTAAAGCCATTAACTTTGGATTAATCTATGGCATGTCTGCCTTTGGCTTAACTAGGCAGCTTGGGATTCCACGGCATGAAGCGCAAGCTTATCTTGATACATACTTTGAGAGATACACGGGAGTTAGAAAGTATATGGATACTACAAAAGAACTTGCTAAGAAAAATCTCTTTGTAGAAACTATTTTAGGAAGAAAGCTCCATGTGGCTGCTATCAATGATTCGAATGGATTAAGACGTCAAGCTGCTGAAAGAGCCGCTATTAATGCCCCATTACAGGGCTCTGCAGCAGATATTATTAAAAAAGCAATGATTGATGTAGATCAATGGATTGGAAAAAACAACTCAGATATAAAAATGATTATGCAGGTTCATGATGAACTAATTTTTGAGGTAAAAAAAGATTTCGCTGATGAAGCACTCAAAAATATTATAAGCCTTATGGAAGGCTCAGTTAAATTAGACATCCCTTTAATAGTGGATGCAAACACAGGAGCAAATTGGAATGAAGCTCACTAATGATTTAACTGGCTATAGTTCCAGACCAAATTAATGGTTTTTTAACTAATCTTTCTTCTGGAGTAAGTATCTTGATTCCAAATTCTTCGCGTAAATCGCAAACCCTTTGATTCATTAAAGAGTCAGGTGATACAAAAGGCCATTTCTTATTCATTTGCCTGGTGCGTTTCCATATCTTAAATTTTATAGGAATAAGCTTCACAGCCGCTAAGACTAATTTAAAGTAACCGGGGTCATGCCAAAAATCTTTATATAGCTGTTTGAGTTCAGGAAGTTTGTTGTAGGCTAATAATTCTTTAAGCTTCCAACTAGTGCCTGTTATAACCCATGAATCTAACATAGACTCTTGTTCTATAGAGGTATCTAGGCCAAAAATAACATGAGTTGCATCATGATCTCTAATAATTGTTGAACCAGGCTCATCAACAAGCTGTTTTTTGCCATTTGCTTGTAAGTAGGTTCGATACTCCTCTAACCCCTCAGCAAGTGTGATTTTGCAGTCTTGAGACTGAAAAGATAAATTAGTCATCCCTGAATCCTATCAGAATCTTCCTTAATTTATCAATCCCAGTTTCTTTTGAGGATGAAATTGCCAAAACCTCTATAGCATTAGTTGCTTTGTTCAATTGCTGAATTGTCTTCATTAAAATATTTTTAGACACCTTATCCGATTTAGTTAGCACAGGAACATAAGCAACATCAAAACTTTCACACAATTCAATCATTTCAAGATCAATTGGTTTAAGTGGATGCCTTATATCCATAAATATTAGTACTGCCTTGAGGGCTTTTCTATTTTTAAAATATTCTCCAAGTAATGGCCCCCAGTTTTTTTTTCTAGAGTGACCTGATTTAGCAAAACCGTAGCCAGGTAAGTCAAGAAGCTTAAATCCATCTTCCACTTCAAAGAAATTAATCTCAGTTGTTCTTCCAGGAGTTTTGCTTATTCTTGCTAATTTTTTATTACCTGTTAAAGCATTCAATGCGCTTGATTTGCCCGCATTTGATCGACCGGACAATAAAACCTCTATTCCAGTATCTTCTGGAAGATTTTTTTGCTTTGTTACGCCAAATAAAAAAGCAGTATTTTTGAAAGGATTTTTCATAAGATCATTTATCTCAGGCCACGCACGACATATAATATGCCTTCTTAACCACAACGTACAATTTATGTTAAAAACTTATTTAATCATTGGCTTAAGCATGACCTCTTTGGCAATCTTTTCAGCTGAAGTTAAGATGCCTGATTTGTTGGCCACTGGAGATGCTCAAGCGGGAGCAGGATTAGTTGCAACGTGTTCAGCATGTCATGGAGCCGAAGGCCAAAGCATTAATTCTGACTGGCCCAGTCTTGCTGGACAGAACCAAAGATATATAAGTGATCAACTTAAATATTTTCAACAAGGCGATCGAGAAAATGCCTTAATGATGGCTGTTATTCCATATCTTAAAACTCTCTCAGACGATCAGCTTCTTGATATAGCTGCATTTTATAGCTCTAAGCCTCCTGCTGTCGGCCAGGCTAAAGATGATGCTGAGTTATTGACCTTAGGGGAAAGTCTTTATAGAGCTGGAGATCTAGAGAGAGGCATACCAGCATGCATAGCTTGCCATTCAGTGAATGGTGCAGGGAATGCTCAAGCAGGATTTCCTAGAGTTTCAGGACAACAAAAAGGCTATTTGATAACTACCCTTAAAGAGTATAGAAATCTATCAAGAGATGCGGGCGATTACTCTTTGGTTATGCAATCAGCTTCTCAAAATTTAAAAGATTTAGACATAGAAGCTTTAGCTAACTATATGCATGGACTATATCAACAATGAATAAAAATATAATTTTATCTACATTTATACTACTTATGATTTCTGTTTCTGTTGCTTCAGAATATAGACTTGGAAGAGATTATGGTGCCCTCTCAAGGCCGCTGCCTGTAAAAGAGGACGGTGTAGTGGATGTAGTTGAGGTGTTTTGGTATGGCTGTGGACATTGTTTCAATCTAGCTCCAGTTACCGCAAGGTGGGCAAAACAACAAGATGCATCTGTTAATTATCAAAAGATGCCAGTAACTTGGGGCCCTGTGCATCAGCTGCATGCAAAACTTTTTTATACTATTGAAGCATTAGGCATAGGTGATACCGCTCACTCAGCAGTTTTTACTGCTATACATAAAGAAGGTAATTTTTTAAGCAGCGAAGGCGCAATTATAGACTTTCTTGAAAAATTGGGGATGGATAGGAGTGAGACTATTAAATATATGAATTCTTTTTCTGTAAAACAAAAGGTAAAAAGAGCAATTGAGCTATCAAAGCAATTTAAAGTTACTGCAACCCCAATGATTTTTGTTGATGGACAGTATAGAATAGAGGCCAAAGGAGGCCACTCAAAGATGCTGAAAGTGGTAGATCATGTGATCGAACTTCAAAAACCCGTTTCTTAGCGAAAAAAATATAAATTATGAAAAAACTTATTCCTATATTTGTTGTAAGCATAGCAGTCATCTTATTTTTCAATGGAAAAAAATATGATGAGCTTGTGAGCTCAAGACTAAGCTCTCCCATCGCTATATGCATAGAGGGCGAGTCTTGTGGACAGGCAACTGCGATGGCTGTTGTTGCAGTAGGCGGTCCTCGATCTGCTGAATCAATTTATGCAAGCGGTTGTGCTGCTTGTCATGATGCAGGCGTTGCAGGAGCTCCTATGATGGGTAATAAGAGTCAATGGGAAACTCGTCAATCTAAAGGTTACGAAATGCTCGTTAATAATGCCTATAATGGAATTAATGGCATGCCTGCAAAGGGTCTTTGCGCAGACTGTACCAAAGAAGAGATAGGTATAGCTGTCCAGTACATGCTTGATACTATCTAGTTTTAGATTCTTTTAATAAATCTTCAAGGGCAGAAACCCTCTCTTCTAGTCTTTTGGCTAGGACTTTGAGTGCCTCATATCCTTCGCTTGATACATATCCTTGAGATTTTGCCAGATCATTAAATTTTTCTTTCAATTCATTTTGAATAATCTTTATATTTGGTTTATTTTCGTCCTCAGAGAGAGCATCAATTTTGTCACGGAGAATACTTAAAAAAGCATCAAAAGAATCTTTAGCCGCCATAATTATTTTTTACTAGGTTTATAAATTTAGACCATTTATTAAATTCAATAGGAGGGTTTTCATCAACATCCCAATTAAGATTATCAAGATTAAACCACATTGTATTAATGCCTAAGTCCCTTGCGCCCACGATATCATTAATTGGATGGTCTCCTACATGAAGAGTATTTTGAAAATCTACCCGAGAAAGTTCACGTGCTTTTATAAAATGACCTTTATTCGGCTTATTACTTTTTACGTCCATAGATGAAATTGAAAAATCAAACAGATGACCAATGCCTAATTTATTTACATCAGCATTGCCATTTGTCAAAACTCCAAGCTTATATTGAGATGATAATTTCTCTAAAACGTTAATCACATCTTCATAGAAAGTAACTTTATGCCTTTCTTCTAGAAAAAACTTATATGCTTCTTCAATAAACTCACTCAAATCTTTTTCATCCTTAAAGTACTTTTTAGTGTGGTATGCAATAGTCTTTTTTCTTAACATTCCGAGATCATATTCTAAGGAGGGATCTTTTTTTACTAGCTCATTTCTGATCTTCATAAAATCTTCAAATGTTCCCCATTCTATTTTTTCTCCAATTTTATCTTCAGACCATTTTCTAGAATTCATTTCTGCGTTAATAATGGTATCTCTGATATCCCAAAATGTATCATCTAAATCAAAGGTAATGAGCTTAATCTTAGACATTTTTCTTATGGGCTCTTGGGTGAGAGTTTTCATATACTTTAATAAGGTGTTGATAATCAAGCCTAGTATATATTTGAGTAGTAGATAAAGAACTATGCCCGAGTAATTCTTGAATGCTTCTGAGATCTCCACTAGATTCAAGCAAATGAGTGGCAAAGCTATGCCTTAACATGTGAGGATTTACAGGGGGCAATCCCTGCATGAGAGCAATATTTTTAATTCTTTCTTGAACACTTCTTGTGGTAATTCGACTCCCTCTCAAGTTAACGAATAACGCATCATCTTTCGTCATCAGTTTCTCCCTTTCAACAATCCAATCATTAATGGCACTTTGTGCATAACGCCCAACTGGCACCAGTCGAGTCTTAGAGCCTTTACCCATAACCCGAAGGAAACCTTTATTTTCCTCAAAATCATTTAAATTTGAATTCACGGCTTCTGAAACCCGCAAGCCGCTTGAATAGATCAATTCTATAATTGCTATATCTCTTTTTTCTTGAGAATTCTTTGGCTTAAAATTAAGCAACTGAGAAACCTCTTCAGGCGATAAAATATTTGGTAAGTGACTTGAAGAGCTTGGAGAGTTAATGAGTTCAAATGGCGAGTCTTGGATCAACCCACTTTTTTTTAAATAATTAAAAAAGCCCTTAGCAGATGATATATGTCTTTGAATGGAACGGGCGCTAATATTATTTTGAAAGAGCTCTGCAATCCAGGCAGAGCATATTTCCTCAGAAATGTTTTCTAAATTATAAACCTCAGAAACTTTAAAAAATTTTGATAACTTTATTAAATCTCTTTGATATGACTTGGCTGTATTCTCACTTAAGCCTTTAATGTTTTCTAGATAATCTAAATAATCAGAGATTAAATTAGAGAGAAAATATTTTTCATCATTCATGCCTCTTTTGATTCAAGGACTCTAACAATGACGTCGCGAATGTACTCTATAAACGTTGTATCCCCATCACCAAGGTATTTGGTAGCTTCAATAGAGCCTACTTTGAGAAGACCAAAACCTTTCTCTAATTTCATCACACTGATTACTGCAGATTTAATTGCGTCATTGGAAAAAAAAGCAGCCATTTTTTCTTTGGATAGAGGCCCCATATGTATAGCGTCTTTATTCATATCCAAACCAGTAATTTTTTCAAGCTTTTGTAATTCAGCATCGGAGAGAGTCTCTAAAATACATGAATCTACCTCAAAATTCTCTTGGAAGAAATGCTCGACAGTTTTCTTTACCTCATCAAACTTATTAGAGGAAATTAATGACAAGGTTAAATTTTTAGATTTAAAGAATAGCTCCTCATTTTCTTTGCCGGTTGATACAAACCCGGTAAGCATATCCATAAGCCTTGACTGCTCATCTCTAAGTTTTCTTACTTGCATTTCAAGAAGTGAACTTGCCCCTTCTGCATCATGCTTAAAGCTTAATTCACTTACAAGAGATTCTCTTGAAACAAAAAAGTCAGTATTTTCTAGTAAATAAAGCTCTACATCTTTAGCATCTAGTTTCTTAGCCATACTCCCTCACAGATAAATTCAGCCGGCCCTATCATTTCAAGCTTATCATTTATTTTTCTAAGGCTCAGCTCACCACCAGCAGAAATAATTTTTAATGGAAGTTTATTGTTAAAGTTGAAGCTTGCTGTTGCTGCAGAAGCAGATCCACATGACAAGGTTTCACCAGCCCCTGCTTCATTCGTTCTCAGCTCAAGATTATCTGAATGTTTTGAAAAAAGAGAAATATTTACATCTGTAAAAAATTTTCTTTTTCTAAGTTTTGAGGAAAGCTCATCTAGGTCATAAGAAAAAATTTTCTTTTTTTCTATAACTAAATGTCGATTACCAGCATTTATAAATTTATATTTCCTAAGACCATATTTTTCTAAAAATTTAGCCTCTGCTTTTGGAATCACTTCTTGAGAGGGCATGTCTAAGACAGCTTTTACCTTTTTAGATTGAGTAGGCTCTACAAGAACAGGTTTTGATTTTGTGCCCAGTAACAGTTGTTTTTTTGGAGCGAGGCAAGCCTCCCAAAGAAATGCTCCTACTGATCGTACCCCATTCATGCACATATCAGCTTCTGTTCCATCAGAGTTAAAAAATTTTACATAAAAATCATGTTTAGAATTTTTTGGCGGATTGATTGTAATTAGTTGATCGAATCCAAGTCCTTTTTTTCTATCTCCCATTTTTATTATTTTGGATTTAGGTAATGAATATATATTGGTTAGGTTCTCAACAATTATGAAGTCATTTCCATTGCCATGCATTTTTTTAAACTTGATCATCTAGCCCCTCTTCAAGAAAAGTTAGATCAGCATAGTCTTCTCGTTTTCGTATTAGGTAAAAATTGTCTTTATCTACAATAACTTCAGCTGCTCTAGGCCTAGAATTATAGTTAGAACTCATAACAAAACCATAAGCACCAACTGTTTTAACTGCCAGAAGGTCTCCCTCGCATGCTCCAATATCTAAATTTTTTGCCAAGAAATCGCCAGTTTCACATATTGGACCTACAAGATTTACATTGGAGATCTGTTCATTTTTAATTATCGGCCAAACATCATGATGAGCTTGATAAAGTGCTGGACGTAATAAATCATTCATTGCCGCATCAGCAATAAGAAAATTATTTTTCTTGTACTCAACCCGAGTAAGCATAATGCCAGCATTGGCTGATATTGATCGTCCTGGCTCAAGAATTAATCTTTCGTTTCTGTCAGAAAATATCTCTTCATAGATTTGAATTAATTCAAATGGCTGGACCGTCTCTTCTCCAACATAATTAACACCTAGACCACCTCCCATATCTACGAAGTCTAAACTAATATTGAGTTTATCTAGCTCAATTAAAAGCTCCAAAGCTTGTTTGGCAGCATCCTCGAAGCCTTTAAGCTCCATAATCTGCGATCCAATATGACAAGTTAAACCAACAAGTTTAATGCTATCGTTTTTGAGACATCGTTTTACAAGATCTTTTGTGGATTCAATACTTACCCCAAACTTATCGGATTTCCTTCCTGTTTTTGTAAATTCATGGACACCTGCATCAACATTTGGATTAAATCTTATAGCTACTGGAGCAGTTTTTTTCATCTCTTTAGCAACTTCACCCAGCCTTTTAAGTTCTTGCTCAGACTCAACATTAAAAGAAAGGATGTTATTTTCTATTCCAGATGCCATTTCTGCTTTTGATTTTCCCACCCCTGAAAAAATAATTTTCTTTGGATTTGCACCAGCTAAAAGAGCTCTGTGTAATTCACCACCAGAAACAATATCAAACCCACAACCAGAATTTTCTAAAATTTTTAAAATTGAAATATTTGATAATGCTTTGACCGAAAAACATACTAGCCCATTCATCTTTTTAAATGAGTTTATGTATGCTTTAGCATGCCTTTTTAGTGTTGCCTTGCTATAGACAAATGTCGGCGTGCCATAGACATCAGCAATATCTTTTAATGCTACTTCTTCAGCATATAATTCATTTTTTTTGTAATGAAAATGATCCATAAAGGAACTTAAGAATTGAAAAAATTTTCAGCAGGAATTGGTGCTTTCATTCCACAACTTACAGCGACTAAAGAGACAAAGACTAAAAGAAAAAATAGGCGAACTTTCATTCGCCTATTATGAGTAATTTATTAGAAAAAAACTAATCAGATTAGTATTTATACTCTTCTTCTTTAAATGGACCATCAACAGGTACATTAATGTATTCAGCCTGCTCATCTGTTAACTTTGTAATAGTACCGCCAAACCCTTGCACCATAAGCTCAGCGACCTCTTCATCTAATTTCTTGGGTAGAACCTTAACAGTTAACATTTCTTTCTTTTTGTCAGAATCATTAATATTTGCAAAGCCTTGTTCATATAAATACATCTGAGCCAAAACTTGGTTAGCAAATGATCCATCCATTATTCTGCTTGGGTGACCTGTAGCATTACCAAGATTGACTAGCCTTCCCTCAGCCAGAAGCACTATGTAGTTCTTACTTTGTAGATCAGGAGTATCGGATGGAGAGGTATCTCTGAAGATTCTATGGACTTGAGGCTTAATCTCCTCCCAATACCACTCATCTCTCATAAATTGAGTATCAATCTCATTGTCAAAGTGCCCAATATTACAAATAACAGCAGTATTCTTGACTGATCGCAACATGGCTTCATCACAAACATTTACATTTCCAGTCGTAGTAACAATCAGATCTGTATCTTGTAGAACTCTTAGATTAATATCTTTAGGGTCTCTTGTTACAATGCCATCATTGTAAGTTGATACAACTTCAAACCCATCCATGCAGGCTTGCATAGCACATATAGGATCAGATTCAGCTACTCTAACAATCATTCCCTCTTGAGCTAGACTCAAAGCAGAGCCTTTTCCAACATCGCCATATCCAATGACCAATGCCTTTTTTGATGAAAGAAACATATCAGTTGCTCTTTTTATGCCATCATTGAGACTATGCCTGCATCCATATTTATTATCATTTTTAGACTTAGTCACTGAGTCGTTAACATTAATAGCTGGAACTTTAAGGGTATTGCTCTCAAGCATTGCTTTAAGTCTATGCACTCCCGTAGTAGTCTCTTCTGATACGCCGTGAATAGTATCTAGCATATCTGGAAATTTTGTATGAACCATGTGTGTAAGATCGCCACCATCATCGAGAATCATATTTGCATCCCATGGCTGATCATCTTTTAAAATTGTTTGTTCTATGCACCAATCAAACTCCTCATCTGTTTGCCCTTTCCATGCAAAAACAGGGATACCAGCTGCAGCGATTGCAGCGGCCGCGTGATCCTGTGTAGAGAAAATATTGCATCCAGACCAGCGAACTTCTGCGCCTAGATCTACTAAAGTTTCGATTAAAACAGCTGTTTGGATAGTCATATGAATACAGCCCATTACTTTTGCACCCTTAAGAGGCTGGGCATCTTTGTATTTGGTCCTCAGAGCCATTAAGGCAGGCATTTCATTTTCTGCAAGAGATATTTCTCTTCTGCCAAAATCAGCAAGGCTCATGTCCGCTACTTTATAATCATTTTCCATATTTACTCCAGTAAATTTAATCGTGCATTCTACCTAAAAAATAAGTAAAGATGCATTTTTATATTATTAAACTAAATTTTATTGTGAAATCTTATCTGCTTTATCAGTTCTTTCCCAAGTTAGGTCAACATCAGACCTTCCAAAGTGCCCATAGGCTGCAGTTGGAAGGTAGATAGGCCTCTTTAAATCAAGCATATTAATTAAGCTTTTAGGCCTCAGGTCGAACTCTTCCTCAACTATTTTTACAATTGCTGATTTTGATATTTTTTCACTGTTAAAAGTTTCAACATGTATAGATGTTGGTTTTGCAACTCCAATAGCATATGAAACTTGAATTTCACAATAATCTGCTAGTCCAGCAGCTACAATATTTTTAGCAACATATCTAGCTGCATATGCAGCAGATCTGTCTACTTTTGACGGGTCTTTACCTGAGAAGGCCCCACCTCCATGACGAGCCATACCTCCATATGTATCAACAATTATTTTTCTTCCAGTAAGACCACAATCGCCAACTGGACCGCCAATAACAAATTTACCCGTTGGATTAATGTAGATATTTGTTGAATCAAGAATCCATTCCTCAGGAACAATGGGCTTGATAATTTTATCCATTACCTCGGCTTTAATTTCTTCCTGGGTTACATCTTCGTCATGTTGTGTTGAAAGCACGACAGCAGAAAGCCCTTCAATAGTTTTACCATCATCAGAATAAATGACACTTACCTGACTTTTTGCATCAGGTCTCAACCATTTAATTTCTTCACTTTTCATAACATCAGCTTGTTTTTTGACCAATCTGTGTGAAAGGTCTATTGGAAGCGGCATCAATGATTCTGTTTCTTTACATGCATATCCAAACATTAACCCTTGGTCACCAGCTCCTTGCTCAAGGTTTTCACCCTCACCCTCAGTAACGCCCTGAGATATATCAGGAGATTGCTCAAAAACAAGATTAGTAAACTCACAAGTATCCCCATTAAAGCCATACTCATCAGAGTTATACCCAATTTCATTAATTGTTTTCCTTACTATGGGCTCAAGATCGGGACTTCCCAAGGATGTTATTTCTCCAGCTATGAAGACCATATTATTTTTAATCATGGTTTCGCATGCAACTCTGCTGTTAGGATCTTCTGTCAAATATGCATCTAAGATTGCATCAGATATTTGATCGCAAACCTTATCAGGATGACCTCCAGAAACGGATTCGGATGTAAAAATATAGCTCATAATTTCCTCGCTAATATCAATATGTGTAATTTTAATTTTTCACCAAAGTTGGCGTCCTATTTAGCAGTTTAAGCATGCAATCAGGAACAAATCACTTTCAAGGGGGAATCTTAGTTGTTTTGCGAAATAAACTCAAATAAATCTACAAAAAATTATAGCCACATATTATGATTAAGATGTCCTAAAACTATTTACTTAACAATGCACAAAGAACTTTCTAATGCTATAAGGTTTTTATCCATAGATGCTGTTCAAGCAGCCAAATGTGGCCATCCTGGTATGCCAATGGGGATGGCTGATATTGCTGTGGCACTATGGAAATATAACTTAAAACATAATCCCAAAAATCCCAACTGGTTCAATAGAGATAGATTTGTTTTATCAAATGGACATGGTTCAATGTTGTTATACAGCCTACTTTATCTGACCGGCTATAATTTAAGCATTCAAGATTTAAAAAACTTTAGACAGCTAGGCTCTAAAACCCCTGGGCACCCAGAGCTAGATATAGAAATTGGAGTGGAAACAACAACAGGTCCTTTGGGCCAAGGCATTGGAAATGCAGTAGGGATGGCCCTGGCTGAGAAGGTGCTGGCAAGCAAGTTTAACCAACCAGATGGACTCCAGCCAATTGATCACTATACATATACCTTTCTCGGTGACGGCTGTTTAATGGAGGGAGTCTCTCATGAGGTATGTTCTTTTGCAGGCACTCATAGATTGGGCAAGTTAATTTGTTTCTATGATCAAAATGGAATCTCCATTGATGGGGAGATAACAAACTGGTTTACAGACAATACGGCCCAAAGATTTGAAAGTTATGACTGGCAAGTGCTTGAAGTAGATGGTCATAATATAGAACAAATTTTAGAGGCGATAAAAAATGCACAAGCAGAATCAAGTCGACCAACCTTAATTTGTTGCAAGACTGAAATTGGATTCGGATCACCAAATAAAGCAGGAACTTCAGGCGTTCATGGCTCTCCTTTAGGCGATGAGGAAATTGTAAAAACAAGAAATCAATTGGAGTGGGAGCATGGTCCTTTTGATATTCCAGAGAATATCAAATCTGAATGGGATGCTATAGAAGCTGGCTCTAAAGTGAACTCTGAATGGGATTCGCTAATGAATGAATACTCTAAAAAGCATCCAGTGCTTTTTAATGAACTAAAACGATTAATTAATAATGATTTGCCGAATGACTTTGAACAAAATTATGAAGACTTTATTGAGGGATTAATTGCCGCCGATCAAAAAGATATGGCAACTCGTAAAGCCTCAGAGGTTTGTTTGAATTTCTTTTGTGAACAACTGCCTGAGCTCATAGGAGGGTCAGCTGATCTGACCGGGTCAAACAATACTTTTTCTTCAGTTAGCTCTGAACTACTTCCTGATAATCCTGAAGGAAATCATATTTTTTATGGGGTAAGAGAGTTTGGAATGACGACCATCATGAATGGAATGTTATTACATGGGGGCATGAAACCATATGGTGGAACATTTTTAGTATTCATGGATTACGCCAGGAATGCAGTTAGATTGGCTGCACTTATGGAGATTCCAAATATTTTTGTCTATACCCACGATTCTATTGGATTAGGAGAGGACGGCCCAACTCATCAACCAATTGAGCACCTTGTTACTCTGCGAGCAACTCCAAACTTACATAATTGGAGGCCAGCAGATATTATTGAGACAGCAGTGGGATGGAAAGAGGCAATAACTTCTTCAAAGACCCCACATAGCCTTATCTTATCAAGGCAAAACTTACCATATATTCAAAGAGTTAAAGATCAGATTGGTCAGATAAAAAATGGAGGCTATCTTCTTGCTCATGAGGATAATGCTGACATTACATTAATAGCATCAGGTAGCGAGGTTCAGTTAATTATCGCAGCTGCTAAATCGATCAGAGAGCAAGGATTTAAGGTAAATGTTGTTTCTATGCCATGCCTTGATAAGTTTTACCAGCAAGATAAGAAATATAGAGATAGTGTTGTAGATCCTTCGATGCCTAAACTCATTGTTGAAGCTCTGCATCCTGATTCTTGGCAAGGTTTGATCAATCTTACTGATACAGTTATTGGCATGAATACTTTCGGTGAAAGTGCTCCAGCAAGCGAGTTGATGGCAAAGTTTGGTTTTACAGAAAACAATATAATTACTGAAGCAAAAAAACTACTTTCAAAATGAGGAAATTGGGCGATACAGATGTCTTCAATAAGACAGTTGTTCTTAGAGTAGATTTAAATGTTCCCGTAAAAGATGGCAAAGTTCTGGACGATACTAGAATTCTTGCAATCACTTCAACCATTGAGCATCTTAAAAAACAAAAATCAAAAATTGTCTTGATTTCACATTTTGGTAGGCCGGAATCAGGAATTTTTGAAGCAAAATTTTCATTGCTTCCTGTGGCTAAAAGAATTGGCGAAATTTTTAACACAACGGTTCCATTGTTCAAATCCTTACAAGATGTTAATTTTGATAATGATATTTCTTTGATTGAAAATATTCGATTTTTGTCAGGCGAGGTTGAAAATGATGCAGATCTATCTAGACAACTTTCTAATTTAGCTGATGTATATGTATTTGATGCTTTTGGAACATCCCATCGTTCTCATGCTTCAACTTTTGGCGCTATCAACTCATCTGAAACTTCTTGTGCTGGACTTTTATTAGAAGAGGAGACAAATGCATTAATTAAGGCAATGAACTCTGAAGAAACCCCTACCTTATCCATAGTAGGGGGTGCAAAAGTATCTTCAAAATTAGAGGTTATTAAAAGTCTCTTAAACATCTCAAATGAAGTGCTGACTGGAGGCGGCATCACCAATACTTTTCTAAAAGCGAGTGGAAATAACATAGGTATTTCACTTTATGAAGACTCTATGATTGATCATGCTGCGGACCTACTTGCAACTAACAAAATATTATTGCCTGAAGAAGTGGTGGTAAGCAAAAGCATTGATTCAAGCGAATTAAGGGTATGTGGAATTGATGCCGTTCAAGATGATGAGATGATACTTGATCAAATTCTTAACCCAAAAGCCTTTGAAAAGATTTCTAAGGCAAAAAAAATTATTTGGAATGGGCCTGTTGGTGTATTTGAGCAAGAACTTTTCTCAAAAGGCACCCAACAACTTGCTGAAGCAATTGCATCTTCAAATGCTTATAGTTTGGCTGGAGGAGGAGAAACTCTTCTAGCCATTAAGATGTTTATAGATAAGAGTAATATCTCGTATTGCTCAACTGGCGGCGGTGCTTTTCTTGAATTTATGGAGGGAAAAGAGCTACCATCATTGTCTGCCCTGGGCTTTAAATTTTGAAAAGGAGAGAACTATGTCATTGAATACACTAGAAGAAATAGCTAATTATATTGTCTCAGACGGAAAGGGAATTCTTGCGGCTGATGAAAGTAATCCTACTTGTGGCAAGCGTTTTGATTCTATAGGTGTCGAATCTACAGAAATTAATAGACGAGATTACAGAGAAATGCTTTTCAGAGCTAGTGGGATGCAAGACAACATAGGTGGAGTTATCTTATTTGATGAAACAATTAGACAAAGTGCTGAAGATGGTACGCCATTGGTTGAATTAATTAAAAGTCAGGGAGCTTTGCCTGGCATTAAAGTTGATAAGGGTCTAGCCCCATTAGAATCTTCTCCTGAGGAGACAGTTACGCAGGGCCTCGATGGGCTTGATGAGAGATGTAAAGAATACGTTTTATTAGGAGCAAAATTTACCAAGTGGAGAGCAGTTATTAAGATATCTGAGAGCTTCCCAACAGATGAATGTATTGAAGCAAATATGCAGGCACTAGCCAAATACGCAAAGATTGTTCAAAACAATAATATGGTTCCAATGGTAGAGCCGGAAGTTTTGATGGATGGAAGTCATTCAATTGACCAATGCTATGAGGCAACTAGCAAATCTTTAAAGTCACTTTTTGAATGTTTAAAGGAAGAAGGAGTCAATATCGCTGGAACTATCTTAAAACCAAACATGGTTACCTCAGGATCAACCGCAGAGATCCAAGCATCGGTTCAAGAGGTAGCTGAGATGACTGTTAAATGTCTTAATGAGAATGTTCCTTCAGATCTTCCAGGTATAACTTTTCTTTCAGGTGGTCAATCTGACGTTGATGCTACTGCTCATTTAGATGCGATGAATAAGATTGGTGGTTTTCCGTGGAAGCTAAGTTTTTCCTACGGAAGAGCTTTGCAACAACCATCTTTGAAAGCTTGGCTTGGTAAGAAAGAAAATATTGCTCTGGCTCAAGATGCTCTTTCTCATAGAGCGTTAATGAATAAGCTTGCCGCTAATGGCGCGTGGGATTCAGGCCTAGAAAACTAAGCCTAACTCTTTTGCAAGCTATAGCCCAGCGAGTATCATTTGCAAAGATATATATTGACTCTAAGATTTATTCTTCAATCGGTAAGGGAGTCTTAGCTTACGTCTGCTTTGAAAAAGATGACAGTGAAGAGGCTATAGAAAAATTTATGTCTAAAATTATGAATTTTTCTTTTTTTCAAGGAGATAGAAGCTCAATGTCTGCAAGTTTAAGGGAGATTGGCGGAGAACTGATGATTGTTAGTCAATTTACTTTGTCTGCAGTAACGCATAAAGGTAATAAACCTAGCTTTCATAGAGCGGCAAGCACAGAAAAAGCTAATTATCTTTATGACTTATTGATAGAAAAGCTAAATGAATGCCCTATTCATTGTCAGTCAGGGATTTTTGGGTCTGATATGGATATCCATTCAGTTAATTCTGGGCCTGTAACTTTTTCGTTTAAGATATAAATTTATGATCAATAAATTAGATAGTTTTGCAACGGAAGTAGATGCTTGGATTGAAGAAAATTGTCCTAAATCCATGAGAACCTCAATGCCTGTTTCTGAACAAGTGTGGGCTTCTTCTGAGATTAAATTCCCCACTGCTGATTCTAAAATTTGGTTTGATGCAATGGTATCGAAGGGATGGTGCACACCAGAATGGCCTGTTGAATATGGAGGCGGAGGCTTATCTTTTGAGGAAGCAAAGATTTTACGAAGTCGCCTAAAATTTTTTGGATGCAGGCCTGCTCAGATTAATTTTGGTATTTCTATGTTAGGACCTGTGATTTTAGAGTTCGGTACTGATGATCAAAAAAAAGAATTTTTACCAAAAATTTCAAGAGGTGAGATTTGGTGGTGTCAAGGATTCTCAGAGCCAGGAGCTGGATCAGATTTAGCTAATGTCTCGACCTCAGCAGAGCTTAAGGGAAACGATTACATAATAAGAGGATCAAAGATTTGGACATCTGAAGCTAATAAAGCTGATTGGATGTATTTATTGGTCAGAACAGCCAAAAAAGAAAAAAAGCAAGCTGGCATCTCTTTCATTTTATTAAACTTAAAGCAACCTAATATTGAGATAAAACCAATTAAACTATTAAGCGGTCAATCTCCCTTTTGCCAAGTTTTTTTTGATGATGTTTTGGCAAGTGAATCCCATAGAATCGCTCATGAAAATGATGGTTGGAAAGTTGCCAAGAGACTTCTTGAATTTGAGCGGACCATGATGGCAGATCTTGGTAGCGAGGGAGCTATTGATATTGAGCCACTCAAAACCTATAAAAATAGCAACGGAGCAAGCGCACCAGGACAACTTAAGCTGCATAAAAAAATTATTAAACATGAAATGCGAAATTATTTAATAGATTTAACAATGGCAAGAACTGGAATTGAGTCAAAGAGTGGTTTTTCTCCGGCAGCACTTACATTGAAATACATTAGCACCGAGGAAACTCAGGCTAGGTGGGAGCTTAATGTGGCAAGTCTTGGCGCGGGAGGCCTTGAAATAGTAGAAAAAAGTCAAGGGCAAAAACAAGAAATTGCTAAGTCATTTTTCTACTCTAAGGCGTATACTATTGCTGGAGGAAGCTCTGAGGTTCAATTGAACATCATTGCAAAACATATTTTAGGACTCCCATCATGACAATTAAAAAAATATCTGTATTTTGTGGAGCCCATCTTGGTAAATCGCCAGATTATAAAATTGCCGCTCAACAAATTGGTAAAATGATGGCTGAGAGAGGTCTTGAGGTTATCTTTGGTGGCGGCAACGTTGGTTTGATGAAGGTCGTCGCTGATACAGCTATTGAAAACGGTGGGAAAGCTATAGGTATCACATTAAAGTCACTTCATGAATTCGAGCTCACCAACCCCAATATTAATGAAACAATCATTACTCATTCTCTTTTTGAAAGAAAAGAAAAATTTTTAGACATGAGTGACGCCTTCATTGTTTTGCCTGGTGGTGTAGGCTCGATGGATGAGCTTCTTGAGGTGATGGTAAGTAATCAGTTGGGGGGGATTAATAAACCTGTTGGCTTACTAAACATTAATGGTTATTACGACGGTTTTCTTAGCTGGCTAAAGCATTCTGTAGATGAGGAATTTGTTTCTATTGAAAATCAAAATCAAATCCTAGTTAATAACGACCCTAAAGAATTATTAGATATGATTTTATCAGTTGAAATGCCTTCTTCTGACACTTGGATAGAAAGGCTTAATGTTGATTTTAGTAAGATACCAAGAGATTAATTTTTTTTATCTCTAGATATAAAAAGACCCACCTCAAAAAGCAACCACATTGGTACGGCTAAGAATAATTGAGAGAAAATATCTGGCGGCGTTAAAAACATACCAATAATAAAAAAGCTAATAATTAAATATGGCCTCATGGTTTTGATACGATCTTTTGATACTAATCCAGTAGTGATAACTAGGTAGGTTGCTATAGGAATCTCAAAAGCAAAACCAAAAGCAAAAAAGAGCTTTAATACAAAATCTAAATATCTATTTATATCCGTCATGACTTGGATAGAATCCGGAGCAGAGGACATAAAAAAACTTAAGATGATAGGGCTTACAACGAAATAGGCAAATGCAATGCCGGTATAAAAAAGTATTATTGAAGAGAGAATTAAGGGGCCTACAAATGCTTTTTCTTTTTTATATAAACCAGGAGAAATAAACCCCCACAGCTCTAAAAAAAAATAGGGTACTGATATGATCAAGGCAGAATAAATAGTAACCCTCAACGGCGCAAGAAATGGAGAGGCTACTTCAGTTGCAATCATGCTGCTACCAGGGGGCATTAACTCCATTAGTGGAGCCGAAATCAATGAATAAATATAGTTAGTAAAAGGCAAACAGCATACTAGAATGAACCCCGCAAACAAAAACATCCTAATTATTCTTGAGCGTAATTCTTTTAAGTGTTCCATGAATGTCATGTCATTTGGATCGGTCATCTTTTTCCTTTTCAAACTCTTCCATTTTTAGCTCATTAAAAATGTCTTGTTTCAAGTCTTCGGCTCCAATATCTCTTTCAATGGACGATCTAAATTCAAAAAATTTGTTCTGAAATCTGGTAAAAGTTTTTATAATGGATTTTATGAATCCTGGAAGCTGATCAGGGCCAATTACTAATATCCCAACCAGCAGGATAATTACAATTTCAAGAAATCCAATCTGAAACAATTTTTATTGATCTTCTGATTTAGACTCAGTATCTTTAGTTGAGCCATCATCTTTTATAGCTTTTTTAAACCCTTTAAGGCCCTCTCCCAAGTCTGAGCCCATAGTCCTAATTTTTTTACCACCAAATAATATTAGTATCACTACCAGTATGATTAATATTTGCCAAAAACTTATTCCACCTATTCCCATAATTAACTCCTGATCCTTATGTCAGAATTTTCCCGATAAGAATCATAATAATACCTATAAGTGTAAGTATAGTTAGATTTTGCCATTTTCGCTGATTTTGTAGATTTGCTTCAAGACTTTTGATGAGATCAATATTTTTTTTCCCATCATTTGCTAAAAATTTTATGTTATCTAGTAAGTTAAAAATTTCATTCGGCAAAGAAGAGGCCTTATCTAAAATTTCATAATGATTATTCTCTAGAAACTCTTTGAGCTTGAGTGGGCTAAATTGCTTATCAATCCATTGATCAAGGTAGGGCTCTGCAAGACCCCAGAAATCAAGATCCGCATATATCTCTCTTCCCATGCCCTCTATATGTATTAGTGTTTTTTGTAAAAGTATCAAAGATGGCTGAACAGATAAGCCAAACTGCCTTGTTGAATCAAACAAATAAAGCAATAAATTTCCAAATTCAATTTCTGAAAGTGGTTTTTCAAAAATGGGCTCACAGGTTGCTCTTAAGGTTTGTTCTAAATCAGCTTTATTAGTTTGGCTAGACACCCATCCAGCACCAATGAAAAGCTCAGAAAGTTTGTAGTAATCTTGTTTTAATGTGGCTTGCAACATTCTTGCTAAATTGTATTGATCGTCTTTGCTCAGAGAGCCAACTATGGCGCAATCAATTGCTATATAGCTAGGCTGGTCGACATTAACTTTGCTGACAAAAATATTTCCTGGATGCATATCAGCATGAAAAAAATTATCCCTAAATACCTGATCTAAAAATATTTTTACCCCGTTCTCTGCAAGGACCTTTCTATCAATGCCAAGCTCATCCATTGCAAGGACATCTGTACATGCTATTCCATCAATTTCCTCAAGCGTCAAAACATTAACCGTAGTCTGATCCCAAAATACTTTTGGAATAAATAATAGATTAGAATCCGCAAAGTTTTTCTTAGTTACAGTAGTGTTTGCTGCCTCAACTTTTAAATCTAGTTCTTTATTGATTGTTTTTTCATAGTCACTAATAACGTCTTTTAATTTTAGCCTATCGCTTTCTTTGTAAAAGAGATTTACTAAAAAGCCCCCAGCTTTCATCACTCTTACATTCCTTTTAACTTGCCTATGAATGCCGGGTCTTAAGACTTTAATCACAACTTTTTCAGATGTGCTTTTTAGTTTTGCTCTGTGGACTTGAGCCAACGATGCAGCCGCCAACGGCACATCGTCAAATTCCTCAAAAACATCATTAATTTTTATTTGTAAGCTATCTTCAATTATTTTTTTAGCTTGTTGGGTTGAAAATGGAGTACATTGATCGGTCAAGCCTTTTAGGTGAGAGGCTATTTCAATGGATATGGCATCTGTTCTTGTAGATAGTAGCTGACCAAATTTTATGAACATAGGACCCAAGCTTTCTAAAAAATTTCTAATTCTTAAGCCATGAGGAATTTTTCTATTAATGATAAAAAAAGGGTTTAATAACCCTATTGCTTTGATAGCAACAGAGCTGCTGTTATCGATTGGTATATTAACAATGCCATACCTAAATACCTGAAATAGAATTTTCATGCAATCAAGAACAGAAAAAAGAATATTCATCAATTTATTAGAGCATATTCAAGCCTATCAAGTCTGATCGAGATATCTCTAAAAGACTTAAGAATTTTATTTGCTTGATCTTCTTCTGCTGAAAATGCTTCGCATTGTGGTTTGTTTGACATCACTTTTCTTAACATTAAAGCTGGTATATCTCCAAAATATTTGTATACCAAAAGCTCGAAGTCTATATCAATGTTTGCCAAAGCGCCTAGCAGCATTAATGCGCTTTCTACATCTCCTGAAATCGATTTTGTGGGGATCTGCCTATTATTTAATGCATTTAATACTGTGAAAATGTTTAGTCTTAGGGAAAAGTGTGGATTTGTATGTTCCTGGAAATTAATGCTTTTAGCGTCATGATTCAATGTAATAGAAAATTTCGAAACAGAATCAACTCCTACATTAAAATGAAGAGGATAAAGGTTTTCAATTTTAATCAAAAATCCAGGAGATAAAGATTCTATTTCTTGTAAAAAGTTGTCTAAACTTATGCTCATGTTTATTTCGCCTTATGAATTGCGACAACTCCATTTACAAGATTGTAGAACTTGCATTCACTGAAGCCTGAGTCGTGAACCATACCTTTTAATGTTTCTTGATCAGGATGCATTCTTATAGATTCAGCAAGATATTGATAGCTATCAGAATCATTAGCTAACAGGTTGCCTAATTTAGGAATTATGTTGAACGAGTACCAATCATAAATTTTAGAAAAAAAAGAATTTGTAGGTTTAGAGAATTCTAAAATCAATAACACACCATCAGTCTTTAATACTCTTTTCATTTCCATAAGCCCTTTCCGCTTATCAGTGAAATTGCGCAGTCCAAACCCAACAGTGACTAGATCAAAAGTTTCATCTTGATAAGGAAGACTTTCCCCTGAAGCTAGAGCAAAATTACAACTCTTAAAGAAGTTCTCGTTTATTGCACGATCTCTACCTAGAGCAAGCATTGATTCATTAATATCTGTTACATGCACTGATACAGACTTAAATTTTTTATTTATTATTTTTGGAATATCTGCTGTTCCGCTTGCAATATCAAGAGCTACTGAGCCTTCACTCAGCTCAGAAAGCTCAATTAATATTTTTTTCCAAAGCCTATGCATACCAAATGACATGGCATCATTCATTAAATCGTATTCTTCAGCAACTGAATGAAAGACTTCTCCAACATGATCAGCTTTTTTATTGACTTCTACTTCTCGAAAGCCAAAATGTGTTTTCTCACTCATCTGATTTTCTCTTGATTGCTTAAAAAGATAAAATTATTGTATCTGCTTTCTTTTATATCGCCATTTTTCAGCGCAGTTTTAACCGCACACCCGTCATCAATTTGATGAGAGCAGTTTGGAAAAACACAGTTCAAAGAATGATGCATAATCTCTGGAAATCCTAGTATGATTTCCTTTAATTTTAAATGATCAATATCTATATCTCTTACTCCAGGAGAATCAATGATCTGCATTTCATTAATATTATAAAGAGTTGATAGTGAAGTTGTATGAACACCTTGGTTGTTAGAAAGGGCTTTAGATAATATTTTTTTTCCAGTAATAGCTGAAGTTAAGGTCGATTTTCCAGAGCCAGAGTTACCTACAAATATCGCAGTCTTTTTGAGCAGGTATTCTTTTAATACATCAATATTTGTTCGTAGTTTTGCAGAAATCTGGAATGTCTTTATTCCAAGGTCCTCATAGATTTTTTGTATTTCTTTAAACTCATCATTCGTTAAAAGATCTATTTTATTAAAAATTATGAAGGGCTCTATCGAAGCATTTATTGATATCGTTATCCATTTATCAATAAATTCAAGATTAGTTTTAGGGCTTTGAGTTACCAAAATACCAATATGTGTGATATTTGCAGCTATTGGCTTTTTTACTTTTTCCTTTGATTTAAAAAGAGCTGTGACTCTATCCAAACGCTTTGTGACAAGTCCTGCAAGGCTATCATTGTTAGAAATTTTCTCTATTTCAACCATATCTCCTACAACAAGATTAATTCTTCCTCGGATTTTGCATTTAAATTCTTCACCCTCTGATACTACTGAACAGGAGTTAGAATAGAATTCAACTATTTGACCGGTTTGAACTTTTATCATCTTGGCCTCAAAATACACTATAGTAAAAATTTAACAACATATATGTCTACTCAAAAATCAAATCAAAACCTAATCTGGATTGATCTTGAGATGACTGGATTAGATCCAGACAAAGAGAGAATTATAGAAATTGCTACCATCATTACAGATAGTAATCTTACCATTGTTGCAGAAGGCCCAAATTTAGTTATCAACCAACCCAAAGAACTGATTGAAAACATGGATGAATGGAATACAAAACAGCATGGAAACTCTGGCCTAATTAAATCAGTGCATGAAAGCAGTATTTCTGAACAAGCCGCAGAGATAGAAACTTTAGAGTTTATTTCAAAATATGTTGGTAACAAGAAGTCCCCAATGTGCGGTAATACCGTTTCTCATGACAGAAGGTTCTTAGCAAAATATATGCCTGATTTAGAATCATATTTTCATTACAGGCATGTTGATGTTTCTTCTGTCAAGGAGCTTATTTCAAGATGGATGAATGATGCTCAGACATATGAAAAAAAAGGCTCACACAGAGCTAAGGATGACATTAAAGAATCTATTAGTGAACTAAAGTTATATAAGCAAATGTTGTTTGATTGAGCTAGGCTTTAATTTCTTCTAACTCGAGGTCTTTTTGATGCAGAATAAAAGACTTAGACGAGCCAATATCAGAATTAATTTCTTCTAACTCTTTTATGAAATTAAAAGAGGCTATGATTTTATCCTCTCTGCAATTCAAAGATAGATAGCCTCGATTCGAGGGATTCATCCATTGTAGTTCGTTGTTAATTCTCACAATGCTATCAACAAATTCTTTTTCATCTAAATTTAAAATATCTGTTATGCCGGGCGAAGTCACAGAAGGAGCCCCCAATTCAATACCCACTTTGTTGCCTGACTTATCTTTGAGTTCAGAAACCCAGCTATTATGAGTGTCTCCAGCAAGACTAATGAATCTTTTTTTTGCATTGCTCATTGTTTTGTAAAGCCTATTTCTTTCTGCAGGATATCCATCCCATGCATCAAGGTTCGAAGGAATGCCCAAGCCTAGAAATTTTAAATAGGGTTTAAGAAAGCTTGGGATTTCCTTGGATTTAAGCATTTTACTTATATCAGGAAATTTCAATTTTGCCATTAGGACTTGTTGACCAAAAATAGTCCAAACAGCATCTGATTTTATAATTTTGCTCTCAATCCAATCTAGCTGTAAAGCTCCTAGGAGCTCTCTATTATCAGAATTAAGATCGTTATAAAATTTTGCTTGATTGAATCCAGATTTTGTTAAGTAGTCTTTTGGCTGGATTTGTTTATCTCTTCCAAATTGTCGAGTATCTAGCATTATTAAATGTATAAGCTTGCCGATCTTAAACTCTCTAAATATTCTTCTTTTATTATGCTGTTCTCTTATTGGCATCCATTCATAGTAAGCTTTGATTGCAGCTGATCTTCGAGCATAAAAATCTCCTTCTGATCCATCCTCTGAATGATTTTCAGCGCCTCGCTTCCATGCATCATTTGAAAACTCATGATCATCCCAAACAGAAATTAGAGGCGCATGTTTGTGTAAAGCTTTAGATCCTTGATCTTGTTTGTACTGAGCATGCCGAAGCCTATAGTCAGAAAGGCTAATCATTTCATGTAATGGTTCTGGAACTCTCCCGAGTTTTTTGGCTTTGTCTGTAGCATAACCCCCCATGGGGTATTCGTATAAATAGTCTCCCAAGTGAAGCCACAGGTCTAAGCCATCTTTTTCAGCCGCAGCCTGGTAAGCGTTGAAATATCCTGCAGGAAAGTTACTGCAACTGAAAATTCCAATTTTTGCAGATATTGTATTTTCTGAAAATGTTTTTGATTTACCAATTTCTGAGATTGCGTTTCCTGCTCTAAATCTATAAAAAAAACCTTTATCGCTGTCACAATACTTCTTAGCTAAAAAATCATACTTTATTGTGTAGTCTGATAGAGAAGAAGTTTGTAATTTCTGTGAAAAAATAATTGAAGAAAAACTTTTATTTTTTGATACCTCAAGAATTACTCGAACTGGTCCTGCTTGTTGGGGGGTTACCCTAGTCCACAAGATTACTCTATCATTCAGTGGGTCCCCGCTGGCAACACCATGATTAAAAACATAGGTATTTTTCGAACAGCTAGAGCCGATAGATGTCGTAAGACCGATTGCTCCAATTGAAGAAATTTTTAGAGCCTGCCTTCTTTTCATAACGAAATATTAACAGTCATTTGCTTAAATGCTAAGCAAAAAAATAGCCTAATCTTATATGATTAATCTTGTTTGTTTGCAGGCTGTATATTGATAGGCAGCGGAGAAACCTGGCTTTTGTTTTGTTTGATCTTTGCTTCGCCAGACTCAATAACCTCATCAATTCTGATTACTGAATTGATAGGAATATATGATCTTTCAACAGACTTAAATTCTTTTTCTAATTTTTCAGAAGTTGGATCAACTACTAGCTGTTTATTTTGATTAAATATATACTCTTCGACCTCTATGAAACCGTACATGTCACTTTGATAAATTTGTTTAGCAAAAATCTCGTAGATTTCTCCAAGCTGCATAAAAATTATTTTATATGTAGTTTTTTTCTTCATAATTAAATATATGGGTACAAAACTTTATATTAAAACCTATGGTTGTCAAATGAATGAGTATGACAGCCAGAAAACTTTAGAAATACTTAAAAAAGATCCTACTATTGAAGAGACAAGCACTCCAGATGATGCAGATATTATTTTATTAAATACTTGTTCAATAAGAGAGAAAGCTGAAGAAAAGGTTTATTCGGAATTAGGAAGGCTCAATAAACTAAAAAAGACTAATCCAAATTTAAAAATTGGAGTTGGTGGTTGTGTAGCTACCCAAGAAGGCAAAAATATTTATAAGCGGGCGCCTTTTGTAGACTTAATTTTTGGACCTCAAACTATCCACAAAGTCCCCTCTTTGATCAAAGAAGAAAATAAAATTCAAGCCGTTGATGTATCTTTTCCAATTGAAGAGAAGTTTGATTCGTTACCTGAACCAGATGCTACTGGCGTATCTAGCTTCGTATCAATTATGGAGGGTTGTTCAAAATACTGTTCTTTTTGTGTTGTTCCTTATACCAGGGGTGATGAGGTAAGCAGGAAGCCAGAACAAATATTTGATGAAGTTGCAAGGTTAGTTGAGCAGGGAGTTTCAGAAATTGTTTTTGTGGGGCAAAACGTTAATGCATATAAATACACATTAAGCGGAAGAGTTTTAGGCTTATCGGACTTGATTGAGGTATGTGGCAGTATTGATGGCGTCGAAAGAATTAGATACACAACCTCTCATCCATTAGAGATGACTGATGATTTAATAGATGCATATGGACATGTCCCACAATTAGTCAGCCATTTACATCTTCCAGTTCAGTCGGGGTCAAATGAAATTCTTACAAAAATGAAAAGAAATTACTCTAGAGAAGAATACATCGAAATAATCAATAGGTTGCTTAAAGTGAGGCCAAATATCAAAATCTCTTCTGATTTTATAGTTGGGTTTCCAAATGAAAGCGATTTTGATTTCCAGCAGACCATGGACCTTATTGAAGAGATTAAGTTTGATGCATCATTTAGTTTTATCTATTCTGCAAGACCGGGCACACCAGCTTCTCAGCTTGAAGATTCGGTTAAGCTGGAGACCAAAAAAGAGCGATTATATATTCTTCAGAAACGCATTGACGAACTGCAATTAAATTATAGCAATGATCTTGTTGGCACCATTCAAAGATGTTTGGTTACAGGGGTCTCAAAAAAAGATATCAATCAGTTACAAGCAAGAACTGAGTGCAACAGAGTTGTAAATTTTGACTTCCAAAATATCAATATTCTAGGTAAATTAGTAGATATTGATATTACCAAGGCATACCAACGTTCATTGACAGGCAAGATTTTAAATTCAAATGGAGTTTCTTAACCCCTAAATGGCAGAAATCAATCAAACTCTTACTCAGCTAAAGCTTGAACCAGCAAACAACAAAAACCTTAGGTCTTTTGTTGGAGAATTAAATGGCAATCTTAAGATTCTTGAAAAGGGATTTGGAGTCAAAATTTTTCAAAATGGAAACAAGGTTAGCATCTCTGGCAATGAAGAAAATATTAAGAAAGCTTCTAATGCAATTCAAGATTTATATGCAACAACAACCCAAGGAATTGAGCTATCTAAGGAAAAAATTCACATGGCAATAAATAATAATAATGATGATATTAATCCTGCCAACAGTTCTTTAAGTGAGAAAGAATATGTCATCAAGACGCCAAAAAAAACTATTAAACCCAGAGGAAGAAATCAAAATACTTATTTAGGTAATATGAAAAATTTTGAGGTTAACTTTGGAGTTGGCCCAGCAGGAACAGGAAAAACATATTTAGCTGTAGCAAAGGCAGTTGAGATGCTCGTTCAAGAAGAGGTAAAAAAAATCATCTTGATACGACCGGCAGTAGAGGCTGGCGAAAAACTTGGCTTTCTGCCTGGAGATCTGTCGCAAAAAGTTGATCCTTATCTTCGACCACTCTATGACGCTTTATATGAGATGCTTGGTTTTGAACAGGTTGTGAGATTATTAGAAAAAGAAATTCTTGAAGTTGCTCCTCTTGCCTATCTCAGAGGAAGAACACTAAATAATGCTTTTATAATTATGGATGAAAGCCAAAACACAACAGTGGATCAAATGAAGATGTTTTTAACCAGGATGGGTTTTGGTTCCTATGCTGTAATTAATGGAGATATGACACAAATTGACTTACCAAAAAATATTGAGTCTGGACTTTCTCATGCTTTGAAAGTTTTAGATGAGATTGAGGACATTGGCTTTACAATTTTTAATTCAAAAGACGTAGTGAGACACCCATTAGTCAAAAAAATCGTAGATGCATACGATCATTTTGATAGATAAAAATTGAGCTTAAATATTTTAACTCATGACTTTAAAAGACTTTCTAGTGAGTTAGCTTCAAAGCTAGATCTACTAACACGACATATTTTACTTGATCAAAATAAAGATCAGTTAGTAGTAAATCTCAAGCTTATATCAAGCAAGGAAATGATTAGGCTTAATAGAGATTTTAGATCAAAAGAATCAGATACAAATGTCTTATCTTTTCCAGCAAGTAAAGATATTCAAAAAATTTCAGGAGAGCTTGGTGACATTGCAATGAGTATGCCATATATAGAAAGTGAGTCACATAACTTGAATCGTGATCTAGAGGATCATATGATGCATCTATTAGCTCATGGAATACTTCATTTATTAGGCTTTGATCACGCAGTTGAAAAAGATGCTAATTTAATGGAAAAACAAGAGATAAAATACTTAGAGTTTTTTAAAATAGCTAATCCTTATTAAATATGACAAATCAAGATACTGAAAAAGACCAACCTCCGTCGAGTTTATTAAATAAAATAAAACGTTTTTTTACAATTAAGCCATCAAGTTTAGATGATGTATCTGTATTGCTGGAAGATGCCCTTAGTGCGAGATTAATAGATAAAGAGGCTCAATTTATCGCTGAACGAGCAATTAGATTGGGAGATACAACAGTTAAGGAGATAATGGTGCCAAGGGTTGAGATGGTTATTCTTGCCCCGGATGAGGAACCCGATAGCATGATTAATAGAATTATTGAATCTGGCCATTCTCGATACCCCGTTCTTGGACCAGCTAAAAATGAAGTTCAGGGAATTTTGCTTGCAAAAGATTTACTTCCAACTATAAACAAAGATTTAAAAGATTTAGATCTCAGTATCCTGATAAGAGATATCAAGGTTGTTCCTGAATCTAAGAAAGCGGATTCATTATTAGAAGAGTTCAAGAAAGATCGATCACATATGGCCATTGTGATTGATGAATATGGAACCATATCTGGATTGGTGACAATTGAAGATATTTTAGAAGAGCTTGTAGGTGAAATTGAAGATGAGCATGATTCAGATGATGAGGACCTTATCCAAGTTAGCGAGCATGAATACATTGCGGATGCTACCCTAGAGTTAACAGAATTCGAAAATAAATTTAAGAAAAATTTTAATGGCATGGATGCTGAAACATTAGCCGGTTTATTTATTAATAAATTAGGTTTTCTTCCTAAGGTTGGCGATAAGATTGAATTAGATGACATGATTCTAGCAGTTACAGCTGCAGATAAAAGAAAGATAAAAAAAATTGGCATCACTATTAAAACAAAATCATAAATCCCCTTTTGTATCATATATATTTCTTGGATTTGTTGGCGCGTTATCAACATTAGCTTTTAGCCCTTTTAATTTTAAGCTGATTATCCCAATCACTTTAGCAACGTTAATTTACTCTACAATTAGCTCAAAAAATTTTATTGATGCATGTAAGAGAACATTTTCATGGGGTTTAGGATATTGGTTATCTGGTACAGGTTGGTTGATAGTAAGTATTTACTATTATGGAAACACAAACTTTTTTATAGCTACTCTTATTATATTATTGATGGGTATGCTGCTATCGGTTGTATTCATTACACCTTTTGCATCTATTCGTTTAATAGAATCTAATCAAAATATTTTTTTTAAAAGCATCTTCCTTGCGAGTTGCTTAACTATATTAGAACTCTCTAGATTTTTCTTATTAGGTGGTTTCCCCTGGCTGTTACCTGGACTAGTTTTTCTTGATACTTTTGGTCAGGTCTCAATACCGATTTTTGGAGTTTATGGGGCCTCTTACATTATTTATTTCTTCTCATCTTTAATAGCCCTTTCTATATTTGAACGAAAAAAGAACTTTTTAATCTTTGGATTATTATGTTTTTTAATTTTTATTCCGTTTCAAACAAATCAAAAAGAGCCACAGAGGGACAGTTTAAATGTTTCAATTATTCAACCATCCCTGGATCCTTTTAAAAAATACACAGTTGGGTCTTATGAAAACATAGAGGATACATTAATTGATTTAACAAATAAAAATAGTGAAGCTGATTTAATTATTTGGCCAGAATCCCCTCTTCCATATTTAGATTCGAATCCTCGAATGGTTGACCTTATTAAGAGAATTGATGATGGCCCACAAGTCTTATCTGGGTCATGGCAATATACAGATAATAAACTTTATAACTCAATGACGATTCTCGGAACAGGAAAATCTTATTTAAAGAAACACCTTGTACCTTTTGGTGAATATGTACCTTTTGAAAAGATATTAAGAGGCCTTATTGAGTTCTTTGATATGCCAATGTCATCTTTAACTAAGGGCGGAGTAAACCAAGGACTCCTTGAAGTTAGAGATTATAGGATCCTTGGGATGATATGTTTTGATATAGCATTTCCGTTGAGTTATATAAAGGAGGTAAGACAATCTGATTTTATTGTAAATATAAGTAATGATACTTGGTTTGGAAGCTCATATGGACCATATCAACATCTTCAAATAGTCAGAGCTAGGGCATTGGAATCAAATAAATGGATTGCTAGAGGAACTTCAGATGGAATATCAACAATAGTCGATAATAATGGGACAATTGTTAATATATTAAATAAAGGTAAAAGAGGGTCATTAAATGGGAATATTTACTACACTTTAAAATCAAGTTTTTTTTATATATATGGCTATCTTATTTCTCCTATTTTCTCCTTAATTATGATCTTTGCTTTTCTTGTATTAAAATTTAGAAAATGAAAATCTTAATTTTGTTTTCTATCTTGTCATTCTCTCTTAGTGCTGAATATGCTATTGATGTGAGTATTTCAGAGCAGAGACTCTATTTAATCAATAGTGGAAATATAATTAGAAGCTACCCTATATCAAGCTCTTCATTTGGTGAGGGCCAAATAGAGAATTCATTTAAAACTCCTTTAGGAGAACATGAAGTTAAAGTAAAAATAGGAACAAATGTTCCTAAGAATCAATTTTTTGTTAGTCGAGAGCACATTCCACAAGAAGCAGACATTATTCATGATCCAATAGATTCTTCAGATGACTTTATTACCACTAGGATTATGTGGCTTACGGGATTAACTGAAGGCTTCAATAAGGGCGGCAGAGTAGACTCATTTAAAAGATTTATATATATTCATGGCACCCATGAAGAAGGACTAATAGGCAGGAAAGCTTCTCACGGGTGCATTAGAATGCTAAATCATGACGTTTTAGAGCTTTTTAAGATAATTCCTCTAAAAACAACTGTAAATATCTATTTATAGCTTTTTTCTTTAAACACCGCCCATATTAGCGTTTTTAAAACTTAGTAGTTCAGCACGGTCCTCTGGAGCTGGAGCTTCGCCAAATGCTCCTGAATCTTCTGCTAATTTTTTTAACAATGGGGCAGGTTTCCAGAAATTTTCATCTAACGCTGAAAACTCATTCATTTTCTCTATTACTTGAGTTAAACCTTGTTGATTTGCATAAAACATTGGGCCGCCTCTCCAAATTGGGAATCCATAACCACTTATGTAGACTATATCCATATCCCCTGATCTTTGAGCTACACCTTCTTCCAAAATACGAGCACCCTCATTAACAAGAGCTAAAATACATCTATCTATAATTTCTTGATCAGAAATTTCTCTTCTTTCAATATTATTTTGATTAGATATTTCTTTATAAATCGCTTCGTTTTCTGGAGCAGGATTTGGAGCTCTAGAACCTTCAGAGTAATTATAAAATCCTTTTGAGGTTTTTTGCCCATACCGATCTTGCTCACACAATGCATCTGAAATTTTATTAGCGAGCGGAGTTTCAATTTTAGCTAACTTACGAGCTCTCCACCCAAGATCTAATCCAACCAAATCCATCATCCTGAATGGCCCCATGCTCATGCCGAATGACTCTAAAGCGCTATCAACTTGATTTGGGAGAGCGCCTTCTAGTAAAAGCATATTTGCTTGGTATGTATATCCAGCTAACATTCTATTCCCGATGAATCCCGGAGCATTTAATGACACCACAGCTGCTTTACCCATCTTCTTACCAAGAGACATTACAGTTGCCATAGTTTCATCTGATGAATCTTTTCCCCTAACCACTTCAAGCAATCTCATAACATTTGCTGGACTAAAGAAGTGAGTACCTACTACCTTTCCAGGTCTTTTAGTTGCTGAAGCTATAGCATCTATATCTAGTCCAGAAGTATTAGATGCTAGGATCGCATGATCCTTAGTAACAGAATCTAGGCTTTTAAATATTTCTTGTTTTAAATCAAGATTTTCATATACAGCTTCAACTGCAATATCAACGTCAGATAGATCGTCATATGTTAGTGTTGGAGTTATTAAACCCATTACCATATCTTTTTGTTCTTGAGACATTCTTCCTCTGTCCACCATCATTTGATAATTTTTTTCTATAACTCCCATCCCTCTTTCTAGATTTTTTTCATCCTGGTCAAGAACTAAAACAGGTATACCAGCATTTGCAAAATTCATTGCGATTCCTCCACCCATTGTTCCGGAACCAATAATACCGGCTGAGTTTATTGGAAGAAGAGGGGTATCTTTTGGAATATCAGAAATTTTTGAAGCAGCGCGCTCACCAAAGAAAATATGAATCATGGCTTCTCGTTGAGGATTCATTAGACACTCAAGAAAATAATCAGATTCTTTCTTCATCCCAACATCAAAATCATCTTCATTTATAGCAGCTTCTACACAGGCTATAATTTGACCAGGAGCAAATTGACCTCTTCTAGTTTTTGCTGCCAGAGCTTTAGCTTCCGCAAGAACATTTTCATCACCTCTAGCCTCAAGAACTTTTTCATTTTTATCTCTTACTTTGGGATGCTCATCTAACCCAATTTTATCCTGAAGAAAGGCAATTGCATCCTCCATAAGAGAGTTTTCTGATATTGCGTCAATTACGCCTTGCTGAAGAGCTTTTTTAGCTGACATTGGCGTACCAGCAATCATCATTTTTAATGCTTGTGATGGACCAATTAGCCTAGGAAGCCTTTGTGTACCGCCTGCACCTGGCAATAAGCCTAAATTTACTTCAGGAAGACCAACAATAGCCTTATTTGTTCCCATTCTATAATTACACACAAGGGCTGTTTCTAGACCGCCACCCAAAGCAGTTCCATTAATTGCAGCCAAAACCGGCTTTTTGCTGAATTCTATATCTTTTAGCGTAGTATGAAGGTCTGGTCCATCAGACTTTTGACCAAACTCTGAAATGTCTGCTCCAGCAATGAAAGAACGTCCTGCGCCTGTAAGGATAATTCCTTCAATTGAAACATCTTTATTTGCTTTTGCAATATATTCTGCTAAACCTGCTCTAACACCGCTACTAAGCGGGTTAACTGGTGGGTTATCGACCTCTAAAATAGCAATATTTCCATTAACACTATAGTTAACCTTGCCTTTTAATTCATTTGTCATAATTATCTCTGGGTTAAAAAATTAAAAGGAAATTATATATATTTTTAGAGCTTTGGGCTCAAATATGTTGATTCTATGTATATTAATTAAATAAATAAGAAATATTTATATATAAAAATAATTGATATTTATTTATCATTTTTATTGATATATAGATATAAGTATGTATAATAGTTTCTACCAACACTTCTCTCCCCCTATGATTTGTTGGTAATTCTCTGGAATTATGGAGGGCTAACGCCCTCCACCTCTTATTAAAGGTTAGTTATGAAATCACAGTTAGTTGAAAAAGTTGAGTTAGTTGCATTAGTTTCTATATTTATTTCATCTGTTTACGCTATTTCTCCATTAGTGTAATATTCAAAGGATGAAAAATCTTTTTATCCTCACTTTTTTGTTATTTACATCTTCTTCTTTTGCCTGCTCTGATATATTAAATAGTACTTTAAGAGTTTTGGATTCAGATGATGAAAAAAATCTGTGTGAATACTCTGGAAATGTTGTTCTAGTGGTAAATGTAGCCAGCAGATGTGGTTACACGCCTCAATATGCAGCTCTTCAAAGAATTTATTCAAAATATAAGGATGATGGTTTTGTAGTTATTGGGATACCATCAAGAGATTTTAAACAAGAGTTTTCTGAAGAAGCAAAAGTTGCAGAATTTTGTAGTACAGAGTACGGAGTTGATTTCCCAATGTTTGCTACTGCAAAAGTTAAGGGAAAAAATGCTCATCCATTTTATAAAAAGCTTATAGCAGCATCAGGCAAAGAGCCTAGGTGGAATTTTGCAAAATATTTAATTGGTAGAGACGGCGAAGTAATAGATCATTATAAATCTAGAGTAACGCCAGAATCTGAGAAACTAGTTTCTGCAATAACTGCAGTACTCTAATCCTTTCCTACAATTACTTTCTGGGGTTTGCAGTTTGCAAATAAACCATTGTCTAGGACTCCTGGGATTAAGTTAATTCTTTGCTCTAGATTTAACGGATCTATTATTTTTAAATCTGAAACATCTAAAATTTGATTCCCTTGGTCAGTTATAAAATCTTTTCTTAGCTCAGGCACTCCTCCAATTTTTACAATTTCACGAGCTACAAAACTTCTGCTCTTAATCATTACTTCCAACGGAAGAGGGAAATTGCCCAAAGTGCTTACAAGTTTTGATTCATCAACAATGCATACAAATTCATTTGATGCGGTTGCAACAATCTTTTCTCTTGTATGGGCACCGCCTCCGCCTTTTATAAGATTATGATTTTTATCCACTTCATCCGCACCATCTACATATACAAGAATTTCATTCACATCATTTAACTCATAAACTTCGATACCAGAACTTTCTAATAATTTAGTAGATGCTTCAGAGCTAGACACAGCCCCCTTAAATATATGTTGGATTTTGGCTAGCTCTTTAATAAAGTAATTAACTGTTGACCCAGTACCAACTCCAATGATTGAATCTAGAGAAATTTTTGGCTTTATGTATTCAATTGCTTCAATTGAAGCATTTAATTTTGCAATGCTCATTATGGGTATAATACTTAAATTATTATGCGACTTAAAATAAAAAAATCAGGCTCATACAAATTTTCTAAAAAATATTTAGATCTCATAGCTGAATCTAAAGTATACGATGTTGCAGAAAATACACCTATGACCTTTGCTAGCAATTTATCCAGCAAATTAAAGAATGAGGTTTTTCTAAAACGCGAGGATATGCAACCAATTTTTTCTTTTAAGATTAGGGGTGCTTACAACAAGATTGCTAATTTAAGCGAGCAGCAGCAAAAACGAGGTGTCTTGACGGCATCAGCAGGCAATCACGCTCAAGGTGTTGCCAACGCATGTAAGAAGCTAAATATCCCATGCTTTATAGTCATGCCGGTGACAACTCCTGAAATTAAAGTGAAATCTGTTAGGAGATTTGGTGCAAAAGTCCTGCTGCATGGAGATAATTTTGATCAAGCTTCAAAAAAAGCTATTCAAATGGCAAGAGAGAAAAAGCTTGAATTTATTGAAGCATTTGATGATCCATTTACTATAGCTGGCCAAGGCACAGTGGGAAAAGAAATTTTTGATGCAGACAAAGACTTAGATGTTATTTTTGTTCCTGTTGGTGGAGGGGGTCTCTTAGCGGGTATAAGTGCATGGGCCGCACAAACTCAGACAAAGACAAAAGTTTATGGTGTTGAGGTTGAGGATTCGGCATGTTTGGTTGAGGCAATTAAGGCTGATAAAAGAGTTAGGCTAAGAGAGGTTGGATTATTTGCAGACGGAGTAGCAGTCGAACGAATTGGAAAACATAACTTTGATGTTATTAAAGAGTGTGTTGATGGAGTGATTACTGTAAGCATTGATGAGCTATGCGCTGCAGTAAAAGATATTTTTGAAGATACAAGAGTTCTTTCTGAGCCAGCTGGCGCTCTTGCCTTAGCAGGGCTTAAAAAATATGCCACAAAAATTTCAAATAAACGTCTATTGGCTATTAGCAGTGGAGCAAATGTTAATTTTGAAAGACTTAGCTATATTGTTGAAAGATCTGAGGTTGGAGAAAACAGAGAAAAACTTCTTAGCATCAATATTCCAGAAAAGCCTGGAAGTTTTTTAAAGCTATGCAAGGTCTTTGGGCGATCACAGATCACAGAGTTTAATTATAGATTTGCTAACAAAATCGATGCCCATGTCCTGGTAGGAATTAAAACTGAAAATGAAGATGCGTTTAAAAAAATTAAAACAAAACTTTCAAAGAATAAGTTTAAATTTACTGATTTAACAAAGAATCAAATCTCTAATGACCATCTTCGACATATGGTTGGAGGACACAAGAGTGTTATTTCAGAAAGAGATTCCGAGAGAGTATATAGATGCCAATTTCCAGTAAGACCGGGAGCCTTGATGGGGTTCTTGAAAGACTTTGGCTCTAATTGGAATATTTCTTTATTTCATTACAGAAATCTTGGAGCAGCATTTGCGAATGTATTGATAGGAATAGAGGACAAGAATCATTCTAGAGGAGCCTTAGAAAAGCATCTTAAATCTCTAGACTATATTTTCGTCGAGGAAACAGACAATTCTGCTTATAAGGAGTTTTTAAGATAATGATCAAAGAGTTTGAAATTTTTATTCCTGATGAAAAAATCGAATTACTAAATAAAAAAATAGATTTAACTCGATGGCCCGATGAAATTAATGATAATCGATGGACTCTTGGCACAAAGAAATCTTACCTTCAAGAAGCAGTCACAACTTGGAGGAGTAGTTTTGATTGGAGAAAACATGAAGCAAAATTAAATGAAGCTGGAAGTTTCAAATATAAAAGCAATTCAGGGCTTGAGCTTCATTACTTGCACAAAAAATCTGGTTCAAATAATGCGATACCACTTTTGCTCACGCATGGTTGGCCAGGAAGTGTTCAAGAATTTCTTAAGATGATGCCGCTATTAATTAATGGTAAAGATGGAATAGAATTTGATGTGGTTTGCCCGGCAATTCCTGGGTATGGATTTTCAGATAAACCCACTGAACGCGGTATGAATGCTCAGGAGGTTGCTAAACTTGAAAATGAGCTAATGCTTGCATTGGGTTATGAAAAATATATTGCTCAAGGAGGGGACTGGGGTTCAATGATAACAAAATGGATAGCAGAGCTTTTTCCAGAAAATTGTTTAGGCATTCATTTAAATTTAGTTATAGCTTTTCCACCCGAAGGACAAGACCCCTTAGAGGGAGTTTCGGCTGAAGAAGCTGAGGGTATGAAAAATATAGAGAAATATCAAGCAACAGGATATGGATATTTCGCAATTCAAAGCACTAAGCCCCAAACAGTTGGATATGGCTTAAATGATTCTCCAGTTGGCTTGGCTGCATGGATCATTGAGAAATTTCATGGCTGGACAAAAGAAGATACAGACAAGCTGGTTGTATCGCTTGATGAGATTTTGGCTATCGTATCTTTATATTGGTATACAGAATCTATAACTTCCTCAGCAAGATTTTATTTTGAGAATGGGCCATTAGGATTTACATTTAATCCAGTATCTCAGCCGATGGCTGGAGCTATCTTTGAAAATGAAATTGCTAGACCGCCAAAAGCCTGGGCAGAAAAGATTTACAATATTGTTCAATGGAATCAATATCCAGGAGGCCATTTTGCAGCATTAGAGAACCCTGATATTCTTGCAAACGATATTTTTAGCTTTGTAGCTAAATTGGAAATTTAATAGCTAAGAAAATTTTTTAATCTGAAGCTCAGAAAATACTATATCTAATTTTAAATCATGTGCTTCATTGATGGAGTCATCAATAAATTGAAAATCATAAATTAAACCAACTAATAGGGGTCTATTATTGCTTTGAATAACAGATTCTAAAAATCTATCATAATAACCTCCACCATATCCAAGCCTATAGCCGTTTTTATCTACACCAACTGTTGGAATGATAATAATCTCATGGTCAATTGGGTGTATTTCTTCTCCGTCTGAAGGTTCAAAAATATCATATTTATTTTTGCATAGTCGCATTAAATTCTGAGGGGCAATTAAACGCATCGAATGATTGGACCCAACTCTTGGGAAGGTTGTTAAAAGATTCTTTTTAATTCTTGTGTGAGTAAGAATTTCTGGATTGACTTCATTTCTTGTAGAAAAATAACTTCCTAACGTTTTGATAATACTCAAGTTCAATTCTAAGTCAGCTACTTTTAAAATTGTCTTTGAGAGGCTTAAAGCCTCAGTTAAACCTAAAGCATTTCTTTTTTGGAGAATAGAATTTCTATATTTGGCTTTCACACTTGTGTTAACTAGTAACCAATTCACCGCTACTCATCGTTACCTGAACCGAAAGCTCAGGTGGTGAAGCTCTTACTGCATCAGGCTTCCCTCAATGGTAATGCACAACAACAGCAGTGGAAAATCACCTTTAAATATATTATCGGTTCAAAGAATCTCGATAAGTTGGCGAATGAACCAGTTGGTTACATTATAGATCAGTTGATTTATAAGAGAAGATAATTTTAATCAAGAGACTTCTTAATTTTTGCAACAAGATCGTTGAGATTCTTTTCCTCAGTCTTTGAAAGCATGCTTCCTTCTTGTGGGAGTTGACTTTTAAAAGCCAAATCTAGGCTTGTCAAAATCAAGGCATTTGATTTATCCGGAATTGAGTCTATTTGCTCATTTAATATTTCAGCTGCCTTGATTAACCCTTCCTTATCTTTTGGCGGGCAAGCAATTGATATCTTTTTGCCCATGATCATTAGATCTAAAATTTCCTTATTGCTCATGTGATTTAATAATTTTAGCTAGCTTGGCATTCACTTTTTCAAGCTTCTTGATTTCATTTGCTTGAACAAGTTTATGTTTCTTCCATTCTCTTTCTTTTTTGATGTAAGTATCAATAATGCCTTTTTGTTCATTGAACCTTTTTAAAAGCTTTTCTGTGCTTTTGATTAAAATGCTAATTGAACTTTTTGAATCTTCACTCATATAGATATATTAAGTTTAAGTCTTAGTATGTAAATAGGGAAGTTTGAAAAAGAAAAGAGTAGAATGAGCACATGAAAAATAGATATTCAGAAAGAAGAAATAAATTGGGTTCAATGTTACCTAAAAACTCTGCTGTGGTGATTGCAGGTGCTTCAATGCAATACAGAAACGCAGATTCATCCTATGCTTTTAGGCAAGATAGCAATTTTTGGTATCTCAGTGGTTTCAATGAGGCCGAATCAACTTTAGTACTTCTAATCAATGAAAAAAATAACGTTCAATCAATTGCTTTTGTCCCAGAAAAAGATGAATTAAAGGAAATCTGGGATGGTTACAGGGCTGGTCCTGAGGGCGCTATGAAAGATTATGGCTTTGATCTTGCTTTTAATAATACTGAAATAGACCAAAGACTTCCCGATCTATTGGCCGGCCACAATCAAGTTTTTTATCCTGTAGGAAAGAGCCAGACATTGGATGCAGATATTATTGAATGGATTAAATCTGCTAAATCAAAAGATAGGCACAGTTCTGCCATTGATATTGCCGATGCATCATCCAAAGTTGGCAATCAAAGACTTATCAAGGATGAAGATGAAATCAAAATAATGAAAAAGGCTTGTCAAATCTCTGCTGAAGCACATGTTGAGGCGATGAAATTTGTAAAGCCAGGTATGACAGAGCAAGAAATGGAGGCATTTTATCAGTATGAATTCTCAAAAAGAGGAGGACGTTTTTCTGCTTATACACCGATTGTAGCTGGCGGAGAAAATGCTTGCGTTCTTCATTATGTAGAAAACTCAAAACAACTAAAAGACGGGGAGTTGCTTCTAGTTGATGCTGGATGTGAATTTGAATTATATGCCTCAGATATTACTAGAACCTATCCAATTAACGGGAAGTTTACTGCTCCACAACTAGCTATTTATGAAGTTGTTTTAGAGGCTCAATTGAAAAGTATTGAAGCAATTTCTACAAATAATAACGTTATGGATGCGCAGATAATTTCAGAAAAGGTAATTACGCAGGGGCTAATTGATCTTGGAATATTACAGGGTTCAATGGAAGAACTTCATGCAGCTGGAGCATTTAAGGATTTTTACATGCATAAAATAGGCCATTGGTTAGGCATAGATGTTCATGATGCTGGCGATTACATGGAAGATGGCGATTACATGAAGTTCAAACCTGGCATGGTTACCACGGTCGAGCCTGGTATCTACATTTCATCATCTTCAGACGTTGAAGATAAATGGAAAGGAATAGGTATCAGGATCGAAGATGATATTTTAGTGACTGCTGAGGGCAATGAAAATCTCACTGCCTTTGTTCCTTCTGATCCTAAAGAGATTGAAGCATTAATGTCTTGAAACTTTTATGTCTCAATCTGTATTGATTTCTGGGGGAGGGATTGTAGGATCCTTTCTAGGTCTTGAGCTTGCGGCAAGAGAAATACCTTTTAAGATTATTGAAAAAAAACCTTTTGCTTCTTCAGGAAATGATCACATCAGGTCTTTAACTTTAAACTTAAGCGCTAGTGAAAGACTTAATTATCTTGGAGTTACAACTGCCTCTTCTTTAATTCAAAGAATGAATATATTTGATGGCTCTGGATCTGGCAAATTATCATTTAATTGTGATGAAGCCAACATTGATTATTTGGCGAAGGTTTTTAGTTTTAATGATTTAAGAGAAGCTTTGATTAAAAAGGTTGAAAGCTCAATATCTATTGGCGATGAGATCACTTCTTTTAAGTCAATGGAATCAGGAATTCAGGCCTCTCTTAGTAATGGCTCGACCATAGAAACTAATCTTCTCGTAATTGCTGAAGGCAGAAATTCCACTTTGGCAAAGTCGATAGCGTCAGAAAATTTTTCTAAAGATTATGAACAGGTAGCTAAAACATTTTTGGTTGAAATTCCAGAACTGAATGCTGATGAGGCAATTCAAGTGTTTCATGAAAAAGAAATTTTTGCATTAATGCCATATAAGAATGGCACTGAGATAAATCAATTCTCAGTAGTATGGTCCATGCCAAAAGAGCTTGCTCATGATTTAACATCAGATAATCTTTCTACTCAGTTACAAAAGTTTGAAAAAAAACTGTCTTGTAAAATACAAATAACCAGCGAATTACTCTCATTCCCGCTTTCAGCTCATCACCTTGATGAATACTGTGATCAAGGAGTTTGTGTAATCGCTGATGCAGCTCATTCCATTCACCCTTTAGCTGGTCAAGGTATTAATTTGGGTATTTCGGATGCGATTATTCTTGCTGAAGAAATTGAGCGAGCAATTAATGCAGAAAAAGATATAGGACAATTAGCTTTGTTAAAGAAATATGAGCTTAGAAGAAAAACCCTTAATGCATCAATGATTAGGGGCGTCGATTTCCTCTTTAATCTTTTCCAACAAGATAATCCCTATCTGAGATTGGGTCGTAACTCTGGCTTAAAGGTGGTAGATAAGCTCAGCTTTTTAAAGAAAAATTTTATTTTGCATGCATCAGGCATTCAAAAAATTTAAAAAGGCTATTTTTTATTCCAATAAGAAATTCCTAATTCTTTTAAAAGTTCAACCACCTCATGTATGGGTAAACCAACAATATTGGAATAACTACCATTTATTTTTTTGATAAAAGCAGATCCGTAGCCTTGAATTCCATAACTGCCCGCTTTATCGAACGGCTCCTGGGTTTTGCAATATTCTTTACAATCATCCTCAGTTAACTTTGCAAACTCAACATCTGATGAAACGCTGATAGTGTGAAACTTGGCTTGCTCTTTATTTATTATCCCAACAGTCACAGCAGTTATAACTACGTGAGTCTTGTCAGAGAGTTTTAGAAGCATGGCGACAGCATCAGATTCTGATTCTGGTTTCCCAAAAATCTTATCTTTTAAAACGACAATGGTATCAGCAGCAAGCACTGGAAAAAAAGGCATGTCCTCAGTTATAACCTTGCGAACACCTTCCTGACATTTCAATACTGATAATGCTCTGACATTTTCTTGGGGAGAATTAGAGCTATTAATGTTTTCGTCAACCTCAATATCGATGATTTTATGTTCGACACCAACTTGCTGCAAAAGCTCAGTTCTTCGAGGCGATTTGGAGGCAAGATAGATCATCCATTACAATTTTAACAGGAGAATAATATGACCAATCAAAATAAAAGAGTAATTTTAGTAACAGGAGCTAGCAGGGGAGTAGGCAAAGGTATTGCAGAAGGAATTGCCAGAAAGGGAGATATCATTATTTGTGCTGCCAGAAACCAAAAGAAAGGATCAACCGTCCAACAGTTTGGCTTTGAGATTAAAAGCAGCCTTGATGAAACGATTGAAAAAATTAAGGCAAAGGATGCAACTGGCATCGCCTATTCAATTGATCTAAACAATCAAAAAGAAATTTTAGAACTATCTGGCTATATTGAAAAAGAGTTCGGTCAGCTAGATCTGTTAGTTCACTCAGCCTGCCAGATTCATGATGATTTAGTGCAACCAAAACCTTATTGGGAAAAATCTGTTGATCTTTGGTCATTGATGGATGTTGGACTAAAGTCTAATTATCTTTTATCGCATGCATTAACTCCCTTGATGATTGAAAGCAAAGGCAAGCTCATAGTTCAAATTTCTTCTCATGGAGCCATGTGTTATATGCATGGACCCATATATGGGGCACAAAAAGCCGGCATAGATAAAATGGCTTTCGATATGGCTTATGATCTTAAGTCTCATGATATTTGTTCATTATCTTTGTGGTCTGGAATAGTAAAAGATGAGAAAACTCAGAAGGTGAGTGAAATGCATGGAGAGCAATATGCTGAGTTTTTGAAGGGCGCTGCCAGTCAAGAATACGCGGGCTTGGTGATTAACGAGCTATATGATGATCCAAAACTCATGACATTGTCAGGAAAAACACTATTGGCTGCAGAAGTTGGAAACCAATATGGAGTTGACGATATAGATGATTGCACTCCTAAGAGCGATAGAGAAACACTAGGTGGGCCTAGAGAATTTTCAGAAGCAGTGGTTTATTAGTTAGACTTTTTCGCCGCGAGATCTCATATCTTTAAGGACCTCATCAATGCCTTTTTTATCTATGATGCGCATGCCTTTAGTGGATAGCTTTAAGGTTACAAACCTATTTTCTGATTCAACCCAAAATTTATGTGTATGTAGATTGGGAAAGAACTTCCTTTTCACTCGGTTATTCGCATGGGAAACGTGATTACCGCTTTGTGGCATCTTCCCTGTTACTTGACATACTTTACTCATAGAAACGCGATTTTATAGGACATAGAGAGTCTTAGCAAGATAGAATTAACAAGAATGAAAAATTTATTTTTACTTAGACATGCCAAATCTAGTTGGGATAATGCAGCACTTGGAGATTTTGACCGTCCATTATCTAAAAGAGGAATATCCAATGCAATTCAATTGTCTGAATACATACAAAAACATAGCATTTCATTTGATCTTGTTTTATCTAGTCCAAGTGAAAGAACACAATCAACCCTTGATCTTGTATTGAGCTCTCTTGATCCTATTCCAACAAGCAATTTAAAAGAATGCATTTATCATGCATCAGCATCAAGCCTCATCCAGTTAATTACAGAGCAAGATGACGAGATAAACAATTTACTAATCATAGGACATAATCCCGGACTGCATATTCTTACAGAAACATTAACCAATGAATCCATTGTGAAATTCCCAACCTGTGCTTTTGCAAAAATTACTAATTTTAATCATTGGAAAGATGTAGATGCTGATATATTAACTCTCGAATCCGTAATTACTCCCAAGGAGCTCAATCATGATTGATTTAAAAGTAAAAATTCTAAATCCACTCATTGGTGATTCCATTCCATTGCCAGAATACTCTACGGAAGGTTCAGCGGGATTAGATTTAAGAGCATGCGTTGAGGAAAGTTTTAAGCTAAAACCTCAAGAGTGCAAACTAATCCCTTTAGGTTTTTCTATTTATATAGAGGACCCATCGCTGTCTGCTTTGGTAATTCCAAGATCTGGTCTTGGCTCGAAACATGGAATTGTTATGGGAAACTTAGTGGGATTAATTGATTCTGATTATCAGGGCGAACTTAAGGTGCCACTATGGAATAGATCAACTGAAGATTTTTTAGTAAGCAGTGGCGATAGAATTGCTCAGATGATTCTTGTGCCCATAAAGCAGGCTAAATTAAGAGTGGTAGAAGACTTCTCTAAAACAGAGAGAGGAAATAAAGGATTTGGTAGTTCGGGGGTTGAGTAAGAGCTTATTTGTCTTCTTCGCTTTCACCATCTGATTCAACAGCAGTTTCTGCTTCAGCATTGTCTTCAGAAGTGTCTTCTTCAGCAGCTTCTTCAACTGACTCTTCAACTTCAGCTACCTCAGCAGCAGTTTCTTCGACAATCTCTTCGACAGGAGTCTCCACCACTTCTTCTGCCACTTCCTCTACAGCAGTTTCCTCAACTTTGGCTTCAGCTTTTTTAGCTGCAGGCTTTGAGGCCCCTGATGCACCAAAACGATCTTGGAATTTCTTCACTCTTCCGCCAGAATCAAGCATCTTCTGCTTTCCGGTATAGAATGGATGACATTTAGCACAAACGTCCAATGACAAATTATCTTTCAATGTGCTCATTACAGGCAGCACGTTACCACAACTACACGTTGTAGTTATTTCTTGATAATTGGGATGTATGTCTGTTTTCATAATAAAATCAAATTTGGATGAGCACTATACCAAATACAGTTACGTTTACAAACACATATGAGTAAATTTTTTTACAATGTGGCTATAGCTGTCCCGCTGAGACAAGCCTTTACCTATCACTCAAATCAGCAGATTATTCCTGGCACTAGGGTGGCTGTTAAATTTGGCAGAACCAATAAGCTGGGTATAGTGACAGAGGTAATTAGTGAAACCGACATTAAGACCAAACCCATTCATATGGTGTTAGATGATTTGCCAATCTTTTCTAAAACTGAGCTTAAAATTTTTAAATGGGCGTCTGATTATTATTTGCATCCAATAGGAGAAGTAATTAACTCCTTTTTGCCAACAAATCTCAGACAAACAAAGAATACTTTTGAGGCTGAAATGATAGAGAGTAATAAAGAAATCATAGAACAGAACTCAGAGTTTCAAACAACTCTCAATTCTGAACAGATTAAAGCTGTAAAGTTTTTGAATGAACTAATAGGATTCATGCCAACCCTTTTACATGGAGTAACAGGCTCCGGCAAGACAGAAGTTTACATAAGATGCATTTATGAACAATTATTAAACAGTAAATCAGTTTTGGTTCTAGCACCTGAAATTGCTTTAACGCCTCAACTGGAAAGCAGGGTACGAAATCAATTTGGAGATTTGGTTGGAATTTATCATTCTAAAATGACACCATCCGCTCGTTATAAGGCCTGGAAAAAGTTTCGAAGTGGTGAGCTTAAAGTCATTATTGGCACTAGATCTGCTGTAATGATGCCTGCACCAAAACTTGGACTTATCATCGTTGATGAGGAGCATGACGCATCATATAAACAACAAGAAGGCTTTAAATTTTCTGCAAGAGACATTGCAATCAAGAGAGCGCAGATAATTAAAATCCCAATTATCCTAGGTTCGGCAACACCATCTCTAAGAACACTGAAGCTGGTTGAAGAAAAGAAATTTCAAACTATTAGCTTAACTAAAAGAGTTACCCAAAAAAGCCCACCAAAATTCTCTATCCTCGATATTAATGAGGTGAAGTTAGTAAGCGGCTTAGCTCCGCAGGCAATAGAAGCCATTAGTCAAACCTTAACGCAAAAAAAACAAGCCATGATATTCATCAATCGACGAGGTTTTGCGCCTCAATTTATATGCTCTTATTGTGACTGGAAAGCTATGTGTAACAGTTGTGATTCAAGCCTGGTATTTCATCATCAAGCCGCTCGACTGATTTGTCATCGCTGTGATTCAGCTTTTGGTGTTCCTGCTCATTGTCCAAGCTGCTCCAAAGCGCAACTCTCTTTTCTTGGTACAGGCACAGAGCAACTTGAGGAAACATTAAAAGAACTTTTTCCCAAGACTGCAATTCATCGAATGGATCGAGACTCAACAACGAAAGCCGGTTCCTTGGAAGCAATTCTCTCAGAAATAAATAATTCAAATACAGGTATTTTGATAGGCACTCAAATGTTAATCAAAGGGCATGATTTTCCAAATTTAGAGTTAGTTGTAACCGTGGATGTTGATCAAGGCATCACAAGCTTAAACTCATCTGCAGTTGAGGAAATGGGGCAGCAACTCATTCAGGTCGCTGGAAGGGCAGGACGCTCAGATGGTAACGCAACAGTCTTGGTTCAATCAAGGTATGTGAATGATCAAAATTTATTACAACTAAAGAGCGGAAATTATTTAAACTTTGCAAAATCTTTGATGAAGCAACGTCAAGCAACAAATCAACCTCCATATACTTTTGAAGCTAGTATCAAAGCCTCATCTCCTAAAGCTCAAACTAATATAGAAATGTTAACTTATGCAAAGCAATTTATAGACTCTAGTAAATGCGTGCTTATTGGTCCCATCCCAGCAATGCAATCCAAGGTTAGGGGCTCTTATCATCATTACTTACTTATTCAGACTAAAACAAGAACCGGCTTAAACAAACTTTTAGTTCATTTATCAGATTTTCTTTTCAAAGATAAAAATAATATCTCCAACAAGGTTCGCTGGAGTATAAATGTTGATCCGCTAGAGTTTTAAATATTGAAAGTTTGACCCACCAATTCTTCTGATAGGCTCCAAAGCTTATGTGCTTCTTCAAGATTCTTCGAGTAAGTAGAGGATTTATGTATTTTTGAATCAACAAAGTATTCGCCCGTAACTCCATCATCCTGCTTGGTTGCAAGATAGATTATGCTTTCAGCTCCCTTTAATGGCGATCTAAAGAATGGTCTTAGAATTAATCTTAGGGGTTTGCTATACCAAGCTTTATTTTGACTGCCAAGTGAAGTATTCACACCTCCTGGGTGGATAGCATTAACTGAAATATTCTCTGTAGATAGCTTAATTGCTAGGTATCTTGTGAAAAGTAAGTTTGCTAGTTTTGATTGCCCATAAGGTCTTAAGCCTTGCCCAAAATTATTTTTAAAATTTATATCTTCCCATTGCATTTTTTTTACAAATGAATGAGCTGCAGATGAGACATTCACAATTCTTGTTTCATTTTCACCTTTTAATTTATGGAGAAGCAGGTTGGTAAAGAGAAAATATCCAATGTGGTTTACTGCAAATGTATTTTCAATGCCCTCGCTAGTTTCGTGATAAGAAGTATTTACAACGCCAGCATTATTGATGAGTACATCAATATTCCGACACAAACCATTAATTTCATCGACACATCTTTTAATGGAATCTTGTTGGGAAAAATCACAATACACTGATTGAACTTGAGTATTTGGGGAAAGGGCTTTAATTTCAGCAAGAAGTTCGTTTGCAAGATCTTGATTTCGATAGGTAAACAATAGCTGAGGATTTTCTTTAGATAGCTCAATGGCCGCAGCTTTTCCTATACCATTTGTTGCGCCTGAAATAACAATCGTTTTATTTTTTAGATTCCACATTAAATATATATTTGAATTACTTGACCTGGATAAATACTTTTATTTTTTAAGTTATTCCAATTAATGATTTCATCAATGGTAACACCAAAACGAATAGCAATCTCAGAGATTACATCTCCCTTTTGGATTTCATATTCAACAAATTTTGGCTGAGATGCCATGAAAGTGTTTGGTTTCGGTTTAATTTTAAAATAGTTATGAATCCCTAAAAAAATACTTCTAGCAATCATTCTTCTGCCTGCCTTGCCTTCTAATCTTTTTGCATCATCAGGATTTGTAATAAATCCTGATTCTACTAAAACCGAGGGAATATCAATTGATTTCAAAACTCTAAAATCAGCAAATTCAACATTTGGTTTATGCATCTTTGTATAGGGATCTTTTTTTAATTGCTCTAATATTTTTTCTGCCAAGATAACGCTATTATCTATCTTGGCCTCATAAGCTATTTGATAAAGCGTTCTTGCTGCATCTTCATCAAAATCTCTTACATCGAGCTTACCTATTTTTGATTTTACTTCTGGGCTGTTAGCTAATTTATTTTTTGAAAGAGTTGCTGCTGTGATTGAGGAGGCCTCTTCTGACCATACATAAACAGATGCTCCTTTAACTGATGATAATCTAAAGCCGTCAGCATGAATAGAAACAAATAAATCAGCGCCCAGTTTTCTAGCATTTTGATACCTATCATCCAAGCCAACATATCGATCATCTGATCTAATCATTACCGGCTTATACCCAGATGTATTTTTTAGGGTGCGTTCTAATTCCCTCGAAATTAAAAGCGTCACATCTTTTTCTAGAATGTTTTTACCAACTGACCCTGGATCTCTGCCCCCATGACCAGCATCTATTGCTACGATAATATCTCTAAGGTTTGTAGATATTTTTTTATCTCTTTTGATCTCTAGAATTAAATCTACTCGATCTTTGTATTTTACTTGCCAAGGTTTTTTCCAATACACAGATCCCTTTAAATCAATCACAATTCGCACAGTGCTGCCAACCTCGCTGGCCCTGATTATTTTTATAGGAGAGAATGATGAAGATTTTATCGGCCCATTAAGAGCAGTATTTTTTAAATCAATTACAATCCTTGAAGGGTCATCTAATGCATATGAGTTAATTAAAGCTACTTTATCGAGGTTAAATACAATTTTTAAGTTCCCTGATTCAAGTTCAGAAACATCCCCAAAAGAAACTCGATTGGACGCTTCTGTTGAAACAGTAACAATGCATAGAATCAAGAGAAGAAACTTCAATTTATTCATTTTCGTAATAAGTTTTAATGCTGGACTCAATATGGCTATCCTTACATTCTATTGAGGCACGTCTTGCCTGATCAACATGTTTTAAATCAATTATAACGTCCACATTCCTGTCTGTCTGAAGATTTTCTGGCCATTCAATAAAAATAACTTTTGGCATGCCACTTTGTCGATCAAGATTTAATATTTCCACATCTTCAAGGGAATTTATTCTATATAGATCAATATGTAATAAGAGCTTTCCATCTATTTCATACTCTTCACACAAAGTGTATGAGGGGCTAGTTACTACATCCCTCCAATTTAAATATTGCAGAAAACCCCTCACGAGAGTTGTTTTTCCAGCTCCTAAATTACCATTTAAATGAATTTCAAAGTTCTGAAAATCAAGATCTTTGATAGTACTTCCAATTGCAGCACCCAAAAGCAATGTTTTAGATTCATTTTTTAATCTTAGTTTTATCATCGAATATTAATTCAAGAATTTTCTTAAATAAGGAATCAGTTCGCTAGCAGCTAGTCCTATCTTACCAACATCTTTTGCAAATTCTTCACCAGCCCGAGCATGAATTCCAACGCCGGTTATTGCCGCATCAATTGGAGCCAATCCTTGAGCAATTAATGATCCGATAACCCCAGAAAGAACATCACCAGAGCCCGCAACAGCTAATTCTGGTCCGCCAGAAGAGCATAGATAAGTATCATTTTTATTGCAAACAATCGTTCCATTGCCTTTCAGTACGATGATGCAACCAAATTTTTTCTGCAGTTCTTTTGCTGATTTAATTCGATTTCTTTGAATTTCTTTTACAGTAGTTGCCAACATTTCGGCTGCTTCACCAGGATGAGGGGTAAGCACTGTCTGACTATGAAGTGTTATTTTAGAAAAAATTTCACGAGTTAGTAATCTAAGAGCTCCCGCATCTAAAAGTGCAGGAGTTTCATTAAGCTTTAAAGAAGCAAGAAGCTTATATAGCATTTGTTCTGACCAGTAGTTTTCAAACAAACCAGGGCCTGCTACAACTGCATCAGGCCATTCTAAGTTAGCCTCAAGGTCTTGAGCATTATCAGCACCAGATACCATGACTTCAGGATTTTTCGCTAGGCTTGCAGAGACATGAGATTTTCTAGTTAGCAGTCTTACCAGCCCTGCTCCAGTCTTTAGCCCAGACTCTGAGGACAGAATGCCAGCTCCTCCAAAACCATCGTCTCCAGCAATTACCAATAGCTTGCCATGATCACCCTTATGGGCATTCTCCATTCTTTTTGGGATATTTTTCTTGATATCCCCAAAAGAAAATTCGTTTACTGCTGGGCTTACATTTTTATTCATATTAAGTCCAAGATCTTTTAAAATTAGCTTGCCACAATAATTTTTACCCTCATTAATACGCTGTCCAAGCTTATAAGCAATAAAGGTAATTGTTTTATCTGCATTAAAACATGCTTGAGATATTTCTCCAGTATTGGAATCAATTCCAGTGGGAACATCTATTGCTACTTTAGATTCAAAATTATTACAGATTGATAATATTTCTTCTAGCTTGCTTCCTAAATCTATTCTTCCGCCTATTCCAAATATTGCATCTATTACAATTGTTTCTTTGGGAATATTTTTAAGTGCCTTTAAGCTAATAAATTCTAAATTTCTTGCTTTTTTAAATGCATGCTCGCATAACGGAGATTTTTTTACATCGTTTATTACATCTAAAAATTTGATACGTTTCTTTAATTTGTTTAGACCTATACCTATGAAATATCCATCTCCACCATTGTTACCTGGCCCACATAAAATTAAGAAGTCAGAAGATGAATAAGTTTTATTTAACACCTCAACAGACTGTCTAGCAGCCTCCTTCATTGCGAGCAGGTCATCACCTTTTTTAGCAAAAGCATTTTTCTCAAAATCTTTAACCTGCTCTGCAGTATAAATATTAATCACTAATTAACAGATTTCCTTCTGCCAATCTGTCTGAGTGGTACGAGCCAATCCATAAGGATCCATTGTGGGGTAGGCCAACTGTTCCTACTCCCATATTCTTATTCTTAAATTTAAAAGACTCAACCAACGAAAGATTTAACAAAGATAACTTATTTACTGAAAAAGGAAGCGTGCAATTAACCGCTTCACCACATCCCAAGGATTCTATGACCGAGTGATCATGGTTAGTGACCCATGCAAAACCATCTTTAATAATTACATTATCAGGCGAGTTATGCTCATAGACTGCTAAAGATTTTTTTGAATCTAAATCAAACAGAATAGTCTTATCCCCAAGGTTGTAATTTACTATTAGATTATTATTTTCTTGATCTAATGCAATACCATTTGGAAAAGAGCCAGCCATGAAGCTTAATTCCTCAAGATTGTTATCTTGAGTCCATTTAACAACCATGCCTGTATCTGATTTTGCAAATACATTCCACAAGGCTCTCATTAACGAAAAGTCAGATTCAAACATATGAGAGGCATAGAAGTTTCCAGATGTATCTAAGGAAACATCGTTGAAATAATATTGACCATCCACATCAATACAACCTTTCCACTCAAGCACCCAACCATTGTTTTCCAATAACTCAAACATTTCTATGCTTTCATTGGGATAGTGACTAACGACTGCAAGCTGAAGTTTTCCATCTTCTCTTTGAACCAAATCAATGCCATGAGGTCCAAATGGAATATTGGGATCTCTGAAACAGTCATCAGAGCCCCATTCATTTTTACCGAAAGTTATTTTCGCACTAGCTCTGCTTTTATCTTTTAAATTAAAAAAGCTTAATTTACCAGATGTCATTTCAACCAATGGTGCCATGCCGCCAAACTCGGCCACGATTAAAAAATTACCATCTGGGGTAAGAGCTAAATCTTCAGGATTCATGAAATCACAATAAACTTTTAGTTCTTCATTATCTTTGCATCCATCCAGTGGCTCTATATTGCTGTTATTCCCAAACCACAACAATGCAATAACACTTAATAAGAGCGTTGCAAAAATACCTTTTGTTTTTCTTTTCATTATTTTTCCTCCCACTCCTGTAAATAATTATTTATAAGAGAGACCAGCTTTAGCGGAGAATCAAGTGGGACATGATGAGCTGCACTCTCAATTACTTCGATTGCCATAGAGTCTTTAAAAGCTTCTCTAATATATTTCATTATCTTTGATTCTAATAGTAGACTTTTTCCACCAGCAATAAAAAGTGCTGGACATTGAAATTTAAATTCATAATTGTGAAGGCGTCTAAGAGTGGCAAACAATTTATCATCGAATCGCCATCTCCAGCCTTCTTTGACATTTAAAACGGAGTGCTCTGCTATATATCTTAGATACCATGGATTTTCACAGTCTTGAGGAGGCATGAGTCTAAATCTTTTTATAATTGAAACCTTATCAGGATAGTATTTGATTCTTCTCAGCGGGCCTGTGCTTTGATGCTTGTCATAATCATATGTTGGAGGACGAATAGGAGAATCAATCATCACAACTCCATGAAAAAGTTTTGGATATTCACTTGCCATAAACCCGGCTACATGCCCCCCAAGCGAATGACCTACTAAATAAATCTTTTGCCGATTATTAACAATTTGCTCTTGATGCATTATTGCAACCAAAGCGGTACTAAAGTCCTCAAAATTATATTCTTGTCTGTGCTCAGACTCTCCCATTCCAGGAAGATCTGGAGCGATAATAGAAAAGTTTTCACTGATTAGAGGAGCGATCGGGTCCCACCATTTCTTATGAGCTCCAGTACCATGAATAAGGACAATAATATCTTTTGCATTGCTTCTATCCCATACCTGATAAGCAAGATTGCCAAGTTGGTGCTGAAGGTTTTCTTTTCTGGGGGTTTGAGATACAGCTGAATGGAACCAGTCTGGGGCGTCTTTTAAATCAGTTGCGAGCAAATCTGTAATTTCCATTAAGGAGTATTCTAAAGGATAATAAAACACCATACTATTGAAATAAATTATGACGACACCCATTAAACCAGCGGCCACAGTTATTTTAATGCGAGAGAGAGAAGAGGGTGATTTTGAAATATTTATGGTTAGGAGAAGTAGCAGATCTCCTTTTGGGAGTTTGTATGTTTTTCCAGGAGGTAAATTAGATCCCGAAGACTCTGAAATTGATCTATACCCATGCTGTGAGGGAATGGATGATGCAGAAGCCTCTAAGCAGCTTGGGATAGAAAATAATGGCCTATCTTTTTGGATAGCCTGTATAAGAGAGTGCTTTGAAGAAGTGGGAGTTTTGCTTGCTAATCCAGAGAATCCCATCATGCAGGATGAAGAAAAATTAGCTAAGCTCAGAACAGACCTTAACAACAAAGAAATTACTTTTAAAGATATCTGTTTGTCAGAGTCTCTTAGTTTAAGAGTTAAAAATATTGTGCCTTGCGCGCATTGGATCACTCCTGCAATTGAACCAAAAAGATTTGATACTAGATTTTTTCTTGCCAAGGTAAATGCCAAGCAATTAGCTAAGCATGATGGCTTTGAATTAACAGATAGCTTTTGGATCAAGCCTAAGGATGCCCTTGTTAAATTAAATAATGGAGAAATGAATATGATCCTTCCAACTATTAAGAATATTGAAAAACTAGCTGAATTCTCATCTAGTTCAGAAGCTTTTGATCATTTTGAAGGTCTTGGAGAAAATGCAATTCCGCCAATACTTCCAAAATTTATTAAAAGAGATGGTGAATGGATTGGCTTTCTGCCAGGAGAGAAGGGATATGACAATGTCTAAAGAGTTTATTGAAAGGATAACAGCCTCTAACGGCAGTGTGTTTACCGGTCCAGGAACAAATAGCTATCTCATCGGAAAAGAGGATATTACCCTTGTTGATCCAGGGCCAAAAATTGATGCCCACATTAAAAATCTAGTTAAGCTTGCTGAGGGCAAGATTAAACGAATTTTAGTTACCCATACGCATCGTGATCATTCCCCAGCAGCAAAAGTCCTTGGAGAAATGCTTAATGTTCCCCTGATGGGTAGATTGCTTGAAAAAGATGATTCCCTTCAAGATAGAACTTTTAAGCCAGACCGCATTTTAGAACACGGAGATTTAATCAAAACAAACGAATACACCATAGAGACAGTTCATACTCCTGGGCATGCTTCAAATCATTTATGTTATTTGGTTCAAGAAGAGAAGGTTATGCTCACTGGAGATCACATCATGAATGGATCGACAGTAGTTATTGCCCATCCAGATGGTTCTATGAAAGATTACTTAAAGTCTTTAGAGTTATTGCGAAATTATGATTTTAATAAAATAGGCCCTGGTCATGGTGATTTTCTTGGAGATCCAATGGCCGTAGTTGATTGGATTATTAATCATCGATTGGAAAGAGAAAAAAAAGTTATTTCTAAGTTAAAAAAAATTTCAATGGCAACGTCCAAAGATTTAGTAGAAAGCGTATATGATGATGTCGATCCAAAACTCCATCCCATAGCAATTTGGAGTTTGGAAGCACATTTATATAAACTTCTTGAAGATGGTTTGGTTGAATACGACCCAACGAAGAAAATTTGGTCTTATAAATAAATTTTATGTTTGCTTTTATTTTAGGCTGTTTGTATTTGAGCACAGCTTTAATCTATTTATGGTTAATTAAAGAAAAATTTAATATTTTAGGCTTTATCTTTAACCCCAATAATCGAAATTTTCTAATTATTTTTGATGCTCCCTTTTTAACCATTAGCTTTGCAGCAATCATTTTAGAAAATCATTGGTTTCTCTTTTTAATATTTATTATGCATGCGCTTAATACAATAACTCTTTTGTTTAAACCTCAACTTTTTTATCAACCAAAAGAAGATATGCAATTAATGGATGAGGAATCTCTAAATAATTACCTGGTAATAATTACTTCAGTGGTTGGAGTAGGGTGTCTGCTAGTTAGTATTTTATAAGCTAAGTTTATTTTTAATTAAGCCATCAACCACCCCTGGATCAGCCAAGGTTGACGTATCACCAAGACTATTGAACTCGCCACCAGCAACTTTTCTTAAAATTCTTCTCATAATCTTTCCAGACCTTGTCTTTGGAAGGCCAGGCGCCCATTGAATAAGATCAGGTTTTGCAATGGGACTTATTTCTTTTGCAACAAAATCTTGTAACTCCTTAATTAAGCTCTCATTTTCTTCTTCCCCAATCATTAGCGTTACAAACGCATAGATACCCTGGCCTTTAATAGGATGATCAAAACCTACGATTGCAGCTTCGGCAACTTTCTCATGAAGCACTAGAGCGCTTTCTATTTCTGCTGTCCCTAGCCTGTGCCCAGAAACATTTAATACATCATCCACTCTTCCAGTAATCCAAAAATAACCATCTTTATCCCTTTTAGCTCCATCACCAGTAAAATAGGCGTTGTCATAGGTAGAGAAATATGTATCTATCATTCTTTGATGATCTCCGTAGACGCTTCTAATTTGGCTTGGCCAAGACTGGGTGATAATTAAGTTGCCTGATTGCTCCCCCTCTAAAATCAACCCATTTTCATCTACAAGCTCAGGTTTTACTCCAAAAAACGGCAAAGTGGCTGATCCAGGTTTTGCTGGAGTTATCCCTGCAATGGGAGAGATTAAGACTGAGCCTGTCTCAGTTTGCCACCAGGTATCTATGATATGACAAGCCTTATTACCCACGACTTTGTAATACCATTCCCATGCTTCTGGATTGATTGGCTCTCCTACGGTTCCTAGTATCCGGAGACTTTTTCTGCTTGTCTCTAAAACATATTGGTCTCCTTGGGCCATTAAAGCCCTAAGAGCAGTTGGAGCTGTATAAAAAATAGAGATTTGATGTTTATCACAAATTTCCCAGAATCTAGAGGGACTAGGATATGTTGGGATTCCTTCAAACATCAAACTGGTAGCTCCATTAGATAAAGGTCCGTAGAGAATGTAGGTGTGGCCTGTGATCCATCCAACATCTGCGGTACACCAATACTTATCAGTATTTTTATATCCAAAAAGGTACTTAAAGCTTAAATGTGCCCCCAGCAAATATCCTCCTGTAGTATGCATTACGCCCTTTGGCTTTCCAGTTGACCCTGAGGTATACAAAATAAATAACGGATCCTCTGAATCCATTGGTTCGCAAGGACAGTCATTTGATGCTTCCGCGAACATTTCTTCAAAATCCTTGTCTCTGTTTTCGATCCAGCTGATATTAGCGCCTGTTCGCTTGATAACAAGGCAATGAGAAACCGCTGGACATTCTAAAAGAGCTTTATCAACATTATCTTTAAGGGGAATTTTTTTGCCGCCTCTTATCGCTTCATCTGCTGTAATTACTATGCTGCAATCGGCATCTAAAATTCTGTCTTTTAGAGATTCTGGAGAAAATCCTCCAAATACTACTGAGTGAATAGCCCCAATTCTTGCACAAGCCAACATTGCATAGGTTGCTTCTGGGATCATTGGCATATATATGCAAACTCTGGATCCTTTTGAGGCACCTAGATTTTTTAAGATATTGCCAAATTTACATACATTTAAATGTAAGTCAGCATAAGTAATTTCTGAAGAATCATCCGGATCATCACCTTCCCAGATAAGTGCAGTCTTATCCGCATGTATTTTTAAGTGACGATCAATACAATTGTATGAAATATTGATTTTGCCGCCTTCAAACCATCTTGCATCAGAAAAATCACCATTATGAACTCTAGAAAATGGCTTCATCCATTCTAAATTTTCTATTGCCTGATCTCCAAAGAAGCTTTGAGGGTTATTAATAGATGATTGATACATTTCATTGTATTCATCTAAATTTTTTATATATGGATTGACAAGATTTTCTGGAGGCGAGTATTTTTTTTCTGTCATAAGATAGACTTAAACTCTACAGGATGGATGGTTGAGGGTTAATAAAATTTTTACCTCTCGGATCCGACATAATTTTATTAATAAGCATGTCATAGTCAGAGCCTCCTCCTTCAAGATCAATATCTGCTGCATTGATAATTAATAAAGGAGCATTCTCAAAATATAAAAAGAACTTTGAATAGGCATCATTGAGTCTTTCGAGATAATCCACGGTGAGAAATTTCTCATCAGGATTTCCACGCTTATTAATTCTCTCTAATAAAATTTCAACTGGAGCTTGAAGATAAATTACCAAATCAGGCGAGGGCGCATCTAAAGTTAAATGTTCATATACTTTGTCATATAAACCCATTTCTTCTTCAGATAATGTTACTTCTGCAAACAATCTATCTTTTTGAATTAAGAAATCTGCAACACGTACAGGTTCAAACAACGACCGTTGTTTTAAATCTTCAATCTGTTGCATTCGTTGAAATAAAAAAAATAATTGGGTTGCCAAAGCTGATTGCTTTGGATTTCTGTAGAAGCTTTTAAGAAATGGATTTTCTGCTGGCTGCTCTAAAAAAACATCATAATTAAATGTCTCTGCAATCTTATGGGCAAGCGTGGTCTTGCCAACACCAATTGGTCCTTCAATTGCAATATATTTTGGAAGTAGAGCTTCCTGTAAAGCTGGTTCCATAAGGTTATTATTTTTTTTATTAAAGATTAGCTTAACTCTTCAAAGAAACCAAATTTTTTCTCAACGGGACCGCTTCTTGATTCTCTTAATGATTTTAGTAATTCAATTTTTCCAGGCCTATTGACCTTTTGAAATTGTGTCCACCAATCACCCATGCCTTGAGTATCTTCTGCAGCCTCTTCTCTTAAAAGCAAGAAGTCATAAGCAGCCCTGAATCGAGGGTGATTTAAAATTTTGTAGGGCTGATGTCCTAAGCGTGTCTCAAGCTTTAATTGCAGGGACCAAATATCCTTAATGTATCCATGAAATTTTCTTGGTACAGCAGTCAATGTTTGCTGTTCTCTAATAATTCTGTCCATGTTTCTAAAAAATTTTCTTAAATTTAAAACCCCTTTCTCTTTTGAGGCACCAATTAATCTTGGCCATAGTAGAGCAGCAATTAAAAATCCTGGAGTAACAGATTTAGATGCCTTTAATCTATTGTCAGTATTAATTAACGCGGCATGTTGAAACTTCAAACTGAAAGAATTTTCTTCATAGCCATCTGAGTTGACTAGATATTTTAAAACTCCAAAAGAGTCTAATTTTTTGAAATTATCAAACGCATTCTTTGTTAAAAAAATTTTACAAAATTCGTCAAACATTCTTGCATTAGAGATATTTGCTAGCAAATGTCCCTTCTGATATATAGCTTCTTTCACATCATTAGAAATTTTAAACTTTAATTTTGAACTGAACCTAATCGCGCGCAAACTTCTTACAGGATCTTCTTCAAACCTAATTAGCGGATTTCCAATTGAGACTAGAATTTTTTTTTGAATATGTTGGAGGCCATTATGAAAATCACACAGGTGGTTTTCGATGGGATCAAAATACAGAGCATTGATAGAAAAGTCTCTTCGTATACAGTCTTCCTCTAGGGTTCCCCATACATTATCTCGAAGAATTTTTCCTTCAGCATCTTTTATAACTTCAGAATTATTTTCTTCTTTAGCATTTGCTCTAAAAGTTGAGACTTCAATCAACTCATTCCTGCTAAAAACATGAACCAAGCGAAATCTTTTGCCAATAATTCTCGAGGACCTAAAGATTTTTCTTATTTCTTCTGGAGTGGCATCTGTTGAGACGTCAAAATCTTTTGCCTTAATTCCAACTAGCGAATCTCGCACACAACCACCAACAAGATAGCCCTGGAATCCTGAACGTTTTAATTTTTTGACAATCTCAATTGCAAATGGGCTAAATTTACTTTCCTTTAGAATTTTTGGAGTTTTGGTTGTTGGCGCTTTATTTTTTTTATTCAAAAGCTTATGCGAAAAATTTATCAGCTGGGTAGTTATCCGCCAAGTTGTTTTTCTTTAATTTCATCAAGTGTCTTGCAGTCAATACAATGTGTGGCTGTTGGGCGAGCTTCAAGTCTTTTAACTCCTATTTCTATTCCACAAGCATAACAGTATCCATAGTCATCTTGTTTTATTTGTTCCAGCGAGCCTGCAATTTTATTGATAAGCTTTCTTTCCCTATCTCTTGTTCTGAGCTCAAAAGCAAATTCTTCTTCCTGAGATGCTCTATCGATTGGGTCTGCATAAGATTCACCTTTATTTTTCAAGTGATCAAATGTCTTTTGCATTTCCTCTCTCAAGTGCTCTCGCCACTCAATAAGTACAGCATTAAAGTGCTTTTTCATAGCGGCACTCATATATTTTTCACCTTTTCGGCCTTTATATGAAGATATTGGCGTGGTTCTTTTTTTAGCAGGTATTTTTTTTGTTAATTTTTTCTTAGCTGGAGTCTTCTTAGCTGGAGTCTTCTTGGCTGGAGTCTTCTTGGCTGGAGTCTTCTTGGCTGGAGTCTTCTTGGCTGGAGCTTTCTTAGCAGGAGCTTTCTTAGCAGGAGCTTTCTTAGCCAGAGTTTTTTTTATTGGGCTTTTTTTAGCAGTAGATTTTTTTGTATCTGCTTTTTTAGGCATATTTTAATAAATAAAAGTTTTTTAGGCGCATGAAATTATCAGAAAGCGGAGCAATAAGCTAGCTTTTTTTGTAATTTTTTAATACTTGCCTATAAGATTGTTGGCTGAGTCTTGGCCCAAAAGTCTCAACAACCTTTGACGCTCCGTAATTTGCGAATTCTGCACAATACCTTAAATCATTATCTTGAAGCAATGCATACAAGAAGCTACCTGCAAACATATCTCCAGCACCATTAGTATCAATAGGTTCAATATTAACTTTGGACGTATGGATAATTTCCTTGTTTGTAACCACCGCGCTGCCCTTTTCTCCCAAAGTAATTATTGAAGTGTAAGATTTCTCTTGGAGTTTGGTAAATGCATCATCAATATTATCTGCATCGACAAAGGCCATGGCTTCATCATCATTTCCAAAAATATAGTCTAAGCCAAAAGACTCCATTTCAAGGAATTTATCTTTGAAGCCCATAACAATCCCTGGATCAGACAATGAAAAAGCTATTTTTACATCTGGGAAGTTTTGAAGGTGATTAAGAGCTTTTAAAGTAACTTTATAATTTTCTTCACTTGTAACCATGTATCCTTCTATATAGAAAATTTTAGAATTTGCTATCTGATCTAGATCTAGATCACCCTCATCCATTAACGAGCTTACGTTTAGGGCTGTAGTCATTGTTCTTTTGGCGTCTGGAGTAACTAGAATTAAGCATTTTCCAGTCGGAATGGTGTTAGCTGGTGCCATATTTCCTTTGTGAGCAACCCCAGCCTCTTTTAAACTTTCAAGATATCTAATTCCATCTTGATCATCTGATACTTTACAGGTATGGAAGCATTTGGCTCCAAAGCTTGCTGCTGCAACTAGACTGTTTGTTGCAGAGCCCCCACAGTCTGAAATAGTCTCTGCTCCAGAGGCAATAAGTCTCTTAATTATTGGGGCATGTTCTTCAGCGCTGGATAGGGTCATTTGGTCTATTTCTAGACCAAGTTCTGCAATAAGACTATGTTCCACTTTAAAAACAGTATCTACAAGAGCATTTCCAATTGCGCTAATGTCATTTTTCATTTTTTATAGTTCCTTGATTGCATCTTCAATCTTAATTTTTGCTTGATCAATTATTGACTGATCATGAGTTGAGGATATAAATCCAGCTTCATATTTAGAGGGGGCAAAGTATATCCCATTATTTAAGGCTTTATAAAAAAATTTCTTAAACAAGACATCATCACTTTGCACAACATCATCAAAATTATTTGGCAAGTCTTCACTAAAGAAAAAGCCAAACATGCCGCCTATAGAGGCGGTTGAAAATGGTATACCCTTAGCACTCATTAGATTTTTTGTGTGAGACATTAATTCTGAAGAAGCTTTTTCCAATGAATTAAATGGATTTTTTTTAATCAAAGTGTCTAATAATGCAATCCCGGCAGCCATTGCTAAAGGATTTCCAGATAATGTGCCTGCTTGGTATATAGGACCCAAGGGAGCGAGTTGATCCATTATTGATTGCTTGCCTCCAAATGCTCCAACAGGAAGTCCGCCCCCTATAACTTTCCCAAGGGCTGTTAAGTCAGGTTGAATCTTGTATATTGCTTGCGCTCCTCCAAGCCCGACTCGAAAACCTGACATAACCTCATCAAATATAAGAAGAGAGTTATGTTTATCACATACCTCTCGTAAAGCATTTAGAAATTTAGGTTCTCCTGGAATAAATCCCATATTGCCAGCAATTGGCTCAACAATTATTGCTGCAAGATCATCACCAATTTCATTGATAACTTCTAAAAGGGATTCAATATTATTATAGGGACAGCTGTAAGTTAGTGCTGCTAATTCTTGGGGTACCCCTGGAGAATCTGGCAAGCCAAAGGTGGACACGCCAGAGCCTGCTTTTACAAGCAATGAATCAACATGTCCATGGTAGCACCCAGTAAATTTAATAATTTTATTTTTACCTGTAAATCCTCTAGCCAGCCTTATGCAACTCATGGTAGCTTCAGTTCCAGAATTTACCATTCGTAGCTTCTCCATTGATGGGACTTGGCTCTTAATTATTTTTGCGAGAGTATTTTCTAAGCTTGTTGGGGCCCCGTAACTTGTTCCAAGCTCTAGTTGAGCCTTAATGGCATCTAAAATAATTGGATTTGAATGACCAAGAATCATTGGACCCCATGAACCAATGAAATCTATGTATTGATTTTCATCTTCATCTACCAAAATTGGACCTTTTGCAGATTTAAAAAAAATAGGTTGGCCATCAACATTTTTGAATGCCCTGACTGGAGAATTTACGCCGCCTGGCATAAGAGATTGGGCTTGCTCAAAAAGGGATTCTGAGTTTTTTCTTTTCAAAGGTATTTAGTAATAATTTATTTATAGAATACAAATCTAACACGTGAAATTATAACAAATTTCTACTTGGTATTTTTTTTAAAAAGTTAGATTTTTTAGAATTTATAGACAGCAGCAATTATCCCGATGAGCAGTAGCAAAACTGGCATTTCATTAAAAATGCGCAACTTAAGACCGGTCCAATTATGCGAACCGGATTTCAAATCATTAAGAATCTTCCAGCAGAGAATTTGATACAAAACTAAAATCAGAACCACAACAAGCTTAGCAATAATCCATTTTTGTGAAAAAAATCCAATCCAATCAGAACCAAGAAATCCCATCATTAAACCAAACAATATTGCTAGAATGCCTAACGGGGTTATAAACCTAATTAAATTGTTTTGCATTATCGTTAATTGATCTTTTGTCTCTAGATTTTTACTCTCTACGTGGTAAACAAATAAGCGAGGTAAATAAAAAATACCAGCAAACCATGACACCATGAATAAAATATGCAGGACTTTGAAAGCTAGGTACAGGTTCATTTAATATGTATTTTAGCCCCTCTATAGCTCTGAAAGAAAAATATTTTTGCTTTAATATTGTTGAATATATTTTTAATCCTATAAAATAAGTGATTAATGAGTTTTAAAATGACGTCAATTAACCTAAGCAATAACGCTGTAAAGCGCATCAAAGACCTTTTGCCAAGTCATAAATCAAATTATTTTAGGGTTTATGTTACAGGCGGAGGGTGCTCAGGCTTTCAGTATGGATTTAAGTTTGATGATAATCCTGAGGGGGATGATGATGTTGTAAACTTTGACGGATTTTCTCTTTTATTAGACTCTCTTTCATACCCGTATCTTTTCGGCTCTACATTAGATTATGTTGAGGACCTTTCTGGTTCAAGATTCTTAGTCACCAATCCAAATGCAAAGACTACATGCGGATGTGGAGAGTCTTTTACTATTTAAATTTAGTTAGAGTTCCAAGCAACCCTCTGTTTTTCTTAACAAGAAGAGGATTTCTTAACACTCTTTGACGTGCCATCCATCCAAATGCCATGGCTTCAATTGCTTGAGGATCGAAATTATATTTATTGCTTGAAGTAAGAGGCATTCTTATGTGCTTCTCAATTGAGCTTACTAAGAAATTATTTTTTTGTCCTCCACCACACACTATGACTTGATCAGGCTTTTTTTTCAGAGAGAGGAGAGATTTAGCAATGCATACAGAAGTTAGTTCAGTGAGAGTAGCTAAAATATCATTAGATGATTTTTTTAAAAGTATTTTAGGGATAAATTTAATATTAAATATTTCTTTACCAGTGGACTTTGGATGTCGTCTTCTAAAAAATGAATGATCAAGCATCTTATCAAGAGATGGAGTGTGAACTTCACCATTTTTTGCATGCGCACCATTTTTATCATATGGACGATTAAGAAATTTTTGACAGTAAATATCCATAAGCGCATTACCTGGCCCACAATCAGAACCATAAAAATTATCTTTTCCATCTAAGTAGGTAAAGTTTGATATTCCCCCAATATTTAATACAACCACTGAGGTATTTTTTTTTGAAAAGATTTTTTGATGAAATTCTGGAACAAGCGGCGCACCTTCACCGCCAAGCTTAATATGATCATTTCTAAAATCGCTCACCACATTTATTTGACATTCATTTGCAATAATTTTGGGATCTCCTGCTTGAATAGAAAATGGATATTTACCTTTTGGTTTGTGAAATAATGTCTGCCCTGATAAACCAATAGCAGCAACATTTTTTTTATTTATTTTATGTTGGGCAAGAAAATTTCTTATTGATCTACTGAAAGCAAACCCAATTTTACTATTTAATTCAAAATACTTCTCAACACTTAATTCTTGATGCTGGATTACTTCTGAAATATCTCTTTTCAAACTTGCAGCATAATTATAGGAGTTAAATTTTAATAAGCTGATCTGATTAGAAAATTTCATTGCACAAATATCAATTCCATCATGGCTAGTGCCACTCATCGTGCCTATGAAAATTTTATCTGAAGAGTTTTGCATTGGGATCTTTAGATAATAACTTATCTGATATTTCTATGTAATTATTCCTGGATAATTTAAACTGATCCATTTTAGACTGGTCTATTGGTGCTGCTGAGGGTAGAGCTACTTTTAGTGGATCTGTTCTTTTTTCTCCAATTCTAAATTCATAATGAAGGTGAGGAGCAGTTGCTAAACCCGAATCACCAACATATCCTATGGTCTGACCTTGAGAAACCTTCATTCCTTTTGCCATGCTTGGGTGATACTTGTCCATGTGAGCATACAAAGTAGTTATTTCTCCCCCATGTCGAAGAACAATTGTTCTTCCGTAGCCACTTTTCCATCCAACTGACTGAATTACTCCTTCTCCTGTTGCCCGAATGGGCGTTCCTCTATTAGCGGCATAATCAACGCCATTATGAGCCCTGATTGTATTAAGAATTGGATGCCTTCTATTCGGGTTGAAGTGTGAGCTTACGTATGCAAAATCAAGTGGCGCCTTTAAAAATGCTTTTTCAAGACTACCGCCATCCTCGTTAAAGTATTCCCACTTCTTGTTTTTCCCCTCATGCCTAACAGCAGTGTATCGATTATTTTGGTTATAAAATTCTGCAAATAAAATGCTACCATTTTCGATTTGTTGTCCGTCCACAAATGGGGTTTCATAGAGGAGTTTAAATCTATCACCAGCCCTAATATCAAAAACAAAATCAATGTCCCATCCAAAAATATATGCTAGATCCATAATTACACTTTCAGGAATATTATTTTTTAGCCCAGCCAAATAAAAGGATGATTCTATTACCCCTGTTTTAAAGGAGTTAATAAGGTCAGGTTTTTTATCAATTCTTTTAATTGATATTTCAGGAGATAAATCAATCTGATAGGACAAAAGTGGTCCTTTAAAAATATTAATTCTTTGTAATATTCCGCCTAGAGACAAAAATTCTAATCTATTATTTGGAAGTATGTTTTTTATCTCATCATTTTTATCTTTTCTAAATATTTTATATGTATCGTTAAGGGAAACTTTGTATTTTTCGAATATTACTGATAAGTTTTCTCCCTCTTGAACAATATGAATTTTTCTTGTTAGAACGCTAGGCATATCCTGAGTTGAAATAGCTATAGTCTCAGAAACAATATCCGGTTCAACTTCTTCTTGTTCTAACCCAGCATCATAAATATATAAGATTGCAAATAGCCCCAAAAAAATGAAAGGTAATGTTTTGGCATTAGGTCTATAGCTAGTCACATTAATTAAATTTATCCGATAAGTTTAAAAGATAGTGATCCTATATTTTCTATTTCTGCTTCAATTTCATCATTCTGATTAAGCTTGCTAACTCCTGCAGGAGTTCCAGTAAAAATAATATCACCTGGCTTAAGTGTTATGAACTTTGATAGCCAACTAATTAATTCATTTACCTTCCAAGACATATTTAACAAATTGCTAGATTGTTTAACTTCCCCATTTACTTTAAGAGATATTTCGCCATGCTCTATTAGCTGACCTTCTTTTTTATGAATCTTTGATATAGGTGCAGAATTATCAAATCCCTTGCTTAATTCCCAAGGCCTTCCAGTTTTTTTTGCAATGTCTTGAAGGTCTCTTTTAGTAAGATCTACCCCAACTGCATATCCAAAAATATGTTGACTTGCTTTTGATGGCGAAATGTTTGAGCATTCAGATTTTAAAAAAACAACAAGCTCAACTTCATGATGAAGATTTTCTGTCTGAGTTGGAAAGGGAATTTTTGCTAATTGGGTGATAGCCTGAGGAGGCTTACTGAAAAAAAATGGCTGATCTTTGTCTACCGAGCCGCCCATTTCTTTTGCATGATCGGCATAATTTTTACCTACACAGTAAACTTTTCCTATTGGAAAGAGTTCTTCACTCCCTTTGATAGCTATTCCCCTTACAATTGGCTTGAATACGAAACGAGATTTAGACTGTTCAGTCATATGATTTCAAACATTTATTCGATTAAATACTATAATAAATGATTACTCATGAAAGAAAATCTAAATTTAATTAAACGAGGCATTGATGAGCTTATTAGTGAGGATGAGCTCATAACAAAACTCAAGTCAAAGAAACAGTTAATTGTAAAGGCTGGTTTTGACCCCACCGCCCCAGATTTGCATCTTGGGCACACAGTGCTTATTAACAAATTAAGACATTTCCAGCAATTGGGTCATCAGATAGTATTTTTGATTGGCGATTTTACTGGAATGATTGGTGATCCCTCTGGAAAAAATAAAACTAGACCAGCTCTAGATGAGACTGAGATAAAAGAAAACGCAAAGTCATATAAAAACCAGGTTTTCAAGATTCTAGATCCAAAGTTAACGGATGTTAGATTCAATTCTGAATGGAGCAACAAGCTTGGTGCGGAGGGGATTATCAAGTTAGCATCTCAGTACAACTTAGCCAGAATGCTTGAGCGTGATGATTTTAATAAACGATACAAGTCTAATCAAACAATCGCTCTTCATGAATTTTTGTATCCTTTGATTCAGGCAAATGATTCTATTGCACTTGAAGCAGACATAGAGCTTGGTGGCACTGATCAAAAATTTAATCTTTTGGTGGGAAGAGAGCTTCAGAGAGCCTATGGCCAAGATCCCCAAGTGGTTATTACAGTTCCAATACTTGAAGGGCTAGATGGAAAAAATAAAATGTCTAAATCTCTAAATAATTATGTAGGTATTGATGAGTCACCAAGCGAGATGTTTGGAAAAATTATGTCTATTTCAGATGAGCTGATGTGGAGATGGTTTGAGTTGTTAAGTTTCAAATCTATAGATGAAATTAAAGCTCTCAAAGCTGACCAAGTAAATGGAAAGAACCCCAGAGATATAAAAATAGAATTGGCCAAAGAGCTTATTGCACGTTTCCATGATGATCAATCAGCCAATCTTGCAGAAGAAAACTTTATAAATCAATTTCAAAAAAAGAATATCCCAGATGATATAGAAGAAGTTTCTATAACCATATCAGAGAGCTCAATTGCTTTAACCAATCTTTTAAAAGAATCTGGGATGACTAGTAGCACATCTGAGGCAATGAGAATGATTAAGCAAGGAGCAGTTAGAATTAATGAAGAAAAAATTACAAACATAAAACATATCATTGATTCTGGCAGTTCAGCTATTTATCAAGTAGGAAAAAGGAAATTTAAAAAAATAACCCTTTAGGTTTATTAATATAATTACAATTTGAGTATATAAATATGCAACAGTTTTTATCATCTATTAGTTTTTGTTTAAGCAACATTGGATACTTATTTATTTTATGTCTGCCGGTTATGACCCTTGAAATTGCCTTAGGAAGTTTAATAGCTTCTTTAGATATCCAATCAAGCTCAGATTCTGCTGCTTTAGAGGCAATCGGCGAAATATCTGCTCAAGTGCTTATTCTGGTGTTAGCATCTCTTGTTTTTTCAGTAGCCTTGAGCGGAGGTTGCATGGCTTCCTTTCGCTCTTTATCTGGTGATAAGTTGCTGAGCCCGTATCAAGCACTTTTCGCGGGACTTAAAAAGTTTTTTCCTCTCCTTTGGTCAAATATTCTGCACTCTATTGCATATGGTCTAGGATTTTTGATGTTAATTCTGCCAGGCTTCTATTTATATGGCCGCCTTGGGTTATTCCCATTATTTATAATGTTTGAAGATAAAGGTGTAATGGACTCTTTTGGAGAGTCCTGGAGTTTAACCGAGGAAGTTGCAACAAAATTATTCGCACTTACTGCAGTATTTATGAGTATTCAACTTAGCTTTGGATTTCTTGGAAGTATCATAGGAGCTGATGGAGCGTTATGGTTTTTAATTGCAGTAACCATTATAAAATACGCAACTTTAATGCCTTTGTTTTATTTATTTTATAGCTTATATGAGTCAGTAAAAAATAACCCAGAATTGAGAAGTTAAAAAAATGAAAATATTAGTTATGGGATTGCCGGGCAGTGGTAAAACTTACCTTACTCAGAGATTAGTACCATTATTAAACGCTGCTTGGTATAACGCTGATCAAGTAAGAAAGATGTCCAATGATTGGGATTTTTCAAACGAAGGTCGAAAAAGACAGTCAATGAGAATGAAAGCTTTTGCAGATTTTGAAAAATCGCACGGCCGATATGTTGTTTGTGATTTTGTGTGTCCCACAAAAGAAACTCGAGAAAATTTTGATGCTGACATTGTAGTTTGGATGGATACCATCGAAGCAGGGAGATATGAAGACACTAATAAGCTTTTTGAAAATCCTGAAAAGGTTGACTTCCATATTACAGAGTGGAATGAACATAATCATGATGATGTGGCTAAGGAGATTTTAAAAAATGTTTGATTGGAAAAAACCCACGGTACAGATGCTAGGAAGATGGCAGCCTTGGCATGACGGGCACCAAGCACTATTCAAAAGATGCATTGCAAAAACTGGTCAAGTAGCAATTCAAGTTAGAGACGTTCAAGGAGCGTCTGGAGGAGATGGGCAAGATGATAACCCCTTTGATTGGGATGAAGTTTGTAAAAATATTGAAATAGGTCTTTCAAAAGATGGCTTCAAAAGAGGACAAGAGTATGAAATTATGTTGGTGCCTAACATTGTTAATATTACTTATGGTCGTGGAGTTGGATATACATTTGAAGAGGAGGTATTTGATGCTTCTGTGACTGAAATCAGTGCCACTAAAATCCGTCAAAAACTCAGAGAAGAGGGCAAGCTGGATTAATCAGTTAGCTTGTTTCCCAAGACCAATGTTTAGTTTATAATCGCTTTTCCCAATCTATTGGGTCTGTAGCTCAGCTTGGTTAGAGCGCACCCCTGATAAGGGTGAGGTCGGTGGTTCGAGTCCACCCAGACCCACCATTTAATTTAAAGACTTTTACTTTAATCAATATTTGTAATACTTTGTTATTATGAAAAATAAAGATACTTCTCATTCAAATATGCAAAAGGTTGCTTTGACAGCCTTAGCTGGAACCAGTATTGAGTGGTATGACTTCTTTCTATATGGGGCTGCTGCAGCATTAATATTTCCAACAGCTTTTTTTGGTGAGGCTACTCCATCAACAGCATTAATTTTGTCTCTACTCACATTTGCAGCTGGCTTTATTGCAAGACCAATAGGTGGAATTATTTTTGGTCATTATGGCGATAGAGTTGGCAGAAAGAAAACTTTAGTCATAGCGTTAATTTTGATGGGAGTATCATCCACATTGATTGGACTTTTACCAACTTACGCAATGATTGGAGTAACTGCTCCAATTCTTCTTACCTCTCTTCGTTTTGCTCAAGGTCTTGCAATTGGAGGTCAATGGGGAGGAGCCATGTTGCTGGTTACTGAAAGCGCTCCACCAAATCAAAGAGGATATTATGGAGCCTTTGCCCAAGCCGGAGCCCCTGTGGGAGTAATTTTAGCTAATCTTGCATTCATCGTTACAAGCTCTCTTGTTTCAGAGGAATCCTTTTATTCTTGGGGATGGCGGATTCCATTTCTTGCCAGCGCAATTTTGATTGGTATTAGTATGTATATCCAATTAAATTTAGAGGACACAAAAGCATTCAAGGAGCTTCAGGCCAATAGAGAAGATGATAAAAATGGTAATGAGGCTGTTCAACGATCGCCTATATTAGAAGCACTCAAAAAGTATCCACAACGAATAGCTTTAGCTGCAGGAGCCTTTCTCTCAATTCAAGTAACATTTTATATTTTAATTGCCTTCATGCTTGCATATGGCGTATCAAGTTCGGAAATATCAAGAGATGATATGTTGGCCGCAGTGTTAATTGCTTCAGCAATCATGGTTCCATGTCAGTTTGTCTTTTCTTCATACTCTGATAGGCATGGAAGAAAGGGTATTTTTATGGCGGGAGCTATACTCACTGGCTTATGGGCTTTTGCAATATTCCCGCTTGTTGACACCGGAAATTTTTGGTTGATAGTTTTTGCTATAACCATGGGTTTAATATTTGTGGGTATGATGTATGGACCCCAGGCTGCATTTTTTACGGAATTATTTACCACTGAGGTTAGGTATTCAGGAGCAACTTTGGGCTATCAGTTTGGAGCAATTTTAGGTGGGGCATTTGCACCAACTATTGCAGCTTTTTTATGGAATGACTATGGAATATTTTGGGTATCTGTATATATAGCATTCGCGTCACTACTAACATTATTTTCTGTAATGACATTAACAGAAACTTTTAAAGTTGACCTAAATCAGAAATAGTTTTTGATGATAAGTCGATGATCAATTACTCATGTTGGCCCATGAAAAAAAGTCGCTACTACTAAAATCTTCCCCCCGCAGCTGGACGTTTATATTCATTAACTTTCCATCAAAAGTCATTGAGTTATTAAGGTCTACCAAATCTTGTTTTGTTGTGTTTGCTATATATTTTTTGACCTGCTCTTGAGTATCAAATAAGTAATTGCCTCGTTGCCAATCATAAACATAGCCACCAGACTCAACATAAATATTTTCTGGCTTTTGATTCATATCATCTAAAATTGCCTTTTTGGTGCCTTCAATAGTTTTTTCATTGATATTTTCAAGAGCAATAGCAAATCCATATTGAAAATTAATGATTTTTTCTTTCAGACTTTGTAAGTCTGTATTGTCACTAATAATCACCATTGATATTGCTGGATATTCTCTTATTCTGCTTTCATAACTGTTGACTACATATCCAACTTGCTGATCAGTTCGCAAGCTGTTGAAAAAAGTAGGAGCTAGCAGCTTGTTAATAATTCTAAATTGGCTAAATACTTTCAATGATTTCTCTGGATAAATACTTATATCAACCATTCCAATGCCATCTCTAGGAATGCTAACTTTCTTCATCTTAGAAGTTCCAGTCTTAACCTGGAAATTGTCATCAAGATGCCATGGATCAGTCGTACTGGTACCTCCCAAGATATCTCTTGATTCTGAAGCGAAGAGACTAAATTCTTCTGGTGAAAAAAGACCATGACCATATATATCAAGAAAAATAGATCGATTTAAAGTTCCTTGAAAGTTTTCAATGTCAGCGAGATTCAGTTTTTCTAAAGCATCGAGAATTTGTTTTTTTGAATATATATTTGGAGGCCGTTTAATTGCATTATCTGTGTACCAATCTAATTGGTCAGAAATATCTTGCTCATCAAAACCCTCATAATAATCTCGCACAATTTTAGTTGCATTTTTAAATGTCCTTTCATCTGGAACAAACTCCGAATATTTTTGTATTAGCTGTTTTGCATACTGAATCTGTTTGCTACTTCTGCCATAAAATCTAAATATCATATTGCCCTGATCATCTGGGGAGGGATCCAAAGCTATGCCTCGCTTATAGGCTCTTTGATAAAATCTTCTATTTTTTTGAATAAACATAACAGTCAATAAGCCAGAAGCCATATAGTTCTCTAGATTTTTTATGGGCAACTCAGAGATTAGACCAATTTGCAACATACTTTCTTTGCCGCTGAAGTTTTGGGTATGAGATAAATAAGCTTGAACACCATCCGATGAAAATACTTTTTGAGGAGTCTCAAACCCAGCAAGCATTTTATTAGAAGCAGTATCATTATCTTCAATTAACTCAGCATCAGGTATAGCAAGAGCATATTGAGATTTTTTCCAATTTATAAAATCTAACTCTTCGATGTCCTCTACTCTATATCCACCATCTGCAAATTGAAGCTGCTGATTAATTTCTTCATTTGGGCCAACATGATAGATTCTGACGTTTTCTGGTTTCATTTGACTCAAAACACTGAGGATAAGCTCTGCATCAAAATCCTCAGTTATATATTCATATTCAATCAAATGCACTGGTTCTATTTCAAAGATACGATCAGTTAAGGTCAATGCAGCTTGCAATGGAGGCAGGCTGGAATAATTTTCATATGCTATGTTGTTGGTTGCTTTAAGTTCATTGAAATGAGCAAGTGTTATTCCCTTTTCACTAATCACATTTAAGTAATTAAAAATCATAGAAATAATGTCATCTTTATTTTGCTCACCATACTCGGTGAGGTTAAGGTCAATAAACATAGAGCCATCGAAACCCCAGGCATCTGGTAAAAATGATGCTTGGCCACCTTGAATATAGCCCTCATCATCTAACTTGCCCATTAAAGAATTTTTTTCTTGAGAATTTAAAATTTTTGCTAGATATTGATTGGGTTTTTTCTTCCAATCTTCTAAATTATTTTTTATCGGAAATTCAATCCCTATACCGGATGATTTTTCCTTACTTTTTATATATATATTTTTCTTAAGATTAGTTGGCAAATATGCTGGAATATTAATTTTCTGCCTATCAATTTTTTTATTCTTGATATTAGCAAAATATTTTTTAGCAAGACGTTTTAGCTTCTGTGGAGATTCATTCCCAACAAGAACCAATTTCATAATATTTGAAGAATAGTATTTATTATAAAAATCTTTTAATTCTTTTAATAAAATTTCTCGTTTTGCTGACAGCGTTTCTTTATTCCCAACGCCTAATAGAATTCGTGGATGATTGGGGTTGCCCGTCATAGCAGCTGCCCTTGATCTAATGAAGGGTTCAGATTGTCTCCTGAGTAGCCACTCAGAATTAACCGCATTAATTTCTTTTTCAACCATGTCCCCATTAAATAAGGGCGCCTTAATTGCTGAGCTTAACCTATCTAGCGCATCAGGAAATTTATCACTGTTGATTGAGAAAAGATAAGTTGTCTGCTGAGCAGCTGTATAAGCATTTGTTTGCCCACCATTTTCACTTATAAATTGCATATATTCATTAGGTGATTTATATTTTTCAGAGCCCATAAAAATCATATGCTCAAGAAAATGGGCTATCCCTTGTGCATTCTTTGGGTCCTGAAATTGACCCACTCCTACACTTAGTGTTGCTGCAGAGGTAGCAAGACTGGGATCGCTAACCGTGATAACTTCTATTCCATTTTTTAAGGTAAAAGTTTCATATTCTCTTGGGTCGGCAGGACTCTTGTTTACAGTCCCAGCATTTGCCAGCAAAGGCAAAAGAAAACAAAATAAGCTTAATTTTTTTAATTTGTTATTCATAATTTTTTAGTTATCTAAAATTCAATTTAAATTTTTTTGTGGCATAGCCAAATAAGGCGAGCCATTTAAAATATTCTTATAGTTTAATAAAACACATTTTTTCAAGGAATTACAGAGCTATAGATTTTAAATTATTAATTTTATATCATTCTTTCTATTGCAAAGGGGTGGCTTTAGGCCTGAGATCAATATTGAAACCCTTTGAACCTGATCCATACAATAGTGGCGGAGGAATTGCATGCATATCAAAAAAAATATTTTTTTAATTTATTTCTTTATCCTAATAAGCTCAGATTTATTATCCAAGGATATTGAGGAGATAATAGTTAAGGGTACTTGGCGTGAAGCTAAGGTGCTGGAAGAAAGTTCAAGCATCGTGATTCTCAATACAAAATTACTCAAGTCTGAGCCAATAAAGCATTTTGAAAATATCTCATACTTGGTTCCAAATCTTAATTTTGCTGCAAGCGATTCTAGGGCGAGACATTTTCAAATTAGAGGTATTGGTGAGAGATCTGGGTATGAGAGAACACCAAATTCTGCAGTAGGATTTTTAATTGACGATATTGACTACTCTGGTCAGGGAGGTATCGCAACAACTTTTGATATAGAGCAAATTGAAGTTCATAGAGGTCCTCAGGGATCAAGAATAGGCTCAAATGCCTTAGCTGGCTTAATTTATATAAAAACAAAAGAACCAACCAAACAATTTGAGGGGATAGGTGAATTGACCACAGGCACTTTCGGCACATTTAATGCAGGGCTTGCATTTGGAGGCCCAGTTGGATTCAGTGAAAATCTTACATACAGGCTAACCTTAAGAAATGATAATACAGATGGATTTAGGAAGAATTTATATTCAGGCAAATCTGATACTTCAAAAAAAGATGAAAGCACCTATCGGCTAAAAATAGATTGGGAGATCCTTGAAAAAACATCACTTAAATTACTTATTTCACAGATAGACTTAAATGATCCAGCGGATATATGGACAATTGACGGGAGTTTAAACACTCTTTCAGATAGGCCAGGGATGGATTCTCAAAAAACAAATACTTATGGAGTCAAAGTATTTCATCAATTTGATGCATTTGAGTTTCAAAGTTTAAGTAGTATTACTGATACGGATATTGAGATTAGTTATGACGCAGATTGGGGAAATCCGGAGTCTCATGCTCCTTATATTTATGATTATTTTTCAGAAACTATCAGAGATAGAAAGACTTTGAGTCAAGAGTTCAGGCTGGTTTCTGATATAGCCAATTTAAATCCTCAAAACAAAACTAAGTGGGTTATTGGTATTAGCTATTTTAATGTTAAGGAACGAAATATTAAAAATGATGATGGAGCATATGGCGATCCATCGGATCCTTTTGGCCCTTACTTTAGTCAATCTTCTTCTTCAAGTAAATTTTCTTCAGACAATTTATCTATTTTTGGGAACATAGATTATTTTTTAGATGAGTCTTTGAAACTTTCCCTTGGAGCAAGGTGGGAAAATTATGAATCACAATATGCTGATTCATTTGGTGAGTCTTTCAATCCTTCGGATTATATGTTGGGAGGAAAGATATCTCTCAATAAAATTTTAAGTCATAGCTCTAATATATTTTTCAGTGTTGCTAGAGGTTTCAATCAAGGCGGATTTAACCTTAATCTTGGGTTAGCACCAGATTCAAAAAATAGTAATTTATATTACGACCCAGAATTTTTAACTAATTATGAAATTGGACTTAACTCACAATTATTTAATGAGATGATGAATATTGCAGCTGTAATTTTTTATTCTGATAGAAAGGATCAGCAGGTGCTAATCTCAACGCAAGTAGATCCAACCGACCCAAATACCTTTTCTTTTTTAACTCAAAATGCTGCCGAGGGTACTAACAAGGGACTAGAGCTAAATGTTAATTTGAAGCTTACAGAGTCTCTAGATTTCTTTTCAAGACTTGGTTTATTAAAAACTGAGATAAATAATTGGAAATCTAGACCTGATCTTGAGGGCAGGGCTCAAGCCCATGCCCCTAAAAGAAGTTATTCGCTTGGAGTAAGTTGGTCAATAACAGACAAGGCATCTTTATCATTAGATCTAGTTGGTAAAAGTAGCTTTTATTATTCTGATTCTCATGACAATCAATCTAAGTCATATGCACTAGCAAACTTAAGCTATAACTATTCAATTGGAGATTGGACTTATTCAGTTTGGGCTAGAAATATTTTTGATAAATATTATTCAGTCCGAGGATTTTATTTTGGCAATGAGGCTCCTGATTTTAAAGATAAATTATATGAGCGACATGGTGATCCAAGACATATAGGCATAACGGCGAGATATGATTTTTAATTATCTTGCTCAAAATTGGATTGAGATAACGGCAGTTATCTTTGCAATTTGCTATCTTGTCTTAGCGGTAAAACAAAATATTCTTTGCTGGATCTGTGGAATCATTAGCTCTGCCTTATATTTTTTTATCATGCGTTCAGCAGGCCTATATATGGAGGCCTACTTACAAATTTTCTATATATGCATGGGGATATATGGTTGGTCTCAATGGAGAATTGATGCAAGCAGCTCGGCACCTTTGGTGGTATATACTTGGAGTAAATCAAAGCATTTTTCTGCAATTTCTCTAATTTTAAGCCTTTCTTTTATCTCAGCATTGTTGCTTGAATTATTTTCTGATGCAGTCCTACCATTTTTAGATGCTCTGGTTACTTGGGGCGCAGTCGTAGCCACTTATATGGTTGCAAAAAAATTATTAGAAAATTGGATATATTGGTTAGTCATTGATTCAATTTCAATATTTCTGTTTATATCAAGAGATCTTTGGCCGACAGCATTTTTATTTGGAGTATATTTAGTAATAATAACTTTTGGTTACCATTCGTGGAGTAAAGCCCTGAAAGAAAAATAGTGCATTCAAAGCTTGATAAAATTAAATTAGTTCCTGAAGGTTGTATTTTACGCAACGAATTGTCTTCTAGCCCAATCTCAAAAATCTATTTATGTGATTTTCATGAAATGAAAGCGGTTATAAGATTTGATCATGCAATTGCTTCTAAGCTTGCTATAGAAAGGCAAAATGAAATAAATATACTCAAAGGCATTAATCATTTAAGTCTTGGGCCCGAAATTCTGTATTCTGATTCTCAAGCAGGCATTATGATTTGGAAGTACATTTCAGGCACAGAACCAAATTTTGTCGAGGATGAGGACAGGCCATATACTTTGCGTGACTTAGGTTCCTGTCTTTATTCGCTACATAATTTTCAAATGCCAGGACATTCTATAGATGTATTTTCTAATTCCTTGGATTTATATAAAAAGTTAATTGAAAACCCATCTGACAAACTAATGCTTAAAAAAGCGTTAGCTTTATATGACAAGTTAAACAAAGATGGAGTAAGAAAGGTTTTATCACATAATGATTTACATAGGAGTAATTTACTTTGGGACAATAAATATTATTTCTTAGATTGGGAATATTCAGGGTTGAATCACCCCTGTTTTGACATAGCTTCACTGGTTAAAAGTTTTCAATTAAATCAAAGCCAAATAACTGAACTCTCAAATGGGTATAAAGGTAATAAGCAACTTTTTCATGTAGATACATTAAATCAATGGATTGAATTTATTTATTATTTAGAAGAGATATGGAGACTTTCTGTAAAAAATCTTGAAGATCTCAAAGCATAAAGACTGCTAAGCTTAATTTTTGGCATAATTAAAGTATGAAAAATATTTTTATCTTTTTGTCTATAATAATTTTAATTTCTGCGTGCGAACGGCCATCAAATATAGAAATAAATTTACAAAATAGCGAAACCTTTCTCGAGCAAAACTTATTAAATTCTGAGATCATTGAAGTTGAGCCAGGCCTTCAATACATGATTTTAGAATCATTTCAAAGCGATGCACCCAAACCAAAACTTTCAGATACAATTACTGCAGATTTTCATGGCACATTAATGGATGGATCAGTTTTTTGGAGCTCTATTGATATTGGGGAACCTTTGACCATTCAACTTTCACAATTAATACCCGGATGCCAAAAGCTAATTTCTCTTATGCAAGAAGGCGATTTTTGGAGAGTTTTTATTCATCCAGATTTGGCATATGGAGAAGAGGGAAGACCTACAATACCACCAAATGCTGCGCTTATATTCGACATTAAGCTGCACGCAATTATGCAGAATCCTAATGAAAGATAATAGTGACAAAAAATCACTTTTGAGGTCATAATTAGCGTATATGTTGGTAGAAAAATTTTTAAATCACATTTCTAATTGGGGTAAGTTTTGGTTTGGCTTAATTTTTCTTGGAAGTATATTTAATGAAATCCTTGAACAATTTACTATGCTAAGTGGCTCATCTTTCTTGTGGATATTAGCTTTTGGATCAGGAGCAATGATTGGCCTTGTTGCTAAGATTAGGGGAGCTTGGCTTTGAAGGAATCACCAGAAATTGCTGCAGAGTTTTCATTTGAGAAAGAAAAAGTAATTGCTAAAAGCTTTTCTCAAAGATTTCAATGGGAAATGATTTTAATAGGATTAGGACAGGCTGCTATATGGCTCTCTCTTTGGCCATTAGTATTAAATGGTTTGCTAGATTTATGGGCAGGATTCTTAATCGCAAGCCTATGCGCATGTTTAGCTTATTTGCCTTCCCATGAGGCTCAGCATGGAAATTATTCCAGAGGCAATCCCAAACTCAGATGGCTTGATGGTCTAGTTGGCCACATAACACTTGTTACTTTGAAGTTTCCTTATCATATTTTAAGGATCACCCACATGAAACATCATGCATATACCAATGATCCAGAAAAAGATCCTGACTATGCAAATGCGCACAACACTTCTGTTCTCCAAGTTATAAAAAATGTTTTAGATGGCTCAACAGTCCAATTTGATAAATATCTTGAGGTTTTTCAGAATGATAAAGCATTTGTGAATTCGTTCCATCAAGCAATTCCGATCGCGCTGCTTTATAAAGCAGCTCCATTAGTTTTAGTTGTTATTTTTCCATTTGAGACTTTATTGCTTTGGTGGTTGCCCGCTAAGATAGGCTCAGTTTATACAACGGTGTTCTTTTCTTATTATCCGCACCTTGGGACTTCAGCTGGAAGATATCAAAATACTCGATTCTGGTCTCACTGGATGCCAAGATTTCTGAATCATTCAATGCAACTCCATTTTATTCACCACCTTCATCCAAGCATTGGTCATTATGATGAACCAAAAGCTATTGAAGCTTTAAAGCCTTTTTTAATCGCAAGGAAAGTTCCTGGAGCTGATCAGATTCCTGATAAGATAACTCTCAATCCTCTGATTAAAATATAAGGAGCTTTTTTGGAAAAATTAGCATTAAAAGCTTACTGGAAAGCTAACATTAAAATATTAATCTCTCTATTATTAGTTTGGTTTCTTGCTTCATTTGGATTTGGGATCTTGTGGTCAGATGAATTAGATCAAATCCAAATTGGAGGATTTAAACTTGGTTTTTGGTTTGCCCAGCAAGGAAGTATTTATATATTTGTGTTGTTAATATTTATTTATGTTCATTTGATGAACAAGCTAGATCAAAAATACAAGAAACAAATTTCACAAGAGCTCAATAGAAAATGAGCACCCAAGAACTTACTTATCTGTTTGTTGGCTTGTCTTTTGCTCTCTACATAGGCATTGCCTTCTGGTCTAGGGCTAGGTCAACAACTGATTTTTATGTTGCTGGTAAAGGAGTAAACCCGCTTGCAAATGGTATGGCGACTGCTGCTGATTGGATGTCAGCAGCTTCATTTATTTCTATGGCTGGATTAATTGCATTTATGGGTAAAGATGGATCTGTTTATTTAATGGGATGGACAGGAGGCTATGTTTTATTGGCTTTATTGCTTGCTCCATATCTAAGAAAGTTTGGTCAATTCACTGTTCCTGATTTTATTGGTACCCGATATTACTCAAGGACAGCAAGATTGGTAGCAGTCTTGTGTCTTATTTTTGTTTCATTTACCTATGTCGCTGGGCAGATGAGGGGCGTGGGGATAGTTTTTTCAAGGTTTTTAGAGGTAGATATTAATCAGGGCGTGATTATTGGAATGATAATTGTTTTCTTCTATGCAGTCTTAGGTGGAATGAAAGGTATTACTTATACCCAGGTTGCTCAATACTGTGTTTTAATTTTTGCATATTTAGTTCCTGCAATTTTTATTTCCATTTTAATGACTGGAAATCCTATCCCTCAACTTGGATTTGGAGATACCATAATTGATAGTCCTACATATTTATTGGATAAATTAGATCAGGTAACACTGGAGCTAGGATTTCCAGCGTACACTGAAAATATCAAGAGCAATATTGATATTTTTTGTATTACAGCAGCCTTGATGTTTGGAACTGCTGGATTGCCCCATGTCATTGTAAGATTTTTTACAGTCCCAAAGGTTAGCGACGCAAGAAAATCTGCTGGTTATGCTTTGGTGTTTATAGCACTGTTATATACAACCGCGCCGGCCGTAGGTGCGTTTGCTCGAGTGAATTTTATTGATTCTGTTCAGGATACTAAATATGTAGATGCGCCTTCATGGTTTAAGAATTGGGAGAATATAGGGCTAATTTCTTGGAATGACAAAAATAATGACGGCATTATTCGCTATGAAGCTGGAAATGCCTTCAAGGATGGACGCCCTAAATTCATTGATGAACTTGGGCAATCCGGTGAGCGAATGACTGCTAATACCTCTGATATATCAAATCAAAATGAAGTTTATATTGATAGAGATATTATGGTGCTGGCTAATCCTGAGATAGCAAATTTACCGGGTTGGGTGATAGCATTAGTAGCAGCTGGAGGTCTTGCAGCAGCACTATCAACAGCAGCAGGGCTGTTATTAGTTATTTCGGCAGCTATTTCTCATGATTTATTGCGAAAAACATTTAAGCCAGACATTACTGATAAGCAAGAGCTTTTATATGCAAGATTAGCTGCAGCATTGGCAATATTTATCGCGGGTCTTTTTGGAATCTATCCCCCAGGCTTTGTTGCGCAAGTTGTTGCTTTCGCATTTGGTTTAGCTGCGGCAACAATTTTTCCAGCCCTTTTTCTTGGAATCTTTTCAAAGACTATTAATAAGGAAGGAGCCATCTCAGGAATGCTTGTAGGTCTAATCTTTACTTTTTCATACATAGCATATTTTAAGTTCATCAATCCATCTTTGAATCAAGAAGAGAATTGGCTCTTTGGAATTTCACCTGAGGGGATAGGGTTTTTAGGTATGATTCTTAATTTTTTTACAGCCATAGTTGTGAGTAGATTCTATCTCCCACCACCGACTGAAGTTAAGCAGATGGTTGAGACTATTAGACAACCATAAAAAAATATTTTTAAGAATAGATTAATCTTTTAATTTTCTTTCAAGCTCATGCACTCTTTTTTCAAGAGCGTCTAATTCAGATTTTTTTACGAATCCAGACTCCTTCATAAATTTTTCTAAAGCAGGTTTAAGCATTTTTTCCATGCCTTTAATATCTCCTGCCATCTTTAATGGGTTAAACATATTTTTCTCCAATTAATTCAATTATGGGGATTGCATCAATTTTTACAATTATTATTGCTTCATCAGATACAATTATTTTAAACAGGAGGTTTTATGAGTGTTTCAAGTTATTTAGATAGTGTGGCTAAACCTTTTCAAGGGCTAGCTCCATGGATTTTAAGAGCTGTATTGGGAGTTTCATTTATATTGCATGGGTTAGGAAAATTTCCTTTGCCCCCAGAAAAAATGGTTACTTGGTTCGAAAGTATGGGCATTGCAGCTCCTGAGATTGTTGCTAGCCTAGTCGCTATCGGAGAGGTCGGGGCTGGTATTGCAGTAATTTTAGGTGGTTTTTTTGGTAGCGCGGGTCATCTAATCACTCGACTAGGCGGCGGAGCAGTAGTTGTTATTATGATTGGAGCATTTTATTTGGCACATGCTGATTGGTTCATTACACAAAAACTGTTTATGAGTGAACAGATTTTTTTATTTGCGCTGGGGCTTTATTTCGCTATAAAAGGAAATAATTAAATAAAATAAAAAAACTCTTGTAAATCTAAATGAGAATGATTATCATTACCATTCTCAATTAGTCTTATTGTCTTCTTGAGCATTTTTCAAGGAGATTTAAATGGAAAACTGGCCTAATACGCATACAAAAATAAATTTTTTAATCATGGGATTGTTATCGATCCTTTTCTTTGCTCCAGCATTTGCTGATGATGACATCGAAGAAGTCGTTGTAAAGGGAAATGTCTTGTATGCAGATCAAGTAAATGCATTAAAGACCCCGGTTGAAGTTTTAAATGTTCCACAAACAGTAAGCATTATTACTGACCAAGACATTAGAAAACAAGGCTTCAGACAAATAGGCGATATTATTAGATATACGCCTGGTGTTAACACATCTCAAGGTGAAGGACATAGAGATGCGGTTGTATTTAGAGGCGTTAGATCTACTGCTGATTTTTTTCAAGATGGTGTGAGAGACGATGTGCAATACTACCGATCACTTTATAACGTTGAACAAGTAGAAATACTAAGAGGGCCTAATGCTCTTTTATTTGGAAGAGGCGGAACTGGTGGTGCTCTAAATAGGGTCACTAAGAAAGCTGTTTTGGGTGATACATTTGGCGCTGTAGACTTTGGGGTGGATGATTTTGGAGCCAATGATATAGCTTTAGACTATAACACCTCAAGTGGTGCTGATTCGGCTTTCCGTTTAATGATTCACAGCGATGCTCTTGAAAATCACAGAGATTTTTATGACGGAGATAGGTTGGGTATAAATCCTACAATGAAAATAAAAGTAAGCGATCGAACAACCATAGATCTTTCTTATGAACATGCAGACCACGAAAGATATATTGATAGGGGCATCCCAACAGAAAACGGTGAGCCTGTTGAAAGATTCAGCAAAATAACATTTGGTGATTCTAAGGGTGACAATCTTACTACCTTAGAGGCTGATATTTTTAGAGCCATTGTGAGTACAAATTTTTCAGATACAACTAAAGCTAATTTAACGATTGTTTCCAGTGAATTTGAAAAAATGTATCAAAACTATTATGCATCTGGATATTCAGCTGGTGCATCTGTTGTGACCGTTGATGGTTACAACGATCCGACTGAACGTGAAAATACAATTATATCTGGAAACTTAATTAATGAATTAGAGATTGGCTCAACAACACATACGTTTTTATTTGGTGCTGAGATGATAGATACCACCAATAAAAATAAAAGATATGATACTTATTGGGCAACCACAAAGAGTGATAAAGAGACTTTTAATATTACAAGGCCTATGAATTTCTTAGTTAATTCCTCAGGAGTTGCTACAAACAATGACTTTACAGTTGATTTAAATAGGCAAACACAATCTGATATTGAAGTTACTTCTATCTTTTTCCAAGATCAAATTGATGTTTCTGATAAATTAAAATTATTGATTGGCGGTCGTCATGATTCATTTGATATTACTGTAAAGGATATAAAGAATGGCTCCGCACAGTCTAGAGAAGATAAAGAGTTTTCACCTAGAGCCGGTATTATTTTTAAGCCAAGAGAGAATATTTCTCTTTACTATAGCTACAGCGAAAGTTTCCTTCCAAGATCTGGAGAGCAATTTAAATCATTATCAGCTAGCAGCGCAGCCCTTGATCCAGATGTTTTTGAAAGTTCTGAGATAGGAGCTAAAGTAGAAATAACTGATGATTTAGGCTTTACTATTGCTTATTTTGATAGCGAGCAAGTAAGAGCGGTAAGAGATAGCGATTCGGGTGAAACAAGTGAAATAGTTGGCTTGCAGGTTGATGGTCTTGAGTTTGAAGTAAAGGGCAACATAAATGACAAGATGAGCTTGGTATTTGGCTATAGTTCCCTTGATGGCAAAACAAGCAAAGGGGGAGAACCTCGAGAAATTCCTGATCATACACTTTCTTTATTTGCTACATATGAGGTTTCTGATAAATTTGGTTGGGCGCTAGGGGTAACTCAACAAGGTGAGTCCAACATAGGAAATGATAAACCTGGTTTAGTTTTACCTGAGTATACAAGGGTTGATCTTGGAGCATATTATCAACTTTCAGATGATTTAAGTGTCCAAATGAATTTAGAGAATCTTACAGACGAGTTGTACTTTCCTCACTCACACAGCACGCACCAAGCTTCTGTTGGTGAGCCGCTTAATGTGAGATTTTCTATAAGAAAGACTTTTTAATAAATAGGAAACATTACTAAAAGACAAAACTAAATTCTCAATGGGGGCTACCGTTAAAAAGTTGTGGTAGCTTTACTCCCTGAACCCTTCACACATGTTCCCTAAGACGAACACAGGGTTTAAGGTAGCCTCCATTGAGGAGCGAGTCTCAAAGGGATTGATGCCGAAAAAAACATGGTAATTTTCTATCCCCGAACTCCCAAGTTTGAAGATATTTTTACTCCTAAGTTTTAATATATTTCAAGTTTTGGGCATCATCAATCCCATGCGAGAGCATAATTTTTTATAGAGATAGTTTGTTGCACTGCAAAAGATATCTTGTACAATTGTTCCCTCGTGTGGGGCTATAGCTCAGCTGGGAGAGCACCTGCTTTGCAAGCAGGGGGTCCGCGGTTCGATCCCGCGTAGCTCCACCATTATTCGATAATCATCAAATCTTCCGCGATCTTTATTTCACCTTTATATGTTGATTGTGTTTCTTTCAGAATCTCATCTTTTGTTGAACCCCAAAATAGTATATGAGATAGAAGTAATAGTTTTGGTTTTGCTCTAGAGGCTATCTCGCCAACTTCAAACGTTGAGGTATGATGCCCTTGATGATATATCTGCCAGTCTTTTGTTTTTTTTAGAAATCCTGCATTTGAGTAAACCTCATGAACTAATATATCTGCTCTAGCAGCGAATTTTTCTAATGTTTTAGATGGGCCTGTGTCGCCTGAGAATACTATGACCTTATCCTTAGTAGTAAATCGAAATCCATAAGCATCATCAAAGCTGCCATGTGGCACTGTAAATGCCTCGACAGAAACATTTTCATCCTCATAGATTAGTCCTTCAGCAAGTAGATGAAAATTAAATTTATAACCTATGTTGTTTGATGGTTGAGTACCATAGATTCTATAATTAATGTCATCTTCAAAGGCTTCAAGAGTAGAGGATGCCATTTGCTCTAGTCCTTTAGGGCCGAATAGGTTTAATTTTTTATCTCTTCCCATAATCCATGGGGTTAGCAATAGATCAGCCAAGCCCGCCGAATGATCAGAATGAATGTGAGTTAAAAATGCATGTTCAAAATTTTTGACTGTCATAGCTTCTATTTTCCCACCCCAAGGGGGAGAGAGAGATGCCGCTCTTCGAATAACTCCGGGACCAAAATCAACTAAATAGGGTGTTTCATTAACAACTATTGCATATGCTGATCCAGCTCTATTGGGATCAGGATTTGGCGTTCCGGAGCCAAGAACTATAAGTTTTGTTTCGCCATATAGGAATGGTGCTAGAAGCAATAAGAGCAACAGTTTATTTTTCATTCAAACCCTACTTTATATGTTATTTTTATAGAATATAACCTAGAAAAGATATTAGTAGTGCATAAGAAATGATAAATTCAATTTCACTTATAGGAATGGCTGGTGCAGGAAAGTCTTCAGTGGGGAGAGAGCTTTCTAAGGTGCTTGATTTTACATTTATTGATAGTGATGATCTTATTGAAGCCAAATATGGAAAAAATTTACAAGAGATCCTTAATGATGAGGGATATATCAAGTTAAGAGAAATTGAAAATTTAATTATTAAAGATATTCACTTTGACAGAACCATTTTATCTACTGGCGGAAGTGCAGTTTATAGCAATGAAGCAATGGCACACATCCAAAAAAATTCCAATGTGATATTTTTAGATGTCCCATTCAATCAAATTTTGGAAAGAGTACCTAGTTTTTTGGAAAGAGGTTTTGCTAAAGCTCCAAGTCAATCTATTGAAGATGCGTATGCAGAGAGACAAAAATTATATCAAACATATTCTCATTACAGAGTTAGCAATGCCAAAGATTTAGACTCATGCATCACTAAGATAATTGAATTATTCCAAACTTAATTGAGTTTAGTGAAGTTCTTTATTTTTTCTAGAACACCGATGGCGTTTGCATATTCGCGATTATTACTATATTTAGCTTTTACCCCAGCGATATCCAACCTTTGATTGATGCCATTCATTATTTCAGAGAGGTAGGATGTTCTTCCTGTAAAATAGGCTGCATCTGATCCTATTAAGAATGCATTTAAGTAGGCGACTGTTCCAATAACTTCTCCAATCATGTTGCATAATGCTGCTGCAGTATTTTCCATTGTGTCTGCAGACGAGTGTTTTGCTTTACCAAAGTTAACTGCAGTTATTTCAGGAGCCAGATTACCAATTTCATTTACCACATCTCCTATTAAAAGATCTAATTCTGAGCGAGATCCTTGATTTGCGAATTCATTGATCTCAAGACCGTTTGAGTTCTTAAATAGTAAAGAGCCTAGACCTTCAAGCATGCCGCCACCAACTGCAATCCCTCCTAGATGATTAAAGTCGTTTCCTTGAATGTGAACACATGCCGTGCCAGTGCCAGCACTAACAACAAGAGCCGGCTCATCTTTGATGTCATATAATTTTTTTGCACCCAAGCCAATTGCTTCAATTTCATTAATTTTTACAATTTTTATTCCCTCTATAGAATTATCTAGATCGGAAGATTTGCCGCCTGTCACCCCAATTATTTGAATGCTTGAAATAGGTATATTATGTTTTTTAAATAAGTCCCTAATTGTATTGGGGCTGATAGTGGTAGATAGCGTGGGAGTACTAAAAAAAGAAGTCTCTTCGTTTTTGGAAACTGCTATGTCGGTATTAGATATTCCAAAATCTATGGCGATGTACATTTTATTAAATTAATGCTTTTTTTTATCACTAATTTCTTCAGCACTGCCTTCAATAATCTTTGAACCATCTCTATTTTCATGAATATTTGGTTTGCGTCTAGAATTCCACTTAATTCTGTCATCTCGGTTCATTTGCTTTTTTGACGCCTTAATTTTACCAAGGTTCATAAAGATAAAGAGGGACACTATTGTTAGAATTCCAAAGAGAATACTATTCATTTATCTGCTTCTTAGCTTCATCAGTAATCTTAATATCTCAATATAAAGCCATACCAATGTCACCATCAAAGAGAATGCCCCATACCATTCCATATACTTCGGAAGACCTTTTTCAGCACCATCTTCTATAAAATCAAAATCTAAGACAAGATTAAGCGCGGCTATGCCAACAACAAATATAGAGAAACCAATTCCAAACAATCCATTAGAGTGGATAAAGCCAATCCCGGAGCCAAAAAAAGACATGATGAAGCTAACTAAATATAAAAGCATTATGCCCATCGTTGCTGAAAAGAGCATTAATCTAAAATTTTCTGTTGGTTTTATAATGCCGCTCTTATAACAAAATAGTAAAGAGGCAAGAATTCCAAATGTTAGTCCAATTGCTTGGATACCAATTCCAGGATATTGCATTTCTGCATAAACCGTAATTCCCCCAAGAGCTATCCCCTCAAAAGCAGCATAAAATGGAGCTGTAGAGCCTGCTTTAGTTGGATTTCTAAAAATTGTTACAAATGCAAGAATTGTGCCTATTATTAAACCAGGCAATGTTAAAGCGGGGACATTCCAACCCACAAATGCTCCAGCAAAGCATAACCCCAACAAGATCGCTGTTTTATTAACCGCTCCATCAAGCGTCATTCGCTCAGATTGCGAAAAAGTTCCAGTATTATCAAAATTCCTAGTGAAAGCTGGATTTCCAGATCTTCCAAAGGTATTTAATGCAGAATGTTTAGACATGCAATATCTCCAAAATATAATAACTATTATGAATTATTTATGGGCTTATAGACAAATTAAAAGGCTAGAGTTTATTTATCCAGTCTTTAATAAGTTTAATACCAGCCTCGTCAGCTAGAGCTCTACCTGATTCTGGCATCATGATTCCTGGATCTAATGACTCCATTCTAAAAAGCATTATTGAGTCATCTGAATGGCCGGGGACTATGGAGTATTTTAAGTTTCCACTTGCTCGGCCTGCTGCTACAGGTTTTTTATATATACCTAGTTTTTCTCGATTTTCTTCAATTAAATTTAAATATAATCCTGTGGTATCTGCAGACCCACCAGGAATATGACAGTGCCCACAATTAATATCAAGATAGGCTCTTGCTCTATCATCTAAGGACGCATTGACATCTGTATAACTTGAGATCGGATTTGAATCGAGTTTTTGATCAATCCATCCTAATGCTGCCCAATAAAGCAATTGATTCATTTCACCTGATTGATAACTTAAAACTTTATTCATATTTCTTGCTTTAGGACCTATAGGAGTCATGACTTTATTAACCTGATGGCATTCCTTGCACTGGTTCTGATTAGGAGCTCGATATCGCACATCTACCTTTTGTCCTCGAGAGTCGATAAATGTAGTCGGTATAGTGGCTCCTGCTATGGCTCTTTTAGCATCAGTTTGTTCTTCATTCCAAACATAACTAATTGCCTTCCAGCCCTCATTGGTATTAATTAATAAGCGAGTTTCAAGCAATTGCTCTTCTAAGGCACCATTCTTATTTAGGTAGGCGAAGGTCTTTATTAAAGTAGACCCAACAGGAAAAATAAAAACTTTATTTTTTACATAACCTAATTTTTCTCCTTTAGGAACATACACAAAACGAAGCTTATCTGTTTGATCAGAAAATAAGGGACTAACTAGAGAGTAGGGGTGCACACTTTCGGCTGGAATCTGATTTTGCATATCTTCAAAGAAACCAAATTCAGATAAGAATTTTGGTGCTTTAGAGAAATTCTTTAAATCTATTTCAACAGCACCTTCTATTTGAGACGAAAAATAGACTATAAAAAAAAATAATAAAAAAGGCTGTTTAAAAATTTTCATCAAACTCAACTTTTGCAAGCGGCGAGATTTCTCCATTAAATTCATTAATATCTAGTATTGCAGGCTCAAGGAAAGGAACCATGTAACCAATAGGCTTAATTGCAAGCAATGTAGCATCTCCATTATTACTTATTATCATTTTTTCATTTTCAGGTTGTCCAAAAATAAGCTGAGATATTGGCAATAAGCCATCCCAGAATATATCTGGCATGTTGCCCTCAGAAAGATCAAAGAGAATTTGTGCTAACTCTCCCTTGCTTGTATCGGGATTGTAACCAGTTGGACCAAACTTATTTCCATGAATTTGAATAGATTTAGGATGAGGGTAATAAGTCGTATCATCAGTTTCATTTCCGTAGGTTACTACTGCAATATTAACCGTATCATTGTCACCAATCTCATTATTAAAGATCTCTACATCTGAATTTGCCTGCACGATGATTCCAGTCCCTCTTGGAACTTCACCTACTATATTTCCTTCTGGAGCAAAATTATCAGTATTATTCCCAACCGATTTATTGTTAAACACTCTAACATGATGGCCGCCTTGCTGAGGGAGTCCCGGTAGGTCAAAAACTAATATGCCTCCGGTATTATTGGTGGCAATATTGTTATAGACATCAGCATAATACGAGTTTTCAATTTCAATGCCAGCAACATTAAATTCTGCTCTGCTATTTCTAACGATAATGTTTTGTGATTGTCCTACATAGATCCCCGCATCTGATGCACCTATTGCAATACAACCATCAATCAATACATTGGTTGATTCCACCGGATATAGGCCATAGGCACCATTTTCTGGGCTTGGTCCATTCGTCCATTCAGTTTTTACTCTCAAGAACTTGATGTTTCTAACGCCTTTAACTTTAATTGCATCACCTTTTGCATTTTGGATAGAGAAATCTTGAAGGGTTACGTTATCTGAAGTAACGCTTAGTCCTTGGGCGCCACTTTGTTGGTCAGCAAAGTTTAGAACGGTTTGACCCATTCCCTCTCCCTCAACTTGAACTCCCTCAACATCGAGCGATAGAGAGTCTTGAAGATCATACGTGCCTGATGTTAGTCTAATGACATCACCTGGTTCAGCTAATATGAATGCCTCTTGAATTTCTTCATATGCATTTTCAGATGGTTGAATAATCTGAACTGCAGAGAATAGGGAACTACTGAAAAATAGTAGTCCAACAATAGCTTGATTAGATTGCTTGAGGAATTTCACCAAATTTTTCTAAAGGTTTTTCGAGCTCATTCCAGTCACACTCAAAATCGTCTGGCGCATTCTCATATTCAAGTAATCCTAATGCTTCAAATTTTGGCCTAACCTTATCTGTCAATAAGCCTATTCTAGATAGGTTGGGCATAATTCTTGAGAATAAAAAATTTCTAAAAGTCGTATTAGCTGAAGTTGATAAGGCAAATTCTCTAGCTTCATCTTCTGACATTTTTAAATATTTTTGCATTGCTTTTGTATTGATGAGTCTTTCTCGTGAAATGACGCATGCCTCATATGCAAATTCTGCTCTATCCTCAATTTCTTCTGGGGTTAAGGTTTTAATAAAGTCTTCTAAGTAATTAATTCCAAAAGTTACATGTCTTGCTTCATCTCGAATCACATAATGTAAAAGTTGAGTTAAGAGAGGATCTTTGGATAGACCTTTTAGCATCTGGAAGGCAGCCAAAGCAAGGCCTTCAATAATAATTTGCATACCAATGAATTTAAGATCCCACCTTTCATCGGTAAGAATTTTATCTAACAATAATTTTAAATTTTTATTAATGGGGTAATGCATACCTACTTTTTCTTGCAGATATCTATTGAATACCTCAACGTGTCTTGCTTCATCAAATGTTTGGGATGCAGCATATAATTTTGCGTTATAAGTAGGTGCGCATGATGTCAGTTGTGATGCAACAAGAAGGGCGCCTTGTTCACCATGGAGGAACTGACTCAATAATTCAGCTGTGTCATGACGATCAAATTCTATTTTCTCTTCTTCGCTTAAATTTTCATATGCTTCAAGAGTTTCATGGGGAAGCTGCTCATCAGCCTCAACCAGTCTTTCATCGGCAGGATGAGTGTAATCCCAATTTAGATCAATCGAACCATTCCAGTTTAACTCTTTTCCAAGCTCATAAAGCTTCTTAATTCTGTTATCAGCAACTGTATAATCCCAATTATATGCTCCTGTTAATGGAGTATTAAATATCTCCGCAACATCCTCTACTTGATCAGGCGTAAGGTTTAATTCATTTTCTACAGCCAAATTATCAAAAGTTAGAATATCTTTTGGTGGGCCATCTGTTCTAGTAATTTTCATATTCCCCTCGAAAAATTTTTTATGTTTACAGTGTAAACATTATCAATTATATTCCTTTTTTTAATCATTGAAAAGCTCTGTCAATTTATCAAGTAGAGCCTCTGCTAACTCTTCAGCTCTATTTATGGTGATTGATTTGTCATAGTATTTAGTCACGTCATGACCAATCCCAATAGCAAGAAGCTCTACATTGTCTTGGGTTTCAATGGAAGAAATAATTTGGCGTAAGTGATTATCTAAAAAATTACTATGGTTTGTTGATAGGGTGCTATCGTCTACAGGAGCTCCATCAGAGATAACTATTAAGATTTTTCTTTCTTCGTTGCGCTTACTTAATCTTTGATGTGCCCAAGCCAAAGCTTCGCCATCTACATTTTCCTTTAATAAACCTTCTCGAAGCATTATCCCGAAGCTTTTTCTTGCCTTTCTAAAATTTTCATCAGCTGATTTAAAAATGATATGTCGTAAATCATTTAAGCGGCCTGGATTTGCAGGACTGCCTTGATTAACCCAAGATTTTCTAGAATCGCCTCCTTTCCAGTGTTTGGTGGTAAATCCCAATAACTCAGTTTTTACATAACACCTTTCTAAAGTACTTCCAATTATATCTCCACAAATTGCTGCCAAAGTCATTGATCGACCTCTCATAGAGCCGGAGCTATCTATTAACAAAGAGACAATTGTATCTTTAAATTTACTTTCACTTTCTTGCTTGAAACTCAATGGGTCTCCAGGCCTAGTAATGACTCTGTGTAATTGAGCAGTATCTAGCAAACCCTCCTCAAGGTTGTAGTTCCAGCTTCTATTTTGTTGAGCTTGAAGAAGTCTCTGTAATCTATTCGCTAATTTTCCAATCGTTGTTTGATGGGGGGCAATTAGCTGGTCTAATTGCATTCTTAATCTTTGAGACTCTTCAGGAGTTGCTAACTCAATAGCATTTATAACTTCGTCAAATTGAGTAGTAAAAATTTTATAGTCTTCATAAGAGGTATGATCTACGTCTTCATTAAAATTCCTTGCTAAGTCTATTTCTTCATCAATAGACATTGAATCAATTGGTGCCTGAGCCTCTTCAAGCAATTCAGTCTCCTCTCCAGCATCTCCCTCTGCCTTAGATTCCATGCTGTGTTCTTGAAGATCCTCTTCAGATTCCTGTTGATGTTCACCAGAATCTTGAGGATCTTCTGGCATTGGCTCTTCCTCAATTGATTCTTGATCGCCTTTTGTTTCTGGTTCATGCATTAAATCTAAATCTCTCATCAGATCTATTGCTATAGATTGAAAATCTTCTTGAGAGTTTTGAGCTTCAATTAACTTTTTGCCAATATGATCAATGCTTATAGGGATAGATGAAAGAAAGGCATTCACAGTATTTTTGCTGTCTTCTTGCAAGCTTTCCCCATTCAGCTGTTTTAACCAAAGATTTGCAGCCAATGGATTTAATGACGGAACCTTATTATCTATTGCTTTTTTGGCTTGAGTGTTTAGATAAGCATTTAAGTTAATCTTAGCACCTGGAAATTTATCACCCCCAACCATCTCAACCCTAGAGAGCTCAAGCTCAGCATAGAAATCTCTAGCAATTTTTGGCATCTTCAAAGATGGATATTCTTCATGAAATGCGTGCCAAAATGCTTGAAAATCTCCTTCACCTCTCCAGGCATCTATTTGGGAGGATGATCTAGGTGGGTAATGTAAAGAAATTTGAGATGAAGATGGCGGACGACTAGAGGCCTGTGAGGTGCTTTCTAAGTTTTGATTTTTTGATACAGCTCTAGCTGTTGAGAGAGCAGCTTGCTTAAATTCTTCTCGATTCTTAACCCAGCTCATTAATTATGATTCAGGATTATGACTTTCTAAAAGATCTTCTCCAAAACACCTTTGAAAATACTCAGCCACAATTGGTCTTTCAGCTTCATCACATTTATTCAGAAATGTTAATCTAAATGAGTGCTTTATATCATTAAAAATAATATAGTTTTGCGCCCAAGTTATAACTGTTCTTGGCGACATAAGCGTTGAAATATCTTCATTTATAAAACCTTGCCTGGTTAAATCTGCTAACTGAATCATACTCTTTATTAAAGCCTTATCTTTTGCAGACTTTAGTTGAGGAACTTTTCCCGTAACAACACTTAGCTCATGAGAGCGCTCTAAATAATTAAGCGTTGAAAGTATGTGCCATCGGTCCATCTGACCTTGGTTAATTTGTTGTGTCCCATGATAAAGACCAGTTACATCTCCCATACCAACAGTATTAGTTGTTGCAAAAAGCCTAAAGCTATTATGCGGCGTTATAACTTGGTTTTGATCAAGGAGCGTTAATTTACCATCTACCTCAAGTATTCTTTGAATAACGAACATCACATCAGGTCTGCCTGCATCATACTCATCAAAGACTATTGCAACAGGATTTTGAATTGACCAAGGAAGAATTCCCTCTTTAAATTCAGTGACTTGCTTTTCATCTTTTAAAACAATTGCATCTTTACCAAGTAGATCAATTCTGCTGATATGGCTATCAAGATTTATTCTGACACACGGCCAATTAAGTCTTGCAGCAACTTGCTCAATATGTGTGGATTTACCAGTACCATGGTACCCCTGAATCATTACTCTACGATCATGCTCAAAGCCTGCCAGGATTGCCAGGGTAGTATCTTTATCGAAGATATAAGTTTCATCAATTTCAGGAACCCATTGTGTCTTTTCTTTAAAACCATGAACCTCAAGATCAGAGTCAATACCAAAGGTTTTTCTTACGTTGAATTTTTTGTCGGGCCTCTTTGGAAGGCTTATTCTTTCAGAATCTATCATTTAAAGTAATTTTATGTTTCTTGGAAGGCCTATGCTAACTTTTGAGAGGATAAAGTTCTAGTTTTAATTGAATCAATGTAAGATGAATTTTAATTTAATACACCTATAAATTGATGAGCAAAGCATTAAAAAATACCCTAGAATTATTCAACCTAACTAGGATAGATAGAGATTTATATTCTTGGACTGGCCAAAGTGTAGGTTTCCAAAGAATCTTTGGCGGTCAAATTATGGCTCAATGCTTAATTGCAGGTTATCAAACAGTAGAGAAAGGAAGAATGGTGCATTCTTTCCATTCTTATTTTCTTAGACCTGGCGACTTCAAGCAAAACATCATTTTTGAGGTTGATCGAATTAGAGATGGTAAAAGTTTTACTACTAGAAGGGTAAACGCAATCCAAAATGGAGAAGCAATTTTTAGCTGCTCTATATCATTTCAAAAAAGAGAAAAAGGTTTAAAGCATCAAATTAAAATGCCAAAAATACAAGGGCCAGAAAAATTAAAGAGTGATCTAGAGCTAAGAAAAGATCTTAAATCAAAAATACCTAAAGACTATCTGCCAATGTGGTTAAGAGAAAGAGAGATTGAAACAAGGCAAGTTGAACCTGTTGATTTGCTAAAAGCTGAAAAACTCGCTCCTTACAGGAGCACATGGATGAAACCAACTGGAAAACTACCATCTGATGAAAGAATTCATCAAGCCTTATTATTATATGTTTCTGATATGGGCTTGCTTGGCGCAGCAGTCAATCCTCATGAGGTAAATTTTATGTCCAAAAAATTTCAAAGTGCCAGTTTAGATCATGTTATGTGGTTTCATGGAAAAGTTAATTTTAACAACTGGGTTTTACATCACATGCATAGCCCCATATCACAAAATGCTAGAGGATTTTCTCGCGGCTCAATTTATACAAAAGCAGGAAAATTAATTGCATCAACTGCACAAGAAGGTTTAATGCGTATTTGGGATTAATTAACATTTCTATGTCATTTTCTAGAAAAGCTATTTTTAATTTTTTTCTAATCATAGCTTTAATTATTTTTCCAAAAATTATTAGCGCTGATGAGGTTAAAATATTTATAGCTAAAGAAATCCTGACCCTTAATTCACGAAATGATTCCGTTGAGGCTGTTGCTACCCAGGGATCAAAAATTATAAATCTTGGCTCAAAAGAAGAACTAACTTCAATTTATCCAAATGCAGATTTAATAAATAACTATGAAAATTCGATCCTAGTTCCAGGCTTTATTGAGCATCATATCCATCCGTTTTTAGCTGCGGTAACAATGAATTCTGAGATCTTAGCTATTGAGGATTGGCACTTACCTGCAAAAACTTCTAACGGGGTTAGAGATAGAACAAGCTACTTGTCTAATTTAAATGAAATTGAAAAAAATCATCCAGCAAATCAACCATTGATTTCTTGGGGATTTCATCACTATTTTCATGGGAAATTAACCAAACATGATCTAGATAAAATTTCTTCAACCAGACCAATTATTATTATCCATAGATCTTTTCACGAATTTATTTTAAATACTCCAGCAATGAAGGTATTAGGAATAAACAAAGAAGCATTTAATCTTCATGAAGAGAAAAATAATTTAGCAAATTTTGATGATGGTCATTTTTCCGAGAGAGGGGCTATTATTGTTTTGCCTAAATTAATGGAAGTATTAGCTTCGCCAAAAACATTAATTAAAGGCCTCCTAAAGACAAGGGATTATTTGCATAGTAATGGGATTACCGTTATTGGTAATCCAGGCTCAATGTATAACAAGGATCTTCAAGCAGCAAAGAATTTAATATTTGGAAATGTAGATTCACCTTTTGAGTCATATTTTTTTCCAAGTGCATTAAACATATCTGAGCAGTTTAAATTAAATGAAGTTTTGGATGCCGCAAAAGAGCAAACAAGTTGGGGTACAGGCAAATTAAATTATTTGCCTAAGCATATTAAGCTATTTGCTGATGGCGCTATGTATTCTCAAAATATGGTAATGCGAGATGGTTATATAGATGGTCATGAGGGTTCGTGGTTGATGAGCCTAGATACTTTCGAAAACCTCTTTAAGATTTTTTGGGATGATGGATATCAAATTCATATCCATCAGAATGGAGATGCAGGCTTGGATAGATTGCTTGCAACCTTAAAGAAAAACTTAGATAACAATCCTAGAACAGATCATCGAACTACAGTGGTTCATTTTGGATATTCAGCAAAAGATCAATTAGAGCAAATGAAGAAATTAGGTGTAGTCGTAAGTGCAAATCCATACTATGTAACAGCTCTTTCTGATTTATACAGCAGAAAAGGAGTTGGGTACGAGCGCTCTCAAGAAATGGTTAGATTGGGCGATGCAATAAAATCAGGTATTAAGGTAGCGCTTCATTCTGACATGCCTATGGCTCCAGCGTCTCCATTGATGTTGATGCATGCAGCAGTAAATAGAGATAATTTTGCTGGAAAAGTTGCCGGACCCAACCAAAGAATTACTAAAGTTGAAGCATTGAGGGCTGTGACAATAGATTCAGCATATGTTTTGAGATTGGAAAAAATGTATGGATCGATTGAGGTAGGCAAATACGCAAACTTTACTGCCCTTAATAAAAACCCCTTAATGGTTAAAAATAATGAAATAAAGAATATTAGAGTTCTTGGCACAGTTATTAAAGGCGATTTAATTTCGTCGAATTAACTATTTTTTGATGTTTGTTTCAGAATACATAGATACCAAAACCTATAGCTAAATTTATTAAAAGCTTGGTATAGTTATTTTTTTAAAATACTAATTTCTAAATATGTTATCTATTTTCAAAAAAAAACTATTCGCTGATATTTCAGGAACTGCTGAAGACATGCCACCTCATGTGTCCGCAGTTCTATGTTTAATGATTGAAATTGCAAGAATGGATGGAAAAATAGATGACCACGAAATAGATGAGATTAAAAATTTCTATTTAGATTTATACCCTAATGGTAATTTTACTGAAGCATTTGAAGAGCTAAAAGATTGGACAAGTCACAAGGAGTCTTTCAATCCTTTTATTAATATCATTAACAGCAATTGCACCAAAAGGATGAAAATAGAAATTTTGTCGAATATCTGGGATGTTATTTTATCTGACGATAATGTTGATCAATATGAGAATTCTCTCTTTATGCAGATCGGTGAAATGCTATTAATTAGCAAGGAAGAGCTTGTAAAAATTCAATCTTAATTAAGAGGCTAATCGCAAGTGATCCAATAGTTCGCTCTCGAATTGACGAAGGATCTCTGGTTCAATTAAATGTCTCATGTCTTCAATAATTTTTAGTTTGCTGTGTGGAATTAATTTGTGCATCTTATATGCATTCTTCAATCGAATCATTGGATCATGTTTACCATGAATAATTAAAGTTGGCGCTTTAATTTTCTGAATTTTTTTTAGCCTATCTTTTGAAGCCAATATTGATAGCAGTTGCCTTGCATACCCAGAGCCATCCTGAGCACGATTTAAGTTTTGAATTGTTTCTTTTCTAAATTCTGGGGTATCGACAACTCGATCCTTCATTCCAATCAATGAAACGATTTTGATTTCTCTTTTGATCACATCCTCAACTGAGGCATCAGGATTTTTCGATCTTTCTAGCATGAGCTCTCTCACTGGTTTTGTTGGAGCATTCATTGGACTTGGCGTTGAAGCTGTTGAAGCAATCAAGGTAAAAGATTTAACTTTTTGTGGATATTGAGCACTTATAATTTGGGCAATCATTCCTCCCATTGATGTGCCTAATACATGAGCTTGGTTGATGTTTAATTGCTCAAGCAACTTAATCCCATCATCAGCCATATCATCAATTGTATATTCTGATTTAATTGGAATTCTTAAAAAGTACTTAATATAATCCAGCACAAAAGATGGAGTACCCAAAAATCTTGAGGATAAACCAACATCTCTATTGTCATAAGTTATAGGTCTAAAATTATGCGCTTTTAAAAAATTGATTAAATGAGGCGGCCAGTGCACAAGCTGTGCTCCAAGACCATGGACCATGAGAACAGGATCTCCACCCTCAGGACCATAATCGCGATAAAAAATTTTTACTCCATCATTGTCAGCGAAACCCTCAGAATATTCTGCACTCTCAGTCATATATTTTTAAATTTTTTTATAAATATGTTTTTATACTAATGCACACTACAAATATTACCAACAATAGATAAGACTGTTATAGTCAACAAATATTTATGACCTCAAACGCAGTTTCAAATAAAGTTAGAGCGGCCTACGGCATAGGAGATTATGCAATTTGCTTATATTGGAGTGGGGTTGGTCTATACCTTCTTTATTTTTATACCGATGTTGTTGGTATAACTCCTTTATTGGCAGGCTGGATATATGCTCTTGGCATAGCTTGGGATGCAATTACAGACCCCTTTATGGGCTATCTTGCAGAAAGAACTCGCAGTAAAATGGGCAGCTACCGACCCTACATTTTTTATGGCGCAATTCCACTTGCCCTATCATTTGTTTTACTGTTCTGGGTTCCTCCATTTGAGGGGCTATTATTATTTGTTTTTTTATTAACAGTTAATTTATTGCATAGAACATGCTTTACCATAGTTAGCGTTCCATATTCTTCTCTTACAGCCAGGATCACTGATGATAGTGACGAGCGAACAAAGCTTACAACTGCTCGTATGATTGGGGCCTCCTTTGGCACTCTTTCAGTTTCAGCTTTGGGCTTTCCAATTGTTTTATGGTTTGGGGGCGGCGATGAGGCAATTGGCTTCATCTTTTTTGGAATGATTTGTGGACTTACAGCCATTCTTGTCCTAAGTATCACTGTGCGATTTGTAAAAGAAAGAGAATTCAATTTTAGCCCAACTCAGATACCAAGTTTTTCGAAGGTTGCAAAATCAGTTTCACAAAATTATCCATTTTGGATTGTATTTGGATCAATTTTAATTCTTGGATCTACTTCTATTATGTTTAATAACAACTTAATTTATTTTGTTAAGTATTCCTTAGATCTCCATGAGTATCAGGGTTTAATTCTGGGAGTTAGCAGTGGGGCAGCACTCTTAGCTATTCCTTTTTGGGCATATGCAGCACTAAAAATTGGTAAGAGAAATTCATGGATGGCTGCAATGGCATTATTGTTAGTTGGATTTTTAGTTTTTTATTTTTACCCAATAACTTCACTTAATGAGTTGCTATTTGTGTTGGGATTTATTGGAATTGGTAATGGCGCAACTGGTGTCCTATTTTGGTCAATGCTTCCAGATACCATTGAGTATGGAGAGTGGAAAACAGGAGTTCGAACAGAATCCTCTTTATATGGTTTCATGACTTTTGCTCAAAAAGGAGCAATAGCATTCGCGGCCATTCTTTTGGGCATGGCATTAACCCAAATTGGTTTCGAGCCAAATCAAATTCAATCTGAGGAAACGCTATCTGGATTAAAATTCATTATGACTTGGATACCACTAACAGGAATTTTTATTAGTTTCATATTGGTTTCTTTTTATCCAATAGACAAAAGCTTTCATCAAAAACTAATCCATGAGATAAACTTAAGAAAATTAGACAATGCCTAAAATTAATTGGGGGATAATTGGACCAGGCTCGATTGCCAATGCATTTTCTTATTCAATTGAAAATGCGACAAACTCAAAGCTCATTAGCGTTTTTGGAAGAGATTCTTACAAGACTAATAGTTTTGCTGAAAAGTTTCATATAGATGCGTATCACCAGCTGGATGATTTTTTGTCTCAACAGGACCTAGACGCTATCTATATTGCAACCCCTCATAGCGAACATTTTTTTTATGCATTAGAAGGAATTAAAAATAGAAAGCATGTCCTTTGCGAAAAGCCATTTACGATGAACGCTTTTGAAAGTATGGTTTTGTTAGATCTTGCTGATACAAAAAAAGTCTTCTTGATGGAAGCTTTTATGTACAGAACACACCCGCAGACAAAAAATATTTTAGACAATTTAAATTTTCTATCGGACGCTAATTCAAAAATTATGATAGAGGCCTCTTTTGGATTTAAAGCGGATGTTCCTTCAACCCACAGACTCCGAAATCCTGAGCTTGGTGGTGGAGCAATATTAGATGTTGGATGCTATCCATTAACAATGGCCAAATTAATAGCTGGTGAATTGCAGGGCCTTGCTTTCGCTGACCCAATAAGTCTTTCTGCAACTGGTCAAATAGACAAGACGGGCGTCGATCTTCAATCACATGCGCATTTGATTTTTTCTGATTTGATTGAAGCAAAAATAAGTTGTGCCATAAATGAGGACTTTTCAAATAATCTTGTAGTATCAAATGGTAAATATTCTATTTCCGTTACCGATCCATGGCATTGTGGACAATTTCAAGAGGGCGTCTCATCCATCCATCTCTTACACGATGGCAGGAGTGGCAAAGAAATTAAATGCATTGATGAGATTGGTTTATTTTCAAGAGAGATAGAGCATGCTGCTAAGTGTATTTTAGAATCCAAAATTGAATCAAAATTTATATGTCATGCTGAAACTCAAAGCAATATGTTCTGGCTAGATAAGTGGCGAAAAGAAATGAAGATTGATTGCCCTAAGGCTCTAATTAAACACTCACCAATCTTGCAATCAAAAGCCTATTTACTTCAAGAGCCCCAGCTTAAAACAAACGACCTTCCTGGACTCAGCAAGCTTGGCTCAAGATTAGCCTTAGGTTGTGATAATCAAACTTCTGATCTGCATGCATTTACTATGTTTGATCATTTTTATGGATCTGGCGGCAGAATTTTTGATACTGCTTTCATATATAACCACGGAATGGGTGATAAGTATCTTGGTGATTGGATAAATGCTAGACAAGTTGAAGAAGACGTAATAGTTCTGGGTAAGGGAGCTCATACGCCTGAGTGTGAGCCCAAGTATATTCGTCCCCAAGTTCTTGAGTCTTTAGAGCGTCTGCAGATTTCAAAGCTTGATATTTTTTGTTTGCACAGGGATAACCCAGATATTCCAGTGGATGAATTTATTGATGCACTGGCTGAAATAAAGGATGAAGGTTTGGTGAGCATAATAGGAGCCTCAAATTGGGAGATGGATAGATTTTCAGAAGCAAGAAGTTATGCAAAAAAAAATGCAAAAGAGCCTTTTACTGTCCTCAGCAATAATTTCAGCTTAGCTGAGATGATTGAACCAGTATGGCCTGGCTGTGTTGGCGTTAATGATCAATATTTAGAATATCTTCTTGATGAGCAAGTTATGTTATTTCCATGGTCATCTCAAGCCAGAGGGTTTTTTATTAAGAAAAAAGAGATTATGTCGAATGAACATTTTTCAAATCCTACCCTAGATGAAGAAATCAGAGTTTGGCATCATGAAAAAAATTTACAAAGAAGGCAAGTATGTTTTGATATGGCAAAAGAAAGAAATGTGCAACCTATTCAAATTGCCTTAGCTTATGTATTACACAAATCTAAACTAATTTTTCCTTTAATTGGACCTAGAACAATCTTTGAATCTAATAGCTCTATTCAAGCTACTCAATTTGAATTAACTGCTAATGAACTTCAAGCGCTTGCTCAAGATTAATACTGGCTTGTAAAAGTATATTTTCCGAGGAAGATCCAATTAGAATTTGATATGAGCCTTCTCTTATCTGCCAAGTATTAGTCTCCACTGACCAATAGGAAAAATTTCTTGGCCCTAGTTTAATTTCTACTTTCTTAAGTTCATCGGCGTCTATTTCTTCTTTCACAAAACCCTGCAAGGTTTTGCAAGGCTCACCAGGGAGGGGACTTGCGAAGCTCACATAACATTGAGCTATTTCTAATCCAGAAATATCTCCAATGTTTTGAATTTCAAAATTACATGTGACGACAAAATCACTATCGGTAGTAACTTCTAGATTTTGATAATTGAAATTTGTAAATGATAGACCGTGACCAAAACAAAACAATGGCCTTATTGACTCTGCCTCATACCATCGATAACCAACTAACAGTTTTTCATCATAGTTCATCTGTAAATCATTTCCAGGATAGTTTTTATATGCAGGAGTATCTTCTATTCTTACTGGGAAGGTTGTTGGTAATTTACCAGATGGATTTACTTTTCCCGATAAAATATCAACCAAAGCATTTCCAAACTCTTGTCCGGCAAACCATGTTTGGATTATAGCTTTTGCTTTCTTTTCCCATGGCATGTGAATTGGAGAACCAGTATTGATAACAACGACTGTGTTTTGATTAGTTTCTAATATTGCCTCAATTAATTTATTTTGATTTGCAGGTAAATTGAAATCAGCTCTATCATTCCCTTCTGTTTCCCAGTCTGAATTAGTTCCAGCAATCAGAATAACCTCATCTGCATGAGAGGCTATTTCTATAGCCTCTTGAAATATATCTACCTCATCAGGAGCTTGACAGCCAATGTAGACTGCTGGAAAACTTCCTTCAAAATGATATTGAACCTCAATTTTATAAGCTTTTCCTTTTTGAAAATTTGCAACTCCTTTTTTTGAAGCAGAGCCAAAGGTAAAAAATGCCTCACCAGGATCCGAGCTAGTCCAGTTATCAATAAGCTCATTTCCATCAATCAATAAACGACATTTCCCAATGCCAAAAACTTCAAATTCATGCAAGCCAGAAATATCTGGTTTATATGTACAAGAAAACTTTACTGAGATATTAGGTCTTTCTTCTTTCGAAATTACATCTTTAGCAAAACCTTCAAAAACCCAAAATTTACTCCCAGTTAATCGTTCCTCTAAAAGCAAGTTCTCTTCAAATTGATCTCCATTAAAGTATTGCACCAAGAAACCATCTTTTTCCTCCATGAGTCCTTCATTTATCTTTGGAAGATACTTGTGAGTATGGCAGCCCTTTGAATATAGAATTTCTGTCTCATGCCCAAATCTTTCTCGCACTGCTTCAAGTGGATGAACTTGATAATGTGGCTTTAGACTTGCGCTGCCTCCACCTATAATTTGAGCTTCCATGGCATTGGGACCAATTACAGCTAATTTTTTAATATTTTTTTTCAAAGGCAGTAAACCCTCATTTTTTAACAAGACCATCCCATCAGCTGCCGCTTTTCTTAACAGTAATCTATGTTTTGGTTGATCTATAGCTTGCTCAGCCTTAATTTCAGGTTTTTGAAATCTATTTGAGAATTCAGCAACAGTCAAAATCCTTTTAACTTTGTCATCTATTAATTTCTCAGATACTTTTCTAGCTTTAACAGCATCAATTAATGCTTTGCCCCAAACATTACTAGGCCCAGGCATTTCAAGGTCCAAACCGCCATTGGCATTTTCTATAGTTTCAAGTGCTGCTCCCCAATCGCTAACTACATATCCATCAAAACTCCATTCTTCTTTTAAGATCTTGATTAATAGCTCTTGATGAGAGCTGCAAAATATATTGTTTAATTTGTTGTATGCACTCATTACAACTTTTGCATTGCCTTCTTTTATACCCATTTCAAATGGCAATAAATAAATTTCTCTCAAAGTCTGCGCATCTATATTTGAGCTTATTGAGTGACGTTCATACTCAGTGTCATTTCCAACAAAATGTTTCAAACACGCTGCTACGTTTTTAGATTGGACACCTTGAACATAATTGGTAGCAATTTTTCCAGTCAGAAATGGATCCTCAGAGAAACTCTCAAAATGTCTTCCTCCCAAAGGATGCCTATGAATATTAATAGTAGGCCCCAATAGAACATCCACATCTTTTGCCTGTGCTTCTTCACCCAATGCAATGCCAATATTCTTGATTAAAGGGAGATCCCATGTAGAACCTATTGATATTGCACAAGGAAAACAAGCTGAAGATTTTCCTGAATTTGAATCGCCTCGAACTCCGTTAGGCCCATCTGACATTTTTATACTTGGAACATTCTTTTTTTCAATTTTGCTGGTGTACCAAGAATTAAATCCGCTTAATAAGGAAACTTTTTCATCTAAAGTTAGTGTTTTTATGATCTGATCAATATTTTTCATGTGTTAATCTTAATTCCTTTATAGTTAAAACACACTCTTATATGCCTTTAGAGTTCATAATTTTTTTTGCAGCCTTATCTTTTGCAACCTCTTTGCTAACCTCTATATTTAGCGTTGGAGGGGGAATAATTATGCTTGTTGCGTTAGCACAATCTTTTTCTCCAGGAACTCTCATTCCCTTACATGGAGCGATCCAACTTTCAAATAATTTATCAAGGACATTCGTATATAGAAAATTTTTTAGATGGCATTTAATTCAAAATATTCTGGTTGCAACTACCATTGGTTCTGTTGGGGGGATATTATTATTCGGAACTATACCTGAACAAATTCTCATATGGTTGATTGCAGGAACAATCTTATTTTTTACTTGGGCACCATTAGATAATTTTATTCTTTCAATTATGAAGAATGATTGGTTCTGTGGACTTATTTCCGGTTTTGCTGGTATTTTTATTGGTGCAAATGGACCGTTGGTTACAGCCTACATGCGTACAAAGAACTTAAGTCCTGAATCACTAGTTGCAAATCATGGCGCTGTCATGATTTATCAACACTCTATAAAAATTCTTTTGTTTATATATTTTTTTGGATTTTCAATAGGAGAATACCTATCCTTTATAGTGATCCTAGCTATTGCTGGATTTGCAGGCGCAGTTTTAGCCAAAGCAATAATCTCTTTAATTCCTTATGAAAGTTTTAATATTGCATTGAAGATACTTCTATCGTTTCTTGCTTTGACTCTAATTTTATAGGATGTAATTCTATTCATTAGAGTGCATTAGGTAAAAAATATTCGTACAATCAAAGATTAAAAAAGGTTAGTTGTATGAAGTTGGTGTTAGGTCTTTTTGGTTTGGAAAACTTTTATGGTGGAGATATTTCATCCTATATAGAAATTTCGCAAATGGGCGAAGAGCTAGGTTTTGACAGCGTTAGTGTTACAGATCATGTAGTAATGGGCAAAAATCTTCATAAATATCCCTTTGGTAAATTCCCTCTTCCATCCGAAGCGCCTTGGTACGAACCTTTATCTTTGCTTACAATGATTGCATCTTGTACAAGTAAGATAAAGTTAGCTACAGCAATACTCATTACACCATTGAGAAATCCAGCATTGCTTGCCAAAACAGCGGCCTCTTTAGATGTTATTTCTAAAGGTAGATTAGAGCTTGGAGTAGGATTAGGCTGGCAAAAAGAGGAATTTGATACCGCAGGTGTAAGTTTTGAGGATCGTTCAGATATCTTTTGGGAAACCTTAGATATTTGCAAAGCACTTTGGCAAGATAGCCCAGCATCTTTTAAAGGGAAGCATTTTAATTTTGATGATATTTGGTGCCACCCTCAGCCAACTCAGGGTCAAAATATACCTTTACTATTTGGTCTAAAGATGACACATGAAAATGCAAATAAAATTGCAAAAATTGGCCATGGCTGGATTCCAATTAAAACAAGCAGAGATTTTATTTTAGCCGGCAAAGACATACTATCTGATGCATTTAATAAGGAGGGTAGACAAGACCAACCAAGGATTAGGGGGCAACTACCTACATGCGTAGATGATGACGGCGTTCCAAATATAGATTTAACACTAAAAGAATTAGAAAAATCTATGGCTGCTGGTTTAAATGAAATAGAGTTTTTCCCAATTAACTTTGTGCAAGCGCCAGATGATATATATAAGGTACTTAAACTTATTTCAGAGGTAAAAAAATCATGAAACAAACTACCATTTCTTCAAAACTCTCTCATCTTCTTGTTCCTTCAAAATTATCTAATTTATATGCATCAATCATCGACCAAAGACAATTTTCCTCTCTGGGCTCAATTATGTGGGACGAATTTTCCATGAGCGGGCATTTTGAGATTAATGGTTTAGAGAATTTTATATCCGCTATGCAGCAACTAGAAAACTACCAAAGCACTATGCATCAGATAATGAATGTGCACGGAGAATGGAAGGAAAATTTATACACAGGAAGAACATATTGCGTTGCTAGCCATATGTTTGATGAGGATGGTAAGCCTCATAAATTAGACATGGGAATTATCTACTCTGATGTTATTGAAGTAAGGGATGGAACAGCCAAATTCTTATCCCGAGTCTTTTCCTCTCAATGGCAAAAAACAGATACGTTAGATACCCCAGAATAGAATTAATCCTTGTTAAATTCTTTTAAAGATTTTTTAAAAAAATTTAAAAGCAATTTAACGCTTTCCATTCCTGCATAATTTGACCTTGTTATTAATGCAATTTCTCGATGAGGTCCTGGCTCGTTAAGATGTGAAACTGATAAGTCCTTCTTGTTTCCAACTAGTTCCTTCAACGCCATTTTTGGGACTAGTGTAGTTCCCATTTCTCCTTTTACCAGTTGAATAAGTGTATTTAAACTTGAAGCTTTTAATGAGTATTGCGATGAAGAAGAAATATTACATGCATCTAAAATATGATCTTTTAGACAATGACCATCCTCAAGAAGCATCAGCTCAGAATGCTCAAGTTCAGATGCACTGACTTCAGATTTTCCTGCATTTTTATTCTTTCTATGCGAAACCCAAAAAAAATCTTCTTCCCAAAATTTAAAGCTATGAAGGTCTTGAACATCATATGGCAGGGCTAATATAGCCATATCAAGGTCACCTTCCTTCACCTTGCTTGTAAGAATCTGAGATTGAGCCTCTTCTACTTTTAATTTTAGATTAGAGAATTCTTTTTGTAGTTTAGGGAGAATAATTGGAAGAAAATATGGACTAATTGTAGGAATTATACCAATTGATATTGAACGATTAAGATTTCCTGAATTATGTTGCACAAGTTCATGGATGTTTTGAACTTCTAGTTTTATTTTCTTTGCTTTAGACAAGATCTCTTGCCCTAGATTTGTCACAATAACCTTTTTATTGCTCCTTTCAAAAATTTTTACACCTAGTTGCACCTCTAATTCGGTGATGGCATTGCTCATTGCTGAAGGAGAAATAAAACATTCATCAGCTGCTTTTTTAAAATGAAGGTTTTTTGCAACAGCAAGAGCATAATCAATTTGTTTTAGGGTAAGCATAATTTTTAAATTTTTATCATTTATAAAACCGAATATAACATTCTTTTTAATTATATTTACCAATACATATAAAATCTGTAAGCTAATTAATACCACAGCTTTTTGCAGTGAAAATTTAATATTAATTTGGAATCTAAATATGAGTAAAGAAACTGAAAATAAATGTCCAGTTATGCATGGAAGCCTATCTTCCAATAGTTCGACTGGAACATCGAATAAAGACTGGTGGCCGAACCAGTTAAATCTAAACATCCTTCATCAACATGATCAAAAGGGCGACCCTATGGATGAAGACTTTGATTACGCTGAGGAGTTTAAAAAGCTCAATTATGCTGCTCTAAAGAAAGATTTAAATGACCTAATGACTGACTCCCAAGATTGGTGGCCAGCAGATTATGGTCACTATGGACCATTTTTCATACGAATGACTTGGCATGCTGCAGGTACATATCGTACAGGTGATGGCAGAGGAGGTGGAGGCACTGGAGCTCAACGTTTTGCACCTCTTAATAGCTGGCCTGATAATGGAAATTTAGATAAGGCAAGAAGACTTCTTTGGCCAATAAAGCAGAAATACGGAAAACAAATTAGTTGGGCTGATTTGCTAATATTAGCTGGAAATGTTGCGATTGAATCAATGGGTGGAAAAACCTTTGGGTTTGGAGGAGGCCGTCCAGATATTTGGGCACCAGAAGAAGATATTAATTGGGGAGCTGAAACAGAATGGCTCACAAATGAAAGATACAGTGGCGTTAGGGACCTGGCTGATCCTCTTGGAGCTGTTCAAATGGGCCTTATTTATGTTAATCCCCAAGGCCCTGACGGAGAGCCAGACCCTGTTGCAAGTGGTAGAGATGTAAGAGAAACATTTGGTCGGATGGCAATGAATGATGAGGAAACAGTTGCTCTAGTGGCAGGCGGCCACACTTTTGGTAAAGGGCATGGTGCTGGACCAGAAGATAATGTTCAAGCAGAACCAGAGGGAGCGCCTCTTGAGAATATGGGTTTTGGCTGGCAAAGCACTCACGCATCTGGAAAGGGTAGCGATACGATTACAAGTGGATTTGAAGGTGCTTGGACGGCTAATCCTACCAAATGGGATAATGGCTATTTTGACCTTTTATTTGGTTATGAGTGGGAAAAAGTAGAGACTCCTGCAGGAAAGATCGTATGGCATGCAATTGATCAAAAGGAAGAAGACATGGCACCAGATGCTTCAGACTCGTCAGTCCGAGTGCCTACAATGATGACAACAGCAGATATGGCTATGCGAGAAGATCCTGAATATAGAAAAATTTCTAAACGTTTTCATGAAAATCCTGAAGAATTTGCTGATGCCTTTGCTAGAGCTTGGTTTAAATTATTGCATAGAGACATGGGTCCAAAAGCCAGATATCTTGGACCAGAGGTGCCTGATGAGGAACTTATTTGGCAAGATCCAGTTCCAGCTGGCAACACTGAATATGATCTAGAGAAAGTAAAGCAAGCAATTTCTGAATCAGGGCTTTCAATTCAGGAAATGGTTGAGACAGCATGGGCTAGCGCCTCTACATTTAGAAATTCTGATCTGAGAGGTGGCGCAAATGGTGCACGGATTCGTTTGGCTCCTCAAAAAGATTGGGAAGCTAACAAGCCTGAGCAACTTTCAAAGGTTCTCTCAATTTACGAAACTATCTCTAACGATTCAGGCGCTTCAATTGCTGATGTTATTGTATTGGCTGGAAATGTAGGAATAGAAAAGGCTTCTGGAGTCGAAGTGCCATTCACTCCAGGTCGCGGCGATGCATCAGAAGATCAGACTGATATTGAATCTTTTGCCGTTCTTGAGCCTGTTGCTGATGGTTTTAGAAATTATCTAAGCTCTAAATCTAATATATCTTCTGAAGAAATGATGCTGGATAAGTCTCAATTACTTGGTTTAACAGCTCCTGAAATGACAGTTTTGCTTGGCGGAATGAGATCGTTAGGAATTAGTAATAATGATTACGGTATCTTTACTGATAATCCAGATATCCTAAGCAATGATTATTTTGATACATTGCTTGATATGTCGGTAGCATGGAAACCAAATGGAACCGGTAATTCATACGAGGGTTTAGATAGAGTATCTGGTGAAGGTGTTAGAACTGCTACGAGAGTAGATCTGGCCTTTGGATCAAATTCACAACTTCGTGCGATTGCAGAAGTCTACGCTAGTGATGACGCTGAAGAAAAATTTAAACATGACTTTGTTTCAGCTTGGAATAAAGTGATGAATAATGATCTGGTGTTTTAAACACAGTCTTTCATAATATAAAAGGGGTCATTGAGACCCCTTTTTTGCAATAAAAATTTAGTAGTGGGGTGGCTTTTCATATTCTATAGGCGGGAAAGAATGTTTCTCATGATTTGAGATTCTTTTCTTGGTTGGATATTTCGACATCACATCGGCAGCATCATCAACAGCGGACGGTAAGCCAGCGCCTTCTTTTGAATTTGTCTCTGATTCTTTTTGTTTATTAATATTCACTAATTATTATTTTACACATTTAATCTAAGATTTTGATGAATTAAAAATGTTTAGTATGATTCGGTTATGAAAACAGCCATATATCCTGGATCTTTTGATCCAATTACTTTTGGACATATTGATATTGTTGAAAGAGCAGCAGCTTTATTTGATAAGGTCATTCTTGGCGTTGCTGAAAGCCAGTCTAAAAATCCCCTATTTAGTGTTGATGAAAGAATAGACTTGATTGCTGAGATTTTTAAAGATAATTCCAAGATTGAGGTTTTAGGCTATTCAAAAAAATTAACAGTTGATTTGGCAAGAGATAATGATGCCATAGCAATAATTAGAGGGCTCAGAGCTGTCGCCGACTTTGAATATGAATTTCAATTGGCAACTATGAACAGAAGTCTTGCACCAGATATTGAGAGCATTTTCTTTACTCCTAAAGATACTTTAATTTATGTTTCATCCAGTCTTGTAAAAGAAATTGCAACTTTTGGTGGCGATGTCTCTCGTTTTGTGTCACCAAATGTTAAAGCCGCTTTACAAAAAAAGATTTCTGGCTAAGCCTGACATTCACGACAATAAAACGTTGCTCTTTGTGATTGAACAATCCTCTTGATTGTCTCTTTTTTACATTTTTTACATTTTTGATTTGCGCGATCATAAACCGCCAGATCGATTTTGAAATAGCCCTTGTTCCCATTAGGTTGATAAAAATCTTGCAATGTAGTTCCACCTGCCTTGATTGCTTTTTTTAATATTTTTTTTGATGAAGTTGTAATCCTTGCCATTTCTTTTTTTGTTAAAGTCCTGCTTTTTCTAGTAGGACGAATTTTTGCATCAAACAATATTTCGCTTGCATATATATTTCCAATACCAACTACATGTTTTTGATTCATCAAGGCTGTTTTGATGGGAGATAGAGATTTTTTAATTCTGTGAAAAAGGTACTCTTCATTAAATTCCTTAGAAAGTGGTTCGACACCTAATTCTTTTAACAGAAAATGCTTATTTGGATCTGAAATAATATGCATTGAACCAAATCTCCTTGGGTCATTGAAAATTAATTTGTTTTTTAAAAAAATGAATTCGATATGATCATGTTTTTTATAGAAATTTGAACTTTTTTCAGCAATCCTTAGTGTCCCGGTCATTCCAAGATGAATAAGCACTATATTTTTTTCCAGTTTAAATAAGATATATTTAGCTCTTCTATATATAGTCTTTACTCTTTGCTTTTTAAGCTTGCTGAAAGCCAATGAGTCTAATTTCCATCGAAGGTTAGGGTTATTAATTTTAATAGATTCTATATTCTGACCAGCAAATTCTTGAATTGCTTGAACTGATGTCTCAACTTCAGGTAATTCTGGCATTTGCAATTATTTGATTAATCTTTGAAAAAATCTTTAGCTACACTAATCATTTTTCCAGTCAGGAGTTCTTTTTCCTAGAAAAGCGTCAATTCCTTCTTTGGCATCATGATTTAATAAGTTTTCGATCATAGTCATTGAGGTATATTCATAAGCTTTTGATAAGCTCATCTCTGCTTGATTATAGAATGCCTTCTTGCCTATTTTTATAGTCATGGATGATTTGCTTGCAATTTTTTTTGCTAATTTATTTACCTCATCAGTCAATTGAGGTTTTTGAAACGCTTCATTAATTAGGCCAATATCCTTAGCTTTCTCAGAATTAATTAAATCTCCTGTAAGAAGCATATGCATAGCAGCTTTTTTATTTACATTTCTTGAAAGGGCAACCATTGGTGTTGAGCAAAAAAGTCCAATATTTACCCCAGGTGTAGCAAATTGAGATTCTGAAGATGCAAGAGCAAGATCACAGCTTGCTACCAACTGACATCCTGCTGCAGTTGCTATGCCATTGATCTCGGCAATTACTGGTTGCGGTATCTTAATAATTAGCTGCATTAATTCAGAGCATAAATTAAACAGATCTTTAAAAAAGGCTTCTCCATTATCTTTACCTTTTCTGGCTGCAGTAATTTCTTTTAGATCATGTCCTGCTGAAAATACATTCCCATTTGCTGCTAACACTACAACTTTTATAGATTTATCTAAAGAAACACTTTTAAGCTCGTCAATTAATAAGCCAATTAATTTTTTTGATAAAGCATTTTTACTTACCAAATCATTCATAGTGAAGCGAATGACTCCATAATCAGTCTTTTCTTTGATTAAGATTTCTAAATTTTCACTCATTGTAAATTTATTAAAAGCTATTTTTCTGTCTGAGTCTAATTTGATTTTTCTAACTCTTTTTTTGGACATCTATCCATGACCACTCTCAAGCCAGCTTTATCTGCCAACTTAGCAGCGTCTTCATTGACGAGGCCTAATTGTGTCCAAAGAACTTTAGCCTTAATTTCAATTGATTCTTTGGTAACTTCCATGATTGCATCTTCGGCTCTAAAGACATCTACCATGTCGATATTTTTTTTAATAGAGCTGAGATCTTTGTAACATATCTGCCCTAATATAAGATTGCCTTCTTCATTAGGATTAACTGGAAAAACTTCATAACCATTTTCTAGTAGTGATTTCATCACTTTGAAGCTATCCCTTTCTTCTCTTGAGCTAGCTCCTACCAATGCAATAGTTTTTACCTCATTAAGTATTTGCTTTATGTAGGATTTAGAATAATCCATGACTGTCTTAAAGTGATTTAGTAATAAAAATTATTTTTTAGTTTGGAAATTAGCCGAGCAAATTATTTATATCAATAAGATTCTCAGGAGTAAGAGTTCCGGCTGCTAAGTGTAAGCGAAGGGTCGTAATTAAGTAGTCATACTTTGCGTTAGAAAGATTTCTCTCCGCGCTGTAAAGGTTTTTCTCCGCTTGAAGTAAATCTACTATATTTCTAGTCCCAACTTCATAACCCACTTTTGTAGCTTCCAGTGCGCTTGATGCTGATACAACAGCCTGTTTCTGGGCGCGAAGATTTGCGACTAATGTAACTACATTGGAATATTGACTTCGTACATCTTGTATAACACTTCTTTCGGTAAATAATGCGTCCTCAGAAGACTTATTTGATTCTGCATAGGCTTGTTTAGTTCTTGAAATTACAGCCCCGCCTTGGAAAATTGGCATTGAAAGCTGAAGGCTGTATGTGTCACGTTGAGTCTCGTCTGGAACTGTTATATTAAAAGCTCCACCAGTATTTAATCCATCAAAGGAATATTGATTTGTTTCTGATTCACTTTGTACTCCGACAATATCTACTTTGGGTAAGTGGTTGGATGCAACGCTGCGTGCATTATTTTTAGAAGCATATTTTCTAAGATTTGCAGCTTTTAATCTAAAGTTATTTTCTACCGCTTTTCTTGCCCACTCTTCCTTGGAAGCGGGGACAGGATTGGAAACATTTAAGTCATTGATTAACCCATCAAGAGATACGATTTCTCTTCCAACCAAGGCATTTAAAGATTCTTTAGCTGTATATACTTCTCCCTCTACTCTGGTCCTCGACGCAAGGCTGAGATCAAAAGCTAATTGAGCCTCTTGAACTTCAGTTACAGCCGCAAGTCCAACTTCATACCTCTGTCGAATTTGATCCAATTGTTTTTTAATTGCTTTTTCTTCTGATCGAGCTGCACTTAAATTATCTATAGCTCGCAAGACATTAAAATAAAGCTCTGCAGTTCTCACAATTAAAGCTTGTTGTGAATATGCAAAATCTGCTTCAGCCGCATCAGTTAAAAACTTAGATTGTCTATATTTAAACCACGAATCAAGCCTAATCAATGGCTGAGTTAATCTAGCAGACGAACTAAAGTTATTATATTCATTTTGAAGAATGTCATTTTGATAATATTCGTTCCAATTAGTTTGGGCATTGATAGAAATATTAGGTAGCAGACCAGCACGCCCCTGCACTTTAATTTCCTTGCCAGATAAATATGAAAATTCTGCTGATTTATACTGAGGATCGTTTTCTAATGCATCATTATAAATATCTAACAAGCTATCGGAAGCTGAGTTGATACTAAAGGCAAGCATCGATGTAACTAGAATTGTTTTATTCATATTAAAATTTAATGTTTACAGTGCATACATTAGAACTCTTTTACGGTAGGCATGTCAAGTTAACTTTACACTTAAATACTATTTATCTTATTTTAATATATTGGGAAAAAATCTCCTAAAATCTATTAAATTAAAAGCTTTCTTTCAATTTAGTTAGAGTAGAATACTAGATAAAAGTTCATGAGCATCGAGGAATATTAATTGGTTAAAAATTATGATTCAGAGTCGATAGAGGTTCTATCAGGCTTAGATCCGGTCAGAAAAAGACCCGGCATGTACACTGATACCTCATGCCCAAATCACCTTATTCAAGAAGTCTTAGACAACTCAATTGATGAAGCTTTAGCTGGTTACTGCTCTAAGATCAAAGTTACCCTTCATAAGGAAGGTGCTATCTCTGTTATAGATGATGGAAGAGGGATGCCAGTAGACATTCATCCTGAGCACAAAGTCTCTGGCGTAGAACTGATAATGTGCAAACTTCATGCTGGCGCAAAATTCTCAGGCGAAGACTATAATTTTTCTGGAGGCTTGCATGGTGTAGGAGTGTCCGTGGTTAATGCGCTTTCGCAAAGCCTATCTGTAGAGATTAAAAGAGACAGTCATAAGTTTGAGATGAGGTTTGATGGAGGTGAAAAAATCTCAGATTTAAAAAAAGTAGGAGACATAGGCCCAAGAAACACAGGAACCTCAATCAGCTTTTTACCTGATCCACAATACTTTGAGACCATCAAAATTGATAAAAGTAGTTTGAAGCATCTGCTAAAAGCTAAAGCCGTGCTATGCCCAGGTTTAACCATTGAATATCACGATGAAAAGAAGAACGAAAAAATTCCCTGGAATTATGAGAATGGACTAATTTCATATTTGTCTGAATCTTCAGGTGATATCGAATTGCTTCTAGAAGAATCAATTTCTTGTAGCAAACTGGCAGATGATAATGCCCTTGATTTTGTTTTAAATTGGTCGACTAAACCAGCAAAAAATTTAATGAATGAATCTTATGTGAATCTTATCCCAACTGCTCAAGGCGGGTCTCACATAAATGGATTCAAAGCTGGTTTATTGGAGTCGGTTAAAGAGTTTTGTGAGTTCAGAAATTTAATTCCTAAAGGCTTAAAAATAACAGCTGATGATGTTGTGCAGCATAGTACTTTTATCATTTCCTCAAAGTTAACAAATCCTCAGTTTGCAGGTCAAACAAAGGAGAGATTGGATTCAAAAGATCATCAAGCATTTGTAAATTCAACAACCAAAGACATTCTAAGTATATGGTTTAATCAACATACAGAGGAAGGAGAAAAATTAGCAGAATTAGCTATTGCATCTGCTCAGGCAAGAACGAAAGAGACCAAAGTAGTTGATAGAAAGAAAACATTCCAAGGCCCTGCACTCCCTGGAAAACTTTCAGATTGTAATAGTACAGATCTAAATGAGACAGAGTTGTTTTTTGTCGAAGGAGATTCTGCTGGAGGTTCTGCTAAACAGTCAAGAGAAAGAAAATTTCAAGCCATCATGCCCTTGAGAGGAAAAATCTTAAATACTTGGGATCTAGAAAGTTCTGAAATCATGAAATCTGCAGAAATAAAGGATATCTCTACAGCGATTGGAGTTAATCCAGGAAGCCCAGATATTGAATCTCTAAGATATGGAAAAATTTGTATTTTAGCTGATGCTGATTCTGATGGTCTTCATATTGCAACGTTATTATGTGCACTATTTCTGAGACACTACAAGCCATTAATTCAAGCTGGACACATTTTTGTAGCCATGCCGCCATTATTTAGAATAGATTGTGCTAAAGAAGTTTTTTATGCTCTTGATGAAGATGAAAAGGATTCAATAGTTAAAAAATTAAAGACTAAGCCTGGAAAACCAAAAATAGACATTCAAAGATTTAAAGGCTTGGGAGAAATGAATCCTTCTCAGTTACGTGAAACAGTTATGGATCCGAAAACAAGGAGATTAGTTCAGCTAACCATTACCTCGACTGATAATGTAAATAGTATGATGGATTTATTACTTTCAAAGAAAAATGCTGGAGCAAGAAAAGAGTGGCTTGAAAAGAGAGGAAAAATAGTAACTGTTTAATATGAATAAAAATTCTACTTCTATCAGCTTAAAGGAATACGCAGAGGAATCCTACCTTAACTATTCAATGTATGTCATTTTGGATCGAGCACTTCCTCATATCGGAGATGGTATGAAGCCAGTGCAAAGGAGAATTCTGTACGCCATGAGTGAGTTGGGCCTAAACGCTGGCTCAAAATATAAAAAATCTGCTAGGACTGTGGGAGATGTAATTGGTAAATTCCATCCCCATGGAGACAGCGCTGCATATGAGGCTATGGTACTTATGGCCCAAAATTTTTCATTTAGATACCCGCTTGTAGATGGCCAAGGAAATTGGGGTACTCAAGACGATCCTAAATCATTTGCCGCAATGCGTTATACAGAATCCAAGCTCACAGGCTTTGCTGATTTGCTTCTTTCTGAACTTAAGCTTGGAACTGTTGATTGGCAGCCAAATTTTGATGGCTCACTTCTTGAACCAACAATTTTGCCTGCAAAAATACCAAGCATTTTACTTAACGGAACTACAGGTATTGCTGTTGGCATGGCAACTGATATTCCATCTCATAACATAAATGAAGTTCTGGATGCATGTATACATGTATTAGATAATCCAAAAGCTACTACAAAAGATCTATTAAAATTTATAAAAGGTCCTGATTTTAGCAATCCAGCACCTATCATAGTTTCATCTGAGGAACTAACTGAGATGTATGAAACTGGAAGAGGTGGATTCAAGATAAGAGCTCAGTGGGATACTGAAGGAAACGATATTGTAGTTAGAGCTTTGCCCCATCAAGCCTCAGGATCAAAAATTCTTGAACAAATTGCAGATCAAATGCAAAAGAAAAAACTTCCTATGGTGGTTGATTTAAGAGATGAGGGAGATCATAAAGAGCCGGTTAGATTAGTAATATCATTAAAATCAAATCGTATAAATGCATTCGAAGTAATGAACCATCTTTTTGCAACTACAGATTTACAAAAGAATTATCGATCTAATATGAATTTAATTAGTTTAAAAGGATCCCCAAGAGTTTTTGCTCTGAAAGATTTAATTACAGAATGGCTTAAGTTTAGGCAGCAAACTGTGATGCGAAAATTAGAGCACAGATTAGATCAGGTGCACGATAGAATTCATATCTTAGAGGGCCTATTAATTGTTTATCTAGACTTAGATAAAGTGATCAGCATCATTAGAAATAGCGATGATCCAAAGAAAGAATTAATGAAAGCTTTTAAGATCTCAGAGATACAAACAAATGCAATTCTAGAAATTCGCTTAAGACAGTTAGCTAAGTTAGAGCAAATTAAGCTTGAAGAAGAAAAAAGTTCACTTGAAGCCGAAAGATCTGATCTTGAGAAGATTATCAAATCAAAAGCTAGGCTAAAAACCTATATTAAAAATGAGCTTAAAGAAATTAAAGATAATTTTGGTGATGATAGAAATTCTCCGATTGAATCAGCCTCAGATGCAAAGGCATTTTCTGAAGAGGAAGTAGTTACATCGGAAGCAGTTACAGTAATACTCTCCAAAGCTGGCTGGATAAGATCAGCCAAAGGTCATGATATTAATCCAAGCACTCTTACCTATAGAGGAGACGATAAGTTACAGCATTTTGCCCAAGGAAGGAATAATCAGACTGCTGTTTTTTTTGATTCTGGCGGCAAGGCATTTTCACTACCTGCCCATTCTTTGCCATCTGCAAGGAGTATGGGAGAGCCATTAACTGGAAGAGTTGTTGCTGAGTCAGGCGTTACATTTGAGGGTGTGGCAATTGGTTCCGATGAATCTAAAATCTTAATTTCAAATTCTGCTGGGTTTGGTTTCATTAGCTCATTAGCAAATGCAATCTCAAATCAAAAAAAGGGTAAGCAGTTCATGAAAACTCCTGATGGAGCCAGTGTCATTTCTCCGATTGCAATCTCTGAAGATCATAAATTTGTTGCAGCAACTTTTTCCTCTCAAGATAACAAAGGAAAGGTAAGTAATAAAATGTTAATTTTTCCTATAGATGAACTTCCAGTTTTGCCTAAAGGTAAGGGAAATAAACTCATCAGTATCTCAACCAAAGCGTTTAAAGAAAAATTAGAGTTTATGACTGATGTTTGTTGTTTAGCAGAAGATAGCAAGCTTCATATACATCATGAAGGTAAAACTGGCGGTAAAACGTGGACCTTAAAAGAATTGGAAGAGTATATTTCTTCAAGAGCAAAACGAGGAAGGGTCCTGCCTACTGGATATAATGGCAGGATTAAGCTCGAAGAGATTCCAAAATCTAGTGAAGCTGCTCCTGAATAGCTTCCCTTAATATTTTTAGACCTCTTAAAATTATATCATCCTCAATAATGAGGCTTGGCGCTATGCGGATAGTATTATTATTAGCTTTTAAAATCATCAGCCCTTTTGCATAGCATGCTTTCATTACAGTATCTAAATTAAAGTTTTTGGTTACATTTAATTTACATCCAATCCATAATCCAGAACTTCTAATAGCATCAAAACATTTAAATTCTTTATTAATTTTTTTCAGTTCATTTAAGAATAATTTTTCTTTTTTCTTCACTCCATTTAGCAATGATTTTTTAGATAACATGGTCATTACTTGCTCGGCAACAGCACAGGCCAATGGGTTGCCTCCAAAGGTAGATCCATGGGAACCAAGCTGCATGCATTCTGCGATTTCTGAAGATGTCAGAATTGCACCAATAGGAATACCTCCACCGATGCCTTTAGCGCAGCACATGATGTCAGGCTTAACCCCAAACTGCTCATAAGCAAATAATGTTCCTGTTCTTCCAGCTCCTGACTGTACTTCATCAATTATTAGCAATGCATTATTTTGTTTACATAATCTTTTAATTTTTTGAACAAACCCTTTTTTTGCTTTAATAATTCCTGCCTCTCCTTGAACAAGCTCAAGGATTACAGCTGCAGTTTTCTTGGTAATAGATTTTTCTAGATTCTTTTCTTCGTTAAAAGGATGATGCTTAATTCCTTCAGGCATAGGCCCAAAACCCTCAATAAATCTCTCTGATCCATTAAGCGCAATAGCCATCATTGTCCGACCATGGAAAGCATCAGAAAAGGAGACTATCTCATTTTTCTTTTTGCTGATATTAATATATGAATATTTTCGAGCAGTTTTTATTGCACCTTCAACAGCCTCAGCACCAGAATTCGCAAAGAAAACTTTTTCAGCAAAAGTTTGTCTACAAAAAATTTTAGCCAATCTCAGGGCTGGCTCATTAGTTAGTAAATTAGATAAGTGCCAAATTTTTTTAGATTGATCTGCTAGAGCTTTATTAAGAATTGGATGGCAATGCCCCAAACTAGAAACAGCAATCCCAGATGCAAAATCTATATATTTTTTGTTTTGTTTGTCCCAGACTAAAGACCCCTTTGCTTTAGATGGAACGAATTCAGCCGGTTTATATGTCGGCATCATGTATCGGTTGAAATCTGTTCTTGTGACCATATACCATTGTAATATGATTAGGATTCAAGAAACCACAGAAAATAATTTTTTAATAGAGATTTCTCCTAATTATTCTTTAAGAGGATGGAGTCGAGTAATTTTTCTAGGTAGCTTGGCTTTTATCTGCTTAGCTATTGGATTCTTTTTTCTCTTTATGGGTGCTGGTCTGATCCTTCCTTTTGCTGGTTTAGAAGTTATTATTGTTTTCACTTGTTTTTTTATTAGTTTTCGTTGGAGTCAGCAAAAAGAAGTTATTTATATCTCTTATGAAAAAATCAAACTAGAGAAGGGCAGGTTAATTAAAGAAAAAAGCTGGGAAGAATTTCGAAGTTTTGCTGTCCTTGAGGTAGAAACTGATCAGCACAATTCAAAACAATTTTGCTTCCAATCGAAAGGAAAGAGGTTCTATTTTGGCTCGTTTTTAAACGAAGAAGATAAACTGATCCTAAAAAATGAATTATCAAGAATTATTACTCACCTGAATACACTATCTCCAGGCTTTTAATTTTTTATTTACCATTTCCATTTTGCCACTCTGATAGTTCATATTTTTAATCTCATTCACCTTTCCTTCAATGAGAGGCTGAAAATAACTTCGAGCTCTTTTTGTCATTCCAAACCCATCTTTGGCAATAAATCCAGCTGGTAGTTTTTTTTCAACATTAGCAATTTTTGTTAGTGATGCAGAGACAACTTCCCACTTATACGGTTTTGAGCTTTTACGTTTAATTACTGGCATTACACCATTTTGCCCATTAACAGCAAATTGAACTGCTTTCTTGCCAACTTCATAGGCTTGAGCCCTATCTATACCTGACGAGAGATGACTCGCACTTCTCTGCAGATAGTCAGCAACAGCCCAATGATTTTTTAATTTTAATTTATTATTAATTAGCTCCGCCAATCGAGGAGCTACACCCCCAAGTTGACTGTGACCAAATGCATCTTTTGAGTCTGATTCAGCTAAAAACTTTCCCCTGGAATCTTTAATCCCTTCTGATGCAACAATCACGCAAAACCCATTTTTTTTAACCGTATCTTTGACTTTCGATAGGAATTTTCTTTGATTAAAACTTACTTCAGGAAGCAGAATTATATGAGGAGCACCTGGGTGGCTATTCTGTGCTAAGCAGCTTGATCCAGCGATCCATCCAGCATGTCTTCCCATAACCTCAAGGATAAAAACTTTTGTAGAAGTTTCATACATTGACTCCACATCCAGAGCAGCTTCAATTGTAGAAGTAACTACATATTTAGCCACTGAGCCAAATCCAGGACAGCAATCTGTAACAGCAAGATCATTATCTACAGTTTTAGGTATGGCTATGCACTGAAGAGGATAATTAAGCTTATTGCTTATTTGAGAGATCTTTAAAGCTGTATCTGCAGAATCATTACCGCCGTTATAAAAAAAATAACCTATATTATGAGCTTTAAAAACATCAATTAATCTCTTGTATTCTTTTAAATTCTCCTCAATGCTCTTTAATTTATATCTACATGAACCAAAAACTCCGCCTGGTCGATATCTTAAGCTCTCAATAAATTTTTTTGACTCCTTAGAAGTATCTATTAACTCCTCTTGTAAAGCTCCCAAGATTCCATTTTTGCCCGCATAAACTTTTCCAATCTTTGCAGATTTCTTTGCTTCTAATATTACCGCGCATGCGGACGCATTTATTACAGATGTCACACCACCAGATTGAGCGTAAAAAGCATTTTTTTTCATTAGTTTATAAATTAATTAATTTGGTCTATGGTAACAAATGTTACCGACAAATATTTAAAAATGAAAATTCATATATTAGGCATTTGTGGCACCTTTATGGGTGGGCTCGCACAAATTCTCGTTGAAAAAGGCCATACAGTTTCTGGCAGCGATAAACAATTTTATCCACCAATGTCTGATCAGTTAGATTCTCTTGGCGTGGAAATGATAAAAGGCTACGAAGAATCCTCTTTACCTTCTGCCGATCTTTATGTCATTGGGAATGCATTAAGCAGAGGCAATCCATGTGTTGAATATATTTTAAATCAAAAACTTGATTATACTTCTGGTCCTAAAATGTTAGGTGAAATAATTCGTGATAGAAAAGTAATTGCAGTATCAGGAACGCATGGAAAAACTTCAACGTCATTTTTAATCTGTGAGATCTTTCAAGCACAAGGTATTGATGTGGGATTTTTAGTTGGAGGTGTTAGTGATGCATTTAAAAATTCTGCATGCCTAGGTTCATCAGAGTTTTTTGTAATTGAAGCCGATGAATATGACTCAGCATTTTTTGATAAACGCTCAAAATTTATTCATTATCATCCAGATACACTAATTATAAATAATATCGAATTTGATCATGCAGACATATTTGATGACTTATCAGACATCTTAAAGCAATTCCATCACGTTATAAGAACAGTTCCCTCAAATGGCAATGTACTTTTTCATGATGGCGATGAAAATATTATAGATCTCATTGAGATGGGTTGTTGGTCAAACACACATAAACTTGGTGGAGAAGACAATTTAAAGCTTTCAATTGAGGAGGGAATTATTCATTTTAATGATCAACAGTTCGATGTGAACGATCTGCCAATGTATGGCCGCCATAATTTAAATAACGTTGTGATGGCAATGTATACATCTTTTCTTTATGGAGTTGATCCACAGAAATCTTTTTCAGCACTTACGAATTCCAAGGGAGTTAAAAGAAGATTTGAAACAGTATTTAAGAACAGTGACAAAATAGTTATTGATGATTTTGCCCATCATCCAACAGCAATTTCATTTACTGTTCAAGCAGCAAAGAATCATTTTTCTGACAAAAAAATAGTGGGTATTATAGAGCTCGCGTCAAATACAATGTCTCGGGGACATCATGGCGGAGAATTGTATGATAGCGCTGCTGGATTAGAGCAAGTATATTGGCTGAATTTATCAAGTAAAAAAAATCAAAACTTTGAATATGATTCAATAAATTTATTGTTGGAAGATCTAAAAAAAGATATAAATAATATTGATGTTATATTAATAATGAGTAACAAAGACAGCAAAAAGATATCGGAGCCAATCATTGACCTCATCAAAAACAAATAAACTTCCAGTCTTCCCCTTGGGATTAGTTGTTTTGCCTGGCACTATCCAAACGCTACAAATCTTCGAGCCTAGATATTTATCCATGGTAAAAAATTGCATGAGTACTGATACTGGCTTTGTTATAACTTTAAGCAAAAACAACCAATCCGGTGAGAGTTTTATGTCCCAGGGAACCTTTGTTGAAATTATTGACTTCAACCAGCTACCTAATGGATTGCTAGGGATCACTGTGAAAGGATCCCAAAAAGTATCTATTAAGTCTGTAGAACAACTTGAATCAGGGTTGCATTACGCATCCATTTCTCCAATTTCTGAACCAGTGGTTGATGATCAGGCTGTATTAGCTCAATTCCCCGAGCTAATAAACGTACTGAGCCAGCTTAAAGAACATCCCCAGGTGAAATCTTTGCCTTTAGAGATTGATCTGCTATCTGCTGAATCTGTAAGTTACCAATTAGCAGGATTAATTCCAATTACTCCTATTCAAAAACAAGCTTTACTAGAAGCATTTGATGCAACCCAGCGAATGAATATCCTAGAAAAGCTAGTTAATAAAATTTCAGAGAACTCTACTTAAATTTTTAATAACTGCTTACCTTTATTCTCCCCAGTAAAGAGCCTATTCAAAGTTTGAGGGCAATTTTCAATACCCTCTTGAATATCTTCTCTGTGTTGGAGTTTGCCTTCCATAACCCATGTAGCAATTTCCTCTAAGGCCGGTTGCGAGCGTGGAAGATAATCTAGGACTAAAAACCCTTGCATTGTTGCTCTCTTGAAGATTAAAGAAAATAAGTTGCTTGGTCCATCGGGTGGCCTAGTTGCATCATAGCCAGATGAGATTCCACCACACAAAAGTATTCGAGCATTTATATTGATTAAGTTAAGAACTGTTTCCAATATCTCGCCACCAACATTATCAAAATATATATCGATTCCATTTTTCGCAACTTTTGGCAATTCTTCGTGAACATTTGAATTTTTATAATCAATTACATCATCCACGCCAACTTCTTTTAGCCAATTACATTTTTCCTTGCCGCCAGCAATTCCAATGACATGGCACTCTTTAAGTTTAGCAATTTGAGCTACAACGGATCCTGTTGCGCCTGCAGCACCTGAAACTAAAACAGTTTCACCTGGTTTTGGATCACCAAGTTCCATCAATCCATAATAGGCTGTAATACCTGTTGTACCCATTACATTTAACATCGTTGGTATTGGGAGAAGATCAGGAACTACCCTAAATCTGTCATCAGCCTCAGGTTTAGTTACGCAATGAGTCTGCCAGCCTACAAAACCAAATGTTAAATCGCCGACTTTAAAATCTGGATTTCTAGATTCAAGTATTCTGCCCATTCCACCCGATCGAACGACTTCACCAATTTGAACAGGCGGTAGATATCCAGGCACATCATTAAGCCATCCTCTTTGAGTTGGATCAAATGAGAGATAAATATTTTCAAGTAGAATCTCACCATCTTGAATCTCAGGGAGAGTCTCTGTAATCATTTCAAAATCTGAATCTTTTACCAATCCACTTGGTCTTTCTTTTAAAATCCATTTTTTATTTTCAATCCCCATATTATCTCCTGAATTATTTTCTTAAATTTAGCTTATTTAACCACCTAAATTGAATTTATGAAGAACTATACAACTTAGAGCATGCTCTAAGTCAAGTAATAATACTTAATCAATCTTACTTGATTGATGAGTAGTATTTCTTTTAAGAGGTGGCTTATTTGCTTTAATTCTTATCCAATTTAAAGCCCTAAAAATAGAGGGTTTGTTAACAATTTTTTTTTCTAATCTATATTTTCCTGGATAATTTATTAATAGCAATCCTGTTACTATTGTAAGAAGCCCTTGTCCTGGCAAAACTAGCATTAATAGACCCCCAATAATAAGTAATAGTCCAATTATATTTTTAATAAATATTACTGTTAATCTTAGAATTGGTTTTTGCTCATGCCATTTTGTTGGTTTCCTCTTAGATGCTAGAAAATAATCCTCCGGTATATTTGCTATAAACCAACTAATACCCAAAATACTTAGTAGAAAAATAAATATAGAGCTTATGCCTAAGCCTACTAGTATTTCTGGGTGGCTAGAAAACCACTGTATAAAAGAATTCACATAATTCATATACTCATCTTAATCAAAAGATTGATTGATAGAGTATATAAATAAGAAATATTTAATAGATTTATTCTTTCAAGTTAGATATTCTGATTCTTAAGCTTGGACATAAAAATAAAATTAATTCAAACAACTTCAAATTGTACCCCAAGGTGAATCATTGCTATGAGTAATCCCGATTTAAAAAGTATTTGTTATGAGGCTCTAGATGGTCTTAAGGCTCAGAATATTCTTGTTTTAGATATTCGTGAAATTTCTGGTTTTGCTGATTGGTTTATTATAGCCACTGCTTCTTCTTCAAGAAATGCAAAAGCAATTTCAAATAAATTAATTGAGTCAATAAAACTTCATCATCAGTCTTTTATAGGAATTGAAGGTCTAGACGATTCAGAATGGATTTTGGTTGATTGTGGAGATGTTGTGGTAAACATAATGCTACAAGAAACTCGTGAATTTTATGATTTAGAAAGTTTGTGGGGTGAAAAGACTCTTGTTTTTGCGTGATGAAATGCAAAATTATCAGCATTACTCATAAGCCGTCTGATTGGGAGAGACAGGCAATTCAATTTTATTCCAAACAGCTACCTAATCATTTTCAAGTTTCTTATGCTGAAGTAAAACCTTTTTCTTCAAAATCAATGAATGTAAAATCCATACTAGAGGCTGAAGGTGAGGAAATATTAAAACATGTTGATTTGGATGCTTATGTCATTCTTTGGGACAGACAAGGGCAAAGGATAAGCAGTCTTGGTTTTGCAGATCTATTGCAAGATCAAATAGATTATGGAAAAAACATAAATTTTATTATCGGCGGTGCTCACGGAGCATCAAAGAAGATTCTTGAATTTTCGCAATTAATTTTATCTGCTTCAGAATTAACTTTTCCTCACAGGCTTTTTAAAATATTTTTAATGGAGCAAATTTACAGAGCAAGCACAATTCATAAAAAACACCCATATCATAAATAATGATTTTTGAAGAAAGGCAGATCGAAAAAAATAATTTTTCATCAAGAGCAACATTACTTTTTGGTTTTATTATATTGGTGCTAATAGCTGTATTAATAAAAGTTTTCTCTTTGCAAGTTTCTGGATACTCAGATTATCAACTTGCTGCATTAAAAAATAAAAATTATGCCGTGCCTGTTCAGTCACTTAGAGGTGAGATTTTTGATAGAAAGGGAAGAGCTCTTGTTAAAAATGAACCAACCTTTGATTTAATCACCCGTCCAAATCTTATTTTAGATATAGATTCTTTTTTAGAAGAAATTGGGCCGGTAATTTTTCTTTCTCAAGCTGATAAGTTGAAGTATAAAAAACTTCAGAAAGAGAAAGCATTTGTAAATAAAGAATTAGTTTTAAAAAAAGATCTTTCTGCTGAAGAGATTGCGCGATTCAATGTAAGAAGTTTCAATTTTCAGAATGCATTTATAGCAAAACGGTATAGAAGGATAAGTGATTATCCATTAATTTTTTCACATGTTTTAGGGTATACATCAAGAACTGATGATGATTATCAATCAATGCCCGAAATTCCAAGGAGTCATTGGAAAGATGCCGAATTGTCCTATGCTCATGGTCTTATTAAGGGTCGCACAGGATTAGAGCAGATTTACAATGATCACTTGAGTGGTAAGCATGGTCAAAGGGTGTATGAGATGAATGCAAGAGGTCAATTCGTTCAGCCACTTTCTTTTTTTGAACCCGTAAAAGGATCTGACTTGTTCACTAATTTAGATATAGAGGCCCAAAAAAGTGCAGCAAAATATCTTGGTGATAGAAAAGGTGCGGTTGTAGCTATAGATCTTGAATCTGGAGGCATCAATGTTTTATATAGTTCGCCTGCTTATTCAATAAATAAGCTTTCTAATGGCATGAATGAAATTGAGTTTCAAGATCTAATTAATGATCCTGATAAACCTTTTTTTAATAGGGCTATTCAAGGAAGATATCCACCAGCATCAACTATTAAGCCTGCAATTGGCATGTATGGGCTATCAAAAAATATTGTTAACTGGGATTTTGAGATGAAAGATCCTGGATTTTTTACTTTACCTGAGACTGGAAGAGTGTTTAGAGGATGGCGTAAAGGAGGTCATGGAAAAGTAGATATGCACAAAGCATTTTTAGTTAGTTCAAATACTTATTTCTTCTCACTTGCTTATCAGGCAGATATTCAAGAGCTAGCAAATCATCTATCGAGCCTTGGGTTTGGTCAAAAAGTTTGTTTAGATTGCTTTGATGAAGATCAGGCGTTCATTCCAACCCCTGAATGGAAATACAGCACAATGAATGCAGGTTGGGTTAAAGGTGACACGGTTAACTTAGGTATTGGGCAAGGCTATTTAGTTACTACTCCAATGCAGTTAGCAAATTATGCCTCTCTTCTTGCAACTAAAGGAAAGTTTCTCGAGCCCTCCATCGTGATCTTAGGGAATCAAAAAAAATCTAAAAAAATCTGGCAAGATAATGGATTTGATAATTCGGATTGGAGCAAAATGCATACTGCTTTACTTGGTGTCATTGAGAGTGACTATGGAACAGCTAGAAGCATTCGAGACCTTAAAGAATTTAAAGTGGCTGGAAAATCAGGCACAGCAGAGCTTGTTAGCTTGGATAGTAAGGAGGCATATCAAGAGGTTAGAACCTCAGAATTGCTAAGAGACCATTCTATAATTATTACTTTTGGACCAATGCCCAATCCAAGATATGCTGTATCGGTAGTAATTGAAAATGGTGAAAGCGGGGGAGCTGTTGCTGGACCAGTAGCAATAGAAGTTTTAAAGAGCTTGATCAATGAATAAGCCATTTCAAAAAATTTACTTTGACCCATACATTTTTTTTAGCCTTTTCTTGTTATCTATACTTGGCTTATTTTTTTTATTTTCTGCTTCAAACGCAGATATGAGCATTGTGTTCAAGCAATTTATTTATGTTGTTGTTGGATTTATTGTCATGATTTTAATTAGTCAGCCTGATCCAGATATTTTTAGAAGGATGTCAGGCTTATTTCTAATTTTCTCCCTATTGCTTTTAGGCATAACCTATTTATTTGGTCCTGAAATCAATGGAGCGCAAAGATGGGTTAGGATTGGTCCCATGTCTTTTCAATCCTCTGAATTATTAAAACTAGCTGTACCAATTTTTCTAGCTAAATTTTTATTTGATAAAAAACTCCCAATTCAAAGAAAAGAAATAATCATTAGCCTGCTAATTATATTTTGTTGTTTTTTCATAGTTTTTAGACAGCCTGATCTTGGAACTGCATTAATCATTGCTTGCTCAGGTCTTCTTGTGCTTTTTCTATCTGGTTTAAGTTGGAGTTTTATCGGTGGATCAATCATCCTGCTTATCATAAGCTCACCATTTATTTGGAATATTTTGTTACAACCATTTCAACGACAAAGGATAGCAACATTTTTTAATCCAGAATCGGATCCTTTTGGAGCAAGTTGGAACATTATCCAATCAAAAGTAGCTATTGGTTCAGGTGGTTTGCTGGGTAAGGGTTTTGGTGAGGGGTCTCAGACACAACTAAATTTTCTTCCTGAGACAGAGACGGATTTTATTTTTTCTGTAATAGGAGAAGAATTTGGATTTCTCGGAGTGTTATTACTTTTAAGCATATATTTATTTTTACTATTGAGGTGTTTTTATTTGGCTTTAAGTGCTCGAGATAGGTTTTGCAGATTAGTTATTGGAGGCTTAAGTCTTACGTTTGCTGCAAATTTAATTATAAATTTATGTATGGTAGTAGGCCTTCTTCCAGTTGTAGGCATGCCTTTGCCATTCATAAGCAAAGGGGGCTCATCATTGATGTCTTTATTTATTGCTTTTGGCATAATTGTCTCAATGGGCACACATAAAAAATTTTTACCTCAATGAAATATCTATTTTTAGTTTTTCTTATATCTTCAAATCCAATTCTTGCTAATTACTCTGAGCACTCTGAAGCGCGTGATGTTATTGAGACCCTTGTAAAAGAGCATGGTTTTGATGAGAGTTATGTCATTCAAATACTTAAGACTGCCAAAAAGCAGGATAAGATCCTGCAATCAATGTCATCTCCAGCGGAATTCACTTGGACATGGGATAGATACAGAAAGCTTTTTTTAGAAGAAAAGCGTATTTCTAATGGAAAAAAATTTATTAGAGACAATTCTGATTTATTTAATAGAGTTGAAGATGAGTTTGGTGTGCCGAGGGAAATTATTACCTCTATTTTGGGAGTAGAAACTAGGTACGGAAAAATAAAGGGTAGTTATAGAGTGCTTGATAGCCTTGCAACTCTTGGCTTTGATTTTCCTAGACGATCAAAATTCTTTAAAAGCGAGCTTATTCAATTTTTTATTCTTACAAGGGAGAATAATTTAGATATAAATACTATTCTTGGCTCATATGCGGGCGCTATGGGATATGGGCAGTTTATTTCCTCAAGTTATAGAGCCTATGCAATAGATTATGATGGTGATGGATATGCAGACCTCTTTAATTCAGTTCCAGATGCCGTTGCTAGCATTGCTAATTACCTAAAAAAACATGGATGGAAAAAAGATGGTGCAATAGTAAGGAGTGTGAAGTTAAATTCAGTTAGCAAGACATATAAACATCAAAGTAATTTAAACAAATTTATTCCTCTCAAGTTTACCGAGGGCACAGAAGAGAAATATGTTGTTAAAGAAGGCGATAGCCTGTTATCAATTGCAATTAGTCATAATCTTCAATTAAAACAATTGATGAGTATCAACAATATTAAAGATAAAAACTTTATTAAGAGCGGTCAAACCATTCTATTGAATAAACCAAAGGACTTATATTTTATAGGTGATGATAATTTTATTGCGATTACTAAATATAATCGTAGTCATTTTTATGCCAAAGCCGTGTATGATTTATCCTTAGAATTTTAGTGACTTTATTATGAAAAAAATAATTTGTTTTATCCTGCTAACTTCATTTTTTGTCAATGGGTTTGCGCAGTCTATGGTACCCAAAGCACCCAAATTAAATTTAGATGGCTATATATTGCTGGAAGCTAATACAAACACTGTTATAGCTGAATTTAATTCTGATAACCAAATTTCTCCTGCAAGCATGACTAAGGTAATGAGTGGCTATGTTATTGCAGATCAGATAGCCAGCGGAGCTATAAGTCTTGATGATAAAGTGTTAATTAGTGAAAAAGCATGGAAAACTGGCGGCTCAAAGATGTTTATTGAAGCAGGAAAAAGAGTTTCAGTTCGTGATTTATTGGCTGGGATAGTAATTCAATCAGGTAATGATGCCACAGTTGCGATGGCTGAGTATGTCGCTGGCTCAGAAGAAGGTTTTGTAGATTTTATGAATGCTTACGCATCTGAATTAGGCTTAAGTAATACTTTATTTCAAAATGCCGTAGGCTGGACAGACCCCAATCATTTCTCATCAGCAAAAGATTTAGCTCATTTAACAAAGGCATTGATTAATAATTTCCCTGATCATTATGCAACCTATAAAGAAAGAGAATTTACTTTCAGTGGCATTCGTCAACTCAATCGAAATAAGCTGTTATGGAGAGATGACTCTGTTGATGGGGTTAAGACTGGACATACTGAATCTGCTGGCTATTGTTTAATTTCTTCTGCTAAGCGAAATGATATGAGACTAATAGCAGTGGTAGCAGGCAGCCCCTCTGAAAATGAGAGATTAACCTCATCTCAAAGGCTTTTAGAATATGGTTTTAGATTCTTTGCAACTCAAAAATTAGTCTCAAAAGATTCTGAAATTACTGTTGCCAAGGTTTGGGGCGGAAAAATGGATGCAGTTGCTCTTGGTACCAATGAGGATATTTTATTGACCTTGCCAAGATCAGATTTTAAAAATGTAAAAGCAAATTATAATTTTAAGAACAACATTCAAGCTCCAATTTCTAAAGGCGATGTAATAGGCGACATTGAATTTGTATCTAATAACAAAGTAGTCCTTTCTGCTCCATTGATAGCCATTGAGTCTGTTGAAGCAAAAGGATTTTTTGGAAGAATTTGGGCTCGTATAGTTTTTTGGATAATGAGCCTGTTTTCCATAGGCTCAGATGACTGATATCCCTGCTATATACCAGGGCAAATTAGAGACTTTAGAACAAGTTAAAGTTTCGCCTTTATCTCGTGCATATACGTTTTCCGATAGTATCTATGAGGTTATCCCATATTTTTCAGGCAAACCTTTATGTTTTGAAGAGCATATTGATCGGATGAAAGAAAGCGCCAGCTTGATGTCGATGGAAGTTAATTTTGAGACAGTAGTAGGTGATATTAAAGTGCTTGCAGAAACTTTAACCAATTCTGATGGGTATGTTTATTACCAAATTTCAAGGGGCATTGATTTGGTTAGAGCTCATCTTTATGAAGATGATCTTGAGATAGAAAGGTTTGGCTATGCAATGCCTATTAACTTTCCATCTTCTCCGGTAAGCGCAATGTTATGTCATGATGAGAGATGGGGTAAATGCAACATCAAATCTACTTCTTTACTTGGCAATGTTTTAGCAATGAATAAAGCCAAGTCTTTAGGTTGTCAGGAAGTTGTAATGCATAAAGATGGCTTTATGACTGAGGCTGGAGCAAGCAATGTCTTTTATTTTGATTCTACTGGCTCCGTAAGAACTTCCTCTTTATCAGAAAATATTCTCCCTGGCATCACAAGAGAAATCTTGATTAAAGCATTAAAAGATAGTCCTTTCTGTGTGAAGGAGGGTCGTTGTCTTATTTCAGATTTTAATAATTCTCCTTGCATCTGGCTTACTAGCTCAACAAAAGGAATGTTGCCTTTGACTGCTTTAATTGGAACAGAGTACCGATTGGACGAAAGCCATAGTGGGTATCAAGAAGTTGTTAAATTATTTAATGCTGCAATGCAGTCGCATCTTGAAGCCTAAGTACGACCCTTTCAATTTGCTCCCAGGTCTCAGCTTTCATCAATCCCTTATTGATTAGATCAATTGTGAGGATTTCTTCGTTTAAACTTAAAAATACTTTTGAATCAGCCTGTTTGACGAAGTTTAAATAATTACTAATTTTGGATGACCACACTCCACTATTTATTAAGGCAGACTTTTTATTTGAGGCTTTTAGTGACTCTAAACAAGCATTGATAACCTTTGCAATTATCCAGATAATTGGCGCAGAGTTTTGGCGATCATGATCTCTCATGAAATTGATTGTTGCGAGTGCTTTTTTAAAATCTCTGTTAATTAATAAGTCCTCAAGCTCAAATGCACTAATACCAGATCCAAAGATAATATGATCTGTTTTGGTTTCATTGATCCCATCTTTACTTAAAAATAATAGCTTAAGCAAAGCGACTTCATTTTTTTGACCCAAAAGATTGGCCTCATTGTTTTGAAAAATTGACCCTCCAAAGATAGGAAGTAGATCTTTTGGTAAAAAACTTAACTGTCTCTTTAACCACATTTTTTCTTCTATTATCTTTAGTCTGTTGCAATTAATGATGAGGCCATGAGCATCAAAATTTTTAATCCATGCTCCACTTGCTGGTATTTTTTCAATGCTCGATTCAACAATTAATGCTATGTTTGAAGATTGAAAGATATTTCCTTCTGCAAGGATAGACTTAATTTTTTCTGGAAATTTTCCTGAACTATGTCTGATGTGAAGAATTAAATTTTCTTGAAATAATGATCCGCCAATATTTCTGGAAACTATTTCTTGCATTTTATCTAATTCATCTTGATGTATTGTTACCTTTTCATAGAATCCATTATTCTTAAGATGATCTAAGAGACTACTAATAGCATCTTGCTTTAAGACAAGCTCTCCTCCAGTTATTAGGAAGTATTGATAATCTTTGGGATCAGAAAAATTAAGAAAATTAACTTTCAATTAACAGGTACTCCTCCAAAAGATCTTCCAGTAACAAGAATTCTAATTCTTCTACTGTTTTTTGTTGCGCCATCATTTCTGCTTGTGGATTATTTTCATTTACCGGAATCCAACCAGATATTTGTAGTTTGCCATTTTTAGATGAACTCATCTTTGAAAAGATATACTCAAGCTCACCGGTAATCTCTATTTGTTTTGCTCTTGCAGAAAAGCCGCCATAAAAATTTTTCTTTTTAAATTGAAGTTTAGAAATTTTTAGATTGTAATTATCTTTTGATTGATCTTGGGTAAAGTATTTCAGTGATTTTTTTCTAAACGAATCATTTACACTCAATCCAAACTCAATTTTGTTAAGGCTTATATTCCGAGTTTCTATTAGATCAATTTGGCAACCAGAAATAATAAAAAAACAAATGAGTGTTAAAGAACACTTTTTGAATTTATTTTGCTCCATCAAAAAAGTCTTCAAAGCCAGATGGGTCATGTCTTCCAACAACTAAGTTTTCTAACATACCAATACCTTGCTCTGCTCCCAGTTTTGCCTTGGCAATCTGATGTGTATGAAAAAATGTATAGTCTGCTGGATCAATTGTTGCAAGATCCCAAACTTCATAACCTGTTTCGCTTTCTCCTTTCCAAATACCATGCTTCCATTCATCATGTTGGTAGCCAATTCCTTTGCAAAAAAATATTGGACCCATAGTTTCTAATTCTAAATCAAACTTTTCTTTATTCTTTAGCATGCCTGATATCTTTGCTCCAGTAGCCCAGCGAGAGCCTTTTTGCCACGTAACAGAATGTCGGAGTGAGTGAATAGTCTCAACTTCTATATTAGACGGAACTGATGACATATCATCATACAAAGGTAATTTGTGCCCAGAAATTTGCGTAGTATTACCGTCTCTATCTTCAAATGTTCCAAATTGTGTACAGAAGCTATCAAAGTGGACTGGAGCCCAGCACCAATATACGCCTGGTTCTTGATTTAACATTCCGGGGGCTCCTCCCTCTTGCTCACCAATGGGTCTGACTCCCCAAGATCTATCTCTAATACCATATATTGATTCAGGATTAAGCGTTCCAGCTTCGGTTTCTATTTCTCCTGTCCACTTACCTAGCTGGGTAAATCTAATTGTATTCATGATCGTTCTCGTGCCTTCCATCATTAAAGATCTAGGTTCTTGATGCGCGACAGAATTAGCTGAAAATTTAAGATTACAATTGAGTTTATTATCGGGATCTTTTAAAGAAAATGTGAGTTCATTCATAGGTTTATCAATTGTTAGTTGCATAGGACCAATATTGATTGGAACTCTGTTTTGATCAAGTCGTTGACTGGCATGAAATGAGTATTGTTTGCCTTGGTAAGAAATACTGAAGTGCCCATCAATAATATGTCTATTAGGATAAATCCCTATTCCTATTTCAAAGATGTATCCATTTTCAGGATCCATGCCATTAAAAAAATATCTGTCATAAAAATTTCTGTCAGTTGGCCCAGGTATTGTAATCGGCTCAATTGCTTGATGTATTGGATAGTCGTCGAAAGGGGTGATGTAGTTCATTTAAATTACAAAATTAATTAATTTTTCTTTTACATAGATTACCTTTTTTATGGGTTGGTTAGCTAGAATTTTTTTAACATTTTCATTTTTCATAGCCAGCGCCTCTAATTCAGCCTGCTCTGTATCAATAGAAACATTTTCTTTTCCTCGTACTTTTCCATTAACCTGAATAATAAGTTGAAAATCTTCTAGAAGCAGTAACTCTTCATCATAAATTGGCCAAGAATTTTCAAAATCATCGTCATCAAATTCTGAATACTCTCTCCATAAATAAAGGCTAATATGAGGAGTAATTGGCGATAACATCTTTAATATAAATTGGATCACCTCATCTAAACAGAATCTTTGAGCCACAGTTGCATCATTGGCTTTAAATGATTCCGGAACTGCATTCAATAATTCCATTATTGATGCTATTGCTGTATTAAATGAATTGCGTTCTGCATAGTCATGCGTAACTTTTTTGAGAGTTTTGTGACTTTTTTGGCGAAGCTCAAGCTCATCTTTTGTAAATTCATCAGGTTGTTTTTCATTAAATTGCTTTCTATCTAATAAAAGATTCCAGATACGTTTTAGGAATCTGTATGAGCCCTCAATTGCTGTATCTGACCATTCTAGGGATTGTTCTGGTGGAGAGGTAAACATCATATAAAGTCTAATTGTGTCAGCTCCATATTTGTCGATAAAATTTTGTGGATCTACAGTATTCCCTTTAGACTTTGACATTTTGTAGCCATCCTTGAGAACCATGCCTTGAGTAAGAAGTTTTTTAAAAGGTTCATCGCCTTCAACCAGACCCATGTCTCTCATCGCCTTATGAAAGAATCTTGAATAAAGAAGATGTAATATTGCGTGCTCAATTCCTCCTATATATAAATCAACAGGAAGCCAATACTTTGAACTCTCATCTAATGCTTTTTCGTTATTGTCTGCTGCTGTAAATCTTGCGTAATACCATGATGAATCTACAAACGTATCAAAAGTATCTACTTCACGCGTCTTTCCAGGTCCCAAATCAAAAAAATCTTTATTTTGACTTAATGGTCTGGGAGATTCTCCTTCATCGATTTTGGGCAGTTTTACTGGAAGATCTTTGTTCTCTAAAAAAACAGGCTCTCCATCCTCATAGATAACAGGTATTGGGCAACCCCAGTATCTCTGCCTGCTTACACCCCAGTCTCTTAGTCTATAATTTTCTATACTTTTCCCAATACCTTTTTTTTCTAGGTAGTTATTAATATTCTTTATAGCCTCATCCGATTCCTGCCCGGTAAAATTTTCAGAATTAATAAGAGAACCTTTCTTTGGAGAAGGCAATTCATCACATTCAATAACTTTTTTAATTTCAATTTTATATTTTTGGGCAAATTCATAATCTCTTTCATCGTGAGCAGGAACACCCATCACCACTCCAGTTCCATAGTCCATCAGAACATAGTTTGCAATCCAAACATCAAGGTTGGTCCCTAAGAAAGGGTGCTTAACCTTAAAATTTGTTTTAAAACCTAACTTTTCAGCCTTAGCCATATCAGCTTCTGCCATTTTAGTGGCGTTACATTTTTTTATGAATTCATTAATTTCGGAGCTTTCACTTGCAAGACCTTGACTTAAAGGATGATTGGGAGAAATAGCTATATACGTTACTCCAAAAATCGTATCAATTCTTGTGGTAAAGGCAGTTAACTCTTTTTCGTCAAGTAAAGAAAATTTAATTTCTGAACCAAATGACTTACCAATCCAGTTTTTTTGCATAGATTTTACATTTTCTGGCCAATCTAAATTTTCAATTGATGAAAGCAATTCATCAGCATAATCAGTAATTTTTAAAAACCATTGATCAATTTCTTTGAGCTCAACCGTTGCTCCAGATCTCCATCCCTTACCATCGATGACTTGTTCATTTGCTAAAACTGTCTCATCAACAGGATCCCAATTAACTAAGGATTTTTTCCTATACACAAGGCCTTGTTTATGAAGCAAGGTAAAAATTTCCTGCTCCCATCGGAAATAATCAGGGTCGCAAGTTTTAAGCTCTTTCGACCAATCATAGCTAAAGCCCAATCTTTCTAATTGCAACTTCATATTGTCAATATTTTGTTCAGTCCAACTTTGGGGATCAACTTTATTTTTTATAGCCGCATTCTCTGCAGGAAGGCCAAATGCATCCCATCCCATTGGCTGAAAAACGTTAAAGCCTTGCATTCTCTTAAATCTAGAAATCACATCTCCGATCGTATAATTTCGAACATGACCCATATGCAATTTCCCAGAAGGATACGGAAACATAGACAGGCAATAGAATTTTTCTTTGGTCTTTGAAGGAGCCGCTTTGTAAGAATTATTTTCTTTCCATGATTTTTGGATGATGGTTTCTACTTCTGCAGGATTGTATTCTTTTGCGCTCATTTTTTTAAAAAAGATCCCTCAAGGTAGTTTATATTGTGCTCGTTCTTGCAGAAGGTTTTATCTTCTAAGATCTTTTGATGCAAGGAGTGATTGGTACTTATGCCATCAACAAAAAATTCATCCAGTGCACTTAACATCCTTTTAATGCACGATTCTCTAGTGTTTGCAGTTGTTATAATTTTTGCAAGCAGAGAGTCATAATGAGGAGGTACCAGGTATCCCGAATAAATATGCGCATCAAATCTCACCCCAAATCCGCCTGGTGGATGCATCTTATTAATTATTCCTGGTGAAGGAATAAAGGTATCTGGGTCTTCTGCATTGATTCTGCATTCCATTGCATGACCTCTAAATATTATTTCTTCTTGATCAAGGGTTATTTCCATATTTAGCGCAAGTTTTAATTGTGCTTTTACTAGATCAAAGCCAGTGATCATTTCAGAAACAGGGTGCTCAACTTGTATTCTAGTATTCATTTCGATGAAATAAAATTCTCCATCTTCATATAGAAACTCAAGAGTGCCCACCCCAGAATACTGAATGTTTTTACAAAGTGATAAACAAGCCCTAAGCGTTTCTTCTAAAGAAACTTGGTCTATATCTAAAGCAGGAGCCTCTTCGATAATTTTTTGATGTCTCCTTTGCATGCTGCAATCTCTGGTACCAAGATGTATAGCATTGCCTTTGCCATCAGCAACAATTTGTACTTCTATATGACGAGGGTTTTGAATAAATTTTTCAAAATATACAGTATCATTTCCAAAAGCGTTTTTTGCTTCTTGCTTGGTGAGTTGCAGTGATGAGATTAATTCTGATTCAGTTTTTACAACTCTCATACCTCTGCCGCCACCTCCTGCTGAAGCTTTTATTATCATGGGATACCCTACTTTGGCTGCTATTTTCTTTATCTCTTCATCTGATTCAGGAATTTCTCCTTTGTAGCCAGGTACGATGGGAATATTTGACTCCTCTGCAAGTCCTTTTGCAGTAATCTTATCTCCCATTTGACGTATAACATTGGAAGAGGGGCCGATAAAAATAAACCCACTAGCTTCACATCTTTCAGCAAAATCAGCATCTTCGGCAAGAAAACCATACCCAGGATATATAGCATCTGTTCCTGTTAATTCAGCAGCTGAGAGAATGGAGGGGATGTTTAAGTAGCTTTCAAGTGGGCTTGCTGGACCAACACAAACAGTTTCATCCGCCAATCTTAAATGCTTTAACTCCTTATCTCCGGTTGAGTATATTGCTACCGTCTTCAGATCTAGCTCTTTACAAGCTCTTAGAGCTCGCAGAGCAATCTCCCCTCGATTGGCAATTAGAATTTTTTTAGACATTAGTCTATAACAATTAGTGATTGATCAAATTCAACAGGCTCTCCATCCTCAATATTTATTGAAGAGACCTTTCCAGTAAATTCTGATTTTATTTCATTCATCATCTTCATTGCTTCAACTATACATACAACATCTCCTGCATTGACATGGCTACCAACTTCAATGAAAGGGGGTTTATCTGGAGCAGGTTTTCTATAGAAGGTGCCAACAATAGGTGATTTTATAACAGAGCCTGATTCAGCCATCGGAACCTCAGATTTTTCAGAAGGCGGATTAGGGGAGGTGCTGACTATTGGTGAAGGATTGACTCCTATGGCTTGGATATTTCCTCGAGCAATTCGAACTGACTCTTCGCCTTCATGGACCTCAATCTCAGTTAGATCTGAGTCTTGCAGCATTTCTATTAATTTTTTGATCTTTCGTATATCCATTATTTATCATCCTTGTTGTTATCGATAATATGTCTTAGAGCGAGGTCATATCCTTGTGTTCCAAGCCCGCAAATTACACCATTCGCAATATCAGAAAAATAGGATTTATGTCTAAACTCTTCTCGTGCAAAGATGTTTGAGATATGCACCTCATAGAATGGAACTCCAATCCCAAGCAAGGAATCTCGAATTGCTATGCTAGTGTGTGTTAAAGCACCGGGATTTATAATTATAAAATCTATCTGATCCATTGAATCTTGAAGTTTAGTAACAATTTCATGCTCGGCATTACTTTGAAAAGCTTCAATCTCAATATTATGAGAACTTGCTCTTTGTTTCAGCCCTTGATTAATTTCTTCCATTGTCACTGAGCCATAGACCTCAGGCTCTCTTACACCAAGTAGATTTAAATTTGGGCCATGTATAATTAATATTTTCATTTTTAAATGATTTTATATGCTTTTTTTAAGAATTTAAACGATTTTAGATACTTTTAATTATTTCAGGATAGCAATACCTTCCCTCAGCACAACCTTGATATGTTACTTTAATATCATTAAGGATATTTAGATTAACATTTGAAAATTCAGCATCAACCTCTAAGTTATCTTTAAAAATAATTGATTCTCCAAAAAACTCATCAGATATCTTTAATTCATTCTTTGATCTGTAATTATGTTTCAAGATCTTATCACCTGCTTGAATTAAAATTGATTTTTTATAAAGATAGTGCCCGGGTTTAATTTTCCAAGATATAAGTATTTTATTTTCTACAATTGACGATTTAAAAATAAATGCCTCATCAACATCCAAAATCTTTTTATCTATAAATGGACCTCCAGCAAATATTAAGCCAGGCAGAAAAACAAATGCGTATAATAAGACCCTAGAATTCATTTGCGCATTATAAAAGAAAGCATGGCAATAAAATTATTTTTAAAATTTTTTTTCAAAATACCGGTTTGGTTTTTGCGACTGCTTACTTTTCAAAAAAGTATTGTAATTAACAATCAAATTCTTGATCATCAAACGCAAGCTTTTTTAGCGCTTCAATCATTGCAAATAGATACTTTCGATGATCCTAGTGTTTTTAATTCTCCCAGAGAATTAAGAGAAAAACTTATAGATGGATTACCATTAAGTTCAAAACCTTGTATGCCAGTTCAATGCATTGATCATTTATTATCAACTGAATTTGGCAGCCTTCAAATCAGAGAGTATTCCCCAAGTAAGTTCTCGACGTCCACACCTATTTTATATTTTCATGGAGGTGGCTATGTTTTGGGCGGCATAGAAAGTCATGATGCCGCATTGCAATTCTTTTCAGCAGAAATTGGTGCAAAATTTTTCTCTCTTGATTACAGACTAGCACCTGAAAATAGATTTCCATCTTCGTTACAAGATGCAAATCTAGCTATAGAGTGGCTTGCAGAAAAATTAGATCTTACCGTTGGAGATATTAGCGTTTGTGGCGATAGTGCTGGCGGTCATCTTGCTTCATCGCTTTCAACATTTAGAGCTACTAATAATTTAGAGCTACCTCTTTCACAATGCCTCATATATCCTATGACGGATCCCACTTGCAACTCCAAATCTCAAAATGATTTTTCAGATGGATTCTTTTTAAGTCAAAAAGCTATGATTTGGTTTTGGGAGCAATTAATGGATTCAAGTAAAAATCTTACCGACCCAGCGTTTAATTTAACCGTTGATCCTAATGTGAAACTTCCCAAAACACTAATAATTACTGCAGGTTTTGATCCCTTAAGTGATGAGGGGGAAGCTTATGCCAGATTGCTTGATAGCTCTGATAATGAAGTTCAACAAATTCATTATCCCCATCTCATTCATGGTTTTGTTAACATGACTGCTTTGAAAGCAGCTAAAGAGGCAACTCGAGACTTGCTTAAGACATATAAAAACTTTTTAAAATAATGAAACCATTGCTAAAAATTTCTAATTTATCTATTAATTTTAAAGTCAGAAATACTGAGTTTTCAGCCGTCAAAAATTTAAACCTGGAAATTGCAGAAAATCAGATAGTGGGACTAGTGGGGGAATCTGGATCAGGTAAATCAGTCACTGCAATGTCTGTTATGCGCTTACTACCAGAACCAAAGGCATCTTATGGGGATGACTCATCGATAATATTTGATGGAACAGAAATCTTGAGTGCCAATCAAAACTCTTTGAGAAACATTAGAGGAAATAAAATTTCAATGATTTTCCAAGAACCCATGACTTCATTGAACCCATATCATAGAGTCGGTGGCCAGATTGTTGAATCTATTCTATTACACAAAGCACAACCGAAATCTGATGCTGTATTAGAGGCAAAAAATCTAATGAATTTGGTAGAAATTCCTGAGGTCAACAGACGTTTCACATCATACCCTCACGAGCTTTCTGGAGGACAACGTCAAAGAATTATGATAGCAATGGCTTTAGCTAATAAACCTAAATTACTTATTGCTGATGAGCCAACAACCGCGCTAGATGTAACAATTCAGGCTCAGATACTTGATTTAATGATAAAGCTTAAGGATGAGGTAGGAATGTCAATTTTATTTATCACACATGACTTAGGCTTAATAGAAAAATTCTCAGACACTATCACAGTCATGCAGCAAGGTTTTGTTGTAGAGCAGGGTGAGACAAAATCAGTTTTTCTCAATCCACAGCATGAATATACAAAAAAGCTAATTAATTCTGAGCCATCAATCAAGCAAGAGCGCTTAGAGGAAGAGCCTCCTTTGATTTCAGTCAAGGATTTAAATATTTTTTATTCTTTGCCAAACAAGACTTTTTTTAAAAAAGATTTTTTTCATGCAGTCAAAGATGTGAATTTTTCTATTCCAAAAAAATCAACAATAGGATTGGTAGGAGAGTCTGGCTCTGGTAAGTCCACCCTTGGTAAAGCTTTAGCTGGATTAATTAATTATCAAGGTTCAGTGACTTATAACGGTGCAGATCTTGATCAATTAAATTCTAAGGAATTAAAATCAATTAAAAAAGATATTCAGATTGTTTTTCAAGATCCATATGGCTCTCTTTCGCCTCGAATGACTGTAGGGGAAATAGTGGGAGAAGGTTTAGATGTGCATTTTGATCTTACAAAAAAACAAAAGGATGAACGGATTGCAGATAGTCTAAAGGCTGTAGAGATTAATCCCGATGATAGATTTAAATATCCGCATGAGTTTTCTGGTGGACAAAGACAACGGGTTGCAATTGCAAGATCGCTAATCTTAAACCCTTCATTTATGATTTTAGACGAGCCTACATCTGCATTAGACAGATCAATTCAAATTCAGGTTATTGAATTGTTAAAAAATATCCAGAAAGAGTATGAATTGACATATCTTTTTATTAGTCATGATCTTAAGGTGGTTAGATCAATGTCAGATTATATATTTGTAATGCAAAATGGGTTCATTGTTGAATCAGGGGTGGCTAAACAAGTTTTCTCAAACCCAGAAGAGGACTATACTGATAAACTTCTCAATGCTGCATTACGTTATTCAACTGTTTAATTATGTCTAATAGAAAATTTTCAAAGGATTTAGTCGATGGCCCACATCAGGCTGCATCGCGCTCTATGCTTAGAGGTGTTGGCTTTGAAACTGCTGATTTTTCAAAACCATTAGTTGGGATAGCCTCTACTTGGTCAAAAGTAACACCTTGCAATATGCATATTAATGAATTGGCAGAATTGGTAGAGGAATCTATTGATGGCTCTGACTGCAAAGGAGTTCTTTTCAATACTATTACGGTATCAGATGGTATATCAATGGGGACTCAAGGAATGAAATATTCATTAGTCTCAAGAGAGGTTATAGCAGATTCTATAGAAACTGTTGTTGGGTGCTTAGGTTACGATGGTGTAGTCGCAATTGGTGGGTGTGATAAAAATATGCCAGGAGCTTTAATAGGATTGGCAAGATTAAATAGACCCTCAATATTTATTTATGGAGGATCTATTCAGCCAAGTTCCCTAAATACTGATTATGTTACTGTCTGTGAAAAAGTTGGTGAGTATGCAAAAGGTAGTATCAGCGAGGAAGAATTAATAGCAGTAGAGGAAGTTTCGGTTAAAGGTCCAGGCTCCTGTGGTGGCATGTATACCGCTAACACCATGGCGTCGAGCATTGAGGCTCTTGGAATGAGTTTGCCTGGGAGTAGCAGTCAAGATGCAGTTTCAAATGATAAAAAACAAGATTGTCTAAATGCAGGGGCTGCAATTAAAAACTTGTTGGATCTTGATATAAAGCCTAGCGACATAATGACAAAAAAAGCCTTTGAGAATTCAATCGCGGTTGTGATTGCATTGGGGGGTTCAACAAATGCTGTTTTGCATCTTCTTGCTATGGCCCACTCGATTGGTGTTGACCTTGATCTTGATGACTTTACACGCATAGGAAAAGTTACTCCTGTTTTGGCTGATATCAAGCCTTTTGGTATGCACTTTATGTCTGAGCTTAATGCAATTGGTGGGATTGCTCCTATGATGAAGTTAATGCTTGAGCAAGGTTTACTGCATGGAGATTGCCTAACAGTTACTGGGAAAACCTTAGAAGAAAATCTTGAAGAAGTCTCCTCATATCCTAAGGGCCAAAAAATTATTCTGCCATTATTTAACCCGGTAAAAAATTCTAGCCATTTAAGAGTGCTGTATGGGAACTTAGCTCCAGAAGGAGCAGTAGCAAAAATTACAGGTAAGGAGGGCACTCTATTTACGGGGAATGCAAAAGTTTTCAATTCTGAAGAAGAGGGTATGACAGCAATTCTTGAGAAAAAAATTTCAGAGGGCGATGTAGTTGTTATTCGATTTGAAGGACCAAAGGGTGGACCTGGAATGAGAGAAATGCTTAAGCCTACTTCTGCAATTATGGGACAAGGGCTAGGAGACAAAGTTGCTTTCATAACTGATGGTAGGTTCTCAGGCGGGACTCATGGTTTTGTGGTTGGGCATATTAGCCCAGAAGCTGAGATGGGGGGGCCTATTGCATTAATTGAGGATGGAGATGAAATCTCAATTGATGCCGATGCAGATGTTTTATCCCTTAATATTTCTGACGATGAGATGAAAAGAAGATTAGAAAACTGGAAAAATCCAAATTCGTCCCCAAAAAGTGGAGTGCTGGCAAAATACAAAAAAACAGTTCAGTCAGCATCACAGGGTGCAATTACTGACTAATTTTTATGATTAAAAGAACTTACCCCCAATCAAGACTGCGAAGAACACGTTCAAAGGGCTATCTAAGAGACCTGATTGCTGAAAATCATTTAAGCACTAATGACTTAATTCAGCCAATTTTCATTGCAGATCAATCAGAAGCCAAAGTTGAAATACCCTCCATGCCTGGAATATATAGACATAATTTAGAATCGCTTTATGTTGAAACTGAAGAATTAGTTAACAAAGGTGTGAAAGCTGTTGCTATCTTCCCTGCAATTGATTCAAGTAAAAAAGATCAAAAAGGCTCACATGCTTTTGATGATAGAAATATAGTGTGCATGGCTTTAAGAGGGTTAGCAGACAAATTTCCTGAAGTAATTAAAATTGCTGATGTTGCGCTAGATCCTTACACAGATCACGGACATGATGGAGTTTTGTTTGATGGCAAAGTAGACAATGATAAAACTCTAGAGCTTCTTCAAGACCAAGCCCTGCTTTTAGCTCAATCTGGAGCAGATGTTCTTGCTCCCTCAGATATGATGGATGGAAGAGTAAGGGTTATTCGGAATGTTTTAGAGTCAAATGGATTTGTAGATACCGTAATATTATCCTACGCTGCTAAATACGCCTCCAGCTTTTATGGGCCATTTAGGGAGGCAGTAGGATCTTCTTCAAATCTTGGCAAGGCTTCAAAGAAAACATATCAGATGAATTTTGCTAACCTTGATGAGGCTCTTCATGAGACAGCTATGGACATAGAAGAAGGAGCAGATATTGTTATGGTTAAGCCTGGCACAGCATATCTTGATGTGGTTCATGCAATTAAATCTGAGTTTCAAATTCCTACTTTTGTTTATCAAGTAAGCGGAGAGTATTCAATGCTTAAGTTAAGTATAGATAAGGGGTGGCTTGATAAAGATGTTATGTTAGAATCACTATTGTGCTGCAAACGAGCTGGTGCAGATGCCATCTTAACCTACGCAGCAAAGCAAATAGCATCGGAGTTAAATTCATGAGTGACAACGTCAAAGAGATTACATCTGAAAATTTTGATAAAGAAGTTTTGGAATCGGATTTGCCTGTTTTAATCGATTTTTGGGCTGAATGGTGTGGTCCATGCAAACAGCTCGCTCCGACAGTAGAAGAAGTTGCTGATGCAATGGTAGGTTCAGTGAAGGTATGCAAATTAGATGTAGATTCCAATCAGGATTTAGCAGTTCAATATGGTGTTAGATCAATACCAACCCTATTAATATTTAAAAATGGTGAAGTGGCCTCAACTCAAATAGGCGCTATCAGTAAGCAACAATTGGAGGATTTTATAGCAGCAGAAGTATAAAAAACTTTGCATCTTGCGAGAAAAGGAATTATCATTTTCTCCATCTTAGCTTTATAGCTACCTATCAAATCAAAACCTTTTACTCCTAAATAACCAGAGAGAAAATTTATGAATTTAACTGAAATGAAAGCAAAGCCAATTAACGAATTGGTAGATATTGCAGAAAGTCTTGGCATTGAAGATGTAGGTCGATTAAAGAAACAAGAAATTATTTTTCGCATTTTTAAGCAACAAGCTAAAGAAGGTGTAGATATTTATGGGGGGGGTGTCTTAGAAATTTTAAATGATGGATTTGGTTTTTTAAGGTCTCCTGAAGGATCTTATTGCTCTGGTCCAGATGATATTTATGTATCACCAAGTCAAGTAAGAAAATTTAGTCTTAGGAAAGGAGATGAGATTCATGGAAAAATCAGACCTCCCAAAGATAGTGAAAGATATTTTGCGTTAGTTTATGTTGACACAATAAATAAAGAGGCACCAGAAAAAACAAAAAAGAAAATTCTTTTTGAAAATTTAACACCACTTTTTCCAACATCTCGTCTTACCCTGGAACAAGGAAGTGGATCAGCTGAAGACCTTTCTTCCAGAATTATTGATCTTGCTTCCCCAATTGGAAAAGGACAGAGAGGATTAATTGTTTCTCCACCAAAAGCAGGTAAAACATTAATGCTTCAAAGCATTGCTCATTCAATAACTAAGAATAATCCTGAGGTTGAATTAATAGTGCTGCTAATTGATGAAAGACCAGAAGAAGTTACAGATATGTCAAGAACAGTTAGAGGAGAGGTAGTTGCAAGTACATTTGATGAGCCGCCATCAAGACATGTTCAAGTAGCAGATATGGTAATCGAAAAGGCTAAAAGGCTTGTTGAACATAAAAAAGATGTTGTCATATTGCTTGATTCAATCACGAGATTAGGAAGAGCATATAATTCAGTTCAGCCTGCCTCAGGAAAAATCCTTTCAGGCGGTGTAGACTCTAATGCACTAGAAAGACCGAAAAGATTTTTTGGGGCTGCAAGGAATTTAGAGGAAGGTGGAAGTCTTACCATTATTGCAACCGCGCTAGTTGAAACTGGTTCAAAAATGGATGAAGTTATCTATGAGGAATTTAAGGGAACGGGTAATATGGAGATCCATTTAGAAAGGAAAATAGCAGAAAAAAGGATATACCCAGCAATTAACATAAGACGCTCAGGGACTAGAAGAGAGGACCTTTTGACAAGCCCTGAAGAGCTTCAAAGAATGTTCATTCTTCGAAAGATTCTTGATGATATGGAAGATTCACAAGCTATTGAATTCTTAATCGAAAGATTAAAATCATCTAAAACAAATGATGAGTTCTTTAGTGCCATGAAAAGTGGCAACGGTAATGGAAAGAAAAAGTGATGTTTTTAGTCTGCTCTTAGGGCAGCCTCTATCATATCTGCATCATGAGGAGAGTCTGCCAAGACAATATCTCTAAAGCCATACTCCATTGCCAAGTCCTCTATTCTTTTTGAAGCAACAACCAAAGTTGTCTGTTGATTTTCATTAACTGGCAACTCTTTAGCTAAAACCCTTATACTCTGATACGTATAAAGCAAGATTATTAATTTACCTTTACTCTTGATTTTTGAAACATCAATATTCTTTTCATCATTAGACGCGTAGCAAGGAAATGTATCTATATTTGCATCGGTGAGAGAGAGTATTTGTGGTTTCTTTTCTCCACAAAACACTAGGCATTTTTTATACCCCATTTTTTCTATAACATTTGCTAAACCCTCTGAATTAAATGTTGATGGAATGGATGAGGTAAGATTAAGTTTATCCAATGCTTTCTGAGTTGCTAGCCCAATTGCCAGAATGGGAATATTTTTATTAGAAAATGGAGATTCTTGAAAAAATTTAGCTCCATAACGTACCGCAGATTGGCTTGTAAATATCACAACATCATAATTTTTAAGATTTTTGATATGTTGCATAGCTTTTATAGGTGGGTCAGTTTTGACGATTTTTGTAAGAGGTATGTGGATAAATTTTTTTCCAGAACTTTCAAGTAAAGCATTGGTTTTTTGGCTTAGATCTTTGGGTCTGGTGTTTACAATCATTTATAGTTGGATAATCTTTTTGGCACCGTTACGAATTAATTTTTCTATGAAACCCCGCATAGCATCAATTTTATTTTCTAGTTTGAATTTAATCGCCTCATTATAAACTTTAGTTCCAGCTTGATTTGAAACTCTTACTTTAAGGTTGGCACTATGGTTTTCGATCTTACAAAGAGCAGAGATTGGAGATAAGCAATTGCCTTCTAATGATGCGACAATCTCTCTTTCAATTTCTGTAGCTTGGTAGGTTAATTCGTCATTCAGCAATTGCAGTAAATCGCCCATTTCAGATTTTAGATCAATTGCATTGACCTCGATACCAATTGCTCCTTGAGCTGCTGCGGATAGCATTTGTTCTTCTGAAAATAAGTACGTATTTGGATGTGAGATTTGTAATCTATTTAGGGCAGCTTTAGCCACAATAAGACCATCCAAGTTTTCAGAATCTATTTTGTTGATTCTTGTTTGAATATTTCCTCTAATTGGAACAATTGTTAATTCAGAGTTCATGGCAAGTAACTGAGCTTTTCTTCTAGGCCCGGATGTAGCAATTTTAAGATTTTTTGACAAGTCATCTATTGTTAAGCCATTCTTTAAAAGAAGCACATCTCTAGCATCTTCTCTAGGTAAAGTTGCTGCAATATTAAACTGAGAATCTACTACTGCCGGCACATCTTTTAGACTATGAACCGCCATGTCGGCCAATCCGTTCTTTAAAGCTGACTCTAACTTAGATACAAATAACCCTTTGCCACCAACAGTATGCAAGGGCTCATTCGTAAGATCACCCTCTGATTCAATTTGAATAACTTCACAAACACATTCAGGATTAAATAATCGAACTCTCTCTATCACTTCATGGGTTTGAAGCATTGCAAGTGGAGAGCGCCTAGTTGCTATTCTAATTTTCATTGCAAAATCATTAGCCTCACATCTCCTATAGTTTTATCTTTTAAAATATTTTGAACATTATTAAGTTCAAGTTCAGTATGCTTATTTGTTTCGAGAATGACTTTGCCGCCCTGATTCAGAACATTGCTTTGATAGATTGCTTTGATTAGCATCTTATAGTTAATTTGATCAAATGGAGGATCTAAAAAAATCAAATCAAATTTTTGCTTATTTGTTTTGAGCCATTTAAAAGAATCGCTACATATAGCTTGAGTATTATCCTCATAACCAAGACGATCAATATTTATTAAAATATTTTTGTACAGACTTTTTTCTTTCTCTACAAACATAACATGTCCAGCACCTCTTGATAATGCTTCTAAACCAAGGCTGCCCGTTCCAGCAAATAAATCGAGACAAGATTTATTATCTAATTCAAATTGAAGCCAGCTAAATAAAGTTTCTTTTGCGCGATCAGTTGTTGGTCTAAGAGTAGGCGAAGCCTTAAAAACTATTCGATAGCTCTTGTGTCTACCTCCAATTATTCTTATGCTTGATGTGTTCAATTTTAAAAATTTTTACTGAGTATAAATTATAACGTCTATGTCCAAAGAACAATTTATTATTGCTATGAGATTTTTAGCTGCATCGGTGAGTGTAATTTCAGCAAAAGATTCATCTAACAAACCATACGCTATGACAGCATCCTCGGTAACCTCATTAACCATTGACCCTCCCTCAATTTTGGTTTGTGTTAATAAATATGCCAGTATTCATAATGTTTTAATTCCTGGAAAGGATTTATGTATCAATATTCTTCAAAATAATCAGCAAGAGATTTCAAATCTATGTAGTTCAAAGCAACTTGAATCTGAAAGATTTAAAAATGACTTTTGGGATATAGTAAATATTCCTTTTATTAAAAACGCTCAATCAAACATCTTTTGTAAAGTTGAAGAAACAATTCCTTATCATACCCATAAAATTGTTATTGCAAGTGTCAAAAGCTCACAAAGCGCAGAGACATTTAATACCTTGATGTATGCAGATGGAGGATACTTAGTTTGATGAGATACTTATTTATTTTTTTATTCTCATGCTCATTGCATGCAATAGAATTATCGCCTGGTAAAGATAATGCTTCTGTTTATTTTATTTCTCCAAACGATGGAGAGTCTATTTCAGGAAAAGTTACAGTCAGATTTGGTTTAGAGAACTTTGGTGTTGCTCCAGCTGGCGCTCAGGTGATGCATACAGGCCATCATCATTTAATTATTGATGCCGATCTACCTCCACTCAACCTTCCAATACCAGCTGATAAAAATCATGTTCATTTTGGGAAGGGGCAAACAGAGGTAGAGATTGAGTTAACAAAAGGGGAGCACACATTGCAGTTGTTGTTAGGAGATTTTCGTCATATTCCCCACGACCCGCCAATTTTTTCAAAAAAAATTACTGTCAAAGTTAATTAGATCTCTAGAGATTCCTCTAGGAAGGATCGAAAGTCATCTTTTACAACTGACATAGCTGAGCCTGCATTGGTGTCAGTCTCTGGTTCTATCTTCATGTCCAGTAAGCCAACTAAGCCATGCATCATTGCCCAAAATTTTATGCATTTTTTTCCAAGCGAATCCTCAGATATTCCTGGAAATAGCTCTTTTAGGATTTGAACTAATTCTTCAAATGCGCCTGTGGCTGTATCTAACAGCTCTGGGAATTCAACTTTATCAATGACAGGGCTATGCATTAGATCATAGGTTTTTCTTTTTTCAAGACCGAATTCAAGATAGGCAAGACCCATTTCAAGAAATCTATCTTTTGCGGTTGCCTTGCTTTCTTTGTTGGTTGCCGCCCTTAATCTTTCAGTTAACTCTTCAAAACCTCTCTTGGATACCTCCGCAAGAAGACATTCTTTTGTTTTAAAATGTCTGTAAGGGGCTGTTTGAGAGACACTTGCCTCTTTTGCAATAGACCTCAAACTCATGTGATCATGCCCGCTAGCTTCACAAATCTTGCAAGCGCTTGAAATTAATTCTTCTTTTAGATTCCCGTGATGATATTTCATAATCGAATAATGTTGACAGTGAATACATTAAATATATACTATGTTTACGCTGCTAACATTACTAGCATAACATACTAATTTTTATGAATAAATTTTTGAAATCATTATTATTTTTCTTTCTAGCTTTTGACTTATCAGCGAATGCATCCTTAGAAATTACAACAATTGAAATTCAAGATTCTTATAATATAACTCAGCGCTTTCCTGGAAAGATACTTCCACTAAATTATTCCGAGTTAGCCTTTGAAATTCCTGGAAAAATTTTTGAAGTCAAAGTTGATATAGGAGATGCAGTTAAAAATAATGAAATATTAGCTGCCTTAGATCCCTCTGAAATGCAGGCTAACTTTAATCAAGCAAAGGCACGATATGATTTATCAAGCCAAGCATTGAAAAGATATAAAGATTTAAAATCTAAAGGTTTTATTTCGAATCAAGAATTAGATCGGGCAAATTCAGAATATTTGATAGCTAAAGCGCAGGTAGATTTGTATTCGGTTAAATTGGAGCAGACTATGATTCGGGCCCCATTTAGTGGATACATTCAGAATAGATTTTTAGATGCTGGAACTGTTATCGGTCCTGGAGCACCAATTTTAGAAATTATTGATTCGAAATCTGTTGAAGCCCATGTTTCAGTTCCTGCTAATATTATTGAGGGATTAGTTATTGGACAATCATATGACTTTTCTATAGATAGTAAGATTTATCAAGCTTCACTAAAGCGTTTTGCAAAAATGAGCAGCCAAGGCACAGATAATAGGCTTTGCATTTTTGAATTTACTGAATTTATAAATCCTGGTTCTATTTCATACCTTCAATTGCAACAAACCAAATCGGTCACAGGTGCCTGGGTGCCCCTAAAATCTCTTTCTCAAGGAACTCAGGGTTTATGGAATATCTATACTGTATTTAAGGACCAAAATAACCAATTCTCAGTTTCAAAAGAGATTGTTGAACTAATTCATGTTGAAGGAGATAACGCCTTCATTGCTGGAACAATTTCAGCAGGAGATATGGTTGTTTCAGGTGGAGCAGAGCAAGTGATTGAGAGTGAAATACTCAAGGTTAATTAATTCATGTTACTACTTAGGATTTTATTTAATAGACCAAGAGTTTTTGCTTTACTATTAATATTTATTTTTCTTTCAGGGATTTTTGCATTAAGCACAGTTCCAAGACAGGAAAATCCTGAACTTGCTCAAAGGTGGTCATCAGTCCAAACGATTTATCCTGGAGCCTCTCCTACTAGAATTGAAACCCAAATCTTGGAGCCTGTGGAGGCAAAGCTTAGAGAAATTTATGAGCTTGATGAAATTGTTTCATTTGCCTCACAAGGTTTTGGCACTATAGTTTTAGAGATTAAAGATGAGGTAACTCCGGATTTAATTGAGCAAGTTTGGTCTGAGGTTCAAGACAAAATCGATCAGTCATCATTTTTGCTACCTCCTGATGTTAAGCCTCAATTAATAAGAAGCAGCGGCCCGCCTTCAACATTAATTTATGCTTTAACTTGGGATGGCGAGGGCGAAATTCCATTAATTTTACTTTCTCGTATTGCGGAAGATTTGCGTCAAAGCTTGGCATATGCTGGTGGTTCAGAGCAAAGTTATGTTTTTGGTGCTGCAGATGAGGAGGTCCTTGTAGAGATTGATAATGCCAAGCTTTCCGCGTTAGGACTAACTTTCCAAGAAGTGGTAAGGGTATTATCAGCACTTGATACAAAAAAACCAATAGGACAAATCTCAAAAAATGGCAAAGAGCTTTTAGTTAAATCAAAAGACAATTTAACCAATCTCTCACAAGTTGCCAATTTGCCAATTAAAGTATTTAACGATTATGAAATTATTCGTTTGGGTGATATTGCACACTTATCTAAAAATCCAAGAGATCCCCCAGAAGAATTAACTCTTTTTAATGGAAAGAAAGCAGTTTTGGTTGAGGTTAGAGGAGCTTTTTCACAAAGAGTAGATCTATATGTAAAAAATGCTGAAGAATTAGTAGAACAATACAGAAAGCAGTTGCCACAAGAGATTTCTATAGAAAAAATCTACGACGAGTCTTTTTATTTTAAACAAAAGTTCAATAATTTATATTCAAGCATTCTTTTTGCAACATTTATAGTTATTGGCATTAGCTATTTTTTGCTCGGCTTTAAATCAGCTGTAATTGTTGGTTCAGTAATTCCCTTAACTATCTTTTTAGTGTTATTCGGTTGTAAATTGTTGGGCTTACCTCTTCATCAAACCTCGATGACCGGAATTATTATTGCGCTAGGATTGCTGATTGATAATGCAATAATAGTAGTAGAAGATTTTAAATACAGGCGCAGTCTGGGTCACTCCAGAGAGAAATCATCAACAGAAACTTTCAAACATTTGTGGATACCTTTATCTGCAGCAACTGCTACAACTGCATTATCTTTTTTCCCTATTGCTGCTGGTCAAGGCCCAAGTGCAGAATTTGTTGGAGGCATGGCTAAAACAGTTATATTATCAATCACATCCTCCCTTTTCCTTGCGCTGTATGTAGTTCCAGTTTTATTGAATTACATGGATAAAATTAAGTATTTTGAGAAAGAAATTTTTGCAGGCAATGGGTTTTCAAATACCAAATTATTAAATAGGTATAGGAATATTCTCACTTGGGCATTTGCTGTTCCAAAACGAGCAATTTTAATAGCTATGGTATTGCCAATGCTGGGCTTTTTCTCCTTCCCATTTTTAAAGGCTGACTTCTTTCCAGAGTTAGATAGAAATATGTTCAGGGTGATGATAGAGCTCCCAGCAAACTCAAATGTTAAAAAAACTGAAGAAGAAGTATTGGAATTAAGGGAATCTATAGCAAAATCTGGGCTTGCTGAAAGTGATTTTTGGTTTATCGGCAGGAGATTGCCCAGAGTTTTATATAACGTGATTGGAGGAGATTCTGGTTTAGGAGCAAATAATATTGCTGAGGGTGTTTATATAGCTTCTTCTTATGACGCCATGGTTAAAGAGTTACCAAGCCTTGCCAAGAGATTGAATTTTGAAAATCCTGACTTGAAGATAATTGTAGATAAATTTAAGTCTGGCCCGCCAGTTGAAGCTGCAGTAGAGTTCAGCATTGACGGTCCAGATTTATCTGTTTTACGATCCCTAGGAAAGAAGTTAGAGTTAATTATTAAAAGTTCCCCAGATGTTTTTTTAACTAGCAGTGAATTATCCGGAGGAGCAACTAACCTAGAATTTAAATTTAATGAATCTGATTTAGCCCTTAACTCTATCTCAGGTGAGTTTTTTATTAATGAACTAGCTATTGCCAGTGAAGGAATATCTATCGGCACGATGCTTGATGGGAACAAGGAACTGCCAATTAAATTAAGAGGTTCATCAGTTGACTCAATTGAATCTACTAAATTTTTATCTGTGCCTTCCAAAGATGGCTTTGATTACTCTTCAAATTATGGAGAATTTCAAATCACCAACCAAGCAAACTTTGTGTCTCGTGATGCCGGTATAAGACAAAATCAAATAGCAGGTTGGATTTGGCCAGGGTTATTGCCTTCAGATACTGAAAAATATTTAAAAAACAAGATCGAGGACTTTAAAGCTGAACTTCCCCCGGGGTATATTCTTGAGGTTGGTGGAGAAGCAGAAGCAAGAGGACAGTCTCAATCAAATATTTTTTCATCAGCTATTTTGTTCTTTGTGCTTATTATTATTGCTTTAGTTTCTGCTTTAAATTCCTTTCGGCAAGCAATTTTAATTTTAAGTGTGGCAATTTGGTGCACAGGCTTAGCATTTCTAGGCTTAACAATGGGGCAAGCTAACTTTGGATTTATTGGGCTTGTTGGAGCCATTGGATTAGCTGGTCTTTCCATTAATGACTCTATAGTAGTGCTTTCACATATCAAAGAATCTAATGCAAATTCACCAATAAACAAAGAAGATTTAGTTGAGGTAATAATTAGATCAACACGACATGTAATTACTACTTCTGCTACAACAATTGGCGGATTTATGCCTTTATTGATAACAAGCATCTTTTTTAAACCTCTTGCATGGGCAATGGCAGGTGGAGTCATAGGATCTGCAATTCTTGCTTTATTTTATATTCCCGCATGCTACGCGCTTTCAAAAAAGCTTTAAATTAATAGAATGAAGGACAAAAAGAAAAAATTATGAAAAATTATTTACCTAATTGTGGAAGACTCTTTTGGATAATGCCTCTTATTTTAAGTTTTTTGGCATTAACGCCTAAGTGCTATTCTGAAGAGGTAAGCTTAAAAATAAATCTATTAAATTTAGATAAACCAGGGATTTTATACTTCAGCATATGCAAGGATGTGGGAGCGTTTAAAAGAACAGTTGAAAATGAATCTGAAGAAGATTCATGTATTACTTCTGCAGAAGAGATTGATCTTCAAAATTTTGAAATTAATAGTATGTTGCCTCGAGGCGAATATGCTATTTCTCTTTTTGTAGATTCTAACGGGAATAAAAAACTCGATAAAAATTTTTTTGGTATCCCAAAAGAGCAATATGGATTTTCTAATAATGTCATGGGAAGGATGTCGCCACCAACTTTTGATCAAGCAAAATTTATGATCGAAGGGCCAACTACACAAAATATAAAACTGAGAATTGGCATTCCTAAAAAAGATTAGCAATAGAATTCAAGAGTAACCGTCAGCATCATTCCAGTATTTATTGAATCTACAGATTAGATATAGATGTTAAAATTATTAAAATTGGAGAAATGGTATGAGAAGGATAGTTACTGGTCATAATTCGCTTGGCAAATCGATAATTACAATTGATGGCCCTCCTGCACGCTCAATTGGTGAGGATGTTGGAGGTCTTTTTGAGATTTGGAATACTGACGGTATGCCAATTGAAACAACGGATAATGTTGACAGAGCAGACTCAGAAATAATTTTATCTCCTCCTGCCAATGGGACTAAGTTTAGATATTTTCAAATTAACCCTACGCCTGAAGGTGTTCCTTGGGATGTGTTACAAGATCTTGCAGCTCAGGCCTTTGATCGAATAGGTGCAGCGCACCACAGAATTGATACCTCCAAGCATCCTGCAATGCACAAAACTGAGACCATTGACTATATTATTTTATTGAAAGGAGATGTAAGTCTTTTGCTTGATGAAGAAGAGGTTAGGCTTGAGCCATTTGATACCGTGGTTCAAAGAGGCACAAATCATGCATGGGTTAACCATGGAGATGAACCCGCCTTACTTATAGCAGTCTTGATTGATAGTGAACTAAGAGAGTAAACTGAAAAAAAGTAAAAATTTTGATGATCTATGTTTGAAGTTAAGCCAGTTGCTGCAGCTTTGGGAGCAGAATTACATGGAGTAGATCTTTGCCAAGATCTTTCGCCGGAGGTTTATGCTGAAATTAGAAGATTGCTCATAGAGCATCAAGTTATTTTTTTTAGAGATCAAGATATTTCCTCTGCTCAACATAAAGCACTTGCTGAGTCTTTTGGACCAGTGCAAACCCATCCCGCATATGAAACTGTAGAAGGATTTCCAGAAATTACCATCTTAGAGAGTACACCTGAAAAGCCTTCTAAAATTGAGGTTTGGCACTCAGATATGACCTTCCGTAAACATCCTCCTCTTGGCTCTGTATTAAGATCAAAAATTTGCCCACCAAAGGGTGGTGATACTATGTGGGCAAGTATGACTGCTGCATATGAGGGCTTATCAAAAAACATGCAGAAATTCCTTTCAACTTTAGAGGCAGAGCATGATTTTAGTTATGGTTTCAAAGAAAGCCTAGCTGAGCCAGGCGGAAAAGAGCGACTCGCGAAGGCTGTAGAAGATAATCCACCTGTTAATCATCCTGTTATCAGGGTGCATCCTGAAAGCAATCAAAAAGTTATTTTTGTTAATGCGTTATTTACTACAAAAATAATTGGACTGCCTGAAAAAGAAAGCTCAGCAATATTGCAATTTCTCTATGATCATGTAATTACTGCTGAATATACCTGTCGTTTTAAATGGGAACCAAATTCAATTGCTATTTGGGATAATCGAAGTACACAACATAAGCCAATTAATGATTACTTTCCATCTCACAGATTATTGCAGCGCGTAGCAATTGATGGCGATAAACCATATTAAGTTATTTTTTAAGAAATCCTAGAATGCTTTTTACAACCTCATGCTCGTCAGTGCTCATGGCTAGTGTTATGCACGCATGCTGATGTTTAGAGTCTCCAATTTGTTTTTTTCTAAAGTCATATATCATTCTTGCAAATTTTTTATCCAATTCAATATGTCCTTGGGTGCAAAAAATATGATTCTTAATTAAAAACATACCATTTGGGCATGTTGGCGATCCTGCAATTAAAGTTGCATTTCTTGGAAGTCTTTGAACTTCATCTTGATGGCTAAATACCATGTTATATTTTTTGCCTTCCTCTCCATATTCATTAGCATTTTTATTCAAAGAAATTGAATCAACGCCAGCATGCCAGCCATTTGGAGATTTTCTTACTACACCACCTAGGGCCTCAGCGATAATCTGATGACCAAAACATACGCCAACTAATTTTTTTTTATCTTGATCTAATCTTTGAATGAATTTTTTGAGATCATGAATCCATTTTACGTCCTCATAGGAACTTGCTTTGCTGCCAGTAATTAAATATGCATCACATTCATTTATATCCACAGGGTAATTATTGAATTGAACTTCATATGTTTTGAACTCAAGATTCGGGTCAACCGACCAAAATATTTTAGAAAACATTTCAGGGTATTGACCAAATTCTTCAGCGCCTTCTATTTGGACGGTGTCTGAGTTTAGGATTCCAATTTTCATAAGTATTATTTTTTCTTAATGTAGTATATTCAATTCATGAAAAGCAATAGACTTATCTTTTGTATTACTGCAATAGTCTCGATACCTTTATCAGCAACTGGTATTGATGCATCCATTAACGCGACTGTCCAACCTCTAACAAATATCTTATCTTCTTTTATTTTTTATGAGATCAAAATTTTTGGAGCCTCAATGCCGCTTATAGTTTTGTGGTTAATCGGAGCAGCCATATTTTTTACTGGTTATTTTAAGTTTTTAAATCTGCGTGGCTTTAAACATGCTTTTCAATTACTAAGAGGTGATTATTCGAGACCAGACAATGAAGGCGAGTTAACTCATTTCCAAGCATTATCAACAGCTGTTTCTGGAACAGTAGGCATTGGAAATATTGCTGGTGTTGCAATTGTAATTTCTATTGGTGGTCCGGGAGCTACATTTTGGTTGATTATTGCTGGCTTTTTAGGGATGTCTACAAAATTTGCTGAATGTGTAGCAGGTGTCATGTATAGAAAAGTTAATCCTGATGGAAGTATTTCTGGTGGGCCTATGTATTACTTAGAAGCTGGGCTGAATCAAAAAAACTTAGCTTGGCTTGCAAAACCAATGGGGGCATTTTACGCAATCGCTATTGTTGTTGGATGTTTGGGTATAGGCAATATGTTTCAATCCAACCAAGCCTTTCAGCAATTTATCTTTATCACAGGTGGAGAGGCTAGCTATTTTTTAGATAAAGGTTGGCTTTTTGGCACTATTTTAGCTGGGATAGTTGGACTGGTTGTCATTGGTGGCATTAAGGGAATTGCAAAGGTTACATCAAAATTAGTTCCATTTATGACACTCACTTATGTTGTTGGAGCCTTGCTTGTGGTTTTCATGAATGCAGAAAAGGTTCCTTGGGCCCTCTCAGCAATCCTTACAGAAGCATTTAATCCAAGCGCTATGAGCGGTGGAATTTTAGGAATTATGATTTTGGGGTTCCAACGAGCAGCATTTTCCAATGAGGCTGGAATTGGTTCGGCAGCTATTGCCCATGCAACTGTTAAAACCCAAGAACCAGTAACCGAAGGCTATGTTGGCCTAATGGAACCCTTTATAGATACTGTTGTTATTTGTACCCTCACAGCATTAGTAATCTTAACAACGGTTTATGAGCCTGCAATGGCTAGTCAAGGCATTCAGGGTATCGCGTTAACTTCTCAAGCTTTTAGCAGCACTCTAAGTTGGTCGGTTCTTCCCTTATCATTCATTGCAATATTATTTGCCTTTTCAACAATCTTATCTTGGTCCTACTATGGTTTAAAGGGTTGGACATATATTGTTGGTGAATCAGCATGGGCGGAAAACATCTTTAAAGTATTTTTTTGTATTTTTATAGCCTTAGGTTGTACGATTAATCTAACTGCAGTTTTAGATTTTTCTGATGCTGTAATTTTTGTGGTAGCTCTTCCAAATATTTTGGGACTGTATATTTTGGCTCCAGCAATTAAAAAAGAGCTTGAAAATTATCACAACAGGTTAAAGAGCGGGGAAATAAAAAATTTTCGAGAATCATGATTAAAGGTTACTGTGATCCAAAATTTCAAAAAGTTGCTGATATTTTTTCAGATGCGATAACTAGCGGTTTCGAAACAGGAGCAGCATTAGCAATTGAGCATAAAGGGAAAATGATCGTCAATCTATGGGGTGGCTATCAAGATGCAAGTAAAACAAAAGCCTGGGAAGAAAACACTTTGATAAATGTGTTTTCAGTTACCAAGGGAGTGACAGCAACCTGTATCTCAAGACTAATCGATCAAGATAAGTTAGACCCAAGCAAAAACGTAGGTGATTATTGGCCTGAATATAGTTGTAATGGTAAAGAAGACACTAAAGTAAGTGATTTGCTATGTCATAGAGCTGCAATGTTTGGATTCAAAGATGGCATTCCTAATGGTTCATTTCAAGATTGGGATAAATTTACTCAGTCACTTCAGTCACAAGCTCCATACAGAAAACCTGGTATATCTCAGGGATATCATGCACTAACATTTGGTTGGCTGGTTGGCGAGTTAGTTAGAAGAGTAGATGGTCGTTCAGTTGGCAGATATTTTAAAGAAGAAATAGCTGACCCCTTGAATATTGATTTTCATATTGGCCTTGCTAAGAGTGAATTTATTCGATGTGCAGACATGTTAATGATTGCCAGGGATAGCATGAAACTCCCAGGAGAGTTTCTCAGATATGTTCCAAACTTTTTCTTGCCAGAAAAACTTCAAAACTTTAAGCAAGCTTTAATAAGTGGAGATTTCCAACAGGCTTTCCAAGAAAGAGAGGAGGATGATGATAATTATGTCAATTCTCCAGATTGGCGAATGGCAGAAATTCCTTCAGCAAACGGACATGGAACTGCTAAAAGTTTGGCAACCTTATATGGCATTTTGAGTAATGGTTGCTCTAGAAACGGAGTTTCTATTATGAGCGATGCTTCTCTTAAGTATGCTATTACACCTCATTCTCAGGGTCCTGATTCTGTGCTCTTTGGAGCACCAATAAAATTTGGGTTGGGTTATGAGCTGGCGCAAGGAATTGCTTCAGTAGGAAATATTTCTCCTAGTTTTAATAATAAAATGTTTGGTCATGCAGGGGTTGGAGGAGCAGTTGCGTTTGGTGATCCGGATAAAGGTCTAGGTTATGGGTTTATTTGCAATCAGCAGCACAACCCCAAGGATTTATATAGAACCAGCAATCTACTTACTGAAAAGCTATATTCAATAATTTCTTAAGTTAGATCAGTTTTGGTTTGGGCGAGGTGCTTTTCTTGAAAAGAAATTCCATGATGATGGCTCTGAGCTTTCAATTATTGAGCCTCCATTTTCTTCAATCACGCTTTCTATATCTTCCATTAATTCAAAATAACCAAGAGCTTCATAACACTCTCGAATAATTTGTAAAGCTCGCATATTCTCTGATGTATTTGGAATATTCTCAATTACATATTTAGCCCTTCGAAGAGCAGCTACATATGCTTTTCTTTTCAAGTAATATTCGGCTGCAACTAATTCATTTTTTGCAATCAGAGTTCTTAAATATATCAATCTTTGTGAAGCATAAGGAGCATATTGGCTTTGCGGGAATCTTGTTAAAAACTCTGATAACTCACCAAAGGCTTGTTTCGCGCCAGAGATATCTCTGTTTGAAAGATCAGATTTAAACACTCTAGCAAATATTCCTTTATCTCTAGTATAACTAGCTATGCCCCTCATAAAATAAGCATAATCAATATTTGGATGCCTAGGATTTAAACGAATGAATTTTTCAGCTGCTTCATGCGAGGCCTCATCTTCTCCATTCATATAGTATGCATAAATTAGTTCTGATTGCGCTTGTTCTGCATATCGACCAAAAGGATACCTCGCTTCAATTGCTTGTAGGGACTCAATAGCAGAAAAGAAATTATTTGCTTTCATTCTTCTTTGTGCTGTATCGTAATAAACCTTTTCTGGTCTTTCCATTACTGGTGCATCAGAGTTACAACTTGTGAGTAAAGCTGGAATAATTATTGCAGCTGCTAAATTAAATCGTATATATTTTTTTATTTGCATCATTGGTAGGGTATTTTACATTTATTCAAGGATTTGGGTTAATTCAATTACTTTAGATTGTAAGATAGTAAAAAAGTTTTTAGATTAGACTCATGATCCAGAAAAATATTGATGAAGAACATAATAATTTTAGGCTGGATCAAGCCGCTACTTATTTATTTAAAGATTATTCACGAAGCCAAATACAAAGATGGATATCACAAGGCAATCTTTTGGTAAATGGTGAAATCTTCAAAGCAAAAGATAAAGTTCATACTGGGGATGAAATTTCTTTAGATCCTATACTGGAAAATAGGGTATCTTGGGATGGTGAAGATATTCCTTTAGATATTTTTCATGAGGAGGAGGATTTTTTAATAATTAATAAATCCCCAGGATTAATAATGCATCCTGGTGCTGGGTGCAATAATGGTACTTTGGCAAATGCTTTAGCATTTCATTTTCCTTATTTAAAAAAGTTACCTCGATGCGGCATAGTACATAGGTTAGATAAAGATACCTCGGGTTTGTTGGTGATAGCTAAAAATGAAAAATTTAGAAACTTTTTTGTAGACATTCTTCAGAACAGAAAGGTTTATAAGCAATATGAGGCATTGGTTGTTGGGCATGTAATAGGGAGTTTTTCAATAGATGATCCTATAGCGAGAGATCCAAGAAATAGAGTAAAAATGAGAGTAGCTGATGTTGGAAGAGAAGCACTATCTCATGTCTCTTTAAAAAATTTTTATCAAGGTTATTCACATATATCAATAGATATAGAAACTGGTAGAACCCATCAAATAAGAGTCCATCTAAGTCATAAAAAACTACCAATTATCGGGGATAGGTTGTATAACCCTAGAAATCTTATAGCTAAAAATACTCCTGAGAGCTTAACAACAACTATTCAAAATTTTTCTAGACAAGCATTGCATGCCTCAAAACTCAAATTTCCCTCTATTAAAGGTGAAAAATTTTTTGAATTTCAATCTGTGCTTCCTGAAGATATACAGTCCTTAATTAATATCATGAAATGACCGCTAAAGCCTTTCATATCAACTTAAAACTTGTTTTTAATCACAATTAATGTATAAAACCATTTACTTAAAAGTAAATATCTTGAATTCATGAAACTTTCAGGCGGAGATCTGTTAATGCGCGCTCTCAAAGATGAGGGGGTCAAGTTTATTTTTGGCTACCCAGGTGGCGCAGCTTTGCATATCTATGATTCTATTTTTAAACAAAAGGCTTTTGAGCATATTTTAGTCCGCCATGAGCAGGGAGCCACGCATGCTGCAGACGGATATTCTCGTGCAACTGGTAAACCTGGTGTTGCTTTGGTTACCTCGGGTCCTGGAGCAACAAATGCAATAACAGGACTTGCTACTGCATACATGGATTCAATTCCACTTATTGTGATTTCTGGTCAGGTACAAAGCCATTTAATTGGTACTGATTCATTTCAAGAAACAGATATGATTGGGATCTCCCGACCAATTGTAAAACATAGTTTCATTGTTCAAAATACTCAAGATATTCCTAGGATTGTTCAAGAGGCATTTCATATCGCTACAACTGGAAGACCTGGCCCAGTAGTTATAGATATCCCAAAAGATAAAACTGATCCCTCAAATCTTTATGAATATAAAAGAGCTAAAGAAATTTCTTTACGTTCTTATCAGCCTCGAATATTTCCGCATCCAGGACAAATCAAAAAAGCATGCAAGAAGATATTATCCTCAGAACGCCCTGTCATTTATGCTGGCGGAGGAGTTATTTTGGGCAATGCTCACAAAGAGCTTGTTTCTTTGAACAAATTATTAAAAGCACCAGTGACAAATACCTTGATGGGTCTCGGTGCATATCCTGCAAAAGATAAATATTTTATGGGAATGCTTGGAATGCATGGAACCTATCAAGCAAATATGGCGATGCATAATGCAGACGTTATTATTGCAATTGGTGCAAGATTTGACGATCGGATCACTAATACCCCTTCAATGTTTGCTCCTAATGCAAAGATTGTCCATGTTGACGTAGATCCTGCTTCTATTTCTAAAATTATTAATGCTGACATTCCAATTGTTGGTCAGGTCAAGGAATCATTGGCTGCACTTATTAAAGAAATAAAACGCTCAAAAATCAAAATTGACTCTGAAGCATTGGATAACTGGAATTTGCAAATCTCTAAATGGCGTGAAAAACATGGCTTAGATCATGATTTATATTTAAGTAAAATAAAATCAGCAATGATCGCCCCGCAAGTTGTTGTTCAAGAGTTGTATCATGCTACACAAGGGAACGCCTTTGTGACATCAGATGTAGGCCAGCATCAAATGTTTGTTGCCCAATATTATCATTTCAATAAACCTCGAAGATGGATTAATTCTGGAGGGCTTGGCACCATGGGCTTTGGTTTGCCTGCTGCAATGGGGGTTAAATTAGCATTTCCTAAGCATGAGGTAGTATGTGTAACTGGAGAGGGCAGTATACAAATGTGCATTCAAGAACTCTCTACTTGCTTACAATACAATCTTCCTATCAAGATTATTAACATCAACAATGAAGCCCTAGGAATGGTAAGGCAATGGCAGGATATGAATTACGGAGGCAGGCATTCAGCGAGTACTTATTCAGACTCTTTACCAGATTTTGTAAAGCTCGCCGAATCATATGGTCATATTGGCATGAAAGTTACCAAGCAATCTCAGCTCAAGAAAACATTAGAGAAAGCATTTTCAATGAAAGATAGATTGGTCTTTATTGATGTTTATGTTGATCCAAATGAACATGTTTATCCTATGCTGGTTGCGCCTAATGGAAGCATGAAGGACATGTGGATTACAAAAAATACTAAAGCATGAAAAGAATTCTATCTATATTAATTGAGAATAAACCTGGGGCCCTTGCTCGAGTGGTTGGATTATTTCATCAACGAGGCTATAACATTGAAACTCTTAACGTAGGGCCAGTATTTGATGGCAGTTATTCCAGAATGACAGTCACAACAAGAGGCACAGAGAATGATGTTGAGCAGATAACAAAACAAATTAATAAAATAATTGATGTTATCAAAGTATCTGATTTAACAGAGGGCGATCATCATGAATATGAATTTATTATGATTAAGTTTAAACGTAGTGAAAAAATACAAAAAATTCTTAAGAGTTTAAATGGAAAAATTCATGAAAAAAATAATGATGCCATGGTCATGTCTGCTTGGGGTTCATCTAGTGACATAGAGGTTGCGATTAAATCGATTGGAAAAGTCAATCTTCTTGAAATAGCTAGATCTGGAAGCATAGGATTGCACGAGGGTGAGAAGGTTTTAAAAATTTAGGAGAAAAATAAAATGAAAATTTTTTATGATGATGATGCAGAGATCTCAATTATCCAAAATCTGAAAGTTGCTATCGTTGGGTACGGTTCACAAGGACATGCTCATGCAAATAATCTCCACGATTCCGGAGTGGATGTTACTGTTGCTTTGCGTGAAGGATCCTCGTCATGGTCTAAAGCTGAAGCGGCTGGATTAAAGGTGGCAGCTGTCTCAGACGCTGTAAGTGATGCTGATTTAGTGATGATACTTGCCCCTGACGAATTTCAGCAAGGTTTATATGAATCAGAAATCAAATCAAATTTAAAAATAAATGCAGTTTTAGCATTTGCACATGGATTTAATATCCATTTTAAAAAAATTATTCCCAGTATAGATACCTCAGTAATTATGATTGCTCCGAAGGGGCCAGGTCATACTGTAAGAAGCACATACTTAAATGGTGGGGGGGTTCCTTCTTTAATAGCTATTTATCAAGATGGTAATAATCCAGATAATCACAGCGCAAAAGATATTGCACTTTCATATGCTAAGGCCAATGGAGGAACAAGAGCCGGTGTTCTTGAAACCACGTTTAGAGAAGAAACTGAGACAGATTTATTTGGTGAACAAGCTGTTTTATGTGGAGGTATGACTGCATTAATTAAAGCAGGTTATGAAACTCTGGTTGAAGCTGGATACAGTCCAGAAATGGCATATTTTGAATGCTTGCATGAAACAAAATTAATAGTAGATCTAATTCATGAGGGTGGGATTTCTAACATGCATTATTCTATTTCTAATACTGCAGAATTCGGAGACTATGTGAGTGGCCCGGAGGTCATTACAGATGATACAAAGGAGGCGATGAAAGGAATATTAAAAAGAATTCAAACCGGTGAATTTGCAGACCAATTTTTAAATGATTGTCGACAAAGCAATGACGGATCAGGTGGTCCAATCATGAAAGAAAAGCGAAAAAACACTGCATCTCATTCAATTGAGCAGGTTGGAGAAGAGCTAAGATCTAAGATGAAGTTCCTGCATTCAGAACGCCTCGTAAATAAAGATAAAAATTAGTTATAAAACTGGTTGATATTTCCAACTAAGGGTATACAATTCTCCGTTCCGGCCTTGAGCTGGCAAGTTCTTTTAACATTTTTGGTTACTCGTGTGGGTGTTCAAAATACGAGATATATATTTTTAGTTATTTTTAATATTTTATAAAAGTAACACAACATGATTTTAATTGAAGAGTTTGATCATGGCTCAGATTGAACGCTGGCGGTAGGCTTAACACATGCAAGTCGTGCGAGAAAGTATCTTCGGATATGAGTAGAGCGGCGGACGGGTGAGTAACGCGTAGGAATCTACCTAGTAGAAGGGGATAGCCCGGGGAAACTCGGATTAATACCGTATACCTCCTTTGGGAGAAAGAAGGCCTCTCTTTGAAGCTTTCGCTATTAGATGAGCCTGCGTAAGATTAGCTTGTTGGTGAGGTAAAGGCTCACCAAGGCGACGATCTTTAGCGGGTCTGAGAGGACGATCCGCCACATTGGGACTGAGACACGGCCCAGACTCCTACGGGAGGCAGCAGTGGGGAATATTGGACAATGGGCGCAAGCCTGATCCAGCCATACCGCGTGTGTGAAGAAGGCCCTAGGGTTGTAAAGCACTTTAAGTTGGGAAGAAAAGTTATTGGTTAATACCCAATGACCGTGACATTACCTTCAGAATAAGGACCGGCTAATTCCGTGCCAGCAGCCGCGGTAATACGGAAGGTCCAAGCGTTAATCGGAATTACTGGGCGTAAAGCGCGCGTAGGTGGTTTATTAAGTTGGATGTGAAATCCCCGGGCTCAACCTGGGAACTGCATCCAAAACTGATTCACTAGAGTACGATAGAGGGAGGTAGAATTCACAGTGTAGCGGTGGAATGCGTAGATATTGTGAAGAATACCAATGGCGAAGGCAGCCTCCTGGATCTGTACTGACACTGAGGTGCGAAAGCGTGGGTAGCGAACAGGATTAGATACCCTGGTAGTCCACGCCGTAAACGATGTCAACTAGCTGTTGGAAAACTATGTTTTTCAGTGGCGCAGCTAACGTAGTAAGTTGACCGCCTGGGGAGTACGGCCGCAAGGCTAAAACTCAAATGAATTGACGGGGACCCGCACAAGCGGTGGAGCATGTGGTTTAATTCGATGCAACGCGAAAAACCTTACCTATACTTGACATACTTGGAATGCTTTGTAATGAAGCAGTGCCTTCGGGAGCCAAGATACAGGTGCTGCATGGCTGTCGTCAGCTCGTGTCGTGAGATGTTCCGTTAAGTCGGATAACGAGCGCAACCCTTACCCTTATTTGCCAGCGATTCGGTCGGGAACTATAAGGGGACTGCCGGTGATAAACCGGAGGAAGGTGAGGACGACGTCAAGTCATCATGGCCCTTACGTATAGGGCTACACACGTGCTACAATGGGGAATACAGACGGACGCTAAGCCGCGAGGTGGTGCTAATCCTAGAAAATTCTTCGTAGTCCGGATTGGAGTCTGCAACTCGACTCCATGAAGTCGGAATCGCTAGTAATCGCGAATCAGCATGTCGCGGTGAATACGTTCTCGGGTCTTGTACACACCGCCCGTCATACCATGGAAGTGGATTGCACCAGAAGTAGATAGTCTAACCTTCGGGAGGGCGTTTACCACGGTGTGCTTCATGACTGGGGTAAAGTCGTAACAAGGTAGCCGTAGGGGAACCTGTGGCTGGATCACCTCCTTAACGATACTTTCGTACTAGAGTGCCCACACGAGTAATCAAAAATATTAAAAGAAGTTCTTTATAAGTTTTGGTATGTAATTTTCTAGTAAATATTTTTATATTTACGTGCGTCATGTTTTTATCTGTTATCAAAAATATGAACGCAATAGATCACTGCATTAATAGAAGAAAATTTTATTAAGTTATTCTCAAATAACAAAAAAACTTAGTTCGCATTAAAAGGAGAACTAAGTATGTAGCCCTTTTTTAGGGTTATATGATCAAGTAATTAAGAGCACAAGGCGGATGCCTTGGCAGCTGAAGGCGATGAAGGACGTAGTAACTTGCGATAAGCTTCGGGAAGGTGGTAAACAACCTTTGATCCGGAGATTTCCGAATGGGAGAACCCAGTGTGCATAAGCACATTATCTTATACTGAATACATAGGTATATGAGGCAAACCTAGGGAACTGAAACATCTAAGTACCTAGAGGAAAAGAAATCAAAAGAGATTCCGGTAGTAGCGGCGAGCGAAACCGGATCAGCCCTTAAGCTTTTTTAAGATTAGCAAAACATACTGGAAAGTATGGCCATAGTAGGTGATAGCCCTGTATGCGAAAATCTTTTAAAAGTGAAATCGAGTAGGTCGGGACACGTGAAATCTTGACTGAACATGGGGGGACCATCCTCCAAGGCTAAATACTCTCAGCTGACCGATAGTGAACCAGTACCGTGAGGGAAAGGCGAAAAGAACCCCGGCGAGGGGAGTGAAATAGAACCTGAAACCTTGTGCTTACAAGCAGTCGGAGCAGACTTGTTCTGTGACGGCGTACCTTTTGTATAATGGGTCAACGACTTAATTTCAGTAGCAAGCTTAACCGTTTAGGGGAGGCGTAGGGAAACCGAGTCTTAATAGGGCGCTCAGTTGCTGGAATTAGACCCGAAACCGGGTGATCTATCCATGGCCAGGGTGAAGGTCAGGTAACACTGACTGGAGGCCCGAACCCACTTATGTTGAAAAATGAGGGGATGAGCTGTGGATAGGAGTGAAAGGCTAATCAAACCCGGAGATAGCTGGTTCTCTTCGAAAACTATTTAGGTAGTGCCTCATGTATTACCATTGGGGGTAGAGCACTGTTTCGGCTAGGGGGTCATCCCGACTTACCAAACCGATGCAAACTCCGAATACCAATGAGTACGAGCATGGGAGACAGACTGCGGGTGCTAACGTCCGTAGTCGAGAGGGAAACAACCCAGACCGTCAGCTAAGGTCCCAAATTATGATTAAGTGGGAAACAATGTGGGAAGGCACAAACAGCTAGGAGGTTGGCTTAGAAGCAGCCATCCTTTAAAGAAAGCGTAATAGCTCACTAGTCGAGTCGGCCTGCGTGGAAGATATAACGGGGCTAAATCATAAACCGAAGCTACGGATCTTAAATTTATTTAAGATGGTAGAAGAGCGTTCTGTAAGCGGTTGAAGGTGTGCTGTAAGGCATGCTGGACGTATCAGAAGTGCGAATGTTGACATGAGTAACGATCAAAGAGGTGAAAAACCTCTTCGCCGAAAATCCAAGGTTTCCTGTCCAACGCTAATCGAGGCAGGGTGAGTCGGCTCCTAAGGCGAGGGCGAAAGCCGTAGTCGATGGAAAACAGGTTAATATTCCTGTACTTCTTATAATTGCGATGGGGTGACGGAGAAGGTTAGGCTAGCACGGCGATGGTTGTCCGTGTTTAAGGTTGTAGACTTAGATCTTAGGTAAATCCGGGGTCTTTTAAGGTTGAGAACTGATGACGACCACTCTTTGAGTGGGAAGTAGTTGATACCATGCTTCCAGGAAAAACCTCTAAGCTTCAGATTATAAGGAACCGTACCCGAAACCGACACAGGTGGATAAGTCGAGAAGACTAAGGTGTTTGAGAGAACTATGGTGAAGGAACTAGGCAAAATGGTACCGTAACTTCGGGAGAAGGTACGCCACCATTGGTGATAAGACTTGCTCTTTGAGCTGATGGTGGTCGAAGAAACTAGGTGGCTGCAACTGTTTATTAAAAACATAGCACTCTGCAAAATCGTAAGATGACGTATAGGGTGTGACGCCTGCCCGGTGCCGGAAGGTTAATTGATGGGGTTAGCTTAGGCGAAGCTCCTGATCGAAGCCCCGGTAAACGGCGGCCGTAACTATAACGGTCCTAAGGTAGCGAAATTCCTTGTCGGGTAAGTTCCGACCTGCACGAATGGCGTAATGATGGCCACACTGTCTCCACCATAGACTCAGTGAAATTGAAATCGCTGTTAAGATGCAGTGTACCCGCAGCTAGACGGAAAGACCCCGTGCACCTTTACTACAGGTTCACACTGGACTTTGACTTTATTTGTGTAGGATAGGTGGGAGACTTTGAAGCCGAGACGCTAGTCTTGGTGGAGTCGTCCTTGAAATACCACCCTTGTAAAGTTGAGGCTCTAACTTAGGTCCGTTATCCGGATCGAGGACAGTGTGTGCTGGGTAGTTTGACTGGGGCGGTCTCCTCCCAAAGAGTAACGGAGGAGTACGAAGGTATCCTAAGCATGGTCGGACATCATGCAGATTGTATAAAGGCATAAGGATGCTTGACTGCGAGACCGACGGGTCGAGCAGGTAGGAAACTAGGTCTTAGTGATCCGGTGGTTCTGAATGGAAGGGCCATCGCTCAACGGATAAAAGGTACGCCGGGGATAACAGGCTGATACCCCCCAAGAGTTCACATCGACGGGGGTGTTTGGCACCTCGATGTCGGCTCATCACATCCTGGGGCTGGAGCAGGTCCCAAGGGTATGGCTGTTCGCCATTTAAAGTGGTACGCGAGCTGGGTTTAGAACGTCGTGAGACAGTTCGGTCCCTATCTGCTGTGGGCGTTGGAGATTTGAGGGAAGCTGATCCTAGTACGAGAGGACCGGATTGGACGAACCTCTGGTGTTCCGGTTGTCACGCCAGTGGCATTGCCGGGTAGCTATGTTCGGAAGGGATAACCGCTGAAAGCATCTAAGCGGGAAGCCTCTCCCAAGATTAGATCTCCCATAGACTTCGGTCTACTAAAGAGTCGTCATAGACTATGACGTTGATAGGCAAGATGTGTAAGCGTTGTGAGGCGTTGAGCTAACTTGTACTAATAACTCGTGAGGCTTGATCATGTAACCTTAAGAAAGGTTCCATTGTTCAGGAATAACAAATTTGTAGTGAAAAAGAATTACATACCAGTTTGCCTGATGACAATAGCAGTTTGGTACCACCTGATCCCATCTCGAACTCAGAAGTGAAACGAACTCACGCCAATGGTAGTGCAAGGTCTCCTTGTGTGAGAGTAGGTAATCGTCAGGCTTTTTTCTTTGAAAGGCTCTCAGTTTTATCTGAGGGCCTTTTTTTTGTATTAAAATAAAGAAATGGACATTGCAGAAATTTCAGATCGTATGGAGCTTGAAAAACTTGTAACTGATTATGCAACCGCTGTGGATACAAAAAATTTTAAAGAGTTTAATAATTTATTTACAAAAGATGCTCACATTGACTATACAGCTGTAGGCGGCATAGCTGGTAACCTCCAAGAAATAATTAAATATTTAGAAACTGCATTAGATCGCTTTCCAAATTATCAACACTTAATTTCAAATATTTCTTTAACCTTAAATGGAAATTCAGCCTCTGGAAAAGTAATGTGCTTTAATCCGATGCAAACAGAAGATGAGAAAGTCTTTTTTCTTGGGATGTGGTATCAAGATACTTATAAAAAGATTGATGACAAGTGGTTTATAGCATCAAGAATTGAGGAAAGTTCGTGGGCGCATAACGTCCCAAGTTTTATTAATACCAAACCTCAAAAATGATAGTCGGTCTCACTGGAGGTATTGGGTCTGGAAAATCAGCTGCCGCAAATTTTTTTCAAAATGAAGGTATCACTGTCATAGATGCTGATGACTTGTCTAGAGAGGTAATTGAACAGGATACTCCTGGATTTAAGAAAATAGTCGATTGCTTTGGGTCCGCAATTCTTGATTCTGATGGCTCAATTAATCGAGCATTTTTAAGACAAGAAGTTTTCGATGACGAGAAGAAAAAAAAATTATTGGAATCTATTATTCATCCATTAGTTAGAGATTTGATGATTGAAAAAATAACCGCTTCGCAATCTCCGTATTCAATTATTATGGTGCCGCTTATTTTTGAAACCAACAGTATGAACAATTACAATAGAATTTTAGTTATTGACTGCGATCCAATTGTTCAGCTTGAAAGAGCTATGTTAAGAGATAAAAATTCTAAAATACAAATTCAAAAGATTATTGACTCTCAATGCTCCAGAGAAGAAAGAATAAGTATTGCTAATGATATTATTCCTAACAATGATTCGTTAGAAAATTTGAAAATTAGATCCATCGCAATGCATAAATTTTATTTAGGTCTTTCTAAAAAATGATAAAAACTTGCCCCCAATGCAACAAAGAGACTGATCTTAGTCCAATTAATATTTACCGTCCATTTTGCTCTGAAAAATGTAAATTAATTGATTTTGGAAGCTGGACTAATGAAGAAAAATTGATTAGTAGGCCAATCGAATCAGAAGATTTTTATCAAGAGTGAATTATTTTCCACTCGCCACTTTCTATAAGAGGTTTAGCTTTTTTATATTTTAATTCTTTTGTTTCTTTGCCATTAGTAATTTTAACAATTTCATTTCTTTGTAATTTTGGTTCATCCGCTTTAACTGTTTCTACCTTAGCCAATTGTTCTGGTTCAGGGCTCGGATTATTTCCTATAACTGGCGGAACCTGTTCTTGTTGGAGCTTCATTTCTCTATTTCGCTGAGCTTCGCGAGATCTCGCTTCTAACTCTTGAATCTCCTCTTCGCTGGCTAACTCTATCCTAAATAAAACTTTAATTGCTTCACTATTAATTTCATTTAACATCACTTCAAACATTTCAAATGCTTCGCGTTTATATTCATTTTTTGGATTCTTTTGGGCATAGGCTCTTAAGCCAACACTTTGTCTTAGGTGATCCATTTCAGCTAAATGGTCTTTCCAATGCACATCTAGGATTTGCAACATTACTTGCTTTTCAAGTTGCGCAAGGTTATCTCCAATTTCAAGATATTTCTCTTTATATTTTTTTGCAGCGCTATCAGCAATAAGAGTCGCAATGGAATCTGAAGTCAATTTTTGATCATTCCTCACTTTTGCTGCTATGTTCTCTTCTATAAAGTAATGATCAATTAAGTATTTATCGAGTTCCTCCAGTCTCCACTGACTCTCAACAGAGTCTAAGGGTACAAAATCATTAGAAACTGCGCGCATTTCCTCATCAATCAAATCATTTATTGCTTCAGAGATATTGTCTTCATTAAGTAGCTGATTTCTCAATGAGTAGATTGCCTGCCTTTGATCATTTGCAACATCATCATATTCAAGTAGATTTTTTCTTATATCAAAATTTCTGCTTTCTATTCTTTTTTGAGCATTTTCTATACCACGAGAGAGCATTTTATGTTCAATATGATCATCACCCATGCCAATTCTTTCAAATAGACTTCTTCGACTATCAGATATAAACAGCCTCAATAAGTCATCTTCTAAAGATAAGAAAAACTTCGAATATCCTGGATCTCCTTGCCTTCCTGATCGACCTCTCAGTTGGTTATCAATCCTTCTTGATTCATGTCTCTCAGTTCCCAGAATATGCAAACCTCCTGCTTCCAAGACAACTTGATGTCTTTTCTCCCATTCACCATCACCAATATTTTCTTTGCCTCCTAATACAATATCGGTCCCTCTACCAGCCATATTTGTTGCTATGGTAACTACTCCAGGGCGTCCAGCATTTGCAATTACCTCAGCTTCTTTTTCATGTTGTTTTGCATTGAGTACTTGATGAGAGATATTTTTTTTATTCAACAGAGCGGAAACTATTTCTGAGGATTCTACAGAGGCTGTTCCAACTAGAATGGGCGCATCTTTTTTTCGTAATATTTCTATTTCTTCTATCAAAGCTTTGAATTTTGCATCTTGAGTTAGAAAAACTAAATCATCGTTATCTTCCCTAGCCATTGGCTTATTCGTTGGGATAATTGAAACATTTAGCCCATATATTTCAGCAAATTCAGCGGCCTCAGTATCAGCAGTACCAGTCATCCCAGAAAGCTGCTCAAAGAGTCGGAAGAAGTTTTGGTATGTTGTAGATGCAAGAGTTTGAGATTCTCTTTGAATAGGAGTGTTTTCCTTACATTCAAGTGCCTGATGAATGCCTTCGCTCATTCTTCTGCCCGGCATTGTTCTGCCAGTATGCTCATCAATTAGTAAAACTTCTTGATTTCTGACCAGGTAGTGAATATTTTTTTTAAATAAAAATGCTGCTTTTAAAGTTGCATTTACATAACGCATGATCTTTAAATTGCTAACAGAATATAAGCTATCTTCAGATTGAAGCAATCCTAAATCTTCAAGATGCCTCTCAACAACCATATATCCATCGTCAGTTAATTCTATTGATCTATTTTTTTCATCAATAATATAGTGACCTCTCTCATCTTCAGTGAGCGGTTCATCCTCAGTACCCTCCCTTAATTGTTCTTTTAGCTTTGGAATAATTTTTTTAATTTGAACGTAATAATCTGCACTCTCATTTGAGGGTCCAGAAATAATTAAAGGTGTTCGAGCTTCATCAATTAGAATTGAATCTACCTCATCCACAATCGCAAAATCTAATGAGCATTGGACTTTATCTTCTGCACGAAGAGCCATATTGTCTCTAAGATAATCAAACCCCAGTTCGCCGTTAGTGGCATAGATAACATCACACTGGTATGCAGATTTTTTTTCTTCAGATGATTGGTTTGAATAAACAACCCCAACTGTTAGCCCAAGTTGCTCATATATCGGTCTCATCCAGTTAGCATCTCTTTGAGCCAGATAATCATTAACTGTTACTAATATCACTTTATTGTCCTGAACTGCATTCAAGTAGGCTGGAAGGGTAGCAACCAAAGTTTTTCCCTCACCAGTTTTCATTTCAGCAATATTTCCTTCTGAAAGAGCAATGCCACCAAGCATCTGAGCATCAAAATGCCTTAGACCAATTGTCCTGACGCTGGCTTCTCGAGTTGCTGCGAAAGCATGAGCTAATAGATCAAAGTCACTATCTTTGGATGATTCCTTTAATTTAATTCTAAGACAAGCAAGGTCATCATCACTTAGTTTTTGATATTCTGATTCAAGTAAATTGATTTTATCAACATACACTTGCATCCGCTTAAGTGCGCGTTGATTACTGCTTCCAAATATTTTGGTTAAAAATGACATGAATTTAATCGCTTACAATTATTTTGATCTTCTCAAAGCTATATAGCGTCGCCAAAGGGAGCTCTTGCATATGATATGGGGGCAATTGAAGAATCTTCAAATGTGACTACCTCCCATGCATCTTCAGACGCTAAAATTTTTCTTAATAATTCATTGTTAAGTGAATGGCCTGACTTATAGCCTGAAAATTGACCAATAAGATTGTGTCCTAGGAGGTACAAATCACCAATAGCATCGAGCATTTTATGCTTCACAAATTCATCATCAAATCTCAGACCTTCTTCATTTAGGATACCATCTTCTCCGACAGCAATAGCATTAGCAACACTTGCCCCCAATGCCAAACCTTGAGATTGAAGGCTATCCATGTCCTTTACTGAGCCAAAGGTTCTTGCTCTGCAAACTTCTTTTACAAATGAGGTTGAGGAAAAATCAATTGATGATTTTTGAGCATGCTTTTTAATAGTTGGATCATCAAAGTCAATCTCAAATGAAACTTTAAAACCATCAAAAGGCTTGATGGCGGCATATGTATCTCCTCGCTCAACACGTACTTCTTTTTTGACTTTTATAAATTTTTTTAATTTTTCCTGTACTTCTAGTCCAGCCGATTGAATTAAAAATACAAATGGACTTGCACTACCATCCATAATAGGAATTTCTGGACCATCCACTTTAATAATGCAGTTATCAATACCAAGACCAGCAATTGCAGAAAGAAGATGCTCTATGGTCCCAATTTTGTATCCTTCCTTAAAAAGAGCAGTAGAGAGGGTTGTATCTCCGACATATTCAAATATTGCTGGAATGCTGATTTCAGGCTCTAAGTCTGTTCTGATAAAAGTAATCCCAGCATCTATAGGAGCAGGCAAAAGCTCTAAAGTCATATCTTTGCCGCTATGAAGACCAACTCCAACAGCTTTGATAGGATTTTTTATTGTTCTTTGGTTAAGCATTCTATCAATTCAATGATTGTTTAATTAAGCCATTGTAAATGAATTTTATATTAACTTCTGCCTTGCAATTTCAAAAAGTATTACACCAGTAGCAACCGAAACATTCAAACTATTAATTGTTTTGCTCTTTGATAAGGTGCATGTTTGAGAGCATTTAACTAATGTTTTTTCGCGTATACCATTTTCTTCAGAGCCCATAATTACCAGCAGAGGTATATTAAGATCTAATTCTGTATAACTTGAGTTTGCATGCTCGCTTGTACCCAAGATGAGATAGCCAAGCCTCTCAAAGTGCTTCAAAGTATTAATTAAATTGGTGACTGTAAATATTTGAATTGCTTCAGTCCCCCCAGCAGAAACCTGCCTAACCAATGGAGTGATTGGGGAGCAATGATGTTTATTGATAATGACACCTGCAACATTACTAGCAGCCGCAGATCTAATACATGCTCCAAGATTGCGCGGATCAATGACATTGTCGATAACTAAAAACGTAGGATTATCATGTTGAATACTTTCTTCATACTTCTTAAGGTCACTTAATCCTAGATTTACCTCATTCTTAAGAACAGCTTCAGGATGCTGAGCTAAGTTTTTCTTTCTTTCTATTGAGATTGAAAGGCTTTCGGCTAGAGTAATTAAATTTTGAACTCTATCATCGTTACGACTAGCTGGTATAAAGATTTTTTTTATATTTTCAGGCGAAAATTTTAATAGCATTTCAATGCTATGAAAACCAATACGAAGATTTGTAGAATCTTTATTTTCCATTTGAGATTACTAGATTGATCTTTCTTTCAAGGGGAAAGATAGCGGCAATTTTAACTTTAATTGTTTGTCCAAGCTTATAAATCCCGCCTCTTCTTTTTCCTTTGAGTGCATTACGATCTGGTAAAAAATGATATCGGTCATCAGGCAAATCAGATACATGTAATAAACCAGATATAAAGTAAGGCTCTAAATTAACGAATAAGCCAAAGTCTGTCACGCCAGTCACGACACCATCCATAGTTGATCCTATTTTTGTTTTAAGATACGTACAAATTAATACTTGCTCGACTTGCTTTGATGCTTTTTCAGCTCGCCTTTCTAGCATTGAGGAGTTCTCACACTCATCTTGTAATTCATTTTGTCTTGTTTGAATTTTCTTTTGAGCCAGAGAAGAATTGATTAATCTATGCACCAATAAATCAGGATACCTTCTTATTGGCGATGTGAAATGTGAGTATTGCCCTAATTGCAATCCAAAGTGACCTAAATTATTTGTTGAATACTCTGCTCTAGCTAGAGTTTGAAGTACCAAGATTTGACCAGTGGTATCATTTTTTTTATTGGCTTGATCTAAGCATAAATTAACAACTTCCAAGGATGATAATTTTTTGACTTGCTTGGGCGAGATCTGGAAATGTTTCTTTAACGCCTCCAGTTTACTTGGATCAGGGTCTTCATGGATTCTATAAACACCAAGATTAAGTCGCTCTTGCATAAACTCAGCAGCAGATTCATTCGCAAGCAGCATAGATTCCTCGACAAGTTTATGTGCAAAAAGAGGTTTTTTTATGTGTAAGTTTTTGACCTCTTTGTTTTTATCTAATTCTAAGGTTGCCTCTATTGGCTTAATCTCTAAAGCTTTTCTTTGATGTCGTAGCTTCAATCTGAGGTTGGCCAGATCTTTTAAATGCTCTATCGAAGCTCGAACCCCAGCCTGTTTGATATTGAATGATTTGTTGAGATTTTTTTCAACTTGATTATAAGTGAGGCGTGCTTTTGAGTTAATTAGACCGCTATAAAACTTATACTTTTTTCTTTTGCCATCCAAGCCTATGGACATTTCACATATCATTGAACATCTATCTTCGTTAGGTCTTAGTGAGCAAATCCCATTTGATAGATTCTCTGGAAGCATTGGGATAACTGTTTCAGGAAAGTAAATAGAAGTGCCTCTCTTTTTTGCTTCTCTATCTATTTTCGAACCTGGAGTTACATAGAAAGATACATCTGCGATAGCCACATAAAGTGTGAAGCCATTGCTATTTTTTAGGCAGTAAATAGCATCATCAAAATCTTTAGCATCCTCTCCATCAATGGTTGCAAAATTTAGCTTTCTTAAGTCTTTTCTATGTTTGGCTGCCTTTTCTTTACTGGCAACAGTTTTTGCTTCATTTAAAACCTCAGAACTCCATTTAGAAGGGAGCTCATGCATTGAGATGGCATCTTGGATTGCTTCTTTATACATTCAATTTTTGCTATTGTAATTTGTTTGTGGTGCTATAATATCACCCTATGAATTTCGGACTTAAAAGCAAAAGTATCTCATTTATTGGGTTGTTTTTCCTTGTAAGTATAGCACTCCATTCATTTACACACATTGATGAAGCTCCCCTAACTGAGGGTCCTGAATTAGAGTGCCTTACTTGTCACAATGAGGTCTCTTCAGATATTGAAGTTTTTGTTTTTATTCCAAGCGAGATTTTTCCCAAACTTGTAGATGTAAATCTTCCCCTAAAAGTTAATCTACAAGATCGGAAACCATTCAACTCTCAAGCACCTCCAAAAATTAATATTTAAATTTTTTTAAATATTTAATTTTTCTAACAGGAGGTTTTATGAAAATTAATAAATTTGTATTTACGTTGCTTGTTTCTTTTTCTATCAACAACGTATTTGCTGATGAAATGGATGAAGTGGTCGTAAGCTCAGCTTTTATTGATAAAGCTGCTAGCGAGTTGGCTGATCCAATTCATATTGTAAGTGGTGATGATGTTGCATCTGAAGCAACCCAAAGTCTCGGTGAAACCCTAGACGAACTATTGGGTGTATCTTCGGCAGATTATGGCTCTGCAGTCGGTCAGCCAATAATTAGAGGTATGTCTGGCACAAGAGTTAAAATCCTTGAAAATGGCTTGGTTAATCGAGATGTTTCGGGTCTTGGTGCTGATCACCTTAATGATGTTGACATGAGTAATGTTCAGCAAATTGAGGTTGTTAGAGGGCCTTCTTCTTTGCTCTACACCAACGGAACAGTTGGTGGCATTGTTAATATTGTTGATAACTCTATTGCCATGAAAGACGTAGAGAGATTATTTAAAGTTGGCGCAGAATCACAATCGGTTAATGATGGTGACAGCCGAAGTTTCTATTACCAAGACAATTTTGGTGGTGATATAAATATAAGCTTTGCTTACAAAGATACTGCTCTTGGAAATTTTGATATTCCTAACGGAGCAATAATGCATGAAGAGGAAGAGCATCATGACGAAGATGAAGACCATGATGATCATGAGGAAGACCATGAAGAGCATGAAGAAAACCTAGGCTTTCTGGCTAATTCTGATTTTGAATCAGAGTCATTCAAATTTGGCGCTTCTACTACAGGCGACTGGGGATATCTTGGGTTTTCATTAGGAAGCATTGAGAGTCTGTATGGGATTCCATACCACGGCGAAGGTCATGGACATGAAGATCATGGCGATGAGCATGGTGATGAAGAAGAAGGGCATGATGAGCATGAAGGCGAAAGAATTTTTGCTAACACTGATTCTGAGAAGTTTGATATCAGAGGATCTTTTAATCTTGCTGGAAATTTAGTAAAAAAAGTTGACTTTTTTATGAGAGATACCGATTACTCTTTCACTGAGCAACATGCTGAAGAAGCCCATGAAGAAGAGCATCATGACGAAGATGAAGATCACGATGAGCATGATGAGCATGATGAGCATGAAGGCCATTCTGAAGGACCAACAACCTTTACTAACGATGCGATAGAAGCGGGAGCTATCTTTGATTTTTCAAATTCTGCAGTCTCTCAAAAATTTGCTATCAATTTTGTGAATGAAGATACATCTGTGATTGGAGCAGAAGCATTTATGACTCCTGCCTCAAGAGATGAGCTTACATTTGGTTATTATTTAAGCAGAAGCTTTGATTCTTTCGATTTAGATTTTGGTGTGAGATACGACATGATTGATAACGAAGGATCTATAGTATCAACCCATGAAGACGAGCATCACGATGAAGACGAGCATCATGATGAAGACGAGCATCATGACGAAGATGAAGATCATGATGAGCACGAAGAAAGTGAGGTTGCTTACTATGATCAAGCCTTTAACAATACTAGTATTGCCCTAAATATTGGAAGAGAACTGAGCGACTATATCAGCTTAGATTTAGGTTTTTCTTCAGTAGAAAGAGCACCTTCAACCACTGAAATGTTCATGAATGGAGCCCATTTAGCAACTGCTAGATTTGAGGTTGGTAATGTGAATTTAAATTCAGAAACATCTAACAATATAGATTTAACATTAAACATGAACAGTGGAAGCTTTTTTGCTAAAGCCACCGTATTTATGAATGATGTTGATAACTATATTTATCTTCAAGATGAAACTGAAGAAGAACATGAAGAGCATGATGAAGAACATGAAGAGGGTCATGACGATCATGGAGGGTTAATTCTTGCAAACTATCTTCAACAAGACGCCGAACTTGATGGTTATGAGATTGAATTTGGTAATACTATGGACATAGGTTCTGGTGAATTAACTTTATCATTTGGAAGAGATGAAATCTCCGGAGAGTTTTCCAATGGTGGAAATATTCCAAGATTAAATCCAGCGAGAAATATCGTTAAATTAAAATATTCAGAGGATAATTTAATGTTTGGATTAACGTTCAAAGACGTTGAAAAACAAAATGACATTGGTATTGCTGAGACTAATACAGATGGCTACCAGATGTTGAATGCTAGATTATCGAGAAGTTTTAATTTGGGCGGTCAGGGAGACTTGACTGTATCATTGTTTGGAAACAACTTGCTTGATGAAATTGCTAGAAACCATTCTTCATATGTTAAAACTCAGGTTCCTTTACCTGGAAAAAATTATGGTATTAGGTTCAACCTGACATTCTAATTATTTCATTTAAATAGGCATTTATAACCGGAAACTATTATCAAATGGTTTCCGGTTTTTTTATTTTTAAAATACGTATAATCATTAAAAATTATTAATTACAAGCTACATGAACTCTAGAATTTTACTTTCACTCTTCATCTTTGTTTTTGCTAATACCCTGGTCTTAGCTCAAGAAACTGAGGAAATTATTTCAGTTGCTTCATATTTAGAATCTAATGAATTTAATGCCTCGCCAGTAGATGTTATTACAGCTGAGGAATTTAAAAATTTGAGAGTGTCTACCGTTGCCGAGCTAAGCAAATACCTCAGCATTGCTTCAGGCTCCAACTTTCAAACCAATGCGTTAGATGGTGTAGATCAAGGAATGGCAAACATCACTTTACGCGGAATGGATCATGCATCAACTCTTGTGTTGATTAATAAAAAGCGTCAGACCCATTCAGGAACACCTTCTGATGAAGGAGAAGGCTATATTGATATAAATATTATTCCTGAAATAGCGCTTTACAGAATTGAAATTCTAAAAGATGGGGCTTCTTCACTATATGGTTCTGATGCTGTTGCGGGAGTTATCAACTTTCAAACATACCAACAATTTAATGGCATGCGGCTTGCACTTGGCAGTCAGAAAACAAGCAACTATGACCAAAGAGATAATTCTTTAGGTGCACTATTTGGAGGAGATGTTTTTGGAGGCAGCTATGTGTTTGCATTTAGCTCTTTGAATAAATCTCCTCTTAATGCTTCAAGCATTCCTAAGTTTGCTGAATTAGGTCTTAGCGGGTTAGGGAATAGTTTTAAAGTTACTCAAGCAGATTCTGTGGCTTCTGGTTTATATGCTGGAAGCTATAACAAAAATCAAACAGTCCCTGATCCGAATTGTGTTGAAAATGGAGGCGTGCTGGCGGGACCAAGATGCAAATTTTTATATGGTGAAAGATTTAATATTGTTAATGATGAGGATCACCTAAAAGGATATCTGCACTTTACTAGAACTAGTGAAAAGATTGATTATTCAGCCACTTTACTGATGGCAAAAATTGATGTGAATGACAATCCGCAATCTCCATCTTACCCAGCCCTGTCATATTTATCTAAGAAAATTTTACCAGGACAAGGAGGTAGTCCATTCAATGTGCCTGTAATTTGGTATGGCAGACCTTTGGGCTCTGCATTCCCATCACCCAATTCGCCCAAGGCCATTTCCCAATATCACTTGAGTAATAGATTAGTTTTTGATATTTCTCAAAATTTAGATTTTGAACTTTCGTTGACTGCAAGTGAACACAAGAATAAACACAATCGACCAGATACCATTGAATCAAGATTTGAGGCTGCAATTTTGGGGCAGGGTGGTCCTGATGGTAATGAGCAGTGGAATATATTTTTACCTTTAGAAAATTCTGCAACCTTGATTGATTACATAAAAGGCTCAGAGACTTCTACGAAGATAGGAAGTCTAATATCCTTAGACGGGATTCTAAGGGGTCAAAAGAACAGCGTTAACTTTGCTTTGGGATTTCAATTTAACTCAGAGGATTTGCAAATCGATTATTCTGAGATGAGCAGTGTAGCTTTTGATGTCAATGGAAAATTAACCAAAGGGGCAGATTTATTATTTCTTGGAGGCGGGACTAATGTAAGTACCAGCAGGAACAAACAAGCTGTTTTTTTTGAGGCAAATAAAAGTTATGGCAATGCATTGGATCTCATTTTATCTGGTCGCTATGAAAGATTGGATAATGAATCTTCATTTGATCCCAAATTTTCATTTAAATATTTAGCCTCAGAACGATTTTTATTTAGAGGCTCTTTTGGAACATCATTTACCGCACCTTCCATGGCTCAAATGTTTTCTTCTGAGGTTCGCCTTGGAAGTGTTAGAGATATAGATGATTCTCCATTTGTTCGTTTAGCGGTGTTAGGAAATCCTAATTTAAAGCCTGCAACTTCAGAAAATATTAATTTTGGATTTATATGGAATATTGCTAAAGAAGTGAATCTAATCATTGATTATTGGTCTATCAATTACAAAGATCGAATTGAAGCAGAGAGTGCTCAGGTTTTATTAAATACAAATCCTTACGCAGAAAGTGTAACCAGAAATCAATTTGGAGAGTTGATAGCAGTTAGCACCTCATATTTTAACGAGGAAAAAACTGAAATTAATGGCATAGATGCTGAGTTCAATTTTTTTAAAGTTACTAAATATGGAGACTTTAATCTTTCTCTTAAGGCAACTCAATTGTCTAAATTTTTAACACCCGAATATCGTGACGACGAGATGAGCTCAACCATGATCAACAGAGTAGGTAAGTTCAACTATGATGCTCACACCCATTCTCTCCCTAAATTACGATTAAATACATTTTTTAGCTGGACACTCAATGATTTTATGTTGGGAATGAATACAAGGTATGTAGAGGGATACTCAAATGAACGGGAGATCCCAACTTCTGCAATTAATTTAGGTTATACAAACTATGTCAAATCATTCATAGTTCATGACTTTTCCATCAAAAGAACTATTCAATTTTCACTGGGTGAAATGGAAATCGGTTTAGGAATTATTAATGCTTTTGATAAGAAAGCACCTTTGCTATATGACGCACCTGACTTTAGCTTTGATACTAAGGTGCATGATCCAAGAGGACGTCTCATCAACTTAACCGCAGAATTTAACCTTTAAAAGAAATATGAAGGGCCTAATAAAAGACCCTTCACCATTTTTAGGGAGGTACGCTAAGCATTGGTATGAATATGTATTCAACTTCTATTGGGGGGAAAGAATGAATACTTAGCGTACATATATTTATATGCAATTCTTGTGCCAAAATGCTGACCAGAATTCTTTTTCTTGATATCGTTTGTACTGTAACGTTTTTAAAGAGGTCCGTATGAGTAAATCTTTGGCGAAGATCTTAATGTATATTACTGGTACTTATGCTTTGCTTGGCTATGGACTACTTTTGTTATGGTTTATAGCAATTATGCTGAACTTAGTACTGGGTGAAATATCTTTATTCCCTTCAACGCTTCAAAATACTATCACTCTAATTGAATCATTGGTAGTGAATGGTTTCATAGGCTTAATTACTGCGTTAATTTTAGTTGGGCAATTCTTTTTTGCTTATCATCTTCACAATGTATTTAATAGGCTTAGCAAGATAGATGGACCATATTCAATACAAGAACATGAGGAATATGTTACTAACCTTATCTTGGCAGTACTTCTAATTATTTATTTATTTTTTATATGAATTAAAAGATGATGCCGGCACAAAGAGTTGAACTCGGGACCTGATGAATACAAATCAACGGCTGACCAGCTTAGCTATACAAACTCACCTAAAATTTTTCTAAACTAATCTCTGATATTATTGTTCAATGGGAAATAATGATAACGATAATGAGATTGAAAAAGAATTCAAAAGAGCAAGATATATCTACCTCTCTATTTATTTTGGATTGATTTTTATTTTATTAATAGTATTTTTTTAATTGCAAAAAAAATGGTGCCGGCACCAAGAGTTGAACTCGGGACCTGATGATTACAAATCAACTGCTCTACCAACTGAGCTATACCGGCAAACAAAGATCGGAATTTTACATTAATAAATTCAATGTTGGAAGTTGATCTATGAAGCCAGAATAATTTTTAAAAAATGTGTATAGTTAATACATTATTTGAAAACAAACCCAAAAAAATTATGAAAAAACTATTTTTACTTTCTTCTTTGATTTTTAGCTTTGATATGAGTGCAAATAACTTGCCAGAAAATTTTTCTATGTATCAAACTAATTTTCTATTTAATTGCCCCGAACCAGAAAAATGTTTTGCAGCATTTGATCAATACATGTCCTCCCCAGAAGTGGCTGCAGAAAAATTTGAGGTAGACTTTTTTGCTATCAATCAAAATGGATGGGACGATTCTACGCATGGCATTAGTTGGTATTTTCTAGATGAGGATCAATATGTAAAATCTGGTCAAATATATACAACCTCTGAAGCTGGAAGAGAGTTTAGAAAAGTCATGAATGATATAGGTGCTGAGATTATTTCAGATACATTAACCGTTCACACGGTTGGAGTAGTTCTATCAGAGGGCGCATCATCAAATGTTGTCACACTTCGTTGGAGTCATGAAGTTTCAAACCCTGAAAAATTCCTTCCTCTTTGGACTAAGTTTGCTAAGAGCATTGAAAAGTATGATTGGTCTGCAAATGCGTATGGTCTTCAGTCTCATTATCTTGGCAATAATGGTAACGGAATCACTCATGAAATATGGGCTGGCTTTAGTTCACCTCAAGAGGCTTTAAAGTTTCTTAGTGGTATGTATGGTTCAGATGAGTTTGCTAAGTTTTCACCTCAAGCAAGCAAATATTCCAGATTTAAGAGGTCTTACATGGAAGTTAGCATGAAGCAATATAACCCAGATTAAATACTAAGAACAATTTAAATGGCCTCTAAAGAGGCCATTTTTTTATATCCTAAATTCGCAGCCTGTTCCACCTATCCCACAATAACCATTTGGGTTTTTGTCCAAGTATTGTTGGTGATATTCTTCTGCCAAATAATATTTTTGGTTAATTTTTAACTCAGTAGTAATTGAACCTAGGCTAGATGCTGAAAGGGCGCTTTGATACTTCTCTAAACTGGCTTTGACCAAAGCCAATTCTTCCTCATTATTACAATAACAAACAGATCGATATTGAGTTCCAATGTCATTACCTTGTCTCATTCCTTGAGTCGGATCATGGCATTCCCAGAACACTTTAAGTAAATCCAGTAAAGAAATTTTAGCAGGATCATAGTCAATTCTTACAACTTCTGCATGGCCAGTAATTCCTGCACAAACTAGCTCATAAGTTGGGCTTTCATGATCGCCACCTGAATATCCAACTGATGTCATCACGACGCCTGACAATGACCAAAACTTTCTTTCCACCCCCCAAAAGCATCCAGCTCCAAATATTATTGAGTTGATTTCAGTTGATTGGTTATGAGCGATCTCTGTATTAAAAATTGTATGAAGCATTAATTTAATATATCCCTTTTATTGAACATTCCCCTGAACTAATTACCTTAAGCTCGTTTCTAGTTTGTAGCAGCATTTTACCCTCTTCATTAATTCCATTGAATATTCCAATCTCAATATTTTTTTGATTATTCGAGACTGCTTCTAATTCAATACCCATGTGCATGCATCTTTTTTCCCATTCATCTCTCCAATCCATGTAACCATTTTCTGAGTAGTGAATAATGCTTTGCAAAATGCTATTAATTAATTTTTCTCGAGGAAGGATATCTGCTAGTTCACCAATTTCTCCCCACCACGATTCTTTTTTAGGCAATAAATAGTTAATTCCGATTCCAACTATGAATTCGACCGCATCTCCATTGACCTCAGATTCAATTAAAATCCCACATATTTTCTTTTTATTTATCAATAGATCATTTGGCCATTTAAGACCTGCATTAATTTTTTGACCTGAGATCTTATCCATAGCCTCAGAAATTAAAAGCCCAATAACGAGGCTAAGCGGAGCAGGATTGCTATCTATAAATTTTATGGTCATATAGATATTGCCTGCACTTGGGCTATACCATTTTTTTCCTTGCCTTCCTCTGCCAGCAGTTTGCTGCTCAGATATCACAACAACATAATCTTTATTTAATGGTTTTTCCTTTGCAAAGTTGTTTGTTGAATCAACTGTATCAAGCAGATAAAAGTCTATATTTTCTAGATTTAACCCTTTAAAAACTCCTTTTTGTGTTAATTTGTGCAAGTTATGAATAATCTAGTTGACTTCAGCTCATTCTAGAACAAAAATAGCACCCTTGAAATGGAGGAGTGGCCGAGTGGTTAAAGGCGGCAGACTGTAAATCTGTTCTCTACGAGTACGTTGGTTCGAATCCAGCCTCCTCCACCATTTTTTAAAAGAATATTTACACTAAAAAAGGTTGAGTTTATCGATTTTTAGGGGGATAATACGCCACCTTAAATTTGGATACTGTAATTCGGGCTCATATAGCTCAGCGGTAGAGCACTTGCTTGGTAAGTAAGAGGTCACCGGTTCAAGTCCGGTTATGAGCTCCATTTTATAGGTAGATTTTAGAGTTAATTTCATAAACAGAGAGGCAAGAAATGGCTAGAGAAAAATACGAAAGAACGTTACCCCATGTAAACGTGGGAACAATTGGGCATGTTGACCATGGTAAAACTACACTTACTGCTGCACTTACAAAAGTATGTGCTGAAGTTTACGGTGGTGAAGCTGTTGCATTTGACGGTATTGATAACGCTCCTGAAGAAAGAGAGCGTGGTATTACTATTGCAACATCACACGTTGAGTATGTTTCAACAACAAGACATTATGCTCACGTAGATTGTCCTGGACATGCTGATTACGTAAAAAATATGATCACAGGTGCTGCTCAGATGGATGGAGCAATCCTTGTAGTTAGTGCTGCAGATGGTCCTATGCCTCAAACTAGAGAACACATCTTGTTAGCGCGTCAGGTTGGCGTACCAAAGATTGTTGTTTTCTTAAACAAAGCTGATCAAGTAGATGATGCTGAGTTACAAGAACTTGTAGAAATGGAAATTAGGGAGCTACTCGATGAGTATGATTTCCCAGGTGATGACACACCTATTATTACTGGTAGCGCATTAAAAGCTTTAGAGGGAGATACTTCTGAGATTGGCGTAGACGCAGTAACTAAACTTGTTGAAGCTTTGGATACATTTGTTCCAGAGCCAGAAAGAGAAGTTGATAAGCCTTTCTTAATGCCTGTTGAAGATGTATTTACAATTTCAGGAAGAGGAACTGTTGTAACAGGAAGAATCGAACAAGGAATTGTTAAAACTGGCGATCCACTAGAAATTGTTGGTATTTCAGATACCACAACAACAACATGTACTGGTGTTGAAATGTTTAGAAAATCACTTGACGAAGGACGAGCTGGTGAAAACTGTGGAGTTTTATTGAGAGGTATCGAAAGAGATGCAGTTGAGAGAGGACAGGTTTTAAGTGCTCCTGGTTCTATTAATCCTCATACAGAATTCGAAGCTGAAATATATGTATTAAGTAAAGAAGAGGGCGGAAGACATACTCCTTTCTTCAGTAATTACAGACCACAATTCTATTTTAGAACAACCGATGTTACTGGTGCTTGTGTGTTGCCTGAAGGTGTTGAAATGGTAATGCCAGGAGATAATATCAAGATGACAGTTACACTTATTGCTCCAATTGCCATGGATGAAGGTTTAAAATTTGCAATTAGAGAAGGTGGAAGAACCGTTGGAGCTGGCGTAGTCTCAAAGATTATTAAGTAATTTAACTAACTTACAACTTTGCCGAGTTTAAAGCTCGGCATTTTTGTCTCTATTTATAGGAGAACATTTAGGCCAGTAGCTCAACTGGTAGAGCGACGGTCTCCAAAACCGTAGGTTGGGGGTTCAAGTCCCTCCTGGCCTGCCAAGGAGCTGGTTTAAAAAAAAAATATGGCAAAGGGTAAAGCATCAAACATTGCCGATAAGATCAAATGGCTTCTGTCCATAAGCATCTTTTCTGCCGCTATTGTTGGTAATGGCTATTACACAGAAGTTGCTTTTCTTTACAGAGTTTTGGCCGTTGTTGCTCTTTTTATTCTTGCAACCATCATTCTCGCAACTACAGTTTTTGGTAAAGGCGCTGTTTCACTCATGAGGGAGTCAAGAACTGAAATGAGAAGAGTTGTGTGGCCTACCAGGATGGAGACAACTCAAACCTTTATGGTAGTTTTTGGTTCCATAATCGTTCTGTGCTTATTTTTTTGGGCGCTTGAATCTCTTTTAAGTTGGTTAACAAAATTAATTTTAGGATAGTTATAAAGTGAATTGGTACGTAATCATGGCATATTCAGGGTACGAGCTTAAGGTTAAAGCTGCACTCGAAGAGCGAATTGAGCTTGCTGGCCTAAAAGATCAATTTGGTGAAATTCTTGTCCCAACCGAATCTGTTGTTGAGTTAAAAAGCGGTGCCAAGAAAAAAACAGAGCGTAAATTTTTCCCCGGCTACATTCTAATTGAGATGGAGATGAATGATGATACTTGGCAGCTTGTAAAGCATACTCCAAGAGTAAGTTCCTTTGTTGGCGGTAAAAAAGATAAGCCTTCTCCTATTTCAAAAAGTGATGTTGACAATATCCTTAATAGAATTGAAGTTGGAGAAGAGGCACCAAGACCGAAAACTTTATTTGAACCAGGTGAAGTGATTAGAGTGTGTGACGGGCCTTTTAATGACTTTAATGGGATTGTCGAAGAAGTTGACTATGAACGAAGCAGTGTAAAAGTTTCAGTTCAAATTCTTGGAAGATCGACTCCTGTTCAATTAGATTTTATACAAATAGAGAAAACATAATGGCAAAGAAGGTAGCAACTATATTAAAACTTCAAATACCTGCTGGAGCAGCTAATCCAAGTCCGCCAGTTGGCCCAGCTCTTGGTCAAGCAGCAGTTAACATTATGGACTTTTGTAATGCATTTAATGCTGAGACACAAAGCATGGAGAAGGGATTGCCACTCCCTGTAGTTATAACTGTATATGAGGATAAATCTTTTACCTTTCAGGTCAAGTCAGCACCAGCATCAGTTCTCATCAAGAAGGCTGCGGGAATAAGCAAAGGAAGTGGTGAGCCGAACAGAGAAAAAGTTGGCTCGATCACTAGAGCTCAATTGGAAGAGATAGTTACTGCAAAACAAAAAGATTTAAATGCAAATGATATGGATCAAGCAGTCAAGATTATTGCAGGCACCGCAAGAAGCATGGGAGTAGAAGTTAAATAATGGCTAAGCTTACAAAAAAGAAAAAACAGTTATCAGAACTCGTCGATCCAGAGAACACATACTCTTTAGAAGAGGCGATGAATATTTTTCAAACTGTAAAATCTAATAAGTTTGATGAATCTGTGGATATAGCACTCAGATTAGGTATTGATCCGGGTAAATCTGACCAGAACGTTAGAGGTGCAATTACTCTACCTCATTCGCTCGGCAAAACAGTTAATGTTGCAGTGTTTGCTGATGGAGACCAAGCAAAGGAAGCCAGTGAAGCAGGAGCAGACTTCGTTGGCATGGAAGATTTGGCTGAAAAATTCAAAAAAGAAGAAATTGATGTAGATGTAGTTATTTCATCGCAAGGAGCCATGAAAATTGTTGGTCAATTGGGTCAGGTTTTAGGACCAAAGGGTTTGATGCCTAACCCTAAGACAGGAACAGTTACAGAAAAAGTTGGTGAAGCTATTAATAATGCTAAATCAGGCCAAGTCAGGTTTAGAACAGATAAAAATGGAATTTTGCATGGATGCATCGGAAAGGTTTCATTTTCATCCAGTCAAATTCAGGAAAATGCAGCGGCTATGCTTGAAGAAGTAAAAAAGTTAAAGCCAGCTACTGCTAAAGGTGCGTATATTCGAAGTATTGCTTTGAGTAGCACTATGGGACCAGGAGTAAAAGTTTCTCCTACATCCCTTGCTGTATAAGTTTTAGGGTCTATTTTGACCCTAGATTGTTGCGTTAATCGCAGCCGTCAAAGACCGTAGGTGCGAAAGCTTAATTTCCTACGTAGGTGGTGCTCAAATTGCGAAGGCGGTTTGTCACCGATTAGCCGAAAGGCATTAATAGGAGAATTGCTGTGGCGTTAGCTAGAGAAGATAAAGAGAGAATAGTTCAAGAAGTTAAGGAAGTTTCAGCTTCTGCATCTTCGCTTGTAATTTCAGATGCCAGAGGCCTCAAGGTTTCTGAATTAACTGAAATTAGAAAACAAGGAACTGAATCTGGAGTACATATTCAGGTTATTAAAAACTCTCTTGCAAAATTGGCATTTGAAGGCACTGACTTTGGTTGTACTGATGAAGTGTTAACAGGTCCCTCACTTTTTGCTTTCTCATATGCTGAGCCAGGCGCAGCCGCAAAGATGTTAAAAACCTACGCAAAAAACTTTGAAGCTCTTGAGATCAAAGCTTTAGTAGTGGAAGGGCAACTTCTTGATGGGTCACAAATTGATGTTCTTGCATCTTTGCCATCACGAGAAGAAGCATTAACTCTAATTGCTGCAGTGCTTCAAGCCCCTATAGGTAAATTTGCAACACTTCTTAATGAGGTGCCAAGTAAATTAGCTAGGGTTCTTTCTGCAGTTCGAGACAACAAACAGGCTAACGCCTAATCTAGGAGAAAAAAAATGGCAATATCTAAAGACGATATTCTAAGTGCGATAGAAGAAATGTCCGTTATGGACTTAGTTGAACTTATTTCAGCAATAGAGGAGAAATTCGGTGTTACTGCAGCTGCTGCTGTAGCCGCTGCTCCTGCTGCTGCAGGTGGCGGTGATGCTGGAGAGGCTGCTGAAGAGAAAGACGATTTCGATGTAGTTTTAACTGCAGCGGGTGATCAAAAAGTCCAAGTGATTAAAGCAGTTAGAGCAATTACAGGGCTTGGATTGAAGGAAGCTAAGGACTTGGTTGATGGCGCTCCTAACACTTTGAAAGAAGGTGTTGCGAAAGCTGATGCTGAAGAAATGCTTAAGCAACTTACTGAGGCAGGGGCAACAGCAGAGCTTAAATAATCTTTCAATAAAACATTTTTAAAGGGCGACATATGTCATATAGCTATACAGAGAAAAGAAGAATTAGAAAAAACTTTGGAAGACTGCCAAAAGTCATGGAGCTTCCTAAGTTAATTGAGACTCAGCTTGAATCTTACACACAATTTCTTCAACAGCATGTTGAAGCAGGTGCGAGAGAAAATAAGGGTCTTGAAGAAGTTTTTCAAACTCTATTTCCCATTACTAGTGTGTCAGGCAATGCTGCCCTTGAATATGTTTCATACGAACTAGGAAAACCAGGCTATACAGTTCAAGAGTGCTTAATTCAAGGATTAAGTTATTCAGCTCCATTAAGAATCGTTGTCAGGTTGGTAATTTATGATCGAGATACAAATTTCCAAGAAGTCAAAGATGTTAAAGAGGGTGAAGTGTTTATGGGTGAGGTCCCATTGATGACCGAGAATGGTTCATTTGTTATTAATGGTACTGAAAGAGTTGTGGTGAATCAGCTTCATAGATCTCCCGGAGTCTTCTTTGATCATGATAAAGGTAAAACTCACTCATCGGGTAAAGTTCTTTATTCTGCTCGTATTATTCCTTATAGAGGGTCATGGCTAGATTTTGAATTTGATCCAAAAGACAATCTATTTTGTAGAATCGATAGAAGAAGAAAAATTCCAGCTACGATAATACTAAAAGCCATGGACATGGGCACTGAGGAAATTCTTCAGCATTTTTATGAAGTTGATACTGTTCAAATGGAAAAAGCTGGAGTTAGCATTGAATTAATTCCATCTAGGTTGAGAGGTCAAACATTACCGGTTGATCTAAAAATTAAATCAAAAGTAGTTGTTGAAGCAAATAAGCGAATAACTGCAAGGCATGTGCGTGAACTTGAGCAGGCAAAGATGTCTTCTCTTAAGGTTGAGGATGACTTTCTAATCGGGAAAGTGTTGGCTAAAGATTTGTTTAATCAAGATACTGGAGAAGTTCTGGTTTCAGCAAATACAGAAATAGATCAATCAATAATTGAAACTCTCCGAGAAGCAGACATCACTGAACTTCATACTTTATACATTAATGATCTTGATAAGGGTCCATATATATCTACAACTTTAAGAGCTGATCCTACCTCGAATAGGTTAGAAGCATTGGTTGAGATATACAGAATGATGAGACCTGGCGAGCCACCAACAAAGGACTCAGCCGAGCAATTATTTCAGAATCTATTTTTTAATCATGATCGTTATGATCTTTCCGAAGTTGGAAGGATGAAATTCAATCGAAGATTAAAAATTGATTCAGCAAAAGAAACTCCTGGCATTTTAGATCTTGATGACATCTTAGGAGTTATGAAAGGAATAGTAGCAATTAGAGATGGCCATGACACAGTTGATGATATTGATCATTTAGGTAACAGACGAGTAAGATCTGTTGGTGAAATGACTGCAAATCAGTTCAGGGTTGGTTTAATAAGAGTAGAGAGAGCTGTTAGAGAAAGGCTAAGTATGGCTGAAGCAGATGAGCTTGGTCCTCAAGATCTTATTAATGCTAAACCTGTCACAGCAGCTATCAAAGAATTTTTTGGATCTAGTCAACTTTCCCAGTTTATGGATCAAAACAACCCTTTATCTGAGATTACTCATAAGCGAAGAGTTTCCGCGCTTGGACCTGGTGGCTTAACTAGAGAACGAGCTGGTTTTGAAGTAAGAGATGTCCATCCTACTCACTACGGAAGACTATGCCCAATCGAAACGCCTGAAGGCCCAAATATTGGACTAATTAACTCTTTCGCTTGTTATTCAAGGACCAACGCTTATGGTTTTATTGAAAGCCCATATAGAAAAGTTGTCAAAGGCAAGGTCACCAACGATATCATTTATCTTTCTGCTATTGATGAGGGTGAGCATATTATTGCCCAGGCAAATGCAGTGTTAGATAAATCAGGTAAATTTGCGGATGATCTTGTGCCAGTTAGACACAATGGTGATTCTGCTTTAATGAGTCCAGAAAGAATTGATTTAATGGATGTCGCTCCTCAGCAAGTTGTTTCTGTTGCAGCCTCTCTTATACCTTTTCTTGAACACGACGATGCTAACAGAGCCTTAATGGGTTCAAACATGATGCGCCAAGCTGTTCCAGTGTTGAAGCCAGAGAAACCTCTTGTTGGTACTGGTTTTGAAACAATTGTTGCGGGCGATTCTGGTGTTTGTGTTGTAGCTAAGAATAACGGTGTCGTTGAGAATGTAGATGCTGCAAGAATAGTAGTACGTGTAACTGATTCTAAAAACTCAAGTAATGCTGTTGATATATACAACCTTACAAAGTTTACAAGATCGAATCAAAATACATGCATCAATCAGAGGCCACTAGTCTCAATTGGTGACAAAGTAAAATATGGAGACATACTTGCTGATGGACCATCTGTGGATAATGGTGAGTTAGCATTAGGTCAAAACATTAGAATAGCTTTCATGCCTTGGAATGGTTATAACTTTGAAGATTCTATTTTGATGTCTGAAAAAGTTTCAAGAGAGGACAGGTTTACTTCAATTCATATTCAAGAATTAACATGTATTTCAAGGGACACTAAGCTTGGATCAGAAGAAATTACGGCTGATATTCCAAACGTTGGCGAAGGCTCGCTTGGCAAGCTTGATGAATGTGGGATGGTTTATGTCGGAGCTGAAGTAAAGGCTGGAGATATTCTGGTCGGCAAAATCACTCCTAAGGGCGAAACTCAATTATCGCCAGAAGAGAAATTACTACGAGCAATTTTTGGAGAAAAAGCTTCTGATGTAAAAGATACATCATTAAGGGTTCCTTCAAGTATTAACGGTACAGTCATTGGAGTCGAAGTCTTCACTAGGGATGGAATGGAGAAGGATGAGAGAACTCAGTCGATTGAGTCAGATCATTTATCTGTTGCAAAAAAAGATGCTGATGACCAGATAAAAATAATCAATGATGCAACAAGGATAAGATTAGTTGATATCATTAAAGGTTCTAAGGTTTCTAAAGGTCCAGGACTTAAAAAAGGTTCTTCTCCCTCAGCTGATGATTTGTCCGAGCTGAGTTTAGATGACCTTCTATCAGTAAGGACAGCTGATGATTCTGCTAATAATAAAATTGAGGATGCTGAAAAAGCTTTAAAACAATATCTGAAAGATATTCAAGAAAGTTTTGATGAGAAAAAACAAAAGATTACCAGAGGTCATGATTTAGCTCCCGGTGTAATCAAAATTGTAAAAGTTTATCTCGCAGTTAAAAGAAGAATCCAGCCTGGAGATAAGATGGCAGGAAGACATGGTAACAAGGGTGTTATATCTGAAATTATGCCAATTGAGGACATGCCTTATGACAATGAAGGAAACCCAGTTGACATAGTCTTGAATCCTCTTGGTGTTCCATCTCGAATGAATGTTGGGCAGATTCTTGAGACTCATATGGGATCAGCAGCGAAAGGAATAGGTGACAAGATCAATAAAATGATTAAAGCCAAAGCAAAAGCTGACGAACTTAAAAAATACCTTGATGCTTTGTACAACAGGAATGCAACAATTAAAGAAGATCTTAATTCATTAAATAATTCTGAGATTCAGACTCTTGCAGGCAATCTTTCAGACGGCTTACCAATTGCAACCCCTGTCTTTGACGGTGCAAAGGAATCAGAGATCAAAGAATTACTAAAACTTGCTGATCTTCCAGAATCAGGTCAATTAACTCTTTTTGACGGAAGAACAGGCAGACAATTTGAGCGACCTGTCACAGTTGGATACATGTATATGATTAAACTCAACCACTTGGTCGATGATAAAATGCATGCCCGTTCAACAGGTTCATATAGTCTTGTAACGCAACAACCTCTTGGTGGAAAAGCCCAGTTTGGTGGACAAAGATTTGGTGAAATGGAAGTATGGGCTCTAGAAGCATATGGCGCGTCATATACTCTCCAAGAAATGCTTACAGTCAAGTCCGATGATGTTCCCGGCCGAACTAAAATGTACAAAAATATTGTGGATGGAAACTATCAAATGGATGCAAATATCCCAGAATCGTTTAACGTACTCACAAAAGAAATTCGATCACTTGGAATTAACCTAGAACTTGATTCTGAAAATTAGGAGAAATAATTGAAAGATTTACTAAATTCGTTAAAGGCTAAGCAAGAAGACTTTTCTTCGATTACTGCAGGTCTTGCTTCTCCTCAGATGGTCAGATCTTGGTCATTTGGCGAGGTAAAGAAGCCAGAAACTATAAATTATCGTACTTTTAAACCCGAGAGAGATGGTCTCTTTTGTGCCAAAATTTTTGGTCCAGTAAAAGATTACGAGTGTGTCTGCGGAAAGTACAAGCGTATGAAGCATCGCGGTGTTGTTTGTGAGAAATGTGGTGTTGAAGTTACGCTAGCAAAAGTAAGAAGAGATCGAATGGGACACATTGAGCTTGCTGCTCCTGTTGCTCATATATGGTTTTTAAAATCACTTCCATCAAGAATTGGTTTGTTGCTTGATATTACACTGAGAGAAATTGAAAGAGTTTTATATTTTGAAAGCTATATTGTTACTGATCCAGGTTTAACGGAGCTAGAAAAATGTCAAATCCTAACCGAAGAAGAGTATGTAGATGCATTTGACGAGTATGGGGACGAATTCACAGCCTCTATGGGTGCAGAAGCAGTGCAAATGCTATTACAGGAGATTGACTTAGAGGAAGAAATTAGAATTATTCGAGAGGAAGTTCCACAAACTAATTCAGAAACTAAACTAAAAAAACTATCTAAGAGATTGAAGCTGTTAGAAGCTTTTAATGAGTCTGGAAATAAGCCTGAATGGATGATCATGAATGTATTGCCTGTTCTGCCTCCTGATCTGAGACCATTGGTTCCCTTAGAGGGAGGTCGTTTTGCAACCTCAGATCTTAACGATCTCTATAGAAGGGTAATAAATAGAAATAATAGATTGAAGAGACTTCTAGAGTTGAGTGCTCCAGACATTATCGTAAGGAATGAAAAAAGAATGCTTCAGGAAAGTGTTGATGCTCTTCTTGATAATGGTAGAAGGGGTAGAGTTATCACAGGTACTAATAAGCGACCACTCAAATCTCTAGCAGACATGATTAAAGGAAAAGGTGGAAGATTTAGGCAAAATTTATTAGGTAAACGTGTTGATTATTCTGGTCGATCTGTGATTGTTGCAGGACCTGACTTGAAATTACATCAATGTGGACTCCCTAAAAAAATGGCCCTTGAATTATTTAAACCATATGTTTATGGAAAATTAGAACAAAAGGAGCTTGCAACGACCATTAAAGCGGCTAAAAAGTTAGTTGAAAGAGAAACTCCAGAGGTTTGGGAAATCTTGGAGGAAGTTATAAGAGAGCATCCAATCTTATTAAACAGAGCTCCGACTCTGCATAGGTTGGGAATTCAAGCATTTGAACCTCTATTAGTAGAAGGCAAAGCCATACAACTTCATCCATTGGTATGTGTTGCTTTTAATGCTGACTTTGACGGAGATCAAATGGCAGTTCATGTTCCTCTTTCTATTGAAGCACAATTGGAAGCTCGTGCTCTAATGATGTCAACAAATAATATCTTATCGCCGGCTAATGGCGAGCCCATTATCAATCCTACTCAAGATATAGTCCTAGGGCTTTACTACATGACTCGTGATAATGTAAATGTTAAGGGTGATGGAAGAGTATTCAGTAATCCAGATGAAGTATTAAGAGCATATGAATCTGAAACTGTAGATATACATGCAAATATCAAGGTAAGGATTACTAATGCAGATAAAGGAACATTCTTAGAGGAGACAACTGTTGGAAGAGTGTTGGTTTGGAGAATCGCACCTATTGAGGTTGGTTTCGATAATGTTAATAAAACATTAGATAAGAAATCTGTTTCAAATTTAATAGATATTTCATACAGAAAAGCTGGCTTAAAGGATACTGTAATATTTGCAGATCAACTCATGTATCTTGGATTTGAGCATTCAACGCGTTCTGGCTCATCTATTGGCGTAGATGATTTTGTAATCCCTGAGGAAAAGCCGTCTATTATTGATGCGGCTGAAAAAGAGGTTAAATCAATCGAGTCTCAATATGAGTCTGGTCTTGTTACTCAAGGTGAGAGATATAATAAAGTTATCGATATTTGGTCTCGTGCAAATGAAAAAGTTGCAAAAGCAATGATGACTAAAATTAGCACTGATCAAGTTGAGGATACTGAAGGCAAAGAAGTTGATCAGGCATCATTTAATTCTGTGTTCATTTATGCTGATTCAGGCGCTAGAGGTTCCCCTGCACAAATTAGACAGCTATCTGGAATGAGAGGATTAATGTCCAAGCCAGACGGCTCAATTATTGAAACTCCAATTACTGCAAACTTCAGGGAGGGACTTTCTGTTCTTCAGTACTTTATATCGACTCATGGAGCTCGTAAAGGTCTAGCTGATACTGCACTAAAAACTGCTAACTCAGGTTACTTAACAAGAAGGTTGTGTGATGTTGCAATGGACTCAGTTGTTGTTGAGGATGATTGTGGTACTGATCAATCAATAGTTGTTTCATCTATTGTTGAAGGCGGGGATATTATTCAACCACTTACAGAAAGAATTCTCGGTCGGGTAATTGCTGAGCCAATTTCTAATGCAGATGGAGAAGAAGTCTATCCAATTGGCCATCTTATTGATGAGGATTCAGTTAAGAAAATTGACGAGTTAAATATTTCATCTCTAAAAGTTCGATCGCCAATGACTTGCGAAGCTAGTTATGGTGTTTGCTCTAAGTGTTACGGTAGAGATCTAGCAAGAGGTCATTTAGTGCACAGAGGAGAGGCTGTCGGAGTTGTAGCTGCTCAATCAATTGGTGAGCCTGGAACCCAATTAACTATGCGTACTTTCCATATTGGTGGAGCTGCATCAAGCTCATCAGAGGACAATGCAATTGTCGTGAATAATGCTGGGATGATTAATTTTTCATCTGACATGAAGACAGTTACCAATAAGGATAAGCAAGAAGTTGTTGTATCTCGAAATAGCCAAGTTACTCTAACTGATGAGAAAGGTAAATTAATTGAACAACATAAGCTTATTTATGGAGCCACCTTATTTGTTAAGGATCAAACGAATATAGAGCCTGGACTTAAAATTGCAGGCTGGGATCCCTATACCCGTCCAATCATTAGTGAGGTTGAAGGAATTGTGCAATTTACTGACATAGAAGATGGTGTAACTGTTCGTTCAAAAACTGATGAACTTACTGGATTAAGTAGTATTGAAGTTATAGATGTTGCTGAAAGACCTTCTGCAGGAAAAGACAAAGTTCCTTCTATTGCATTGGTTGATGCAAAAGGAAAACCAGTTCCACTAGGTGAGCACAAAACTCCAGCAAATTACTCCTTGCCTGCTAAAGCATTGGTAAATTTAAAAGATGGCAAGAAACTGCATGCTGGAGAGGTCTTGGCAAGGATACCTTTAGAGGGATCAAAAACTAAAGATATTACTGGTGGTCTCCCAAGGGTTGCAGATTTGTTCGAGGCAAGAAAACCAAAAGATGCAGCAGTGCTTGCAGAAGAAAGTGGAATTATTGCTTTCGGAAAAGAGACGAAAGGTAAAGTTAGATTGGTGATTACCCCAGATGGGGCAACTAAAAAAACTCAAAACGTTGAGATGCTTATTCCTAAGCATAGAATCCTAACAGTTTTTGAGGGTGAGAGAATCGAAAAAGGAGATATTATTTCTGATGGCCCTTTAAGTCCTCATGATATCTTGCGCTTAAGAGGGATTCCTCAGTTAACTAATTTTATAGTTAATGAAATCCAAGATGTTTATAGACTCCAAGGTGTTCTGATTAATGATAAACATATTGAAACTATTTTGCGTCAAATGCTTAGAAAAGCCTTGATCATTGATGGGGAAGATACTAAGTTTATCCAAGGTGATCAGGTTGAATATGCAGAGCTGGTTGAAGAAAATGCTAAAGCAGTTGCAGCAAAGAAAGAACCTGCTCGCTTTGAAAGAGTCCTGCTTGGAATCACGAAAGCTTCACTTACAACTAATTCATTTATTTCTGCTGCTTCTTTCCAAGAAACCACTCGAGTTCTAACTGAAGCATCCGTAACGGGTAAAGTAGATTACCTAAGAGGTTTAAAGGAAAACGTTGTTGTAGGAAGGTTGATACCAGCTGGTACTGGAATGGAATTCCATGATCAAATGGCTGCTAAGAAAGCGAGTGATTCGACTGAATCAATGCTATCTGAAGATGACATTGAAGCAGCATTACGACAAGAATTACAAGAAACTGAGGAATAATGTTGACCGTAGTGAATCATGTCTATAAAATCGCGTCCAACTAATAAATTATGGCTACAGTAAATCAATTAATAAGAAAACCTCGTAAACCTAAGGTGAGGAAGACTGATGTTCCTGCTTTGGAAAAATCTCCTCAACGCAGAGGTGTATGTACACGTGTCTATACCACCACTCCAAAAAAACCTAACTCAGCTCTAAGAAAAGTTTGCAGAGTTAGATTAACAAGTGGATACGAAGTAACCTCATACATTGGTGGTGAAGGTCACAATCTCCAAGAGCACTCGGTTGTTTTAATTCGGGGTGGAAGAGTAAAAGACCTTCCCGGAGTGAGATATCACACTGTCAGGGGCTCATTGGATACATCTGGCGTAGCAAATAGAAAACAACGAAGATCTAAGTATGGTGCTAAAAAAGGTAAATAAGTATGCCAAGAAGAAGAAGTCCTGAAAAAAGAAAAATATTACCTGATCCAAAGTACAAAGATATTATTGTTGCAAAGTTTATGAATCACATCATGAAAGATGGAAAAAAATCTGTTGCAGAAAAAATAGTATATGGTGCCTTTAATAAAATTGATCAAACTGCAAAAACCGATCCAGTGGAGCTATTTAAGAAAGCTTTAGATACTATTGGCCCAATGGTTGAGGTCAAATCAAGAAGAGTAGGCGGTGCCACATATCAAGTTCCAATAGAAGTTAGACCATCTAGAAGGCAGGCTCTTGCAATGCGATGGTTGGTTGAGGCAGCAAGAAAAAGAAGTGAGAAATCAATGGATCACAGGTTAGCAGGTGAGCTAGCTGATGCAGCAGAGGGAAAGGGATCTGCTGTAAAGAAAAAAGAAGATGTTCACCGCATGGCTGAAGCCAACAAAGCTTTTTCACATTTCCGTTTTTAATTAATAACATTTCATAGGTTTTTTATATGGCTAGACAGACTGAACTTAGTAAGTACAGAAACATCGGTATTTGCGCTCACGTTGATGCAGGTAAAACAACCACAACTGAAAGGGTGCTTTTTTATACTGGGTTATCACATAAAATTGGTGAAGTTCATGATGGCGCAGCAACCATGGACTGGATGGAGCAGGAGCAAGAGAGAGGTATTACCATCACTTCTGCTGCAACTACTTGTTTTTGGTCAGGCATGGAGCAACAGTTTCCACAGCACAGAATTAATATTATCGATACTCCTGGTCACGTAGACTTTACTATTGAAGTTGAGAGGTCTTTAAGAGTTTTGGATGGAGCTGTTGTGGTATTTTGTGGCACCTCAGGTGTTGAGCCGCAGTCCGAAACTGTTTGGCGACAAGCTGATCGATATGAAGTTCCTAGAATAGTATTTGTTAATAAGATGGATAGAGCTGGGGCTGATTTTTCAAGAGTCACTCATCAAATTAAAACTAGATTAAAAGCTAATGTTGTCCCCATGCAATACAACATTGGAGCAGAAGAGGGTTTTAAAGGTGTAGTTGATTTGGTAAAGATGAAAGCAATTTTTTGGAACGAAGATGATCAGGGCTTGACCTTCGAAGAAAAAGAAATTCCAGATGAAATTAAAGATACGTGTCAATCATTGCGAGAATCTATGGTTGAGAGCGCAGCTGAGGCAAATGAAGATCTAATGAATGCTTATCTTGAAAGTGGTGAGCTAACCAATGAGCAAATAAAAGAAGGTATTAGAATTAGAACTCTTGCAAATGAAATAGTTCCTGCTTTTTGTGGTTCAGCATTTAAGAATAAAGGTGTTCAAGCTGTTTTAGATGCAGCAATAGAATATTTGCCTGCTCCTAATGAGGTTAAAGCAATTAAAGGGTCTCTCCCCGATGATGAAGAAGTTGAGATAAGTAGGTCATCATCTGATGAGGAGCCATTTTCAGCTTTAGCTTTTAAAATTGCTACTGATCCATTTGTTGGAACTCTTACATTTATTAGAGTTTATTCAGGCGTCCTTTCCGTGGGTGATGGAGTCATGAATTCTACCAAATCTAAAAAAGAAAGGGTTGGAAGAATGGTTCAAATGCATTCAAATGACAGAAATGAGATCAAAGAAATTCGTGCTGGTGATATTGCTGCTTGTATAGGTTTAAAAGATGTTACAACTGGGGATACTCTATGTGATTTAGGTGATCAGGTTGTTTTAGAACGCATGGACTTTCCCGAGCCAGTTATTTCAGTTGCGGTAGAGCCAAAGACAAAGTCTGATCAAGAAAAAATGGGTGTTGCATTGGGCAAACTTGCCCAAGAGGATCCTTCCTTTAGAGTTCACACAGATGAAGAATCTGCCCAAACAATTATTTCAGGTATGGGAGAGCTTCATTTAGATGTTCTTGTTGACAGGATGAAGAGAGAATTCGATGTGGAGGCAAATATAGGAAAACCTCAAGTTTCATACCGTGAGACGATACGGGAATCTGTAGATGTTGAAGGAAAATTTGTAAGGCAAAGTGGTGGTAAAGGTCAGTATGGGCATGTTTGGCTTAAATTAGAACCTCTTGGTTTAGATGATGAATATGAGTTTGTTGACAAAATAGTTGGCGGTGTTGTTCCTAAAGAATACATCCCTGCTGTTGATAAAGGAATACAAGAGCAAATGAAAAATGGTGTTATCGCCGGTTATCCATTGCTAGCGCTAAGAGCTACTTTATATGATGGATCATTCCATGATGTAGATTCCAGTGAAATGGCGTTTAAAATTGCTGGATCTATGGCACTTAAAGAAGGTGCATTAAAAGCAAGACCTGTTCTTTTGGAACCAATGATGGCAGTTGAAGTTGTTACACCAGAGGAGCATATGGGTGATGTTGTAGGTGATCTAAACAGAAGGAGAGGGATAATTTTAGGAATGGATGAAATCCCGACAGGAAAAACAGTAAGATCAGAAGTTCCATTATCTGAGATGTTTGGATATGCAACTGATTTACGGTCAGCTACTCAAGGTAGAGCAAGTTTTTCTATGGAATTTCTCAAATATGCTGAAGTTCCAAATAACATTGCTGAGCAGCTTAAAACTTCATAAAACATTAAGCTTTTAAATACCTAAATTTGTTGACATTAGGGGCTTTAGAGACATAGAATACGCAACATTTTGCATAAAGCATAAACATAGGGATTAACTAAATTGGACAATCAATCAATAAGAATTCGCTTAAAAGCTTTTGACTATCGTTTGATTGATGCTTCAACAAAATTAATTGTTGAAACTGCAAAAAAAACTGGCGCGATTGTAAAAGGTCCAATTCCTTTGCCAGTAAAGAAGGAAAGAACAACAATCTTAACATCTCCGCATAAAGATAAAGATGCTAGAGATCAGTATGAAATAAGAACATACAAAAGACTTATGGATATAGTAGAACCTACAGATAAAACTGTTGACGCTTTAATGAAGCTTGATCTTTCATCTGGGGTAGATGTACAAATTAGCTTAGGCTAGTTTGTTACTTTTTTAACGCTTAGCGGCCATAGAGGGTTACAAGCCCCGTATAAAAGGAGAATAAATTGAGCATTGGCTTAGTTGGAAAAAAATCAGGAATGTCGAGGCTTTTTCAAGAAGACGGCACTTCAGTTCCCGTTACAGTTATTTCAGTTGCAGCAAATTTTGTTGCCGATATAAAGACTCATGAAAAGCATGGTTACAGTGCTGTTGTTGTATCCAAGAATACATCAAAGAACCTAACAAAATCATCAACAGAATTTTTCAAGAAACAAAATCTTTCTAATGGAGAGTTATTTGAATTTAGAACCGAACAAACTGATGAGCTAAAAGTCGGTCTCCATCTAACCGCAGATATTTTTGAGGTTGGCAAGATGGTTGATGTAACGGGAACTTCCAAAGGAAAAGGATATGCTGGCGTAATTAAGAGGCATAATTTTGCAATGCAAGATGCAACACATGGTAACTCCTTAGCGCACAGAGCACATGGTTCAATTGGCCAATGTCAGACTCCTGGAAGAGTGTGGAAAGGAAAAAAAATGTCTGGTCATATGGGGAATGAAACAAAAACTATCCAAAGCTTAGAATTGATGGGAGCAGATGTTCAAAATAACTTGCTTTATGTTAAAGGCGCAGTACCTGGATTTAATGGCTCAACGCTCAAAATTACTCCAGCGGTGAAACAAAAATGAAGTTAGACCTACTAAATATCGAAAATAAAAAAACTGATGTCCAAATATCCGAAACGACTTTTGGTAAAGAGTTTAATGAAACCCTTGTGCACCAAGCTGTGGTTACATATTTAGCTGGCTCAAGACAAGGCTCTCATAAGCAAAAAACTAGGTCAGAAGTAAGAGGAGGCGGAAAAAAGCCATATCGTCAAAAAGGAACTGGCAGAGCAAGAGCTGGAACAATCCGAAGCCCAATATGGAGAGGCGGTGGAGTAGCCTTTGCTGCAACTCCAAGAGATTACTCTAAAAAAATTAATAAGAAAATGTATAGAGCTGCAATTAGCTCAATCTTTTCTGAGCTACATAGGCAAAATCGTTTGGTTGCCATAGAGCAGCCAAAATTTGACGCACCTAAAACCAAAGAAATGAATAGTTTCCTTCAACAATTCAATCTTAATAATGTGCTTATCATTCTTGATGAAATGGATACTAATCTCTATCTGTCTTCCCGGAATATACCTCACGTAGATGTTGTCACTGTTAAGGAGATTAATCCTGTCATTTTATTAAGGTCTGAAAAAGTTGCAGTTACTCCAGCTGCATTTAAGTTAATTGAGGCATGGGTCTAATGAATAAAGAGAAATTACTTACATTAATTCATTCTCCATATATCACTGAGAAAGCCACCTCTATTGGGGGCTTAAATCAGGTTGTTTTTAAGGTAGATTTATCTGCATCAAAATCAGAGATCAAAAAAGCTGTTGAGGATTTATTTGATGTAAAGGTTGACAGTGTCACCACTTCAACACAAAAAGGCAAAACAAAAAGAAATAGATTCGGTATATATAAAAGATCAGATTATAAAAAAGCATTTGTTTCATTAAAAGAAGGTTCAGAGATTCAATTTGAGGGCATTAGTTAATCATGGCAGTCATTAAAGCAAAACCGACTAGCCCAGGCAGAAGAGGCGTTATTTCAATTAAATCCGATCTTTATAAAGGTCGGCCACATAAAGCCCTGCTTGAGAAAAAATCAAAAAATGGTGGAAGAAACAACAACGGCAGAATAACTGTTAGACATCAAGGTGGCGGGCACAAGCAGCATTACAGGGTAATAGATTTTAAGCGAGATAAATTAGATGTCCCAGCTGTTGTTGAGAGGATTGAATACGATCCAAATAGATCAGCTCATTTAGCTCTGCTTAAATATGCTGATGGTGAAAGAAGATACATCATTGCTCCAAGCAAAATCAAAGTAGGCGATCCTGTGATTTCAGCAGATCAAACTGAAATGAAAGCAGGTAACAGCATGAAATTAGTCAACATACCTCTTGGCACAACAATACATTGTGTAGAAATGAAGCCTGGTAAAGGAGCTCAGATTGCAAGAAGTGCTGGTACCTCAGCAAGACTAGTAGCCAAAGAGGGAATATATGCTACTTTGAGGTTGCAATCTGGTGAAATGAGAAAGATTTTATCAGCATGCAAAGCAACCCTTGGGACTGTTTCTAATCAAGAAAATAATTTGCGCTCTCTTGGTAAGGCCGGAGCTAAAAGATGGAGAGGCGTAAGGCCTACTGTAAGAGGTGTTGCTATGAACCCTGTTGATCATCCACATGGAGGAGGAGAAGGAAGAACTTCTGGCGGAAGACACCCCTCAACCCCTTGGGGCATTCCTACAAAAGGTTATAAAACAAGAAAAAATCAGCGAACAGATGATCTGATTGTCAGAAGAAGAGCTAAAAGGAAATAAATAATGCCTAGATCATTAAAAAAAGGACCATTCATTGATTTATCACTTCAAAAAGCAGTAGATAAAGCAATTAGTGAGAACAGTAAAAAGCCAATTAAAACATGGTCGAGAAGATCTATGATTAGTCCTGCTATGGTTGGATTAACTATATCCGTTCATAACGGAAGACAGCACGTACCTGTGTATATAAATGAAGATATGGTTGGTCACAAATTAGGCGAATTTGCTATTACAAGAACTTTTAGAATGCATTCAGGTGATAGGAAGGCAAAATAATGGAAACTAGAGCTTACTTAAAAGGAACACGTTTATCTGCTCAAAAGGCAGGTTTAGTTGCTAATGTTGTAAGAGGTAAATCAGTTCATGCTGCAATGGACTTCCTTACTTTTCATAAACAAAAAGCATCAGCCGTTATTAAGAAGCTTCTAGAGTCAGCAATAGCAAATGCTGAAAATAATGACAAAGCTGATATTGATTTATTAGTTGTCAAATCAATTATTGTAAATCAGGGCATGAGATTAAAGAGAATGAAACCTAGAGCAAGAGGTAGGGCTGACAGAATAATTAAGCCAACCTGTCATATTGAAATTATATTATCGGATCAGGAGAAGTAATGGGTCAAAAAGTTCATCCAACTGGCTTTCGACTTGGCGTTATTAAGAAGCACAATGCTTTGTGGTACGCAAAAGGAAAAGCTTACAGAGAGAATCTTATTGAAGACTTAAAAGTAAGAAATCATATCAATGATAAATTGAGATTTTCTTCTATTAGTAAAGTAGAACTTGAAAGATCTGCTCAAAATTTTGTTGTAAATATTCATACCTCTAGACCAGGAATAATCATTGGAAAAAAGGGCGAAGAAATCGAGTCTCTCAAGTCATCAGTTCAAAAAATCGTTAGTTTGCCTGTTCAGGTTAATATCAAAGAAGTTAGAAAGCCTGATCTTGATGCAACAATTCTAGCTGAAGGCATTGCGCAACAACTTGAACGAAGAGTGCAATTTAGAAGGGCTATGAAAAGAGCTGTTCAAAGCGCTATGAGACAAGGCGCTAAAGGTATTAGAACAGAGGTATCTGGTAGATTAGGTGGCGCGGAAATTGCAAGGGCAGAGTGGTATCGAGAAGGCCAAGTGCCACTTCATACATTGAGAGCAAATATAGATTATGGAGTAGCAGAAGCGGCAACTACATATGGATTAATTGGCGTCAAGGTGCATGTCTATACAGGTGAAGTTCTAGGTGATCCATTTAAAGATGAGGATCAAGGAAGTTAATCATGTTGCAACCAAAACAAACTAAGTTTAGAAAAATGCACAAAGGTCGTAATAGAGGCCTTGCTCAATCAGGTAATAGCATTGCATTTGGTGAGTATGCATTAAAAGCTACAACTAGAGGCAGGATAACAGCTCGTCAGATTGAGTCAGCTAGAAGAGCCATGACAAGATCTATCAAGCGTGGTGGTAATATTTGGATTCGAATCTTTCCTGATAAACCAATAACTAAAAAACCATTAGAAGTAAGAATGGGTAAAGGTAAAGGTAATGTTGAATATTGGGTAAGTCTGGTCCAGCCCGGAACTGTTTTATATGAAATGGCTGGTGTATCAGAGGAAGTTGCGAGAGAAGCATTTAAATTAGCGGCAGCAAAACTTCCAGTTAGAACTACATTTATTAAAAAGGCTTTATAAAAATGGCAAAGTTAACAAGCGATCTTCAAGATCTTAGAAAAAAAGATATCAAAGCTCTTGAGAGTTTAATTTTGGAGATCAGAGAAAATCAATTTAAAAACAGAATGAAGCATAAGACTGGCCAGCTCACTGAGTCTCATTTACTAACTTATGACAGAAAAAAGATCGCTCAAATAAAAACTATTATTAATGAAAAAAAATCTGAGGAAGTATCGGCATGAGCACCAATCCAAGACAACTTACAGGTGTAGTTGTTAGCAACAAAGCTGACAAAACCATTACTGTAAAAATTGAGAGAAAAGTTAAGCATCCTACTTATAGCAAAATTATGAAGCGTTCTACAAAAGTACATGCACATGATGAAGAAAATATAGCGAAGATTGGTGACGTGGTTACAGTAGAAGAGTGCAGGCCGTATTCGAAGTCTAAAACTTGGAAGTTACTATCTGACAATCAATCCCCTGCATCCCAAGCAGAGACTCAGGAGAGCTAATTATGATTCAAATGCAATCAATTTTAAGTATAGCCGATAATAGTGGAGCCAGAAGTGTAATGTGCATTAAAGTTCTAGGTGGTTCAAAAAGACGTTATGCAAATATTGGTGATGTTATCAAAGTGGCAATTAGAGAGGCCATCCCAACCGGTAAGGTAAAAAAAGGCCAAGTTGTTGATGCTCTAGTTGTCAGAACAAAAAAAGGCGTTAGAAGAAGAGATGGGTCTTTAATTAAATTTGACGAAAACGCTGCTGTGTTAATTGGCGGTAATAAAGCCCCTATAGGTACAAGGGTTTTTGGACCGGTTACTCGTGAGCTTCGAGATGGTAAGCATATGAAAATTTTATCACTAGCCCCGGAAGTTTTGTAATGAAAAAAAATAATGAAACAGTAACGAAGTTAAGAACTGGCGACGAAGTTGTTGTCATTGCTGGTAAAGACATAGGAAAAAAGGGAACTGTCCAAAAAATTTCTAAATTTAATAATAAAGCAGTAATCACCGGCATCAATATGATAAAAAAACATACCAAGCCAAATCCTCAGCTTGGAGAAACAGGCGGTATTGTTGAAAAAGAAGCTGCAATTAATTTATCAAATGTAGCTATTTGGAATCCCAAGAAAAAGAAAGCAGACAGGGTTTCATTCCAGATAGATGGTGATAAGAAATTAAGAGTTTACGCATCAGATAAAAAAGAAATTAAATCATGAATCTAAAAGATACCTTTAATAAAGAATTGCTTCCTCAATTACAAGAAAAATTGGGGATCAGTAATGTCATGGCTGTACCTAAGTTAACCAAGGTCGTAATTAATATGGGTGTCGGTGAAGCGCTAACTGATAAAAAGCATCTTGAATCAGCTGTAAATGATTTGGAATCAATTGCTGGTCAGAAAGCTGTTATCACAAAGGCAAAAAAATCTGTTGCTAGCTTCAAATTACGTGAGGGCTGGCCTGTTGGATGCAAGGTCACCTTAAGAGGCGACAGAATGTATGACTTTGTTGAGCGGTTAGTAAATATTGCAATACCAAGAGAAAGAGACTTTAGGGGTCTGAATCCTAAATCATTTGACGGCCAAGGCAATTACAGCATGGGCATTAAAGAGCAAATCATATTTCCTGAAATCAATTATGACAATATAGACAAAATCAGAGGTATGGATATTTGCATCAATACCTCAGCTTCAAATAAGGAAGATGCTAAAGCGTTATTAGAAATATTAAATTTCCCATTTAAAAAATAAGGTAAAAGTAAATGACAAGAAAATCAGTAATAGCTCGAGATGTCAAAAGACAAAAAACCGTTGAACGTTACTCAGTTAAACGAGCAGCGTTAAAAGAGGCTTTTTTAAATCCCGAGAATTCATATGAAGAAAAAATGGCAGCTTTTGAAAAGTTGCAAAAGCTTCCGAGAAACGCGAGCCCATCTAGAGTTACACGAAGATGCTCAATGACAGGAAGACCGCATGCTGTGTATAGAAAATTTGGACTCAGCAGAATTAAATTACGTGAAGCTGCAATGCGCGGTGACATCCCTGGATTAGTTAAGTCAAGTTGGTAATATTATGAGTTTTCAAGACCCTACATCAGATTGTTTAACAAGAATTAGAAATGGCCTCATGCGCGGCAAAACGGTTGTCAACGCTCCTTTTTCTAAATTTAAACATGAGCTAGTATCTTTGCTTGTTAAAGAAGGTTACCTGATCTCCTGTGAGAAAGTTTCATTAGATGGAAAGGATTCTTTAAGCATTTCTCTTAAGTATATAAATGAGGCTCCTGCAATTAGAGAAATTAAGAGAATATCCAAACCTAGTTTAAGAAGATACTCATCTTCTTCAGATCTTCCTGAAGTAAAGAACGGTCTTGGAATGTACATTCTCTCAACCAATAAAGGTTTGATGAGCGACAAGGATGCCAGATCGCAAAATATAGGCGGCGAAGTAATTTGTGAGGTTTTTTAATTATGTCTAGAGTTGCTAAAAATCCAATATCAGTCCCATCAGGCATAGAAATCAATCTAAATGAAAAAACCATATCAGTATCTGGTGCCAAGGGTAAATCTGAGTTTGCATTTCCAGATACAGTATCAGCAACATTTTCAGATGATTTAATTACAGTTTCTTATGATGAGTCTTCACCAGAATCAACTGCGCTTGCAGGGACCACTCGATCTTTAATCAATAACATGGTTATTGGCGTTTCCGAAGGATTCAAAAAAACGTTGTTATTAGTTGGTGTTGGTTATAGAGCTAAAGCTAGTGGTAAGAAATTAGAACTAACACTAGGATTTTCTCATCCAGTTCATTATGAACTTCCTGAGCAAGTTGAGGTTGAGACACCGTCCCAAACAGAAGTTGTTCTTAAGAGCCATGATAAGCAGGTGCTAGGTCAAGTGGCTGCAGAAATTAGAGCATTTAGACCGCCAGAGCCATATAAAGGCAAGGGGGTTAAATATGCTGACGAAAACATTAGAAGAAAAGAAGCTAAAAAAGCAGCAGGAGCATAATCGATGAATTCTAAATCAGACTCTAGAATAAGACGCGCAGCAAAAACACGAATAAGGATCTCTCAACAAGATAAACCTAGGCTATCTGTTTTTAAGTCTTCTCAAAACTTGTATGCACAGATTTTTGATGCTACTGGTTCAAATGTTTTGGCATCAGCTTCAACAAATGAAAAAGCGGATAAAATGACTGCGAATAATCTAAGTTCTGCGAAGGCTATTGGCCAAAAGATAGCAGAGAGAGCAATTGAAGCTGGTATTAAAAAAGTAGTATTTGATCGATCAGGATATAAATATCATGGCCGTATAAAAGCCATTGCAGAATCAGCTCGTGAAGCTGGATTGGAGTTTTAAAAAATGAATCAACAAAATAATAGTTTGCAGCAACAAGATGCGCTTGAAGAAAAGCTAGTTCAGGTAAATAGAGTTGCTAAGGTTGTAAAAGGCGGACGTATTTTTGGATTTACAGCTTTGTGTGTTGTGGGCGATGGCAAAGGAAAGGTTGGCTTCGGAAGAGGGAAGGCCAAAGAAGTTCCAATCGCAATCCAGAAAGCAATGGAAAACGCTAGAAGAAATATGGTTGATGTTAGTTTAAATGCTTCTACTCTTTGGTATCCAGTTAAAGCTAAACATGGCGCAGCAAAAGTCTATATGCAACCAGCCGCTGAAGGAACAGGAATTATTGCTGGTGGAGCAATGAGAGCTGTATTAGAGCTTGTTGGTGTTCAGAATGTTTTAGCTAAGTGTTATGGGTCAACTAATCCAGTAAATGTTGTGAGGGCAACCATTAATGCGTTGCGTTCAATGGAATCTCCTGAAGAAGTTGCTCTAAGAAGGGGTAAAAAGACAGCAGAGTTATCATGAGTAATAAAACAATAGATATCAAACTTATTAAGAGTAGTATTGGCAGACTACCTAACCATAAGAAGTGCGTTAAAGGGCTTGGTTTTAGAAAATTACAGCAAACTGTGACTGTTGAAGATACTCCGAGTAATAGAGGCATGATCAATAAAATTAGAGATATGTTGGAAGTTAAAGAGAGCTAATAATGGAAAATACAGAAATAAATAATTCTTTAGGATTAAATACTCTTACTAGCACCGGCACGACAAAAAACAGGAAGCGTGTAGGAAGAGGTATTGGCTCTGGTACTGGCAAAACAGCAGGAAGAGGACATAAAGGTCAAAAATCCAGATCAGGAGGCTCCATTGCTAGAGGCTTTGAGGGTGGTCAAATGCCATTACAGCAAAGAATCCCTAAGTTCGGTTTTTCCTCAAGAGTAAATAGGGGTACTAAAGAAGTAAACCTTAAAAATATAGCCTCTATGTCTGAAGTTAACCTTGAAACTTTAAAGGCTAATAGAGTTATTTCTCAAGCAACTAAAAAAGTTAAAATCTTCGGTGTTTGTGATATTTCTCAACCAATGAGTGTAACTGGGATACTTGTTACCAAAGGCGCCAAGGAATCCATAGAAAAAGCTGGCGGCACTGTTGCATCTGTTGAGACAAAGCCAATCAAAGAAAAATTTGTAAAAACATCGAAAAAATCAGATAAACCAGAATCTGAAAATACAGAGGAATCTGCTGAGTAACAAATATGGCTGATCAAAATAAAGGAATGAGCGATTTATGGAGAAGACTAAGATTTGTCTTTATGGCCATAGTTGTTTATCGCCTAGGTACTCACATACCAATTCCTGGTATTGATCCTGCAAGGTTGGCAGCTTTATTTGATCAAAATCAGGGAACTATTCTGGAGATGTTTAATTTATTCTCTGGTGGTGCGTTGGAAAGAATGAGTATTTTTGCTTTGAACGTTGTTCCTTATATCTCATCTGCAATTATCATGCAGCTTTTTTCAAATTCTATTCCATATTTACAAGAGCTTAAAAAAGATGGTCAAGCTGGACGAAATCAGATTACTCAATATACAAGGTATGGAACAGTTGTATTGGCATTCATTCAAGCTTCAGCTTTAGCAGTAACTCTTGGAGCCAGTGGTCTCGCATACGAGCCTGGTACTTCCTTTTTTATTTCAGCTGTTTTTAGTGTTGTTGCTGGAACTATTTTTCTAATGTGGCTTGGTGAGTTAATTTCAGAGCGTGGCATTGGAAATGGGATATCAATAATAATTGCTACAAGCATATTAACTGGAATTCCAGGAGCAATTGGTCAAGCATTGGAACAAGCCCGTCAAGGTGATCTAAATATATTATTGCTCTTAGGTATCGGAGTATTAGCAATGTTAGTAATTGCGGTTGTGGTGTTTATAGAAAGAGGGCAAAGACGAATTACAGTTAACTATGCTCAAAGACAACAAGGTAGAAAATTAATGCAAGCTCAAGCAAGTCACTTGCCATTTAAAGTTAATATGGCTGGCGTTATTCCTGCAATTTTTGCAAGCACATTTTTGTTATTTCCTGCCTCACTCTCCACTTGGTTTGGACAGGCTGAATCTTTCGGATTCTTGCAAACTATCTCCTTAGCTCTTAATCCAGGCCAACCTTTATACATACTTACTTTTTCAGTTCTAATTATTTCATTTTGTTTTATATGGCTGGCGTTAACTTTTGATACAAAAGAAGTAACAGATAACCTTAAAAAATCAGGAGGGTTTGTTCCTGGAATAAGACCGGGAGAGCAAACAGCCGCATATGTTGATAGTGTTCTAGCTCGGTTAACCGTATTTGGAAGCATATATCTAACTCTAATTTGCTTGCTTCCTTTAGCTTTAATTAATTTTGCTGGAGTTTCATTCTATTTGGGTGGAACCTCTGTTTTAATTATCGTTGTTGTCCTAATGGATTTTATGTCTCAGGTTCAATCCCACATGATGTCAAGCCAATATTCATCACTATTAAAGAAAGCTAACTTAAAAAACTATAAAAGATAATTATGAAAGTAAGAGCATCAGTAAAAAAGATTTGCAGGAATTGTAAGACAGTAAGACGCAAAGGGGTTTTGTATGTAATATGCAAAACTGATCCTAAACATAAACAAAAGCAAGGTTAATAATTATGGCTAGAATTGCAGGTGTAAACGTACCAGAGAATAAACATCTTGAGATTGCTCTGACTCATATATATGGGATAGGTAAAAAAACTGCTCAAGAAATTTGCATGAGCGTGAAATTGGACTATTCCAATAAGATTGCTGATTTATCAGAAGACCAAGTTGAAAAAATTAGAACGGCTGTTGCAGAATTCACTGTTGAGGGAGACCTGCGTCGAGCGGTCAGTACAAATATTAAAAGACTTATGGATTTAGGTTGCTACAGAGGCATAAGACATAGAAGAAAGCTTCCTGTCCATGGTCAGAGAACTAAAACTAATGCAAGGACTCGCAAGGGCCCTAAAAAACCAATGAGGGCATAAACAATGGCTACTGGTAAGAAAGTTAAAAAAGTAATTTCAGATGGTATTGCTCATATACATGCCTCTTTTAATAATACAATTATTACTATTACTGATAAGCAAGGAAATGCAGTTTGTTGGGCTACCTCAGGTGGCTCAGGCTTTAGAGGCTCTAGAAAAAGCACTCCTTTCGCTGCTCAAATTGCTGCTGAGAAAGCTGGCAATGCTGCAAAAGAGTTCGGAATGATCAATCTAGATGTTAAAGTTCGAGGCCCAGGAGGCGGAAGAGAGTCTGCAATAAGATCATTAAACTCATGCGGCTTAAAGATTAAAAGTATTACGGATGTAACCCCATTACCCCATAATGGGTGTCGTCCTTCTAAGAAACGAAGGGTATAGGAGAGTTAAATGGCTAGATATAGAGGTCCATCATTAAGATTAGCGAGAAGAGAAGGCACAGACCTTTTTCTTAAAAGTGGTGCAAGAGCAATCGAATCAAAATGCAATATGGAAACTGCTCCAGGCGTTCATGGCCTTAGAAGAGGTAGATTATCAGATTATGGTGTTCAGCTTCGCGAAAAGCAAAAAGTTAGAAGAATATATGGAGTTTTGGAGAAACAGTTTAGAAATTACTATAAAAAAGCATCTAAATCTAAAGGTAACACCGGAGAGAATCTCTTAAGCTACTTAGAGCAAAGACTGGATAATGTTGTATATCGTATGGGTTTTGCTTCAACTCGAGCAGAAGCGCGGCAACTTGTCTCTCACAAAGCTTTTCACATAAATGGAGCAACTGTTAATATCCCATCTTATCAAGTTCAACCAGGTGATGAGCTCGAGGTAAGAGAAAAATCAAAGACACAATTAAGAATTAAAAATGCATTAGATTTAGCTAGTCAAAGGGAAGCTTGTGACTGGCTTGATGTAGATTCTAAAACTCTCAAGGGTGTATTCAAATCTGTTCCAGATAGGACTGATTTAAGTGCTGAAATAAACGAAAATCTCATTGTTGAGCTTTATTCAAAATAATTATTTATAAACATAAAAACGGAAGGAAATTATGGAAACATCAGTAATAGATCTTTTAGTCCCAACTGACATTCAGGTTGATGACCAAGACAACAATACATCTAAAATAACTTTAGAACCACTCGAGAGAGGCTTTGGCCATACTCTTGGTAACGCATTAAGAAGGATACTTCTATCCTCTATGCCAGGCGCGGCTATTACAGATGTTACCATCGATGGTATTTCTCATGAATACTCTACTATTGAAGGTGTTAGAGAAGATGTGATAGATATATTGCTGAATCTCAAAGATATGCCCATTAGCTTAATTGAGGGCACCAGTGCTGTAATTAAATTAGATGTTTCTGGACCTTGTGAGGTAACTTCTAATTCATTTGAAGTGCCAGGAAATGTCGAGTTACCCGATGCTGAGCATCATGTTGCTTCATTGATAGATAAAGTTAGCTTATCTTTGTCAGCAACAGTCAAAACAGGAAGAGGGTACGAGCCAGCTGACTCAAGAAACGAAGAAGAAACAGCTGTGGGTGCTCTAAAAGTTGATGCTTCTTTTAGCCCAGTCCGAAGAGTTGCATATACAGTTGAGAATGCAAGATTTGAAAAAAGAACTGATTTGGATAAGTTAATAGTAGAATTAGAAACAGATGGTACTCTCGATCCAAAGAAAGCAATAGAGCATGCTGCTACCATCATGCAACAGCAGTTAGCTGCATTTGTTGATTTGGATGCTATTGCAGAGCAAGAGGCGAAGAAAGATCAGAATGATTTTGATCCATTCTTAATGAGATCGATTGAAGAGTTAGAACTGACTGTTAGATCAACAAACTGTCTAAAAGCTGAAAGTATATTCTTAATCGGTGATCTCCTTCAAAGAACTGAATTTGATCTTTTGAAAACACCAAATTTAGGCAAAAAATCTTTAAATGAAATTAAAGATGTTCTTGCATCTAGAGGCTTCTCTCTTGGTACAACATTAGAAAACTGGCCACCAATGGGTTAAAACAATGAGACATAGAAAATCAGGTAGAAAATTAAACAGAAACTCCTCTCATCGAAAAGCTTTGATGAAGAATCTTGCTATTGCATTTATTGAAAGAGAGCTAATTAAAACAACAGTTCCAAAAGCAAAGCAATTAAGATCCTTTATCGAGCCATTGATAACTATGGCCAAAGATGATTCAGTAGCAAACCGAAGAAGGGCATTTAGTAAACTCAGATTAGATTCAGCTGTCAATAAACTCTTTACTGAAATAGCTGTTAAGTCAAAAGATCGTCCAGGTGGTTATATAAGAGTTATAAAAGCTGGCTTTAGACCAGGTGATAAAGCTGATATGGCCTATGTTGAGTGGGTTGATAGAGATTTGGATGGCTCCTCTGAACAAATAACAGAGCCAGAGCTTAAAGAAGGCTCCGCAGCTTAATTCTTAAGAGCTTCCTTTAAATATTTCCCTGTATAAGATTTTTTTGATTGAGCTACTTCGCTTGGTGGACCCTCAGCTATTACTAGCCCTCCATCACTTCCTCCCTCTGGACCCATATCTATAATCCAATCGCTTGATTTGATCACGTCTAGATTGTGCTCAATCACTACGACAGTATTACCTTGATCAGACAGCCTCTTTAAAACTCCTAATAGTAATTCAATATCATAGAAGTGGAGGCCTGTAGTTGGCTCATCAAGTATAAATAATGTCTTTCCAGTGCTTCTTTTAGAAAGCTCTTTTGCAAGCTTAATTCTTTGTGCTTCTCCACCAGATAGCGTGGTTGCAGATTGCCCGAGGGTTATGTATGTTAGGCCTACATCAGCTAGCGTTTGGAGCTTATTTTTAATTGCAGGTATAGCTTGGAAGAATTCAAGGGCCTCTTCGACTGTCATGCTCAAAACTTCAGCAATGTTTTTACCTTTATAATTAACTTCAAGAGTTTGCTCGTTATATCTCTTGCCATTGCAGATATCGCACTTTACATATATGTCTGCTAAAAAATGCATCTCTACTTTTATCATCCCATCACCCTGACATGCCTCGCATCTTCCACCTTTTACATTAAAGCTAAATCTACCTGGCTTATATCCCCTTGTTCTGGCTTCCTCAGATTGAGAAAATAAATCTCTGATATGTGAGAATAGACCTGTATAAGTCGCAGGATTAGATCTCGGGGTTCGTCCAATAGGAGATTGATCTATTCCAATGACTTTATCGAGGTGCTCTAAGCCTTTAATTTTTTTGCATTTTATCTCCTTGTTGAGATTAGCTTTGTTAAGCAAAAAGCTACTCATCGGCATCAAAGTCTGATTGATAAGTGAGGATTTGCCTGAGCCAGAAACTCCTGTAATACAGGTAAATACACCAATAGGGATTTTTGCAGTTATATGCTGTAAGTTATTTTCATATGCTTCAATTATTTCAATAAAATTATCTGGTTTCTTTGCACTTTTTGGAAAATTAATTTTCCTTTTTCCAGACAGGTAAGCAGCAGTCATGGATTCATTGCTTTTTAATATATCTTTTAATTCCCCCTGAGCGCATATCTCTCCACCATGTTTGCCAGCACCTGGCCCAATATCAATAATGTGATCTGCACACCTGATTGCTTCCTCATCATGTTCAACAACTATGACAGTATTTCCTAGGCTTTTAAGGTGATAAAGGGTTTTAATAAGTCTCTCATTATCCCTTTGATGAAGTCCTATTGAGGGTTCATCTAGAACATAAGTCACACCCACGAGACCAGAACCGATTTGACTGGCTAACCTGATCCTTTGAGCCTCTCCTCCTGAGAGTGTTCCAGCACCTCTATCTAATGTTAGATAATTGAGCCCAACATCTTCAAGAAATGAAAGGCGTTCTTTAATTTCTTTTAAAATCTTTTCAGCAATTGTTGCTTTGGCTCCATCAAGTTTAATCTTTTTAAAAAAAGATAATGCTTCTGATATTTTCTGATTTGTAATATTTTGAATCGGAGTCTGATTTATAAAAATATTTCTTGATTCTTTTTTAAGTCTTGAACCTCCGCAAGCAGTGCAGTGACTATCTGAGAGCATTTTGGCTAACTCATTTCTAATAAACTCTGAGTCTGTCTCTTTAAATCTTCTTTCAGTATTTGGAATAATGCCTTCAAATCGATGTTGTCGGACTATTTTGCTGCCACTTCTAAAACTTTTTGAAAAGTTAATTTTATCTTTTGATCCCCATAAAAGAATATTTTGAATTTCTTCAGAATAAGACTTCCATGGTGTATCTAAATCAAAATCATAGTGCTTTGCTAAACATTTTAATTGATGAAAATAGAATCTATTTCTTCTATTCCATCCCTTAATCGCTCCTTCATTAAGGGTTGCGGCATCATCTGAAATTAATTTCTTTTGATCAAAGTATTGAATGACTCCCAGACCATCACATTTTTCACAAGCTCCAAATGGATTGTTAAAGGAAAACATTCTTGGCTCTAATTCAGTTACGGAATAACCGCACTGAGAGCATGAAAAATTTGAAGAATAAAGTAAAACTTCTGACTCATCATCAAGTACTTCTATTTGAACAAGACCTTCGGATAGACCAAGAGCGGTATCAATTGATTCAGATAATCTGGATCGGTTGTCATCATCTTTTTGCAATTTTAGCCTATCAACAATGGCTGAAATATCATGTTTTTGATTTTTATTTAATGCAGGAAACTCATCTAATGGATATACAATATTATTAATTTTTACTCTAACAAAACCTTCAGCTTTCAAGTCTTCATAAACGCCTAGATGTTCCCCTTTTTTACCTCTTACCACCGGTGCCATGACCATAATTTTTTTATCATAGCCAAGTGCATATACTTCATCACATATCTCACTAACAGTCTTAGCAGAGAGCTCCTCTTCATGGTCTGGACAAATCGGAATCCCAATTCTTGCATACAATAATCTTAGATAATCATATATCTCAGTAACAGTTCCCACAGTTGATCTTGGATTATGTGAAGTAGATTTTTGTTCAATGGATATTGCAGGAGAGAGCCCGTCAATTTGATCAACATCTGGTTTTTCCATCATGGATAAAAATTGTCGTGCGTATGCTGAAAGAGATTCTACATAACGCCTTTGCCCTTCGGCATAGATAGTATCAAATGCTAAAGATGATTTTCCAGATCCCGATAATCCAGTAATGACAATTAATTCCCCTCTAGGAATTTCTAGAGAGATATTTTTCAAGTTATGCGTTCGGGCACCTTTTATAGAAATTTTTTCCATTTATTTGCAGAATTTTTATCCAGTAGATTTGTTTCGAGTTAAACTTAAGTAATTATAAGAGGTAATTATGGCTAGAGGAGTAAATAAAGTAATTTTGGTGGGAAATTTGGGGCAAAAGCCTGAAATGCGCTATACACAAACAAATACAGCGGTTGCGACACTTTCGATTGCAACCTCAGAATCTTGGAAAGATAAAGATTCTGGAGAGCAAAGAGAAAAAACAGAATGGCATAGAGTTGTCTTTTTTGGGAAGCTTGCTGAAATCGCTGAACAATACCTTGATAAAGGTTCTCAACTTTATGTTGAAGGCAAATTGCAAACTCGAAAGTGGCAAGATAAAGAGGGTAATGACAGATACACAACAGAAATACTTGGCAATGAGATGAATATGCTTGGTGGCAGGCAAGCTTCAGGCGACGGAGGGGCTTATGATCAATCACAACCGGCTGCTCAATCAGCTCCATCTCAGGAATCTCAAATCTCAGAGGAAGATATACCTTTCTAGATTTAAGTGACTTTCAAAACAATCACATTAGAGCGGCACGAAAACCTTGCTGTTCTTTTATTGAACAGACCTGAAAAATTAAACGCTTTTACATTCCTCATGATGGAGGAGCTAATAAGTGCATTGGATGTCATAGAAGCAGACGATAATTTACAAGCAGTAATTATTTCGGGTGCAGGTAGGGCATTTTGTGCTGGCGCTGATCTAAGCAATGGCAAAGATACATTCAATCCATCCTTTGATAATTTTGCAGTTAAAGAGGTTGACTTTAGAAGAGATTCAGGCGGCATTCTTACCTTGAGAATGTATAAATTTTTAAAGCCTATTATATTTGCCTGTAATGGTCCTGCAGTTGGCATTGGAGCATCTATGCAACTTCCTGGCGATATTAGAATTGCATCTGAAGATGCCAGATTTGGATTTGTATTCAATAACAGAGGGATTGTCCCTGATGCATGTAGCAGTTGGTTTCTTCCAAAAATCGTCGGTATTTCCAAAGCTTTAGATTTAACATTTTCTGGAAGAATTATTGAATCACAGGAGGCTTTGGATATTTCTTTAATTTCAAGTATTCATAAACCAGAAAATCTCATCGATGATGCGATACACATTGCCCAACAGCTCGTAGAGAAATCTGCACCAATCTCTATTGCTATAACTAGACAAATGCTTTGGAGGTCTTTTGGCCAAACTCACCCTTATGATGCTCATGTGATTGAGAGTAAGGCCATTGATTCTAGAGGGGCGTCAGATGATGCAAAAGAGGGGGTAAATTCATTTCTAGAGAAGCGCCCCGCAAAATTTAAAAATCTTATATCCTCAGATATGCCTGACTTTTTTCCCTGGTGGGAGGAAAGGAATTAAGTGTGAGTGTTTGGACATCAGATCAGGCATTTAGCTGGTATAACGAACAAGGTTGGCTGGTAGGATGTAACTTTCTTCCAAGCTCTTGTATCAATCAAATCGAGATGTTTCAAGAGGACACCTTCAATATTGAAGATATTACTAAAGAGATTTCTTGGGCAAAGGGCATTGGTTTCAATACTTTAAGAGTTTATTTGCATGATCTTTTATGGAAGGAGAAAGATCAATTTTTAATTCGATTTAATGATTTCTTAGATTGCTGTAAGAGATTTGAAATCAAGCCCATTATTGTATTATTTGATGATTGTCATTATCCGTTTCCAGAGCTTGGGCCTCAGCCTCTTCCAGTGAGAGGAATTCATAATTCAGGATGGAAACAAAGTCCTGGACATCAAATTGTTACTGAAATCTTTGAGTTAAATGCAGAACAACATTTAAAAAGACTGCAAAGTTACACCCAAGAGCTTCTTGAGTTATATAAAGAGGATGAAAGAATATTGATGTGGGATTTATATAATGAACCGGGGCAATTTGGCATAGGAGAAAAATCATATACATTTCTTAAATATGTATGGGATTGGGCGCATGAGATTAGACCCTCGCAACCATTAACTTCTTGCCTGGACGGGTCAATAGGAGATTCAATCATTTCTTTAAATAAAAGTAAGTCTGACATCATAACTTTTCATACATATGAATCAGAAAAACTTGAACCAACTATAAGTAAATTAAAAAAAATTGGTAGGCCTTTGATGTGTACTGAATATATGGCAAGAGAATATGGAACGACTTTTGAATTTTGCCTTCCAATATTTAAAAAATACAATATTGCTTGCTATAACTGGGGCTTGGTTGCTGGACGTAGTCAAACTAATTTTAATTGGGAAACAATTTTGTATTTAAATGAGGAAAGGGACAAGGGCAATCTGGTACGAGAGAACGATATTTTAACGGAGCCTGATGAATGGTTTCATGATATTTTTCGACAAGATGGATCTCCATTTAGCAATGAAGAAATTATCTTTATAAAAAAAATATTACTTAATAAGGAATAATAATGAATGATTTAACTTGGAAAGAATTTGAGAGAGTGGATGTGCGCGTTGGAACTATTTTATCTGCCGAACAATTTAAAGAAGCAATTAAGCCTGCTATAAAAATGACAATAGATTTTGGAGAAGAAATCGGAATTAAAAAATCATCTGCTCAAATCACTGATCATTATAGTTCTGAGTCTTTAGTGGGCATGCAGATTGCAGCGGTTGTTAATTTTCCTAAAAAACAAATCGGGCCATTCATGTCAGAGTGTCTTGTCACAGGATTTACTCAACCGGATGGAAGTATTATTTTAGCAATACCTCATAAAGGAGCAGTGAATGGGTCGCGATTAGCTTAATTCATTTACTAAAAATTAAACTTGCATTAGTCCCACCAAAACCAAATGAATTACTCATTACAGCGTTTAATTCATGCTTCATCATTGATTGGGCTATTTTGAGCCCCTGTGCTTCTTCTACCAAGTTGTCAATATTTATTGACGGAGCGATAAAATTATTTTGCATCATTAAAATAGAATAAATAGCCTCTTGGGCTCCAGTAGCTCCCAAGGAATGACCTGTCATTGATTTTGTAGATCCAATAATTGGAGCGCTTTTTCCAAAAACTTCTTTTATTGCTCCAAGTTCAGCAAGATCTCCAACTGGAGTGCTTGTGCCATGAGCATTAATGTAATCTACATCAGATCCGAATGCTTCAATTGCCTCACTCATGCATCTCCTTGCTCCCTCACCTGATGGAGATACCATGTCATAGCCATCAGAATTTGCACAATAACCTTCTATTCTGGCAATGATAGGAGCATTTCTTTTAAGCGCATGTTCTTCTTCTTCTAGGATCAGCATTCCCGAGCCTCCAGCGATAACAAAACCATCTCTATCAACATCAAAAGGTCTAGAGGCTTTCTCAGGACTATCATTATATTGTGAGGAGAGGGCACCCATTGCATCAAACATGGATGATGAAGTCCAGTGCTCTTGTTCAGCACCACCAGCAATAATAATATCCTGCTTTCCTAATTGAATCAGTTCTGCTGCGTGACCGATGCAATGAGCACTGGTTGAGCAAGCAGATGAAATAGAGTAATTTACCCCTTTAAGCTTTAGAGTAGTGCCTAAAATTGCTGAAACAGTACTTCCCATTGTTTTTGTGACCGCATATGGTCCAATTCTTTTTGGCCCTCTTTCTCTTGCTGTATCTGAGGCTTCAATTTGAGCTGCGGATGATGCACCACCAGATCCAGCGACTATCCCAATTCTTGAAGAATCCATGTCTTCAAGATTTATTGAAGCATTAAGAAGAGCTTCTTGAGCAGCAATATAACCAAATCCTGAAGCTTCGCTCATAAAACGAAGAGTCTTTCTATCAATTAATTCAGATAAATTAATATTTATTGTCCCAGAAACATGACTTCTGAAGCCCATATCTGCATATGTCATGTTTGAAGAGATGCCAGACTTTCCAGTCTTCAGACTTTTTAATACTTCTTGGATATTTAATCCAATGCAAGAGACAATCCCCATGCCTGTTACGACTACATTTTTCATCAAAATTCGCTAGTATCTTTAAATAGACCAACCCTTAAACCATCCGCAGAATAAACGTGACGATCATCAACAAACATATTACCATCCGCAAAGCCCACAACAGCACCTCTGTTCACTACTCGTTTGATATCTATTTCATACTTAACAATTTTTGCGTTTGGGGTTACCTGACCAAAAAACTTTACTTTATCAGAACCTAGTGCTCTTCCATATCCTGGTAATTCAAGCCAACATAGATAAAAGCCTAACAGCTGCCACATTGCATCTAAACCAAGGCACCCCGGCATCACTGGGTCAGATTTAAAATGTACTTTGAAAAACCACAAACTTTCCTCAATATTAAGGTGAGCAATAATTTTACCATTTGAATATTTTCCTGAGGTTTTATCAATTTGATCAATTGAATCAAACATTAGCATTTCATCGGCTGGAAGGCGACCATTGTTTGGCCCAAAAAGATCGCCATTACCGCAAGCGATTAAATCTTCTTTTGTATAGCTTGGGGCTGGTTTAAATGTCATTTTTTTCTTATTTTGGAAAAATTGATTAAGTTTAACATTTCATTGTAGCAGGCATCATGTTTAAGTTTATGAAGATGTTTTAAGGTCTCTTGGGAATACTTCTGCAGCAAAGCATTTATTTCTTTTTGTGTTTTTTCATTTTGTATCAAGCTATAGACTTTATTCTGATCTTTTTTTGATATTTTTGGCTGACCTAATCTATTCATCAGAAATTTTTTATCTTTTACTGTAGAATTTTTTAGCGCAAAGTATAAGGGAAATGTAATCTTGCCCTCTTTAAAATCTTTTAATGCAGGCTTGCCTGTATCGAGTTTAAATGCCTCATAGTCAAGAATATCATCTTGAATTTGAAATGCGGTTCCTAAAGTCTTTCCCAGCAATCCAAATATTTTTATTTCTTTCTTAGATTTGTTTGCAAGCATTGCTCCAGTTTTAGAAGAGGCCTCAAAAAGTCTTCCTGTTTTTAAGTAGCTAACTTTTAGAAGGTCTTGAAGCTTAATATATTGTTTTTTTTCTAAGAGATTCAATTGAATGATTTCACCTCTAGCTATGTCATTTGTCGCTTTAGCTAATTCATCTAAAATAGATGGGATTCCAAGCTTCACCATCAAAATAAAAGCCTTGGAATAAATAAAATCACCCATTAAAACGCTATACGAATTTGTCCAAACTTGATTAACTGATCTTGTTCCCCGTCTAATCTCTGATTCATCCACAACGTCATCATGAACCAATGTAGCGGTGTGCAGAAGTTCAATAATACTTGCTAAATTAGTTCTGTCTTTGGATTTTATTTCTTTAGATTTTGAGGCAAGCAAACTCAATAAGGCCCGAGTTTTTTTACCCTCAGCCTTAAATATATATTGATAAATTTCTTGAATTATTTTTTCGCTGACTAACTCTTTTTTAATTATAGCCTGAACTCTATCAAGCTCTTTTTGGGTAGATTTTTTGAGTACCATCATCTTAAATAATTAGAAGCCTAAAATTATACATAAGTATTGATAATTTCCTTCAGAAAGCGTATATTTTGCCACCTTTAGAGATAACTATGTACGCAGTAATAGAAGCAGGTGGAAAACAACATAAAGTTGAGTTAGGGCAAGTTCTTGAAGTTGACCTTATGCAAGAAGAGCCAGGCACTGACTATGCTTTTGATCAAGTAATGTTATATGTTGATGGTGACGATGTGCAAATCGGTCAGCCATACCTAAAAAATGCGAATGTTTTAGCAGAGGTAGTCGAAGAAGTTAAAGGTGAGAAAGTATCGATACTTAGGTTTCGAAGAAGAAAACATAGCATGAGAAAGATTGGACATAGGCAAAGATATACTCAAATTAAGATAAAAGAAATTAATGTAGGTAAATAGAGATGGCGCATAAAAAAGCAGGTGGTTCCAGTAAAAACGGTAGAGATTCCAACTCCAAAAGACTCGGTGTTAAGCGTTTCGGCGGCCAAACTGTAAAGCCGGGAGAAATCATTATTCGTCAACGCGGAACCAACACTCATCCTGGAGAGAATGTGGGCATGGGCAAAGATCATACCTTATTCGCTACATCAGCTGGTCAAGTGCAATTCACTTACAAAGGCATCAAGCAAAAAAAGACAGTCAACGTCATCTCTCAGTAAATCATGAACTTCATCGATGAAGCTCTGCTAGAAGCAAGGGCTGGAAACGGTGGCGCCGGTTGTACTAGTTTTCGAAGAGAAAAATTTATCCCTCGTGGAGGACCCGATGGTGGAGATGGCGGCAAGGGTGGAGATATAATTTTTCGTGTTGATCCTAACTTAAATACTCTGGTAAATTTTCGTAATCAAAAGTATTTGATAGCAAAGAATGGTCAATCAGGAGCAGGCAAAAAAAGGACAGGCCAAGATGCTGAAGATTTAATTGTTATGGTTCCTAGGGGAACTATGATCTTTGATTCTTTATCCAATAAACAAATATATGATTGCTGTGAGGAGGGGATTGATTATCTAGTTGCAAAAGGCGGAGAAGGAGGAGCTGGAAATTTTAGATTTAAATCCAGCACTAATCAGGCTCCAAGGCGTCATACTTCTGGTTGGCCTGGCGATGAGTTTTCTATAAGGTTAGAATTACGCTCCCTTGCAGATGTTGGTTTGGTTGGATTCCCTAATGCAGGCAAGTCTACTTTCTTAAACACTGTTTCTGCAGCACGTCCAAAGATAGGGGACTATCCCTTTACAACACTTCGACCCAATTTAGGAACGGTTCAAGTTTATGACGCTTCATTTATTATTGCTGATATACCAGGTCTGATTGAGGGAGCTTCTGAAGGAGCAGGACTAGGTTTAAATTTTCTAAAGCATATTTCTAGAACTGGCCATTTACTAGTTTTACTTGATCCACAAAATTCAGAAAGATCTATTGATGAGCAACTGACTATACTTCTTAATGAATTGCAAACTTATGACCCAAGTTTATTAGAAAAAAGCATATGGCTCGCTCTCAATAAAAGAGACACTCTTGAAGAAAACAAACAAAGAGAACTCTTAGAACTTCTTAAAAAGACAATGTCCTCATTAACTCTTAATAATGAGGGAATTATTGCTATTTCTGGATTTACTGGAGATAAGACTGAAGAATTGTTAGGCATGATTGCCAACAAGATGTTAGAAACTCAAGATTAACTAAGTTCTTTTACAGCTTTAACTAAACGGCTTTTCGTTCTGGCAGCAGCGTTTTTATGAATTACCTTTTTTGCAGCTGTAGAATCTAATACCTTTTGAGCAGTTTTGAGTAATTCTGTAGCTGATTCTTTATTATTTTCAGCGATAGCATTTCTAACTGCTTTTACAGCTGTTCGAGCTTGAGATCTTTGAGAATGCTTAAGTTTGTACCTATCTGCATTCTGACGAGCACGTTTGATTGATTGTTTGCTATTAGCCATATCTTTAAATAATTGAAGCGGTAGTTTAATGATCTTAAACAAATCTGTCTACTCAATTAATAAAATATCTTTTCTTTCAAAATTGGTGGAGGCGGCGGGAATTGAACCCGCGTCCGTTAGTTTTTCAACCTGACTTCTACATGCTTAGCTCATTCTTTTTGTTTTGCCTTAATGACCCGAAGAGCAGGGTATTAAAGGCTAGTCTAAATTAGGTTTCGCGTTACTGTGTTAAGACTCCACAGCAAAACTAGACTATGTATTTTGCCAATGCTTCAAACCATAGACAATTCTTGCATTGGTTAGCCAATTAAGCGGCTAAAGCGTAGTTGTCGTTTTCTGCAACTAATTTTTTTGTAGTATGTTTTACAAGAGTTACCACAATCTTGGCATGCGCTTTGGAATCCAATAAAAACGTCGAACCCAATTCGCCCCCATGGGGAGCATGATTATATATGAAAATAACTAACGATTTGAATTTTTTAAGATTCTTTGTTTTTCTCGATTCCAGTCTCTCTGCTTAACATCTTGTCTCTGATCATAGGTTTTCTTCCCTTTGCCTATAGCTATATCACATTTAATTTTATTCTCTTTCCAGTAGATAGAGGTTAATACACACGTAAGGCCTTGTTGGCTAATTGCCTCAAGAATGTTACTGATTTCTTTTTTGTTTAAAAGTAATTTCCTAGACCTATTTGGATCAACTTGTGCATTTTTTAGAGATGCCGGCGGATCAATTTTTAAACCAATGACCCAAGCTTCATTGTTTTTAAGTGTTACATATGAATCTTTTACATCAACTTTGCCATTTCTCAAGCCTTTAACCTCCCAACCTTCTAAGACTAAACCAGCTTGAAATTTATCACTCAAGTGATAATTTCTTGACGCATTTTTATTCTTGACAATAATATTATTATTTTTAGTATTCATAATGTTTCTCATAATTATGAATCTGTTCAAAGTATTTGCAAATTTTGGGGACATTGATGGAAAAGACTAAAGTAACTTTAATATATTGGGGGCTATCTCTATTTGTATTCTTAGCTCTCATGCCATGGATTTTTAATTTAAAACTGGCTCTTGATTCAATTCAAGCATTGTGTATTTATGGTGGGATTGTAGTTGCCTTTTTGGGCGGCACCATTTGGGGTTGGAGCGAAGATTCAGTATCAGCAAAAGATCTCTGGCTTGCCATAGGATTCTCTCTTTTGGGTCTCGGCGTTTCTCTAGCAACATTTGCTGACCTGTCATCAAGTCTTATTTTGTTAATTATTTCACTTCAAGCTTTTCTATATTTTGAAAAAAACAATAGTTCATATTTTAAGGCCAATATAAAATATGCAAATGCAAGAAATTTAATCACAAACTTAGTTACAATATGTTGCATAACATCATTAGCATTTTTACATAATCCTTATTCCTAAATAATATGATCGGAAATACATCTTCAAAAGTTAATGACACGATTTCCTGGGTAGGAAAGTGGACCTTTGTGCTTGCGGCTGCAGGATCAGCGGTAGGTTTAGGAAATATCTGGGGTTTTCCATACAAAGCTGGAACTGAAGGCGGAGGAGCTTTTGTATTGATATATCTTTTGTGCATTTTGGCAGTTGGATTACCAATCATGATGGCTGAGATAATGATTGGTAGGCGTGCAAGAAAAAGCCCCGTTAATGCTATGAAAAGCGCTGCTTTAGATTCAGGGCAGACAAGCAATTGGCAGGCTGTCGGCTGGGGTGGCTTAGTTTCAGGAATTTTAATCCTTTCTTTTTACAGTGTAATAGCTGGAATTTGCTTAAATTACATTTTAATTGCCGCATTTCCAACTCCAGATATTTCCTCGCTTGAGCAATTTAACTTAGTTACATCATCTCCATCTAGATTAATGTTTTGGCATACCGTTTTCATAGCATTGAACATTATGATTATTTCTGCAGGTGTTATTGGCGGAATAGAAAGAATGGTCCGCTTACTAATGCCAATGCTATTTATTTTGATGATGGTAATGGTAATCAATGCAATGATTAATGGGGATTTTGCTAGAGGCTTAAACTTTTTATTTGCTCCAGATTTCTCAGAAGTTGATGCTACAACCTTTTTAAGAGCCATGGGCCAAGCCTTTTTCAGTTTGAGCCTAGGTATGGGTTCCATCATGTGCTATGGGTCATATATGCCTCAAGAAGAAAATATATTTAAAACCTCATTGACAGTTGCAGGCCTAGACACATTAATAGCTATATTGGCCGGCCTAGCTATTTTCCCAATTATTTTTGCATATGGTCTAGAACCAGGAGCAGGTCCTGGGCTGGTATTTGTGAGCCTATTGTCTGCATTTGTAGACATGCCATTTGGTAATATTGTTGGCCCTGCTTTTTTTGCATTACTATCAATTGCAGCATTAAGTAGTGCTATATCTTTACTTGAGCCTAGCGTTGCATATTTTGAGGAGGAAAAGATTGTCTCTCGTTTTTCTGCTGCTTTAACTCTGGGACTATTTGCTTGGATAATAGGCATTGGAAGCGTCCTAAGTTTTAATGATTGGTCTGATATTTCTTTCATTGGAGATCTGAATTTTCTTGATTCAATAGATTATTTAGCTAATCAATTTCTCATGCCTATCGGTGGCATGATGGTTGCAATTTTTGCTGGATGGTTTTTAAAACCTGATCTTGCTCTAGACGAATTTACAGGAATTCATCTTATTATTTTTAAAATATGGAGATTTTTTATTAAATTCATCTCCCCAGTTCTTGTTGCGGCTGTTTTTGTGTATCAACTAGTTAGTTAAATATGTCGAATAGCTTTGAAGGGTCTGAAATATTTGCAGCACCTCCAGAAAAAATTTTTGAATTGATTAACAATTTTGAGTTATATAAAGAATTTTTACCAGGATGTCTTGAATCCTCACGTTTACCTGATTCTGAAGAAGGCAATGTGATGGGCAAATTAATCTTTTCAGTCCTCAATAAAACCTATGAATTTGAATCAGAAAATAAGATCTCCAATTTTGCAGTTGACATCACCCAATCTAAGGGCCCATTCAGAGAATTTTGTGCACGATGGAGTATTGAGGCAATTGATGATAATCAAACCATAGTCAAGTTTGAAACAAAATTTATCCTCCCATTTGTTTTAAAGATGATTGCTACTCAATCTTTGGTAGATAAAATAGGTAAAAAATTTATCACTGCATTTGCAAAGCAGCTTTTAAAATGAAGATCTATTTTTCTATTCAAAATACTGATACCTCACATTTTTTAGAGCTGGATGTTTCTGAGAGTATTACAGCACAGGAAGTACTTCAGCTACCTCAGATAAGGAAACTTCATAACCAAGAAATAAATTTATTAAGAGTTGGTGTAAATGGCGAAGAATTAGATGGTAAATATAAGGCAAAACCTATCAACTATAGAATGGCTCATGGCGAAAGATTGGAGGTTTATAAGCCCCTCTTTCAAGACCCTAAGGAAAGAAGGAAAAATAAGGCTAACTTAGAAGAAAGCTCTTAGTTATTTTCAAAGGCAGTTTCTTCAAGCACCCATGTATCTAGCCTTTGATTTGTATCGAACGATAATGATAACTTTTTTTCACCAATTACTGTTTCACCAACTTTAACTGAGTAGAAATAATCCCATCTATTTTGATGGATGGGGCTATTAAGAAGAGGGGTCCCAAGTAAATATTGAACCTGATCTTTTGTAAGACCTTTTGCAAGTTGCTCTACGTCCTTATCTTCAATAATATTGCCTTGCAGAATAGCAACTTTAAATGGAGATAAAGAAGAACAGCCCGATATTCCACCAAGAGATAAAATACTAATTAAAAAGGCTTTTGTTAATTGCTTCATGAAATGATTTGATTATACTTTGAAAGAGGATACATCGAAAAGTTCATGAGTAAAGAAAATACTGAATTAAAAAAAGCTGGCTTAAAAGCAACCCTTCCAAGAATACGTATTTTAGAAGTGCTTGAATCCAGTGATAATCGTCATCTTAGTGCTGAAGATATATACAAACAACTTATTACTTCTGGAGAAGATGTTGGCTTGGCTACTGTTTATAGAGTTCTAACTCAGTTTGAATCAGCTGGTATAGTTATGCGACATAATTTTGAAGAGGGCCATGCAGTCTATGAGATTACTCCTGATGATCACCATGATCATATGGTGTGTTTGGAAACTGGTAAGGTCATTGAGTTTCATGACGAGATGATAGAAAAACGTCAAGAATCAATTGCAAGCGAAATGGGCTACGAAATTGTGGACCACAGTATGGTTCTTTACGTTAAGCCTATCAAATAAATTATCTTTTAGCCCTTGAACTCATCAAGGGTCATCCCAATATATTTATCTATTAGGGTGCAAAGATGGCAAAAAAACCAAAAGCAAAAGACAAAACAGATCTAAAAGACAATTCTATTGATGCAGAAGTTGATTTAGAAGAAGCTGAATCTTCAGAAGATGAGGTTGATTCATTGGATGAAGATTCTGATGAAAGTTACAATCCTGAGGAAAAGATTAAGGATCTTGAAGAGGCTTTGCTGAGATCTAGAGCTGAGCTAGACAATGCTTTTAAAAGGAACACTGCTGATATTGAAAAAGCACATAAATATGGTGTAGAAAGACTGCTTAATGAACTATTACCAGTTGTTGATAACTTAGAGCATGCATTAAACAACTTCTCTAAAGATTCTACGAAAGAAGATAGGCAGGGAGTGGAGCTAACTTTGAAATCTTTTGAATCAGCCCTTGATAAATTTGGTATCAGACCCATCTATCCACTTAATGAACAATTTGATCCTGTCAGGCATGAGGCTGTGATGACCTCAAAGGATCCAAAGAAACAAAACAATGAAATTGAAAACATATTTCAAAGGGGTTGGGAACTCCATGACCGGGTTGTAAGACCTGCAAGAGTTTCCGTAATTAAAAATTAGGAATAAATTATGTCAAAAATTATAGGAATTGATTTAGGAACAACAAATAGTTGTTTAGCTGTCGTAGAAGGACAACAGCCAAAGGTTATTGAAAATGCTGAAGGAGGCAGAACAACTCCATCGGTAATAGGTTATTCAGATGAAAATGAAGTTTTAGTTGGCACCCCAGCAAAAAGGCAGGCTGTTACAAACCCAGAGAAAACTTTGTATGCTATCAAAAGATTAATCGGTCGAAGATTTGATGATGATGTTGTAAAAAAAGATATGGACATGGTGCCATATGAGATTATTAAGGCAGATAATGGAGATGCATGGGTCAAGGTTGATGATAAGAAATTGGCTCCTCCTCAGATATCAGCTGAAGTCTTAAAGAAACTTAAGAAAACAGCAGAAGAGTATTTGGGTCATGATGTTAAAGAGGCAGTTATTACTGTGCCGGCTTATTTTAATGACTCCCAAAGACAAGCTACAAAAGATGCAGGCAAGATCGCTGGTCTTGAAGTAAAAAGAATAATAAATGAGCCAACTGCTGCGGCATTGGCATATGGCTTAGATAAGCATACTGGTGATTCTGTTGTTGCAGTATATGATCTTGGAGGCGGAACTTTTGATATATCAATTATTGAAATTTCTGAGGTTGATGGTGAGCATCAGTTCGAAGTATTGTCTACAAACGGTGATACCTTTTTGGGTGGCGAAGATTTTGATCTTAAGCTAATAGACTATTTTGTAGATGAATTTAAGAAAGAATCAGGATTTGATCTAAAAAGTGATCCTATGGCTTTACAGCGTTTAAAAGAAGCTGCAGAAAAAGCAAAAATTGAACTTTCTTCATCTGATCAAACAGAAATTAATCTGCCATACATAACAGCCGATAGCTCAGGCCCAAAACATTTTGTCCATAAGATCACTCGAGCAAAGCTTGAATCTCTAGTCGAAGATTTAGTAGATAGAAGTTTGGCTCCGCTGAAACTTGCTTTAGAGGATGCCAAGCTTTCAATTAGTGACATAAATGAAATCTTGCTTGTTGGAGGACAGACCCGCATGCCAATGGTTCAACAAAAGGTAAAAGATTTTTTTGGTAAAGAGCCTAGAAAAGACCTTAACCCTGATGAAGCTGTTGCAGTGGGCGCTGCAATCCAAGGTTCAGTTCTGTCCGGTGATACTAAAGATGTACTTTTACTTGATGTAACACCTTTAACACTTGGTATTGAAACATTGGGAGGAATTGCCACCCCCTTAATAGAAAAAAATACCACCATACCAACTCAAAAATCTCAGGTATTCTCAACTGCCGAAGATAATCAATCAGCAGTTACTGTTCATGTGATTCAAGGTGAAAGAAAACAAGCAGCTCAAAATAAATCTTTGGGCCAATTTAATTTAACAGATATTCCACCTGCTGCGCGGGGTACCCCTCAAATCGAAGTGTCTTTTGACCTAGATGCTAATGGTATTCTTAATGTTGCAGCTAAAGATAAAAATACTGGCAAAGAACAGTCGATTGTTATCAAAGCTTCCAGTGGACTATCTGATGATGACATCGAGAAAATGGTCAAAGATGCTGAGGCTAATGCAGAGGATGATAAAAAATTTGAAAGCTTGGTTCAAGCAAAAAACAATGCAGATATGCTTGTTCATGCAACTAGAAAGTCAATCTCTGAAGCTGGAGATAATCTAACTGATGAAGAAAAAGACTCTGTAGAAGCATCTACTGTTAAGCTTGAAGAAGCAATAAAGCAAGATAGTTTAGAAGCAATTGAAGAGGCTACTAAAAACCTAAATGAGGTATTGACTCCCTTAACTCAAAAACTTTATCCTCAAGCTGAAGCGGGCTCTCCAGATTCAACGGAAGAAGCCCCTAGTGATGATAATACCGTTGATGCAGAATTTGAAGAAGTTAAAGAAGAAGAAAAGTAGATCATGTCACAGAGAGACTATTATGAGGTCTTGGGGGTCTCTCGAAATGCTTCAGATGCTGAATTAAAGAAAGCTTTTAAAAAATTAGCGATGAAATATCATCCTGATCGAAATCCGGATGACCCCTCAGCCAATGAAAAGTTCAAAGAAGCCGCTGAGGCATATGAGATCTTGTCCGATTCAGAGAAAAAATCAGCCTATGATCAATTCGGACATGCGGGTGTTCAAGGTATGGGTGGTGGTCAGGGAGCTGGATTTCAAGATTTTAATTTCGGAGATATCTTTGGTGATATCTTTGGTGATGTCTTCGGTGGGCGAAGCTCTTCTAGAAGAGGAACCAGAGGCCAAGATCTCCAATATACTTTAGAGTTAACTCTCAAAGAGGCGATTCTTGGTGTTAAGAAAACTATAAAAATACCTGTAGATAAATCATGCAGCGATTGTTCAGGATCTGGAGCTAAACCAGGTTCTTCTCCAGTTACCTGTAGTCAATGTAATGGTGTTGGTCAGGTAAGAATGCAACAAGGATTTTTTTCAGTTCAACAACCTTGCAATGCATGTCGAGGTGAAGGGAGAATTATTCAGGATCATTGTCGCTCATGCAGAGGCGCTGGAGTTAAGCAAGAAACAAAATCTCTATCTGTAAGTATTCCATCTGGTGTAGACAATGGAGATAAAGTTAGGCTTTCAGGAGAAGGCGGCGCAGCAAGAGGTGGGCACACGGGAGATCTTTATGTTGTAATTCAAGTTGCGCATAACGAAATTTTTGAAAGGGATGGCAGAGACTTATATTTTGAAGCTCCGATCCCATTTGAAACTGCCGTGTTAGGAGGAACAATTAATGTTCCAAGCCTTGAATCTAAAATTGCCTTAAAAATACCCCCCTACACTCAAACGGGTAAGATTTTTAGAATTAAAAGCAAAGGCGCTGCTTCAGTTCGAGATTCACGAAGAGGTGATCTTTTATGTAGGGTGATTGTGGAAACTCCTGTAAACCTTTCAAAGGCTCAACTCAAGATGTTCGAAGAATTTGCTCAATCAATAGCTGGTGAAGAACATCATCCTATAAAACAATCTTTTAACAAAGCTTCTGACCAATTTCATAACAAATAGAATATTGCATATTTTAATAAATGGCTTCAATGGAAATATGGGCAAGGCAATTCAGGCTCAATGCAAAGAGTCTGATATTTTAGTAAGTGACTTTCAAGCTTACGAGAGGGATTTAAGTGACATATCTGTTGTAATAGATTTTTCTTCTCCAGATGGGTTTATTGCTTGCATCAATTTTTGTATTGAAAATAGGATACCTTTAATATCTGGAACCACTGGTCTTTTAGAAGAGCATCTAGCAAAAATTAATACTGCAAAAAAATCTATACCCGTATTGCATGCTTTTAATATGTCACTTGGAATCGCTGATTTAAAAAATTCAATAGAGGAATATCTTTCATCAATCAGTATTTCTTCAAAGTGTAAAATTACTGAAATTCACCACATAAACAAAAAAGATTCTCCCTCAGGAACAGCGATAGAAATTCAAGGGTTTTTAGAAAATTTGCCGCAAGCTAAAATAGATCACCCAATTGATATTCAATCTTATCGAATCGGAAATGTCTTTGGAGTACATAGAATTGTTTTTGAAAATTTAGATGGAACAACGACCTTTCAGCATATTGCAAACTCAAGAACTGTCTTTGCAATAGGCGCTCTACAGGCAGCTAGATGGATTTATTCCAAGGAAATCGGAGAGTATAGCTTTGCTGACTTCTTGCAAAAAAAGCTTTAATCTGCCCAAACTTTTCTATAGAATACACAAACTTTAAATCCCGAAGGTACCAAGATGATTATTGTTGGGGTGCTCATAAAAATGAGTCAACATTATGAGGTACCGGAGTAATAACCCCGGAGGAAATTGTGAGTATTGTTTCAATTAAAGACCTGCTAAATGCAGGCGTTCATTTTGGCCATCAGCAGAGATTTTGGAATCCTAAAATGGAATCATTCATTTTTGATACCAGAAAAAAAATTAGCATTATTAATCTTGAGATGACTCAAGAATGTCTTAATGCAGCTGCATCAAAGGCTGAAGAGATTTGCTCTAAAGGAAATAGAATTTTATTTGTCGGTACTAAACGCTCTGCATCTAAAACAATCAAAGAGTCCGCATCATCTATTGGCCTGCCTTATATTGATAAAAGATGGTTAGGAGGAACTTTAACTAACTGGAAGACAATTCGAGGTTCAATTAGACGACTTTTAGATATTGAAGAGTTGCAGTCGTCAGGAAGAATTAACAAACTTTCCAAAAAAGAAGCAGTTGATATTACTAAAGAATATGAAAAGTTAGATGCAAGTGTTGGAGGCATCAAGGATATGAAAGGTCTTCCTGATGCTTTGTTTGTTGTCGATGTTGCATATGAAAAAATAGCAGTTACAGAAGCAAAGAAAATGGGTATCCCAATTATTGCTTTGGTGGACACTAATTCAAATCCAGAGGGGATAGATCACATTATTCCTGGCAACGATGATGCGATTAGGTCTATTCGATTGATCACAAAAGTTATCAGTGACGCTTGTGCTAGAGGCCTTGCATCCTCTCAGGGCGGAGCTCTTAACATTCAAACTGATGATGAGGCTCCAGCTGTAAAAGTTAAAAAGGCTTCAGTAACTTCTGGCAAAGCTTTAAATTTAGTTGAAGAAGCTGAGTTAAGCGAGCCTGAAGAAGATTTGTCAATTCAGGAAGAGGAAGCAGCTGATGAATCTGCAGAAGATTTAGTTGGGACTGCAGATAAATCAACAGATGAATCTGAGGAAAGTTCTGCTGAAAACCCAAGCGCATCAGAGGATGTTATCGATGACAGTGAGGAAGAAAAATGAGCATTAGCGCAAGCCAAGTTAAAGAGCTTAGAGATATGTCTGGCGTAGGCATGATGGAATGCAAAAAAGCACTTGTTGAAACAGATGGTGACTTGGAAAAGGCTTTAGATCTCCTTAGGGCAAACAGCTCTCTTAAAGCTGAGAAAAAAGCCTCAAGGGTTGCTGCCGATGGCGAGGTAAAGATTGCTGAAAATTCTTCATACACCAGTCTTGTAGAAATAAATTCAGAAACTGATTTTGCCGCTAAAGATTCTCAGTTCAAAGATTTTGCAAATGATGTTGCTGAGCATCTTGCTAACAATCAAATCAAAAATATAACTGATTTAAGTTCGCTATTTGAAGAAAAGAGACAGTCTTTAATCCAGTCTATTGGAGAGAATATTCAATTAAGAAGACTTCAAACGCTAGAGGTTCCATCTGGAGGTTGCATTGGAGCATATATTCATTCAGATGGAAGACTGGCTGCTTTAGTTTCTATTGATTCAGACAATAAAGAATTAGCAAAAGATTTAGCTATGCATGTTTCTGCTACCAATCCAAGTTGCCTGCAATCGGAAGATATTGATCCTGAGTTGCTTGAAAGAGAAAGAGCAATATTTTTAGCACAAGCAGAAGAGTCAGGAAAAGATGCTTCTATCATGGAAAAAATGGTAGAAGGTAAAGTTAAGAGATTTCTTTCTGAGGTTACCCTGGTTTCTCAAGGGTTTGTTAAAAATCCAGATCAATCAATTGAGGATTTGTTAAAAGAAAATAATACATCAATCATTGACTTTGCTCGCTTTAAAGTTGGCGAAGGTATAGAGGTTGAGGTTAAAGATTTTGCAGCAGAGGTAGCTGAACAACTTCAACAATGACATCACTCTCCTATAAACGTCTTCTCGTAAAATTTAGTGGAGAGGCTGTTGCTGGAGATGACGAGCATGGAATAGATCCTAAAATATTAGACCAAATGGCTCAATCTGTTAAAGATTGTAAAGAGCTTGGAGCACAAATCGGAATTGTAATAGGAGGGGGAAATCTTTTTAGGGGTGAAAAATTAAGCAAAGCTGGAATGGACAGAGTGGCTGGCGATCATATGGGGATGCTTGCTACAGTTATGAATGGCATTGCTTTAAGAGATGCTTTGGAGAGAGCAGGTGTTAAAACTAGAGTTATGTCAGCCATTTCAATGGCTGGTGTTGCTGAACACTATGACAGGCGCTTAGCAATTCAATTGTTATCTAATGATTTTGTTGTAATTTTTACAGCTGGTACTGGCAATCCATTTTTTACAACTGATAGCGCAGGGTGTCTCAGGGCAATAGAAACTCAAGCAGATATTATGTTAAAAGCTACAAGAGTTGATGGAGTATATTCTGCTGATCCTGAAAAAGATGATAATGCTATATTCTATCCTTCACTTTCATTTGATGAGGCAATTCAAAAAAATCTAAAAGTAATGGATGCAACTGCTTTAACTCTTGCAAGAGATCACAGCCTGCCATTGAAAGTGTTTAACTTAAATCATCCAGATGCATTGAAAAGAATTGCTTGCGGAGAGGAAATTGGAACATTAATATCTTAGTTATGAACGAAATCATTGATCAAATTAAACCCAAGATGCAGAAAGCTATTGATTCTCTAGCTCATGAATTTAATAAAATTAGAACTGGCAGAGCCAATCCCAGTATCCTTGATTCAGTGAAGATTGATTATTATGGAAATCCAACTCCCATTAATCAAGCTGCAAATATTTCTGTAGAGGAAGGTAGAACTTTAGCCATCTCTCCTTGGGATAAATCTCTTATGGGAGAGATAGAAAAAGCAATTATGGCATCTGACCTAGGGTTAAATCCAAGTACGAGCGGGGATTTGATTAGACTTACAATGCCTGCTTTAACAGAAGAAACTCGTCAAGAATACATCAAACAAGCAAGAAATGAAGCTGAAAATTCAAGAATTTCTATTAGAAATACTCGTAGGGATGCAAACAATACCGCTAAAGATAAACAAAAAGCTGGAGATTTCTCCGAAGATGATCTCAAGCGAATTGAAGATTTAGTGCAAAAGGAAACTGATCATTTCATTGGTCTCGTTGATGCAGAACTTAAACAAAAAGAAGAAGATTTAATAGAAATTTAGTTATTTCATACCCAGCCAGAATGGCAGAGAGCAAGCAACTATCACTCAATCTTACTGGGATTAATGCTGCAATTATCATGGATGGTAATGGAAGATGGGCCAAAAAGAATTCTTTAAACGTAACCTCAGGACATGAAAGAGGCGTTGAGGTGGTTAGAAAAATTGTTGAGTCCGCCGCAAAAGCTCGCTTAGAGTCTCTCAGTTTATACGCTTTCAGTACTGAGAACTGGTCACGTCCTAAAAAAGAAATTCTAGGCATTAAAAAATTGATAATAAGCGCGATAGATTCTCAGGTTCCAGAACTAATTAGTCAAAAGGTAAGATTAAATTTTTTTGGGGATTATTCATCTTTTGGAGATAGCGTTATTGTAGCTATAGAAGAGGCCCAGAAAGCGACTGCATTTCAAGACCCAAAGCTGAAATTAAATATTGCTCTAGGCTATGGAGGTCGTGCAGACATAATTGAAGCAACAAAATTAATAGCGAATGATATTAAGTTAGAAAAACTCTCTGTAGAGGATGTTTCTAATGAGACTATTTTTAAATACTTGAAAGCACCTATTGATGAGTTAGATTTATTAATTAGAACCGGTGGAGATCGCCGAATAAGTAATTTCTTGTTATATCATTTAGCTTATACTGAGATCCAATTTTCTAAAACACTCTGGCCAGATTTTACGGAAGGAGAGTTTATAAAGTGTTTGGAAGTTTTTTCAAAAACGGAGAGGCGTTTTGGCAAACGGACTTTATAAAAACATCATTCAAAGATTGCCTGCTGCATTGCTTTTAGTTGGGTGTATTTTTGTCATCCTGTACTTGCAAAATATCTTCCTTATTTTAACCATTCTCATAGCCGTTGGATTTCTGTTAATTAAAGAATGGTTTTTACTGTCCCAGTCAAAGATAGATTTAAAACAAATAATATTTTTTGTAACCCTTGCTTTATTTTCTATTTTTTTTACAAAAGATTTTATAAATCTTTTTCTTGTATTTATTGCGGGTTTTTGGGTTATTTATAGTTTTTATTTGATCTCAAATAAAAGCTCATCTCTAGTCAGTTTTGACAATAACTATTTGGGAGGTTTATTAGTGCTAGGCTTTCTTTATGGTTTTATATATCTATTAATATTTTCAGAATTTTATAATGTAAATAAATTTTTTGTACTTTTTATAATTTTATTTAACACTGTCCTAGCTGATGTAGGTGCCTATTTAGTTGGAAGCAGTGTTGGCAAAACTCCATTATTTCCAAAAATAAGCCCTAACAAAACTATCGAAGGTTTGTTGGGTGGAGTGGGATTTGTTTTAATCTTTTTATCAATAATTTATTTCTCTGACCTAATTTCAATAGATTTGGTATTAGTTTCATTAATCAGCTTGCCTTTTGCATTTATTGGCGATTATTTTGAAAGCCAACTTAAAAGAGACAAGTCTATAAAGGATAGCGGATCATTAATTCCCGGTCATGGAGGTGTTTGGGACCGTCTAGATTCACATATTGCCGTTGTGCCGATTTTTATTCTATTAAATAACTTAATGGCATGAAGAATATTGTTTTATTAGGAGCGACTGGAAGCATTGGAGATAGCTGTCTAAATGTCATTAGGCAAAATAAAAAACATTTTCATTTATTTGGAATTGGCCTTGGAGGCAATTTAGATAAGGCTCAGCAAATCACCAAAGAGTTTAACCCAAAACATATTTTCATAGCCGAACCTCATATTGATAAATCACATGATCTGCTGCATTCATATCCAAATATTCTGAGCACTGAGGACGAGTTACAGGGGCTGATTCAAGACCCATCCGTTGACATAGTAATTTCAGCAATCTCAGGATTTGCTGGCTTAAAAGCAAGTTTTTTTGCTATCGATGCTGGTAAAACTATTCTTATTGCAAATAAAGAAAGCATTGTTGCTGCTGGTGATATCTTAATGCCACTTGCTCAAGCTAAAAAGTCTGAGATCATTCCTGTTGATAGTGAGCACAATGCTATCCATCAATGCTTTCCTCCTCATAGCGACATGAAAGAGATTTCTAAAATTATTATTACTGCTTCAGGCGGTCCATTTCGGGAAAAGACATTTAAAGAGTTGAGTGAAGTTACATTGCAAGATGCCTTGAAACATCCCACTTGGAGTATGGGCACTAAAATTACAATTGATTCAGCAACTTTGGTTAATAAATGTTTAGAGTTAATTGAAGCTCATTATCTGTTTCAAATTCCTGAGTCTCAAATAGAAATAGTAGTTCATCCTCAAAGCATTATTCATTCAATGGTCACATATATTGATGGCTCTACCATAGCTCAGATGAGCAATCCAAATATGGAAGTGCCAATTGCAAATGCATTAGGTTTGGAAAATAGATTGCCTATTAATTTCGAAGCAATTAATTTTTCTGGATTAAATTTAGCTTTTGAGCCTATTGCAGATGGAAGAGAAATTATTTTTGAGATGGCTAGAGAGGTCTGCAATAAGAGAGGCAACTTAGGAGCTATCTATAATGCATCAAACGAAATTGCGGTGGATGCCTTCATCACTCAAAAGATTGATTTTGTTGATATATATAAAGTTATTCAAAGAACTTTTGATCACTTTGCATGTTCTAACGTAAGCACATTAGAGGATATATTCGAATATGACAAACAAGCACGCATTCAAGCAGAGAAGGTGATAAAATCCTTACACTAAATTTTTCAAAAATATGATTTATCTACTTGCAGCAATAGTATTACTGGGCGTTTTAATTGCCATTCATGAATTCGGACATTTCATTGTAGGACGGATGTGCAAAATTCATATTTATAGGTTCTCAATTGGTATGGGCCCAGTCATCTATAAAAAATTAGATAAACATGGAACTGAATTTGCGATCTCTGCATTACCATTGGGTGGGTACGTAGCTTTTCATACTGAGAAGGCTGTTGATGAGGAAATAGACTTGATGCAGCCTTTAACTCCAGAACAACGCGTTAGTACTTTTGAAAGTAGACCAAAATGGCAAAGAGCGCTTGTAATGTTGGCTGGCCCCGTGGCGAACTTTTTGCTTGCTATTGGAATTCTTTCTATCATTTTTGCGAATTCAGTTGAACGTCAGTTCATTCCCGAGGTATCTAATATTTCGTCAACATATCTTCAAAATAACTCATCTCTTCAAGATGGAGATACTTTAATTGCTATAAATACAAAAAAGGTATCAAGTATACAAGATATCAGGTTGGAGCTTTTATCATTATCTGGAACAACAGGGACGATTGATTTTGTTTTTTCTGGTGCTCTTAATAGATCTCCCTATACTGTATCTCTTCCAGTAGAGAATTACCTGTCTAATCCAGAAGAACAAAATGCTCCAGAAAATTTTATGGGCTTTAATTTATCAATGAAGCTTCAACCCACTGTAGGGGCAATTGCAAAGGATTCTTACGCATCTGAAAATGGATTAAAAGTTAATGATAGGATTCTTGAGGTTAACAGTCAGTCAATTAGGTCATTTGAAGACCTTCAAATTTTTCTACAAGATTATCAGGGAACAGATATTAATTTAAAAGTAGATAGACAAGGCAATAATATTTTTTTAAATATTCCTTTGGGGCTAAGAAAAAATGCTGATGGTATTGAAGAAAGATACATAGGCATAATGCCTGGCATAAAGAGATCCATGTTTGAATCCTTTTTTAAAGGAACATATGAAACATATAACTTAAGTCTAAAAACTTTAACTTTTGTTGGCAAAATGATCACAAGAGATTTGGGTACTCAAAATCTAAGTGGCCCAATAGGGATTGTCAAAATGGCAGGAGATACAGCTAATGCAGGATTGCTACCATTTTTATATTTAATGGCTCTCTTAAGTATAAGCCTGGGAGTGCTGAATCTTCTTCCAATACCTGTTTTAGATGGCGGTCAATTAGTTATGCTGGGCGTAGAAGCTATTCGGGGATCTCCAATGCCAGAAAAAATGGAAAACTTATTCTTTATGTTTGGCTGGGTTGCTGTTGGATCATTGATGATTTTTGCAATTTACAATGACATTTCTAAATTTTTATAACCAATTCATATGAAAAAATTCATAATAAATTTTTTTATATTTTTATCTCTTTCTGCAAGCGCATTTGACGATTTTTTAATTACTGATATTAGAATTATTGGTCTACAAAGGGTTTCTATTGGTAGTATTTTTACTGCTATCCCTGTAAGTGTCGGCGATACAATGAACCAAGAAAAAATCTCTGATATTACAAGAGCCCTTTTTTCTACTGGACAGTTCAATGATATTCAAATTGCTAGAGATGGAAATGCATTAATTTTAAGCGTTTTGGAGAGGCCTTCTGTCGCCTTGATAGAGCTTGAAGGAAATAAGGCATTAAAATCAGAGGATTTATTAAAAGGTCTTGAGGGCGCAGGCATTTCGCAAGGACAAGTTTATAAGCGTTCTACCTTAAACGGAATGAAGAGTGAGCTAGTTCGTCAATACTCATCTCAGGGAAGGTATGGAGCAGGCGTTGAGATAGAGACAACTGCAATGCCAAGAAATACCATAAATCTAAAAATTATTATTGATGAAGGTGAAAGCGCTTCAATTAAAAAAGTAAACATTATTGGCAATGAAGTTTTTACTGATGATGACTTGTTGCAGGGTTTCGAGCTAAAAGAAGGAAAATGGTACGCATTTTTATCAAATAAAGATAAGTATTCACGAGAAAAGCTTGAGGGAGATATTGAAAATTTAGAATCTTATTATCTTGATAGAGGGTACTTAAAATTTTCAATTGAATCCTCCCAAGTTTCTATTTCTAAGAACAAAGAAGATGTATTTATTACATTAAGTATCAGCGAAGGAGTTCAGTATAAGATCAATGATGTTACAGTAATCGGCGATATGCCATTAAATGATGAGATGTATCTTCCTATCATGGAGAGTCAAAAAGATCAGATTTATTCTCAGGCTCAGATAACTCAAATTGAGGAATATTTGGTTAATCTGCTAGGCAATGAAGGATATACCTTTGCCGAAGTCACAGGAAATCCAGAAATCAATGAAGAAGATCAAACTGTCTCATTGCTCTTCGTTGTTCAGCCAGGTAACAGAACTTATGCAAGAAAGATTCAATTTAGCGGTAATTACCTAACAAACGATGAGGTATTGAGAAGAGAGATGCGTCAATTTGAAGGTGCATGGGCTTCAGATAACCTCATTGAAGCTTCTAAAGTAAGGCTGGAAAGGTTAGGGTTTTTTAAAGAAGTCAATGTTGAGACAATACCTGTAGCTGGCTCAGAGGATCAGGTTGATATTGAATTTTCGGTTGAGGAGGAAAGCACTTCTTCCATTGGAGGCTCAATTGGCTATAGCGATTTTGGGATGAATCTTGGTCTTAATCTTTCAGATAATAATTTCCTTGGATCTGGTAATAGGTTTATCTTGGGTATAAATAAAAGCATTTATCAAGAGTCCTATAATATTTCCTTTTTTGATCCTTATTTCACGATGGATGGAGTTAGCAGAGGCTATAGTGTTTATTTTAGAGAAACAGATTACGGTGAATATAATGTAGCTAATTATCTGACTAACTCACTAGGTGCGGGTGTCCAATTTGGTTATCCAATCAGTGATACGCAAAGAATTGGATTAAATCTTAATTTTGATAATACTGATATCGATCCAGGGTCATTGCCTTCAAGAGAAATTTCAGATTTTTTAGCCTCTGAAGGAACAATATTTGATGTCTTAAAAGCTCAAGCTGTATGGTCAAGAATTACTTTAAATAGAGGTATGTTCCCTACCTATGGTTCATCAACAGATGTGATGTTGCAATTAACAATTCCTGGCAGTGATCTTACGTATTACAAAACTAATATCCGTCAAAAATTTTATCGACCAATTGGATTTGCAAATTTAGTGTTCGGCTTTAATGGCGAGCTTGGATACATAGATACATATGGAGATACGAAAAAAACACCTTTTTTTGAAAACTTTTATTCTGGAGGGCCGAGATCTATTCGAGGCTTTGAATCAAATACGCTTGGGCCAAGAGTAACACCTTCTCCTTGTTATAACTTTAATCCGGAAACTGAAGAATGTCCTCTGCTAATTGATACTGACCTTGATGGAACTCCTGATACCATTGGTCAAAATCCATATGTTTATCAGCAAGCAAGAGATCCCATAGGTGGTAATTTCCTTATTGAGGGGAGTCTACAGCTTATCTTCAAACTACCTATGATTGAAGATCAGCGCTCTATGCGTTCAGCTTTTTTCTTGGACTTTGGAAATGTTTTTTCAACAGATTGCCAAGATTATCAAATTAATTGCTTTGAGCCTTCTTTTGATGAATTGAGATATTCCATAGGCGTAGGAGTAACTTGGATTACTGGATTTGGTCCTATGAGTTTTAGCTTTTCTCAGCCATTTAATGATGGGCCTTTTGATAAAACTGAGGAATTTCAATTTACTATAGGCACTGTCTTTTAGGCTTTTAGGTAGTGTTTTTTATTTGAATTACTATAAAATATAGCAACCATTAAGGGTGAGGAACATTACATGAAAAAATTACTATTTATACCACTGCTTATTTCAGCATTATTTGCTTCTATTCCAGCATTCGCAGTTGAAGGCGTTGCGGTTATTGACATGCGTAATGCAGTCTTAGCAACTCAAGTTGCTCAAGATGCTTTTAAAGCTTTAGAGGAAGAAACTGAGTATGCTGCAAACATTGAAAGAGCTACTTTGCTTCAAACTGAGCGACAAGCCCTAGCTGAAAAGCTCCAAAAAGATGCTGAAACTCTTTCACAAGAAGAAATTACTGACATGCAAAGGGACATTCAAGAAAAGGGTAAAGACATTGAATTTATCGTTGGTAAGGTTCAAGCAAAACAAAGCGAAACTGCTGATAAAGTTTTCAGAGACCTTAATCCTTCTCTTCAGAAAATTCTTTCCGAGTTAATTGCCGCTAAAGAAGTTAAGTTGCTTCTTGGAAGAGAAAATGTTTTGTTTGCCGACACGGCTCTTGATTTGACTGATGACGTGACATCAATGCTTGATGTTGCTGCGGCTAGTGGCGAAGACAACGAGTAGATTTGTCTGGGCCATCATATAGCCTTAAAGATCTAGCTGATAAAGTTAAAGGTGATCTAATTGGCGACCCTAAGGTCGTCATTAGCTCAATAGCAACAATACAAAATGCATCCTCTGGATGCATTTCTTTTATAGCTAACCCAAAATACAAAAAATTTCTTGTGGACTCAGCCGCTTCTGCGATTATTGTTAACCCAGAATTATCTCAAGACCTAAAAACTTCTGGGATCATTGTAGAAGACCCATATGTAGCCTATGCAAAAATTTCTTCGCTTTTCGCAAAGCATCAAAACCCTTATGCCAATCAAGCTATTGATTACTTCGTTCATGAAACTGCAGAAATAGATCATTCTGTTGTTATTGGACCCAATGTATACATTGGGCCTGAGTGCAAGATAGGTAAGAACTCTATTATTCATGCGAACTCTTCTTTAGTAATGAATGTCGAGATAGGCAAAAATACCACAATCCATTTTAATTCAATACTAGGCTCGGATGGTTTTGGATATGCTCCTGACAAAGATGGCTATATTAAAATTGACCAGCTTGGTAAATTAGTCATCGGTGACAATGTTGAGATCGGAGCTGGATGCACCATAGACAGAGGAGCTATTGATAATACTGAAATTCACGACGGAGTGAAGTTAGATAATCAAGTTCATATTGCTCATAATGTGATTCTTGGTGAAAATTCTGCTATCGCTGCATCTTGTGCTATAGCAGGCTCAACAATCATTGGAAAAAATCTTCAAATGGGAGGCCTATCAGGGATTTTGGGGCACTTAAAAATAGCTGATGATGTTTTAATTGGTGCACACACACTCATTACAAAAAGCATTAATAAATCAGGAAATTATGTCGGTATAATGCCAGCACAAAATCAAAAAGATTGGGCTAAATCTTCCGTCTTTATTAAGCAGAGGAAATCTAAATGAGCTATGAATTTTCAGACATACTAAATCTTTTGCCTCACAGACATCCATTTTTATTTATCGATAAAATTGTTTCAGTTGAATTAGGTCAGACCATTCATGCGCAAAAGAATGTTACGATCAATGAAGATTTCTTTAATGGCCATTTTCCTAATAAACCCGTTATGCCAGGTGTGCTTATTATTGAAGCTTTAGGACAAGCCGCAGGCATTCTTGGATTTTTGACTATGGGGAAGACCCCCGATAAAGGTAGTATTTATTATTTGGTCGGTGTAGATAAAGTAAGATTTAAAAATCCTGTAAGCCCTGGTGAAACTATTGATTTGTATGCAACTATATCTTCAGAAAAAAGGGGAATTTGGAAATTTGATTGTAAAGCTGAGGCAGACGGAAAAAATGTCTGTGAAGCAACAATTCTTTGCGCGGACAGGCCTAAGTAATTATGACCAATTCTGTTATTGATCCTTCTGCAAAAATTGATCATTCAGTCAAGATTGGCCCTTTTTGCTTCATTGGGCCCAATGTTGAAATAGGTCCTGATTGTGTTTTGCACTCTCATGTTGTTATTAAAGGACCTACTAAAATCGATGCAGGAAATATCTTTTATCAATTTTCTACGATTGGCGAGGACACTCCTGATAAAAAATATAATGGTGAAGCAACAACTCTAGAGATAGGCACTAATAATATTTTCAGAGAAGGCGTCACTGTTCACCGTGGAACTGTTCAAGATAAATCCAAAACAGTTATAGGTAATGATAATTTATTTATGGCATATTCTCACATTGCTCATGACTGCGAGGTAGGAAACAATAATGTTTTTGCAAATACTGCTGGGTTAGCTGGACATGTAACAGTTGGAAATAATGTTATCCTTGGTGCTGTGACTTTAGTTCATCAATTTTGTTCTCTAGGAGATCATTCTTTCACTGGTCTTAATACATTAATCACTATGGATGTCCCAGCATTTGTAAAAGTTGCTGCAAATCCAGCGAGACCAGTAGGCCTTAATACAGTTGGGATGCAGAGAAATAATTTTGATAATGATTCAATTAACTTAATTAAAAAAGCTTATCGAATTATCTATAGAAAGGGTTATTCTCTTGATGATGCAATAAAGCGCTTGCATGAATTAAATCAAGATAAAAACTCAGCATTAACTAGCTTTATTTCTTCAATTGAAAGATCTGAAAGAGGCTTACTTCGATAGGTGTCAAAAAAGAAATTAAAAGTTGGCATTATTGCTGCTGAACATTCTGGTGATAGGCTAGGCTCAAAACTCATTGAATCATTGCAAAATTACTTTGATTTAGATTTATATGGTTTAGGTGGCCCTGAAGTTACCTCTTGTGGTGTTACAACGCCTGTAGGGATTGATTATCAGGATCTGCATGTAATGGGCCTCATTGATCCATTAATTAATCTTCCAAAGCTTCTATCAATTCGAAAAAAACTATCAAAACTTTTTATTTCTAATGATATTGATATTTTTATCGGCGTTGACTCACCAGATTTCAATATGTTTTTTCATAAAAAACTTAAACCTAAAAATATTAAGACAATACAAGTAGTAAGCCCCTCTGTTTGGGGTTGGCGAGAAAATAGAATTCACTCCATTCAAGCATATGTTGACTTAACAATGTGTCTATTCAAATTTGAATGTGATTTTTATGATGAAAAAAATATGCATAGCTTTTTTTTAGGCCACCCATTTAGTCAACTAAAACCCAAAAACAGTGATGAGACTATTTCCAAATACTCCCTAGATGACTCAAAGGAATTTATTGGTATTTTGCCTGGCAGCAGAGAAAGTGAAATTTCTCAGCTAATGCCAGTTTATATTGAAGCAGCAAAGAAGCTTTTCCAAATAAATCCAAATTCATATTTCTTAATACCAGCTGCAAATAAAAAATTAGCTGAGATGATTAAATTAACTAAAGGGATAGAAGATATTCCATTTAAATTATCTATTGATTCTGCTCAAGATTTCCTTAGCTTATCCTCGATTTCAATAGTGACCTCAGGCACGGCTTCACTTGAAGCAGCAGTTTTGGGTTCAGTGCCCATTATTTGTTATAAAACAAATACCCTCAATTACGCAATTTTAAGCAGACTAGTTAAGACTCCCTTTGTGGGATTGCCAAATCTTCTTCTTCAGGAACATGTTTTTCCGGAGTTAATTCAAAATAATTTAACCCCAGATTTAATTGTAAGAAGTTTTTCTAATATTTCGTCTGAGCCTGAGCAATATCGAACATATCTTTCAAAAATAAATGATTCTATGCGAGGGAAAGGTTTTGAATCTGCAGCAAATGCTATCAGTCATTTATTGTGATTATTGCCGGTGTAGATGAGGTTGGAAGAGGTTGTTTGGCTGGCCCAGTTACAGCTGCAGCTGTAATTTTAAAGAATCATATACCAGGACTTAATGACTCAAAACAAATTTCCTCATCTAAAAGAGAGGCCTTGTCTAGAATTATCATAGAAGAATCCATTTTTAGTTTTGCAAATATTTCAAATTACAAAATTGATGAAATAAATATTCATCAAGCTACATTGCTTGCCATGCAAGAAGCTATAATAGGTTTACCCATTACTCCAGATTTGGTTTATGTTGATGGAAAATTTACTCCAGATGTTGAAGTAAATTGTAAGGCAGTGGTTGGGGGCGATAAATTAATTCCTGAAATTTCAGCGGCCTCAATTATTGCTAAAGTACATAGAGATGAATTCATGATAGAGCTTGATAAAAAATTTCCAATTTATGCTTTTGCACAAAATAAAGGTTATGGAACTGCTCATCACTTAAATGCCTTAAAGGAATCAGGCTATTCACGCTTCCATAGAAAAACTTTCAAAGGAGTAATAGCCGAATAATGCAAACCTCGTTTATTCATCTCAGAGTTTCTTCTGAATTTAGTATTTCTAGGGGATTGCTAAGAATCAATGAGATTATCGACAATGCTCAGAAGCTTAATATGCCAGCAGTTGCCCTGTCTGATTTGAATAATATGTTTGGCATGGTTAAATTCTTTAAAAAAGCTGAGGCTGCTGGAATTAAACCTATTGCAGGAACTATCCTTAATTTAAAATCAAATGCAGGAGAGAGAGGTGAAATTCTTTGCCTTGCAAAAAATAACGACGGGCTTAAGTCGTTGATGAAGATAATTTCAAAGTCTCAACTTCAACAAGAAAATGGCAGTATTTCTGTAACTTTTGACGACTTAAGTGGTTGTGCTGGAAATATTATTGTGATTTCAGGAGGGCCTGCATCAACGGTCTTTCATCTAGCTAAACTTAAAAAAAATCAAGACCTTAAAACTGAATTAGATTCTTTTAAGGAAACTTTTAAGGATGATTTTTGTCTTGAACTTCAAAGGCTCGGAAGAAACTTCGAAGAAGAGTTCATTCAATGTATTCTGCCTTTAGCATCTGAATTGCAAATCCCAGTCATAGCATCTAATGACACTATGTTCTCTCAAAAAGAAGATTTTGATATTCATGAAACAAAAGTATGTATCAATACAGGGAAGACGCTTAATGACTCAAATCGTGAGAGGCTATATACCCCAGAACAATTTTTTAAATCTACAAAGGACATGTCCACTTTATTCAGTGATTGTGATCCAGACACTTTAATAAAAAATACTCTAGCAATTGCTCAGAAATGTAATGTAACCCTGACAACAGATCAATATTTTCTTCCAGAATATCCAGTCCCAAAAGAGCATGATTTTAATTCTTTTTTATCAGAGCTTTCAAAGACACAACTTGATGAGGTTATTGAATCCTACTCCGCTGAAAAGAAAAAGATTTATCAGCAACGCCTGGATTACGAGCTAACTCAAATTCATGCAACCGGTTTCTCTAGTTATTTTTTAATAGTTGCAGATTTTATTCAATGGTCTAAAGACAATGATGTTCCAGTTGGGCCTGGCAGAGGATCTGGTGCCGGTTCTTTGGTTGCTTATGCCTTGGGAATAACAGCACTGGATCCAATTGAGCACAATCTTCTGTTTGAAAGGTTCATCAATCCTGAGAGGATCTCCATGCCAGATTTCGATATAGATTTCTGCATGGATAAAAGAGATATGGTAATTGATTATGTTGCACAAAAGTATGGGAAATCTGCTGTATCTCAAATTGCAACGTTTGGAACCATGGCTGCACGTGCTGTTGTAAGGGACGTAGCGAGAGCCCTTGGCAAACCTTATGCCTTGGGAGACCGAATTTCAAAAATGATTCCATTCATTCCTGGAATGACTCTAGAAAAGGCTATAAATTCTCAGCCAATATTCAAGAAAATGATTCAGGATGAAGAAGAGGTTTCTGAAATTATAGATTTAGCTTATAAGCTTGAAGGAATAGCCAGGAATGTAGGCAAACATGCTGGAGGAATAGTAATAGCTCCTGGGTCGATAGCAGATTTTTGTCCAACATACTTTGATCCACAATCTAACTCCTTAATGACTCAATTTGATAAAGATGATGTTGAGACTATAGGATTAGTAAAGTTTGATTTTTTAGGATTAAGAACTCTTACAGTAATTGACCGAGCTGTAAAAACGATCAATGAATTTCTAAATGAAAAAAATGAAAAATCCTTAGATCTAAATTCCCTTACCTTAGATGACCCTAAGGTCTTTGAATTATTGGCCTCTGGAAGAACTACAGCTGTATTTCAACTTGAATCAACTGGAATGAGAGAGTTAATTCGCCGACTAAAACCAACTAAATTTGAAGAGATAGTGGCTTTGCTTGCCTTATATCGACCGGGTCCTCTCGAATCAGGTATGCATGATGAATTTGTAGACAGAAAGCATGGAAAGAGCAGGGTTACCTTTCCTCATGAATTACTCGCGCCAGTATTATCAGAGACATACGGAGTTATTTTGTATCAAGAGCAGGTAATGCAAGCTGCTCAGGTTTTAGCTGGCTACTCTCTTGGTCAAGCTGACATTTTAAGAAGAGCGATGGGAAAGAAAAAAGTTGAAGAGATGGAGCAGCAAAGACAAATTTTTGTTGATGGTTGCTCTCAAAATGATATTAAAAAAGCAACTGCTCAGAAAATTTTTGATCTTATAGAAAAATTTGCTGGTTACGGTTTCAATAAATCTCATTCTGCAGCTTATGCAATGCTCTCTTATCAAACTGCATACTTGAAAGCATATTTTCCAGAGCACTTTATGGCAGCAGTTTTATCTACAGAATTAGGAAATACAGATAAGATCAATACACTCATTAATGAATGTAAGGAAATGAACATTAAAGTATTAACTCCAGATATCAAAAGCAGCAATAAGCATTTTAATGTTAATTCAGACCTTCATATTAAGTATGGTTTAGGAGCAATTAAAGGTGTTGCAGACTCTTTTATCGATCATGTGATTGAGGTTAGAAAAGATCATTCTTTTAAAGATCTGTTTGATTTAACAAAAAAAGTAAATATTCGATTAGGCGGCAAGAAATCTATTGAGGCTTTGACCAAAGCAGGAGCTTTTGATGGCTTAGCTCCATCAAGATCTGTGGCGCTTGCATGCATGGAGGACATGTTAAGAGAGGGTCAAAAAAACAGCACACAAATGGTTGGCACGTCTGATCTTTTTGCTTCCATGGAAGAAACCTTTGATCCTTATGAGAAATATGTAAATGTTAAAGATTTATCTAAAGAAGATCTGCTGAATCATGAGAGGGATGCTCTTGGATATTATTTTTCAGGCCACCCAGTAATAGCTATTGAAGGCATGGTAGAAAATTTAAGATCTCACAAAATCAGTGAAGTTGCTGATGATATTGGTAGAGCAAAAATAGTTGGATTGTTAAATTCATATAGACAAATAAGAGATCGCTCTAACAAGCAAATTGCTTTTATTAGTTTTGATGATGGCACTGGAACGATGGAGGGCACAATTAGCACCGATGTATTGGAAAAATATCATCTTTTACTGAAGACGAGTTCCATTCTTATTTTTGCAGGCTCGGTAGAGATTGATGATTATAAATCTAAAGAATTAAACCGGAGAATGTATAAGATGAAAGTGGGATCTATAGCCTCACTTGAATCACAAATGAGCCAAGGCAATCAATCGATTTTGATTGATGCTAGAAATTTACCAAATGATTCTATTCAGTCCAATATGACAAATTTAAAAAATTTGAATGGAGATTTTTGGAAGCATGGAAACTGCAAAATACATTTAAAAATCCTTCATGATAACTCTGAGGCTATAATAGAACTTGGAGATGAATTTAAACTGATACCTTCACCTGAAAACATTAAACTATTAAAAGATATGTTCGGTGATGATGCGATTATGCTAAACAAATGAGTATAAATATTTTAGAGTTTGAAAAACCAATTGCAGAAGTTGCAGAGAAGATAGAGGCGTTGCAATTGGCCGCTTCAGACAATCCAGAGCTTTTACCACAAATAGATAAATTAAAATCTGAACAAGCTACCTTAACGAAGAAGATTTACTCTAAGCTATCTACCTGGCAAAAAGTTCAAGTGGCTCGTCATCCGAATCGACCACATACACTTGATTTTATTGAAAGAATTTTTGATGAGTTTGAGGAACTGCATGGAGATCGCCAATTTGCTGATGATGCTTCCTTGGTAGGAGGAATTGCAAAATTGGAGGGTATGCCTGTAATGATTATAGGTCATGAAAAGGGTAGAGATACTGAAGAAAAAGTGAAGAGGAATTTTGGGATGCCTCAACCAGAGGGTTATAGAAAAGCTAAAAGGCTAATGCAGTTAGCAGAGCAATTTGATATGCCTGTAATTACTTTTATTGATACTGCTGGAGCATACCCAGGTGTTGAGGGAGAAGAAAGAGGTCAAAGCGAAGCAATTGCAAGAAATTTAGCGGTAATGTCTAGTCTAAAGTCAAAAATATTAGTTGTTGTGACTGGCGAAGGAGGCTCTGGCGGAGCTTTGGCACTAGGCGTGGGGGATCACGTTGCTATTTTAGAATATGGGACATATTCAGTTGCATCTCCTGAAGCTTGTGCTTCTATAGTTTGGAGAGAATCTGATAAAGCTCCAGAAGCTGCAGAGGCCATGAAAGTTGGAGCGAGTGACCTAAAAAAAATAGGTATTGTAGATGAGATCATTGTTGAGCCAATTGGAGGTGCTCATCAGGACTACGATACTATTTCTGCAAATATTAAATCATCTTTACTAAAAAATTTAGCGGAGCTATCTAAATTCTCTCAAGAGGAGCTACTTCAAAGACGTTATCAGCGTTTGCTTAAAATCGGTGCCTGATTTTGTTTGATTTAAAAACTTTTTTTGATTTAGTAGATCCCAATAAAAATATAATTGTTGCCTTTAGCGGCGGCGGAGATTCTTCTGCACTCTTACATTTTTGTTATGAGCTTAATCAGCAAAAACTTTTGAACAGGAATCTATCTGCCGTTCATATCAACCACTCATTAAACAAAGATTCAGACCAATGGGAAGATCATTGCAGAATATTTTGTCAGGAAAGAGATATTTCCTTTCAAAGCCATGTTGTAAACGTAGATTCAAAAAAATCAGGTCTTGAGTCAGCGGCAAGAAATGCCAGGTATAAAATCTTTCAAGAGACTCTGCAATTAAATGACCAACTTTTAATGGCTCATCACGCAGATGATGTCGCTGAAACAATATTATTTAGACTTTTTCGGGGAACTGGATTGGATGGACTTCAGGGACCTGTTAAGGAACGTCCCTTAGGAGAAGGGGTCATTTTGAGACCCTGGCTTGACTATACAAAGTCTGAGCTTAATCAATATTTGTCTGCTAACAATATTAAATTTATCTCGGATGGCACTAACTTTGAAGATAACCAGGATCGTAATTTTATTCGTAATGAAGTTCTCAAGATGGCTGCAAGTCGCTGGCCTAATGCTAATAGACAAATCCAACAAACAGCTTCCTTGGTTTCAAAACATAAAAAAGCGCATGATTTTTTGCTTGATCAGCAATTTGGAGTCAATATAAGAGGGCCTAAATTGCAAAGAAAGTTTTTGCTTGATCTGGAAAACGATGTTTGCATAGAAGTTATTAGATATTGGATAAAGATAAACAATGTAGCCATGCCAAATAAAAAAATTATTGGTGAAATTGTCAAAGCATTTATTCAGACTAATCCTAGTTCAAAAACTAAGGTTAATTGGTCTAGAGCAGATAATGATCAAAATAGTGCTTTTTTGACTTTTGGAGATGGTGATTTGATTTTAAATGAGAAATAATCAATAAATTCGGAGAGAAATATGAGTTATAAAACTATAAGTCTAGAGATTGAAAATAGGGTAGCAACAATAACTATTAATCGTCCAAAAATGATGAATGCTTTTAATGAGCAGCTTATTTGGGATATGGGAGATGCAACTGAACAGGTGAAGAACGATTCTGCAATTAGAGTATTGGTTATTACTGGTGAGGGCAGAGGTTTTTCTGCTGGCGCTGACTTAACCGAAAGAGAAGCGTCTTGGTCAGATACAAAGGATGCTTTATTAAGAGGCTACCATCCATTTTTGAAGAATATTATTGAGATGCCGAAACCGGTTATTGGTTCAATCAATGGCGCTGCTGCTGGTATTGGAGCTGCACTGGCTATGGCATGTGATTTAAGAATTATGGCCAAAGATGCGTATATCATGTCAGTTTTTAGCAATATTGCATTAGTGCCAGATGGCGGACTTAGTTTTCTTCTAACAAGAGCTATTGGCTATGCGCGAGCTTTAGAATATGCAATTGAAGCAAAGAAAATATCCTCAGCTGATTGTTTAAATATGGGCATCGCTAATAAAGTGGTGGAATTAGATGAATTAGCATCTGAAACAAAAAAATGGGCAGAGCATTTATCCAAGAGATCTCCACAAGCGCTATCACTAACTAAAAAATTAATGAATGATTCGATGACCCAGTCATATGATGAAACCTTTAAAGCTGAAGCAGAAGCTCAAAATAATATCTTTGGATCTGATGAGAATATGGAAGGGGTGAAAGCTTTCTTAGAAAAGCGAGAGCCAGACTTTAAGTAATTAGTTTATTTAATCCAGCGATAATGGCCTGAAAAGAAGCCTTCACAGTATTTCCATCAATTCCAGCACCCCATTCATTTTTTCCTGCTATAGTTAATTCAATGAATGCAGCTGCTTTTGCATCTGCGCCTGAGGTTACAGAATGCTGATGATAATCAGACACAGAAATTGATGATGAGAAATGATCATTCACAGCAGATACAAAAGCTTCAATAGGGCCTCCACCAATTCCAGTAAGATTTACCTCATTATTTTTATCTTTTAATGTAATTTCTACTTTATCAGAGGTATTGCCTGAGGAATCTTCCGTAGAAGATAAGGCATAGTTAATTAGTTCAAGTTGTCCCTCAACTGCAATATAGTTTTTTTCAAAGACTTTCCATATATCCCTAGACATAACCTCTTTTCCAGTCTCATCAGCAACCTTTTGTACTTTTTCGCTTAAATTGATCTGCAGTCTCCGCGGAAGAGACACACCATGATCTTTTTCAAGAATAAATGCTATTCCACCTTTGCCTGATTGAGAGTTTATTCTTACAACTGCTTCATATGATCTACCGAGATCTGCGGGATCAATAGGCAGATAGGGGACTTCCCATTCAGGCTTATTTGATTTTTCTAATGCGCTCAAGCCCTTCTTGATTGCATCTTGATGCGATCCCGAAAAGGCGGTAAATACTAGATCGCCTGCGTAAGGATGTCTTGGATGAACTGGAAGTTGATTGCAATATTCAACTTCCCTTATAACTGCATTAATATCAGAGAAATCAAGCTCTGGATCAATTCCCTGAGTAAGCAAGTTTAGAGCAATGGTAACAATATCAACATTACCAGTTCTTTCTCCATTTCCAAATAAAGTACCTTCAACTCTGTCAGCTCCAGCCATTAAACCAAACTCAGAGGCTGCAACAGCAGTACCTCGATCATTATGCGGATGCAATGAGAGGGTAATATTTTTTCGATTGATTAAATTTGTATTCATCCATTCTATTTGATCGCCGTAAACATTTGGTGTCGCCATTTCTACAGTTGCAGGAAGATTGATAATAATTTTTTCTGAAGAAACGTCTTTAAGAATGTCCACTACGGCATCACAAACATCAGCAGCATAATCCAGTTCTGTCCCGGTGAAGCTCTCCGGAGAGTACTCAAAAGACCATTTCGTTTCAGGGTTTGCTAATGCAAGCTTTTTTACTAGCATTGCTCCATCAGTAGCTATTTTCTTAATGCCTTCTTTGTCTTGATCAAAGACCACTTTTCTTTGAAGGGTGGAGGTAGAATTATAAAAATGAACAATAGCTTGGGAGGCTCCTTGGAGTGATTCAAAGGTTCTTTCAATGATATGATCACGTGCTTGAGTGAGTACTTGTATTGTGACATCTGAAGGAATCTGTTTTTCTTCTATCAACCACCTTACAAACTCAAAATCTGTTTCAGATGCTGCCGGAAACCCTACTTCAATTTCTTTGAATCCAAGATCACATAGAAGTTTAAACATTCGCTTTTTCCTCTCGTGACCCATAGGTTCGATGAGAGCTTGGTTACCATCACGCAGATCTACAGAACACCATCTTGGCGCTGATTGAATTACCTGATTTGGCCAAGATCGTCCCTCTAGAGGAATAGGCTCAAAAGGTTTGTATTTTTTAATTAAATCTTTCATCATTGCTTTTGTGATGCTATCAAATAAATCTCAATATATTCTCTCTAAAATTGGTATTCCTTTATATGCGGATACAAATAACCTTGCTGCCAGCGATGAAATTGATATCCATTTCTTCCAAAAGGACAATATTCTAACATTACATGCAAATTCTGTAGATGAATACTCAGAAAAAGAGGTAAAGTTACTTGAAGCTATTATTGCGGCAATTCATGGAACCAAGCAACCAGCCTCAAGAGGCGCTATCTCATCCTCCTCTCAAGATCCTATTGATATAACCAGTTTTCATGATACCGCCAAACCTAAAGCGACCTTAGTTTTTTTTGATCCCAAGAATCTTTTTGATGACTTAAATTTAATTATTTCGCCATCATTAAAAGCAATGTTGGATAACCCAAACTTAAAAAAAGATCTCTGGAGTAAACTTAAGCCTTTGCAGTCAACTTAGATGACTATATCATTTAGGCCAGCCAGTTCAGATGATATTTCAGCAATTTTAGAAATTGAAAATAAGACTAACAAGATGCCTTGGACTGAGGCTCAATTTATATCTTCCATGGAGGTTGGTCACTTTTCGGTGGTACTTCATGAAGAAAGTAATATTCAAGGATTTGCCATATATTCACCAATAGTACCTGAATCACATTTATTAAATATTGCCATTCATCCCACTTATCAAGGGAGGGGACTGGGGGACAAGCTACTGCAACAAGTTATTTTGCAGAATAAAACAATGGGAGTTCAAGTTATCTCTCTTGAAGTAAGAGTCTCCAATCTCACAGCAATAAAGCTATATGAAAAGAGAGGATTTTTAAAAGATGCTATTCGACCAAACTATTACAGCGGCCCACTGAAAGAAGATGCTTTGTTGATGAGTATAAAGATTTAGCTTATATAATTTTTTGCAATTCAGACTCTATCGCTGATTTGCCATCTTTAGGAGCAAATCTTTTGACTACCTGACCATCTTTATTAACAAGGAATTTGGTGAAATTCCATTTCACAGCCTCAGTACCAAGAATTCCTGGAGATTCATGCTTAAGGTATTTGAATAGGGGGCTGGCATTTGTGCCATTGACCTCAATCTTGTCAAACATCTTAAATGAGACATTGAATGTAAGATCACAAAATGCTTGAATCTCTTCATTGGTTCCAGATTCTTGGGCACCAAATTGGTTGCATGGAAAGCCTAGAACCTCAAAATCTTGATCTTGATATTTCTCATACAAGTGTTGTAAATCTTTATATTGAGGCGTAAATCCACATTTGCTTGCAACATTAACTATTAATAATGTTTTTCCTTTGTAGTTACTTAAATCCACTGAGTTTAATTCAATATCTTTAACACTAATGTTGTATAACTCACTCATACAAAACTCCTAATTTTGAATTTAGATTATACGGAATAAAACAAATATAATCATCGAATGGAAACTAAATGGAAGTCATTTTCAGCCCTGACAAAAGATGAGCTATATTCGTTACTTAATCTTCGTCAGCAAGTTTTTGTTGTTGAGCAAGATTGCCCATTCATCGATGCTGATTTTAAAGATCAAGATTGCGATCATTTGCTTGCATATCAAAATAATGAGTTGGTGGGTTACCTCAGAGTTGCAAAACCAGGCAAAAGATATGAAGGCCCTGAAATAGGCAGAGTATTAACAGCTGAAAAAATTAGAAGACAGGGTTTGGGAAAAATTCTTACTCAAGAAGCCATTGAGTTTTGCGCTTCTAAATATCCTAATCAGGAAATAGGTCTTTCAGCGCAGTTTAGGCTAACAAAATTTTATGAAAGTTTTGGCTTTGCTTCTCAGGGAGAGGTTTATCTAGAGGATGATATTGAGCATATTAAGATGACTTTGATTCCGGACCAGAATTCTAAAAGTCTTTATCAGTGGAGGTTTGGAATCCACCCATTGTTACTCTTAGGTGGGATTATATCCGTTGGCATCATTGGCTCAAGCTTTATTAAAGAAGTTGATTTATCTCAGCTTAACTGGGTAGCTAAAATTGATGAAAGGGCAATTTCAAAGGAGAAGTATGAGATGTATTTGGAATCAATTGCTCAATCAAGAAAAACTGGATTAATAGATTCAGATCCAGACAATATTCTTGAAAGAATGATTGATGAGGAGCTACTGATCCAACGAGGGATTGACCTTGGGATGATTGAGAACGACTCTGAGATAAGAAGTATGATTATTCAAAAAATGATTAGCTCAATTATTTCTGAAACAAATGATTTACGCATTTCAAGGCAAGATCTTGAAGGTTTCTATTCTGCAAATAAGGACTTATTCACTCCAAGTCCTAAGTTACAACTTTTAAAGTTAAGTTTTGATGGCAGCAAGCAGATTGCTGGTGAGCAAGCTCGAGATTTGCTCATTCAAGGCAATCTTGCAGGAGCAAAATTACTTGCTGAAAATGAAGTGATCAGTCTGCCGAATGTGTTGTTGCCGGCAATGAAGATAAGAGAATACATTGGTCCTTCCCTCACCCAGAAAGCATTGAGCTTAGAAGAAGGTGAGGTAAGTGAGTTGATAGATCTTGATGGTAGACTTCATTTACTAGTGCCATTACAAAAAATCATATCTAGCGCTCCTAAGTTTGAAGATGTCTATCAGCAAGTTGAGTCAGAATTTATTCGATTCAAAGGAGAAGAGTTATTAGACGAATATTTGGATGATCTCAGAAATTGGTATGACGTTGTTAAGGTAAATGACCTTTAAAAAAATTCTATTTTTATTTCTATTGCAGCTTTTGTTGCCGTTGGAGGCTCATAATCGCAGCGAATCTTATTCAAAGTTTCAGTTTCTTACTCTTGAGAATGAAGTAGAGGTTAGGGTTACTGGGACAGTCAAGCGAGGCATTTTTCAAACTTTAAATCCAGGTATAAAATTCCAATCATATGAAGATTTTATAAGCTATTTAAGCGATTCAATTTTTCTTGGAGATGCATGTAAGCTAAATGAACCAGTAAAATTTAATGAAAATAATGCAGCTGGTGTTTTAAAATTTTATTGGGATTTTCAATGCTCATCATTGCCATCAACTGTCTCAATTACTTTATTTCAAGACCTTGGTATTACTCATACTCACATTGCCAGAGGAGCCATAGATGGTAAAGCTATTCCTGAGTTCATGTTTGCCAGTCAAAGTGATCTTTGGCAGATTAATTTGTTATCTCAACCCAATAGCAATCAAAGTTCTTATTGGGGTTATTTAATCTCCGGCATCGAGCATATATTAAGTGGCTGGGATCACTTAGCATTTTTGCTAGGCCTGCTGCTTTTATATCAAGGGAGAAACATTGTCATAGCCATTACTGGATTTACTATCGGGCACAGTTTGACACTTGGCCTTGGTGCCATGAATGTTTTGAGAGTGCATTCAGAAATGGTTGAAATTTTAATAGGATTTTCAATATTACTTTTGGCTGCTGAGAAATTTTTTAAACATCATTATGAATTTGATAAGGGGGTTAAATATTTGATATTTGGCTCTATCGCATTATCTCCTTTGGCAATATTTGGAGTCCTAGAGCCCTTATTAATTATAGGTTTAGCATTATTTCTGACTGTCTATTTAAGCTTAACGCATCATTACTCTTCCTCATGGATACCATTGATGATTACTGTATTTTTTGGATTAATTCATGGGCTTGGATTTGCTTCCTCAATCGCCGAAGTGGGTATCCCCCAAGATCGATTGTGGCAAATAATCTTAAGTTTCAATCTTGGGGTTGAGTTGGGACAGTTAGCTGTAGCTTTTGGAATACTTGGGGTATTTGCATTGGCAAAATATTATTTTTCTTCTTATTACGTATCTATTCATAATATTACCGGTGCTGTAGTATTCTCAATGGGTACATTTTGGTTTGTTACCAGGGCTATGGGAATATGAAATTTGCAATACCTCTATCAATGTTACCAATGGATGAAATGAAATCATTGGGTATGGCTGCTGATGAGATTGGATATGATTTTCTTGCTGTTTCAGATCATTTGATTCATCCAGAAAATTTTTCAGTTCCTTATCCATATACTGATGATGGAAGTGTGAGATGGGAACAGGGCACTGATTGGCCGGATCCTATAAACTCTTTGTCTTTTCTTGCTGGGGCTACAAATAATATAAGGTTCTACACCAGCGTTTATGTCCTCCCGGCTAGAAATCCACTGAGAGTTGCTAAAGAGGTATCCACACTTGATGCGGTTTCCAATGGCAGGTTTGACTTGGGAATAGGTATGGGATGGATGCCAGAAGAATTTGAAGCTGGTGGTCAAGAGTTCCGACGCAGAGGGGCTCGTGCTGATGAAATGCTGGAAATTATGAAATTGCTTTGGTCGGGAGAGATGGTTGAGTTCAAAGGTCAATTTTTTAATTTTGAAAAATTAGAAATGTTACCTGCGCCAAAAACAGATATTCCTATATATGTTGGTGGCTTTTCAGAGCCTGCTCTTAATAGGGCAGCAAAGCATGATGGTTGGATTTCAGATATGCATAGTTTGAGTGAGCTAGAAGCCTTAATGGCAAAATTAAAAGAAAAAAGAAAAGAGCATCCTCCAAAAGAAAATTATGAATATATTTGTTTTAGTTGCTGGGATGCTTTTAGCCTTGAAGGTTTTGGGCAAATGAAAGATTTAGGTGTGACAACCATGACCACATACCCTTGGATGCTTTATGGGACTATGAATGATGCGCCATTGGATCAAAAGATTGAAGGCATGGAAAAATTTTATAATGAGATTGTTTGTAAATTAAAATAGTCTCCATCCGGTTTTAATCATCCCTGTCGCATGCCTATAGTTGCTATAATGACTTTATGAAAGTTGTAAGACTTGTAAAAAATTCAGATTTCAAAAGTGTAGAGCATTTAGTTAAGCATTCTGGCAAAGGTATGACTACTATGCCAAAAACACCAAAAGAGATTAAAGAAAGAATTGTATGGTCAGAAAAATCTCGAAATAAAAAAACAAAGAAACCAAACCAAGATAGTTATTTGTTTGTGCTTGAGGACAATGGTCGTATTGTAGGACTGTCAGCTATATATACTTCAGTTTCGCTGAAGAAGCCCTCAGTTTTTTTTAAGAAGTCTATTTCAAAACTTGAATCTAAATCCTTAAATTTTACTAAGGACTTGGATGTGCTTTCTCTTCATTTATGTAAACAGCCTTATTCCGAACTAGGAACTTTATTTCTTAAACCAGCTTTTCGAGGAAAGGGGCGAGGTTCGCTTCTTTCTTTTTCAAGATTTATTTTTATGTCTGCTCATCAACAGCGTTTTGATCCAAAGCTATTCGTTGAAATCAGAGGATTTAAAAATGCTAAAGACGAGTCCTACTTTTGGAACTCATTTAGTAAAACTTTTTTTAATCTTGATTTTTTTAAAGCCGATGAAATTAGCTACATAGATAACCATTTTATTATGGAATCCATTCCCAAATACCCTTTCATCATCGAGCATATGCCAAAAAAAGTACAAAGAGTTATTGGCAAACCTCATCCCAATGCCATGCCCGCATATTCATTGCTTAGAAAACAAAACTTCAGACCTAATGGTTTGATCGACGTTTTAGATGGAGGGCCATGCTTGGAGGCAAAAATTAAAGACATCCCTTTAGTTAAATCTGCGAAGTTATTCCCTATTGTGATCAAAAGAAATATTAATTTTGATCGTTTTGGTTTTATCTCAAATCCATCCATTGAGTCTTTTGCCGTGGTCAAAGAAAATTATGCTTTTGATAAAGATAAAAAGGAGCTTTTCATCTCAGCTAAAGTAGCAAAAGCTTTGAATTTAAAGTCAGGCTCCCTAGCGCAGGTCAACTAATGCTTTACCTACAAAATCAATGGTCCTCGGGTAAAGGCAAGCCATTTAAATCCATGAACCCTCTGACGGGTGAGACAGTTTGGGAGGGTAATTTTGCCAATGCATCTCAACTAAATGCAGCAATGAGTGCTGCACACAAGAGTCATGATGGATGGTCGGCTGAATCAATCCAAACAAGAATAAAAATTATTAGAAAATTTTATGCTTTGCTTGAAAAGAATAAGATACCAATGACTAAGCTTATTACAACAGAAACCGGTAAAACTCATGCTGATGCTGCCTCTGAGGTTGCTGCAACTTTAGCCAAGCTTAATAATTCAATTCTTGCGTATAAAAAACGCACAGGCTCTGAAAGAAATTCTCTCGGCGTCATGCAGACAAGCCTTCAACATGCACCTCATGGCGTCATGTCGGTTGTGGGACCATTCAACTTCCCATTACATTTACCAAATGGGCATATCACTCCAGCACTTATTGCTGGAAATACGATTGTTTATAAGCCAAGTGAGTCGACCCCTATGGTTGCAGAGTACATGATGATGCTATGGGATAAAGCGGGATTACCTTCTGGTGTGATTAATATGATTCATGGGGGCAAAGACATAGTCCAGGGTCTTTGCAAGCATCCTCTAAACAAAGGATTGCTTTTCACTGGCAGCTACAAAGTTGGCAAACAAATTAATAAAATCATGGCTGATTACCCAGAGAAAATCCTTGCATTAGAATTAGGGGGGAACAATCCATTGGTGGTTTGGTCGACTAAAAAAATTAATGCCGCAGTAGATCTTATTTTTGAATCTGCATTTATTTCTTCAGGTCAGCGTTGTACTTGTGCTCGTCGCCTAATTCTTCCCAATACTAATAATGGCAAGAAAATCTTAGCTAAATTGAAGCAGAGGATTCAATCGCTTTCATATTCAGATGAATCAGATCTTTATTACGGCCCATTAATCTCACCCAAAGCCACTGAAGGATTTTTAAGATTTCAGGAAAAGCTAATTAAGCTGGGTGCTAAATCCATCCTAAAGGCAAGAAAAGTTCGAGGTTCATTTAACTTGGTGACACCCAGTCTTATTAATATTACCGGCATGAAAAAATCTTATGATGAAGAAAACTTTGGTCCTATGCTGCAGGTATATTTTGCAGACACCTTTGATGATGCTGTGGCAGAAGCAAATAATACAAAATATGGTTTGGCAGCAGGACTTATTTCAGACAACGAGAAATTATTTGAAGGATTTGCACAAAAAATTAATGCAGGCGTTATCAATTTCAATTCAACCACTACGGGCGCATCAGGAGCCTTTCCATTTGGCGGTATAGGTAGAAGTGGTAACCTTAGGCCGGCAGGTTTTTATGCTGCAGATTATTGTGCATGGCCGAAGGCATCAATTATCAAAAAACTATAGATGACTTATTCGGGGGAAATTAATTTTGACGGTTTAATTGGACCGACTCACAACTATGCTGGCTTATCACAAGGTAATTTAGCTTCACAAAAACATCTTAACCAAACTTCAAATCCTCAAGCTGCTGCATTGCAGGGACTCGATAAAATGAGGCTCATTATGGATCAAGGGATTCCACAAGGATTTTTCTTGCCTCATGAGCGCCCACACTTAAAGACTCTTAGAGCTTTTGGATATGGCGGCACAGATGAAGAGGTGATTAATCGAGTAGCTAAACAAAATCCAGCTTTATTGAAAAATGTTTATTCTGCCTCATCAATGTGGGCTGCCAATGCAGCAACTTTTTCTCCCAGTATTGATAGCTATGATCAAAACATTCATGTAACTCCTGCTAATTTAAATTCCATGTTTCACCGTTCCATTGAAAATGAATTTACAAAGACTCAATTAGAACTTATGTTTCAGGGAGTTGCTGAGGTGCACGAACCAATTAAAAACATCTCAGGATATGGTGATGAAGGTGCTGCAAATCATTTGAGAGTGAGTGCTCAGCATCTGAAACCAGGCTTTCAGATTTTTGTCTTTGGAAGCACTGCATTTGACGCTCACCACGATATCATTGCTCGTCAAGCAGAAGAAATCTCTCAAGCTGTTTCAACTCAGCATCAACTTGATCCAGATAGAGTGCTGTTTTTAAAACAAAACGAACAAGCCATTAATTCAGGCAGTTTTCATAATGACATTGTGAGCCTGGCCAACGAAGAGGTTTTTATTTTTCATCAAGAAGCATTTGCAGATAGAGTTGAATTAGAAAGAGTATTGCACCACCTGAGGGATCATGTAAAAGGCTTTTATCCCATTGAAATTCTCTCAGAAGATATTTCTCTCGATGATCTTGTATCAAGTTATTTGCTTAACTCACAATTAATTACCGTTAAGAATAATGAGATGATGATGTTGCTACCAGAAGAAGTTCAAAATCATCCTAACTGTATGCGATGGCTAGATGAAATTAAATCTTCCTCACCCATCAAGCACATTGAATTTGTTGATATTCGACAAAGCATGATGAATGGAGGAGGGCCAGCCTGCTTAAGATTTAAAACTGTGGTTAATAATGATGAGTTTGACAAGATCAATGAAAAATTTTTGTTAAGCTCAAAAAAACTTATGGATTTGAGAGCTTTGGTTAGCAAGCATTACAGGGATCAACTCAACCCAGAAGATTTATTAGATATAAATTTAATGCAAGAGTCTTATGCATTTTTAGATGAATTGACTCAATTGTTAGATTTAGGCTCTATCTACAATTTCCAAAAAAATTAAATATAGATTAAGGTATTGCCATGCTATGGAGTCACCTTGAGTTTTTTCTTGCAACTGCCCGTCATGGCACACTTAGTGCCGCAGCCAAAGAACTAGATGTTAATCATACAACTGTTGCGAGAAGAATCTTAGCTTTGGAAAAAGAGTTGCAAGTTAAGCTATTTAAGAGAAAAAATACCGGCTACATCCTTTCTGAACATGGAATAAGTCTGCTTGAGGAAGTTAGGCAGATTGAGGAGATGGTTAATCAAACCAAATCTAAATTTATTTCTACTCCGGAAAATATTGTTGGAAAACTCTCCATAGCTAGAACAACAGATTCCAATAAATTCAACTTGTTATTAAAAAAGTTTCAAGATGCATTTCCAAACATAGAGCTTTCAAGTTATGTCGGAACATCTGAATCTCAAATTAAATCCTATGAAGCAGACATCTCTATATTAACCACTCGCTATCCACCTCAAGACATGGTTGCAAAAAAAATTGGTACAACTGAAATGCATATATACGGATCAAAGGAGTACCTTAAGGGTAAAAACATTAAAGATCTTGAATCTCTTGATTGGTTATCTTTTCGCAATGATTCTGTAAGACCAAATACTTTTGATCTCATAAGAAGATCTGTTAAAAATCCAAACATTAAATTTGCTTCGGATTCTTACATTGAAATTTTAGGTTTGGCGCTTGAGGGATGTGGAGTAGCCTTTTTAGCTGACTTAGACATGGAAGGTATAAACAATATGCAAATGATCGCTCCTCAAAAACATTTCCAAGAAGTTCATATTTGGTTAGTGTTTCATCCAGATCTTGTAAACAATCTTAGAGTGCAAGCATTTAAAAACTTTTTTGTAGAACAGGCCCATCTTGTTGGCTTTAAATGATATAAATAGTAGTTGTTTGTGCAAATTTGCACAATTGAATACTAGATTCACTTTAGTTGTTTTCTGTATTTTTGTTTTAGACTAAATTTTCATATATAAAATTTTATGGAATTTGTTGAATACCAAACGTCATCTGCTTGGAAGTCAAAAGACTTTGATGATTCATCATGGATAGATATTCTTTCAAATGATCAAAGAGAAGAGTTGTTAATGCTCGCAAAATCTCTTCCCGACAATGAAGACGAGTGGCTCAATATTTCCAAAGATGATCTGGCTTTCAATTTTCTTACACCATTATTTATACAAACTAATAAAGAGCTTGATGCGGGAAGAGGTTTTGTTTTACTAAGGGAGCTAGGTATATCTGAAAATGATGAGGATTTAGCCTATAGGGTGAATTGGATTTTAGCTTTAGGGTTGGGCGATGTTATAGCTCAAAATGCAAATGGAGAGGTCATAGGTGCTGTTCAAGCGGTAGTTCAGGCTGATGATAACGGTGCAAATACCAGAGGATATGTTTCAAATGCAGAGTTAAGATTTCACTGTGACGGAGGCGATGTTGCTAGCTTGGTTTGTGTGCGTCAAGCTCCAGAGGGTGGAGTTAGCTCATTGGTAAGCATGATTTCAATCCATAATACTATTCTTAGAGAATGTCCTGAACATTTAGAGACCTTATATAAAGGCTTTCATATATATGGTAGAAAAGAAGGCGATATGGACAGTTCAATCTCTCCATTAATACCAACTTTTATGCCCAAAAAAGATCATTTGCTGGGTTTTATAAACTTGAGATTAATGGAGCTCCCATATGAAACTCAAGGCGAGCCTATGCCAGCCGAAAAGCGAGCAGCATTAAATGCTATCGAAGAGATAGCTGAGCGCCCTGAATACAAATTGCAATTTAAATTACAACCTGGTGATATGCTGCTTGTTCAAAACTATACATGCATGCATAAAAGATCTGGATTCATTGATCATCCTGATCCAAAAAAATCAAGACTCATGCTTCGCCTTTGGTACAACATAAGAGGTGGGCGAGGAGAAGCTATTCAAGCTCCTGAAAAGCGTGCTGGCTATTTTAATAAATCGCCATATGTAATTAGACATAAATCATGAACGCCTCAGACGCTCTAATAAAAACCTTGATAAACAATGGTCTTATTGTGCAAATTTGCACAATTATTATTTTTTAATATATCTTTATGCAGATTTATAGGTATGCAATTATCTATCTATTCTATTTTCATATGGGGGAGATATGATTAAATTCGATATTGCTAAATTTTTTTTGGTTGCAACCTTTTCTTTACCTGCAATAGCCTTTGCTCAAGATAGCGGAATTGAGGAAGTGGTTGTAACTTCTACTAAACAGGAAAAGAGCGTTCAAGATGTTCCAGCTATTGTCACTGCCTTGACTTCAACTGATATTGAGCAATCAAGCATTGAGAATATGTACGATATTGCTGCCAATATTCCAACTTTAAGGATTGATACAAACATTAGCCCGATGGCAACCGTCATTAGAATACGTGGCATAGGTTCTGCTGGAAATGACCCAGCCCTTGAACCTGGTGTAGCAATTTATGTGGACGGAGTCTATCTACCGAAATCTGGTTTGGGCCTTACTGATATTCATGACATCGAGAGAGTAGAGGTAATGCAAGGACCCCAGGGCACCCTTTATGGTAAAAATGCAACCGCTGGTGTAATTAACGTATTAACAAAAGCTCCAAACCTAGATGAATCATCTGGGTACTTAGAGATCCAAGAGGCTGATTTTAATTCTCAGAGAGTGCAAGCTGCAGTCAATATGCCCTTAAGTGAAAATTCAGCAATACGCGCATCATTTGCATCTCACGAAAGCGATGGTTTTATGCAAAATACTAGACTTGGTATTAATTCTATGGGATCAGATGATACCAACATTACTTTGCGATATTTTTCACAAATTTCAGATAAGCTTTCAGCAGACTTCAAGTTTACTTCTCTTGAAAAGAGCTTTCCAACAGGTGTAGATTCTAGACAAAATAATGGTGTAATTAATGCTGGTTATGCTGCTTTTGGTATTGCTCCACTTCCTGATAATGACCGTGACTTAATTCACCATGCTGATTATGAACCAACCTTCGACCTTGAGAATGACTTACTGAGTTTAAAATTTGAATATGAATTGGATAATGGAGTCTTCACATCTATAACAGCTCTAAATGATTACGATACTAGTGGAGCGATTGATCTTGATTACACAGGATTAGACTTACTAAGAGCTTATCAAGTTTGGAAAGGAGAAGATTTTTCTCAAGAATTTAGATTTAACTCTGATCTAATTGATGGGCGTGAGTCAATGATTGGATTTTTCTATCAAGATAATGATTTTCACTATGACTCACCCGGATTAGTATCAGTTGGTAGTCAGTTCAGTCCTTTAATTGGTTCGCTGGCTCAAAACGCGGCTGCTGGTGCAGCGCAAGTGGGCGCAATGTTGCAGGGAGCAGTTGCTGCAGGTCAACCGGTGCCTGTTATTCTTATGCTGCAACAACAACTTGCTGCAGCTTCGGCACAAGCACAGCAATTAGGTGGTTTAAATGCAGTATTAAAGAGTGGTGATTCGATTGATGCTAGTCATATTTTAAATACAAAATCTTGGGCATTTTTTGGTCAAACTACCTGGCATCATAGTGACACATTGAGAAGTACACTTGGTTTAAGATATGGAACTGAGGAAAAAACTGCCGATCTGTATGCCGTTCATAACACACTATCTCCTCTTGTAAATGCAGGACTGGCACCATGGCCGGCTGCAGGATTTCATGGCGCCATTGATGCCAATTTCGATAGAGAAGATACAGCTGTTACATGGAGTGCGAGTATTCAAAAAGATCTTTCTGATCAGGTTTCTGCTTATGCAAGCGCCGGAACAGCATTCAAATCTGGTGGATTTAACACATCAGGAGGAGCTAACAAGTCAGAAAGAGAATTTAAAGAGGAAGAGTCCACAAGTTGGGAGTTTGGAATTAGGGCGTCTCTTGCTGAGAATAAATTAATTTTCAATGCAACTTACTTTAATAGTGAGACAGTAAACCGACAAATTGTTAGACAATTACCAAGCGGTGTTGGAACCATTGTTGAAAACGCTGAAGGAGATAATGAAAGAAATGGAGTTGAGGTTAATGTTAGAGCAATGCTGCATCCAACGCTAACCATTAATCTAGGCTTAATGAGACTAGATGATGGAGGTGACCATGGGGCAATAGGAGGTATGAGAAGAGTCGGTGATGAGGGCAGAAATGCATCTATTATTCATGCTTTACCAATTGCTAATGGTCGTTACTACACCAGAGTTGATTATGCTTATGAGAGCGAACATGAAAATACTACTCAAGCAGGCGCAGAACCAAAAGTTGATCGCAAAAATATAAACGCAAGAATTGGATGGAGCAATGATACATGGGACATTGCATATTTTGTAAGAAACATGACTGATGAAGATACACCAGTTCTCGTTCAAGCTCCTAACTCGTTATTAGGAGGCACTCAGGGAATCCATCCTGCATTCCCAAAAGCTTTAGGCTTTATGGTTAGATACAATTTCTAAACTTGATTTCATGGATTTTAGATGCGAGATTCTTCCCCTCAACTAGTTTCTTAAAGTCATCAAGAATCCTTAAATGGCCTCTAAACAAGAGGCCATTTTTTTGAAAGTTTTATTTATAATTATATGAATAAAATCCAAACATCCATACTAATCATCGTGATTATCTGTATGGCATACTTGTTAGGATTTTTTTTCCAAAACAGTTTTGACATTTCATTTGAGCTCGAAAGTATGCAAAGCCTTCGCGACTGGATCAATGAACAAGGGTGGTATGCAGAAATAATTTTTTTTCTTATTGTTACTTTTAGAATTTTTATTGGTCTGTCGTCGCACACAGTTTTGATAATTGGTGGCTTGGCATTTGGGATGATTGGGGGAACCATTTTAGGAGCCATGGGATTGGTTTGCTCTGCATTTATACAATTTTACGTAGCTAAAAAATTAGGCGGTGACTGGGTTAAGCAAAAAATTACCTCAAGGTTCAATGAATTTAAAGAAAAAATAAATTTTTATGGCGCATTACCAATATTTTTGATTACAGCTCACCCTTTAGGACCTCAAACACCTCTAAATTTAGCAGCAGGTGTGCTTAAAGTGCCTGTTTTTAGTTTTTTTGTTGCAATTCTTCTTGCAACGCCAATCAGAGCAGCATTTTATTCAATATTTGGAGGAGCGGTTTTGACCATGAGTTTTCAAGATATTTTCATAATTACTTTAGGTCTTTTATTAATTGCACTTTTACCTTTTTTACTTCCAAGCTTTAGGCATGCTGCTTTCAATATGAGAGTTAAGAACAAGAATAGGGAGACTTAAATGGTTAGGTTAAAAGATTTACCAGATTATGAACAAGAGCACTTAATGAGCAAATTGCTTCCTCCATTAGGTCCTTTGCCTTGGATTAAACCCAAAAAGAATCTAAATGAAATGAAAATTGCCATTCTTACTACTGCAGGCCTAAATTATCGTAATGAGGATAATTTTAACTTTACAGATGCAAGTTTCAGAGCCATTCCCATTGAAACAGAAAGCAAAAATTTATTAATGACACATAGTTCTGTTAACTTTGATCGAAGTGGATTTCAAGAAGATTTAAATGTTGTATTTCCCATTGAACGATTCAAGGAGTTAGTGGATGAGGGTTTTATTGGCTCTATAGCCTCTATTAACTATAGCTTTATGGGTGCAGGTCTTCTACCGGATGCTTATGAGCACTCAGTTAGATCATTGGCAAAAATTTTAAAACAAGATAATGTCGATGCTGTTTTTATGCTGCCAGTATGTCCAAATTGCTCAAGGTCAGTCTGTGGAATATCTTATTATTTGGAATCTGAAGGAATCCAAACAACAGGCATAACTCTGGTGAAAGAAATCGCTCAATCAATGAAACCGCCAAGACTTCTCTGGGTTAGCTTCCCTTTAGGTAGGCCTTTAGGAAAACCTAATGATGACAAGTTTCAAAAAAAAGTAATTAGGCAATCTTTGGAATTACTTAATAAAAACAAAGGTCCAATTCTTGAGGATTGTCCATTGGAGTTAGATGATAATAATATTCCTCCACCAGCATGCCCAATAAGTTTTGATAAGCAAGTAGATGGTGATTCATGGTATGCAAGGCTAAATTCTGAGGTCTCCTCGATGATGACTTGGTATGATTTGAGTCTGAAAAGGCGAAATAGAACTACGGTAGGCGCCTCTAAATCGACCATAAGGACAATTGTAAAAGGTCTTACAGTTTGGATTGATGATCAGGCAACTTCTATTCCAGAAGATCTAGTTTGGTTAAAGCTTGCTCTTGAGGATTTAAAAGCGTTCTATGGAGAATCTTTGACTGCACAACCAGGAAATTACAAAGCAGGTTATGTAGAAAATATTATTTATAATGAAACAGTTTTAGGAGAAATAATTTCATATTATTTTAATCTTTTTGAGTCTAATCCTAAAACGCTGCGTTTTGCTAGATCCATTGCGTCAAGAGCGCAAGTCAAAAGATCTACTGGAAGTTGGGCAGTTGATAAAATGGGTGAAATTATAAAATCCAAACCTAACGATCAACAGTAAGCTCTAAAAATAATTACTTTATAAGTTTTTAGAGAGTAAAGATTTTTTAATGATGCTGTTATTTGATAGAATCCATTAATCGCTTTTGATCCAATAAGAAGGTTTTATATTTAGGGGAAGAGAATTGTTTAATAAAGTAATAGAGTTTTTTAGGGTACTAGGTGAGCTGAGATATTTAATCCCAGTCATGCGTTATAAATTTCCAGACCCTGAAGATCCAGGTTCATTAGCTCATATGTTTCAAGCTACAACTGAGAAATTCTCTGAAAGACCTTTTTTGTATTTTGAAGATGAAATGTGGACATATGATCATACAAACAAAGCAGCCAATAGTTTGGCAAGGTACCTAGTTTCAACTGGTGTGAAACATGGAGATAGAGTGGTTTTATTCATGGAGAATCGCCCAAGTTTTCTCATTTCATTGCTGGCTTTAAATAAAATTGGTGCAATAGCTGTTCTAATTAATACTAGTTTAACGGGCGACCCATTGATCCATTGCATTAATTCTTCTGATGCAGTGAAATGCATAGTGGGTGCTGAACGAGCCAAACCTCTAGAGGATGTTTTAAATCAAATTAACATCAGAAAACAAGAAGACTTTTTATGGGCTGAGGATACTGATCAATACTCTTTACCAGATTGGGCAATCGATCTAAAAGCTCAATTGGATCTTTCTGACGATGAGAATTTAGAGGAAACAAATGCAGTCAGGATAAAAGATGTCGCCTGCTACATATTTACCTCAGGAACCACGGGTGTTCCGAAGGCAGCGATTTGCCCTAATCAAAAACTGATGGCAGCTTCGGTGAACATTAAAATAGCTGGTTACAGAATCAATGAAACAGATTGTATGCATAATAGCTTGCCTCTATATCATTCAACTGGCTTGATGTTAGGTATATGCGCTGTTATTCAAGCAGGGGCATCAACATTTATCAAAAGAAAATTTTCTGCTTCCTCTTTTTGGGATGAAGTACAAAAATATAATACAACTGCACTCGTATACATTGGCGAGCTTTGCAGATATTTAGCGAATACAGACCCTACTCCAGCTGAGCAAAATAACCCTCTCAAAGTCATGGTTGGAAACGGACTTAGACCAGATGTTTGGGATATTTTTAAGAATAGATTCGGAGTTAATAGAATTGTTGAAATTTATGGAGCAAGTGAGGGAAACGCTTTGTTTATGAACTTGCTCAATAAGGATAAAACCATCGGGATGACAAACGCCGATGTTTCTCTTATTGAATATGACGTGGCTGAAGATGAAATTTTAAAAGGCGATGATGGTTTCTGTAAAAAAATCTTGACTCATGATCCAGGCCTATTGATTGTTAGGATCGGTCCGAACTCTGTTTTTAATGGATACACTGATGCGCAGGCAACTGAGAAGAAAATTCTAAGAGATGTTTTTGAAGCGGGAGACGCTTGGTTTAATACTGGAGATTTGATTAAGACGGTTGATGTGGGTTATGCGTTGGGTAAAACGCATTATCAATTTGTTGACAGAGTGGGCGATACCTTTAGATGGAAATCAGAGAATGTTTCAACTAATGAGGTGGGTGAAATATTAAATGGTTACAAGGACGTCAATATGTCTAATGTCTATGGAGTGCAAATTCCTGGTTGTGAGGGCAGAGCTGGTATGGCAGCTTTCAGCCTTGAAGATCCAAACAGCTTTGATTGGCAAGCTTTTTCAGCATACGTTGATAACAGCCTTCCTAAGTACGCACGCCCATTGTTTATAAGAATTATTCAAGAAATGGATACCACTGGAACTTTTAAGTTGAAGAAAAATGATTTAAGAAATGAAGCCTTTGATATTAGCAAAGTTACAGATCCCATTTACTGTCTTAAACCCAACTCGAGCAATTATGAGGCTTTGGATAATGAATGGTTGCAAACCATTAATTCTGAGCAAGCTGGTTATTAATTAAATAATTAAAAAGGAGAATCCCATGAGTGATAAGAGTTTTGATGTTGTGATATACGGAGCAACGGGTTTTACCGGTAAGCTGGTTGTTGAATACATGCAGGAGAAGTACGGCAATGATGAGGATGTCTCTTGGGCTATAGCAGGCAGAAGTAAAGAGAAATTAATTGCGGTTAGCGAAGATCTAAAAGTAGGACCAAATGTCCCTCATTTATTAGTTGATAGCAATGATACAGACAGTATTGTAAGCATGGTGCAACAAGCAAAATGCGTTTTAACAACCGTTGGGCCTTATCAATTGTACGGAGCAAATATTCTTCAACAATGTGTAATTCATGGCGTTGATTATGTTGATTTGTGTGGTGAGCCAGGTTGGATGCATGAAATGATCACCGAGCATGCAGAGCAGGCAAAGGAAACTGGGGCAAGAATTGTTTTTTCTTGTGGTTTTGACAGCATACCTTTTGATTTAGGCGTCTACTTTTTACAAAAAGAAGTGATAGCTCGGCATGGTCAGCCTGCATCTAATGTTAGGGGCAGGGTTAGAGCTATGAACGGTGAATTTTCTGGAGGAACTGCTGCCTCATTGGGAGCAACCATGGCCTCGCTGAAAGAAAAACCAGAACTATTTGAGATTTTAGTCAATCCATTTGCATTATCTAACGGATTTACTGGGCCTGAGCAAGCTCAAGATTCAAAACCTATTTATGATGATAAATTAGAAACTTGGGTGGCACCTTTTTTCATGGCCCCAATCAATACTAAAAATGTGCATCGATCAAATACCTTGATGGATCATTTGTATGGAGAAGATTTTTGTTATAACGAAATGTGGATTCAGGGACCAGGTGAAGAGGGCAAAGCTGCAGCAGAATTTGTTGGCAGCATGAATCCGTTGGCTGATGCGCCTGCTCCAGGTGAAGGTCCTTCGAAAGAATCTAGGGAGAACGGTAATTATGATGTACTTTTTTGTGCAGACTTAACTGATGGGTCCTCTTTGCATGCCTCTGTTTCGGGTGATATGGATCCTGGGTATGGCTCAACTTCTAAGATGATAGCTGAAAGCGCTCTTTGTTTGGTTAACGATTGTGCAGAGTTGGGAGGAGGAATCTATACTCCAGCCCCGGCAATGGGTGAAAAGTTGATCACAAGACTGCAAGCAAATGCTGGATTGTCATTTAAAATAGAAAATTAATCCTTTTTAAACAATGATCTCATGGTAAGTTTTGCCAGTTGAGACATATGAACTTCATCCGGTCCATCTGCAATTCTACAAAATCTACTCGTAGTAAAAATATGTGCTAAAGGAGTGTCTTGACAAACACCCATTCCTCCAAAAATTTGCATGGCTCGACTTGAAACATCTTCACACATTTTTGGCGCAACAATCTTTAGCATGGAAATATAATCTCTTGCTGCATCAATGCCATGATTATCCATTTTTTCAGCCGCGGCCATAACCAAGAGTCGGCATTGTTCAATGTCACATCTACTTCTTGCGATCTCATGCTGCACGCTTGTTTTTTGACTTAAGGCTTCACCAAAAGCTACACGATTTTGTGCACGATCACACATCAACTCAAGGCTGCGTTGAGCCATACCTACAAACATCATCGCATACTGAAAACGCCCAGGCCCTAATCGACCTTGCGCAATTTCAAATCCTCTACCTTCGCCAAGAATCAAATTTGTAACCGGAACTCTAACATTTTTGAATACCACATCACCTTCGCCTCCAGGAGAGTGATTTTCGCCAAACACTCTTAATGATCTAACTATTTCTACACCTGGAGTATCAGTAGGCACCAAAATAGTTGAATGTTGCGTATGACGAGAGTTTCCTGGATTAGATTTACCCATAACTAACATGATTTTGCAGTGGGGATTGATAACATTAGTAGTCCACCACTTGCGCCCATTTAAAACATATTCATCGCCATCACGCTTTATTTCTAACTCCATATTAGTTGCATCAGAAGATGCTACGTCTGGCTCAGTCATTGCATAGGCAGAACGGATTTTTCCGTCTAATAGAGGATCAAGCCATTCTTTCTGTTGCTCTGGGGTGCCGTATTTTGCCAACACCTCCATGTTACCTCTATCTGGCGCATTACAATTAAATACTTGTTGCGCCCAGGCAGAGCGGGACATTGTTTCAAATAAAACAGCAATTTCAACGTTTGTTAAGCCAGGACTCCAAGGAGCATATTCTTTGGGTAAGAACAAGTTCCAAAGATCTTGTTTCTTGGCTTCATCTTTTAGTCCTTGATACCAATCAGGATATTTCCATAGGTTTTCTTGGTTGCTGGTAAATTCATCAAAGTCTTTCTCGCGAGGATAAATATGTTGTTCCATAAAAACCTCAAGTCTTTCATGGATTGCTTTTGCCTTATCGCTGATTTGGTATGCCATTTTTTCCTTTTATTTATTATCGTTTGCAATCAAGAGGCATTGCCTAAGCATTGCCTTTTTAATTTGATCCTTATTTAATTTTTGACCTCGAAGTCTTGTCCACATTGCAAAAGATAGACTGGCATGGAATAAATGCCTAGACTCATTATCAAAGCCTAAAACTTCGGGAAGAACTTCCTCGGTTTTATCTTTTATACGATCTTGATACATTAAAAAATTTTCACGCAAAAATTCATACTTCCACATATTAGAAACAGTCATAAACATAATTAATTGATGTTTTTTATAGCCTGCATTCATGTGATTTGCGACGGATTGAAGTCGTGTCTCAAATGATGATGAGGGATCGTACTTAACATTAAAATCATAATCCTTGCTTAAGACTGCATCTACAGACTTAAATAGATTTTCCATTTCATCAAATTGTCTAAAAACAGTTCTTATTCCAACCCCAGACTCATCAGCAACTTGTTGAGCGGTTGGCTCTAAATTTCCTGCTTTGAATAATTTAATGCAAGCATTTACGATAAGTTTTTGGCTATTGATGCTTCGTAGATTTCTTCCGTCTTGTTTTGCCATAATTAATTTAAAATATATCTATTGACATAATTTATGTCAATAGATATTGTTATTATATGAATAGAGTAACTGAAATCTTAGGGGTTAAGTACCCAATAATTCAAGCACCAATGGGGTGGATTGCTAGAAGTCAGCTAGCTTCTGCTGTTTCAAATGCAGGAGGATTTGGCATCATCGAAACCTCTTCTGGAGAGACTGAAAATTGCAAAGCAGAGATTTTAGCTATGTCAAAACTCACAGATAAACCATTCGGTGTGAACCTGCCTTTAATGTTTTTGAGAGATGAGAGCATGATCGAATTGGTATTAGAGCAAGGTATAAAATTCGTTACTACTTCTGCAGGTGATCCAGGCAAATACATTCATATTCTTAAAGAGGCTGGTATCAAGGTTTTTCATGCAGTCCCAAGCGTAGCAGGTGCAATTAAGGCAGCTGATGCTGGTGTGGATGGCCTTGTGATAGAAGGCACAGAGGGTGGGGGCTTTAAAAGTCCAGAAGAAGTAGGTCTAATTGTGCTTATTCAAGCAATAAGAAAACACACAGACTTGCCTATTGTTGCAGCGGGTGGAATTGTTGATGGAATCGGTATGGCTGCAGCGTTTGCAGCTGGAGCAGAAGGTATCCAGATGGGAACTAGGTTTGTATCCTCCAAAGAAAGTCCAGTGCATGACAACTTTAAAAACTCTATCATTGACTCAGATGAGCAAGGAACATGGATCCTCAATAAAAAATCAAAACCTTGCATTAGAGCCCTAAAAACAGAATTTACCGAAAAAATACATGAAGCTGGTGTCATGGAGATGACTGACATGATGAAAATTCAAGATCTCTACTTTGGAGGAGATATGAATGCAGCGCCAGCTCTGACTGGCCAGTCAGCAGGGTTGATTGATACAGTCAAACCAGTTGCTCAAATTATCGATGAAACCATCGACGAATTTAATGAGACATGCAAAAGGATGTCTGCACAGAAATTTTAAGAATGAAAAGTTTGAACCCTATCCCTGTTATTGGTGTACCCGCTTCACCCTATACAAGAAAGATGGTTGCCTTGCTTCGTTACAGAAGAATTCCATACATTGTAGAGTGGGGCGATGCGAGAGAATTAATTAAAAAACATAATCTTGAGGCGCCAAAACCTGTTTTACTTCCTGTGATGATTTTTGAAGTTGATGGTGCACATAAAGCAATCACTGATTCCACTCCAATCATTCACCATTTAGAGAATGAATTTCCTGATCGAGGAGTGATTCCTCACGACCCAAAACTTGCTTTTTTGAACTATGTTCTTGAAGATTTTGGGGATGAGTGGGTCACAAAATATATGTTTCATTACAGATGGCATTTCAAAGAAGATATAGATAAAGCAGGCACCGTTTTGCCGTTGTTGCATGATGTTAGTCTTGATGATGAATCGCATAAAGCTTTTAAACAGGGTATTGCTGAATTACAGATAAGCCGACTTTGGGTTGTAGGTTCAAATGAAATAACTGCTCCAATCATTGAGTCAAGCTACAAGAGATTTCTGCAACAGCTTGAAGATTGCTTGTCAAAGAATGCATTTTTATTTGGCAGTCGTCCATCATCAGCCGATTATGCAATATTTGGTCAATTGTCAGCATTAATAGGCTTTGATCCTACATCTCGAACAATCGCTCATGAGATATCACCAAGAGTCATTGCATGGCAGGATCGTATGGAGGACATGAGTGGCATAGATCCTGCGGAAGACGATTGGTTGAGTTATGAGGTTGCCCAAGAGGATTTAGCGGACATCTTTCAAGAGGTCGGCAAAGTTTATTTGCCCGCACTCTTAGCAAATGCAAAAGCTATCGCTGCTGAAGAGAAGACCTGGACCACTCAAATAGACGGTGCTCAATGGGAACAGCGCAGCTTCCCCTATCAAGCAAAATGTTTGCAATGGATTAATGATGAATTTAATGCATTAAATGATGATGATCAAAATCAAATCATGGCTTTTTTAAAGAAAACTGGTTGTGAGGATTTGATTCTTGGGAGATAGGGATGGAAGTATTAAGAACGCCTGATGAGAGGTTTAATGGTTTAAAGGAATATCCTTTTGAACCTCATTACACAAACATTAAAACTCATGATGGAACAACATTAAGAATTCATCATATCGATGAAGGGCCAAAGGATGGCCCAATTCTTCTAGCTATGCATGGTCAACCAGTTTGGAGTTATTTATATGCAAGAATGATTCCTTTTTTAGTTAATGCCGGTATTAGGGTAATAGCTCCAGACTTACCAGGGTATGGGAAATCAGATAAACCAGCATCTCGAGAGGATTATAGCTTTCAAAACCAAGTAGATTGGATGGGTGAATGGTTGAAAGAAAATAATTTTTCAAATTTAACTTTTTTTGGTCAAGACTGGGGAGGTCTAATTGGTCTTCGAATGGTTGCACAAGATCCTGATAGGTTCATTAGAGTATCGATGGGAAATACTGGACTACCCTATAACCCAGATGTTCCTCAAGAAGTTATAGATCAAGTCAAAGAGTTTAGAGCAAGCGATTTAAAACTTACGCCAATGAAGATGCAAAAACAGATTATACAAATGGATGGAAAAAACCTTTCAAAAGATTCATCAACTGCTTTTCACCCAGCATTAAAATTTATGTATTGGCAGAAATTTTGTTGGGATACAACAAATCTTCCCGTTGGATTTGTGTGCTCTACTATGATGGAAAAAAGGTCTAAGCTATCAATGTTGATGCATCATACTTTTATCAGTTTGGACATTGAAAGATTTTATCCATTCACATCTGATCTGATAAAAGCCTATGAAGCACCATTTCCTGACTCCTCATACAAAATGGGCCCTCGAGCAATGCCCAGCCAGGTTCCAACTATTCCAGATCAATCTTTGGAGGCTCAGAAAAAGGCAAGGGAATTCTTTAAAACCTCAACCAAGCCGTTCTTAGCAGTTTTTGCTGGCGATGACCCGGTAACCAATGGTATTGAAAAGGATGTTCTTAAAATGGCCCCAAATGCTAAAAGCGCACCTCATATTGGAGGAGGGCATTTTTATCAATGGACAAGACCAAAAAAATTATCTGATATTCTAATATCTTTTATGAAGGAGTAAACATGATTGATTTTTATACTGCACCAACACCCAATGGGCATAAAGTGTCTTGTACCTTAGAGGCTATGGAACTCGAGTACGAGACTCATGTGGTGAATTTAATGGAAAATGAACAAAAAAAACCTGAGTTTCTTGCAATAAGTCCAAATGGCAGAATCCCTGCAATTGTTGATAGAGACGCAGATAATCTGCCGATTTTTGAATCAGGCGCCATTATGATTTACCTCGCTGAAAAAACAGGAAAACTTATGCCAACTGATCTCAATGAAAGAGCCAAGGTGCTTGAGTGGCTCATGTTTCAAATGGGCGGCATTGGTCCAATGATGGGACAGGCCAATGTCTTTTTTAGGTATTTTCCAGAAAAAATTCAACCGGCCATCGATCGTTATCAAAATGAAGGAAGAAGACTTTTTGAGGTTTTAAATACTCATTTGGCTAAGCAAGATTGGCTGGCAAAAGATTACTCAATTGCAGATATTGCTAATTGGTGCTGGGTGAGGACCTATAAATGGTCAGGAATCTCAATTGAGGGCCTTAATCACTTAGAGCGATGGATGAAGTCTATGTATGACCAACCAGGAATGAGTGCAGGTCTTGAAGTCCCTATAAAAATGGAAAGTTTGTTAGATGATGATAAAAAAGCTAAAGAATTTGCAAAAAATGCAGAGAAAATGGTTAAAAAATAAAGAGGATAAATTATGTTAAAAGTTCATTTTGTTGCTGGCACCAGAGCAGGTCGAGTTGTTTGGCTGTTAGAAGAGTTGGGATTAGAGTATGAAGTAAATATTATGCCCTTTACTAAAGAGGGGCTTAAATCTCCAGAACATAGATCAAGGCATGCATTAGGCAGAGTACCGGTATTAGAAGATGGGGATATTTCAATTTTTGAATCAGGTGCCATCATTGATTATGTTCTTGAGAGACATAAGAATGGAGGATTAAAGCCTAGTTCAGATTCTTCTGAATTTCCGTTTTATCTCCAGTGGTACCATTATTGCGAGGGGATGGTCATGCCTCCAATGAATCAAATAGTTGTCCAGACTATTTTATTGCCACCAGATCGAAGAGACGAGACAGTTTTAAATCAAGCAAAAAATCTTCTGACAAAATCTTTAGCTCCAGTGAATGAAAATCTTGCTGATAAAGATTATCTGATTGGAGATTTCTCAGCCGCAGATCTTATGCTTGGACATTCATGTTTTATGGCCAATAGACTCGGATGTGTAAGTGAGGAAATGCAAAATATCAAGGACTATGTTGCAAGAATTAATGCAAGACCTGCCTTTCAAAAAGCTATTACGATGGGGGAATAATTATGGAGGTAAAAAACCATTTAAAACCTCATAAAACTCAGATTGACGGATTTCTTGAGGGCGATACTGACACGCCAATAACAATGCTGAATCTTTTAAAGTTTAAAGAAAAAGCTGAATATGAGGATGGAAGAGAAACAGATCTTACCGGAAAAGAGGCCTATTCTATTTATGGTAAAGAGGTTGTAGAGCATCTTAAAAAAGTAGGAGCAAATTGGGTTTTATCTGGAAAAGTAAGTCGCCTCATGATTGGAGAGGCTGAAGATTTATGGGATAGCGTTGCAATTGCGAGGTACCCAAGTCGAAAAGCCATGCTTGAAATGATCATGGACCCCGATTACTTAGAGAGCGAAAAACATAGATCGGCTGGTCTAGAAGGCCAGTTAAATATCGAACTTAAAGAAGACGAATTATTATGAAGAAATTTATTTTTTTTACTGCAATATCGTTAATTGGAATTTCTCTCTTTTTCTTTGGGGGAAATTCTGACAATAACGAAGAAAAGATTTTTAAGAATGCGGTGACTCCATCTCCAGTTCAAGTTGCAGGATTTGCATTAGGAGAAGAAGTTCCATTTTTAGCAGTCAATCTCATTAAGTTTAAAGAAAAAGCAGAATATGCAGATGGAAGAGAAACTGATCTTACTGGAAGGGAAGCATATTCTATTTATGCTGATGAGGTTATAGGGCATTTAGCCAATGTAGGCGCTGAACCAATATTTGGTGGAGATGTTAATCGACTCATTCTTGGTGAAGTCGAAGAACTCTGGGATGTTGTCGCAGTTGTGAGATATCCCAGCAGAAAAGCTATGTTTAAAATGGCTACAAGTGATGAGTACATAGAAAGTGAAAAGCACAGGATAGCAGGCTTAGCTGGCCAACTAAATATTGAGGTCACCGCGGATGAATGGAATTTTGAATAAACTCTTCCCTCAAAGTGCTAACAATGATTTTCGAGGTCATAAGATTGCGCTATGGGGCTTTATAGCTTTCACGCTTTTGATGACATGGCGATCAATCATTCATATGTTCTTTGAGCAGTATGGGTTTCATGAAATAGCTAACTTTTCAATGATTGCGGGCGATCCAGACCCCATGATTTTAATTTATAGATTTTTTTCACTCTGGGGTTTTGCGCAACTAATTTTTTGCGTCGTTTGTTGGGTTGTTATTTTTCGATATAAAGCACTCATTCCATTGATGTATTTGTTGTGGTTATTTGAGTGGAGCTTCAGAACTTTCGGTTATCCATTGATAAGAGAAGACATAGCTGTGCAAGGCATTTATACCGTTGGAGCAACTCCAGGGGCAGTTGGAGCTCCTTATATTACTTTTATTTTAATAATACTTTTCAGTCTTTCACTAATACAAAAAAAATAATTTAAAGGAAAAAATTATGAGTCAATTTCAAACTTTAAAATCTGATTTAACTCATTCAAGAATTGCAGATACTGATTCAGCTTCCATTCATGATGGTGAGATTGCAGTCAGGATTGAAAGCTTTGCTTTTACAGCTAATAACGTAACTTATGGTGTTGCGGGAGATACGATTGGTTATTGGAAATTTTTTCCAGCAGCGCAAGATGAAAAGAATGAATGGGGTTGCATACCTATGTGGGGGTTTGCTGAAATCACCCATTCAAACATTGAAGGTTTAAATATTGGAGAACGACTCTTTGGCTATTTTCCAGCTGCAGACTCATTAACTTTAAGTCCAATCAAAGTCTCTGATCAAAGTTTTAGTGATGGCAAAGAGCACCGTAAAGAACTCCCCCCTGTTTACAATAATTATGTGAGGCTTAATGGAGATCAAAATTACGATCCATCCATGGATGCAGTTAGAGCTCTTTTATTTCCACTTCATATTACTGCATTTTGTTTATGTGACTCTTTAGCTGAAGATTCATACTTTGGAGCTTCTCAAGTAATTGTGGTTAGTGCTTCGAGTAAAACTGCCATTGGCCTGGCTCAAGGTCTAGCTGATATTGAAAATGCACCAAAAATAGTTGGGCTTACGTCTCCATCAAACTCACAGTTTGTGGAAAATCTTGGTTGTTATGATGAAGTGATTTCTTACGATGAGCTTAGTCATGTAGATTATTCAGTGGGCTCTGTGATGGTTGATATGGCTGGCAATCGAGAAATTCTTGGAACTCTCCATGGGGAGCTGGGTGATAACATGCTCAAGTGCCTTACGGTGGGTATGACTCATTGGGATAATGAGACCACTGCAGAAGATGCTTTAGGCCAAGCAATGCTTAGAGATAGAACTGAATTCTTTTTTGCCCCAGCTCATATCCAAAAACGCATTGGAGATTGGGGGCACGATGGTTATGCTGAAAAAACAAATTCGTTCATGACTGCCAGAGCAATACAAAGTAAAAATTGGATGCAGGTCAAAGAGATTCATGGTTTAGAAAATTTTACTAGCACCTATGAAGAAATGGTTTCTGGAAAAATCAATCCAAAAGAGGGAATTATTGTAAGTATTAGCAATGCTTAAAAAAGTATCTTATTTTTTTTTAACAATTTTAATTTCTGGTTTTTTGCTCTGGGAATTTAAGGTCAATATAATTATTTGGGCTTTACCAACAGTCGTTAATTTTATAAATCCTGTTCAAGATAATATTCCAACAAAATGGCCAGAGGGACCTTTAGAGAGATTAGACCAAAATGATTCCAGGCCAAATATTATTTTGATCTTGGCAGATGACATGGGTTATAACGATATCTCTTTGCATAATGGTGGTGCAGCAGACGGAACTTTAGAAACTCCCCATATAGATTCGTTAGCTAAAAATGGCGTCTGGTTCAATAAGGGTTATGCAGCAAATGCTACTTGCGCTCCATCTCGAGCTTCTATTATGACAGGTAGATACGCAACAAGATTCGGGTTTGAGTTCACACCGGTACCAGATTTAGGACAATTGGTTGTTCGTTGGCTTGCTGAAGAAGATGATGGCAAACTTAGAGCAAGAATTGATAATGAGATAGCAAGAAATCTACCCTCATTTATGGATCAGGGCATGCCCTCAGATCAGATAACTATTGCAGAAATATTAAAAACACAAGGCTACTACACAGCTCATATTGGAAAATGGCATCTTGGACATTCATCTGGAATGTCGCCTCTTGACCAGGGGTTTGATGACTCATTGTCTTTAGCAGGCGCTTATTATCTCCCAGAAGACCATCCAGATGTTGTGAATGCAAAATTTGAAACAAGCATAGATAAGATGGTTTGGTCTGGAGGTCAGTATGCAGCACGGTTTAATGACAGTAATTATTTTACTCCAGATAAATACGTAACAGATTACTACACCGATGAGGCAATAAAAGTTATTGAAAAAAATAAAAATAGACCTTTTTTTCTATATTTGAGTCATTGGGCAATACATAATCCTCTTCAAGCTATAAGAAGTGATGTAGAGCAAATGAGTCATATGTCAGGTCACAATTTAAAAGTTTATTCTGCAATGATAAGAGCGCTTGATAGAAGTGTTGGAGAGATAATTCGAACATTAAAAGAATTAAATATTTATGGCAGAACTTTAATTTTTTTTACCAGTGATAATGGAGGAGCTAATTACATTGAGTTAGAAGATATCAATAAACCGTTTCGTGGTTGGAAAATCAGTTTCTTTGAGGGTGGAATTAGGGTTCCATTTATTTTAAGTTGGCCTGATCAAATTGATCCAGGATTAACATTTGATAAACCCGTCCATCATTTTGATATCTTCTCAACTATTGCTTCTGCTGCTAATGTAAAGATACCAATGGACAGAAAAATAGATGGAGTGGATTTAATGCCTTATATAAAGGGAGAGAAACTTGCTAATCCTCATCAAACTCTTTTTTGGCGATCAGGGAATCATCAAGCAGTTTTGCATGAGAATTGGAAATATTTAATAAGTAAAAAAGAAGGCACTAAATGGTTATTTGATACCGATCAAGATCCTTTAGAAAGAAATAATTTAATTAACATTAATCCAGAAAAAACCTCGCAAATTGAAAACCTTTTAGCAATGTTTAACTCCGAACAAGCAAACCCTTTATATCCTTCTAGTACCGAGTTACCAGTTTTAATAGATAAGTATGATGGTCAGGTAATAGAAGATACAGATGAGTTTATTTTTTGGTCAAATTAAATGGAGGAGAAATGAAAAATGTATTAAGAGTGATAGCAGGTCTTGTTGGAGCTTTATTTTTTTTAAACGGACTGCAGTGGATTGTAAGTCCTGCAAATGTTGCTGATTCATTGGGTATGCCTTTGTTAGAGGGAGTGGGGCTTAGTACTCAGATAGGTGATCTTGGGAGTTTCTTTATAACTGTAGGTGCCATGACATTAATTGGAGCGATTACAACAACACGTCATTGGTTTTATGCACCATCTATGCTTTTGTTAGTTGCAGCTTTGTATAGAACCCTTTCAACTATTTTATATGGCGCTCCATTTGTAATGTCTGCAATTATTGTTGAAATTAGCGTAGGCCTCTTTTTAATATTTGCTGGATCAAGGATCGCTACCAAGGATTAACATGATGAAACTGCTTAAATATCTCTTAATTGTTGCAGTACTTGGCATTATCTTAGTGTCGGTTTTAACAAGGGTTCCAGCTGTTCAAGATCGACTTATGTTGAGATTTGTTCAAACTCTGGGCAGCTCCACTGCTGATTTAAATGACAATTCATTATCAGCTGTTGTATGTGGGTCTAGATCTCCACTTCCATCTCCAGGAAGGGCGCAAACGTGTGTCTTAGTAAATGCAGGCGGTAATTATTACGTTGTGGATATTGGAGACGGTAGTGCAGTAAATCTTAATAATTGGAGAATAGATACAAATAAAATTAAGGCAACTTTGTTGACTCACCTTCATTCAGATCACATTTCAGATCTTGCAGATCTTCACTTAATGACATGGGTTAATTCTTCTCATACAAAACCCATGGATGTTTATGGTCCTGAAGGAGTTGAGCTTGTAACCCAGGGTTTTGAAGACGCATATCAGTTGGACTATCAATTCAGACATGAGCATCATGGCGATGAAGTGGCGCCAAGGGATATCGCTGGATTTAATGCGTTTCCAGTAGATTTATCAAACCCAGTGATCATTGATCAAGATGGTTTGAAGGTCACAGCTTTTAGGGTCCCTCATGATCCTGTTAAACCAGCTCTAGGCTATAGATTTGACTATAAGGGTAGGTCAATTGTTATCAGTGGCGATACCTCTTACAGCGAAAATCTTATTAAGCATTCTAAAGATGCTGATGTGTTATTTCATGAAGCTCAAGCAAATCATCAGCTAGCTATCATGAAAAAAGCTCTAGCTGGTAACAAAGGGTTAGTAAAAATCTTAAATGATATTGAGACTTATCATGCAACACCTATTGAAGCAGCTCAGGCAGCAAACCTAGCCAATGTTGATCATTTAATTTTTTATCATCTGACTCCGGCTCCAAGAAATAATTTGACTGAGAGAATGTTTTTTAGAGGTGTTGATGACATAAGAAAAGATTGGAGCTCATCAAAGGATGGCACTATGGTTGTTTTACCATTAGACTCAAATGAAATAATAATTACCGAGATAAATTAATGGATGTAAAAAATAAAAGGGTTGTTGTAACTGGTGCTGCGAGCGGAATTGGAAAAGCTCTTTGTGAAGCTTTTCATGAGGCTGATGTTCAATCCATAGTAGCTGTGGATATGAATCTAGACGGAGCACAAGAAACAGCTGATTCAGTTAATGGTATTGCTGTTCAAGCAAATGTTGGCATTGAAAAAGACATTATTAATGTCATCCAAAAGGCAGATGAACATTCTGGCGGCACTGATATTTTTTGTTCCAATGCAGGAATTGGGGGTGTGCCAGGATTTTTTGAAGTTGAAGCATCCGATTGGCAGAATATTTGGGATGTAAATGTTCAATCTCATATCTTTGCAGCAAAACATGTTCTACCACAGATGATTGAAAGAGGAGAGGGTTATCTAGTTAACACTTCATCAGCAGCCGGGCTTTTAACTCAATTGGGAGCAGCAGGTTACTCAGTGACTAAAGCTGCTGCGGTAAGTTTTGCTGAATGGGTAAAGATTACTTATGGAGAAAAGGGTATTGGTGTTTCTTGTCTTTGTCCTCAAGCAGTTAGAACAGCTATGACCGCTCAAGGTCCTGGTGTTGCAGGTGTAGATGGAATGATAGAACCCGATGTGGTTGCACAAGAAGTTCTAAAATGCATTGCTGAAGAAAAATTTCTAGTATTACCTCATACAGAAGTAGCTGAGTATGTTTCTAGAAAGGGAAATGATAGAGACAGATGGATATTAGGAATGCAGAGACTTCAAAAGCAATACGAAGATTTTTTAACCCCAGTTGATATGAAGTGAAAAAAAGGAGAAAACATGAAAACTAAAATTACAGAACTATTTGGAATTGAGCATCCTATTATTCAAGGCGGTATGCATCATGTTGGTTTTGCAGAATTAGCTGCCGCAGTATCAAATGCAGGCGGTCTTGGAACAATTACTGGTTTAACGCAAGGAACCCCTGAAAAACTTGCTAATGAGATAGCTCGATGCAAGGAAATGACAGATAAGCCTTTTGCTGTGAATCTAACTTTTTTGCCTTCCTTAACTCCTCCAGATTACCCGGGACTGGTAGATGTAATTATTGGCGGCGGAGTTCCAATTGTTGAGACAGCGGGTAGAAATCCTGCTGAGTATCTACCAGCTCTCAAAGAAGCTGGTATTAAGGTGATTCATAAATGTACCTCTGTCAGACATTCTTTAAAAGCTCAATCCATAGGATGTGATGCGGTTTCAGTGGATGGTTTTGAGTGTGGCGGGCATCCTGGCGAAGATGACATACCTAATTTTATTCTTTTGCCCAGAGCTGCTGATGAGCTTGAAATTCCATTTGTTGCCTCAGGCGGCATGGCCGACGCAAGAAGTTTAGTTGCAGCCATGGCTCTTGGAGCAGAAGGCATGAATATGGGTACAAGATTTATAGCTACCCAAGAAGCTCCTGTGCACCAAAACGTTAAAGATTCAATTGTGAATGCATCGGAATTAGATACTAGATTAATTATGCGTTCCTTAAGAAATACTGAAAGAGTATTAAATAATGAAGCTGTAGAGCGCTTGATGGAAAAAGAAGCTGCATTAGGGGACGAGCTAACTTTTCAAGACATTGCAGATGAAGTTGCAGGCGTTTATCCAAAAATTATGCATGAGGGCACAATGGAAGCTGGCGCATGGTCATGCGGAATGGTTGCCGGTTTAGTTAATGATATCCCTACAGTAAAAGAGTTAATTGATGGCATCATGAATGAAGCTGATGCAATTATTGGAAAAAGATTAGGCAATTTTTAATTTTACAATTTGAATTTTATCCTAAGATTCCAGTTACTCTGTCTATAAGCCAAAAAAAACCCATGCCACCCAAAATCAATGAGGTGAGGGTGGCGGATTGTTTGTAAAATTTAAATTTATGAGCAAGCCATATCACGGATCCAAATATTGGAACCAACATCAGCTGACCCGCCTCAATCCCCAGGTTGAAAAAAAGTAAAGAAAGCAACAGCTGTTCATTTCCAATGCCAATTCCCGTTAGGGCATTAGCAAAGCCTAGTCCGTGCAGTAATCCAAAGCCAAATGCAATGAGCCATGGCGTAGATTGATATTTTTTATTTTCACTAACCTCTAATGCAAGATAGATAATGGTTAATGCAATAATAGCCTCTATGGTAGCTTGAGGCAGTGAGACTAATTCAAACACCGATAAGCCCAAGGTAATACTGTGGGCAAGAGTGAAAGCTGTAATTGTTTTAACTGCATTTAAAAATCCAGAAATCAAAAAGAGCAAACCTAAAATGAAAAGAATATGGTCATTGCCACTTAATAAATGATCAATACCTAAGGTGAAGTATCCAACTGGATAAACCTGCTCTTTAAATGGGATCTCAATAGATGATCTCTTCAGGTTCATTAAACCTTCGAACACCTCTCCATTGGAATGGGTTATTGTTACCAATGCATCTGTGAGCACGCTTAGATTATTAACTGAAATTGTTTGGCCTTTTAAAGAGCTGTCACAATTTAACAATATTTTTTCGACCAAATATTTCCCTTTTTGGCTTGGTAATTGACTATTTCTTTTACAACCATCTGGAAAAAAAACTTCTGCTCTAGCACCAATATTTTTAATAGGATACATCCAGCTAACTTGGTATTCATTTTCAGCTTCCTCATTTATCACTAGGTGCGCAGGGTTAAACTCGTGAGAAAATAATGCAGTTGAGCAAAAAAGTAATACTAATGTTTTAGCAAGCCTGCAAGTCATTAGAATTTATATTCTGGATTAATGATAACTCTGTATTGAGATCTAATTTCATCAATATATTCAGCAATCGCTTTATCTTGAGCTTGCGAAAGGTAGTCTTGCTGAACCCTTAGAAGTACTTTTTCTAATGGAGGAGAGAATCCAGTTTTAACCTCTTTTAATAAAATGATGTGGTACCCAAAAGCAGATTCGTGAGGCCCGGACCACTCATTTATCGAAAGATTCTCAACAGATAAAAAGAATAGCTCACCAAAATTTTTTTTAATCTCATTTGCGGTGTTTTGATAAAAGTTTTTTCCTAGAAAAAAGGGATCTCCAATTATCTCAACTCCATCAGTTTGGTATGCATTAAAAGCTTTTGAAGCCCTTTCTTTTGCATCAGATTCTTTTGAAAAATAGTGATGTGAGAAAGAGTAAGTTGCTGGAACATAGTAATCATTTTTATTTTGTTCAAAAAATCTTTCTAATTCTTCTTCCGAGGGATCATCTGGAATAGTTTCTTGTTTTAAAAAGGTAATTTTCTGAGCTAATCTCCTTTTAATAATCCGATCCTCTTGATCTAAATTTAAAAGTAATGCTTCTCTGTATAAAATCTCTTCTTGTACAAAGTTATTAATAATACTAACGATCTCTTCATCGCTTGGAGGCCTTCCAACTTGTGATTTCCATGCAGAAAGAAGGCTCGTTAATTCTTGATCTGAGATATAAATATCCTTTGAGTCTTGCTCTGCATTGAATCCAATATCAAGGATAAAAATCAATAATCCAATTGCAAAAAATACAAATATTCTAAGACTCACCGAAATTCCTTAAATTTATAGCGGAATAATATCTAATTCATCTGACTCTGGTATGAACCAAATAGGGGAGGACCATGCTCTCTCTTGAATTGTTTCATGCAAGTCAGGCCTTGGTTTGACCCCAGCTTTGAGCGCATCCCATGTAGACCATCTGCATGTTGGATTTTCTAAAACTCGAACATAGTAAAAAGCTTTAATAGTTGGATCAAAATCAGGATCTACCCATGTAGTTTTTAACTCGCTTGCTCCAACATCACTTGAAATTGAACAGTCATTGATATTTACTTTAGCTCCATTATCGGGACATCGATTAGTAACAGGATCCACTGTTAGCCCGTCAGAGCATGCAACATCATAAACTTTCTCCTTCGGGGTTCCAGAAGCATTTTCAACCCAGCCTTTAATAATTTGCACTCTTTGAAGGGGGGCTCCTAATTTATCACGTTGAGCCCAAACTAAAAATTGTGGTGTTTGATTGTCCTGGCTAAATAAATCAGCACCCATGGTGACACCTTTTGCATAAGCATTTTTAACCATATCCTCAGAATCCATATCAATTGATTCCATATCAAAGCCAGCAAAGAATCTTACAGCCATTCTAGTCCCGGTTGTTGCAAATGTTTCTTTTCTTTTAAACGCCTGGAAAATAGAATCCCGAGTATTCTCCTCAGCCCAAGCCACTGCTAGTCCCGATGCACTCCATTGATCAAAACCAACATCTGCATATGTCCTGCCTTCAATTTCTTTTGTGCTTATTGGCTGACTATAGTCTATTGAGTATTGTGTAAGTTGATTAATTCGGTCTTGTGTTAGAGGCACACTTCCTCTTCCCATATCTGTTCCATCAAGAACACCAGTTTTGGACCAATAATCATCTTCGTAAAAAGCACCTGCTCCAGTATGAGTATCACTTGAGCCTATTAATCCAAATTTATAAGGATTACCTCGACCTTCCCATTCTAAAGTTAGGCCTCTTAAATATGCATCTCTGACGTAGCCTCCTTGAGGCATGCTATAAGTTGGAGGTCTACTTCCGACTCGTTTATCCATGATTTCAAAATCTGCCCATTCATCATCTGGAGAAAGAAGTGGATGAGTATCAGAGGTGCCTTTAACCTGGGTCATTTCAACAACAGGCTCATTTCGCATGCGCTTTTGAGCATATTCTATGCTGATGGGATTTCCTCTAAATGTCTCAACCTCAAACATTTGGCCATTAGAGCCATTGCTATTGTGAGGCATTGCCAAAGAATCGACACCCTTATCTCTTAAACCATCCATCCATGTCCAAAGGTCTTCTGGGTTTAGAGAGTCAATTCTAGTCCAAGGTCTTATTGGAGCTTTTGAAGAATTAAAGATTACATTTCTGTGTAAATTGCCACCCTCAACCTCTGTTGAGGTTGTGAATTCATAACCAATGAATGTAGTGAATTCTCCTGGCTTATTGAATTTCTCTGCTGCATTTGCAACATCTGCCCATGCAGACTTATGCACATCATAATCGAATGATTGAAGGGCTACTTGAATATTATTAGTAAACCATGCTTTCCAGAGTTTTGGATGCCAGTAGGGGTAGGGCTTTACAATGGCTTGAGTAAGCACACTGCTAAATAGGTTTGCTCTTTCACCAGTTGATTCAACTGTTACATTTTCAGGTCTATTCAGATTATGCATTGGCTTGGTCCACTCATTTTTAGACATCTCTGATGTAGTGTCGGCATAATTTTCTATCATTCCCATGTAAAAACCATGGTCAGTAACTGCATAAAAATCCAAAGGCTCTCTTAATTTCATGTCATAACCTAAAGGATGCTTGATGGCCTCTCCTTTTGCATATCTGTAAGCATCATAAGGAGTAGCCGTCACACCAAAAATATATGCATCAAATGAATACTTCGTATGAACATGCAAGTCACCATAAAGTGGGATTCGTTCTGGATTGGGGGGCACACTATTTTCAATTTCCGGCTGATCTATTGAGAAGTCCACAATCTCCAAAGCTGAATCAGTTTGAAAGTTTGTATAAAACCCAGTTGCGTATATTAAAAAAATCGTTGATACAACTATTAGACCTATAAAAGATTTGCTCATTTTTATTTTATTCCCCTATATGTATAGTGTTTATTTTAACTTATTTTTTTAAGTCTTAGTGATAAATTGACACAATATATGACAATACTATATAAAGAACTTAACGCTAATCATATTTAATTTAAGGAGCAATATGAGCGATTCATCAACATACATTCCGCCAAAAGTTTGGAAGTGGGAAAATCAAAGTGGTGGCAAGTTTACTAACATCAACAGACCTATTTCAGGCTCAACGCATGAAAAGGAGTTGCCAATAGGTAAGCATCCTCTTCAGCTTTATTCATTGGGTACTCCAAATGGAATTAAAATAACAGTTTTACTTGAAGAGCTTTTGGCCTTAGGTCATGAAGGCGCAGAATACGATGCATTTCTCATCAATATCGGTGAGGGAGCGCAATTTGGTAGTGGCTTTGTTGAAATTAACCCAAATTCTAAGATTCCTGCATTATTAGATATGAGCACCAAACCTTCGACTCGTGTATTTGAATCAGGAGCAATCATGCTTTATTTAGCTGAAAAATTTGATGAATTCATTCCAACTGATCCGTCTGAAAAAGCTGAATGTATGTCTTGGTTCTTTTGGGGTATGGGCAGTTCTCCATACTTAGGTGGAGGCTTTGGACATTTTTATGCTTATGCACCTGAGAAATTTGAATATCCAATCAATCGTTTTGCCATGGAGGTCAAGCGTCAATTAGATGTTCTAGACAAAAACTTATCTCAAAGACAATATTTATCAGGAGAGATATTTAATATTTCTGATATAGCTGTGCATTCTTGGTATGGCACTTTAATTTTACGTAACGCTTATAACGCAGCAGAATTTTTAGATTTAGCATCTTATAAAAATGTTGTTCGTTGGGCGGAAGAAATTGCTGAGCGACCTGCATATAAAAGAGGCTCAAGGGTTAATAGGGCGCCTAGTCCTGAAGATAATGCTATTGTTGAGCGTCATGATGCAAGCGATCTAGATTAGTTATTGAGAACATTAAAATGATAAAAGCTTTTAGAAATTTCATGTCCAGGCGGACAATCAGTGCAAAAGCTAGAAATCATATAATGAATACTTTCTCTAGCTATGAATCATTTCAAAAGATCAGAAGCGAAACAGAATCTTCAAGACAAGCAGCGAACAGACCGCATGAAGTTTTGTATTTTCATAAAGTAGATGACCCATACTCTCATTTAACTATTCAATGTTTAAAACAGTTAGAGTCTTCTTATGAAATAACTCTCAAGTTCATTTTAGTTGGCGAAGAAAATCTTGATGCAGTTCATGAACCTTCTTTATACAACATATATTGTTTGGAAGATGTAAAACGAATTGCACCTTTTTACAATATTGATTTTCAAGCCAATGAATATCCTGCAAAAGAGTTAGTAGATATGGCAAACTCAATATTAACTGCTGTTCAACCAGAAGATCTTATCGAAATATCTACTAAAATTAGTTCTGCTTTATGGCAAGGCGATGCTGCTACTTTGGATGCATTATCCTCTTCTTATTTTGCTACTAAGGCTGAGGTCAAAGAAAACTTAATTCAAGGCAATAAAATTAGAGACGATAAGGGTTATTATTTTGGCTCTGCATTTTATTATGAAAAAGAACTATATTGGGGCGTTGATCGTTTGCCACATTTAGAGGAAAGGCTTGCTGATTTAGGTGCAAAGAAGCATCATAAAAATCAAAATATTTGCTCGCTAGAATTAAATGCTCCTAATAACCTTCAATCAGATCAAAAATTAAATTTATATTACTATCCATCTTTAAATAGTCCATACACTTTCGTAAGCACCAAAAGAGTTCGACAAATGCGAGAAGATTACCCAGTCAATCTTATTACAAAACCTGTATTACCCATGTTGATGCGCATGATGACCATTCCAGGCTTCAAAGCAAAATATATTATTTCAGATGCTGCAAGAGAGGGCAGAAGGCATAATCATGAAATGAAATCCATCTATTCACCCATCGGGAAACCAGCTCGAAAATCTTACTCATTGTTTCCAATTATTGATGAGGCAGGCAAAGGTTTTGAGTACATTGAAGCATTATTAAAGGCATCATTTCAGGATGGAATTAATATAGGCGATGAAAGTTTTTTACAAAATGTGGTAACTGATCTTGGCCTTGATTGGCAGGTCATAAAAAAAGATTTAAACACCAAGCGATGGAAAAAAATTCTCAATGATAATGTTGAAGATATGTATGCAGGAAATTGTTGGGGGGTTCCAAGCTTTAAGATTACTGACCAAGATGGAGGTAATCCATTTTATGTTTGGGGACAGGATAGAATGTGGCTTTTAAAAGAAGAAATATTTAAACGTTTAGGTGGATCGTTATGAGAATTAAAAATGAATTTTTAGTCGTGTTTGTGTTGATTATCGCATCTTGCTCAGATGGAAATAAATCAACAAATTTAGAAGTATCTTTGCATGATAAACCATTACTGCAAGTTGAAATTCAGCCTCGGCCATTGCCTAACCCAAATAAAAATGCATATTTTGGCGACTTGCATGTTCATACAACAAATTCATTTGATGCTTATACTTTTGGTACGATTAGCAGTCCTGCTGATGCTTATAAGTATGCGCAAGGGCATCCAATCCTACATCCTAGTGGATTCCTTATTCAACTTAGCAGACCATTAGATTTTTACGCGGTTACTGATCATGGTGTCTTTATGGGATTGATGAAGGAGGCTGGTGATACTAGTTCTGAATTTTCAAAGTATGAACTCACTGAGCCAATTCATAATTTAAATAAGTCAGTAAACAATGGTCTTTTTAGTTTAATTAGAAGAAGCGGTCTTTTTAGACCATTTGGCGAAGCAGTGAGAAAAGGCCTTGCTGATGGAACCATAGATGGATCTATCGTAGAGGAGGTAGGCAGATCTGCATGGGAAGAAACTATTAAAGCTGCTGATGAAGCCTATGCTCCAGGCACTTTCACTACTTTTGCTGCTTATGAATATACTTCTAGTTTTGATCTTTATGATAAATATCTTCATCGCAATGTCATATTTAGAGATACAAAAGAACTTCCAGCTAAAATTTTTACCAGGGCTGACAGTCAAGATCCCGAGGAACTATGGAACTGGATGAATTTAATGAGATCTAAAGGAGTTGAGAGTCTTGCTATTCCTCATAATTCAAATATATCTGGAGGAGCAGCCTTTGCTCTTACTGATTATAATGGAGGACCAATTGATGATGAATACACCAAGAAAAGAGCTATCAATGAGCCCCTTGTGGAGATAACTCAAGTCAAAGGAACCTCAGAAACTCATCCATTGCTGTCTAAAAATGATGAGTGGGCAGCTTTTGAGACAAAAACTGGAATGGAGGAGGAAAAGCTTATCAGTAATTTAAAAGGTAGTTATGTTCGTGATGCCTACTTAAGAGGTTTAAGTTTCGTAGAGAAAGGTTTAAATAATCCATATAAATTTGGATTAATAGGTTCAAGCGACACACATGTTGCAGGACCATCAGACAGCGAAGAAGTATTTTTTTCAAAAGTAGGCATTCTTGATGCTACGGCTGAGTTGAGAGGCTCGATTCCATTTACGAGATTTTATGGAACATTCTTAAAAGCATTGCGACCCAATATTTTTAAGGAAGTTGATGGTAAAAATTATTTTTCTGCAAGTGAGCGTTTAATTCATTTTGGAGCTTCTGGCCTTGCAGGTGTTTGGGCTGAAGAAAATACACGAGAAGCTATTTATGATGCTTTTCGCCGCAAAGAAACATTTGCTACAAGTGGACCCCGAATGAAAGTAAGGTTTTTTGCAGGCTATGATTTAGAGAATTCTCAACTAGATGATTTAACTCTCATTCGAGATGCATATGCTAGCAGCATTCCGATGGGAGGAACGCTTTATACTGAGTCAAATAAGAATCCAACGTTTTTAGTTTGGGCGATTGCTGATCCAGAGGGAGCACCATTGCAGAGAACTCAAATTATTAAAGGATGGTTAGAAGATGGAGAGCATAAAGAAAAAGTTTACGATGTAGCATGTTCTAATGGATTAAGCGTTGATCCTTCGACCAATCGTTGTCCTGATAATGAGGCTTGGGTTGATTTAAGCGATTGTTCCATTAGCGCAGATTCTGGATCAAGAGAAATGAAAGTTTTTTGGCAAGATCCTGAATTTCAAAATGGCCAAAATGCCTTTTATTATTCTAGAGTACTTGAAAATCCAGTCTGCAGATGGTCAACATGGGATGCAGTTAGAGTTGGAGAAAAGCCTAGATCAGATATACCTGCCACAATTCAAGAGAGAGCTTGGTCTTCACCCATTTGGTTAAAGTCAAGTTAAAATAAATACTCAATGAGTACTTCTACAAATAAGGTTGCTTTGGTTACCGGTGCATCCGATGGAATAGGAGCTGAATTTGTTCAGATTCTTGCAGGTCGAGGCTATGATTTGATTCTTGTTGCGCGTCGCAAAGAAAAGCTTGATGAGTTGGCAGTTAAATTGAGTGATGAGTTTGGAGTTAATTGCACTGTTATGGCAGCTGATTTATCAGAACCTAAAGCAGCTCAAAATTTATTTCAACGCGTTAAAGATAGTGGATTGCAAGTAAATTTTTTAATCAATAATGCTGGGCTTCTTCACAATGGATTTTTTACTAAACTTAGCCTTGAAGCCCAAGAAAAAATGATTCAAGTTAATGTCATGGCCCTTACCGCTTTGACTCACTTATATGCAGACAATATGTCAGCTAATGGAGGCGGGCATATATTGAATGTGGCTTCACTGGCAGGCTGGATGGCTATTCCAAATCAGAATGTGTACGCTGCATCAAAAGCTTATGTTGTATCTTTTTCTCAAGCACTGTCCAATGAAATGATCGCTGCAAATAGTGGGGTTCAGGTAACTGCATTATGTCCTGGTTATACAGCAACAAAAATGATGGATAACCCTGATCAAGGTTCTACTCTTCGCATTCCATCAAGCATGATGATGTCGGCTAAGGATGTAGCTGACATTGGTATAAAAGCATGTTTTGCTGGTAAGGATATTGTAGTTCCAGGTCTTGCTAATAAGTTCACTACCATCATTACGCGTCTTTTTTCAAAGTCATTAATAACAAAGATTTTCGGTTCTTTTTATAGAAAGAATATGGACTGAAAAGTTAGAGTTATTTTGCTAAGGTTTTCATATGAGCGAACAAGCCATTAAAAAAATACTAATCACTGGTGCTAATGGATTCATTGGTGGGTCATTGATGCGTTATTACCAAAATCAGGGTCAAGATGTTGTAGGTGTTGATCTTGTTGGTAATGCTGATGATATTGTTGAAGGCGATATATCACAACCAGATACGATCAGTCAGCAGTTACAAGAATGCGATGTAATTATTCACACAGCTGCATTGGTTTCTAATGCGATGCAAGATTCAGATATGTGGCGAGTAAATGTCTTAGCAACTCGTAATTTAATTCAAGCAGCAAAAGAGCATAAAGTACGACGTTTCGTGCAAATTTCATCAATCGTGGCCTATGGAAATACTGCAGAGGGCGAGTTAGATGAAACTCATCCTGTGCATGCAGATGGTGGAAGCTATGTGCTGACAAAATTAGCCTCAGAGCATGTTGTCTTAAGCGAACAGGCTAATAACGAAATAGAAGTGGTGATAATTCGTCCAGGAGATGCATATGGTCCGGGTAGCCGCCCCTGGATTATTGCTCCATTAGAAGCAATTGCTAAAAACCAGTTTATGCTTCCAGAAAAAGGAGAGGGATTTTTTAGACCCATTTTTATTGATGATTTAGTTCGAGGTATAGCTATGGCCTCAGGGCATCCAGATGCAGCTGGTGAAATTTTTAATTTATCTTGCGAGGGCTATATGTCTACCAAAAACTATTTCACTCCTCATTATAATTGGCTCGGTAAAAAAGGACCCATGCTCGTTTCCACAAAACTGGCTTTGAGGATATCTGCAATTGCATCAAAATTGGCTGATCTTATGGGCAACCTAAATGAAGCCTCGCCATCAACTGTAAAACAGCTTTCAACCAAGAGTTGGTTTTCAATTAAAAAAGCTGAGCGGATTCTAGGGTGGAAGCCTGAGGTTTCATTTGAAGAAGGGATGAAAGTAACTCATGAATGGGCCAAGAGGCAAGGGTTACTTGAAAAGTGATTAAGGCAATCTAGTCAGGAGAAATTAATGCGTTTATGGAATGGTTGGGGGAATGAAGATAGTGATCTGACTATGGAGCTCAGTGATGGTCTTCGTGCTTTATTGGAAGCTCTTGTTGGACCAGGTACTGCTCTTCGTCAGGCAACCCTTAATGAGGTGATTGCTAAAGTTCCTAATACTCGTCTTGATAACCATCCGTTAATAAAAACTGATCCAGAAACAAGAGTTCGTCATGCGCGCGGCCAAAGTTTGCCTGATTGGTTAGAAATGCATAGTGGTAATGTTGATACTTTCCCAGATGGCGTTGCATTCCCAGAATCATCAAACCAGGTTCGAGAACTTCTAGCTCTCGCTAAAGAAAATAATTTGATAGTTATCCCGTATGGTGGTGGAACATCGGTGGTGGGCCATATTAATCCTGAGATAAGTGATAAGCCGGTATTGACCATAGATATGGGAAAAATGAATTCTATGTTGAGTATTGATGTTGAAAGTCAATTAGCCACCTTTGGAGCTGGTGCTCCAGGTCCTATGGTGGAGGAAGAGCTAAAAAAACATGGCTATACTTTGGGCCATTTTCCTCAATCTTGGGAGCTATCTACTTTGGGCGGATGGGTGGCCAGTCGATCAAGTGGTCAGCAATCTCTTCATTATGGACGCATAGAAAATATGTTTGCTGGAGGTAATATCGAAACTCTTAATGGAACCATGATAATTCCAACTATCCCAGCATCTTCAGCCGGCCCCGATATTCGTGAGATGATTCTTGGCTCTGAGGGCCGCATGGGAATTATTACAGAAGTTACTGTGCGAATCACACCCTTGCCAGAGGAAGAGAAATTCCAAGTGGTCTTTTTTCCTTCTTGGGAAATTGGGATTAGTGCTGCTAGGAAACTGATTCAGCAGCGAGTTGCTTTATCCATGGTGCGATTAAGTAATCCACTTGAGACAACTAGCCTTTTATACATGGGCGCGGGCAGCGACACCAGCGGGGTAGTTGTCTTAGAGGAATCACTATCTAAAAAAGGCATTGGAGAAGGTAAAGTCATGATGACATTTGGGGTCACTGGCTCCGCTCGTCATTGTGATGCTGCCTATCAATTAGCGCTTGATCACTGTTCAGATCTTGGTGGCGTTGCAGATAAATCTGGTCTTGGAGAGAATTGGGCTCATGGTCGATTCCGCGCTCCATATCTTCGAGATCCGCTAGGTGCAGAAGGCTATGTTGTTGATACTATGGAGACAGCCATTGATTGGTCAAAAGTTTCTGAAGCTGCAGAAAATATAGAGCAAGCAATTCGAACAGCTTTGGATGATGAGGGTGAGCAAGTGCATGCATATACTCATTTATCTCACGTCTATGGTCAGGGATCGAGCATTTACACCACTTATTTGTTTCGCATAGGTGAAAGTTACGAGCAGGGAATGAATAGATGGATGAAGTTAAAAAAAGCTGGAGCTGATCAGATTGTTGCTCATGGCGGTACTATTAGTCATCAGCATGGTGTAGGCAGTGACCATAAGAATTATTTAACAGCTGAAAAAGGCGAGCTTGGCATCGCAGCAATTAATAGTTTATGTGAACAATTTGATCCCAAAGGTCAAATGAATCCAGGAAAGTTACTGCCTGATAACAAGAATTAATTTGTCATGAAAGGATTTACTAATCGCGAAAAACTTTTATCTAAAATGCGTAATGGTGAGCATTTGGATTGGGATATTATTGTTATTGGTGGAGGTATTACTGGCGCTGGCGTTCTTCGTGAAGCGCGACGCCAAGGTTACAAAGCATTATTGCTTGAGCAACAAGATTTTTCATGGGGTACTTCAAGCCGATCATCGAAAATGGTTCATGGAGGCTTGCGCTACCTTGCTGCGGGCGATATAAAACTTACCAAAGAATCAGTTCAAGAAAGACAGCGACTATTAAAAGAAGCTCCAGGATTGGTTGATCCTATTTCTTTTTATTTCACTTTTAGAAAAGGTAAATTCCCTGGCCGCATAGCCATGAAGATCATTTTAACCATCTATGACTTTTTTGCTGGGGCTCAAGACAATAGATACTGCAACAACAAGGAATTATTGGAACGTTTTAAAGGTCTAGATGACAACAAACTTCAGGGGGCAAGTTGTTATACAGATGCGATGGTGGATGATTCGCGATTAGTTCTTCGCGTATTACAAGACAGTATTGATGATGGTGGCTATGCCCTAAATTACACAAAAGTTGAAGATCTCTTATTAACAGATGGCCAGGTTTCTGGCGTGAGCATTCAAGACAGCGATCACTCTGGATTAATTCACTTAAATGCCCCGGTCGTTATTAATGCTACAGGTGCCTGGGCAGATAGACTTAGAAATGTTGTTAATAGTGAGACTCGCATTAGGCCACTGCGTGGCAGTCACATTATTATTGCTAAATCCTTATTTCCCATTTCTGATGTCATGACTTTCCTGCATGTGGATGATAAGCGAGGTGTTTTTGTATACCCGTGGGAGGGAACAACAGTGATTGGCACTACTGACATAGATCATAATGAAGATATAGATATTGAGGCTGGTATTTCTGACCAAGAGGTTGATTACTTATTAAAAGCTTTTAATAGTCAATTTCCAAGCAATACACTAAATCGCAGTGATGTTTTATCTACTTGGGCTGGAGTTCGTCCTGTGATTGGAGCAGAAAAAAGTAAAGATCCTTCTAAAGAACGTCGAGATCATGCTGTTTGGTCTGACAATGGATTGATTACTGTTAGTGGTGGCAAGCTTACTACCTTCCGATTGATTGCGTTGGATACTCTGGCAGCAGCCAAAGATAATCTTCCTGCAGCTAAAGATATTTCCGATGATAGGGTCTTCTTGACTCCAGCAATTACTGCTAAGGCTCTGTCACCAGAAAATACTAGTTGGGCTCAACGTTTACTTGGTCGATACGGTGATAAGGCGATTGATCTTGTAAATGAAAGCTCACCAGATGAACGTCATAATTTAAATGAAACAGAGTTCTCTCTAGCTGAATGCCGCTGGGCGATAAAATATGAAGCCGTGGAGCATCTTGATGATCTTTTACTAAGAAGAACTCGTTTAGGTATGTGCCTACCCTATGGCGGCAGAAATCTTTATCCAGCTCTAAAAGAACTATTTTTATCTAATCAAAATTGGGATGATGAAAGATGGCAACAAGAAGTTAAACGCTATGAAACAATTTGGACTAAGTACTACAGCCTTCCTAGCAATGTTTAAGAAGAGGCTTGCATGACAAACGGAAAGTATTTTTTGAGTATTGATAACGGAACTCAGAGCGTGCGAGCCATGGTTTTTGATGGAGAAGGCCAGCTTATTGCAAAAAGTAAAGTTGAAATTGAGCCTTATTTTTCTACTCAGAAAGGATGGGCAGAGCAGCATGCAAATTATTTTTGGGATTCCTTATGCCAGGCTTGCCAAGATCTATGGCCGCAGTTATCTATACCCAAGGAAGCTATTGCAGCTGTTTCGGTTACCACCCAGCGTGCAACAGTGGTACCCATGGGAAAGGATAACCAGCCCTTGCGACCTGCAATTAGTTGGCTAGATCAGCGACAAGTAAACACTAAACCCAAATTAGGGAAACTAGAATCAGCCCTAATGAGCCTTATTAGAGCTAAGCCATTGGTAGATTTAATGCATGCAGAGGCAGAAGCTAATTGGATTGAACAAAATGAGCCTGAGATTTGGAAGCAGATTCATAAATTCTTACTTCTATCTGGCTATCATAATTACAAACTCACTGGCCAATATAATGATGCCATTGCTAGCACTGTTGGGTTCGTGCCATTTGAATATAAGACTCAAAAATGGGCAGAGCAAAAAGACTGGAAGTGGCGGGCTATGCCCATTCGTCCAGAAATGTTGCCAGATGTTTTGCCAGCAGGATCAGTGCTGGGAGAAATTACTGAAGCTGCGGCTGAAGAAACCGGTATTCCTCAAGGACTTCCATTGATTGCTAGCGGCTCAGATAAAGCCTGTGAGGTTTTGGGAACTGGCTGCATCGATAATCAAACGGGAAGCTTAAGCTATGGAAGCTTAGCTACCCTTAATGTTACTTCTGATAAATACCTTGAAGCTATTCCTTTTTATCCAGCATATCCTGGTGTCATTCCCAATACATTTAATATTGAAATGATGGTTCAACGCGGATACTGGATGGTCAGCTGGTTTAAAAAAGAGTTTGGGCTGCATGAAGAACAACTAGCAGCCAATCAAAACCTTCAGCCAGAGATGTTATTTGATGAATTACTCGCTAAAGTTCCTGCTGGCTCTGATGGATTAATGCTACAGCCTTATTGGTCACCCTCGAATGGCGATGGACCAGAAACTCGTGGCGCGATTATTGGCTTTAACGAAGATCATACAAGAGCGCATCTTTATCGTGCGATGATTGAAGGGCTGACCTATGCCTTAAGGGAAAGCAAAGAACTTTTAGAAAAGCGAAGTAAGAAAACTATTTCGCGGTTGGTTGTTTCTGGTGGCGGATCTCAAAGTGATGAGGTAATGCAAATCACTGCAGATATTTTTGGCATGACCGTCTTTCGTCCACATACCTTTGAAACCTCTTCGCTGGGAGCTGCTATTGCAAGCGCTGTTGGGACTGGGTTGTATCCAGATTTCTCTTCTGCGGTTAATAAGATGACACATCAAGGTGATAGATTTGATCCCATAGATGCCAATAAAGAAATTTATAATGATCTTTATCATAAAGTCTATAAAAAGATGTATGGCAATCTCAAACCCAGCTATGAGGCAATAAGGCTCATTACAAGCAGACCTTAAATTTAATCCAAAATTATATTTTCTTGACTTAGAGTTAACTTTAACTGTTAGACTTAGCTCTTAATTTTTTTGTGGGAGAAAAAAAATGCCAGAGATGTCACTTTATGGTTGGTTTCATACTTTTATGGGAATTTTTGCATTGTTGAGCGGATTTTATTCTTTAGTTAAATATAAAATAATAGATTCTGAAAATACATCTGCAAAAATCTTTTTAGTTTGCACTTTAGTTGCTGCTGTTACTGCGCTCACATTGTATAAGCAGGGTGGATTTGGGGTAGGTCACATGTTAGCTGTTTTAACATTGCTTGCATTAATTGTCGGCAGGGTTAATGAAAAGGGATTATTTTTTGGATGGTTAGCGCCATATTTTCAAACTTTATGTTATACCTCACTCTTTTTGTTTCACTCTATTCCAGCCATCACGGATGGATTGAGGCGTCTACCTGTTGGCGATCCTGTAATAACAACATTAACCGATCCTCTTTTATTGAGCTTTTATGCAGCCTTCTTCTTAATTTACATAGTGGTGCTGGTGATGCAAATGTTATGGATCAAGAGGAGTGCTTAAGATGAGTTTATATACTATTGCCCAAGCTTCAGAGGAAGTTGAATTAACTCCTTACACTCTTCGTTATTATGAAAAAGAAGGTTTGCTGCCAAATGTGATAAAAGATTCTGCTGGTCGAAGAAAATATCATGATGATGACTTGCAAAGAATTGGCTTTATTAAATGCTTAAAGGGAACTGGTATGTCCTTAAAGCAAATCAAAGAATATGGAGATCTTTATGAGCAGGGCAAAGCTAAATTTAAAGAGAGAAATGCGATGCTCGAAGAGCATCGTGAAAAGATTCTACAAGAGATAAAAACTCAAAAGAAATATCTAAAAATGGTTGAAGCTAAGATTCAAATGAAAATCTAGCTATGAACTATAGAGATTTCAAACCTTATGCAAAGGTTAGCTCTTTAACACTTGGCGGAGGTGGTATTGGTCAAGTATGGGGCGAAACAACATCCGAAGAAGCAATTAAAACAGTCCATGCTGCACTAGATCATGGTATTAATCATTTTGATGTTGCCCCCATGTATGGAAAAGGTGAGGCTGAGAGAATAATTGGTCAATCTTTAAATGGACTAGATTCAGATAATTTATTTTTTACCACTAAATGCCAATTAGGAACTGTGCCTGATTCTGAGGTATACGATAAATTAAATCATTCTCTGACTAAAAGCTTAGAAAATATGAAATTAGAGAAGGTCAATTTATTTTTACTCCACTCTCAATTAATTGAAGATAACTACAAGCTATTTAAGTTTGATGAGATGCGGGCAAAAAGCGCAACCACTTTAAGTTGTTTTTTTAATGCAGCCATTCCAGCGTTTGAGCGATTGAAGCAAGAAGGAAAGGTTGATCATTGGGGCATTGGTGGGCTCGGCCAAGAAGAAGCCATTATTCAAGCTTTAAACCATTCTCAAGCTCCTAGCGCAGTCCAATGTGTAATTAATCCTTTAAATTCTGCCGGAGCTATTGGATATGTATCAGAGGCCTTTAATCCGCAAGCTATTTTATCTGAGTGCAATCAACTTGATATTCCAATTTTAGCAATCAGGGCTGTTCAGGCCGGAGCTCTAACTTCCGCAATGGATAGATCTCCTCATGAGTCTGGCTTTGATAAGAATGATTTTGATGATTTTAAGAAAGCTCAACCTTTTAGGGAGCTTGCGAATAATTGGGGTGAATCTCCGGCCCGCTTAGCTCACCGGTATGCTTTAAGCGCTGAAGGAGTGTCGTCTGTAATTTTAGGTGTTAAAAATAGAATTGAACTAAAAGAATGTGTTGAAGCTGAAGGAGATATTCTGCTATCGCGGAGTGAGATTCAGCAGATTGAAAATTGTTTTATAGATTAATATTTTAAG
>CACJOM010000002.1 GCA_902595065.1 uncultured SAR86 cluster bacterium
GATTTTATTTCAGAATCAATCATTGAGATGCTATCAGAAAAAAATGCTTCTAAAACTGCAGAGGAAATATAATGACCTATATTGTTAAGCCCGTTAATCATCATCCAAACCTTGAAAAAAATGCTCTTGGGTTAACAAGAAGAGATTATGAAGGCACTATCTCAACATTATGTGCTGGATGTGGACATGATTCTATAAGCGCTGCTGTAATAGAGGCTTGTTATGATCTAAACCTTTCGTCAGATAAAATTGCAAAACTTTCTGGAATTGGCTGTTCATCTAAATCGCCCTCATATTTCTTAAATCAAGCTCATGGCTTTAATTCAGTGCATGGCAGAATGCCATCAGTTGCAACTGGGGCCAATCTTGGAAATCAAGATTTACTTTATCTGGGCGTATCTGGAGATGGAGATACAGCAGGCATAGGTATTGGACAATTTATGCATGCAGCTAGAAGGCAGCTTAATATAACTTACATTGTTGAAAATAATGGAACCTATGGCCTGACTAAAGGTCAATTTTCTGCAACCAATGATCAAGGGTCAAAGAGCAAATACGGAGAAGAAAATGTTTTAGCTCCAATTGATTTAGCAGCAATGGCAATCCAACTTGGTGCAGGATTTGTAGGAAGAAGTTTCTCTGGTGATAAAAATCAATTAGTACCTTTACTAAAGGCAGCTATGAAATTTAAAGGATTTTCATTAATAGATATTATATCTCCATGTGTAACTTTCAATAATCATGTCGGCTCCACAAAGAGCTATGATCATATAAGAGAACATAATGAATCTGTATCTAGCCTTGATTTTGTCCCAATTGGTCAAGAAATTAAAACCAAGTATGCTGAAGGAACGAAAGTTGATGTTCCACTTCATGACGGTGCAATTCTAACTCTTGAAAAACTATCTAAAAAATATAACCCAATGGAAAAAGGCCAGGCGATTCAAAGCTTAAATCAAGCTGAAAAAAATGGAAAAGTTTTAACAGGATTGCTCTATATAAACCCTGAAGTAAAAGACCATGCAGAGATTCTAAATATTGCAGATACGCCTCTTAATCAACTTTCTAGAAAAGAGTTATGCCCAGGATCAAGCAAGCTTGCAAAAGTTAATGCAAGCCTGAAATAATCACCAATCCATAGAATTTTATAAAAAAGTTTTATTTGACCACTGCAGCTGCCATAGATCCGGTATCATCAAACGCAGTAAAGCTTTGAATAACACCATTCTCTACTCTAAACATATGCAATGTTTCTGTATCTAGGCCGTCAGCAGTCATATTGGAATGAACAAACACCATGTTTCCATCTGAATACATTGCTTTATGCTGAAGATTGAAATTTGGCCAATGAATTGCGATGGGTTCAAAAACATTTTTAATGACAGCATTTGGACCAACGTGCTTTCCAGTTGTTGGAATATCACCAAAAACAGTAAAAGTTAAATCATCTGCATGCAACGCTGCCCAGGCCTCTGTATCACCAGCAGCAAATGTAGCATAAGCTTTTTTAACAACTGTCTTAGCGTCATCATGTCCTTTCTCATGATGGCCAGCTTGAATAGAAATTACTGAAATAAAAATAAAAGATAAGATAATCTTTTTCATTGGTTGCTCCTAAAATATATTTAAAAATAATACTAGCCTGTAAAAACTAAAAAGTAAAAATTAAAATTTATTTTGATCATGTGATTTATGGCGACCTATGCTAAAGCTCCTTTTAGCTAAATGCTTTGTTGATCTACCCTGCACTCTCTTTCGCCATAATTTATAGGAAGAAGACTTTAAATTATCCTTCATTAACTGTTTAACAGCTTGTTCTTTCATGCCAAATTGAGCTTCAATGGCATCGAAAGGAGTTCTATCCTCCCATGCCATCTCAATAATTCTAGAAATATCTGATTCATTCATTTAATAAATTATATTTGAATTAGCATGATGCAGATTTATTTTTATAATAAAGAAGTAATTTCTGATGTCGTAACATAAACTATTAAAATCTAAATTTAACTTGGTTTGATTATGAAGATTTTTTCAGTAAGATCTGTGCCCTCTACTAAATGGAGTTCTGACAAACCATTAAATTTTTCACCTAAACCAGTCACTATATTTATTCTTTGTCTTGGTTTATTTTTATTTGGATTGGGTGAGTCGCTCATCATCACTGCATCCGTTGGAATGAGTCCATGGACTGTTCTAGCTGAAGGTCTCTCAATCACAACTGGATTAAGCATAGGAACTCTGACTTTTCTAATAAGTTTAGGAGTGTTGATACTGTGGATACCATTAAAGCAACAAGCTGGAATTGGCACAATATTAAATGCAATTATTGTTGCAGCAGTCATTGAGTGGTCTTTGCCCTATCTTCCACATCCAGAAACTTATGCAATGCAGATATTACAGGCTGTTTTGGGGACTTTGATAGTTGGAATTGCTAGTGGTATTTATCTAATAGCAAATTTGGGCCCAGGCCCCAGAGATGGACTAATGACTGGCTGTCAAAAGGCAACGGGATTACCAATTGCATGGGTGAGAGTATTTTTAGAAATAGTAGTTATTACTATTGGTTGGACATTAGGTGGAACAGTTGGAATTGCGACTGTCATTTTTGCAATAGGAGTAGGCCCAGCAGTTTCAACGGGCCTTTACCTAATAGCATCAATATCTAAATAATATTTAGAACAAAAAAAAGGGTGCTCATGAGCACCCTTTTTTAAATCTAAATTCTATTTTAGAAATTATATCCAGCTTTTACATACCAGAATGCGCCTTCAATACCATATGGAGAAGTTTCATAATAAATTCCTCCAAGAACATTACCAGGCACGCCCTCACCAATTGCTCCAGCTGAGCCGTCAATTTTTAGGGCTTCTGTATCAAATAGGTTTTGAACACCTGCTGAAACATAGAAATTATCAGTCAGATCAATACTTACTGATGCATCAACAGTCCACTCAGCGTCTGAGTCAGTACCAAACCAATCAGCGTGAACTGCATAGTACTCACCATACATATTTGCGCGAACAAAAGAACTAACTTTATCACTCCAAGTTTGAGCAATGGTTATAGTCATTCTGTCTTCAGGCAAACCTTCCTCTAAACGCTTAACTTTTGAAGCGCCAGTTACAGCACCTGAATTGGTTACTTCTGTTTCAGTATGATTCCATGCTGCACTTATATCTGCATCAGCTCCAAACAAAACTGTACTGTATGTAGCAACAAAATCATAACCAGTAGTTTCTGTATCAAAGTCGTTAGTAAAGTAATTAACTTGACCAATCAGTTCTGGACTTGGAATACCAGCGGCACCCATTGCAGCAACTTGCGCAGCTGTAGGAGCTGCGTTACTTGTAAGCGCTACCCTGTCCTCAAGCTCAATAGAAAAGAAATCAGCTGTAAGAGAGAAATCTCCAGAATCATAAACAATACCAAATGAAGTATTAGTTGCTTCTTCAGGCTTAAGTTGACCAGCGCCAAGTTTAAAGCCAGGTAATGTTTGAGCCTGTGTTAATTGGCCATCAACAAGAGTTGTTTGAGTATTCACAACGTTAACTTGTCCCTGAGTTGGAGCTCTGAAACCAGTACTTGTTGAGAAACGCCATGCAACATTATCACTAAGTTGATATCTTGCATTCAATTTAAAGTCATTTGTATCACCAAATGATGAATAATCTTCATATCTGAAAGATCCACCTAAAAGCAATTGATCGCTAACTTGGTTTTCTAAATCAACATACAAACCATAACTTCTTCTGGTGAAGGCACCTTGAGAGTCTGGTGAAAAACCTGCAAAACCATGCGAGCCAACATTAAATCCTTGTAATGCATATTTACCAGCTTTCCATGAAGCTTCTTCACCTGAAATCACTTCAAAAGTTTCTTCTCTCCACTCAAGACCATACGCAATTGTCATAGAATCAACTACTCTAGTTAGATCAAAATTGAACACTTTTTCTAACTCAATATATGAACCTGTGTAAAAATTACGAGGAGTATCAGGACCCATTGATGGATTTACAGTATTATTAAGCCCGAAATCAGCCTCATTTCTACCGACTGATCCACTTAAATCATATGTATGGCCACTTAGGAAGCCATCTGTAATATCACCCCTTCTTCCAATTGTAAGAGAAGTATCTGTAATATTACCCACGAATCTTGGCGTATATCCACCAGGAGCAATTTCGTTCATTAAGAAACAACTTGGATCAGCCATGATTGTATCTCTTAGCGCGTAATCTGAAGGATCAACTTGTCCAGAAGCACCTGTGCCATATGCACAAGTTCCATCGATATTACCTACAGCTCTATAATCACCAATGGTGAAAACGCCGCTTCTACCGTCTGGATTACGATAATAAAATCCTCCATCTACGTCTCTTTCAGAGTAGTTTCCAAACATATAGGACTCTGAACCATCACTATTAGTGACACCAGAATTCATAAAGAAAGTTACATCATCATCAACTTTAGGAGCACCCCATATTTGAGCTGGATTAGCCACAGCAGTATTACCTGCAGCAATTAAGGCAGCAGCATCAGGTCTTTGCTCACTTCTTGAAGTATCATCAGCCTGTCTGATTTGAAAACTTGTTGTAACAAAGCCGTCTTGGCCTAAAGGCATACCATACTTACCAGCTATAGTTGTTGTATTTCCATCGCCTTCAGTATATTCACCCATCTTGTATGAAAGAGTTCCACCCTCTGAGATATCGTCCAACACAAAGTTAATAACACCTGCAATAGCATCAGAACCATACTGAGCTGAGGCACCATCTCTTAAAACTTCTACTCTTTTAAGAGCGATAGCAGGAATTACAGAAATATCTGCACCTTGAGAACCATCATTAACACCACCACCTTGGAAAGCGATTACTGAAGCATGATGACGTCTTTTTCCGTTGGTAAAAATCAACGTAGCATCTGCAGAAAGACCTCTTAAGTTAGCAGGTCTAATCATACTAGCTGCATCAGAGATTGGTTGTAGGTGAACATTCAGAGAAGGAACGCTTCCTTGAAGCTGCATAAGCAAGTCATCTGTACCAGTTTTGCTGATATCCTCAGCACTTAATACATCAACTGGAACTGGTGAACTAGATACAGATCTAGGTTTTCCACGAGTACCAATACTGACAACTTCTTCTACAAATTCACTGTCTTGTGCGAAAGAGCCAACTGAAAACATAGCGCCCACAGCTAACATGGTGGTTAAGGATAGCCTGGTAGCAATCCAAATAGATTTATTTAACATTGTTATCTCCCTAAGAATAGATAAATTAATTCAATTAATTTGTTTTTATACACCAATTTTAACAATTAAGCGAATTTTTAATTAAAAAAACTTCTGAGAAACCCCTTAGATATGAGGTTTTTCAAGATATATAACTTTTTATCACAATAAATAATATTCAATGCAAACAAAAGCACTATTTCACTAAAAAAGGGAAATAATTTCTTTTACCCCCAATGATAGACACAATGATCCATCCTAAAGTGTGAGGCATAGAAGAAGCTATTAAATGGATAACAATTTCATCCTGACTTTGGTCAAAATAAGCCAAGACAAGCATCACGCATGAAATGCTAAAACCAAGCCAATGAATAAAAGATAAACATTTTTTGTACATAAACTTTATGTTACATGATCCCTTTATCAGCATTATATTTTCTAGGTCATAAAAAATAAAAACTTCAAAATCAGTTTTTATTTAGATGTATCCAATCTTGCTCTCATTTTAAAAATTGTGCATGATCAATTTCATAAGAAATTTATGAGAGGATTGTCCAATGAAAAAAAATAAAACTTTTTTGTTAACCTTTTTGTTGATCTTTTCTGAATATATTTATCCTGAATTGGATATATTTAATGCATATGTTGTTGAAATCCCTAAAAAAAATCAAGACTCCAAAATCAGCATTGCCATAAAAGATAATATTGATCTAGTTGGCTTTCCAACAACTGCGGGCTCATTAGCAATGCTAGATAATCTCCCTGATCAAGATGCGTTTTTAGTATCAAAATTGAAAGATAATAATTTCTACATTAATGGAAAGACCAATTTGAGTGAATGGGCGAATTTTAGATCAGAGAAATCAGTCAGCGGTTGGTCAAGTCATGGTGGGCAAACTCTCAATCCATATGGAGAAAACCTTAATCCCTGCGGGTCTAGCTCAGGCTCTGCAGTGGCAGTAGCAAGTGGCATAGTTGAGATTGCTATCGGAACCGAAACGAATGGATCTATTTCGTGCCCTGCCTCAGTCAATGGTATTGTTGGCTTTAAGCCTACTGTCGGCCTAGTTAGCAGACATGGGATAATACCAATCTCATCAACACAAGATACAGCAGGCCCAATGGGAAGATCAGTAGAGATTGTGGCTTCAACTCTCCAAGCAATAGCTGGGCCAGATCAAAACGATCCGGCCACACTCAAGATCCCAAAAAACTTTAACTACAATTTTCTTCAAAGCTTAAAAAGTGGTGGGATTAAGGGTAAAAGACTGGGTTTATTAAAAGCTGGGAACGATTACGAAGATGCTGCAGAAATCTTAGAAAAAATTAGCACGATGATCAATCAATTAGGTGGAACGGTAATAGAAATTGATGACCAAAGAGAGTACCCTGCTGGGGGAGAATACTTTTTGTTGCTATATGAGTTTAAGCAAGGCTTAGAAAAGTATCTATCTGAATCTTCAACTAAACATAAGTCCTTAGAGTCATTAATTAAATTTAATAATGAGCATGCAGATAAAATGATGCCATTTTTCAAACAAGAAATATTTGAAAAAAGTCTTCAAACTGTTGGCAAAGAGGATGAATATAACAGAGCGCTAGAAATGGTTGAACGCGTTCGCCTTGAGTTTAATGATCTGCTTTCAAAATATAAACTTGACGCTTTCATTGGGCTAACTCGAAATCCAGCTTGGACGATAGACTATGTTGGAGGTGACAATGCTGCAATGGAAAATCAGATGAGTTTTGGAAATGGAGCATACGCTGCAATTGCGGGATATCCGCATTTAACCGTGCCGCTTGCCTCGATAGATGGCTTGCCTGTAGGAGTATCTTTAATAGGAAAAGCTTGGTCTGATGCTGAATTATTAAAAATGGGTTACGACTTAGAAAAAAATCGTGATCTCTTTTAAATAAACTATTAAAAATGCGATGTTGGTTCAAATTTATATTTATTTTTATTATTGGTTTCAACTCCTTGCATGCATTTCAGCCATCCATTAAAGATACTAAAAATTTTCTTAAGCCTGAGCTCAATCTTGTTTGGCAAGAAGAATTTTCTGACTCTAAATTAAATACAGATAAGTGGGCTTTTCAATTAGGCAATGGTGCTGAGTATGGCATTGCAGGATGGGGAAATAATGAACTTCAGTTTTATACAGATAGTTCTGATAACTTCGAGCTATCTAATGGAATGCTAAAAATTATCCCTTTGTATAACAAAGATTCCTCTAAAACCTTTACCTCCGTAAAGCTTGTAACTAAGGACCTGGTTAACTTTACTTCACCAGGAGTGCTTGAGGTGAAATTTAAAATACCAAAGGGACAAGGATTGTGGCCAGCTATATGGATGATGCCAGAAAAAAATAGATTTGGAGGATGGCCCAAAAGTGGAGAAATTGATCTCATGGAAGCTAGAGGCAGTAATACCAATGAGGTTTTGTCCACTCTCCATTTTTTTCATAATGGTCATAGGTTACTTGGCAGCGAATATAAAGTTTCAAATGAAAATAATTTTAATCAAAATTTCCATATCATTACATTGATCTGGGGAATAGATAAAATCTCTTTTTATATTAATAATCAGTTCCTTGTATATGAGGGTAGTTTAACCAAACTCCTAGGAGCGAAATATCCTTTTAATGAGAGCTTTTATCTAATCTTAAATACTGCAATTGGCGGTGATTTTGTGAAAGCACCAAAGCCTAATGAAATTTGCTCACTAGATAATTGCGATGATTCAAAGAAATTTATAGTCGATTACATTCGTTACTATCAATAATTAAGACAGCAATAGGGAGTTATGCAGATTTAAGTTTTTTATTTTGATAGAAGATAAGTTCTTGAATCCAGTTCCTTTTATTGGTCTCATACATGTTTGAAGCTTCTTCAGAAAGAATAATTCTACCGCCATCCATATCAATGCGCAGTGAATCTGTTTTCAAAACAGTGCCATCGGCTAGATGGATTTCTCCAATCATATTTCCGGCAGAATCCTCTGGATGAAGGTTGGAAAAAATTTCAACTAATTCTTCTTTTTTCATATTTGTTTATCTTCCCCTAATTGATAACGTTGTCAATTATATATATAAATTTTATGAATGGAAGCTTTAAAAAAATAATTCTATGAAGCTACTTTTTGCCAATTAAAAAACTTGGTAGCAACAAAAAAGCTTATAAAGATCCAGGCTAGAATTCCTATGAAATTAAAGTTCAAAGTAAACAAAGGTATGCCATCATTTGCTATATCTCGCATTGAAGAGGCAATGACACTTAGGGGAAGAGCTTGGGCAAAAGGTTGAATAAGCGCTGGTAAAGATGAGATTGGAAAAAAAACTCCTGAAAGAATTAACTGAGGCAGCGTAAAAAGCAATGCAATGGGTCGAATAGCCTCTTGAGTCTTGGCAAAGCTTCCAAGAAAGAATCCAATACATAAAAAAATAATTGCACCAAGAACAATGACTCCAAATAGTGAGTAAAGGCCGCCAATAATATTTATTTTTAGAAGTCCAATGGCTAAAGCAAGTATTACTGATAGCTGTATCAATACGATAAACATCCTTGCCAAAACAATTGAGATAATAAAATCCTTAGGTTTAATTGGCGTTACAAACATCCGCTTTAAGATTCCCCTCCTCCTATACTCAACAAGGTTGTATCCACTTCCAGCGATACATAAATTCATCAACATGTAAGCTAAAATTCCGGGGAGTAAAAAATCTATATAACGTTGAGGTCGAGCTTTTACATCCTCCAATGAAAGGGTAAATAATGGTTGCGTACCTCTTAACTCCCTTTCTATGGAAAGAAGCATTGAATCAAATGAATCTTTAATTGCATCTACTTGTCTTACTTGAGAGGCATCAAGCAATAAACGCAGTCTGCTAGTATTAGATTTATCGAAGTCTTTGGGCACGATAATTAACGCAGTTAAATCGCCTGCGATAAGTTGGCCTCTTAACTCAACCTCATCTCCTTCAGAAATAGCAAAAGCTTTATTCTCTTTTACTAATTCAACAAATTTCAGCGAAAGGTCATTTTCAGATTGATTAACTAAACCAATTTCAGTTGGATCAGGCTCTCCACCAGAAAATAAAAAGATAAGAGTAAAAATTAATGGAAACAATAAACTAAATGCTAAAGATTGCCGATCTCTGTAATAAATTTTGATAAAAGTCTTAGCTAGATGCATTTGCAAATTTGTAAACATCTTTAATCTCGAAGCCCATGGCCCGTTAAGGCAAGAAATACATCCTCAATATTACCTTGCATGGGGATTTCGGGTGGTTCAGGCGCATAATCTAAAATAAGTTGTTGGGGAGTATCTTGAGCAATAATTGATCCTTGATCCATTATGGCTATGCGATCACAAAGATACTCTGCCTCCTCCATATTATGAGTGGTTAAAACTATTGTCATGCCCTCTTCATTCAAGCTTTTGGCTAAGTTCCAAAGATTCCTTTTTGCTTGAGGGTCAAGTCCAGTGGTGGGTTCGTCAAGAAATAAAATCTTAGGATTATTTACAAGGGCGCATGCAATTGAAAATCTTTGCTTTTGTCCCCCAGATAAGTCATTGGGAAGAGCTTTAATTTTATCCTCCAGATTAACCTTTGCTAATAAGGACTCTGGATCAATTGATGTTGCATACAAGCTCGCAAAAAGGATTAACAGTTCAGACAGGTTTAATCGGTCAAAATACTCATTAAATTGAAGTTGGACACCTATAATTTTTTTTACCTCATAAGGCTGCTTTGTAACATCTATCTCATTAATAAAAACATTCCCTTTATCGATGCTGGTTAAACCTTCAAGCATTTCAAGTGTAGTTGTTTTCCCAGCACCATTGGGCCCCAATAAACCAAAGATTTCTTTTTGACGGATGCTCAAATTAATTTTATTTACAGCAGCAAAAGTTTCTGCTGAATTATCAGGACTGGGGTAATGTTTCTCTAGATTTGTTGCTTTAATAATTCCCATTAGGCTATTTTTTTAAATTATTTAATTAAAGCAATATCTTCCTGTTTAAGTAATTTATGATCGAGAGTATCTAGCAGTGGTTTTAAATGTTTGGCATATGGCTTCCATCGATCCATGCCTTTTTTGTTAATTGGCTGCCTAACTTGCTCAGAGCTTGCAGTCCTCACTGATCTATCAGTTTCATGAAATGAAATGCATTGTTCTTCAAAAGGCAATTCAAGATAGTCAAGCATCCTTCTAACCTGCCCATCTAAATCTTCAATCACATCCTCATTATTCACTCTTAAGATTTTATTAGGTAAAACCTTATCCCAATGATCCATAAGCCTTACATAACTATTGTAATAACTGCCAGCCTCAGCAAGACCATATGTAAATTCTTGACCTTGAGCAAATAGTTGCTTAAACATACTGAAACAGCAATCCAATGAGTATCGTCTTGCATCAATAATTTTTGCATTTGGCATGATTAAATGAATTAATCCAATATGCCTAAAGTTGTTAGGCATCTTATCAGTAAACATAGGCGCATCTTTCCTATGCATTCTAGTATCTTCAATAAATTTGTTACCAAACTCCTCTCTTTGTTTTAGCGTTAATGACTTCATGCTTTTAGGATAATTACCCAACTTGCCGTATATATCATCCCCACGAAGACTTTGCGCTATAGACAAAATATTAGGAAGCTCTAGAGTTCCATCAATCATAGAATGAGAAGCCAAAATTTGCTCTATAAGGGTTGAGCCAGCTCTAGGTAAACCTAAAATAAATATGGGATCTTTTGTTGTATGCCCTCCATCGCCCAGATCTTTAAAAAACTCTTCATCACAAACATCTATCTGTGCTTGAAGTTCTGCATCCATTCTATCAATGGAGTACTTGCTTTGATCATTTTTAATTTTATTACCTTGTTGTAAATTGAAAAAAGCTTCATCAAACTCACCGATGACTTCGCAGCCCTGAGCAAGAGCAAAATGAAAGTATGCTTTCTCTCTTAATGATAAATCAACTCTCTTTATCTGCTCTCGCATACTGTTTAATTCATTGGGGTTGAAAGAGTATGTTTTTAAGTTTGCCAGTGAGAAGTATGCTTCACCATGATCAGGCTTAATTTGATATGCAGATTGATAGCTTTTGATAGCTTCATCTGTGTCTCCAAGAGTTTTTTGAGCATGTCCTTTGGAGGTATGTGTACTAAAATTATATGGATTGTGACTCAGTATGCTATCAAACATTTTGATTGCTTGGGCATGATTGCCATTTTGCATCATTTCACTAGCTTTTTGTGCTTGATAGACAGGGTTATCTGGGTATTGATCACAAAGAATGTTTACTTGCTCCATGGTTTTCGCAAATTTTTGTTTTTTTCTAAGAATTGCAGCATATTGCATTCTAAGATCTCCATCCTTAGGCTTGAATTCAACCGCCTTTTCTAGCAAAAATTCTGCGTCATCAAAATAGCCCAACCGATTGGCAATTTCAGACAAAAGTGACATGGCATATGTATGCGTTGGGTTCTTTTGTAGAAAAGCTCTACACTGCCTTTCAGCCAACCCCAATCTACCTTCATTAAGTATCTGATCGATATATAATAATGCTGGCGGGAGTGATTCCAATTTTTTAATTTGCTGTTGAGCATGATCGGCAGCAGGTTGATTTTTATGTTTAACAAAATATTGGTAAAGCATATTCCATGATGCGAGTAATGCTGGATTAAGTTCACATGCTTGTCTGTAATTAATGATGGCTTTTTCATCATTCCCCATATCTCTATTTATGTGCCCAAGCTCTTGATAAGCACGACCCATGTCAGGAGCATTTAATAGCAAGTTTTCAATAAATTTTTGTGAGTCACCAAATTTTTTCAGATATCTGGATGAGACAGAAGCTAAATATAAAGCATCAATGTTTTCGGGATGATCTTTAAGAATAATTTCAAAAAGCATGAGGGCATCCTCAAATCTATTTTCTTTTACAGCTTGAGTGGCCTCACTCAAATCTACTGATAAGGTTGGATCGTTAGTATTAGATTTATCTTCTTTCATTTTTTGTATAATTTTAACAAAGAAAAATGGGTTATATTTCTCATGAAAGTAAAAAGGGAGCATTAGCTCCCTTTTTACTTTTATATAAAACTAAAACTAGTTATTAAAAAATCTCTTGAATCTAATACCTATAGTAGTTGGTCTGATTATACTAACACGCTGCCTATCAAAGACAAAAGTGTTACTAATTTCAGCTCTCTCATCAGTAATATTATCGATATAAGCCTCAACTATCGAATCATCACTGCTGATTCCAAACCGCACATTCATAAAGCTATAGCTGTCTTGAAGTGCTTTATTTGGCGCCATAATATCGGAGTAACTGTCATCTGAGAAAGTAAGTTGAGCCTGAAAATGTGCTGTATTTCCAGAAGCTACGCCCCACTCTTTTCTTGCGCTTAAATTACCCTGTATTCCAGGAGCAAATGCCAATTCTGATCCCTCAACAACATCATTGGTAGGAACTAAGCTTTTAGTAATTTCTGAGTCCAATAAGGAGAAAGCACCAGACAGTACCCAGCCATCAAGGTCAGGGACATAAGTGAAGTCTCCTTCAATACCAGTAATTTCAGCATCTGCCGCATTATCAGAGAAGAATAAGTTAACTATGCTAGGGTCAAAAATAGTAGACTGAAGCCCACTAATATCAACCATAAAGGCACTACCATTGAATCTGAGTCGACCATCATCAAGAAGGGCCTTCCATCCAAATTCGAAGTTTGTAACTTCATCGGAATCAATTGAAGGTTTCACTGAATAAGTACCATCAGCATTTGTTCGACCAGCTGGCCTGTTTAACAAGCCCGGTCTAAAGCCTTCTGACCAAGTAAGATAATACATGATATCTTCAGAGGGATTCCATGAATAAGTTATCTTCCCAATTGTTCCATCGCTTTTGGCTTTATCAGGGTATCCATTTGGATTTCCTGGAGCATATTGAGCCGATAGATTAGATCCAAATTGCTGCGTATCAGGAGCACCGAATCCATTATAGAAAGAAGAGTTAGCACTTCCCTCAAAGTCAACTTCAATGTCATACCATCTAACACCAACAGTAAGCTCGGATGTTTCTGAGGTATCTATACTAAGCTCACCAAATATGCCTTGTTGCTTATCAGTTCTCTTAATATCATTAAAGAAAATAACTGGTTCACTAAATGGGCCTGCTGAGTACCAACCCGGACTTGCATTATTAATTGAGCCAGTAACAGATGTGTCTGTTAAAGCATAGTTTGCAGCATATGTAATATCATTATCTACAGAACTTGGATATGTGAAGAGATTTAATTCTCTTAGCTCTAAGTCACTAAAAAACACTCCAGCTGTAAGACTTGTAGTGTCGTTTATTGGTGCATTAACCCTGAATTCATGAGTTGTAACCTCTGTTTTGGTTGTTGAATCAACCAATAAGTTTGGTGCTCCACATGTTCCGGTTGGAACATTACCAGGTGCAAACTTAGTATATGTCACATAATAATCACAAATATAATAAGGTAGATACTGACCAACGAATAGATAATCAGTGTAATCAACGTCTTGATCTGTTGTTCTGTCTGTATAAGCTCCAGTATAAAGAACCTCAAGATCTCCAATTGAACCCTTAAGAGTAAAACTCATGTTATCGAACTCATCTTCAATAGAATCATTTGTGTATCTTTGAACTTCTAAATCTTCCAATGTAGGATCAACAAAAAATACACCGTCAGCATCAATTGTTTGAGTTGCAAAAGTTGCTAAAGCATCCCAATTGTCATTAATCTCATGAGCGATACTTGCTCTAAAACCTTCATAATCAACTGGGTTAGCATCTTCTTCAACAATTGCATCCGCATTTAGAAGTGTTGCGCCTGAAAGATCTGCTCCAGCTTGGAAGCCACCCCTAGATGCTGATACTGGAAGACCGTTTTGTCTTACAGTTCCAGCTTTTCTAAAACGAGCAGATTGGCTTGCATTAAGTTTTCCAGCAACTTGATCGATGTAACCACCTCTTCGATCGTTGTAAGCTACAAATCTTAAGGCTGTTGAATCACCCAAGGGAATATTAGAAACATATTCAAACTTGCTGCCAGCGCCTCCATCTGGCATGGCTCTAGCTTCGATTTCAAGACTGCTTGATGATTCTCCTATTACGGGTTTGTTAGTTATCATACGAACAACACCAGCTTGTGAGCTAGCACCAAATAAAGTTCCTTGAGGTCCAGATAGAACCTCTACACGTCCAACGTCAGCTGCATAAACATCCAAATTTCTTCCAGGCTGACCTAAGGGCTGCTCATCAAGATAAAATGCAACGTTGGGAGTTAAACCAGCAACACCAGCAGTAGTTAGGTTGGGGGTAGTAGAGGCAAGACCTCTAATATATATAGTGCTTTGGCCAGGTCCTGATCCACCAGCTGTAACGCCTGGTAATTGCATTAAATAGTCTTCGAAGACGTTTATTCCTTTTTGCTCAAGGGACTCCTCAGTGAGAGCATTAACGGAAAGAGGGACATCTTGAAGCCCCTCAGACTTTTTCCTAGAGGTAACAACAACCTCTTCAATGGTTGCTTGAGATTGAGCTCCTATATGTCCGCTGTATGCAGATGCGTTAATGATAGCAAAAGCAGATATTGCAGAAATAACCTTGTTTCCAAAATTATCAAAAGCTTTATGTCTAAAGGTCTTTTGAATGTTCTTGATAACGTTACTTTTTTTAATGGTATTTATCATAGTTCCCCCCTAGGGATAAATTTATTTAAAGTAGATTTCCAGGCAGAATGCAGGTATAGAACCCTCTTCCATAATGATTTTTGCTTAAGTCGAAACCTAAGTTTTGTAAAGACATGTTAAAACCATAACAAATGAATGAAAAAATTTTAAGTAAATATAGAAAAAACACGCTTTATTTTCAGAAAAACAACATTATTAGCTGTAAATCAGTACTCCGTATATGTTAAATCCTGGGAAATAATTCCGTTTTAGCAATTCTTTTAATTCGTTGCAATAGGATCAAATCACGAACTTCTTTATTAAAACAAAATACAAGAGTTTGTAAACAGCAAAAGTGCAAAAAAAACTAAAAATTTCACATTTGTTGAAATTGCCCTACACTTAGCCAACTACATTTCACAAAAAAAATAAATTTACTTAATTCAATGTTTAAAAAAATAGCTCCTAAACGTTTTCTATTTTCTATATTTTTGATAGCTGCTTTTATTGGAATCACCCTTACTAATTTAAAAGAAGCTGATGAGCTATTTGCCAATATTCAAACCCAAATTTCAGATAGTTTAGGTTGGTTAATTATCTTGCTGACTAATGGCTTTTTAGTTTTTGTCATTTATCTAGCTTTCAGCAAACATAAAACACTCATCCTTGGTGGGCCAAATGCTAAACCAGAGTTCTCGAGAATGAATTGGATAGCCATGTTATTTAGTGCAGGCTTGGGTGTTGGATTATTGTTTTATGGCGTGGCTGAACCTATCATGCATCTCAGCTCAGATATCATTCATAAAGAAGGCTCTTCTTTTGCAGACAAAGCAAATCTTTCAATGAATCTTGCATACTTACATTGGGGATTTCATGGCTGGGCAATTTATGGTGTCGTTGGTTTATGTTTTGCCTATTTTGCATATAACAACAAGTTACCCTTCCGCGTAAGTTCTTTTTTCTCAGGCCCAATGACAAAAAATATTTGGGGAAGAGTGTCTTTAGATGTTATAGCAATAATTGCAACAATATTTGGTATTGCCACATCACTGGGACTTGGAGCGAATCAAATTAACTCTGGCCTGAGTTACATGGGAGTGATTGAGGGCAGTTTTATTAACACTGTTGGTATTGTCATCCTCATAACACTTATGGGTTTAGCAAGTGTTGTTTTAGGTTTAAAGGTAGGTATTAAAATACTATCTCAAATAAATATTGTGTTATGTATTATTTTTCTTTTATTCATTTTCCTCGCTGGGCCAACAAGCTATATCTTGGATGGTCTTGTGCAAAATTTAGGCTCTTATGTCCAAAAATTATTAAGTCTATCCACAAACACTCAAGGTTATTCAGATTCTTCATGGCAAAATGCATGGACTCTTTATTATTATTCATGGTGGTTTGCCTGGTCTCCGTTTGTAGGATTATTTATCGCAAGAATTTCTTACGGCAGATCGATTCAGGAATTTCTAATAGGGGCTGTGCTTGTTCCAACTTTTATTGTTTTTATATGGATGGGTGTCTTTGGCAATGCAGCTATCTATCAAGAATTTATAGATCCAACATCTCTTAGCACCGCTATCAATAATGACATAACCGTCTCACTGTTTATTTTTTTAGAGCAATTTCCAGTTTCACAAATAATTATGTGGCTGGCGATTATAATAATATTAACTTTTTTTGTTACCTCGTCTGATTCTGGAGCGTTGGTTACATCAATGTTAACTGCAGCAAAAAAAGAAAACTTTAAAGATGAACCACCAATGATTTTAAGAGTTATTTGGGCTTTATCACTAGGTGTAATTTCTATTGTGCTTCTAGCAGGAGGTGGGATAGGAGCCCTGCAAACATCCGTTATAGTTACTGGAGTTCCCTTTGCGATTTTGGTTTCATTTGCTGCAAGAAGTCTTCTAAAAGATCTCAATAAATGACTTCTGAGTCTGAAAAAAATAAAGAGATTGCAATTAAATTTTTTGAAGCCTTGAGCTCTGGGTCAGAAACATACTTAGATTTTTATAATGATGATTCAATTATCTGGACTGCAGGCGAAAATGAAATTGGGGGCACAAGAACAAAAAAAGAAATCATAGATTTTGCCCAAGGTATTCTTGAGGCATTTCCAAATGGCATAGAATTCAAAATTACTGGTATTACGGCTGAAAATGAACGGGTTGCCGTCGAGGTAGCAGGAGATGCTATTCATGTCTCAGGCAAGCCTTATAATAATTTTTATCATTTTTTACTTAAGATTAAAAATGGAAAAATCATTGAATTGAAAGAGTATATGGACACACAATTAGCTTCTAAAATACTTCTTGATAAGTAAAAATTAAGAACTTATCCATTAAAAATTTTGCTCTATAAATAAATTTTTTTAACTATTCTTCTTTTGTAAAAAGTGTATAAATTTTATACAAAATAAGAACTAAAAAAACACTTAAAAAAACAATGGACAGTTATATTTTCTGGGCTTATTATCAAAAAAGTTAATAAAAAAATAATAAATATTTAAGGACTTTTTCATGACGCAACAATCCTCTAAATTCCCCTCTGAGGCAGAAGTAGTTATTGTTGGTGTTGGAGGTATTGTTGGGTCGATGGTTGCCTACTGGCTTGCTGAACTAGGGCAAAAAAATATTGTAGGTCTAGAAAAATCTACCATTATTCCTTCAGACATAGCTTCAACTGCTCACGCTTCAGACTTTGTCTATAACACTACTCACGACAAGTTAGGCTGTTGGGCAACAAACTTTAGTAGAAAGTTTTATGAAGACAATGGCTTTTTTTTAAAAAAAGGTGGCTTGGAAATCTGCCGTAAAGATGACGACGCTCGCTGGGAAGAACTTAAGCGTAAGGTTGAATCAGGAAAAGCTTTTGGGACTAACATAAGGTTAATTTCTGCCTCAGAAGCTAAAGAAAAATTTCCTCTTTTAGATGAAGAGTCCATCAGAGGAGCAATGTGGGACCCAGATGCTGGTCTAGTTACACCCCGCTCACAGGATGTTGTGAACTTTGCGGTGGAAACTGCAAAAGAAAAAGGTGCGCTGTCTACATTCACTGACACGCCAGCTATAGATTTTGATGTTGAAAACGGTCGCATTACTGGAGTCAAGACTGATAAGGGAACAATCAAAACAAATAAAGTTGTTATAACATCTGGAATATGGGGACCCTTAATGGGTAAAAAAGCTGGCGTTCCAGTTCCCTTAATACCTGTGGAACACCCTTTACTATTTTTTGGTCCTCTCCCAGAAATCCAGGGAACAGAGGAACTACTTGTCTATCCCCTACTTCGTGATCAAGGTAACTCGGCATATGTGAGAGACACTGGCAGGTTGCATGGAGGCATGCTTGAGTGGGGATATTACGAAGACAAAGAACCTAGATTAGTTGAACCTGAAGATATTGGTAATCCAGAAAAAACGATGATCTCTGATTCAATGAGATATCTCGATCTTGAAGAGGTGGCAGAGCCTCTTGAAAAGGCATTTGAAACTACACCCATTCTCAATGAACTAGGTTGGGATGAAAAGAGCTCATTTAATGGTCTGCTCTCGGTAACACCTGATGCTGGATCATTAATTGGAGAGAGCCCTGAGGTAAGAGGCTTTTGGTTGTGCGAAGCAGTTTGGGTAAAAGACGGTCCCGGATGTGCAAGATTGCTTGCTGAGTCAATGATTCATGGCAAAACTCAAATGGATATGCACTCTTTTGATATTGCAAGATTCTACCCTGCACAAAAAGAAAAGGCTTTCGTAAAAACACGATCTTTTGAAAATGCTCAGACCATCTACACTCCTGCCGTTCACCCCAGAGAACCCTATATTAGCCATAGAGAGTTGCATGTTAGCCCCTTTTATAAAAGAGAAAAGGAGCTTGGTGGATTCTTTGATAATGAAGTGGCTGGTTGGGAAAGAGCCTTAGCTTATGAAAGTAATGAACAAAAGCTAGAAAATTATTCAAAAGAAATTCCTGTCAGGGAAAATGAATGGGATCGAAGGCATGTGCCCTATGAAATTGCTAATGCGGAACATCTTGCAATGAGTGATTCCGTTGGCATGATCAACTTATCTCACTTCCCTATTATGGATATCAAAGGTAAGGATGCTGAGAGAATGCTGGAATATTTATCCGTGGCAAAAGTCGGCGGTGATACCCCTGAAGGAAGAATGATTTATACCAACTTCCTAGATGAAGACGGTGGAGTGCATGCAGATCTGACTATTTCTCGTTTAGGCAAAGATCGTTATCGCGTTGTTACTGGCGGTGCAGATGGCAATCGAGATTGGGTGACTTTGCGTAACTATCGTGATGATAATGAATTAGATGCTGAGATTAAAATTCGCACTCATGACATAGCAACGCTGGGATTATGGGGGCCTCAGGCAAAAAATGCTCTAGGTCATTTTATTGACCCTAATGAAATTTCAATAGAAAACTTCCCTTTTGCAGCTGCGAAAAACCTCACGTTAAATTTAGCTGAAGGAAAAAAAATTGATGTATGGGCATCACGTATTTCCTATGTTGGAGAAAGTGGTTGGGAAATTTATTTAAATAATGATAGTGAAGAAGGTCTTGCGCTATATGATTCATTGCTGGAGGTTGGAGTCGTGCCAGTTGGTATTGAAACTTATGCAAACAGTCGCCGCCTTGAAAAAAGCTTTAGACTTCAGGGAGCAGATCTTGAAACTGAATACAATGCTTGTGAATCTGCTATCGAAAGACGCTTAGTAAAAGAGGCAGATTTTCATGGCAAGGCAGCGCATTTAGCGCACAGAGAAGAGGAACCCAGTGCAATTTTATGTACGATGACAATAGATGATCTCAATGTATCAGGCAGCATGCGTTATCCAGTAGGAAACTCACCAATCATTGATCCTGTATCTGGCGAAGTGCCAATTGATAGTAAAGGTCGAAGATCTTATGCCACTGGCATGTCCTACTGCCCCTCGATTAAAAAATTTGTAGTAATGGGTTATTTACCAAAAAATCTTGCTGTTCCAGGGAAATCACTTTTACTAGAGTACTTTAATGAGAATGGTGATGGGGTGTACCCAATGACCGTTCAAATAGCTGGCAAAGGATCTTTGTATGATCCAAAAAATGAGAGGGTGCGTGCTTAAATAGTTTCAATGTAATAACTTAATATATCTAAGGGGGGTATAACAATGAAAAATCCAAATCATCCTAGTGTGGATCAAAGCGATCGTGTGGTTCCTTATAATTTAAGGCAAAGTGGTCGAACGCCTACTGAGTTATTAATCTCAACTAGAGTAAGAAAATCACCATTTTGGCATTTATCTCATGAAGCAGGTTGTTGGAGAGCAACGGTTTATAACCGAATTTACCATCCTAGAGGATACGTAAGGCCTGAAGATGGTGGCGCCATGGTTGAATATGAAGCCTTGGTTAATCGGGTAACTATGTGGAATGTTGCTGTTGAAAGACAGATATGCGTTAAAGGTCCTGATGCAGAAGCCTTCACAAATTTTGTTATAACGCGTGATGCAACAAAAATTGAACCTGGAAATGGTAAATACGCTATTTTATGCAACGAAAAAGGCGGCGTTTTGAACGACCCTGTTTTATTGCGAATAGCAGAAGATGAGTTTTGGTTCTCTATTTCTGATAGCGATCTCTTGCTATGGCTTCAAGGGGTAAATGTATTTAAAAAATTCAATGTAATGATTGATGAAATTGATGTCTGCCCTGTGCAGATTCAAGGCCCTCTTTCTGAAGATCTGATGGCTAAACTCGCTGGTGAAGAACTTAGGGAAGTTCCCTACTACGGTCTTATGGAGACCAAAATTAATGGGGCGTCTGTGGTCATTAGTCAAACTGGGTTCACAGGTGAAAAAGGCTATGAGATTTATGTGCGCGATGCGCATGAAAATGCTGAAATTGTTTGGAATGCAGTTCTTGAGGCAGGTGAAGAGTTTGGATTAATGGTTATTGCGCCTGCACATCATCGTCGTATTCAAGCAGGCATCTTATCTTGGGGGCAAGACCTCGATCATGAAACATCACCATTTCAGGTTAACCTTAGTTATCAGGTACCTCGAAATAAAGAGGCTGATTACATTGGCAAAGAGGAATTAGAAAGGCAGAGAGCTGTAATTGATGCAGGAGATTTTCCATTTAAAATGCGAATGGTGGGTCTGATTTTTGGCGGTAAAGAGATCACAGATTATGCTCCTGATTTTTGGTTGATTGCTGATTCTGATGGCAATGACATGGGCTATATCACCTCACCATGGTGGTCTCCAGAGCTTGAAACCAATGTTGCATTGGGCTGGGTTCCCTGGACATCATCTGAAATAGGAACCAAACTCCAGGTTAAGCTGCCTGATGAGTATTCTGAATCGCCTGGAGTGGCAGCGGATGGTGAAATTGTTGAGGTGCCTTTCAGAGAGTCTGTTAATCCAAACAAAAGAGAAGTTCAAAAGGCCAAAGGTCTTGATTATGCTGATTAATTGAATCTAGGCCGATTTTTTTTTGGAATCGGCCTATTTTTTTGCTCTTTCAAACCACGGCAAGTCAACGACCACTGCCTCAAGAGATTGATCTAAATTTGAAATTAAAATCTCTTGCCCGACCTTGGCGTGTTCAATTTTTAAAAATACGTATGCTATATTTTTTTGTAGTCTTGGAGAAAAAACCATAGCTGTCATAGTGCCAACTCTCTTTCCATCAATGAGAACAGGTAGATAATCCTCATTAGAATTTTTTATTGGATCGCCTTTGATTTCTGCTCCCATTAATTTTTTTGTTGGCCCTCGCTGACTGATTTCACGTAAAGCTTCTTTACCAATAAAATCATCCTCTTGATCAAGGTCAATCATCCAGTCAAGGCCAACTTCATAAGGATTATTAGTACGATCAAAATCAGCTAGATAACTCAATATACCGCCTTCTAATCGAAAGATAATATTGGGTCCACCAGGAGAAATATTTAGCTCTTGGCCAGCTTGCCAAAGCATCTCCCATAACTCATTTCCTTTGGAGTAATCTTGTAAAAAAATTTCATAGCAAAGCTCTCTGCTGTACCCCATTCTGGCAATTACCATTGGAATTCCATTGTGAGTAACTTCTTTGAATCGATAAAAACCCAAATCATCTACCCATTCTCCAAAAACTTTTGTCATTAATTTTGCTGAATTAGGTCCTTGAACTTGTAAAGGAGATACATCTGGCTCTTCAACTTCAACATTAAAATTGTAGCCTTTTGCTATCGCTTCAACCCATAACAGCGAATCCCCGTCAGCAATAGATAACCAATAAAAATCCTCTGCAAGTTTTAACATTACCGGATCATTAAGAAAACCACCTTGAAAATCTAACAGTGGAGCATACATCGCCTGCCCAACCGAACATTTTTTAATATTTCTTGGTGTAAGAAATTGAATTAATGATGTTGCATCAGGGCCTTTAATTTGTACTTGACGTTCAACCCCCACATCCCACAACTGAACACCCTGCAATAAATTATTATAATCGGCAATAGTATTCTCAAAACTGACAGGTAAATACATATGGTTATACACAGTGAAGGCTTTTGCGCCATATTTCATGGTAGATTGAAAGAACGGTGATTTTCTTACTCGAGGGCTAAAAACTACTTTTGCTGTGTTGTACATATAAGAATGCTAGCATTCATTTTTTTATTAATAAATAGAAAAATTCAGCTTAAAAAATTGACAAAAATGGTCTTTATATCTTTACTGTTCTGACGCCCAGTTAGCAGCCTGTTTGATGCCGCCGAGAGGAAAGAAATGAACCTGATCGATATTTAATTGAGGGTTATTTACCTTATATGAGGCCAGATCATTAAGTATTTGTGTTGGTTGATATGGCAATAAGAGTTTTGTTAAGTCTTTGGCTCTATTTGTAAGAACCTTCATTGAAGCGCCTATACCACATTCAACTGAAAATTTAATTAATGTTTGAAGCTTAGCAGGCCCAGCAATTCCAATATGGATTGGAATATCAATGCCCTCTGTCTTTATTTGATCTGCCCAATTGATTACCACGTCTGCATCAAAACAAAATTGAGTGGTAATAGCCATGGCAGCATCCGTTCTCTTAGAAAATTCTTGCTTCCATGATAGGGCTTCAGAAACATTTTTTATTCCGCCGTTAGGATCTATATCTTTATTACCTTCTGGATGTCCAGCTATATGGAGCCTTTTAAATCCGGCTTTATCAAATAAGCCTGATTCAATTAATTGAATTGAAGAGTCAAAATCTCCTACCGGTCTCTTTAAGCCGCCTGCCAATAAGAGTGCTTCTTCTACTCCAGCTTCATTTTGATACATTGAAATCCAATCATGAAGCATGACACGATCTTGAATAATTCTAGCTGGGAAATGTGGCATGACTTTGAAGCCCTCATTAGTCAGTCTTTTTGCTGTTGCAACCATTGCACTAATGTCTTCATCAGCAAGATGCGCAATATAAACTCTTGTTTGTTTTGGTAGTATCTCAGTAAAAGATTCGATCTTAGATGCTGATTTAGGCAGAACCTCAATTGAAAACCCTGAAATAAAATCCTTTAAATCATTATTTTCTTCAAAATTAACCATATCAATGATTCCAGTCAAATATTTACCGTCTAGTTTAATGCTTTAAATCTTTAAAAGTAAAATACTTCCTTTGCATTAATTGATTAAAAATTATTGCAAAAAAAATAATAAATATAGCCCCGATTGCAACTGGCATAATGATGAATCCTGCGCCTTTTGAACCAAGAATTGCAATAATGGGATTAGCGCCAGCTGGTGGGTGAACAGTCTTAGTAGCCATCATGAGAAATATTGCCAATCCAACTCCAAGGCCAACGCTAAGATAAGACATCCCAAACAATGCGAATACAAAAACTCCAGAAAAAGCTGAAATTATATGACCAAATAAAACATTCTTGGGATGTGCCAAGGGACTTTCATGAGCTGCCATAACCAAAACCATACTTGCTCCAAACGGAGGTATGAGCCATAGATTATCAGTATTAAACGAATTCAAATAAGCCAGTGCAGAAATGCATATAAATGCCCCAAATGCTGAAATAATATTATTTTTCATAAAGACAGCATACCCAACATAAATTTAATTGGTGAATATTTATGTATCGGTTAAAAAATTATAAATAATAATTGCTTAAAAAATTTTTAAGGATATGATTTTTTTAATGGTTAATTTTATTGGGTGAAAAAATAAATTTTCAAATTGCTGAAAGCTCATTAAAAATTATAAAAAATAAAAAAACAGAATATGAGCTCCCTTTTCTATGGCTCAGGGATAACTGCCCTTGTGATATATGTAGAGTAAAAGAAACTCAGGAAAAGCGCTTTATGCTCAGTTCTGTGCCTGTAGATCTAAAACCAAAAAGTGTTGTTGTAAATGCAAAGACTATCCATTTATTTTGGCCAGATAATCATGAGACCACCATACAACTTAAAGATATAGAGCATTTACAACAAGAGAGAAAGCCAGAAAAAATATTATGGACTGATAATTTTATTCCAAATTATTATGATTGGTCTGATCTACTTCAAAATAATGATGTTGCCATTGAAGCCTTCTCTGATTTTATTTCAAAAGGAGCAATATGTATTAAAAACTCTCCATGTATCCCAGATTCATTAGAGCAACTAACCCCTAGGTTAGGCCCAATAAGAGAAGTGCTCTTTGAGCGAATTCATAATGTCTCTGTTGATGGTCATATTTACAATATTGCGCACACTTCATTAGAGGTTCCACCTCACAATGATTTTGCTAGTTATTCTTGGCCTCCAAGTGTTCAAGCTCTCCACATGCTTGCAAATGAATGCAATGGTGGTGAGTCCATCATAGTAGATGGGTATAAGGTCCTGAAAGATCTATATGAAGATTGCCCAGAATTTTTTAATGTTTTGAGAACGTTTCCTGTTCCTTTTAGAGAATTTGATGAAGAAAACGAAACTTATGCAAATGAACCGATCATCAGATTAAACTCATTCAATGAAGTGACTGGATTTAGATATTCTAACCAGTTGATGCAAATGATAGATCCGCAAATGCACAATGTAGATTTATTTTATCAGGCCTACCACGAGTTATGTAAAAGAGTAAATGATGAAAAATATAAATCAATTTTCAGACTTGAGGCAGGTCATATACTTTTAGTTTCATCGCATCGAGTGCTTCATGGAAGGAAAGAATTCACACCAGATGGAAAACGACATCTTCAAGATGCCTATTTTGAACTTGATAACATAGAAAATAATTTAGTGCTTTATAAAAATTTAATGGATATGTGAGTGATGAAAAAAGTTAGCTTTACATCAATGGATCAAGGCACGAAAGATGACTATGATTTAGTAGCGATTCATGATTCTCAAAATGAAAGAGGCTTATCAAAAAGAGTTATTGAATGGCTACAAATGATGGATGGAGATTCGCCTTATCAAATTAGCAGGCTGCAGCATTCACTCCAAACCGCCACAAGAGCAGAAGAAGACGGCGCTGATATGGAAACAATTGTATGCGCCCTTCTTCATGACATCGGCGATGTAATTTCTCCATCCAACCACTCACAAGTCTCTGCCGCGCTCTTGAGGCCGTATATTAATGAAAAAAACTATTGGATAGTGCTAAATCATGGTTTATTTCAGGGGTATTATTGGATGCATCATTACAACGAAGATAAAAATTTAAGAGAACAATACAAGGACCACCCCTACTATCAAGATTGTATTGATTTCTGTGCTAAGTGGGATCAAAAATCATTTGATCCAAAATATAAAACACAACCCTTAAAACATTTTATTCCAATGATTGAAACAATATTTTCTAGAGAGCCAAGATCGTTTGTTTAGCTTGGTGCTTGTTAAAAAGTTTCTTTGAAGTATTGTCGAATTCTTAGAACTCAATTACTGAGCGAATGCTTTTTCCTTGATGCATAAGATCAAATGCTTTATTGATATCTTCTAAGGGCATTTTATGAGTAATTAGATCATCAATGTTAATCTTTCCATCCATATACCAATCAACTATTCTTGGAACGTCTGTTCGCCCACTTGCCCCTCCAAATGCTGTTCCTCTCCATGAGCGGCCCGTAATAAGTTGAAATGGTCTTGTTGAAATTTCTTGACCAGCACCTGCCACTCCAATAATACAACTTTCTCCCCAACCTTTATGGCAGCACTCAAGTGCTTGACGCATCACATCAACGTTGCCGATACATTCAAAACTATAATCTACTCCCCCACCTGTCATCTCAATAATATGATCAACAACATTATCGATATTATTTGGATTGATAAAATCAGTCATGCCAAATTTGGTCGCGATAGAGGCTCGAGAATCATTCAAATCTATTCCAATTATTCTCGATGCACCAACCATCTTTGCGCCTTGAATAACGTTTAGACCTATGCCCCCCAATCCAAATATTGCAACTGTGGACCCAGCCTCAACATCCATAGTAAAAGCTACAGCTCCTATTCCTGTAGTGACTCCACAACCGATATAACAAATCTTGTCAAATGGAGCATCCTTTCTAACTTTTGCTAGTGAAATTTCAGGGAGGACAGAGTAATTAGAAAATGTTGAGCATCCCATATAGTGGAGAATAGGCTTGCCATCAAATGAAAATCTGCTTGTGCCATCAGGCATAATGCCTTTGCCTTGTGTTTCTCTTACCGCCTGACATAAATTAGTCTTTGGATGAAGGCAAAACTCACATTCGCCACATTCAGCAGTATAAAGAGGTATCACATGATCTCCAGGCTGTACACTTTTTACACCTTTTCCAACCTCAACCACTATGCCAGCACCCTCATGACCTAAGATTGCAGGAAAAGCTCCTTCAGGATCTTCTCCTGATAAAGTAAAGGCATCTGTATGACATACCCCAGTTGCTTTCATTTCAACTAAAACTTCTCCAGCTTTAGGACCTTCGAGATCAACTTCAACAATCTCTAAAGGTTTGCCAGCTTCAAAGGCAACTGCTGCTTTGGTTTTAATCAATCTTTATCTCTCATCAAAATAAAAAATCTAGTTTTATCTATTTTTTAAACTTTGCCGCTTCTTCAGAACCGCCTGTAGAAGTTCCTTTAGTGTAAGAGTGTGCACCCATGCCAGCAAGATCACCATCTTGAACAATCAAATATGGATTTCTTATCTCTTCACCATCAAAGAAACACTCCAAAATTTCTCTCACACCATCTGCATATCTTGTTTGTGCCGATAAAGAGGTTCCTGAGGTATGCGGAGTCATGCCATGATGTGGCATTGTTCGCCAGACATGATCATTAGGAGCTGGTTGAGGGAACCAAACATCTCCAGCATATCCACTTAACTGACCTGACTCTAAGGCTCTAACAATAGCATCCTTATCACAAATTTTTCCTCTGGCGGTATTAATGATATATGCACCAGGTTTACATTTAGCAATCAACTCATCGTTAAATAAATGCTCTGTTTCTGGATGCAAAGGACAACTAATATTTATTACATCACAAGCAGCAACCAAGGACTCAACAGAGTCATGGTAAGTTAAATTCAATTCTTCTTCTTTGTCAGAGCTTAATCTGTGCTTATCAAAGTAATGTAGATGAACATCAAATGGATGCATTTTTCTCAGCATGTCATAACCAATTCGACCAGCTGCAATTGTGCCTATATGCATGCCCTCTACATCATAAGATCGTTGAACGGCATCAGCAATGTGCCAACCACCTTCATTCACAATCCTATGTTGATTGTGATAATCCCTAACCAAAGCAAGGATCATCATAACGATATGCTCAGCAACTGACCTTGAATTACAATAGGTAACTTCAACAACATCAACCTTATGATCCATGGCTGCTTGTAAATCTACATGATCAGAGCCAATACCAGCTGTAATAGCCATCTTCAAGTTTGGAGCACTCTCCATTCTTTTTCTTGTCAGATAGTAAGGCCAAAAAGGCTGAGAAATAACAATATCAGCATCAACCAATTCTTTATCAGCAGTACAGCCATCAGCGTCCTTATCTGATGTGACCACCAATGAATGACCCCTGTCTTCTAAAAACTTTCTTAAACCCAGCTCTCCAGAGACGCAGCCAAGTAACTCACCAGGAGTAAAATCTCTTCCTTTTGGACTCGGTAGAGTCATACCATCGGGATATTTTTCTAATTTAGGTAGCTCCTTACGGGGGTAACTTGAGGGCATCCCGTCCTTTGGGTCATCGTATAAAACACATAATATTTTCATTTTCTTTCCTCCAAAAAATTTTAAAACAATCCTTGTATTAATCCCTGGTCATCAACATCAATATTTTCTGCTGCTGGTATTCTTGGCAAACCTGGCATAGTCATAATGTCGCCACAAACAACAACAATGAATTCTGCGCCTGCAGATAGTCGAACTTCTTTAATTGGAACATCATGACCTGATGGAGCACCCATAAGCAAAGGATCAGTTGAAAAACTATATTGGGTCTTAGCCATACAGATAGGATAATCTCCAAACCCATCATCCTCAAACTTTTGGAATTGATTGCGAACTTTCTTATCAGCAATAATTTCTGAAGCTCCGTAAATATTTTGAGCTATATATTGAGTCTTGTCCCAAAGAGACATTTTATTGTCATACAAGGTTTTAAATTTAGCAGCATTTGAATCAACAATTTTTATCACTTCTTCGGCTAAAGCTGCAGCACCCTCGCCACCCTTTTCCCAATGAGAAGAAATTTTGCACTCAACTCCTATCTTTTTACAGTAATCAACAATTGCTGCATGCTCATTTTCAGTGTCATTAATGAAATCATTTATAGCCACTACAACAGGAACGCCAAATTTCCCAATATTTTCAATGTGCCTTCCAAGATTTTTGCAGCCCTTAGTAACTGCATCAACATTCTCTTGAGCTAAATCATCTTTTTTAATACCGCCATGCATTTTCAAAGCTTTAGTTGTTGCAACAAGCACAACAGCATCAGGCGATAAACCAGATTTTCTACATTTAATATCAAAAAATTTCTCAGCTCCAAGATCTGCCCCAAATCCAGCCTCAGTTACAACATAATCTGCTAGCTTTAAGGCTGTTTTAGTTGCAATCACAGAGTTGCAGCCATGTGCAATATTTGCGAATGGACCGCCGTGAATGAATGCAGGATTATTCTCAAGAGTTTGGACTAGATTTGGCTGAAATGCATCTTGTAATAATGCGGTTATGGCTCCATCAGCCTTCAATTGCTTTGCTCGAACTGGCTCATTTGATCTTGTATAGCCTATGACTATATTGCCTATTCTTTTCTTTAAATCATCAAGATCTGATGCTAAACAAAATACTGCCATAATTTCTGAGGCAACAGTTATATCAAAACCACTTTGTCTTGGAATGCCGTTAGTAGTTCCACCAAGACCACATGTGATATCTCTAAGCGATCTATCATTCATATCAACCACACGCTTCCATGTAATTCTGCGTGGATCAATATTGAGCTCGTTGTCCCAGTGAATATGATTATCAATAATAGCAGACAGAAGATTATGCGCTGCACCAATAGCATGAAAGTCGCCTGTGAAATGCAGATTAATATCTGTCATAGGGATAACTTGTGCAAACCCTCCGCCAGCAGCGCCCCCTTTCATTCCAAAGCAAGGACCCAAACTCGGCTCCCTTAGACAAATCATTGCTTTTTTTCCAACGTGACACAGTCCATCTACCAAGCCCACGCTAGTGGTAGTTTTACCCTCGCCTGCTGGAGTTGGGGATATGGCAGTAACTAAGATTAATTTTCCATCTTTACCAGATTCTAATTTTTCTGGAATAATCGAAAGATTTATCTTTGCCTTAAATTTACCGTATTGTTCTAGATAATCATCTTCAATACCTAATTTAGCAGCAATAGTTTCGATTGCTTGAATTTCAGCCTCTCTGGCAATGTCTATATCTGTTTTCACGATAAAATATCATCCCTCCGTACCATCAAACCGATGCAAAAAATAATATTTGACACTCAATGGTTACACAAAAAACCTTTCTATGCACTTGTTGTTTTACATAAATTTAAAAGTACAAAAATGATTGCTAGATAACCATTCCTAACATCTCAAAGCAAATTTATAAATGTATGAATTTTTATGCTAAATTCTTAATTATCTATGAGCTTTTTTCAAAACCTAATTTCATCAATCAAAGAACGATCTTTATTAAAAAGCAGTTATTTTCGTTCCAAAGATTTCGGTATTCTTCATGACGATATAGATAAAGCTCTGGAGTCTGTGATGTCAAAAAGTGGAGAAATCTCTTCATTGGTTTTTGCAGAACATCTCTCAAGATTAATAGAAAACCTTGATGATAATAAGTTTATAGAGTTTTTTGAGAGTCTTCATTCAAACTATGACATAGACATTGAAGCTTTATCCCAGGCATCAAATCAATATTCTGAGATCAAAACTCAAGAAAACCTAGAGTTAATTTTTCAAGCCTCTGAGCCGCGATGGGTTGAACTTTTTAAAAGGTTAAATACGATTTCAGAAGGGACTCTAAGATTGGTTCGGCTGAGAGAAAGGATTAGATCATTAAAGCAAGAAAGTCCAAGTCTTGAATTCTTTGATAGAAGTCTTTTAAAGTTATTCAAACATTGGTTTAACCCTTCGTTTTTGGTATTGGAAAGCATAGATTGGTCCACACCTGCCAATATATTAGAAAAAATTATTGCCTATGAAGCTGTTCATGAAATTAATTCATGGGATGATCTTAGAGCAAGACTGGCCCCAGATGACAGAAGATGTTTTGCTTTTTTTCATCCCTTAATGCCAAATGAACCCCTGATTTTTGTTGAAGTTGCTCTCAGTAACAAGATTCCAAATGCCATCAATGAAATTATTGCACTTGATAGGAGTGTAACTCTTGATTTAGATATTAATACAGCTGTGTTCTACTCTATTTCAAATTGTCAGGAAGGCCTCTCTGGTATTTCATTTGGTAATTTTTTAATTAAGCAAGTTGCGCATAAGCTCAAGCAAGAAAATGATAAATTGGAAAAATTTGTAACCCTCTCCCCTGCACCTGGCTTTGTGCGATGGCTTAATGATAAATCTATTGATGAGGGTGAAAATGAGGAAATCCTGCTTAAGCAAGCTCTAATATATCTTACCTCTTCTGATCGGAAGGATGAACTGCCTAACGATCCTGTAGCAAAATTCCACCTAGGCAACGGAGCCATTTTAGAAAGAATAAATTTAAATGCTGATCTTTCCTCCAAGGGACTAAATCAGTCAAAAGGTGTGATGGTCAACTATCTGTATAACCTAGAAACATTAGAAGAGAATCATGAATTATTTTTTAAAACAAAAGAAGTAAAGCAGTCAGATGCAATTAAGAGTTTAAGAAAAAAACTTCAAATTCAATAATCAGAACAGTTATTTAATCTCTATTTTCTCTGCGCCAAGTTTCAGGCTCTTGAAATTCTCCGCCCCACATGCCAGCTTTAGCTTTCTTTGCAAAATTTTGCTCTTGTTCGTACCTGTCTGAGTATTTCAAATAAGCTACTGCCATGCCAGATTTCACCATTTCAGCCTGCAGGTCCATTTCACCTACATAACAGATCCCCAAAGTTCTTCCATACCTATCCTGACCTTCATCAGAACATCTGACTGTTTGATCATTAATTAACTCTTTAAGTTTTTTAGTAGCTGCTTTTCCACACTCCCATTCTTGCCCACTGTCATTTTTGCAAGTTTGGGTTTTGCCAAAAAAATAGCTTTCAGGGGCATCACTTCCAGTGAATCTAATTCTAATATCGTTAATAACGATAGTATCTCCATCAGTAATTTTAGCTTTACCGATTATCTCAGCAGAACAATTTATGCCAAAAAGAATAGCTATTGTTAGTATTAAATATTTCATGAGGATGCTCCTTTGTTTAAATTTTAGACATGCACTAATTTAAGATTTCGGCTTTAATTAAAGAGCCCAAATTTCCTCAACTTTACCACTACCGTCTGTCTTAAATACTTCAACGACATCCAACATGCCGCCGTCTTTGTCTGAAATTTTTAGATAGCATGTGACGTAAGTACCAAACTCAACGATATCAACTAACTCTTGTTGTGCTCCTATTTCAGTTAACCATCCAAATATGACTTTTTCATTTTCAACTGGGCCTACAGTATTGAAACCCATTGATGGTACATGCATCTTATAATCATCGGTGCATGGCACTTTTGACCACTCAGCGTAACCTCCATCTGCATGCAGTTTGTAGTATCTAATCGCTTCACCAATCTCTGACATATTAGACATAAATTACTCCTAGTTTTAACTTATAAAATGTGTTTAAAAGATACTTTAACATTTTCAATGAATTAGTAGTGATCGCTAATTCTTCATTGAAGTAAAAATTATATTTTTGGCATAAAAATTGCATTTAAGCTCAATATTTATGGTAAAAAATGTTTGATTATATAAATAAGTTAGTTTTCTTTTGTTCTGAGTATCCAGGTTGGTCGCTAGCCTTTTTTGTTTGTGGCTTTTTTATGGGAGAAGTATATTTTTAGCCTGGCTTTCATACAAAAATACAAAGCCTTCTCCAGCAACCTAATCTTTTAATATCTTTATTTAAAAGAAGACTAGTGCTTGCCTCTTTTATGCCGCCAACGTTTTTTACATTAACATAACCAATACTTTTCATTGCTATAAATATACAATAATTTAAAAAACTCAATAATGAAAAGTTTTAAAGAAAAAGTAGCTGTAATTACTGGAGCAGGATCTGGCATGGGAAGATACCTAGCAGTGCTTCTTGCAAAAGATGGGGCTGATGTCTGTGTCTGCGATGTAAATGAGGAAACGTTGAATGAAACAGTAGCTATGCTTAGAAAGTATAATGTTTCAGTTTCATCTCATCTGTTAGATGTTTCCGACAAAGCATCAATAGAAGCATTGCCGCAAAAAGTCATAGATCAGCATGGAAAAGTAGACTTAGTTTTTAATAATGCAGGTGTTACAACAGGCGCTCATTTTAAAGACATGGACGAAGAGAATTGGGACTGGGTCATGGGTATTAACTTCGATGGAGTTGTTAATAGCACAAGAGCTTTTATACCTCATCTAATAAATAATTCTGAAGCAGCTATTGTGAATACCTCATCAATATTTGGCATGGTGGCTGTGCCTGGACAAACTGTCTATCATGCTACAAAGTTTGCCGTTAGAGGTTTCACAGAAAGTCTTGCGCTAGAAATGAAACAGACAAATCCCAATTTGCAAATACACTGCGTGCACCCGGGACACATTGGAACTAATATTGCTGCAACTGCCAGAATGAGTGATGAAGATTTTGAGAAGTCTCAATCAAGATCATCTATTTTCAATAAGAATGCCCCTAAGTCGCAGCAAGAAATGGGAGAACTATTTAGAGAGGGAGGCATGCATCCTAGTAAGGCTGCTCAAATCATTCTTAATGGAGTGAAAAAGAATAAGAGTAGAATTTTTATTGGCTTAGATGCAAAACTGCTAGATCTTTCTCAAAGATTATTCCCTAAGCATTATCACAAAACATGGCTGTTCTTTATTCCTTTATTAACAATGTTCAGAGATAAGAAACCTCTAAAATCAATTAGGTAAATTTTTATATGCTTAATAAATTTTTATATAGTTTAATTTTTTTAACCGCCCTACCCGCTGACGCAGGACCAAGGTCTGAGTTTGATCAAACGAGGTTAGATAAATACGCTCATCAAGTGGATCAGTCATTTGGTTATGAGATAGAAGAAACTGAGGAATATGAAAATTATTTTGTACACAACATTAAAATGATTTCTCAAACGTACCTTACTTCTCAAGAAGTTAATCGCCCCTCATGGGCTCATTGGCTAAAAGTCATTGAACCCAAGGAACTTAAAGTCAATTCATCTCTGCTTGTTATTGGAGCAGGTGATACAGATGATCCTCCACCAATTTCTTCTAGTCAGTTAATAGAGCTGGCGCTAATATCTGGTTCAATTGTGAGCGAATTAAGTGCTGTTCCAAATCAGCCATTAACATTTAATGACGAAAATTTTGAAAGAACAGAAGATGGAATTATTGCCTATACATGGAAAAAGTTTTTTTTAACGGGTGATCCAAAATGGCCAGCAAGAATGCCAATGACCAAAAGTGCTGTAGCTGCAATGGATGTGATTCAGGATATTTTTAATGAATCCCAAGTACAAGAATTTGTTATTACCGGTGCCTCTAAAAGAGGCTGGGCAACTTGGACTGCTGCTGCTGTAGATAACAGAGTAAAAGCAATTATGCCTCTGGTAATTGATCTACTAAACATCAAGCCCTCTTTTGAGCATCATTGGGAGGTTTATGGATTTTGGGCGCCAGCAATTCAAGACTATGTAGATCTTAAGGTGATGGATTGGTGGGGATCGCCTGAAGCCGAGGAGTTATTTAAATTAGTTGACCCCTTTAGTTACAAAAATAGATATGAGATTCCTAAATACATTATAAATGCTGCTGGAGACGAATTTTTTATCCCAACTTCATCGCAATTTTATTACGATGAGCTTCCAGGAGAAAAACATCTTCGATATGTTCCAAATGTCGGTCACGGATTAAATGGAACCTATATCTTAGAGCCCCTTTTTTCTTTCTACCTAAGCATAATTAATAATCATCCAAGACCAAGCTATAAATGGGAATTTCTCAGTGATGGTCAAATTAAATTTGAATCAGAAACTGTTCCTGATGATGTCAAGATTTGGTGGGCTGATAATGAAAATGCTAGAGATTTCAGGATAGATCAAATCGGGAAAACATGGCAAGCCAAATCAATAACACCAAGTTCTGATGGAAGTTATGTTTCTGCAGTTAAAAGACCTAAAATTGGTTGGAGAGCATATTTCATAGAAGCAACTTACTCACGGTCTAGTCAATTACCTATGATAGTCACCAGCGGAGTTAGGGTTGCCCCAGATTCACTTCCTTATGCATATAAACTCCCGACTAGTCCAAAAGGTTTTTTAACTCAGCAATGAAGTGATGAGGGGCTCTAATTAAAGAGCTCCTCAAGGTACATACTTCATAGAGGAAAAATTTTTTTTAAATCAAAGAGCTGGTTTTAAAAAAACTAGGAAATTTTCATTTTTGGAGCATTGGTCATAACGCTCTTAATCCCTTTATTCATCGATGATTTATCTGCATAGCTTTGAGATGATGCGATAACCCTGTTGTTAGCAGCAACTAGATTAAAATTCCATTTACCTGCTTTATTTTCTTTGGACTTAAAGTTTGCTTTGTCAGCAGAATGCTTTGCTACTGATTTAATGCCTTTCATGCATGTTGCTCGAGATGCATAAGCTTGTGATGAAATAATATTTTCTCCATTTTTTGCTTTTAAACGAAAACGGTGTTTACCTGCCTTATCTTTATATAGTTGAAACATATCTTCTCCTTATCCTTAAAGCTTAATTTGTAATTTGATTCGTTTGTAGAGTATATAGATAAAAATGACAAAATATCATATTTTATTTTTAAATTGGTATATTAAGTTATCAGCTTGGGTATTACTTCTAGTTGAGCAAGAATACCTAAAACAATTAACAATATAATGCTAGAGATTATTTTAAGATTCTTCTTTTGAATCCATTCAAATAAGTTATCTATAAATTTTCTTATCCATTTGTCTGCTATATCCATCCATTTAATAGCTTTTCTTGTCCAAGTATCAGTCACATCGATTAATAATAAAGAAAATGCTGCAATGATAAACCACACAAAACCATTAAGAATCATGTCGATTAGCCAACCTAAAACCACCCAATTTATTTCCATCATTTAATCCCTAAAACTAATTTCATTTTGTTGCTTTCTTGGGCACTAATAAATAATGTGATACAAACCATTCCTTTCCTTCATTGCATGCAAAGAGTTCCTCACAAGCTAAAAAGAATAATTGCCATCTTACAAACCATTTTCTTGGATTAGGGTAATGCCCTGTAAAAATATCTAAAATAGTTTTTTTATTTTTATAATGATTTTGAAGCCATAGATTGCAGGTCTTGGCATAATGCGAACCATTTATTTTCCAGCTTCGTTCAACAACTAAATCTTCCTCAAAATAAGAAAAAATGTCATGTGAAGGCATAAGACCTGAGGTGAAAAAATATTTACTCATCCAATCTGAGGGGCCCCTCACCTCATAAGGATAAGGGTGATTGCGATGAGTGAAAATATGGACAAACATCTTGCCATCATTCCACAGGTGGTTGCCAAGATTTTTAAGTAATGCTCCATAATTACGCATGTGTTCAAACATTTCGATAGTAATTATCCTATCAAATGATCCTTCTAAAAAAAGATCATTCATATCCTGTTTGATTGCTTGAACATTCTCCAAGGATCTTGATTTGGCAGTCTTGTTGATGAACTCAATTTGATCATTAGAATTAGATATTGCTACAAACTTTGAATCTGGGAATTTTGCAGCAGCAAAGAGCGTAAAACTTCCCCAACCACAACCTAAATCAAGAACCCGCTGATGATTTTGAATGCCTAGTCTCTCGACATAAAGGTTGAGCATATTCTCTTCAGCGGCATCTAAAGAAGTTGTATTTTCATCAAACCAGCCACAGGAATATTTAAGATGAGAGCCCATAATCTCTTGAAAAAAAGCTGGTGGTACCTCATAGTGCTGCTCATTAGCTTGCCTGGCGCTTAAAGCAATCGGGCTTGATTGTAATTCCTCAATAAAATCAGCTTTTTTAGATTCCCGCACTTCAGCATTAATTGGGATTTCTAAAAGGCGTTGCTGGATAAGTTTTTTGATGAATTTCCTAAGAATAGATTCGGGAATTATGCCAAGTTCGGTTAATTTGATACCTAAGTTAAGCATGCTTAATTGTATCAATTTATTAGGCTTCTAGAGAAGTTAGTATCTGGTAGATGTTGAGGGAGTATATTTTTAACCCTTCATATACTTTTCAAATTCATCTTTGTAGTCTGGGTGCCACCTTGACATTGCAGGTCTATTTTTAATAATGTCATCCGCTGACCACTGTATTCTTTTTTCATCTATGGTTCTGTTTGTTTCATTGTCAGGACAGAGGATGTAGAACTCATCTCTTTTTAAGGCATCAAAAAAATAATCAATTGTTTCCTCGGTGGTTGCTGCAAATTCTGGTTTATCAGGTATAAATGAAGAGATCATTGGTGTATAAACAAATGCTGGAATAAGCAGATGTGTTTTCAGCTTACAATTCTCCTCATTAATAAATGCATGTGAAATTGCCTCTGTGTATGCAACAACACCTGTTTTGGATAAGTTATAAGCATAATTACCTGGCGGTCTTGTAATACCCTGTTTGGATGCTGTGTTGACAACAACTCCCTCTTCTCCATGCTCCAACATTGACGGAATAAATACATTGCATAGATTAACTATACCCATAAAGTTAATATTCAAAATATTTTGTAATTCTTTCCTGCCCTCCCAAGGCTTTGTCCCCATAGCAATTACACCCGCGTTACCCATTAAATAATGAACATTACCAAACTGTTGTTTGACTAGAGAATAAAAATTTTCCAATTCCTCAATATTCTTAACATCGCCCTGATGGATCAATATTTTATTTTCACTGTCGCTAGCCTCATTTAAAGTTTTTTTGGCATCCTCAGAAATATTTACATCAATTATTGCTAGGTTCATTTTAAGAGCCAATAATCTTTTTCCTATCTCTAAACCAATGCCACTCGCGCCTCCCGATATAACTGCCGTATTGTTTTCTCTTGCCCATTTCATCTTCTTGTCTCCAAAAAAAGTGCATACCTTAAATCTTTAAAGAAAGTATCACAGTCAAATCTATAGTCTGGAGAAATTATACAAACATTATCAAGTGAGTCTGTGCTTGGAAAAAAGTTAAAACATAGCTTCCTTTTATAATCATCATCTTCATCTTGTCTCCAATCAATCGACAAAGTATGGTCTGTATAGGCGTAGGCTTTAGTAGTTAGATTTAACATATCTAAACCTTGTTCAAATAGATTTTGATACTTTCTTCTAACCTGAATTATCCATCTGTCTTGAGGGTCTTCGACTATAAAATTGAACTCTCGGTATTTATCCTTTTTTGCATCAGTCATTAGTTGCTTGAACAAACTGTGAAAATTAGTTTTTTGGATAGCTTCGTTTAATGTTTCCTCAGGCATCATATGTATTTGTAGATAAGCATTAGCAATGCTATAGCAATAAATACTTTTATTAACTTTTTAGTAAAAGGGTCCATATCAGCAATAAATGCTTTTATTAACGTTTTAGTAGGAATGTCGTCCATTACCAAATAATACACTAAAAAATTATTACCCAAATGGACTCAATATGAACTCAACTGTGGACTAAATGCCAAAAAAAGAACCCTATAAACGTTTAATCTATAGGGTTCTCAAAGAAATTGGCATCCCGTAGGGGAGTCGAACCCCTGTTGCCGAGATGAAAACCCGGTGTCCTAGGCCTCTAGACGAACGGGACTAGATTGCGGCAATTATAAAAGCTAAAAAGCTGCTTGAAAAGGTTTAAAGAGTTATTTAATTCTCTTATTTACAGCTTTTAAAAACCCCCTAAGGAAGTTCCCCTCCATCTGATCTGGGTATAGTCTTCGAAACATTCTTTCCATTCTTGTCATGATTTGTTTTGGATTTTTAGGGTCAACAAGCTCCAAGGCTTCTACCGTTTCATTGAAGTGCTCGATGAGGTTATTTAATTCTTCTGATGTATATTCTGGAAAATCTTGCCAAGACTCTACAGAATTATTTTGTGCAGCTTGATAAAGTTCATAACATATCACCTGTGTGGACATCGCTATATTTAAAACTGGGTAGTCAGGATGGGCTGGGATAATTAAATGTTTATTGGCCAGCTGCAATTCTTCGTTGGTAAGTCCCCTATCCTCTCGACCAAATAATATTGAAACTTGAATTTCATTCGTAACTAATTCTTGAGTCTCCTGTGCAGCTTCTTTGGCGGTTAGAGTTGGCCATTCAATTGTTCGATCTCTGGCTGATGTGGCATAGATAACTTTTGAATTTTTTACAGCCTCTTGGATTGAAGTAAATATTTTTGCATTATCTAAGACATCTGTTGCGTTTCCAGCCAAAGCAGTTGCTTCTTGATGTGGAAATTTTTTTGGATTGATTAAAGCTAGGTTAGCTAAGCCCATATTTTTCATTGCACGGGCAACCGATCCAATATTTCCTGGATGGGAGGTCTCGACTAAAACTATCTGCACAAATCGATTAATAGGATTCATGGAACTATTATCATCATTTCCAGTACAATATGCGACATGTCAAAGCCAGCCTTATTAAACGTAGCGATTCTTGCAGCCAAGGTAGGTGCTGCTGAGTTAGAATTTGCCGTCAAAAAAGTGCATAAGCTCGACGTCATCAAGAAAGGTCCAACCGATTATGTTACAGAGATTGATAAGAAAGTTGAATCTATAGTTTTTGAAGAAATTAAAAAATATTATCCTGAGGATAATTTTCTTGGAGAAGAATCAGGTCATGAGGTGAACACCTCTAATACAACTTGGATTTTAGATCCTATTGATGGAACAACAAACTTTATTCACGGATATCCACAGTACTGTATTTCCCTTGCATGTGTTATAGGAGACCAAACACAACATGCTGTGATCATAGATCCAACAAGGAGAGAAGAATTCAGTGCTTCAAGAGGTAAAGGTGCTGAACTAAATGGCGAAAGAATCAGAGTCAGCAAACGTCCAAGCTTGAAAGATGCCTTGGTTGGAAATACATCTCACGTCAATGAATCACAAAAATATACCTTTGATAACATTGCAACCTTCAGATCTCTGTACAAGCACAGTCTCACCATAAGAAGATCAGGTTGTTCTGCGCTTGATCTTGCCTATGTTGCTTCGGGTCGACTGGATGCATTTTGGGCTCAGGGCCTAGGAATTTGGGATGTTGCTGCAGGAATGCTGATAGCTGAAGAAGCTGGTGCTTTAACTAGTGATTTTTTAGGCAACCCAAACTATAAAGAAAGCGATCATTATTTATGCGCTTCACCAAAATGTTTTAAGCCAATGCTTGAATCAATTAAACCAAACTTCAAAGCCAATTAAGGCATATCGTCAAACTCTGCACCTTCTGGCTCTGGGATAGCCAAATCGTCTTGTGTAAGAGACATTCCAAGAAGCATATTAGCCACAACATATATCGATGAGTATGTTCCAATAAGAACGCCAATAATTAATGCCTGACTAAAGCCTTTGATCATATCTCCGCCAAAGAAAAACAGCGCCAGCAATACTAACAAAGTTGTTAAAGAGGTAATCAGTGTTCGAGAAAGAGTTTGGTTAATGGATCGATTAACTATTTCGTGAGGCTCAAATCCCCTCTCACCTCTAAAATTTTCTCTAATCCTGTCAGAAACAACGATCGTATCATTCAAAGAATAACCAATCACAGCAAGCAGAGCTGCTAATACGGTCAAATCAAAGTCCCAAGAAAATAATGAGAACAACCCAAAAATAATTACTACATCATGTGCAAGGGCTGCCACTGCACCAAGTGCAAACTTGTACTGAAATCTAAATGCAACATAAAGCAAAATCATGCCCAATGCTACGAGCATCCCCAGACCACCTTGATCTCTAAGTTCTGAACCTATCTGTGGTCCAACAAATTCAATCCTTTTTAGCTCTGTTGAAGGGTCAGCATCCTGTAAAAATTTATAAATAACATCCCCCAGCTGACTGTTACCATCCTCATCAGCAACTTTAATTAGGACATCAGAATTTGAACCAAAATTTACTACCTGAAAATCATCAAACCCGTTGCTGGTCATTAAATCTCTAATCTCAATTAGGTCTGCAGCTTCTTCATAAGACACCTCTATCAGTGTCCCGCCACTAAAATCTAAGCCTAGGTTGAGTCCTTTAAAACCTAATGAGCCAACAGATAAAACTAGCAATGATATTGAAGCTATCGTGGCAAACCTTCGATAGTTCATGAATGGAATATTAAAATTCATTAGACCCTTAGCTCCTTAATGTTTTTATTTCCATACATCAAGTTAACAATCGCTCTGGTTCCCAAGATGGCAGTAAACATAGAAGTTAAAATACCAATTGACAAAGTAATAGCGAAGCCTTTGATGGGACCAGTTCCAATGGCATAAAGTACGATCGATGCAATCAATGTCGTAACATTAGCATCGACAATAGTTACAAAAGCTCTAGAAAAACCCTCTTGAATAGCTGTTTGCGGATCTTTACCTTCTTTGAGCTCTTCCCTGATCCGAGAAAAAATTAACACATTGGCATCGACGGCCATACCTATAGTAAGGACTATGCCAGCAATTCCAGGAAGGGTAAGTGTTGCGCCCAAAAGTGACATGAAACCGGTGATCAAAACAACATTAGCAAAAAGGGCTATGTTTGCAGCAAATCCAAACCAGCGATAGTAAAAAAGCATGAATCCAATTACTGAGAGCAAGCCGATGATTATGGATCGGATTCCTAACTCAATATTCTCTTTTCCAAGACTTGGTCCAACTGTTCTTTCTTCAACAAATTTCATTGGAGCTGCTAGTGCACCAGCCCTTAGAAGTAATGCTAGCTCACTTGCTTCTTGAGGTGAACCTACTCCGGTGATTCTAAACGCAGTTCCAAGAACGGCTTGAACAGTCGCAAGACTAATGATCTCTTTTTCTATATATGAGGTCTGTTCAATAACCTCGTTACCATCTGCATCCTTAGTTAGAACTGATTTATTTTTCTGCTCAACAAAAAGCACACCCAAACGTCTTCCGATGTTTCCATTGGTCGCTTTTTGCATTGCGCGCCCACCTTGCATATCCAAAGTAATATTAACTTGCGCAAATCCACTTTCATCAAAACCAGAACTTGCATTAGTGACTCTTTCTCCAGAGACAATAATATTTTTTTCTAAAAAAGCTGAGCCCATTCGCTCGTCCTGCCAATCAAATTCCTCTTTTCTTAACCTAGATGTTGTTGACGCTGCTTCTAGCCTAAATTCTAAATTTGCAGTTTTTCCAATAATTTTCTTCGCTGCGGTGGTATCCTGAACACCAGGTAACTGAACAACAATTCTGCTGCTGCCTTGTCTCTGGACAATTGGTTCACTGACTCCAAGCTCATTAACCCTGTTACGAAGAGTCATCAGGTTTTGTCCAACGGCGTAGTCTCTTATCTCTTTTATTGCTGACTGTGAATACGTAAGCTCAACAAGATTTCTAACAGAATTGGTAGTTAAGTCATAAAGTGGAGTTCCAAGGGGGGTAAGATTGTCCTCATTGAAAACTCTCAAGGATTTGTTGTAATCCTCGTCACTAGCAAAAGAAAAAACTAGATCCTTATTATCTTTTACAGAGCTTGCAACATTGATACGATCATCCCTAAATTTCTTCCTGTATTCATTCAACAATGACTCCAAGCGATTATCTAGCGCGCTATCAATATCAACCTCTAAAAGAAAATGTACCCCGCCAGATAAATCTAAGCCAAGTTTTAATGGTCCGCCTCCAATATTTCTAAGCCATTGAGGTGTTGTTGGCTCTAGATTTAGCGCAACAATTGCTTCATCTAGTAAGATTTTCTGCAATGCAGCTTTACCAGCAAGCTGATCATCAAAAGAATTAAACTTTGCAATGATGTTGTTGTCTTTAAGTCCAACTGATTCAACGCCAGTAGATTGATCCTCTAATATATCTTTAACTTGATTCAATAGAGTTTGATCAGCTGATTTACCTGAGTCAGTGTATGCAATCTGTATTGCTGGCTTGGCAGGATATAAATTTGGTAAAGAGTAGATTACGCCAATAGACAAAACCATCAAGATGAAGGTATATGTCAAGATTGAGAATCTATTCATGATTTTTTTTAATCAATTGATGCGATGGTGCCCTTAGGCAATGTATTCGCTATCGCAGTTTTTTGAAGTTTAAAGGTAATATTCTCGCTAACTTCAATAGAAACATAGGGCCCTTTGATTTCTTTGATTCGGCCAATGATTCCACCTGCAGCTACTACTTCATCTCCTTTTTCAAGCCCATCCATCATTTCTTGCAAAGCCTTCATGCGCTTTTGCTGAGGTCGAATAGTCATAAAATACATCAAGGCTAAGAACCCTATAAAAAAAACAATAATAGGATCTGGTAACCACCATGGTAATTGTTGCTGTGTCTCGTTCATGCAATCTCCTTAGATTAGATGATTGGGTGTATCTAAATGCCGCTTATTATAGAAGTCTTTTATGAACTTGGCGAATGAATCTGTCTCAATTGAAAGACGAATATCTTGCATAAGACTTTGATAGTAGTGAATGTTGTGAAAACTATTCAAGATTGAGCCTAACATTTCATTGGTTTTATCTAAGTGATTTAAATAAGCTTGAGAGTAATTTTTGCAAACTTTACATTCACAGCATGGATCAATGGGCTCATCTGAATTTTTGCTTGGAGCATTTCTAATATTTAAAACTCCATAAGATGTGATGAGCTGTCCATTGCGTGCATTTCGTGTTGGCAAAACACAATCAAACATGTCTATTCCATAAAAAACTGCTTCTACGATATCCTCAGGTTTTCCTACCCCCATTAGATAATGCGGTTTCGATGGTGGCAAATGAGGTGCAAGATGATTAAGTATCCTGGTTTTATCCTCCTTAGGCTCTCCAACACTTAGCCCGCCAATTGCAATCCCATCAAAGCCTATACCCTCCAAACCTTTAAGTGATTCAATGCGAAGATCTTCATACATGCCTCCCTGAACAATTCCAAACAAAGCAGAATCAGATTTATGAGCATCACGAGATCTTTTGGCCCAGCGAAGGGATAATTCCATGGAAGCTCTAGCCTGCTGATGCTCAGAAGGATATGGAGTGCACTCATCTAATACCATCACAATATCCGAACCAAGATTTGCTTGAATCTGCATTGAGTCCTCTGGGCTCATAAAGCATTTTTTTCCATCGTATGGAGATTGAAAACTTACACCTTCTTCTGTAATTTTGGCCAAGTCTCCAAGGCTCCATACTTGAAAGCCCCCTGAATCTGTAAGAATAGGCCTATCCCAATTAGCAAACTTGTGAAGTCCACCTAAATTTTTAATTAGTTCATCTCCGGGTCTGAGCATGAGATGATAAGTATTTCCAAGAATAATTTCAGACCCTGTTTCCTCCAGATTTTCAACTTCTAATGCCTTGACTGTTCCGTTTGTGCCCACAGGCATAAAAGCAGGTGTTTGCACTTTACCCCTTGGAAAATCTAACTCTCCTCGCCTGGCATAACCAGAGGTAGAAGAAACATTAAACTTCATGGTATTTCAATAGCATGGCATCACCATAAGACAAAAATCTATATTCCTTTTCAATTGCTGTTTTATAAATATTCATCATTTTTTCATACCCAATAAAAGCCGCAACAAGCATTAGTAAAGAGGATTTTGGTAAATGGAAATTAGTAATCATGTGATTAACTACTTTAAACTTATAGCCTGGATAAATAAACAAAGAAGTCTCTCCTCTAAATGGTGAAGGTTCACCTTGAAAAGCTGTTTCGATAGCTCTCACTGAAGTTGTTCCAACAGCAATAATTTTTCCTTTATTCGCTTTAACTCTTTTAACTTGATCGATCAACTCAGAATTAACCTCTACTAACTCTTTATGAATAACGTGATCCTCAATATGATCAGTTTGTACTGGTTGAAAAGTGCCTGCTCCGACATGTAAATTAACATAGCCGAATTCTACGCCTTTGTCCTCAAGGGTATTAAGGAGCTGCTGATCAAAATGCATACCTGCGGTTGGAGCAGCAACAGATTCTTTTTTATTAGGATCAGCATAGATGGTCTCATACCTCTCCTCATCCAGTTTTTCCGGCTCTCTATTCATGTATGGTGGCAAAGGGATTTGACCGTATTGTTCAAATAAATCCTTTGGATTATCAGGCCAGTCTAAAATAAAGAAATTATCTTGCCTGCCTACGACAGTCGCTAAAAATCTTTTGCCTTGGAATTTAAATACCAACTCAACCCCAACTTTTGGAGATCTGGATGACCGAATTTGAGTTAAAGTTTGATGATTAGATAAAAACCTTTCTAACAGGAGCTCTATTTTTCCACCCGTAATTTTCTCTCCATATAATCGAGCTGGAATCACAGAAGTTTGATTTAAAATCAAAAGATCTCCCTTATCTATATGCTGTTCAATATCCTGAAAAACTTGATGCTGGATAGACTCAGTGGCAACAAGTAGTTTTGAATCAGTTCTTTTTAAAGGAGGATATTGTGCAATAAGATGCTCCGGTAGATCGTAATTGAATTTCTCTGTTTTCATTGAAGGTGATAATTCTAAAAGATGTTGAACTCAGCTACAATGACCGCCGTGCCCCATTGGCGGAATTGGTAGACGCGCGCGATTCAAAATCGCGTTCCTTCGGGAGTACCTGTTCGACTCAGGTATGGGGCACCAGATCAAAAAAATATAAATGAAATCAAATTTCTTGAAATATTTTTATTATGGTTAAATATTATCTTTAAAAGTTCTACAAACTATTAAATGCAAAATCCCAATTCATATAAGCGAATAGTGATCAAGGTTGGTTCGGCAGTGCTCGCAAAACCCAATGGCTCCTTAAACCATGCAATTCTATCTGCAATTAGTGAAGATATAGCATGGTTAATTAAGAAAAATCATGAAGTCTTGGTGGTATCTTCTGGAGCAATAGCGCTTGGAAGAAAGAGAATAAAACTCTCCAATGCTCCAACTCTTTCAGAATCTCAAGCCATGGCAGCACATGGTCAAATTGAATTAATGTCTGCATGGAAAAAAAATCTTAATAAATTTTCAATCCCTATAGGTCAATTATTATTAACCCCCAGAGATACTGAGCTAAAAATATCATCTGATAATGCAAAACAAACCATTTCTAAGCTTTTGGAGGTTGGCTGCTTGCCGATTATCAATGAGAATGACAGTACGGCAACTGATGAGATTAAATTTGGAGACAATGATTTATTAGCTGCCAAAGTTGCAAAGCTTGTAAAAGCAGATTTATTGATTATGCTCTCAAGGATTGATGGGTTGCATGCCTCTGAGGAAGATGTCAAAAAAAATAAGCATGGCTCTCTTATCAAAGAAGTGAAAAAAATAACTCCTAAAATTAAAAAAATGGCAGGGAAAGCCAGCGACATGGGTAAAGGGGGGATGATTTCAAAGATTGAAGCAGCTGAAATCTGTCTAAAAAATAAATGTGCGATGGTCATAACCTCAGGGAGTAATAAAAAACCCATTAGAGGTCTATCGACAAGAGCAAAATCTACATGGTTTATAAAATAATGAATAAAGAACTATCTAAAACACTAAAAGAGATAGGGTTGAAAGCTCAAAGTGCAAGTGCGGAACTAAACACTGCAGCCAATGATCAAAAAAACATGTTTTTTGACTTTGCCATTAAATCAATCAAGGAAAACACTGATGCCATTCTTTCAGCCAATCAAATTGATATTCAAGCAGCAAAAGAGAATGGAAAAGATGAAGCTTTTATTGATCGTTTAGCTTTGGATGAGAACAGACTCCAAGGAATATGTAATACCTTAGCTGAAATTAAATTATTTGAGGACCCGGTAGGAAAAGAGCTTGCATCTTGGGAAAGACCTAATGGTTTAAAAATTTCTAGAGTTTCAACACCTCTTGGAGTGATTGGCTTGATTTTTGAAAGTAGGCCAAATGTTGCAGCGGACGCTGGGGGATTATGTCTAAAATCTGGTAATGCTGTAATCTTAAGGAGTGGTAAAGATGGGCTGCGATCTGCAACAGCTATTGTAAACAGTCTGCAAAATGCATTAAAAGATGCAGATCTTCCCAAAGAATGTATTCAAATTGTGCCTTCTGAAAGCAGAGAAGCAGCAACCATGATGCTTGAAGGCCTTAATGGTTCTATAGATGTCATAGTTCCAAGAGGCGGCAAAAGTCTAGTTGCTGAAGTTGAAAAATCAGCAAAAGTTCCGGTGTTTGGCCATCTAGAGGGCATTTGTCATATTTACGTTGATGAATATGCAGACGAAAAAAAAGCTTTATCTGTTTGCTTGAATGCAAAAATGCGCAGAACTGGAATTTGTGGTGCTGTAGAAACAATACTCGTTCATGAAAAAATTGCAGAAACATTTGTACCAAAGCTTGTTGCATTACTATCTGATGCAAACTGTGAAGTAAGATGCTGTGAGAAAACTGTAAGTCTTGATGCTAGAGCTGTTCCAGCCTCAACAGAAGATTGGTCTACAGAATATCTCGCTCCAATTATAAGTCTTAAATCTGTATCCAATATTGATGAGGCAATAAGCCATATTGAAAATTTTGGGACTGGTCACACCGAATCTATTATTAGTGAGAATGAGCACAATCAGTCTATGTTTACCAAATCGATTGATAGCGCAATTGTAATGATTAACGCATCAACACAATTTGCTGATGGAGGTGAATTCGGTCTTGGGGGTGAAATAGGTATCGCGACAGGAAAATTCCATGCAAGAGGTCCAGTTGGAGTGGATCAACTCACAAGCTTTAAGTATATTGTTTCTGGTGACGGCCAAATAAGAGATTAAGTTATATATATACATCAAATCTGGTTGTTTTACCTGCAACTTGATAATTAATTTGAGTGGAAAAAGGTTCTGCTTTAATAGATCTCTTTACAACCATTTTTTTTGCAGGTATCAATTGCAGCAGTTCGAAATCCTCTAAAGAATTATTATTTATAGACTCTATTTCCAAGATCTTTGCAATGTAATCTAATTTCCCTGAAGTCAGTGCATTTTTCTTGGTTGATGGATACATAGGATCGAAATAAACCACATCAAAATTTTTGGCCTGAGCAGCATAAGAGCATGCATTCGTATGAAGAAGATCAAGTTTTTCAAAAATATATTGATCATCACTGCGTCTTAATGCGTCATGAAGCAAGTAAAACAAAATTTTGCTTTGCTCAAGAGCAGTAACTTTATGACCTAGAGTTAAAAATAGTAAAGTGTCTTGTAACATTCCAGCTGTGCAATCAAGGATGTTTAATGGTCGATCTGACTTCCCTAAAGCTTTTTTTATAAGCTTTTCGTGATTAGCTCTTTTAACCCGCCATCCTGTTGAACCTGAATTGAAATCAATCTGAAATTTATTTTTTGATCTAGCCTCAGGATGGAAAAATGATAATCCAGCTTCTGAAAAATAAAGGTAGGGTTGATCAGTTGGTTGCTTACCAATAATTAGATTGATTCCGAGATTGCTTGCAATTTCCTCAGCCAAATCTCGAAGATTTGCTGATGGACATATAAGCGGAATCATATAAGTAAAAGCAATGCACCCAAAGCAACTCTATACAGAACAAATGGAGTCATCCCAATTTTTTCTACAAACTGCAAAAAGCTCTTAATGGTAATAAATGCTATGAAAGCTGAGCCAATAAATCCAGTTAGCATAATCAGCATGTCGCTCAATGCTATTGAATAAGCACCCTTTGCAATCATCAATAGCAAGGCACCCAAGATAGTGGGTATGCTTAAAAGAAAAGCAAACCTAGAGGTATCTCTAATATTTAATCCTATGATTAATGCTCCAGTTATTGCCATCCCTGATCTAGAGGCTCCTGGAAAAATTGCGAATGCTTGAAAACAACCTATGATTAACGCTGCAAACAAAGTTAACTCAGCCAAAGATTTTGATTGGCGTGAGGACTTAAAAGCAGCATATAGCAATCCAGCAAATACAAGATTTGCCCAAGCTATTGAGTTAATGTTTGTAGATCTCGACTCAGCAAAATCAGAGGCAATCAATCCAACTAACACAATTGGTAGAGTTGCAACTATAAGATTAAGCCCCAACGAGAAATTTTCTTTATTCCTAGATTGTGCCCATGGCGTCCAAGCACGAACTAATTCAAGCAGTTCTTTTTTAAAATAATAAATTACAGCAGCCAAGGTTCCAGCATGAACTGATATATCAAATACAATACCAAAATCTTTTGCTCCAAAAAGCAATGACGGAAATAATAAATGCGCTGAGCTTGAAACAGGTAAAAATTCAGTCAAACCTTGGATCAGGGCAAGAAGCAGTGCAAGAAAAAAATCTGAAATCATGATTTTTTATAATTTGGAGTTTTAAGATAAACAGGATTTGCATCTTCTGGCAGGAAACTCTCACCAGTTTCTAAGCTTTGCTTGGCGATAATTGCAATTGGCTCAGCGCTTCCAATTACTTGATTTAAAAAATGTTGATGATTTTCTGCTTCCGTTGGCCAGCCAGTTCCAACAAAATAGCCATCATCTTTTTTTAATAAGTCTAAGAGCTCATCCATCTGCATAATACCCTCAGATATAAGTGGAGTAAGCTTGTGACTATTTTTATGATAACTACAAAAATAGCTTTCTTTTTTATCAGCTTCTAAAGCAACATAAATATTTGCATCAGCTTCATCAATCCATTGAGAGGCTTCATGCGCTATTGATAAAAGATTTGAAATAGCTATTAGTGGTAATTTTTTAACTTCAGCGATAGCTTTTAAAAAAGAGGCGGTGATTCTAAGTGCAGTGTAAGAACCTGGACCGCAAGCAAAAGCCATTCCATCAAGACTATCAAAACCTTCTTTTGAATCAAAACCAATTCTGGTAAAAAGCTTATCCCAATCTGGTCTATCTTTGCGGTCATGAGTTTGAGTAAAAGTATTAACCTCATCATTATGCAGCAAAGATATTGATGAATAATTTCCGCTGACATCAAGGGATAAAATTTTCATTCAATTAAAAATTTTGCTCAATATCCTCAAATACTTTTTCAACTGGTTGCGAGCCATCCACAGCTATGTACTTAAGAAGGCTCTTGCTTTCTTGAGTCTGATAATAAGCAACCAGTGGCTTGGTTTCATCTTGATAGACTTGCAAGCGATGTTTAACTGTTTCAGGCATATCATCTTCTCTTTGAATCAGAGGCTCGCCAGTAACATCATCCAAGCCTTCATTTTTGGGAGGTTGATATACAAGATGATAGTTTCTTCCAGAGCCTGGATGCACTCTTCTACCAGACATTCTGTCCACAATCACATCATCATCGACTTTAATTTCAATAACATGAGTAAACTCAATGTTATTTTCAACACATAAATCTGCTTGACCCACAGTTCTTATACCACCATCAAATAAAAATCCATTAGCGCAGTCAGCCTGAGCAATTCGATCTAAAATTAACTCAATTATGATTTGGTCAGAAACTAAAGCTCCAGAATTCATAATATCTGTAACTTTTTTTCCAAGCTCGCTGCCTGAAGCAATGGCTGATCGCAACATATCTCCAGTACTAATTTTAGGGATACCCAAAGAGTTACAAATAATATCTGCCTGAGTGCCTTTTCCAGCGCCTGGTGGTCCTAAGAGAAGTATTTTTTTCATGTTTCTAATACTGCAAATGCAATTAGATGATTGCTTTCATCGGCTAGACTAACATGGGATTTGGTGATGCCCAAGCCCTCAACATAAGATTTTGCGCCAGCAGATAATATTACTTCGGGTTTGCCAAGGGAATTTCTCAGTATTTGAATATCTTTAGGAAAAATTGGATCTTTGAATCCTGTTCCAAGAGCTTTAACAAAAGCTTCTTTGCCTGCAAACTGTTTGCCAAGGTAGTATTGATTTAACCCCTCCTCCAACTGAGCATACTCTTTGAGCTCTTGATCGCCTAAGATTTTCTTAGCAAATGAGGATAAAGATTTCATGTTTTTAATTCTTTCTAAATCAACTAAATCTGTGCCAATGCCGTAAATCATATTCTAATTTTTTTAAAGAAATCTCTGCTACTTAATTCCCTGCCATCAAGGCATGCGCCAATAGCAACTTGCAACAATTGTTTCAATTTTAACTTATCAATTCCTTCTAGGGCTCTATTTTTAATTGCTTTAATTTCTTGAGCAGAGAACCCATTTGCATCATTGGAACGATGAAAACCCTTTTCAGGTATAAAAGAATATAGAGTGGCCTCTTTAAATTCAGAGTTTTCTTTGCTATCTGTATCAAAATTAATCCCATAACCAAGAACATCAAGGAGGTTAAGCTCAAAAACTCTTAAATCAAGATCAGAAATTGCGTCCGCCCTCGCAAGCTCAACAAATTTTTGATAAAGATCATAGAGCTCCTGGTTTGGAAGCCCTTGAGGCAGAAGTCTCATCATTAACTCATTGACATAAAGGTAGGTATAAAGATCATGCGGTCCTTTGACGGACTGAGATACAAAATTTGAATCTATCTGAGTCAAGGTCTTCATTTCAGATTTTCCAGTGACAATAATTCTTAGGGCAGAGAATGGAAGCAAGTGGCCAAAAAACTTTGATCTAGGATTTTTTGCTCCCTTAGCCATAATAGAAATTTTTCCAGATGATTCAGTGAAAACATCTGCAATTATTGATGTATCACCAAAAGATCTAGCATGCAAAAGAAAGCAATGCTCCCAATTATGAGGCATCTTGACTGCTGCCTACACCAAGGCTACTCAAATATTGAGCATCATTATTCCAATTCTTATTCACTTTAACAAAAGTTTTTAATAAAACTTTTTTATGAATCATTTTTTCAAGTTCAATTCGGGTTTGCTGCCCTATCCTTTTTAAATTTGAGCCCTCATGACCAATAACTATGCTTTTTTGGCTATCTCTAGCAACATAAATAATAACTCCAATAGATAACATTTTACCTTCCATTGATTTTGTTTCTACTGCCACATAAGTCTCATGAGGCAACTCATCTCCAAGCGATCGAATAATTTTTTCTCTTACAAGCTCGCTAATAAAAAAATTATTAGGAATTTCTTTTTCTTCAGCTTCTGCTGGATATAAATGATTGTTCTCTGGAAGAGCTTTTTTTATGCATCCTAATAAGTCTTCAATACCATCATGATTTAGTGCTGAGATAGGAACATAATCATTAAAAGAATATATGGCATCAAGCTCTTTTATTAATGGCAAAAGATCATTTTTATTTTGCACTTGATCAATTTTATTTAAGACGCAGATGGCAGGAACCTTTGTCTCTTTAATTTTTTTTAAGACTTGCTTATCTTGATCCTGCAATGAAGTTCTCTGCAAAACAAACAAAACTATATCAGAGTCCTCAATTACGCTTAATGCTGAATGATTAAGCACCTTATTTAGGGTTTTGGTTGCCTTAAGATGAATTCCTGGGGTATCCAAAAAAATCATTTGGTGTTCCTTATCAGTCTTCACACCAAGTATATTATTTCTGGTTGTTTGTGATTTTCGAGAAGTAATAGATATTTTCTTGTCCAAAATTGTATTCAAGAGAGTTGATTTACCAACATTAGGCTTACCAACGATAGAAATATAGCCACAAAACTGCTTTTTCATGCTTGATCCAGCGCTAGCAAAATTAACTCTGCAACCTTCTGCTCAGATTCTTTTTTTAATGAAGCAGAAGCATGAAAAATCTTACCATTAAACTCAACTTTACAATCAAAACAATTGCCCTCTTTGTTAGATTCAACTAGATACTTAGGAGGCTCATATCCTTTTGCCTGCAATGCTTCTTGAAGTCTTGATTTAGCATCTTTAAATTCTTTATGTTCATTTATAAGAGAAAATTTTCCTTGAAACAGATGCTGAACAAAAATTTTACTTTCATCAAAACCCAGCTCAATAAAAATTGCGCCAATGCAGGCTTCTAGAGTTCCTGCATAAATTGAATGCTTGTGAGATTCATCTAATTTGTGTGTTCCTTTAGAAGTTTGCAGCATGTCTTTACAATCAAATTGAAGAAATATCTCAGCAAGCGATTGTGTGTTAACCAATGATGCTCTTATTTGAGTTAATTTACCTTCATTCATTCCTGAAAATTGATTATATAGATACTCAGATATAATAATTTCTAGAACCGCATCCCCTAAAAACTCTAATCTTTCATTATTTTCTTTTGACGAAATACTTTTATGAACAAAAGCTTGTTTGAATAAAGGCAGGTCCAGATATGACTTCTTGATTATCAGAGAATCTTCACTCATATACTTATTCTATAAATCCTGTTCTTTCAAATGTTGGCAAGCAAGTCCAGCATTCCCATGTCATCCATATTAACTCTCCAGTACCCATAAAATTTTCTCTAGGAACGAACCCAAAGAAACGAGAATCGCTGGAATTATCTCTATTATCTCCCATAACAAAGTAATGATTTGCGGGCACAATAAATTCTTCAGGATATGAAGCGCTGCCTCCAATGATTCTAATTATTCGATCGGAATTACCCAACGTTTCTTTTAAAAAAGTTTCATCATTAGCAGTTGAAACTAATTCCTGTGGTATGGCTTCACCGTTAACATAGATCTTTTTATTAAGGTAGCCAACAGTATCTCCAGGCTTTCCAATTAGACGTTTTATGTATGGAACATTTACATGTGGTGGAATAAAAACCACAACATCTCCATATTCAGGATCCTCTGAAAAGGCAAATGGGTCGCCAATTCTATTAATCTTAAGACCGTAACTATGTTTATTGACTAGGATGAAGTCCCCAACCTTGAGGCCTGGAATCATTGACCCAGAGGGTATTTGATAAGGCTCATAGATAAATGTACGCAGAACAAAGATAAGAAAAACTGGAACAAACCACCCTCTTCCTGTGGTTTTTAATAAAGTATTTTTACTCAAAATACCAATCATTAAGATAATTAAGCAAATGAATGAACCAATCAGTAAGACTGATCCTAAATCCCCTGCATTTACAAAAATTCTATAGATCCCTATTAAAGATGCCGTGAGGCCTGCGATATATATAGTTTGCTGAGATTGATCAGTTAATGCGTCTTGTAAGACTTGATAAATCCAGATGCCTATCAATCCAAATACTGCTAGCAAAGATAATAAAAAGATTGGATCTCCGAACATTATTTCTCTCCAGAATTGAAATAATTTAAAAACGCTTCTTGCGGTATAGAGACTCTTCCAAACTGTTTCATTTTCTTTTTGCCTTCTTTTTGCTTTTCAAGCAATTTCTTTTTACGCGTGATATCTCCACCATAACATTTGGCAGTAACATTCTTTCGCAAAGCTTTCACAGTTTCACGAGAAATAATTTTAGAGCCTAAAGCAACCTGTATGGGTATATCAAACATTTGACGAGGAATAAGTTTCTGTAGATTTTTTGCTACCTCTCTTCCGCGACTCATTGCAAAGTCTTTATGGATGATAATTGACAAAGCATCAACAACATCATTATTTAGTAAAACGTCTAATTTGATTAAATTGGATGCCTTAAATTCAGTAATGTTATATTCAATTGAAGCATAACCCTTGGTGGTAGATTTAAGCCGATCAAAAAAATCAATAATAACTTCTGCAAGTGGCATTTCGAAAACAATAGAAACCTGATTACCGAAATATGTCATTTCTTTCTGGGTGCCTCTTTTTTGCGTACATAATGTAATTACATTCCCAACATAGTCTTTTGGAGTCAAAATAGTTGCTAAAACATATGGTTCTCTGATTTCATTAACATTACTAAGAGCTGGAAGCTGAGATGGGCTATCACAATCTAAAACTTCACCATCAGTCTTTACCACTTGATATTGAACGGAGGGAGCCGTGGAAATCAGATTCAAATCGTATTCTCTTTCAAGTCTCTCTCGAACGACCTCTAAGTGCAAAGTTCCTAAAAAACCACATCTAAATCCAAAACCTAAGGCATCAGAAACCTCAGGTTCATATATCAAAGCAGAATCATTTAATACGAGTTTGGAAAGAGCATCTCTAAATTTTTCATACTCATCTGAGTCAACCGTGAACAAGGATGCAAAAACTTTTGGTAGAACCTTTTGAAATCCTGGCAATGGTTTAGATGTATCATTTTTCGAATCTATAATAGTATCGCCAACAGGTGCCCCTTGAATATTTTTTATACCGGCAACCATGTAGCCAACCTGACCAACATTTAATTCTTTTTTTGCAATTTTTTTTGGAGAAAAGATTCCGATTTGATCTGCTAAATATGATTGCTGAGTAGAAAATACTTTGATTTTTTGACCTTCTTTAATTGAACCGTTTATAACCTTAATCAATGAGACCACTCCTAAGTATGCATCAAACCACGAATCAATAATCAACGCTTCAAAATCAGCATTTGGGTCTCCCTCAGGCGGTGGAATTTTGTCCACCAAAAGATCCAATAACTCTTCTATGCCTTGACCAGTTTTCGCGCTTACCAATGGGGCCATGGTCGCATCAATTCCGATCATATCTTCAATTTCTTGTTTAACTCTATCTGGTTCTGCCTGAGGCAAATCAATTTTATTTATTACGGCCAATACCTCAAGATTTTGATCTACTGCGGTATAACAATTAGCTAGCGTTTGAGCTTCAACGCCTTGAGACCCATCAACAACCAATAAAGCTCCCTCACAGGCAGATAATGAACGAGAAACTTCATAAGAAAAATCTACATGTCCAGGCGTATCAATAAAATTCAGTTGATAAGTTTGGCCGTCTCTTTCAAAGTCAAGAGTTACAGCTTGTGCTTTTATGGTAATTCCGCGCTCTCTTTCGATGTCCATCGAGTCAAGAATTTGCTCTGACATTTCTCTTTGAGAGAGTCCTCCACAATATTCTATCAATCGATCAGATAGAGTCGATTTCCCATGATCAATGTGGGCAATAATTGAGAAATTTCTAATATTTTTCATCTTCTAATAAATGCATGACTATTCTATAAGAAAAGCTGATCTGTTATCAGCTTTTCTTATGCATTTAAGATGTATTTAATCTACGGTTACTGCAACAAAGAATCTATTATTGTTTCTTCGACCTACAATGGCTAACTTATCACCTTCATCAAATTGCTCAATCAATTCCTTAAAAGATTCTGCATCCTCAATGGCATATCGCTTTCCCTGAGAAATAACTTCAGTGATGATATCTCCTCTAGTTAGCTTTCCATAAGCAGGAGATCCATTATTCACCCTTAAAACCAAGACTCCATTTTCAGGATCATTTGGTCTAGAGTTATCTTCAGATAAATCTTCAATCTTGAGCCCTAATGGGTCAGCAGAAATTTCGGTTTTAGCTGGAATAAACGTTCTTTCATCAGCAGGCAATTCTCCTAAAACAAACTTCAGGTTAATATTTTTTCCATCGCGAATAACTTTAGCATTTGCTTTTGTTTTTGGTTGGATTCTTCCAACCACATGAGGCAAATCTGAACCAAATTTAATTTCTTTGCCATTGAATTCAATAATTACGTCTCCTGCTTGAAGGCCTGCATCATCGCCAGATTCTCCCTTCTCAACATCTGTTATAAGGGCTCCATAAGGTTTGTCCATGCTTAGCGCCTCAGCAAGATCATTGTCAACCTCACCAACCCTGACACCCAGATATCCGCGAGCAACGCTTCCATCTTCGATAATCTGGCTAGCAACCTCCATAGCAACATCGATAGGAATTGCAAAAGCAAGACCCTGATAGCCCCCGCTTCGAGAATATATTTGGGAATTAATTCCCACAACCTTTCCATCTAAATCAAACAAAGGTCCTCCAGAATTCCCTGGATTAATTGCAACATCGGTCTGAATAAATGGAACATAGTTCCCAATATTTTGATTCTGAATACTTCTTCCTTTTGCGCTAACAATTCCTGCGGTAACTGAAAAATCAAAGGAAAATGGAGAACCAATTGCAACAACCCAATCTCCAACTTTAAGGTTTTCACTATCGCCAATAGAAACTTTTGGTAAATTTTTGCCCTTAATCTTCAACACAGCAAGATCTGACAAAGGATCAATTCCAACAACCTCAGCAGAAAACTCTCTTCTATCATTTAGCGAAACTGTAATTTCTTCGGCCTCATCAACAACATGGAAGTTTGTTAACAAATAGCCATCTTTAAAAATAAAACCGGAACCATAAGCTACAGCCTCTCTTGTTTCAGGTTGTTGAGGTTGAGGAAAGCCTCTTCCTCGAGGAATGCCAAAGAATCTTTCAAATTCATCGAACCCTCTGAATGAATTCTGCATTTTCACTTCTTTGCGAGAAGTTATATTTACTACAGCGGGCGCAGAAGTTTCAACTAATTCTGAAATATTAGAAGGCAATGCTGCATTAGTAAATGATGCAAATCCTAGAATTAATAATAGAACAATCTTATTTGTAAAAAGATTCATGTTATTTCCTTTGATAAATTGATTGGATCATGGGGTTAGCCACTGATGGAGGAATATCCCCATATGCAGTTAACAGTCTTCCATCTTGCAATGGAATTAAGTAAATCCAATTATTATTAGCTTTAAAGTATTTTACCTTTTTAATACCAAGTTGTTTATTTTCAAGATGAAAGAACAAATTATTCCTTCCATTTGAGTACTGGTTTGGGTTATTTGGATTTACAGAAAAGCCTACTGGAATCCAGTTTTTAGAAACCTGCTGGGAATTATGGGATTGATTAGATTGCATAATATGAATCATGTGCTCCATGATATTTTGATCTGTGTTTAACAATTGATTTTTGGCTTGATCACTTGAAAGTGCTGATGAAAGCTGCAAAGAACTATCTCTATCTACTTGAAAGCGATCATCATCAAACTGATACAAAACAATTAATGTGATCATGACTGTTGCCGCCGCTGTTACCAAATTGCTCATCACAGGGTTAACCTTGCTAAGGTAATCTTTTAATAATGTGACTTTTGGGGTTTTTTGGTCCGAATGCCTTTGAACCAGCTCTGAAATTTGTCCAAATTTTTGAAAAATTTCTTTTAAGTTTTCATCAGCATGCATCTCGGCAAGGCCATCTTGCATTTCTTTAGATGGAAGCTCGCCATCATAAAGCGCGGATAGTTTTTCTAAGTCTTTATTCATTTAATATGTTCTCCTGATTCATAAATTCTAAAATTAATTGTCTTGCTCTAAATATTCTTGATCTAACTGTTCCAATTGGGCATTTAAGTATTTGAGCTATTTCATCATAGGTTTTTCCTTCAATTTCTCTTAATGTAAAAGCTGTCTTAGTATCTATATCTAGGGTTTGGATAAATTCCATGATCTTATTCTCTGACTCCATTGCTATAAGCTCTATCTCGGGAGAAAGGTACTGAGGGACGTCATGCTCATTTTGATCTAATGATTCAGTAACTTTTGAGGCTTTAGAAAAGCTGCTAGCAAAATCATTTTTTGCTAAATTTATTCCAATCCTATAGATCCATGTAAAAAGTGCGCTATCTCCTCTAAAAGAATCAATTTTTTGCCAAACTCGAATAAATGTTTTTTGGCATATTTCCTCAGCTTGATCTCGTGACTTTGTGTATCCGATCAAGGAAGACATAAGCTTAGGTTGATATTTTAAAACCATGGCTTCAAAAGCCATTGCGTTTCCAGCTTTTATTTCGTTGACAAGCACTTCATCCCCTTTGCTAATCCCCATAGATTTCCTCGTTGATTTGGACAAAGGTAAATTGAAATAGTTTCACTTATCTGTGAAGTTTTTTATGTTATTAAGAATAAAGTTCTCTTTTTCAGGACTATTTAAAGACTCATTTTTAAATATAAAGTCATATAAAGGCTGATCTTCGAGGTCTAAAATACTGTTAAACATCTCAAAATCCTCTTGAGAAAGAGAATCCAGCTTATCTTCACTGTATCTTCTAAATAAAAGATCTAGCTCCCTAAGACCCCTCCTGCACTTCCATTTTGTTTTATTAATGTCTGTATTCATTTTCTAGGCTAATATAATATCTGCATTGAAGTTTTTATTTAAATAAATTGTCAAATTCTAGTTTTATAAAATATGGAGCTGTTTATCTTGATGATATTGCAGTAATTCATTTAAATGGTGATTCTGACTCCGTATTAAATCTTTTACAAGGACAGGTGACATCAGATTGCGCGCTTATCAAAGATCAGTTTGGTCAAGTTTCTTCTTTGTGCAATGAAAAAGGCTTTATTTTATGCAATTTTGAAATTATTTTTGATCAAAATAAGTGGCTAATTATCATTGAAAAAGCTTTAAAAGATATTTTTCTAAATGAAATGTCTAAATTTTTACCATTTTACAAAGTCTCTGCTGAGCTTCTTGGGTGTAAAGTTATCGGCTTTACAAGGAAGAAAGACCAGCCAATGCTTCTAAATGAGCACCTTATTTTAAGATCAGATATCGCAACTATGTCCCTCTTAATAGATGAAAACAATGATTATCAAAATAATGATGTTCTCAGGATAGAGAATTGGTTTATAAACAGAAAAATAATGGGCGACCATCAAATTCAGCTTAAAGAAACTGGTAAATATAGACCTCATGAACTGGGACAACAAAATACTAGGGTTAGTTTTAATAAAGGCTGTTTTAAAGGACAAGAAATAATTGCAAGAATGGAATATCTAGGTAAATTGAAAAAAGAGACCAGATTAATACTTCATTCAAATAAAGAAGAAGTTACAAAATTTACAATTATTGGAAAAAGCTATCAGGATCAAGAAATAATTTTTTCATCTTGCTTTGGAAAAATAGACAGTTTCTCTTAACAAATTAATCAAGTTTCCAGTTTATTTTACTTGAGCCACTCTCTATCAAAATTTTATTAATTTTTGAAAAATGCCTGCATCCAAAGAACCCTCTGTATGCAGAAAGAGGAGAAGGATGAGGAGCCGATAAAACTTTATTTGTTTTTTTATTTATTAATTGAAGTTTGCTTTGAGCAATTTTGCCCCACAAAACAAAAATCATATTTCCTCTTTTACTAAGCTGAGAAATAATTTGATCAGTTAATTTGTCCCAGCCTAATTCTTTATGTGAATTTGGTTTTCCATGCTCCACTGTTAATACAGAATTTAGTAGCAAGATTTTTTGTTGAGCCCAAAAAGTTAAATCGCCATGCTGTGGAATGGGAATATTTAAATCATCTTTTAATTCTAGAAAAATATTTCTTAATGATGGAGGGATCATTATCTCTTTGTTGATTGAAAAAGACAGGCCATTTGCTTGGCCTAAATCATGATATGGATCTTGACCCAAAATTAATACTTTAGCTTCATAGAAGTCAACCAATTCTAGAGCCCGGAATATCATAGAAGTCGGAGGGAATATAGTCTTATTCTCAGCCTTGAGTTTTAAAAATTTTGACTCGATTTCATCCAAAAAATCTACACAAAATCCTTTACCAAGTGGCTCTAGCCATGCCTCAGGAAAATTAAAAATATTCAAAAAAAGTACTCTAAAAAATGCTTAAATTTTATCCACAGAATCTGTGGATAAAGCTTGGGATAACTTAATATTCTTACATTTTAGACTGATTTCATAAGGTTTCATGTAAATTGATCAAAAACTAATCAATAAATAATAAAAATACCGCAAATCAGTAATTTATAATATATTTAGCTTGTCTAGATACGTTTTGTAATGAGATTTTAAAAGGTCTCAATAACACTATTTTGTTCTGTGGGCAAGTATTTTTTTAAAAAAAAATAAATTAGAATAGATCTTCCTTATAGTAACCATAAAAAATCCATATGAATGATCAAAAAAATACACTTTTTTCTGCTTTTAACATGGATGGTTTGAAGCTAAGAAATCGAGTGGTTATGGCTCCTATGACAAGGAATTGTTCACCAAGCGGAGTGCTCAACGAGTATGCTCCAACCTACTATGCCCGAAGAGCTCAAGGCGGAGTTGGTTTAATCTTGACTGAAGGGGTTGAAGTAAGTCATCGAGCTGCAAGCGGCTATCCAGATGTCCCAAATTTAGCAACAGATGACGCGAAAAAAATGTGGGAAAAAGTTGTTTCTGAAGTTCATAAGAATAATTCATCTATCTTCTGTCAGCTATGGCATGTTGGTGGAATTAGAAAACCTGGGATGCCTCCTATGCCAGAAGTTCCTGGATTTACTCCATCCGGATATGTAGTTCCTGGTAAGAAAGTGGCACATGAAATGACGCTTGAAGAAATTAAAGAGTTGATAGAGGTTTATGCTAAAGATACAAAGATTTGTGAAGAAATTGGATTTGATGGCGTAGAAATTCATGGAGCGCATGGGTATTTAATCGATCAATTTTTTTGGGATCAGATTAATTTAAGAACTGACGAATATGGAGGCTCAATTGAGAATAGAGCTAGGCTTGCCAAAGATATCCTTGAGGCATCAAAGAAAAATACCTCTGAAAGTTTCAAAGTTGGCATAAGAGTTTCTCAATGGAAGCAACAAGACTATGAAGCAAAAATTACTTCAGACGCAAACGAGCTAAATAAATTTTTTAATATCTTAAAAAATGCTGGGGCTGATTTTATTCATTGCAGCAATCGTCGTTTTTGGGAAGGAGAATTTGAACCTAAGGGCCCAAACTTAGCTGGAGTCGCAAAAAAGGCAACAGGACTTCCAAGTATAAGTGTGGGCAGTGTTGGACTGGATAAAGATTTTATAAAACTCTATTCTGGCGACCATAAAACACAAACTGCCGATTTAAACATTCTTCATGAAAAGCTGCATAAGTCTGAATTTGATTTAATTGCAGTTGGAAGAGCTCTTTTGTCAGACCCTGATTGGGCTAATAAAGTTCAAGACGGGAAAGAGGACCAAATTGTGCCTTTTGATAAAAGCTTTGTTGAAAATTACGTTTAAATTTAATTGCTTATATTCAGAGATCTGACGCTCATTACATGCTCAACTGATCGAAGTTGATCAATTAGTTTTTCACTTGCCTGGCATTCTAAATCGATCAAGTTTATGGCAATTTCATCTCTGCTTTTATTAGTCATTTCAGCAATGTTGATATTACAAGCAGCAATTGAATCAGTAATTTTGCTAATCATTCCGGGTTCATTATGGTTGATGATAACTAAGCGGTGATCAGTCCCTCTTGAAAGCGAGATTCTTGGAAAATTTACAGAATTCAAGATAGTGCCATCTTGAAGATAATTAACCATTTGATTTGCAGCCATTACAGCACAGTTAACTTCCGCCTCTTTTGTGCTAGCGCCTAAATGCGGCAAAAGCACTACATCATTTTTCTTCACGGAACGCTTGATAAGCTCCGGAGTTGGAAAATCTGTTACAAACTTGCCTAAATTACCATCCTCAAGCTCAGCTATGACATCGCTGGTATTAACTATTCCGCCTCTGGACAGATTAATAAGCCTGGCACCTTTTTTAAGTTTGCTTAAGTTGGATTTGTTAATTAGATTTTTTGTTGCCTCAACAAGCGGAACATGGAGTGAAACATAGTCTGATTGTTGCAAAAGTGCGTCCATGGTCTCAGCTTTTTCAACCTCTCGCGGTAACCTCCATGCACCCTCTATAGAAATGTAAGGGTCATATCCTACTAGTCTCATTCCTAGGGTATGAGCAGCTTGCGCAAGCATTGAACCAATTGATCCAAGCCCAACTATTCCTAGTGTCTTGCCAGCCAGCTCATTGCCAGCGAAGGTTTTTTTTTGAGCCTCCATTGCCTTGTTCAAGCCTGAAGCGTCTTTAAGATCAAGATTCTTTGCAAATTCAATCCCATCAATTATGCCTCGAGAAGAAAGCAACATGCCGCATATAACAAGCTCTTTTACTGCATTTGCATTTGCACCGGGGGTATTAAAAACAACAATTCCTTTCTGGGTTGCATCATCAATAGGGATGTTATTTGTGCCTGCTCCGGCCCTTGCTATGCACAAAAGATTTTCTTCAAATTCTTCTTTTGCGAGAGTGTGACTTCTAAGCAATATCCCATCAGGATTATTAGACACTTCTTTGAATTTATTTCTACGAAGAATATCAAGGCCATCTTCAGCAATATTATTGAAAGTTTTAAAATTAAACATGTTTACCAGTCAGGGGGACTTAATTAAAAGTTAGCTTAGTTTATTACATTAAATACCAAACCAAAACACTGAGAACTATTTAATTGAAGAAATTTAAAAATATCTTATGCTAGAAGCTCTGAAATCATTTTAGAGAAATTTATTTTTGCATTACATGCCAAAGATTTATTTTTAATTATAAGTCTCTATAAGGACTCTAAGAAGTTTTCTCCATTCAATCAAGTCGTTTGAATTAAAAACTTTTGATCTTGGTTCATAAATGGTTCCATTTCCTGATTGCATTTTTTGCAAATCGTCAATAGAAAAGAAATGGGCCCCTATGCCAGCAGTAATTGCAGCGCCAACAGCTGTGGACTCCAAGCTTGAGGGAACTTGCACCTCCTGACCCAAACAATCTGCTAATAGCTGACAAAACATTGAATTAGCAGCCATACCACCATCAATAGATAAATTATTAATTTCTATCCCATCAATTTTTAGAGCTTCTTTAATATCAATGACTTGATATATTAATGACTTAAATGCAGCGGTAACCATATCTGTTTTAGTTGAGTCCCTTGTCAAACCGTAAAAAGCTGCTCTAATTTCTGAATTCCAATGCGGAGCTCCAATTCCCGTAAAAGCAGGAACAAATAAAACACCATTAGACTCACCACTTGCTTGAAGAAAATTGATGCTTTGCGAAGAGTCTGAAAAGAATTCCATATTATCTCTAAGCCATTGAATAATTGTTCCTGCTGAAAAAATACTCCCCTCTAATGCATATGAAACCTTACCAGAAAGGCCGTATCCAATAGTGTTTAGAAGACCTGATGTTGACTGCATTGACTCATCGCCTGTATTCACCATCAAAAAACATCCTGTTCCAAATGTTGCTTTCATTTGACCTGACTGAAAACACCTTTGGCCCACTAATGCACTTTGCTGATCACCTATCACTCCAGAGATTTGGATCGTTTTGTCGCCTCTGACTAGAGTTCCAAAATTACTGTCGGAAGAATGTACCTCTGGGAGCATTGAGCTCGGGATATTAAAAATTTCAAGAAGCTCAGCATCCCACTCTTTTCTATGTATGTTATATAAATTTGTTCTAGATGCATTGGTAACATCAGTTTTATAAATATCTCCGCATGTCAATTGCCACAATAGAAAAGTATCTACGGTTCCAAAACGCAATTTTCCAGCATCAGCCTTCTCCCTAGCACCATCTACGTTATCTAAAATCCATGAAATTTTTGTTGCTGAAAAGTATGGATCAAGCAAGAGTCCTGTTTTGCTCTTTATATTTTCTTCTACTCCATCATTTTTAAGTTGCATGCATTGTTCTGCAGTTCTTCTATCCTGCCAAACAATTGCATTGTAGATAGGCTGTCCTGAATCCGCATCCCACACTAAAGTTGTCTCACGCTGATTTGTTATCCCGATGGCTATAATATCCGAACAAGCATCAAGCACAGGATCAATAGTTGCATAGACAGAATTCATTAATTCCTCAGGTTCAATCTCTACCCAACCATCATTGGGGTAAATTAATGGGTATTCTTTTTGCTCTGAATGAATAATTTGTAGTTCTTTATCAAACGCCACAGTTCGTGTGCTTGTAGTCCCTTGGTCCAAAGCTATTAATACTGTCATAAAGTCTCCAAAAATATCAGGTTATCCACAATTTACTCACTTCGTTCTCACAATCAATAAACACCATTTATACAGCATATTGTGAAAAATTTAAAAGAATTCACAATATATTGTGTTTTTTGCTTGATTATTTATCCACAATGTAAGAATATTGATGTTGGTTAAAGAAATTTAAAAAAAGACGTTTTGACCCCACCCATTGATGAGTTTTTTAAAAACTTATCAACGAAAGAAACAAACATAGAGGATAAAAATGACAATACAAGAGTTAAGTAAGACTCAAGAAAGTGCTGGGCAAGAAGCAATTGGATCAATACCATCAGAAGATTTAAATATCACAGCACCTGGAAAGCTAAGGGTGATAAAACGCAACGGTAAGGTTGTTCCATTTGAAGAAGACAAGATAAAAGTTGCCGTAACAAAAGCTTTTTTAGCAAATGAATCTGGTAATGCAGCAGCAAGCGAAAGAATTCATAGAAAAGTTGAAGACATCACCGCAGATGTTCAGGAGGTTTTCAAAAGAAGAATGCCATCCGGCGGCACTCTACATATCGAAGAAATACAGGATCAAGTAGAGCTCCAGCTCATGCGCAACGAGGAATACGTAGTAGCTAGAAAATATATTTTATACAGAGAAGAAAGAGCAGCTGAAAGAACAAAAGATGTGCCTCAAAAATCAAACATAGATGCGCCTAAAATTTCTGTAACAAAAAGTGATGGGACTCAAGTTCCATTGGATATAAACAGATTAGCCGCTGTTGTTAATCACGCTTGTGATGGTTTAGAGGATGTAAGCGCTGATTCAATTCTTGAGGAGTCAATTAAAAATCTATATGACGGTGTATCCGTAAGCGATATGAAGTCCTCTCTTGTCATGTCAGCAAGAACAAAAGTAGAGCAAGAGCCAAATTATACGTATGTTACTGCAAGAATTCTTTTAGATGAGCTAAGAAGCGAGGCTTTATCCTTTTTGGGAATAGCGGAAGAAAGCTCACACCCAGAGATGCAGAAATACTATCCAGAGGCATTTAAAGCATACATCGACAAAGGGGTTGAACTTCAAATGCTGGATCCTATTCTGAAAGAATTTGATCTAAAAAAACTAGGAGAGGCCATCGATCACGACAGAGACTACCAATTTACATACCTAGGTCTTCAGACTCTTTATGATAGATATTTTATCCATTATCAAGACACAAGATATGAACTACCTCAAATCTTCTTCATGAGAGTCGCTATGGGGCTTGCCGTTGAGGAAAAAGATAAAGAGGATCGAGCTATAGAATTCTATAAATTGCTCTCAAGCTTTGACTATATGAGTTCAACACCTACTCTTTTTAATTCTGGAACTCTGCGCCCACAACTTTCTTCATGTTATCTAACAACTATTCCAGATGACCTTGACGGAATTTTTGGTGCAATGAAAGACAATGCGCTGCTTTCTAAATGGGCTGGTGGCCTAGGCAATGATTGGTCCCCTGTGAGAGCGCTAGGTTCTTACATCAAAGGAACCAACGGGAAAAGCCAAGGTGTTGTTCCTTTTTTAAAAGTTGCAAATGATACTGCTGTTGCAGTAAATCAAGGTGGTAAAAGAAAAGGAGCCATGTGTGCTTACCTTGAAACATGGCATCTCGATATAGAAGAATTCTTAGATCTAAGAAAAAATACTGGCGATGACAGAAGAAGAACTCATGATATGAACACTGCCAACTGGGTACCTGATTTATTTATGAAAAGAGTTGAGTTAGATAAAAACTGGACTCTTTTTTCTCCTGGAGAAACACCAGATTTGCATGATCTAACGGGCCTCGCATTTGAAAAAAGATATGAAGAATACGAAGCTCTAGCTGCTGAAGGAAAAATGGATCAACACAAAACCATTCCTGCCAAAGATCTGTGGAGAAAAATGCTAACTATGCTTTTTGAAACAGGTCATCCGTGGATCACTTTTAAAGACTCATGCAATTTGCGCTCTCCGCAACAACACATTGGAGTCATTCATTCATCCAATTTATGTACCGAGATAACCCTGAACACTAGCAATGATGAAATAGCTGTCTGCAACCTTGGATCAGTTAATTTACCTCAGCATATGAAGGATGGTGCTTTAGACCAAGAGAAAGTAAAGCAAACGGTAACCACCGCATTGCGCATGCTTGATAATGTTATTGACATAAATTATTACTCCGTTGATACAGCTAAAAATTCAAATCTCAAACATCGTCCAGTTGGAATGGGGCTTATGGGCTTTCAGGATGCGCTATATATGCAAGATGCGCCCTACTGTTCTGATGCGGCCATTGAATTTGCTGACCGAAGCATGGAAATCATTAGCTACTATGCAATCCACGCATCAAGCGAATTAGCAAAAGAAAGAGGAACGTACCCTTCTTATGACGGCTCTCTTTGGAGCCAAGGAATTTTTCCAAAAGATTCAATAGATATTTTAGAAAAAAACCGAGGTAGTGAATTTATAAAGGTTGATAAGTCTGAAACTCTAGATTGGGACAAACTGCGCAAGAAAGTAAAAAAAGATGGTATGAGAAATTCGAATGTTATGGCAATTGCCCCTACAGCAACAATTTCTAATATTACTGGTGTCACTCAATCAATTGAACCGACTTATCAAAATCTATATGTTAAATCCAACCTTTCTGGTGAATTTACCATCGTAAATCCTCACCTGGTTAGAAAACTCAAAGGACTTAATTTATGGGATGACGTCATGATCAATGACTTGAAGTATTTTGAAGGCAGCTTGAGTGAAATATCGAGAATTCCTGATGATATTAAGAAACTGTTCTCGACTGCATTTGAAGTTGAACCACGATACATCGTTGAATCAGCAAGCAGAAGACAAAAATGGATAGATCAAGCTCAATCATTAAATCTATATATCGGTAATGCCAACGGTAAAAAACTAGATCTTACATACAGAATGGCTTGGTATTCTGGTTTAAAAACTACTTACTATCTTAGATCTATAGCAGCAACCACAACAGAAAAATCAACCATCAACCAAGGAAGCTTAAATGCAGTCAGCGCTCAAGCTGAGTCAACACCAGAAGTTCCTCATGAACTAGGTGCACCAGCTCCTGTGCCAGAAGCATGCTCTTTGGATGATCCTGACTGCGAAGCCTGTCAATAACACGGAGAAAGAAATGTTAAATTGGGATGAATATAATAAAGAAGAGACTCAAGTAGCTCCTTCAATACAAAATACAGCAACGGAAGCACCTAAACATGCTGAATCAATTGCTAAGCCAGAACCCGTTTCGGAAGTAGCTCCTATAGCTGTTGAGGCTGGCTCCAGAGCAGAGGCTGCTAGAAAGGCCATGGAGACCTTTGATGCATCAGAGGGCGTGAAAGAGCTAGATGAGATGCACAATGGCAGAGTTCAAGTTGATGATAAAGCTATGATCAACTGCAAAGCAGACCTCAATCAATTAGTTCCATTCAAATATGATTGGGCATGGCAAAAATATCTTGATGGAAGTGCAAATCATTGGATGCCACAAGAGGTAAATATGACTGCAGATATTGCACTTTGGAAATCAGAAGACGGCTTAACTGAAGATGAGAGAACGATTGTAAAAAGAAATCTTGGGTTCTTCTCGACTGCAGACTCATTAGTTGCTAATAATTTGGTTCTTGCTCTCTATAGATTGGTAACAAATCCTGAATGCCGCCAATATATTTTGAGACAAAGCTTAGAGGAAGCAATCCATACCCATGCATATCAATACTGCATTGAATCACTTGGCATGGATGAAGGTGAAATATTTAATATGTATCGAGAAATACCAAGTGTTGCTAAAAAAGCAGCCTGGGGCCTAAAGTATACTCAACAAATCTCTGATCCAACCTTTCAAACTGGAACAACAGAAACCGACAAGCAACTCTTAAGGAATCTGATAGCATTCTATTGTGTGCTTGAAGGCATCTTCTTTTACTGTGGTTTTACTCAGATCTTATCAATGGGAAGGCGCAATAAAATGACAGGAACAGCTGAGCAATTCCAATACATATTGCGAGATGAATCCATGCATGTAAATTTTGGAATTGATGTAATTAATCAAATTAAAATTGAAAATCCGCATCTTTGGGATGAGGAAATGAAAAACGAAGCAGCTCAGATGATTCTTGAAGGAACTGAGCTTGAGATTCAATACGCAAGAGATACTATGCCTAGAGGTGTTTTAGGTATGAATGCTTCCATGATGGAAGAATACCTACAATTCATCGCTAATAGACGTCTCACCCAAATTGGATTAGAGGAAGAATTTAAAGGTGCAACAAACCCGTTCCCTTGGATGTCAGAAATAATGGATCTTAGAAAAGAAAAGAACTTCTTTGAAACTAGAGTGATTGAATATCAAACTGGGGGCGCATTAAACTGGGAGTAACATAAATCCTGGTTGATTGATATCAATACAATTTAAATCTCTAGGCTATAATAAAGCATTACAAACTAGGGGAAAATTCAAATGACTGAGAATCATCAGCCAACAAAAGGCTATCGCACTTTTGTATTGATATTGCTCACAATTGTCTATGGATTTAATTTTATTGATCGACAAATTGTAGGAATATTAGCTCCTTTTATACAAGCAGATCTAAACCTGACTAATACAGAGTTGGGGCTTTTGATAGGCTTAGCATTTGCAGTCTTCTATACAACAGTTGCAATTCCAATAGCTTGGCTAGCAGATAGATATAACAGAGTAAATATACTTTCGATAGCACTTGCAACATGGAGTGGGTTTACAGCGCTAACTGGGCTAGCAACTAATTTTGTTCAGATTGGTCTTGCAAGAATGGGAGTTGGCATTGGTGAAGCTGGTGGCAGCCCTCCTTCTCATTCAATTATCTCAGACATGTATCCAAAAGAGGAGAGAGCAAGCGCTCTTGGAGTATATGCTATGGGTATACCAATTGGTATCATGGCAGCTTATTTTGTAACAGCAGCCTTGATAGGCGCTTCCAGTGAGGATGTGAACTGGAGAGAAATTTTTGTCTTTCTTGGTGTTACCGGAATTCTCTTAGCTGTAGTTGTGAAATTTGCAATACGTGAGCCAGTTCGTGGAGCAATGGAGTTTGGTGATCATAGAGAAATTGTAAAACCACCTTTTCTTCAATCCCTAAAAACCCTTCTAAGAATTCCAGCATGGTGGGCTATGTGTTTTGGAATTGCTTTTGGTTCCTTTGTTTCTTATTCCAAATCAGCATTTCACACTAAGTACCTTGTAACACTAGATCCAAATTTCGATTTCCAAACTTTGGTTATTATTTTAGGATTTATAAATGGAATTACATACGCTGGAGGAGCTTTTTTTGGAGCAAGACTTGCCGATCGATGGGGTAAAATAGATATTAGAGCCTATGGGTGGTTGCCAGCAATTTCAATTGCCCTATGTCTTCCTATTGGAATTGCGGCTTGGTGGTCTACCTCAGTTGAAATGAATCTAATATTTACATCTTTCTTCTTGATATTTATGGGTATTTATCTAGGACCAAGTTTTGCAATAGCCCAAACCTTGGCCCCTATTCACATGCGTGCTATGTCTACTGCCCTATTCTTTTTTATTTTAAATATGATTGGATTAGGTCTTGGTCCAAGCATCTCAGGCTGGATGATTGATATATTTAAAGCAAGCAATGGTGAGGTTGAGTCAATTAGATATGCCATGACCGTGACGTCTCTAATATTCATACCATCAATCATTAGTTTTTTAGTTGTTGCGCGCAAACTTCCGCAAGATTGGGCAACTGCCGAAAAAACTAATCGTGAGTTAGCAACAGAAGGTTCAAATGATTGAAGGTTTTTTACAATATGGTCAGTGGGTAATTTTGCTCTTAAGCATTCTCAGTTTAGCCTTAGTAAGCTCAGTAAAGCATGAAACAAGATTGAATGGTTACATTTTGACAGGCATCAGTAGATTTGCAGGCGCCCTAGTATTTATTTTTGTTGATTTGCCCGCGTTTGTGATCGCTAACCTCATCCAAACTTATATTGCTTTTAAGGGATATCACAATAATAAGAAAGCAGGAGATAATAAAAAATGAAACTATACAACAATCAAATGGCCAATAGCCCTAGAAAAGTAAGAATGTTTATATCTGAAAAGAATATAAAAGATATTGAGATGGTTGAGATTGACCTAATGAAAGGGGAGCATAAGACTGCAGAATATCGTTCAATAGCTCCCAATTCCAGAATTCCTGCACTTCAGTTAGATGATGGCACTGTTATTATGGAATCAACTGCTATATGTAGATATTTGGAATCTTTATATCCAGAGCCAAACTTATTTGGCGAAAGTCCAATGGAGATTGCTTCAATTGAGATGTGGCAAGCAAGAATTTATAGTGAGCTCATGATTCCATTAGCAATGGGATTTCGACATTTGCATCCAGCAATGTCAGCATTGGAAACTCAGAATAAAGAATATGGCGAAACCCAAAAAAATATCGGTGTTAAGTCTTTAAAATACTTTAATAGTGTTCTTTCAGAATCTGAATTCGTTGCTGGTGATAGATATACCTTTGCAGATATTCAAATGATAACAACTACAGATTTTTTTATAGGCCTTAATCAATTAAAGCTGGAAGATTATCCTGAGATTCAAAGACATACTGATCTGATGTCTCAGCGAGAAAGTTTTTCTGCTTAAGATTTATCTGCCTGCTCAAGAATTTTTATAGTTTGCTCAGGGCCACTAAAAAGCTCTCTTGCATCTTCCATGTCAGATACCGAATCCCATCCAGCTGCTATATTTTCAGGAGTCATATTATCCCCAGTTCCAAGAGCTAAGCCCATTGTCTCAAGGATTCTAAACCTAGTAAAAACACCAGCCCCGGCACCAATAATAGCACCATTTTCGCTTTCCTCACTTGCTAGGTAGATTACAGCTGGAGTGACATATTCAGGCAAAAATCTCTCTCCGATTCCCTCTGGAAATAGTGAATCTGTCATCCTTGATAAAGCTACAGGAGCAACTGCGCTGGAAAATACATTATATTTTTGACCTTCTATTTTTAAGCAATTCATTAATCCAATCATCCCCATTTTTGCCGCGCCATAGTTTGCTTGACCAAAATTTCCACACAAACCACCCGATGAAGTGGTAAAAATTATTCTGCCAAAATTTTGCTCTCTCATTATTGGATAAACTTCATGAGATGCATAGAAGCTCCCTTGAAAGTGCACATCCATCACCTGATCAAACTCTTCTGTTGTAATCTTATGAAAACTTTTGTCTCTTAAGATGCCAGCGTTATTAACTAGAATATCTATTCTGCCCCATTCCTCCAAGGTTTCTGAAACCATTTTAGATACCCCTTCTTTGTCTGCAACGCTAGAGCCATTTGCAATCGCCTCTCCCCCTTCAGCCTTTATTTCCTCAACAACTGTATTGGCTGCATCGCTTGCACCACCTGAACCATCAACAGCACCACCAAGATCGTTAACCACGACTTTTGCACCCCTTCTTGCAAATTCAAGCGCATGCTGCTTTCCTAAGCCTCCTCCTGCGCCTGTTACAATTACTACTTTGTCATCAAATCTTATAGTCATGGTTATCTCCGTGTTGTTAGATATATTTTAACTAATTTGAACCTGAAAAAATGGACTCAGGCTGAAAATTTTTATCTTTTAGAAGACTCATCTCTAATCTAAAACCATTAGTTAGAGCTCTTTTAAAAAGCATGAACTGCTTGGGTTTATTAACGCTATCAACTGCAATTAAATACCCATCTTTTCCATAGCAAGCTATAAATTCAGCAGCATCTATATCACCAATAATATGACATTCTTCATAGCCACTTGATAAACCTGCCATCTGTAATTTTAAGTCATATTGATCTGACCAAAACCATGGCAACTCATTATTGAAAAGCTCATTTCCAACAATAGATGAAGAAACAACTTTTGATTGGGCTAATGCATTTGGAACACTCTCAAGCCTGAATTCATAGTTAAATAAGGCATTGAATGAAGAGGCGCAATCGCCTAGCGCTAGGATATTTGGTATGGAAGTTCTGCAATACTGATCTGTCTTGATTCCATTACTACATTCTAAGCCAATTGAATCTGCAAGTTGCGAGTTAGGGATGGCTCCTATGCCTACTAGAACTATATCAGCTGCTAGACTTTCACCAGACTCTAAAGAAACTGAATGAATCATTTGATTTTCAGCATTTAAACTAGTTACTTTTGCATTACAAATAATCCTAACTCCTTTTTTGGAATGAAAATCATTATAAAATTCCGAAACCTCTGGACTAGTTACTCTTTGAAGAATTCGCTCTTCTGCCTCTAGGATGGTAACTTTTAAGCCAAGCTCTATCATGGCTGAAGCTACCTCCAACCCTATGTATCCTCCGCCAATCAAAACTATTTCTTTCTCGGGAGTGATTTGTTGTTGCATAGATACTACATCAGTTATTTGCCTCAAATAGAATAAATTTTTTGAATCGGCATTTTCCATTGGCAACAATCTTGGAGTTGCTCCAGTGGCAAAAACTAAATAGTCAAAATCAAAGGAGACATCCTTTGCAATAGCTAGGTTTGATTCTAAATCAATGGAATCAATTTTGGTATTCAAATTAATTGAGATCTTTTGCTCTTCATAAAAATCAGCAGATTTAAAGCCCAACTTTTCTATTGCAATATTTTGCTTAAGAAAGTCTTTTGAGAGCGGAGGTCTATGGTAAGGGAGATACTTCTCATCACTAATTATCGTGATTTCTCCATCAAAACCATCCTTTCTTAGCGCAAATGCTGTATTTGCACCAGCATGACCTCCTCCAATAATTAAAACTTTAGTCATTGATTGAACCGATTGGATTTAATGAAAACATATCTATACTTATCTCTTATGAAGAATAAAATTGTAGCTCACAAAGACCTAAAAATTCGAATAGAAGAAGGTTTTTTTAATACTGTTGATTCCGATACATTGCTTAAAAATTTTATAAAAAAGCTTCCCTGGGAGTCGATGACAATTAAAATGTTTGGCAGGGATACGAAGATTCCTAGATTGCAGTGCTGGATAGGTGATCAAGGGTGTGAATACAGATATTCAGGCAAACAATTAAATCGTCAAGCTTGGAATCAGGATCTAATCATGATTAGAAAAAGAATTTTTAAAAAATTCAAGATTGATTTTAATTCAGTGCTGGCAAATTACTACAGAGACGGCAAAGACTCAATGGGATGGCATTCTGATGATGAAAAAGAACTCGGTCCTAATCCAACCATAGCCTCAATCTCTTTTGGCAGCGAAAGAGATTTAGTTTTTAAAAATAAAATAAGCAGAGAGACTCTTGCAATCCCTCAAACTAATGGATGTTTAATCTTGATTTATGGTGAGACTCAAAAAAATTGGCAACATTCTATAAAAAAGACTCAAAAAGTCATTGGCCCACGAATTAATCTAACGTTTAGGAATATAATAAACAAAAATAATTTTTAAGGATTGTTAAAATGAATAGAGTTAAAGTTGTTGTTACTGGTGCTGCAGGTCAAATTAGTTACTCTTTAATACCTAGATTAGTAGATGGAAATACATTTGGAGATAAAATTGTTGATCTCGAGTTAGTAGAAATCCCTCAAGTAGTAGATAAATTAGAGGGTCTGGTAATGGAGTTAGAAGATTCTAATTTTCCTAATATGGGAAATGTAAATTACACATCAGATTTTGAAGAAGCTGCAAAAGATGCAGACTGGTTCCTCTTAGTGGGAAGCATTCCTAGGGGAATTGTATTCAATGGTAAAAAAATTGAAGAACGGGCAGACTTACTTCAAATTAATGGAGGTATTTTTGTAGGCCAGGGTCAAGCAATTGGTAGATTTGGTAAATCAGATGCAAAAATCTTAGTGGTAGGCAATCCAGCTAACACGAATGCCCTAATTGGCAGGCATGCAGCAAAGAATGATTCACAATTATGGATGGCCATGACGATGCTGGATTCAAGTAGAGCAAGGTCTGTTTTATCAAAGAAACTTAATATTGGAATCGGTGACATAAGCAAAATGATCATATGGGGAAATCATAGTCCGACTATGTACCCTGACTTTGAAAATGTTATTGCAAATGGATCGTCTGGAAAAGATCTTATCGATGATATGAATTGGGTTAGTAATGAGTTTTTACCAGTTGTGCAACAAAGGGGTAAAGCTGTGATTGATTCGCGAGGAGCATCCTCTGCAACCTCAGCAGCAAAAGCTGCCCTAGATACGGTTATTGCTTGTGAGAACCCTTCGGCGTCTGGAGATTGTTTTAGTGCGGCAGTAATAAGTGATGGTAGTTATGATCTTCCAGAGGAAATTATTTGTGGCATGCCTTTGATGACCACTCCAGAAGGTAAAGTTGAGATTGTAAGAGACATTGTTTTATCTGATTTTGCAAAAGGAAAAATAAAAATTTCAACAGATGAGTTGATTGATGAAAGAGCTGCGGTTAAGGATTTATTAAAATAAATGAGTAAAAGTGGATTAAATGATTTCTTGCTAGAAGTTATCCACAATGAATCTGTTAGATCGGTTTTAGCAATCACAGAAAAAAATTTAAGCACTTTTGCAAATGCATGCGAGGACATACTTAAAAGCATGTCGATTATTAGCTTAAGCCAACTAGACTCCAATGGTGCTTTGCCGAATGATTTATGTATAGTCTTTGACGATATGCCAATATCAAAAACACAAATTGGCTTAATTAAAAATAGTCTTGCTCAAAAGATATTGGTTCTTAAAAAAAGTAAAGATGATAATGACCATCAAAATTTCTTAGAGCTAGGCTTTACTCACGACAATGAAATAAAACCAGCAAGAGTTTATTCCTATAACTTAAAAACCTATAACAATAAAAGAGGCTGGAATAATCCTGAGGGATGGGCTAATCCTGAAAATTTTGAAAAGTATAGATGGTAGCTCTCAAGATTTTAATTGAGGGAATAAAATAACATCCCTTATTGAGCTTTGATTTGTTAGCATCATAACCAATCTATCTATTCCAATGCCAACTCCTACTGCAGGTGGCATGCCATGCTCCAATGCAGTAATATAATCCTGGTCAAAGCCCATTGCTTCATCATCGCCATCTGCTTTAGCTCTAGCCTGATCTTTAAATCTCTCCGCTTGATCATCTGGGTCATTTAATTCACAAAAGCCATTAGCGATTTCCTTGCCTCCAATAAATAATTCAAATCTATCAGCGATAGCCGGATTTTCATTATTTCTCCTTGATAATGGTGATACCTCTACGGGATACTCTGTAACAAATGTTGGTTGAATAAGTTGATTCTCTACTGTCTTTTCAAAAATCTCTAATAAAATTTTTCCAGCTCCCCAAGATTTCTTAAGTGGCACTTTGAGTGACTTCGAATAACTTGTAAGCTTGTCCAAACTTGTTAAATCCTCAATGCTTAGATCGGAGTTATGTTCTAACACTAAATTATTAAGAGTTTTGATAGAAAAATTAGAAAGATCTATTTTGTCGTCATCCCATTCAATTTCATCATTATTACCAATTGCTGCTGAGGCTGATTGAATAATATTCTTAGTGAAATCTATTGTTCCATTAAAAGTAGCAAAAGCAGCGTAAAACTCTAACATCGTAAACTCTGGGTTATGCCTTGTAGACAACCCTTCATTCCTAAAACTTCTATTAATCTCAAAAACCTTTTCAAATCCTCCTACCAATAGTCTTTTAAGGTGGAGCTCGGGTGCAATTCTTAAAAAGAGCTCCCTATCGAGAGCATTATGTTGAGTTACAAAGGGTTTAGCTACAGCTCCACCAGGTATGGAATGCATCATAGGGGTTTCTACTTCAAGAAAACCATCCTCAATCATTGTAGCTCTTACAGATGACACTATTTGAGAACGCTTAATAAAGATCTCTTTTGATTCAGGGCTACTCATTAAGTCCAAGTATCGTTGGCGATATTTAATTTCAATATCAGCTAAGCCTTTATGTTTTTCAGGCATCGGTCTTAGCGATTTGGTGATTAGGACAATTGAGTGAGCCTCGACTGTTAGTTCTTCTGTTTTTGTTTTAAATAAATTACCATCAACACCGATAATATCTCCAAGATCCCATGATTTAAAATTTTTATATAAATCTGGATCTATATTATTTTTACTGATGTAAGCTTGAATGTCTCCTGAGCCATCTCTAATAGTTACAAAGCTGGCATTGCCCATCACTCTTTTTAAGACTATTCTTCCTGCAACTGATAGATTAGTGATTTTTTTATCTTCAAGCTCCTCTTTATTTAAGTGGCCATAAGAATCATGCAATTCTTGAGCCTTATTAGCAGGAGTGAAGTTGTTTACAAAAGCTATATTCTGCTCTCTAAGCTCTTCAAGCTTCCTTCGTCTCTCTTCTAATATAGAGGCCTCGCCACCAATATTTGAATCACTCATTTATACTCCTTGGGTTAGACTAGCTTTAATAAAAATATCTATATCTCCATCTAGGACTGAAGAGATATTACCACTTTCAACGTTTGTTCTTAAGTCTTTAATGCGAGATTGATCTAAAACGTAGGAACGAATTTGGCTGCCCCAGCCAATATCAGACTTACTATCTTCTAATAACTGTTGTTCATCTTTCTGCTTTTGTAATTCAAGCTCATAGAGTTTTGATTTGAGTTGTTTAAAGGCATTATCTTTATTTTTGTGTTGAGATCGATCATTCTGGCACTGCACAACAGTGCCGGTTGGAACATGAGTTAAACGTACAGCTGAATCTGTTTTGTTAACGTGCTGACCGCCAGCTCCAGAGGCTCTATAGGTATCAATTCTTACATCAGCAGGATTTAACTCAACTTCAATTGACTCATCAATTTCTGGAGAGATAAATACAGATGCAAATGATGTATGTCGCCTACTCCCTGAATCGAAAGGTGACTTCCTAACCAATCGATGAACTCCAGTTTCCGTTCTTAACCATCCATATGCATAACTACCTTTAATCAGCAGTGATGCTGATTTTATTCCGGCGACCTCTCCGGGTGAATGTTCAATTACTGACACGGAAAATTCGTGCTTTTCAGCCCATCTCGTATACATTCTAAGAAGCATATCAGCCCAATCTTGAGCTTCAGTTCCACCTGAGCCAGATTGGATATCGATAAATGCAGAGTTAGGATCCATTTTATTAGAAAACATTCTATTGAACTCTAGATCTTCTACACTTGAAATCAGAGCTTGGGCTTCTTCCTCAATTTCATTGATAGACGCATCATCTGATTCTTCAATTGCAATATCTAAAAGATCAAGATTATCGTTGATAGCTTCTTCAGCAGATAAAAAGAGATTTAGAAATTTTTCTATATCTGTTTTTTCTTTATTAAGAGATTGGGATAGCTCTAAATCAGACCAGGTAGACTCATCAGACAATCTATTATTAATATCTTCTAACGCACTTTCTTTATCAGCTACGTCAAAGATGCCCCCGGAGATCGTTCATACGATCTCGGAGATCATTAAGGACTGATTTAATTTCACCTGTTTCCATGGACTCGTATTTTAATCTCTTTATCGAGTCTATGAAACAATAAATAGAATAAACATTGAAACTGACTTTATTTTGATTCTCTAATCATAGGAAATGCAGGAGGAGAGCTCTCAAATTGCACCTTTCCAATCTCCACAAAACCATGTCTTTCATATAAAGCTTTGTTTTGCTCATTGGATGCTTCTAAATAAGCCCTATCACCTCTTTCATCAATCATTTGCAATGCTTCCTTAAGCAGGAAAGAACCAATACCTTTTCTTTGTTGTGCTGGATCAACAGCAATAAAAGACAAGTACCAAGCATCATCTGGGTGATATTTCTCAAATTCTTCAAAAAATTTTGCAGCTACCTCAACACGATCAGAGGGGATATATTCAAAGGTTGGTTCTAGAACAGAATTATCAAAATCAATTCCAGGCGGATGCCAAAGAGACGATCCATACAAATTCTCTTCTGAGTAGACAATATTATTTTCAAAAGCAATCTTTGAAAATTCCTCCATCCATATATCAAAGCATTTTAAAAATGATGCTGCGTCAGGAAAAACCCATCTAATCAATGCATCTGAAGCAAAGCCTAACTTAAGAACCCCTTTCACGCGGTCTAAATCTGTTTGAGGTGCTTTAATTATTTTTGGTATATCCATAAATTAAATATTTAGTTATTTAGGTTAATAAAATTAATAATTTGATTGTAATCAGCGTCAAATGTATGAAGATGCTCATCTTTCTCAAAAAGGTTACTTAAAGATGCAGGAAGTGAACTTATTTCTATGTTCAAGTCTTCATATACTTTGGGAAATTTTGCAGGATGTGCGGTTGATAAAACAACAAAATGATTACCTGAATCACTTTTCTGGAAGGCCTCAACGGCAGCAACGGCTGTATGAGGATCTAAGATGTATCCGTGTGTATCGTAAATTTCTTTAATCATGTTTGTTGTCTCTGCATCATTGACCTTGTTTGAAGAAAAAAGGTCATCTTTCTTTTTCCAAATTTTCTGATCAAACTCAATTGGAAGATCGGGAAAATTATTAAACATTGTTGAGGATTTAGAAGAATCCCTATCTAAAAAAAGATCATATACCAGTCTTTCAAAATTACTCGCCACACTTATATCCATGCTGGGTGATAAAGTTTCACGAACATGTTGCTTTGAATAGTTATTCTCGCTAAAAAATCGATGCAAAATATCATTATTATTTACAGCTACAGAAATTTTTTTCATGGGTAGCCCCATTTTATGGGCTGAATAGCAAGCAAATACATTACCAAAATTTCCAGTCGGGACTGAGAAAATTAAATCTCCCTTTTGGTGCAGTTTATTAAAAGCATAGAAGTAATAACAAATTTGGCCAATAATTCTAGTCCAGTTGATTGAATTAACCGCTAGTAAGTATTGATTATTTTTTAAAAAATCACGTTTTTTAAAAGCTAATTTGACTAAGTCTTGGCAATCATCAAATGTTCCGCTAACTCTTAAGGCAAATACATTTGAAGCATTGATGGTGCTCATTTGTCTTCTTTGAACTTCAGACATATTCCCCGTGGGAAGCATGATGAAGCTTTTAATTCGATCATAGTTTTTACATGCATCAATAGCAGCTGAGCCAGTGTCGCCGGATGTTGCGCCTAGAACAATTGCTGTTCTATTTTCAGATTCTAGTACTTTATTAAAAAAAGCTGCAGCCAATTGCAATCCAAAATCTTTAAATGCCGCAGTAGGACCGTGAAAAAGTTCTAGTATTGAAACTGAATTTACTTCTTTAATACCAATTAAGTCCTTATGCTCAAAATCATGCCAGGTTGATTCAACTATATTTATAGTTTCATCTTGAGAGAAAGATGATGCAGTAAATAACGGCACAACACATTTGGCTATCTCTATGAAGGAGGTTTTGGACCTAATTTCATCTAAATCAACTTGTGGCCAGTAATCTGGCATAAAAAGACCACCATCGTCAGCAAGGCCTTGCATTAAAATTGATGCAAAATCTTTTCCAGAATCTTTTCCGCGAGTGGAGTGAAAGAGCATTATAGATCCTCGATTCTAATAATTTTAGAATTTAAAACTTCCTGGTGACTATCTAGTGCCTTTAAAGCAATTTGCATCTCACTTTCAACAATCGGGTCAGTAAAAATTACAACAGGAACATTGTTATTCTCTAATTGATCCTTTTGGATAACCTTATCAAAACCAATTGTGTGATCAGCAAAAATTTTGCTAATCAATGCCAAAACGCCAGGCTCATCTTTAACTTCTAAATAAACATAATATTTAAAAATTAGATCATCAAAATTCTGAAGAGGAGGTTTGCTTGAAAAGTCTGGATATAGCATTGGTGGTGATTTGCTATATCTTGAAAGTGCGAATAAATCTGAAATTAAACCAGAAGCTGTTGATTCTTTACCAGCACCAGAACCAGCTATATGAAATTCACCAAGAAGGTTTGTATCAAATTGAATGCCATTCCTGACACCTTTTAAACCTGCTAAGCTTGAGTCCTTTCGAAGCATTACTGGATGGCTTCTTAACTCAACACCATTTTCATTTAATTGTGCAACTGCCAGATGCTTAACTGTCATATTGAAGTCATTTGCATAGGTAAAATCCTGTGTTTGAATATTCTCTATCCCTTCAATATAGAAATTTGGTGATGGAAGACCGCTATTAAAGGCTAATGCAGCAAGGATACCAATTTTATGAGCTGCATCAGTTCCATTAACATCTAAACTTGGATCAGGCTCAGCATATCCCTTGCGTTGAGCTTCCTGCAAAACAGACTCATAAGAAGCGCCCTCCTCCATTTTGCTCAATATAAAATTTGTTGTGCCATTAAGCATACCAGCAACTTTAAAAATTTTATTTGCGATTAAGTCATTAGAAAGGATCTTAATAGCAGGCGTTCCTGCGCAAACAGCTGATTCAAATAAAAGTTGTACTTTATTCTTAAATGCTAATTCAATTAATTCTTCCCCATGCTCAAAAATCACAGCTTTATTTGCAGTGACAACATGCTTTCCAGAATTAAGAGCTCGCGTGATTAATTCTTTCGCTGTTTCAACTCCTCCAATTAACTCAACAAGCACATCTATATCTTCTTCAACAACTGCAAAAATATCTCTTAAGATTTTAGTGGAACCTGGATCACAGATAGGATTATCTCGTCGGGCACCAATACAGCAAATTTCAAAATTAGCATTGGCTTCATTCTCACTAACCAACTGCTCATATAGCCCAGTTGCAACATTTCCCCAGCCACAAATACCTATTTTTAATTTAGCCATAATTTAATTTAATCTAGTTAGTAGCTCAGCAGGAGGAAGATATCCTGGAAGCAGTTCTCCATTAGATTTAATTATAGCTGGAGTCCCAGTAATGCCAATCTTTTGGCCAAGAAGAAAATGGCTTTCAACAGGATGATCCAAACACATGGATATCTGCACATCTATACCTTGCTTCATTCTAGTTAATGTATCTTTTGGATCGTTTGAACACCAAGCTGTAACGATTTTATTATATGAAACAGATTCTGGTCCTGATCTCGGAAAGGCAACATAATTAACAGTTATACCAAGATCATTAAAATCCTTAATTTCATTATGGAATTTGCGACAATAACCGCAATCAACATCTGTAAAAATAGTAACTTGATGTTTTTCACTTGCAGATTTAAAAGTAATAAAATCATCCTGAGATAATGCGTTATCTAAAATACTTTTGCGTTTTAAGTTAATTTCATCCTTGGTTGTGTTTTGTAACATATTGCCATTTACTGCATACAATTCTCCATAAAAAAAGAAATCGCCATCTTTGGAGGCATAAATAGGCTGTAAATCTCCAATATCTACAACAAATAAATTCTCTATCTTTGATTCTTTTATGCTTTGTACCGTCATCCCTTCTGGAAGTACTGCATTTATCTTAGAGGCAATCTCAAGTTCATCAGATTCTATATTAGAAATAAAAATTAAAAGAAATACAGCTAATAATATCCTCATCATTAATCAACCTCTTGGGTGGTGTTGTTTAACCATATCGCTAAGTCTTTGTTTTGCGATATGAGTATATATCTGAGTTGTAGATAGATCACTATGGCCTAAAAGCATCTGAACTGAACGAAGGTCTGCACCATTATTAAGTAAATGTGTTGCAAATGCATGTCTTAAAGTATGTGGAGAAATATCCATGGAAAGTCCAACTGCTTGGAGATATGTCTTAATTCTGTGCCAAAAAGCCTGACGGGTAATTTTTTTTCCTTGTTGACTAATAAAAAAATCTCTTGAATTAAGAGATAAATTATTTTTTCTTCTAAACTCAATGTAATCAATTAACCATGAGAGAGCATTATCTCCAAAAGGAATCATTCTTTCTTTTCTTCCCTTGCCCATTACCTTGATCAAAGATCTATTTAAGTCAATATTGCTGTATTGTAAATTAATAAGCTCACTAATTCGCACACCAGTAGCATACATTAACTCAATCATAGTTCGATCTCTTAAACCAATAAAAGTGGTGCAATCTGGGGCATCAATTAAGCTTTGCACATCAATGATTGATAAAGACTTTGGTAAAGATTTAGCGTTCTTTAAGCCAGCAAAGTTTATTAAAGGATTAGATTTTAAAAGTTTTTTCTTGCTGAGATAGTAAAAAAAATGTTTCAAAGATGAGAGTTTTCTGTTGATGGTTGAGTGGGATAGATTTAAATTTTGAAAATGTTTTAGATAACTTTGTATATCCTCTTCAGTTGTTCTTAACACCGGATGTTTTTTTGTTGATAGCAACCATTTACTAAAAGCCTGGCAATCGTTTGAATAAGCTTTAATAGTATTTTCAGATAGACCTTTTTCAAGTCGAAGGCTTGATAAAAAAGAATCTATTAGGGGATCCTTTTTTAAGTCAAAAGACATGAGATTAATCTAGTCTTTCTTTTATTCTTGCAGATCTACCAGATCTTTCTCTGAGGTAATAAAGTTTAGCTTGTCTTACATCACCCTTTCTTTTAACAGTTATAGAGTCAATCATTGGGCTATGGAGTTGAAAAGTTCTTTCAACACCAATGCCGCTGGATATTTTCCTAACAATAAAAGCTGAATTAAGACCGGCTTTTTTTATGTTCATGACTACCCCTTCAAAAGCCTGCAACCTTGTTCTATCTCCCTCTCTAACTTTTACGGATACTACAACAGTATCTCCAGGTCTGAATGATGGTATATCTTCCTTTAATTGGCTTGCTTCAAACGATTCAATAATTTGCGCAGGTGTTTTTTCATCAACCGAAATTGGTGCAGCTTCTTCAGCCTGTTCCTCTGCTGGTACCTCATCAGTTGCATGCACTTCTTCTTGAGGAACTTCGGATTCTGAAGCCTCTTCAGATGATAAACCTTCAGAAGATGCAGGAGAATCCGTGACTTCTTCAGAAGCTTCTGCTGATGAAGATTCATCTGAAACAGCTTCGTTTGCATCAACATTTTCAGTTGTTGTTGCTTCTATATTTTCGTTATCTTTATCTGCCATGATTTTGCCTAAAAAATGAGCTATAGGATACGCTTAGAAGCTAAATCTTCCAAGAGTTTTTTTTGTTTTTTTGTTAATTTTATATTTTGTAATAATTCTGGCCTTCTTTCAAAAGTTCTTATCAAAGCTTGATTTTCTCTCCATTCCTCTATTTTTTGATGATCTCCTGATAGCAATATCTCAGGAACTAGCTCTGTATTGAAATTTTCAGGCCTTGTAAATACTGGTCCTTTTAAAAGGCCTTGACTTAATGAGTCTTGCTCAACAGATCTTACATTACCAATAACTCCTGGAATAAATCTTGATAAAGAATCAATAAGAGCCAATGCGGCAAACTCCCCTCCGCTTAAAATAAAGTCACCAATTGAAATTTCTTCATGGATATATTGTGAAATAAATCTTTCATCAATTCCTTCATATCTTCCTGCAATAATAGTGATACATGTTAAAGAAGATAGTTCTTTAGCTTTTTTATGACTTAAAAGTTTGCCTTGCGGAGAGAGATTTATTACTCTTCCCAAAAGATCGTCTGGAATATCTTTAAGTGACTTCTCTAGGGGTTCAGCCATAAGTACCATGCCCTCTCCACCACCATAAGGCTTATCATCAACCTGGCCATGCTTATTCATGTGATAATCTCGTAAATTCAGGATATTAATTTGAATGTCCTCTCTATCTATGGCCTGGCCAAGCACACCATAATTTAATGCTTCAAAAATTTCAGGAAACAAAGTAATGATATTAATCTTCATAAAAAATTAATAATCTTCCTGCCAATCAACTAATATTGAATTTTTTGATTTTTCAACCGAAATAATGACTCTATTCTTAATAAAAGGAATCAAAATATTTTTTATTTGTTTTTTCATTGGTTTTACAACAAGAATGTCATTAGCTCCATAGTTATTAACTTCGTCAACACGACCAAGGTGTTGGCCTTCAAGATTTATAACATCCATACCCACTAACTCAAACCAATAAGCTTCATTGGTTTCTAGTTCGGGTAGTTCTGATTTAAGAATATATATGTCCTTTTGACCAAATTCACTAATCTCATCAACATCATCAAAGGTTTTAAGCTTTGCAATAATATTTGCATTACTCTCTTTCATGTATTCAAAATGCACTTCTTCCATTGCTGACGATGATAAAGCGAAAAACTTTTTAAAGGAAAATAGTGTTGCTGGGGTTTGGGCAAATGATCTAAGAAAAAACTCCCCTTTGAGACCTCTGGTTTTGCCTATTTTGGCAATGAGGATAAATAGCGAAAGATCTGCTGTATTATTTTTTCTCATCGTCTGAAGATTCTTCTTCAGATTCTTCTACTGGAGCTTCTTCTGCTGGAACTTCTTCTGTGACTTCCTCAGCTGCTTCTTCTGCTGGAGCTTCTTCTTCAGCTTCTTCTTCAGCTGCTTCTTCAGGTGCTGCTTCTTCTGCTGGAACTTCTTCTTCAGCTGCTTCTTCAGGTGCTGCTTATTCTGCTGGAGCTTCTTCTTCAGGTGCTTCTTCTGCTGGAGCTTCTTCTTCAGCTGCTTCTTCAGGTGCTGCTTCTTCTGCTGGAGCTTCTTCTATGACTTCTTCTGCTGCTTCTTCTGCTGGAGCTTCTTCTGTAACTTCCTCTGCTGCTTCTTTAGCTTGCGCTTCTAAGTCAGCTATCTTTTGTGCTTTTATTGCTTCTTTCTTTTGCGCTCTTTTATCTTTTTTTGCATCAAGCTTGGCTTGAAGCTCATCTGGAGAAAGTCTTGCATCTTTAGCTAATTCTTTAACTTTATCTGAAAGCTGAGCTCCTTGAGAAATCCAATGATCTAGTCTTTCTACATTAAACCTCATTCTTTCTTCAGAGCCTTTTGCTGAAGGATTAAAAAAACCCAAGCGCTCAATAAATGCACCATCTCTTGGTTTTCTGGAATCAGCAACCGTTATAAAATAATACGGGTTTTTTTTGGCCCCACTTTTTGCAAGTCTAACTACTACCATAATAAAAATTATCTATTAATAAAATGGTGTGTATTTTAGGTTAACCTTGACGAATTTGATAGTGTTAATATATAAAGATTACAAAAAAATAAGATTGTGTCATTTCCATTAACTACATTTATAGCTTTAATTAGCTATTTTATATCTCGAGCGTTTTTAAAGTCATCAAAGCAAGTTTACGTAGGGCTATTTTTAGCTTTGCTAATGATTGTTGGTATAATGGCTTACTCAAAAGGTATTTCTATATTAGGACTCCACATTTCTGCTACAAGTTTTAGCATTGTGATATTGATAGTTACTTTTTTTGAAACAACCATGCTAGAAAGGCACATAACAAAGATCAAAAAAGGAGAAATTGGGTCTAATGAAAAATCTGTAGAAAGAGAATATAACGAAATATTTGTTTTAATTGGATTTGGACTGCTAGGAATAATTTTATCTCTTGTTTCTGGGCTTATGGTTCTTGGTGAACTTGATTTAGAATTAATTTTTAAAATTGTCTTTACTTTGTTTGCTTTGATTATTTATATGCTTACATTTTTAGGGATAAAATATGCAAATTTAAAAGTTCGATACGCAGTTAGAGGGACTATTCTTTCTTTTGCTATGGTTCTTTTGGCATATTTTGGAAATTCAATTTTTTTAATAAACTTTATATAAATTCCTCTTGGGCACTAATTCAATTTCTTTTTTATTTTTAGCACTGCTTGTGTTGCTGATCTTTTCTGCATTTTCCTCTGGTTCTGAGACTGGGATGATGGCATCCAATAAAGTGAAATTAGGAAATTTGTCAAAGGGTTCAAAGGGTGCAAGAAGAGCACTTAAGTTGCTGCAAAGACCTGATGTACTACTTGCATCAATTTTGATTGGTAATAACTTTGCTAATATCTTGGCTTCTGCGATAGTAACAATAATAATGATTGACTACTTTGGTGGTAATGTATTGCTTGGCTCAATCATTCTAACCCTTGTTATCTTAATTTTTTCTGAGATAACTCCAAAAACCATTGCAAGTGTTTACCCAGAAAGTTTTGCAACTAAATCATCATGGCTATTAAAAACATTAGTAATTATTTTTAGACCATTGGTCTGGCTAACTAATATTCTGAGCTCAAGAATACTTAGACTGTTTAATGTTGATCCAATGCAATCAGCAACCAATGATAATTTAAACTCTGATGAATTAAGAACATTGCTTGATGATCATGGTGATTTAATTCCAAATCAATCTAGAGAGATGCTTTCCTCAATCCTAGGTATGGAAGAATTAACGGTTGAAGATATCATGACACCTCATGCTGAAATTATTGGAATAGACATCACAAAAAGTGTTGAAGACGCTCAAAAAATTATTGGCTCATCTTATTACAGCAGACTACCAGTTTTTAAAAAATCTATTGATCAAGTAATTGGAATGTTACATCTAAAAGACTCACATGAGTTTATTGAGGTCTTTGAAGCCGGAAGTGATGTAAAAAGCATACTTTTTGATACAACATTCATATCTCAGTCTACAACTATTTCCACTCAACTTAGTCAATTCCAAAAGCAGGATAATAATCTTTCATTAGTAGTTGATGAATATGGTGAAATACAAGGGCTTTTGACTATGGAGGATATTTTTACAGAGATAGTTGGAAAATTTGGTGCCGCTAAAGCGGAATTAGAGAAAGAATTCCTTGTAAAGAAAGACGGTACGGTTATTGCAGATGGAAACTCAAAAATTAGAGAATTAAATAATTTTATGAATTGGGATATTGACGAAGATGGTTCAAAAACGATCAATGGAGCAATTACTGATTTCCTTGATCAAATTCCTCAAGAAAATGTCTGCTTGGAAATTGATGATTACAGAATAGAAATTTTAAATATAGATGATAATTCTATTGAAAAAGTAAAAATTAAAAAAAAGGAGAGCTAAACTCTCCTTTTAAAATTTTTGGTGCGTTACAAATAATGAACTAATAGTCCAAAGATTAATGTTAGAACAACTCCAGAATGTATAACTGCTTTTACAGAAGTAATCATTGCATTCATTTTTCCAAATAGTGCATTTGCCTCGATTAACAAAATAATTGCCAAACCTATCCAAAGACTATTCATGCTTGTTTCTGCAATCATTGGCAAAGCACCACCATGAGCAGAATAGACCATCAAGTAAAGCATTGGCAATGAAAACAAAGTGTTGGTTCGAGAAGCCAGTCCTGCTTTAGCGCCTGCATCTGCTGCGTCAGGAGCACCAGCAATAACTTTCTTTTGATTTGGCCAAATAACAAACCAAACATTTGCGGCCATAAATGTCGCCATTACTGCGCCCAACACAATACCAATATTAACTGTAATACTTAACCAATATAGTAAATACAAACCAGTTAAAAATGTAAACGCTGCTGCCCATCTAAAGTACCACAAAGCATTTGGAACTAATTTCTGAACTACATCGGACTTTGCAGAAGCTTCTGACTCTTTGAAATATTCAGTTTGGACAAAATTAAAGTAATAAAGTAGTCCTATCCAAAGCACTCCAAAAAGAATGTGAGCAAATCTGATTAGCACTGTTCCAAGATACGCTTCCATATTCAAACTCCTAAAATTAAAGTTGTGATTAAATAATTATATATCTTGCAAAAAAAAACGGGGAAGAAACCCCGTTTTTTTTAAATTATAGCAAATGACTTACATCATACCAGGCATTCCACCCATACCACCCATTCCGCCCATATCAGGCATCGCAGGTGCTGCAGAGTCATCTTGAGGCATATCTGTAACCATAGCTTCAGTAGTAATCATCATTCCAGCTACCGAACCAGCTGCTTGAAGGGCAGTTCTAGTTACTTTTGCTGGATCAAGAATACCCATTTCTATCATATCGCCATATTCTCCATTGGCCGCATTAAAACCATATGAGCCTTCGCCATCAATAACTTTTGCAACAATGACAGATGACTCTTCACCTGCATTTGCAGCAATTTGTCTTAGCGGAGCTTCAAAAGCTTTTCTCACAATATTGATGCCAACGTTTTGATCATCATTATCACCTTTTAGTTTTGTAAGCGACTCTAAAGCTCTTACTAAAGCAACTCCTCCACCAGGAACAATGCCTTCTTTAACTGCGGCTCGAGTTGAATGCAAAGCATCCTCAACTCTTGCTTTCTTTTCTTTCATTTCTATTTCAGAACCAGCTCCAACTTTAATCACAGCAACTCCGCCTGCTAGTTTTGCAACTCGTTCTTGTAACTTTTCTCTATCGTAATCAGATGAAGTGTCCTCAATTTGAGTTCTAATTTGATTAACTCTAGCTACTATAGCTTTTTGATCTCCAGCACCATCAACAATAGTTGTATTGTCCTTATCTAATGAGACTCTTTTTGCAGTTCCTAAGTCTTCAATAGTAGCGCCCTCAAGAGAAAGTCCCACTTCTTCAGAAATAACAGTACCACCAGTAAGGATTGCAATGTCTTCAAGCATAGCTTTTCTTCTATCTCCAAAACCCGGAGCTTTACAAGCTGCAGCTTTAACAGTTCCTCTAAGGTTATTTACTACAAGTGTTGCAAGAGCCTCGCCTTCAATATCTTCAGCAATAATCAAAAGCGGCCTACCAGCTTTTGCCACTGATTCTAACAAAGGCAACATATCTCTAATATTAGAAATTTTCTTATCATGCAACAGTATGAATGGGTTTTCTAGCTCAGAGGTCATGTTATCTTGATTTGTAACAAAATATGGAGATAGATAACCTCTATCAAATTGCATTCCCTCAACTACATCTAACTCGTTATCAATACCATTTCCTTCTTCAACAGTAATAACGCCCTCTTTTCCAACTTTTTCCATTGCTTCTGCAATTATTCCACCTACATCTTGATCGCCATTTGCAGAAATAGTTCCAACTTGCGCAATAGTATTATCATCTGAGCAAGGCACACTTAGTTTCTCAACAAATTGAACTGCAGTTGAGATAGCCTTATCAATCCCTCTCTTTAAGTCCATAGGATTCATTCCGGCAGCAACAGATTTGTGCCCTTCATTAACTATAGATTGAGCAAGAACGGTGGCAGTTGTTGTTCCATCTCCAGCTTCATCAGAAGTTTGTGATGAAACCTGCTTAACCATCTGAGCACCCATGTTCTCAAATTTATCTTCTAACTCGATCTCTTTAGCTACTGAAACACCATCTTTGGTTACAGTTGGTGCGCCAAATGACTTGTCCAAAACTACATTTCTTCCCTTCGGACCTAAGGTAACTTTAACCGCATCTGCAAGAATGTTTACGCCCTGAAGCATCTTAACTCTTGCGGAATCTCCAAATTTTACATCTTTAGCTGACATGTTTTTATTCTCCTAATAATTAATTAAATTTTTTAACTGAAAATGCCGTAAATATCACTTTCACTGAGCATAAGATATTCATCACCATCAATTTTTACTTCATTGCCGCCATACTGACCAAATATCACTAAGTCACCAACTTTGACGCCCATTGGAGCAACTTCTCCATTATCCTGTCTCTTTCCAGGCCCAACAGCAACAACTTCACCCTGAGAAGGCTTTTCTGTAGCTGAGCCAGGCAAAACAATTCCACCAGGTGTAGTTTGTTCTTCATCTGTTCTTTTAACTAAAACTTTATCGTGTAAAGGTTTCAATTTCATTGCAAATCTCCTGCTTTAAAAATAACAATTTCCCCTATAACTTAAGGCTAAGTGTTATCTATGGCTTAAAAAAATTAATTCAATAGTTCGGATATAAATCTTTTAACAAATTTATGAAGAAACTTCCGACTAAGATTCCTAAGAAATCAGCGAAAATATCTAAAAATTCAAAAGACCGATAGGGTATATATATCTGAATTATCTCAATCAATATTCCGTAGGCGAGGACTATAACATAAAGCCATAATTCCTTGGAAATAATTCTGCTTAGCCAGCTAATAATAATTAGATATAAAAAACAAAAAAAATGAAGCAATTTATCACTCAAGTTTACTGAGGATTCGACCTCAAGCTCCTGAACGGAAAGAATTGATATAAATACTACAGAAATTACAAGAATAAACCTTGAAATATGCCTAATTACTAGCATGGTTTTTCTTGTACATCATTATTAATAACAATGCAGGAATAGACATAGCAGAAGTAGTATAAAAAAAGTATGCCCAACCACTCTCAAGAGATGACATTGATACATAATAATCAGCTATAACGCCTGAAAAACCACTGAAAAATTTACCTGGAAGCATCATGAATGATGTCAACATAGCATACTGAACAGCGGTAAATTTTTTCGAAACCAAACTAGTTAAAAAAGCAATATTTATAGTGCCCACTAGGCCTGCCGCAAAGCTATCCAAACCAACAATTAAAGATAGAAGAGAAATATTTGCCTGGGCAGTTGCAACATAAGCAAAAAATAAATTCGTGAATAAAACGCATATACCCCCAAATAGCAGGGCATTAAACAAAGAAATTCTTTTTATTAATAGGCCGCCAATGAAAAAACCAATAACTGACCCAAAAAGAGCAATCGTTTTAACAAGGGCTCCTATTTCAGTTTTTGAAAATCCCAAGTCCAAATAGAAAGGCATAGCCATTGGCCCCATAACAATATCAGTAAGCCTATATGTAGAGATTATCAATAACAGCAGAGCTGCAGACCATAAGCCGAAGCGATTGAAAAAATCTTTAAAAGCTTCAAAAAGAGCTTTATCAAATCTTAAAATAGCAATTTCTTGATTATTTGGCTCGTAACATATCAATGCTCCTGCCGATCCTATCAACATAAGAATGCCCATTAATTGATATACATAAGACCAACTATATAAATCAGCAAAAATTAATGCCGTCGATGTAGCGACGAGAATTGCAACTCGATATCCTAATTGATAACTAGCCGCTAGATCACCTTGCTCTTTTGCTTCTCCAATCTCAATTCTTAAAGCATCTACTGCAACATCTTGAATTGAACCAAAAAAAGCTGCAAAAAATGCAAGCAGTGCTAATAATTGAATATTTTGCAGTGGGTCTATAAGACTCATTCCAATTAATGATAAAAATATCGCCGATTGGGAAAAAAGGATCCACCCTCTTCTTTTTCCAAAAAATTTGAATCCTGGGATTGAATATCTATCTACAAATGGTGCCCATAAAAATTTTAAGGAGTATGTGAGAACTAACCAAGCAAAAAAACCAATTTCAGTTAAAGAAATTCCTACATCTCTTAGCCAGGCTGTAAGAGTTGAGAAAACAAGCATGTAAGGAAGACCAGAGGCAAAACCAAGCAATAAAATACCTATTAACTTTCTTTTCATAACATTGATTGTAATAAAGTCCAATCGAATAATGGTCCTGGATCTGTTTTTCTACCTGGAGCTATGTCTGCATGACCCACAATATTTTGTTTTTTAATTTTTAAGTCTATGGATAAAAAATTAATCAATCTTGCTAAAGAGTGATATTGTTCCCTTTCAAACTCCTCGTCATCGCAACCCTCTAACTCAATGCCAATTGAGAAATCGTTACAGTTCTCCTTTCCTTTATATGAAGAAATGCCGGCATGCCAAGCTCTCTTATGGGTGGGCACAAACTGAATTAATGCTCCCTTGCGTGTAATTAAAAAATGAGAAGAAACTTTGAGATTCTTAATCGATTCTAAAAACTCATCTTTGCGTGGATCTAGGCAGTTTAAAAATAAATCTTTAATTAATTGAGTATTGTAAAAACCTACTGGAAGGCTAATAGAATGTATGACAATCAAATCAACTATTGCATTATATGGTCTTTCATCAAAATTCGGAGATGGGCAAAATTCTGCAACATCAATAATGCCATCTTGAGAGATCATATTTTTCCTCTAGACATATAGACAGTGTAATGGATGATATTTAAGACATAAAATTTTTTTACTTTTGGATCAGCGTAATTCAGGAGGCAGTCTAAAATATATATTTTCTTTATTCTCCCCTAACTCTTTGGCAACTGTATTTAATTCAAGGCTAATTGCTTGTACAACACTCTGAACAATTGATTCTGGTGCAGACGCTCCGGCTGTTATACCAATACTGCTATATTTAGATAAAGATTTTAAATCAAGCTCCTCGGGACCATCTATCAATACAGAAGTAGCTCCACACTTTTCAGCCAACTCTTTTAGACGGTTTGAGTTAGAGCTATTTCTTGAGCCTATAACAACAATAAACTCACTCTCTAAAGCAAGTTGTTTAACAGCATCCTGTCTATTTTGAGTTGCGTAGCAAATATCATCGCTTTTTGGTTTTAGAATTTTAGGAAACTGCTCATATAAGATCTTAACTATGGCAATAGTATCATCAAGGCTAAGAGTCGTTTGTGTTACGTATGCAAGATTTTCAGGCTGCGAGACGATTAATGATCCAGCTTCTGCTTCATCTTGAACAAGATAAATTTTGCTATTTGACTTGATGGGATTATGCCTTCCTAGCGTTCCTTCTACTTCAGGGTGCCCTTCATGACCAATTAAAATAATATCTCTGCCGGCCCTGACATGTCGCTGAACCTCACTATGAACCTTGGTTACTAGAGGACACGTAGCATCGAAAGAGACCAAGTTAAATTCTTCAGCTTCTTTCTCAACCTTCTCAGATACTCCATGAGCACTAAAAATAACATGAGATGATTGAGGGACCTCGCTGAGTTCATCTACAAATATTACGCCTTTTGACTTTAATTCATCTACTACAGTCTTATTGTGCACAACTTCATGGCGAACATAGATTGGTGGTCCAAATTTTTTTAAAGCTTGATTGACTATATCAATAGCTCGATCTACTCCAGCGCAAAATCCTCTTGGATTTGCCAATAAAACTTTGGTCTTCATTGTGATCTATTTTGAAGAAATTTTTTAAACTCCGTCAAGAAGAATAAAGCAGCACCAATTGAAATAAAAGCATCGGCAAAATTAAAAATAAAAAATGAAGTATTGCCAACATGAAAAAATAAAAAATCAGTTACCACTCCATCTGGCAATCTATCAAGAATATTTCCAAGCGCTCCAGCAATAATCAATATCAAAGAAAGACGATATATAGATGACTCTTCTGTTTTGTATAGTGAGTGAAGATAAGCAACTATTACTAATCCAAAGAGAGATAAACCAAAACTAAACGCATTATTATTAAAATCAAAAATACTAAAAGCTATCCCTGAATTGAATACTAGCAATAGATCTAATATTGGTATCAGCGGGATTGCCTCTCCAAAGACTAAGTTTTCTTCTGCAACAAATTTTGACACTAAATCAATTGCAATTAAAAACAATATAACAAGATAGCCTTGTTTTATACTAAGCAAATCTTCTGTCCTCTCCTGGGCCATCTAAGTTTTCTACACACCTATTACATAATTCTGGATGCTTGCCATTGGAGCCAACAGATTCATTTCTATGCCAACATCTCACGCATTTCTCTGCAGTTGATTTGGACACAGATATTTTGAAAGAGTCTCCTTGTAGAATATTGCACTCTGAAACAATAAAAAAGAAATGCATTTCTGAAGCAAATTTATTCACCAAGTTAAAATCATCAGAATCAAGAATTAGCTCAATTGATGCATCCAATGAACCCTTTATAATTCCAGCAGCTCTAGACTCTTCAATGTTTTGATTGACCTCTTCTTTGACCTCCAACATTCTCTTCCAGTCTTCATTTGAAAGATCGCTCTTAGAACTTTCTAAATCTTTTAAGGTTGCCAAAAATACTGAGTCTGCCTCTGCCAAAAGAAAATCATTGCCTTGCCAAATCTCCTCAGCTGTAAAAGATAAAACAGGTGAGATTAATACAACAAGCTGATTGACAATTAATTGCATTGCAGTTTGAGCTGATCGTCTTATCTCAGAATCTTGCTGAGTGGTATATTGCCTATCTTTGATAATATCTAGATAAATGCCGCCTAATTGATTGACACAGAAATTATGTATTCTCTGAATAACTTGGTGATATGAATATGCTTTATAAAATTCCTTTACATCCTCTTGCAAAAGAGCGAGTTCATACAAAACCCATTTATCAAGCTCAAGTAAATTATTTAGTTCAATTGAATCCTTTTTTGCATCAAAATCATTAATATTACCCAATAAAAATCTAAAGGTGTTTCGGATTCTTCTGTATTGATCTGAAACCCTCTTAAATATCTCATCAGAAGCAACCATTTCACTTCTAAAATCAGTTGAGGCAATCCAAAGTCTTAAAATATCAGCGCCCAATGTATCCCAAATTTTTTGAGGTGCAATAGTGTTGCCTAAAGATTTAGATTGTTTTCTGCCTTCATCGTCAACTACGAATCCATGAGTGAGAACTGAGTGATAAGGAGCCATGCCATTTGTTGCAATGCCAGTCAGCAAGGACGATTGAAACCATCCCCTATGCTGATCTGATCCCTCTAGATAAAGATCAGCAACCACATCTGCACCATACAACTTATCTAAAACACACATGTGAGTTACGCCTGAATCAAACCAAACATCCAAGGTGTCATAAACCTTAGAATAGGACTCAGCATCATCAATCAAGGAATCAAGACTTAAATTATCCCAGCCCTCAATACCCTCGTTCTCAATAATATCTGCAATTTGATTAAAAAGCAGATTCTGCTTAGGATGAATTTCACCCGTTTCATTATGAATAATTAGGGTAATTGGAACGCCCCAACTTCTTTGTCTCGAAATACACCAATCAGGGCGATCTTCGAGCATTGAAAGAATGCGTTCCTCTCCCCAGCTGGGCTCCCAATTTACATCTTTAACTGCATTAACTGCTCCATCACTAAGGCCAGATTTATTCATTGAGATAAACCATTGTGGGGTTGACATAAAAATAACTGGTGACTTATGCCTCCAACAATGTGGATAAGAATGATTGTATTGTTGATGAGCAAGCAATGAATTGTTGTCCTGCAGTAATTCAATAACAATTGGATCTCCTTTCTTAGTGCTTAAGCCGCTTAATGGTCCGTACTCTTCTTTAAAAATGCCACGATTATCCAAAGCTTTTACAGATTCAAGACCATTTTTTATACAAATAAAGTAATCATCCAGCCCGTGCGCTGGAGCAGTATGCACACAACCAGTCCCACTCTCAGTGGTGACATGGTCTCCGTGCAATAGCCTTGATTCCCTTTCATATATAGGATGAGCCATGACGATCTCAGTAATTTCTTTTCCTAAAACTGATCCAAGAATCTCTAGCTCCATGCCCCATCTATCAGAGCATGCATCCAATAGTTCTTTTGCAATAATAAAATGATCCTTATCGCCTCTAGCAAAAATATACTCAATTTCTTCATGGATACAAACAGCAACATTTGATGGGATAGTCCATGGAGTTGTCGTCCAAATTACGAAATATGCTTCTTCAACTTTATCAACTTGAAATGTTGAGCAAAGCGACTCAATAGATTTGGGCAACACTTTAAACTTCACATCGATAGAGTGAGATTGCTTATCCAGATACTCTACTTCAGCCTCGGCTAACGCTGATCTGCAATCCATGCAAAAATGGACAGGTTTTTCTCCTTGCTCAAGATGTCCATTAGCAATGATTCTTCCTAAAGCACGAACAGTGTCTGCTTCAAAACTTTTATTTAATGATAGATATGGATTCTCCCAATCACCCAATACTCCCAATCGAATAAAATCATTTCTTTGATTATCAACCTGAGATTGAGCATATTCTCTGCAAGCTTTAATAAATGATTTTTTATCTCTAACAAGATCGCTTCCCTTTCCATGTTTTTTTTCAACGTTTAGTTCAATTGGCAAGCCATGACAATCCCAACCAGGAACATATGGCGCATCTTTTCCAATCATGCTTTGAAATTTTATTGTGATATCTTTAAGGGTTTTATTAACCGCGTGACCTAAATGAATGTCTCCATTGGCATAAGGAGGTCCATCATGGAGAATAAACTTTTCCTTATGAGCATTTTGCTCTCTAATTTTTTGATAGAGGCTAATAGAGTTCCAAAATTCCAATATTTCTGGCTCTTTTCTGGGCAAACCAGCTTTCATTGATAAATCAGTTTCAGGGAGATTTAAAGTATCCCGATATTCTTTGCTCATAGAGAATTATTCCAGTATTTCTTTAGCTTGAGATATGTCTTGAAGAATTTGTTCTTTTAATAGGTTAATGTTATCAAATTTCTTCTCATCACGAAGTTTATTTTTGAATTCTACAGTCAATCTTTGACCATATATAGACTCACTGAAATTAAATATATGTATTTCTAGAACAGGCTTAGATCCGTCTACTGTGGGTCTAATGCCCATATTTGCAATTCCATTGAAAGACTCTCCCGCCAACGAACACTTGACTGCATAAACACCAGCTATAGGAAGTCTTTGTTTTGGTATCCATAGATTTGCTGTTGGGACTCCAATAGTTCTACCCAATTGTTTTCCATAAACCACTTTTCCTGAAAACGTATAGGGTCGCCCTAGTAATTGTGCTGCCAACTCAAACTTGCTCTGTAAAAGGGCCTCTCTTATTCTTGTAGAGCTTATTCTTAAACCATCTCTTGAGACTGTTTTATTGGCAATTACTTCTGTTCCGTTGCTCTTGCCCCAATCTTTTAATAGCTGAAAGTCGCCAGCCCGCTCAGCTCCAAATCTAAAATCATCACCAATGATTAAATGTTTTAAGTTAAGTTGGGCTAGAACATCATCAAGAAAACTCTGTGGAGTCATTGTTTTAAGAGATTTATTAAATTGAAGAAAAAATGCAAAGTCTATTCCAAAATTTTTTAGCAACTTTACTTTTTCTCTCCAAGGGCAAATTCTCGGAGGTGCTGAAGAATTTTCATCTTTAGCTGCAAAATACTCAGATGCATGCGGCTCTGTAAAAAATACTAAAGACGCACTTGAGCTCTCTCTCGCCTTATCTTTTACCTGATTAAGAATTGCTTGATGCCCAAGATGCAAACCATCAAAATTCCCAATGGTTCCACTCATCGACTGATTTGGAAACTTCCTGTTGAAAGTTTCTATGTTTCCTATTCCTCTAATTAAGTACATTATTTAAAATCAGCTGGCCTAACGCCTAAAATAAAACTCGCTCCAAAATAAATTATTAATGAGCCAATGACGGCAGCAACTAGATGCAAAAGCCTTTGAGCTTGACTAAATAATTCAAAATCAAAATATTGATTAAAAATTGATAAAAATGATATCAAAGCAACACTAGCTATTAACACTTTTAAAGAGAAGGCGCTAAAAATTCCAGAAAAAGAAATTAACCCATCTCTTTTAAGAATAAAACTTAAAATTATTACGCTTACTATCGCAGAAATAGAACTGGCAATTGCTAAACCAAGATGCCCTAAACCAAAATAGAATGCTAATAGGTAGTTCAGACATATATTTATCAATAAACTTAAAAATGCTATTAACATAGGAGTTTTGGTATTTTGTCTTGAAAAAAATGCTGGAACCAATACTTTCATGGCCATAAAAAAGGGTAGCCCAAATGAGAAACCTATTAAACTCAAGCTGGCTTGCTGCACGTCACTCCACAAAAAAGCTCCTCTTTGAAAAATAGTAGCCAACAATGGGGATGCAAATAAAGCCAATCCAATTAACGAAGGGATAGCTAGAAAAAAAACTAACTTAAACGCATGCTCGAGCTGTTCAGTATAAGCTTGAATTTCTTTTTGAGCATAAGCCTTTGAAAGGCTAGGCAAAAGAACAGTTCCAATAGCAATGGCAAATATTCCCATTGGGAATTGTATTAATCTATCTGAAACATATAGCCAGGTTGGGCTACCTGTAATTAACAAAGATGCAAAAATAGTATCAATTAGTAAATTTATTTGAGCTATGCCTCCCGCAACAATAGCTGGAAGAATAAGAATAAAAAATTTTTTAACTCCGGGGTTCTGAAAATCAATTTTTGGTACAGGGATTTTTTTTATCGTTGCTAAAGGCGCAATCTGAAAAAGTAATTGAAGAAATCCTGCTAGAAGCACTCCCCAAGCAAGAGCCATAACTGGTATATCTATTTTTGGAGCAACTAGCCATGCTGAACCAATTAAACTCAAATTGAAAATTAAGGGAGTTATTGCTGGAATAGAAAATTTATTATGAGAATTTTGAATGCCAGCTGCAAAAGCAACAAGAGAAATTAGTGCAAGATAGGGAAACATAATTCTTAGAAGACTGACAGCTAAATCCTGTTTTTGTATATCAAAATAAAAGCCTGGAGCAAATATCAAAATAAATATTGGTGCAAACAGTAAAGCTAAGGCTGTAAATATAAAGAGCGCTGAGAGCAAAATACCAAATAAAGCATTTAGAAAATCTTGACTGCCCTTGTCATCTTTGCTGCCTAAATACTCAGAGTATATTGGGATAAAAGCTTGGCTAAATGCCCCTTCAGCAAAGAACTTTCTGAAAACATTTGGAATTTTAAGTACAACCACAAAAATATCATGAAAAATACTTGCCCCAAGCAGATTGGTTGTAAAGATGTCTCTAATTAAACCGGCCACTCTTGAGATTAAGGTCCAACCACCCACTTTAATGGTTGAGAAAAAGTTTAAATGGGAAGCAGTTTTGTTGGTCACTTAATATTAAGGTGTTTCTTTTTCAAAATCTAATGCGGCTGAATTGACACAATACCTCAAACCAGTGGGGTGCGGACCATCTGTAAAAACATGCCCAAGGTGCGCATCACACTTTGAACATCTAATCTCTGTCCTGACTCTTGAAAGAGAATAATCCTCTAATTCATTGATATTATTGTTATCTGCAGCTTTATAAAAACTGGGCCATCCACAGCCTGCATCAAATTTTGTTTCAGATTTAAAAAGCGTCTCACCACAGCAAATACAAGTGTAAATCCCGTCCTCAACATGATCCCAATACTGACCAGTGAAAGGTCGCTCTGTCCCACTTTCTTGAGTTACATAATAAGACTCGGGTGAAAGTTCTTTTAGCAGCTGTTCTTTTGATTTGCTAGACATATGTGTAAATAGAATTTCTTTTGCTATAAGTATAATCCATACAAGCGTTTTCTAAACTATGATTTAACTTCCCAATTTCTTACCCAGTAAATAAACAAGGTATCTATTAGCGCTATCAAAACCTTAATAACATATTTTGCCATGGAGATAGCAAAAGCTTGGGTGAATGTTAAATCTGTGGCAAGAACCCAGGTAAATTGATATATCAGGGTATCTATTAGTTGGGATGCCATGGTAGAAAGATTATTTCTAAGCCATAGCTTTTTTCCATTTGTTAAGTTTTTTAAGTAATGAAAAAACCATACATCAAATCTTTGACTAACAAGGTATGCCGTTAAAGAGCCAATAATAAAAATAGGTGAATAAAATGCTAAAACTGAAATAGCCTCGTGGACCTCTGCAGCTGATCCAGTTAGGTCAGAGGGTAGAAACTTTGTACTAAGCACCAAGGTCAGCATTACTGCTATGTTTGCAACAAATCCGAGCATGACAGCTCGATTGGCCTCATCTTTACCAAATTTCTCATTTAAAAGATCGGTAGCAAAGTAAATGCCAGAGTACAGAATTGCGCCCATGCTAACATTGAACTGCATTCCAAATAGAGTTAATTCACTAACTTTTCCACCTTGAAGGTTACCAAGAACTATTCCCAAGATTACGGCACAATACAAACCATACTTACCAAAAAATCTATATAAAAAAATTGCTAGCGATAAGTCGTAAAAAACAACCAATAACCATAAAGTTTCTTGATTTAAATTGCTAAAGAGGCTGTCCATTTGGGAATCATTATTACATATAAATTTACATAATTAGGTTACATTCATGGATTACAAAGTTAGAATTATTAATTGAATAAATATACAAAGATAGTCAAATGAGTGAATTAGGTTTTTATAGATTTGCAAATTCACACCCTGATGAAATTGCCATCGTTGAACCATCTGAAAAGATATGGACAAGAGGTGAATTGCTTGCAAAAACTAATCAGCTAACCCATGCCTTGAGAGAGTTTGGAGTCAAGAGCGGTGATGTAGTAGCAACTGTGCTGCCTAACTCCGTTGAATACTACATAGCTTACCTTGCATGTGCGCAATCTGGCTTTTATATGGTCCCCATTAACTGGCATCTAGCTGGACCAGAAATAGCATACATTCTTGAAGATTCAGGAGCGAGAGCATTTATTGCCTCTGGCGAAGTCGCCGCCATGGAAGAAGCATGCCAAAAAGCTGTTTCAGCAATTAATTTTCCAGAGCAAGGATGCATTAGCACAACTCCAATGAATGGATTTACGCATTTAAATGATTTTATAAGCTCTCAACCAACGACCAATCCAGAAGAAAGAACTGCTGGTCAAGTCATGAATTACACATCTGGCACAACCGGAAAACCAAAGGGTGTTAAACGCGCATTAGTTCCTGGCGACCCTGATGATGTGTTGAGCATGTTTGCAATGATACTGAGTTTTTTTGAAATTCAACCGCAGGAAAAAAATGTTCACATCGTTGGATCCCCTCTTTATCATACTGCGGTTTTGGTTCACTCTTCGGCAGCTTTACATTATGGACATTCTGTTGTTCTGATGGAAAAATTTGACGCGCAGCAAATGCTTTATCTTATTGATAAATACAAAGTTACAACAAGTCACATGGTTCCAACTCAGTTTCATAGGTTGTTGCAGTTGCCAGATGAAACCAGAAAAAAATATGATTGCTCATCAACTCGTGCAATGATTCATGCTGCTGCGCCCTGCCCAATTCATACTAAGCAAGCAATGATTGAATGGTGGGGAAATTCTATCTGGGAATATTATGCTGCCACAGAAGGAGGTGGAACGGTTGTTGATGCTCAGTCATGGTCAAAGTTTCCTGGAACAGTTGGTAAAGCATGGCCGGGAGCCGAAATAAAAATTATCAATGATGATGGAATCGAAGCTGAAACAGATAATCAAGGTACGGTTTTTATGAAGCTTGGTGAAGCAACAAAATTTGAGTACAAGGGTGATCAAGCAAAGACAAAAAAAGAACGGTTAGTAATTGATGATCAGGTTTACTTTACTGTGGGTGACATAGGATATTTAAATGATGAGGGATATTTATTTCTGTGTGATAGGAAGATAGATATGATTATCTCAGGTGGAGCCAATATATACCCAGCTGAGATTGAGAGCGCTTTTCTAATGCATCCCGCTGTTGCTGATGTTGCAGTATTTGGGATTCCGAATGATGAGTGGGGAGAAGAGGTAAAAGCTGTTGTAGAGCTTAACAAGGATTACCAGTCTTCTGATGAGCTTCTTGCAGAACTGATGAACTTTGCACAGGAAAATCTTGCAAAAATGAAACTACCAAGAAGCATAGATTTTATTGAAAAACTTCCTAGAGATGAAAATGGTAAATTATACAAAAGAAGACTCAGAGATCCCTACTGGGAAAATCATTCTTCAAACGTCTAATGGAGTTTAATGCTGCTGATATTTTTGAGGGAGTTGTAGATAGGATCCCTTATAGAGAAGCAGTGGTTCTTGGATCTACTCGCCTAACTTACCAAGAGTTAGATGCACGAACTAACAAAGCAGCAAATGCCTTAAAAAAACTTGGAATTAAAAAAGGTAGTCATATCGGAATTTATGCTTTCAATTGCATAGAGTGGCTAGAGGTGATGCTTGGGGCATATAAATTATGTGCAATTCCTATAAATATTAACTATAGATATGTAGAAGAGGAACTCAAATATCTAATTGATAACGCGGACATGGAAGCTGTCTTTTATCACAAGCAGTTTGGTGAAAAACTCAATAATATTAGAAATGATCTGCCTCTATTAAAAGATTTCATTTGTATTAATGATGGCTCAGGGGCTGATGATGTAATTGAAGAGAGTTATGATTTTGAGGCTCTTATCTCAAATGAAGATGATTCAAGACTAAGTGTTGAACGATCGGGTGACGATAGATACATACTATACACGGGTGGCACGACTGGTATGCCAAAAGGCGTTGTCTGGCGTATGGAAGATGTGCTGATGACTCTAGGAGGTGGCATTGATGCAGTAACTGGAGAAAAATATCCCACTCCTGAGGCATTTGCAGATAAATGCTTGCAAGACCAAACAACTGCTCTTGCATTAGCCCCACTCATGCATGGCGCTGCTCAATGGCAATCGTTTAATGCTTTTTTTTCAGGTTGGAAATTCATTCTTAATGATCAAATTTCATTTGACGCGAATTATATTTGGGAAATTATTGCAAAAGAAAAAGTGATGAATCTAACTATCACAGGCGATGCAATGGGAAGACCGCTTTGTGACGCACTCCCCTCCGCATTAGAAAAAGGTTTAGACCTATCATCATTATTTGTTCTGGCAAGCACTGCATCTGTTTTCAGTGCATCCATCAAAGATACCATCCTGGAATATCTACCAAATCTTTTTCTTATAGATGCAGTGGGATCATCTGAAACTGGAGCAACGGGTGTAAACATTCATACGAAAGATGGAAAATTAAAAGATTCTGGCGGGGGTCCAAAATTTACAAAACCTAACTTTAGTGAAATTGTAAATCTTGAAACATTAGAAATAATCCAACCTAGTGACACGGCAACTATTGGTTATTTGGCAAGAAAGGGGCATGTACCGGTTGCATACTATAAAGACGAGGAAAAATCTAAAAAAACCTTTATTGAGATTAATGGAGAAAGATATTCAATACCAGGAGATATGGCTAAATATGAGGAAGATGGTCAGATGACTCTTCTTGGAAGAGGAAGTGTTTCAATTAATTCAGGCGGAGAAAAAATATTCCCAGAAGAAGTTGAAATGGCTCTGAAAGCTCATCCAAACATATTTGATTGCCTGGTAGTTGGAGTTAAAGATGAAAGATGGGGGCAAAAAGTTGTTGCTGTAATTCAAAGAAGAGAAAACTCTGAGCTCTCCCTCAATGAAATAAAAGATACTGCCTCAAAATATATAGCCAGTTACAAAATGCCAAAAGAAATAGTTTTTTCTGAATTGATAGAAAGAGCTCCATCAGGTAAGCCTAATTATCAATGGGCGCAAAAATTTGCTAATTCACAATTAAACATAAAATAATTATGAGAATTGAGACTTATATTCCCGGTTTATCTAAAAATACCATCGAAATAGTTAAGCATGCTGAATCTCTTGGATATGATGCGCTGGTTTCTGGGGAGCTAAACAATGAGCCTTTCCTACCTGTTCTGCTTGGATTGGAACATTCCAAAAAAATGATTGTAAGAACTGGATTAGCTATAGCTTTTCCAAGAAGTCCTATGACCGTTGCTAACATGGGTTGGGACTTACAGTCATTTAGCGATGGTCGTTTTCAACTTGGCTTAGGAACTCAAGTTAAAGGTCATAATGAAAGAAGGTTCAGCGTACCTTGGTCTCCACCAGCACCAAGAATGCGAGAATATATTCTTGCCGTCAAAGCTATTTGGAACACATGGAAAACAGGGGAAAAATTAGACTTTCAAGGCGAGCACTATACCCATACCCTTATGACCCCAATGTTTACTCCGCCACCTATGGATTGCGATGTCCCTCCAATTTATGTTTCTGGTCTTGGGCCTGGAATGGCAAGAATCGCTGGTGAAGTAGCTGACGGATTATTGCTTCATCCCATGTGCTCTCCAAAATACATAAATGATATTATTTTGCCAGCAGTAACCGAGGGCGCAAAAAAGTCGAACAGAGATCCTAAAGAATGTGAATTACTTTGGGGCGGATTCATAGCAACCGGAGAAACAGAAGAAGATCTTAAAACAGCTAAGAGAAATGTTGCTGCGAGGATAAGTTTTTATGCTTCAACTAGAACCTATAGACCGGCTCTAGATTTTCATGGCTGGGGCGATGTTAATGAAGCTTTGCATAAATTATCTGTGGAAGGAAAATGGGAAGAAATGTTTGCTTTGGTCACAGATGAAATGGTTGAAACTTTAGGATTTTGTGGCACTGGTGAAGAAGTGGCTAACAGCTTGAAAGATAATCTGGGCCCTATCTGCAGTGCTGCAATGTGGAATGAAGTCGAACATCTTGGCACTGATCATTCTAAAGATGAGCATGTGAGTCATTTAATTCAAATTGCAAAAGGATAAATGATTTCTATAAAACCTCATGCGTATGCTGAGCTTCCTCAAGAATTCTATACTCTCCAAAATTGGCAAGGCTTTAATAATCCCTTGCTCATTATTGAAAATTCTCAACTGAAAAAAGAGTTAGGCCTTGAAAATATTAAGAAGCAAGAACTTTTAGATATTTTTAACGGCTCTTCATCAATTGAAAATCTCAAACCCCTATCCATGGCATATTCTGGCCATCAGTTTGGGCAATATGTAGAACAATTAGGAGATGGCAGAGGATTATTGCTAGGGGAGATAGATTCATCAGAAGGCTTGATTGATATCCATCTTAAGGGAGCTGGTAAAACTCCCTACTCTAGATTTGGGGACGGGCGAGCTGTTTTAAGGTCTGTGATTAGAGAATATTTATGTGGAGAAGCAATGCATGCTTTATCAATTCCAACATCAAGAGCTTTAATGATTATTGGCAGTGATGAAATGGTTATCAGAGAAAAAAGCGAAACGGCGGCAATGCTTGCAAGAACAGCCAAAACACACATCAGATTTGGCAATTTTGAATACTTTCATTACAACAATAAACCAGAGCATGTGAAAGTTTTAGCTGACTTTTGCATTGATAACTATCCTGCTTACTTTTCAAGAACTAAAAATAAATATGAAGACTTCTTTAGGTCAGTTGTTAAGCATACGGCATGCATGATAGCTCAGTGGCAAGCCTGTGGCTTTAGCCATGGAGTTATGAATACTGACAATATGAGTATCTTAGGAGAGACATTTGATTATGGTCCATATGGTTTTATGGAAGACTATCTTCCAAGTTATGTCTGCAATCACTCTGATCATCAAGGAAGATATGCATTTAAGAACCAGCCATATATAGGATTGTGGAACTGCTCTGCTCTTGGCCATGCATTGTCCTCACTAATTTCTGAGGAAAGCCAAGATGAAATCCTGAAGACATATGAATCAATTTTTCAAAATAAGTTAGCTGAGCTATATCGAAAAAAACTTGGATTTATAAATTCACATAATGAGGATGCTCAATTAATTCAGGGTCTGTTAGATATCATGGAATCTGAAAAACTAGATTATACAAACACATTTAGAAATCTTGCTCAGGCTGTAACTGAAGTCAAAACAAATGAACTAAATTCAGATATTGCTATGTCTTGGATCAAATCCTATCAAGAGCGCCATCACAAAGAATCTGAACCTATTGTTGAAAAAATATTGGTCATGAATGCAAATAATCCGAAATATATTCTAAGAAATTATATGGCGCAGGAAGTTATAGAAGCAGCTGAAAATTCAGATTACTCAACTCTTGGAACATTGATTGAAGTAATTACTTTTCCTTATGATGAGCTAGAGAAATATGAACATTTTGCTTGCAGATCACCAGATTGGGCGAAAAACTTAGAAATTTCCTGTTCTTCTTAATTCATTAAAAAATTTAAGGTCTATATCTTCGTCTAGTATTTTTATATCTTTAAATGAATAGAAATTAAAATCATGTCTTGGAGGATGATTTGCCCTTTGGGATGCGAAATCTTTTTCTAAATCTTTTCTCTGTACAGCCTTTAATTCATCTGAAATTAATTTTAAGTCAAGTTCTTTATGAAAAACGGAAGCCGGGAATGAGAGCTCACGAATATCTTTAATTATTTTATGAAACCCATACGGCCAATCTGCAGGGATCTTTGATTTCGCTGGTTGAATTTTTAAACAATTAAATGCTTTTGCACATTCCTCAGCAATAATTTTAGCTCCATTTAACTTTCCATCTAAGCTATAGCCTGCGATATGGGGTGTTGCAATATAAGATTTTTTAATTATTTCTAGGTTTGGGTTAGGTTCATTTTTCCAAACATCAGAAATATAAATTAAGTTATTCGATTCAAATACTAAAGCTTCGCATACAATCTCTCCCCTAGATGTATTAATGAGGATTTTATTTGACACTTTCTTAATATGAGATTCATTAATTAAATTATATGTTGGATGTTCGCCTGTCTCTGACAGGGGTGCATGAATAGTTATCAGATCACATTCAAGAACGCTATCTAAATCTACTAATTCAGAATGTGGGAGAAATGGGTCACATGCATAAACTTTAAAGTTTAAAGACTGAAGAATTTTATATAACCGTCTTCCAATATTACCATAACCAATTATTCCAATACTTTGGCTTGGATTGAAAAGATCGTCTTTTATTAACTCTCCAATTGCCGCCATGACATAATGAATAACACTAAAAGCATTGCATCCAGGCGAATGAGACCAAGCAATATTTTGAGTATCTAAATAATTTATATCTAAGTGATTAATTCCTGCGGTTGCAGAACCAACATAGCTAATCCTTGTATCCTCACATATTCCCTGATTAACAAAAAGAGTTGAGCGGACTAACAGGGCATCAATATTTTTTAAATCAGCAGAAGACACAGTGTTTGAATCAAATGACTGAAATGAATACTCAGCATCGAAAAACTCAGCTAATCTGTTTTCAATTTCAGGGATCTGTGAATCTGCAGCTATGTTGATCAATGGGATTTATCCCTAAAGATCATGCTTTTTATCCAGCCTAAGAAAGAATTCTTACCAAGGGTATAGCGATCTAGCAAGTCAAAGTCTTTAGCAAGCTTGGCTGGATCCTGAAAAAAATCTTCCCGCGTTATAAATTCATTTTCATCTAAATCTCTGATAAACACAGCAGGGTTTCCAGCGTAAATAGTATTTTTAGGAATATCCTTTGTGACAACTGACCTCGCTCCAATAATGCTATTTGCTCCAATTTTTACACCTTTACAAATCATCGCGTCCTCACCAATCCAAACATTTTCTTCCAACACTACTGGTCTAGGATCTCCAACCACCTTTGTTCTGTCATAAATACCATGCCAGTCAGCATCCGTGATACATGCGCCGTGACCGAACATGCATGAATCTCCAATAGAAACACTATCAGCGGCCATAATCCTGACCCCTGGGGAAATTAGAACATAATTTCCAATATCTACCATCCCATTCCAGTCACCAGTATCCCAGCTAGTGATCTGAATATAATCATCTGGTGCAGATATAAATGTTGGAAAATTTCCAACAGAAATATTAGAGCCAAATAATTTTATATACCATGGTTTAAAAAATATGGGCCCTTTCCCTAACGATTTAAATTGGGGACGAATAAATCTGTTGACATATCTAATTGTCAATTTTGAAGATATTTTTTTAAGCCAATATGGGCGACTATCTTTTCTAATTTTCTCTCTCCAATTTTATTTCAGTCCTTGTATGATAAAGTACCGAGAAATTTCTGGGCTTATTTTTTTGAAAAACTTAATAAAAGAATTAAAGCAATTACTCAAAATTGGAATTCCAATTTATGGATCTCAAATCTCATATATGGGTATGGGAGTAACAGATACTATTGTTGCAGGTCGAGCAAGTGCTCTTGATTTATCTGGGTTAGCTATTGGAAATGCTCTTTCCATGCCCTTTTATTTTCTTCTGGGAGGTTGTTTATTCGCAGTAACCCCAATAGTTGCACAATTATTTGGGGCGAAAAAATATGAGGAAATTGGTCAAAAGGTAAGAGAGATTCTTTGGGTTGCATTAGTACTGGGTTTTATTGGTTTCATTCTTTATAGAAATTTAAGTATTTTTATTCCTTTCTTTGATATTGAAGATAATATTGCACAGATTTCAGACGGATACTTAAAAGCCATGTCATTTGGTTTTGTTGCCAACATGCTTTTTACCTGTCTACGTTGCTACAGCGAGGGCATGGGCCTCACTCTTCCAGTTTTTTGGGTTGCTTTTATTGGCATGTTGCTAAATATTCCGCTTGATATCATTTTTGTATATGGATATTTTGGAATACCTCCCATGGGAGGAGTTGGGTGTGGAATCGCAACATCAATTAATATTGTTATTGGTTTGTTTGTTTTGATATTAGTAATTCTAAAAAAGAAGGAATACAAACCCACTAAATTATTCTCAAAATTTTCTGGCCCCAACTCTAACACCACCAAAGAAGCTTTAAAACTTGGAGCACCAATTGGGTTTGGAGTATTTGTAGAATTAAGTATGTTTTCAGGCGCGGCATTAATTCTGGGATCGCTTGGTGCAATAGTAATCAGTGCTCACACTGTAGCAATAAATATCGCTAGTGTTTTCTTTATTTTGCCTTTATCTTTTGGTCTGGCTGCAGCAACAAGAATAGGTCACCTTGTAGGGGAGAGAAATCTTTTACAAGCAAAGTATGCTTCTCATGTTGCTGTTTTAATATGTTTTGTTGGGGCAGTAGCAAATACCATAATAATTCTTGCCTTTAGGGAAGCTCTAGTTTCTCTTTATACTGCTGATGTTGCAGTTATCGCTATCGCGATGAATCTTCTCATCTTTGCTGCAATCTTTCAGATTCCTGATGGGATGCAAATGGGGGCCTTGGGCAGTCTTAGAGGTTACAAAGATACTTTTGCTCCAATGCTGATGCTAATTTTAACTTATTGGTTGATTGCCCTGCCAGGCGGATACTATCTTACTTACCATGGAATATCGAGCAATTCTCTTGGTCCAGCTGGAATTTGGATTGGAATGATTACTGGGCTAACGGCATTTGCATGCCTAATAATTCCAAGACTAAATTATATTGCAAATAAATTTATAGCTAGAGCTAGCCCAGAACTTCCTTAGTCTTTGCACCAATTTGAAGGAGATTCTCCGCTATATGAACACCACACTCTTTGAGCTTCTTAATTTTGTCTGCGGCTGTTCCTTTCCCGCCAGCAATAATTGCTCCTGCATGCCCCATTCTCTTTCCTGCAGGCGCTGTTTGTCCTGCAATATATGAAATTACAGGCTTTGAAATATTATCTTTGATATATTCAGCGGCTTCTTCTTCAGCTGTTCCTCCAATTTCACCAACCATGACTATGGCTTTAGTTTGATCATCTAACTCCATCATCTTCAGAACATCAATAAATGATGTTCCAGGAATTGGATCTCCTCCAATACCAACACACGTGCTCTGACCAAGACCAAGATCACTAGTTTGCTGCACAGCCTCATAAGTCAAAGTACCAGACCTGGAAATAATTCCAACTGAGCCTTGCAAATGAATACTGCCTGGCATAATTCCTAACTTTGCTTCACCTGGAGTTATGATTCCTGGACAGTTAGGACCGATTAATGTGATGCCCAGCTCATCAACTCTCTTTTTAACTATGAGCATGTCTAAGGTTGGCACTCCCTCTGTAATGCATATTATTAATTTAATTCCAGCATCAGCCGCCTCTAAAATAGAGTCTTTACAAAATTGCGCTGGAACAAAAATAATTGAAGCATTTGGTTGAACCGCTTCTACAGCCTCATGCACTGAATTAAAGACAGGAACACCTAGATGGGTTTGCCCTCCTTTACCTGGAGTGACTCCACCAACAATATTTGTTCCATATTCAATAGATTGCTCTGAATGTAAAGTAGCTTGGGAGCCAGTGAAACCCTGAACTAAAAGACGTGTATTTTTATCTACTAATATGCTCATTTGCTTAACTCCACAGTTTTTTTAGCTGCATCTTCAAGACTGTTTAAACTAACAATTTCTGCTGAAGATTCAGCAAGAATATTACTTCCAATATCTGAATTATTTCCTTCCAATCTTACGACCACTGGAATGGAAACGCCTACCTCTTCAATTGCAGCTAGAATTCCTTCTGCAATAAGGTCGCATCTAACAATACCACCGAAAATATTCACTAGAACTACCTTCACTTCTGGATCTGCTAATATTAATTTAAAAGCCTTCGAGACTCTTTCTTGTGTTGCAGTGCCACCAACATCCAGAAAATTTGCTGGAGATCCACCAAAATATTTAATTGTATCCATTGTTCCCATGGCCAAACCTGCACCATTAACCATGCAACCAATATTTCCGTCTAAAGAAACGTAACTTAAATCATTCAATGCTGCTTCTGATTCACGAGGATCTTCTTGAGAAGGATCATGCATGGCTTGGATTTCCGGCTGTCGATAAATTGCATTTGAATCAATATTGATTTTTGCATCTAAGCAATGAAGTTTTCCTCCCTGAGTAATAACCAATGGATTGATCTCAAGCAAACTAAGATCATGGGTAACAAATAGATCTGTTAACTGCGGAAGCATTTTTGCAAATTGCTTTGATTGCTCACCGTCTAGACCTAAAACTTTAGATATTTTTCTTGATTGAAATCCCATAGGTCCTGTTAGAGGATCAATAGGCTCATAGATAATTTTTTCGGGGGTATTTTCAGCCACCTCTTCAATATTTACTCCACCCTCACTAGAGCCAATAAAGACTATCCTTTGCGATCCTCTGTCAACAACAGCACTTAGATAAAGCTCTTTTGCAATATCGGTACACTCTTCAACTAAAATTGAATTTACAAGCTGGCCATTGGAATCTGTTTGATAGGTAATCAGTCTCTTACCAAGCCAATGATTGGCAAATTCTATTCCTTCTTCGGGTGAGCTCACAAGTTTGACACCCCCAGCTTTACCTCTGCCGCCTGCATGTACTTGTGCCTTAACAACCCACTTGTTGCCACCTATATCTCTACATGCATTTACAACATCATCTGCAGAGGTAATGACCTTATTTTTTGAAACAGGTAACCCAAACTTAGCAAACAGCTCTTTTCCTTGATACTCATGGAGATTCATTTTTTTCTATTTCCTATATGTATTGCTTGTCCATTTACCGCCATTGCTGCTTCATGAAGTGCTTCTGAAACTGTTGGATGACTAAAAATAGTTAATCCAAGATCTTCCGCGCTAGCTCCGAACTCCATTGCAACAACCCCTTGCTGAACAATATCTGCAGCTGATGGTCCAAATGCATGAACACCGAGTATTGTATCTGTTCTTTTATCAGCAATCACTTTAATAAAGCCCGTACTCTCGCCGGAAGCCAATGCCCTGCCGCTTGCAGCAAAAGGAAAAGATCCTGTTTTAAATTCTATATTTGCCTGTGTAAGATCTTCTTCAGTCTGCCCAACCCATGCAACTTCAGGATGTGTATATATAACTGAGGGAACTAAATTATAGGCCATCTCTGCATGCTTTCCAGCAATCCTTTCAACAACCATAATACCTTCCTCAGAAGCTTTATGAGCAAGCATTGGACCTCTTACAACATCTCCAATTGCCCAAATATTTTTAACTTCAGTCTCACAAAAATCATTAACTGGAATTAATCCTTTTTCATCAACAGATATACCACAATTTTGATCAAGCAGATTATCTGTATTTGGCTTTCTCCCTACAGCTACAATCAATTTATCAAATGTTGCTTCAGAAACATTGCCATTATGCTCATAAGTCACAGAGACAGCTTTGTTATTTGGTAATGCTGAAGTAACTTTGCATCCCAAATTAATATTTAAACCCTGCTTGTTAAATTCTTTAAAAACATCTTTAGCAATTTTTTTATCTGCCATTGGTAAAAATTCATCCAAAGCTTCTAACACAGTAACCTCAGAACCTAATCTTGACCAAACACTTCCAAGCTCTAATCCAATAACTCCAGCACCTATAATTCCTAATTTCTTTGGAACCGATTCAAATTCCAGAGCTCCAGTACTATCAACAATATTTTTATGATTAATCTCTGCTACTGGTATATTAATTGGGGATGAGCCTGAGGCTATGATAATGTTCTTCGTTTCAAGAACCTCTGAGTTATCTTTGGAAATTACCTCAACGTGATTTGAATCAATTATTTTTGCATGACCAAGAACTTTGGTAACTTTATTAGCTTTAAATAGACCGGAAATACCTGAAGTTAGTTGAGTGATGATTTTATTTTTTCTATCCATCATTTTTGAGATATCTAGCTTTGGCTTACTAACAGCTATACCATGATCTGAAAAATGATTTATTGCATCTGCATATCTATGGGATGAATCAAGCAATGCTTTAGAGGGAATACATCCAACGTTTAGGCATGTACCGCCTAATTGTGTATTTCCATCCGCGCCAAAAGACTTTTCAATACAGGCTGTTTTTAATCCTAGTTGAGAAGCTCGAATAGCGGCAACGTAACCTGCTGGACCACTTCCAATTACAATAACATCATACATTTTTATGCCTCATAAATTTAAAAGAAGTTTTTCAGGGGACTCTAATTGATCCTTTATAACAATTAAAAATGCTACAGCCTCCTTCCCATCTAGAAGTCGGTGATCATAACTAAGAGCTAGGTACATCATAGGCCTGATAACTATTTCGCCGTCTATAACAACTGGTCTATCTTGAATAGTATGCATTCCCAAAATAGCAGTTTGTGGAGCATTCAAGATTGGAGTAGATAACAATGATCCAAAAACGCCGCCATTTGAAATAGTAAAAGTACCACCCTGCATTTCAGCTATTGAAAGCTTTCCACTCTTAGCTTTGTCTGAATAATCTAGGATTGATTTTTCAACATCTGCTAATCTTAAATTATCCGCATCTCTAATTACTGGAACAACGAGACCTCTTTCAGTTGAAACAGCTACGCCTACATCCTGATAACCATGATATACAATATCACTTCCATCAATGGATGCATTGACTACAGGGAATTTTTTTAGAGCCTGGACTGCTGCAAGAACAAAGAAGCCCATAAAGCCAAGCTTTACTCCATGCTCAGTGAAAAAATCTTCTCCAAATTTAGCTCTTAGATCTTTAATGGGTTTTAAGTTCACTTCATTGAATGTAGTAAGCATTGCTGTCTCTTGCTTCACACTTAATAATCTATTGGCTATAGTTGAGCGCAATCTAGACATTGGCACTCTTTCTTCTAACCTATCAGTTGAAATTTCAAGAGCAGGCGAATCATTTTGCTTTGTAGTCTTTTTATCTTCTAAAGGTTCGTCGAGATGATTGACTATGTCCGCCTTGGTAATCCTTCCATCTTTTCCTGAGCCATCAATGCTATCCTCATCCAAATCATGTTCTTTTAATAATTTTTTTACTGCAGGTCCATTTGCTTTGGATTGATTCACATTTGGTTTAATACTTTCTGCTTTGCCTTCATTGCTAATTTTAGAAACATCATCAGCAGATGATTGAATGTCACCTTCAGGTTGACCTCCTTGCTCAAACTCTGCTATTAATTCAGCGCTTAGTACTACCTCACCTGCAGGTTTTAAAACCTTCGAGATAATTCCATCAAATGGAGCTACAACCTCTAAGACAACTTTATCGGTTTCGATTTCAGCAATAACTTCATCTTGTTTTACAGATTCACCTTCTTTCTTAACCCAATTTGCAATGGTTCCATCTGCCACAGATTCTGGGAATGTTGGGGATTTAATTTCAATTGACATAATTATTCTCTAGGATGCAAAAGCCTCGTTAACCAAAGCTTCTTGTTGTTGATTGTGTAATTTATTTAGACCAACTGCTGGAGCAGATGATGCTTTTCTGCTGATTAATTGTATTTCGGTATTATTAATTCTATCTAATACTATTTGCAATCTATGACGATGGCTAAACCAAGCCCCCTGATTACTAGGCTCCTCCTGACACCAAATAAATTGTTTGGCATTCTCGTAAGACTTAATAATTTTTTCAAGTGTGTCATAAGGAAATGGATAGAGTTGCTCTATACGTAATATAGCCGTATTTTTGATCTTAAGCTCCTCTTTTTTGGCCGCCAGATCGTAATATACCTTTCCCGAACACAGGATAATTTTTTTAATCAATTTAGGATTTGAATGAACATCATCAATTACATACTCAAAAGATCCATCAGTTAAATTTTCAATTGATGAAACGCATTGAGGATTTCTTAATAAGCTTTTTGGAGAAATAATGATCAGCGGTCTTCTCATTTTTCTTATTGTTTGTAATCTGAGAAGGTGATAAATCTGTGATGGAGTGCTTGGTACACATACTTGAATATTTTCATTTGCACACAGTTGTAAAAATCTCTCTAGTCTTGCACTACTATGTTCTGGACCTTGACCTTCATATCCATGAGGAAGAAGCATTACTAAACCTGAAAGTCTTTCCCATTTATGCTCAGCAGAGACAATAAATTGATCTATGACCACTTGGGCTCCGTTCACAAAATCTCCGAACTGAGCTTCCCATAATACGAGACCAGATGGTCGAGTTGCAGAGTATCCATACTCGAAACCTAAAACTGCCTCTTCGGACAGCAAAGAGTCATAAATATCAATTGTTGTATTTGCATTACTTGCAATTTCAACTAATGGCATTGCGCCCTTTCCATCCTCTTGATTTAAAACAACTGCATGACGATGAGAAAATGTTCCCCTCCTAATATCTTGGCCTGAAAATCTGATTGGATATCCTTGATCCAATAATGTTGCATAAGCCATATTTTCAGCAAAACCCCAATTCACTGGAATTTCTCCATCTACCATCTGGAGCCTGTCAGCAAAGATTTTTTCTACCTGCCTTTGAAGCACGAAGCCCTTGGGTGGAGTAAAAGCTATTTGAGCAAGTTCATTAAATCTATCTTTATTAAATGCTGATTCAATTGCCTCATCTCCACTTTGATTAATATATGGGGTCCAATCAAACCACATGGATTCGTTAGGTTGTGTTGCTAGATTATGAGCAACAGAGTCTCCTTTCTCTATTGTAGATCTATATTTTTTTTCTATTTCATCACACTCAGATTTTGAAGTTACTCCAGCTTTAATAAGCTGCTCTTGATATAAGGTTTTAACTGAGGGGTGATTAGAAATCTTTTGATACATTATTGGCTGTGTTGATGACGGCTCATCTGCTTCATTATGACCTCTCCTTCTGTAGCAAAAGAGATCCAAAACAATATCTTTTTTAAAGTTATGCCTATACTCGCATGCTAGTTTAGCCGCAAATACAACCATTTCTGGATCATCTCCATTAACATGAAGGATGGGTGCCTCAACCATTTTAGCTACATCAGTAGCATATTGAGTTGATCTTGAGTCCTCTTCATTGGACGTAGTAAATCCTATCTGATTATTTACTATTACATGAATTGTGCCTCCGACTCCATAGCCTCTTGTCTGTGACATCTGCAGAGTCTCCATTACAACTCCTTGACCAGAAAATGAAGCATCTCCATGAATTAAAATAGGAACAACGAGTTCTTTGTTTTTATCATTCAGACGATCTTGTCTTCCTCTCACTGAACCAAGAACCACTGGATCAACAATCTCAAGATGAGAAGGATTATTTGCTAGAGAAACATGCACCTCTCCATTGGGAGTTAATATATTAGATGAGAAGCCTAAATGATATTTAACATCTCCTGAGCTTGCTCCCTCTAGTTCAAAATTTTCTTCAAACTCTGCAAATAATTCTTTCGGAGATTTTCCTAAAACATTAACTAATAAGTTCAGTCGTCCTCTATGCGCCATACCAAAGCAAATTTGTTCAGCACCAAATATTCCACAATTTTGTATCAAACTATCGACCAGAGGAATAAGAGACTCGGCTCCGTCAATTCCAAACCTTTTCATTCCTGGATATCTGGATGCTAAAAATTTAGCCAGGCCTTCAGCTGAGCTTAAGCGTTTTAAAATATATTTTTGTTCGTCTTGATCAAAATTTAATTTTCCTAAATTTGGCTCCAATCTATTTTGAAACCAAGATCTCTCAGATAAGGAAGAAATATAGTTATATTCAATTCCCAAGGTACCGCAATATATCGACTCCAAAGATTGGATAATTTCAGATAAAGTTGCTGAACTTTTATCAATCTTTAGAGTATCAGTGTCAAAGGATTCAGATAAATTTGAATTATCCAAACCATGAAAATTAATATCTAAATCATCACAATGGCGAATTTTCTTTAATCCTAATGGATCTAAATTTGCTTTGTGGTGTCCTCTATTTCTATAAGCTTGTATCAACTGAATAACTCTGACTTGTTTAGAATTAGTCTCAATGTTAGTTGGAGCAGACTGAATCGGGGGGTTAACCTCATCTTCTTTAAACCGTTCAATAACTTCTTTATGGGAAACATCTTTTTGTGCGCCATTAATACTAGGCAATGATTCAAAGTATATTTTCCAATCATCAGGAACTGATGAAGGATTTTCTAAATATGATTCGTATAAAGATTCTAAGTAAGAGCTCTGGGCACCTGCTGCATGAGAAGTAGACCAAAATGTCTCCATATTATTCATCCTTTAGCTCAACTCATTCCATCTGATGCAATAATATTTTCTTTTTTACTCCCTGATAGAAGCATAGATTTTATTTCACCAATTGCTTTATTTGGATTTAAATCTTTTGGACAAACATTCACACAATTCATAATTCCATGACATCTGTAAACACTAAATGGATCAGATAATGCTTCAAGCCTCTCAGCAGTTTTAGTGTCTCTGGAATCTGCAATAAATCTATAAGCTTGCAACAATGCTGCTGGACCAACAAATTTATCTGGATTCCACCAAAAAGATGGGCAACTAGTTGAGCAACAAGCACATAAAATGCACTCATACAGCCCATCAAGTTTGTCTCTATCCACAGGTGACTGAAGCCTTTCTTGAACTGGAGGCTGAGTTTCATTCTGAAGAAAAGGTTTGATTTTATCGTATTGAGCATAAAACTCAGTCATATCAACGACTAAATCACGTATAACAGGTAGACCGGGCAATGGTCTAAGTTCAATCTTATTATTTTTGATAGCTTCAGAAATTGGAGTTATGCAAGCTAGTCCATTCTTTCCATTTATGTTCATGCCATCAGAACCGCATACTCCTTCTCTGCAAGATCTTCTATAAGAGATTGATGAATCTTGCTCTTTAAGAAGATTTAATAATTCAAGCAGCATAATGTCCTTTTCAGGCTTTTTAATTGAATATGTTTGCGTATAAGGAAACTTATCTGTTTCTGGGTTGTATCTATAAATGTTTACATCAATCATTTTTAATCTCAAATAAAAATTAATACGTTCTTACCTTTGGCTCAAAAGTTTCAACCTGAGCGGGAGCAAAATTAACATCTCTTTTGTTCAAAGTTTTTTGAATTGGATCATATAAAGAATGACACAACCAATTCTCATCATCACGCTCCTTAAAATCATCTCGTGCATGTGCTCCTCTACTCTCAGTTCTCTGAAATGAAGCAATTGCAGTTGCTTCGGCAACTTCAAATAAGTTTTGCAATTCTAAAGCCTCTACCCTGCTGGTATTAAAAGCCATGCTCTTATCTTTAAGATGAAGGTTGGAAATCTTTTCACGAATATCTCCGAGAGCTGCAACGCCTTTTTCCATGTAATCTCCTCTTCTAAAAACACCAAAGTAATTCTGCATCACAGATTGCAGCTCTCTCTTTACCTCAGCAACTTCAAACCCTTCATTGGAGGAATTAATTTTATTAAGGCTATCAAGAGCTTGATCAATATCATCTCTATCAGCATTAGCAACTCCACCGCCCGTTTTCAATGCTTCTTGAATATGAATACCAGCTGCCCTTCCAAAGACAACTAGATCAAGAAGAGAATTTCCTCCTAGCCTATTAGCGCCGTGAACTGAAACGCATGCAGCCTCGCCAACTGAAAATAAACCGGAAACAATTTCATCTACACCATTGGATTGAGTATAAGCTTGTCCATGAATATTTGTTGGCGTTCCGCCCATCATGTAATGGCATGTAGGTACAACTGGTATTGGATTGTATACTGGATCTACTCCGGCAAAGGTTCTTGAAAGTTCGCATATTCCTGGAAGTTTTGCATTCAACACATCAGCCCCCAAATGATCTAGCTTTAAAAATACATGATCTTTATTTTCACCGCAGCCTCTACCCTCTAGGATCTCTAATACCATCGATCTTGCAACAACATCTCTTCCAGCTAGATCTTTAGCATTAGGTGCATATCTCTCCATAAATCTTTCGCCCTCGGCGTTAATTAAATATCCTCCTTCTCCTCTGCAGCCTTCTGTAACTAAAGAGCCTGCTCCGTATATTCCAGTTGGATGAAACTGCCACATTTCCATATCTTGCGCAGGAAAACCTGCTCTTAATGCCATCCCTAGACCGTCTCCAGTGTTAATAAGAGCATTAGTAGTTGAGGAATATATTCTTCCAGCGCCACCAGTAGCCATAACTGTTGCTTGTGATTTTAAATATGCAACTTCACCAGATTCAATTGAAAAAGCAATAACACCTGTCACTTCCTTAGCTTGGTTAAGCACCAAATCTACTGCAAACCATTCATTAAGAAAATTTGAACCCTCCTTAATGTTGTTTTGATAGAGTGTGTGTAGTAAAGCATGTCCAGTTCTATCAGCAGCCGCACATGTTCTTGCTGCTTGACCACCTTTGCCAAAATCTTTTGACTGCCCGCCAAAAGGACGTTGATATATTCGTCCGTTGTCAAATCTAGAGAAAGGCAGACCCATATGCTCAAGTTCGAAAACTGCCTTTGGTCCTTCTGAGCACATATACTCAATTGCGTCTTGGTCACCAATATAATCTGATCCCTTTACAGTATCGTACATATGCCAACGCCAATCATCATTTGGATCTGCGCTAGCGATTGCACAAGTGATTCCTCCTTGAGCAGAAACTGTATGAGATCTAGTTGGAAAAACTTTAGAAACAACAGCTGTCTTTAATCCAGATTTAGCAAGCTCAAGAGAAGTTCTCATGCCTGAGCCTCCCCCTCCAATAATGAGCGCATCAAATTCTAATGTTTTGATATTTGAAGAATTGTAGGTTTCCATATTATGACCAGATTATTAAAAGATAAAAAAAGATAAGAAGAACGCCGATAAAAATAAAAATGAACTCAAAACCTTTTCTAATAAAATCAGCATGAGATGATAGGAATGGAGAAATAAAACCTAAAGTCCTTTTTGTTAGGTAGTCAGTTCCTATAGTCCATAAACCTGCAAATGCATGTAAACAAGCCAAGATGATAAAAAAACTTAATGACAGTTTGAATGTTAGGCTCTCTGAAAGAAATTGAAAACTAAATCTATCAGTAAATCCAATTGATCCCATATACCCAAGAAATAATAAAAAATAAATTGCAGAATATCGTTGCAGGTACCAAATGAATTTTCCTAATTTCATGTTAAAGCTAATATTGTTAGTAAAGAAATTACAAAAAAGAATATTAATGCAACCATTGCTGATGTATTTGATGATGATAAAGTCTCGCTAATTAAGTGAAAATCCATCAGCATATGTCGAATTCCTGCTATGACATGATATTCAAAAACCAATATATTAAAAAGGACAAATGTTCTTATAAAAATGGATGTATTATATGAATCCATGAAAAGAGCAAATGAATCTGAGCTTTGGAGCAGCAGGTTAAAAATAAATACTGAAACAGGAAGCACGAGAAAAAATATAAACATTCCTGAAACCCTATGAGTTATTGATAATAAGGCAGATAATGGGAGCTGAATTTTAAATAAATTAATGTAAACTGGTTTTATAGACATTTGTTACTTTTTTGGCGCTTTATTGGTCTAAATTATACGTAATTTAAATAAGAAAATCTTATTTTTTTGATTTTTTTACGTGCTTTATCAGTCTTTTTTTCTTTTTAATTTGTCGAGTTGATAACTCATTTTTTTTACCCTCATAAGGATTGTCTCCTTTCTTAAAAATAATACTTAACTCAACACTATTTAAATTTAACTCTTCTCTAAAAGAGTTAATTAAATAACGTTTATAATTTGAGGGTATTTTGTTTGAAAAATTTGAATGAATTATAAATTTTGTAGGATGAATACCTCCAAAATGGACATATCTCATTTTAATTTGTCTACCAGAAATACTTGGTGTATTGGTTGAGCTGATAAACTTTAAAAGCAATTTGTTTAACTTGCCAGTAGAAAACTTAGTTTTTGCTAATTTATTGACCCTAGCAAGAGTATTAAATAGTTTTTTAAATCCATACTTTTGGAGAGCCGAAATCTCAACCAAGATTAAATTATTCAAAGCAGAGTTTTGAAATTTTTTTGTTTGCTTCAGATCAGATAATTGGTCTTTAGAAAGCTCATCAACTTTATTCAATGCCACAACAACTGGCTTCCCATAACCTCTTATCAAATTTAGAATGCGAAGATCCTGATCTACTATTCCATCTGAGACATCGATTAACATCAGCACAATATCTGATTCATCAACGGCATGCATGGCCCTGACATAAGAAAAATACTCAACTGAGTGACTTTGTCTATATTTCTTTCTAATACCTGCAGTGTCAATAAATATAAAATCCTCATCATCAAACACAAAAGGCACATGAATAGAATCAATAGTTGTTCCCGGTAGGTCAGAAACAATTAAACGATCCTGTTTTGTAAATTGATTAATAAATGTAGATTTACCAGCATTTGGCCTCCCAATCACAGCAATTTTTGTACCTAGAGTATCTTCATTATTGCTTGAACTAAGCTCAATAAATTGCTTTGAGATATAAGTTTGTAATTCTTTAATGCCTTGGGAATGCTCTGCGCTAATTTCAAGTATATCTCCAGAACCCATTTTTAAAAGATCTTCTTTTGCATTCGATCTTTTTCTTATGTCAATCTTATTCAAAACAATAAAAAATTCCTTATTCATTTTTCGAATTAACTGAAAAAGATCTATGTCATCTGCGGTTAACTCCTCTGAGGCATCAATTAATAATAAGATCAGGCTGGAATCTTCAGCAGCTATAAATGCCTGCTGAGTTATTGCTGCACTAAATTCCGTATTCTCTGAACCAACTCCGCCAGTATCAATAACTAAATATTGCTTGTCTTTGATAGTTGCATAGCCAAAATTTCTATCTTTAGTAAGTCCAGAAAAATCAGAAACAATTGCATTTCTAGTTTTAGTGAGCTTGTTAAATAAAGAGGACTTCCCTACATTAGGTCGGCCAAGAATTGCGATTGAATTTAACATTATGGAATAGCATCTTAGAGCTTGATTGCTATTATATTAGAATCTTGATCAACGACATATGCAAGGTCTCTAAAAGTTACAATACTGATAATTGGTTCCGCAGAAACTTTCTTTCTACCTTGAGTCAAACCTGTTGCTGGATTAATGGCATGAACATACCCTTCAAAATCACCAACAAGCATTAAATTTTTGTACATGACACCACTAGACAGTTGTCTTCGCAAGTATTCTTGAGAAGTCCAAGCTGGGTCTAAATTAACAAGAGAAAATGATAAAATTGAACCATTATCTTGTATAACCATAATCATATTATTAGTTACTACAGGTGAATGAAATGACGAAGATTTACTATTCCAAACTGGTCTCTTTTGAGAAATGTCAAAAGCTGTTAAGTTGCCTTGGTAATTAGCAGCAAAGAGCAGTTGTTTTGTTATTACAGGTGCTGAATCTGCATCTATTAGATTTTCAAGTTCAGAAGACCCCTCAACAAAAGAAATAGGTTGATCCCATAGAAATAATCCTGTTTCTAACTGAAATGCTCCCAGCCTTCCATTATCAAAGCTTGCATAAACTATGCCATCTTCAAGAATAGGCTCTCCTGTACCCCGAATAGTTAAAGCAGGTAGCTGAGATCTATATATCCATTTTTGTTCACCAGAATTTGAGTTTAGGGCGATCAATTCGCCAACAGAGTTCTTTACTATGATTAAAGATGCGGTAACCTTTGCCCTTGATAAGACCTCACCGCCAACATTCTTTTCCCAGATAATTTCTTGAGTATCAGAATTAATGGCAATTACAAAACCATTTACATCAGAAACTATCAACTTACCAAAGCCAGAGGCAATACCGGCAGATAATTGACGATCTAAGCCTATTTTCCAATTTTCTTTACCAGTTTTTGGATTTAAAGAAACAATGTTGCCCTCTGGATCAGCAACTAACATGTTTCCAGAATAATATGAGGGCTTAAAAGAGGATAAATTACTTTCTCCTTTAAGAGATTTCTTCCATTCAACTGAAATTGAAAAGTCTTTTTGAATAGACTTGAGTTCAACAGGCTTTAGATTGTCAACGTCATCATCTGACCAAAAAGCCAGGGTAGAGCATGAAGAAATAAGTATTAAACAAATACTGATAAGTAAATTTTTTACCATTAGAGTTATTTCTTAAGTTTATTTATTTTCATCTTCAGAATAGATTTCTCAGATTCATTTTGAGTATTCTGCAGGGCTAATGAATATTGATCTAGAGCCAAACTATTTTTATTTAGGCCAGCTAAAGCATCTCCTCTTAATTCATAGACAAGAGGGTGCTCATTATTAGCATTAAATGACTCTAGGACTTCTAAGACATTAGAAAAGTTATTATTGCTTAGCTCAATTCTTGAAATATTAATTTTAGCAACTGAATTAAGCATTTTGTTTCCAAATAAGCCTGAAGAAGCATCCAAAAGATCATAAAAGTCTTCTAAGGCAACATCAAGCTGCCCTTCTTTTGCCAAGGAAGAGCCTCTTACCATTCTAGCTAGCTGTGCATACCCAGTTCTACTATATTTTTTTTGTAATTGATTAAAATGGTCATCGCTATCTGCTTTTAAGGGTGCTTCTGTTGAAATTGAAGAAAACCAAGCATCGTAGATCTCTGCAGCTTTTGCATTTTTAGAAGCAGTATACGATTTATAGCTTAATGAAGAAATTAATGCTATTGAGGCAATTAAAAATATCATCAAGAAAGTATTCTTATGATCTTTAAAAAAATTTACAAGCGCTGAGAATCTTTCCTCATCTGTAATGTACTCTGCCATAATCTCTCCTAAAGATTAGTATATTTTTGTATGACTTCATTTAAGCTGAGAAGTTCTTGCTCGCCACTCTCAGAAAGGCTTTTCCATATTATCTGATCATTTTTTATCTCTTCCGCCCCAATTATAATTGCATAACCGCAATTGTTCTTATTGGCTCTTCTCAGCTGAGATTTCAAACTCCCCTCACTTAAAAATGTATCGAGGATAATACTATTATTAGCACTTCTTAAATCATCGGCTATTTTATATGTTTTTTTGTCAATCTGCTCTCCAACAATAATAAATCCAACTTTTAATGGTTGTTTTATATTTTCAATATTGAGAAGTTCTATTATTCTTTCAACCCCAATGGCAAAACCTATGGCATACATATCTTTTCCACCGAGTTGCTTTGAAAGATTGTCATATCTTCCTCCTCCAAGGAAAGCATCTTGCGCTCCAAGCTTTTCTGAAACAGTTTCAAATACAATGCCGGTGTAATAATCTAGCCCCCTTACCAAGGATTGATCAATTTGAATATCACAATTATTGCTAAAGGCATCTACAAGATTTTTTAAGAAGATCTTGGAATCGTTTGAAATAAAATCTTGAAATTTTGGTCCTTCTTTGAGTAATTCCTGAGTAGATTTTTCTTTAGAGTCTAGTACTCGCAAAGGATTAGATTTTAATCTTGCCTGATCTTTTTCATGTAATTCATTAATATGTGGCTTTAAAAAAGCAGTCAGTGAATTGCAAAAACTTTCCTTGGCATCTTGATCACCAAGATGATTTATTTTAATTGTATAGTCTGAAATACCAATTAATTTATTGATCTGCAAAACCATGCTGATTAACTCATATTCTGCAATTCCCTCCTCATAACCAAGATACTCAACTCCAACTTGATGGAATTGCCTAAATCTGCCTTTTTGTGGCCTCTCATATCTAAACATCGGTCCTTGATACCAAAGTTTATGTTTCTCATGTTCTTGTTTTTTTTGAATAATTGCTCTGATAACGCTAGCTGAACCCTCCGGTCTTAAGCTTATACTTTCATCGTTACGATCTAAAAATGAATAGAGTTCTTTGTTTACAATATCAGATGAGTTCCCGACTGATCTTGAAAAAAGCTCTGTAGACTCCAATAGTGGGGTACGAATTTCATGAGTATTAAAAGAATGAAAAATTTTAGAAAGCTTTGATTCGAATATGTGCCACCTCTCTAAATCTTCAGGAAATAGATCAGGCATACCTCTTAATGATTGAATCTTCAATTTTTAACCTTTTGCAATTATGTCTATAGAATTTTTCTTTTCGAGCTGTTCTTTCACTTGCTCCTCTATTGTATCAACAAGTTTCTCATTAGAGACTTTTTTTGAAGGGGCGCCATTTACATAAAGCAAATTACTTGGACCGCCAGTTAGCCCGACATCAGCTGCCTTAGACTCACCTGGACCATTTACATAGCAACCAATAATTGCAACTTCTAAGTCTTCAGATATTCCCTCAAACCTTGTTTCAAGCTCATTAACCACCTCTATAACATTAAAATTTTGTCTAGAGCAACTTGGACATGCAACTATCCTAATACCTCTGCTTCTTAAATTTAAACTCTTTAGAATATCCCAGCCAATCTTAACCTCATCTACCGGGTCTGAGGCAAGTGAAACTCTGATGGTATCGCCAATACCTTCAGCCAAGAGCATTCCCAAGCCAATAGATGACTTAACTGAACCAGCTCTATAACTTCCAGATTCAGTAATACCTAAATGCAGCGGCTGATCAAGTAATTTAGAAAATTTTCTATAGCTATCAACTGTCATTTGAATATTTGAAGCTTTAAGACTTAATTTAAAATTAGTGAAGTTGTATCTATTTAAGATATCTACATGTCTCAGGGCTGATTCAACTAAAGCATCTGAGTTAGGCTCTCCATACTTCTTTTGAAGATCTTTCTCCAATGAACCAGCATTAACACCAATCCTTATTGGAATATCATTGTCTTTGGCAGCTTGAATAATTTCTTGTACTTTATTTTCTTTTCCAATATTACCTGGATTAATCCTAAGGCAATCAGCAGAATCTGCAACGAGTAAAGCAATTCTATAATCAAAATGAATGTCTGCAACTAAAGGAATTGACACCAAACTTTTAATAGATTTAAATGCATTTGCACAATCTTTATCAGGAACGGACACTCTCACAATATCAGCCCCAGCTGCTTCTAATTCATTAATTTGACTAACAGTACTTTGAATATCAGCTGTATTGGTATTTGTCATAGATTGCACAGATATGGGGTGATCACCGCCAACCCCAACATTTCCTACAAATATAGGATTGGTTTTTTTTCTGTCTATCCATGAATTTTTCATGCTTCTGGCTCCGTTGAATCAACAGTAACATCAAGCTGAATTGAATCAAGTTTATCTTGTATAAAAAAATTATTAATTTCTTTGTGTAGTACACCAATGTCATTTTCAAAGCTTGATTCAATGTTCGTTCTTAAATCATCCTCTTTGCTGAGAGTCTCCTGTACTTCTGACTCTCTAGGTTCACCAGTATTATTACCTTGAAAAATAAAAATAAGTGAGATTGCAAAAACTATGCATATAAGAAAAATATGAATAATGTTTTTATTAAAAAATGATCTTTTGGATTGCTGAGGCTCAAGCTCTTTTTCCGCCGCATCAACCACTTCAGCATTATAAATATCAAAAAAATTGATATCTAAATCAAGAAATTTTGCATATTTTTCAAAATATTGAACTGCGAACATTCTTGCTGGAAAATTTTGATAGTCACCAGACTCAATAGCCTTTATGTAATCAATATTAATCAAGGTTAAATTAGCTATCTCCTCCTGCGTCAATGAGCGAAGGATTCGAGCTTTGATAAAAGCTTTTCCAATCTTGGCTGTATGTGCAGATTTTAGATTCATGAAGTATTAATGAGGTTAATTGAATTTTTTTTATTTTTACCTTTCACGCTTTTAGTAAGCTTACCAACAAGTTGTCCGCACGCTCCATCAATCGCATCACCTCTTGTAATTCTTAGAGTAGTTATTAATCCCTTTTTAATAAGAAAATCTTTAAATTTATATATGGTGCTTTCTTTGGATCTTAGATAATTGCATCCATCAAATGGATTAAAAGGTATAAGATTTATTTTGCAAGATAATCCATTGAGAATCTTGACCAAATCTTTTGCATGATTCAATGAATCATTTACACCATCTATTAAAATATATTCAACTGTTATTGTTTTGCGTTTGCTCTGAGTTTTTAGATAGTTCTTACAAGCATTTAAAAGCTCTTCTAAAGGATATTTTTTATTAATTGGAACTATCTCATCTCTTAGAATGTTGTTAGCTGCATGCAAGGATATTGCTAAAGAAACATCAGTTTTATCTGCTAGTTTGTTAATTTCTGGCACAATCCCGGAAGTGCTTAAGGTAATTCTTCTTTTAGAAAGCCCATATGCATTCTGATGCTGCATCAATCCAATTGATGCCATAACTGGTTCAACATTCAGAAGCGGCTCGCCCATTCCCATAAACACAACATTTGAAATAGCAGGGCTAGAGTCATCATGAAAATTAGCTAGCCATAACTGACCGATAATTTCTGCAGCTGATAAATTCCTCTCAAAGCCCTGTGCGCCTGTTGCACAGAAAGTACACTGTAATGCACATCCTGCTTGAGAGGATATACAAAGAGTAAGTCTTTTCTTTTCCGGAATCTTTACCATTTCAATCATTGAGCCTGAATCAAGCTTAATAAGATATTTCTTTGTTCCCTCCGGAGACAGCAAGCACTCTTCTACTAAAGGAGGTTTTACTTCGGCAATTTCAGAAAGCTGATTTCTTAAAGCCATACTAAAATCAGTCATTTCCATAAAATCAATGACTCCTCGTTGATGAATCCATTTCATCAATTGAGGAGCTCTAAATTTTGGTTGATCTATTGATTTGAAAAAATTTACCAGTGATTCATGCGAGAACCCCAATAAATTAATTTTCTCTTTATGCACTCAATTAAAAGATTTCACTATCATCAAAAAAATAGGAGATTTCTCTTTTAGCACTATCGGTTGAATCAGATCCATGAACAGCATTTGCGTCAATTGTTTCAGCAAAATCTGCTCTAATTGTTCCGGGATCTGCTTCACTTGGATTTGTGGCGCCCATCAACTCTCTATTTTTTAAAACAGCGTTATCTCCCTCAAGAACCTGAACAAATACTGGAGCAGATGTCATATATTCAACAAGGTTTGGGAAAAAAGGCTTTCCTTCATGTTCAGCATAAAAACCTGCAGCTTTGGCTTGATCCATATGTATTAACTTGCCCGCTACCACTTTAAGGCCATTGTCTTCAAATCGATCTATAATTTTTCCAATAATATTTTTTGATGTTGCATCAGGCTTAATAATTGAAAGTGTTCGTTCTGTAGTCATAAGGTTACTCCTAAATTTGCGACATTATAGGTGACTTAGTCTAATTCATCCATCCAAGCCATTTGAATTGCTTCAAGAATTTTTTCGTTAGAATTTTGAGGATCATCTTCAAAGTTTTCTAAGTTGCAAATCTTTTGATGCAAGTCGGGAAAACTTATCCACTGTGGATCAACTTCAGGATGGGCCTCGCTCAAATGTATAGCAATTTCTGAAATATCTGACCACTTGATATTCATTAATGATCCTCCGAAACTTGATTGATAGTATATTTTGGTAATTCAACAGTAAAACTTCCATCATTTGGGACAGTTTGACAACTCAAACGAGAGTTTGGCTCAAGACCCCAAGCCTTATCAAGTAAATCTTCTTCATCTTCAGATGCCTCATTAAGATTATTAAATCCCTCTCGTACTATGATATGGCAAGTAGTGCATGCGCATGACATTTCGCAAGCATGTTCAATTTTAATGCCAGATCTTAGGGCAGCTTCACAAATAGACTCGTCTTCAAGAGTTTCAAATTCAGCGCCATTGGGGCATAACTCGAAATGAGGTAATAGCTTTATATGAGCCATTTAAATAGTGAAGCTTTCACCGCAACCGCATACGGCTTTAGCATTTGGATTATGAAATTTGATTCCTTTATTAAGACCATCTTCAGAATAATCAACCAAACTACCTTTAAGATAATTCAAGCTTTCTTTGTCGACGTAAATTTTGCATTCACCTTTATCAAAAATAAAGTCGTTAGCATCAGTTAATTCTTCCTCAACAAACTCAAAAAAGTACTCGAAACCAGAGCATCCAGCTTTTCTTACTCCAATTCTTACACCCTCACTTTTGCCGTGATTCTTTAGACTTGAAGTAAAATGAAGTATAGCCTTTTCAGAAAATCTAAGCTCTTGTGGAGAAAATGTTTCCATAGTTAATTATTGTTTCTGCTCGTAATCCTCTATCGCTTGTTTTATAGAATCTTCAGCCAAAACTGAGCAATGAATTTTAATTGGAGGCAATTCGAGAGCCTCAACAATGTCAATATTTTTTATCTCCTTGGCTTCTTCAAGGGTTTTTCCAATCAACATCTCAACCAATTCACTAGATGATGCGATCGCAGAACCACAACCATAAGTCTTAAATTTAACATCCTTGATAACATGGGTATTCCCTTTGCTCTCACATTTGATCTGAAGCTTCATCACATCTCCGCATGCAGGAGCACCAACCATTCCAGTGCCTACGTTCATTTCCTTTGGATCGAATCTTCCAACATTATATTTTGCAGGCTCATTGATAGTATTTTCAAATTTGTCTACAACTTTTTTACTATATGCCATAAATACCTCCCAATATTTAGTGGGTTTGCCAATCAACTGTATCAAGATCAATTCCATCTAAATACATTTCCCATAATGGAGATAGTTCTCTCAATCTATCAACAGCATGGTTGATTAAAGTTAATGTGTAATCAACATCTTCTTCAGTGGTAAATCTTCCAAATGAAAAGCGAATAGAGCTTGATGCGAGCTCATCTTTTCTGCCAAGCGCTCTCAAAACATAGGATGGCTCTAAACTTGCTGATGTGCAAGCCGATCCTGAGGAAACAGCAATATCTTTTAATGCCATGATTAACGATTCTCCCTCAACATAAGCAAAGCTAATGTTAAGTATATTACTAACTTTGTTTTCAATGTCTCCATTAATATATATCTCTTCAATATTTGAGATAGATTCATAGAACTTATCATGAAGAGATTGTATTCTTTTCTTATCATTATCCATTTCTTCTTTTGCGATTCTAAAGGCTTCGCCCATTCCAACTATTTGATGCGTTGGCAGCGTTCCAGATCTCATTCCTCTTTCATGTCCACCTCCATGAATTTGGGCTTCAATTCTAACTCGAGGTTTTCTTCGAACAAATAAGGCACCTATGCCCTTAGGTCCATATGTTTTATGAGCAGAAAATGACATCAAATCAACCGGAAGAGAGCTTAAGTCAATATCAATTTTGCCAGTACTTTGCGCAGCATCTACATGAAAAAAAATGCCTTTTTCACGGGCAATTTTCCCAATTCCATTGAGGTCATTGATGGTACCTAATTCATTGTTGATGTGCATAATTGAGATCAACACAGTGTCCTCTCTGATTGCATTTAAAACAGCTTCAGGGGAAATTAAGCCGCCTTCATTTGGTTCAAGATAGGTAACTTCAAACCCATCTCTTTCTAACTGCCTGCATGGATCCAAAACAGCTTTGTGTTCAATTTTAGATGTAATAATATGCTTGCCATTCTTTTGGTAAAAATTAGCAATACCTTTAATTGCTAGATTGTCTGCTTCCGTGGCTCCTGAAGTCCATACTATTTCTCTTGGGTCACAATTCACTAAATTCGCTACATGAGACCTAGCTTCTTCAACCGCCTCTTCAGCTTTCCAACCAAACTTGTGTGAGCGTGAAGCAGGGTTTCCAAAATTTCCATCCAAGGTAAGGTGATCAGATATTTTTTTTGCAACACGAGGGTCTACTGGTGTAGTAGATGCATAATCCATATAGATAGGTAAATTGATGTTACTACTCATGATTGTATTTCCTTTAGAGGTATATGGGGATTTCTTGGCTTTTGTACAAGGTCACTTATTGAAATTTCGCTTAAAAATTCATCTACCACGTTATTTAAATCGTCCCATAGTTTATGAGAGTTGCATTGATGGCCTGCGTGGCATGAGGATGTTCCTGCACAATTTGTTGCGTCTAAATTTTCTTCAACAGCATCCATGATATGTTTAATACTTATCTCCTGAGGATGGGAGGCATAAACATATCCTCCGTTTCTGCCGCGAACACTTTTAACAATACCTGCGATTCTCAGTTTTCTAAATAACTGCTCAAGATAAGTTAAATCTATACCCTGTCTTATAGCTATGTCTTTTAAGGAGACTGGGTTGTCATAATCTGAAAGATATTGAAGATCTGCTAATGCATTAACAGCATATCTACTTTTTGTTGTGAAATTCATGCAGGTATTATCAATACCTGAGTAATTTAGTCAAGTTTTATCTTCATTCCTAGGCGCTCTCCAACCTCGCCGTAGGTTTCAATGACATCTCCGAGATCTTGACGAAATCTATCTTTATCCATTTTTGTTAGTGTATCTTTATCCCACAGTCGACAACCGTCTGGAGTAAATTCATCTGCAAGCAACATCTTATCTTCAAATTTTCCAAATTCTAATTTGTAATCTACTAATATTAGATTGGCTTCCATAAAAAAATCGACGAGAATATCATTGATTTTGAGAGTTAAATCTCTCATTGCATCCGTATCTTCTTGGGTTGCCCAACCAAAAGATTCAATATGATGGTCATTAATTAGAGGGTCTCCTAAATCATCGTCTTTTAGAAAAAACTCAAACAATGGAGGGTCGAGTATCAATCCATCTTCAATGCCTAATCTTTTACAAAGTGATCCTGTGGCTCTATTTCTAACTACGCACTCAATTGGAAACATATCTAGTTTATGGACTAAAGATTCATGATTTGAAAGAAGCTTAATGAAATGTGTTTCAATGCCTTTAGATGCTAAAAACTCCATAACAAAAGCATTAAATTGGTTATTTACCTTACCTTTATTATCCAAGGCCTCAATTTTTTTTCCATCAAAAGCAGAAGTATCATCTCTGAACTCCATTATTAATTGGTTAGGTTCACTAGTTGTATATAAAGATTTAGCTTTTCCGGTTGTGATTTGAGATATTTTTTCCATAATTATTTAACTTAATAGTTCGTTAATCTTTGATATAAGGGCTTCAGCATCTTCACTGCTTCCCTCAAGAGACTCTACATAGATATTAGTCTTATCATTTTCAGGTTTTAAGATTATTTTAAATTCAGCAGCCTCACCAAGCAAGAGTGATCCATCATCTTCGTCATCACTAAAATTTAAAAATGAAAACCATCCTTTCTGTTCTGATTCAACAGAGTAACTTACCAAAAAAATTCCATTATCTCTATCAATATCATTGGAGGTAATATTGCCAGCAGTTAAAGCCCTACTTATTGCAGACCATGCTCTATCAAAACCAAGGTTTAATTCGATAATTGTCCTATCATTTAAATTGAAAATCCTTGCTTTCTTTCTATCATTTAAGTTTTGTGCAGCTAACGATGTGCCAGAAAAAGAAGACGCAGAACTTGCAAAAAACTCTACTATTTTGCTGAGTTCTTTTTGGATGAACTCAGGCTCGCTGGCATTTGGAGCATTGGGGTCGGTTAAATATGTTGTCAGAAAAATTTCAGTTGATGACTCTTTAATACCATGCTCAATTGTTACTTTGAAATTCAGGGAATCAGAATATTTAATTAGCATAATGCCAGCATCTGGATCATTCTCTATTATTGGCATAGATGAAGATTCAAAATAACTCTTTGTAATTGGCCATGAAGTAGAAGGTAAGCTTTCAACATATACCCACATCAATTCACCTAGGCGCCTTAATTGGACCTCATTAGAACCACCAGAAGAAAATATTTGTCTAGGCGAAGGAATATCCTGAATTTCAGCTAATGGTATGTCCTGACTAATTGGCGGGTAATGATCTTCTTTTTGAATGGCTAGATCTAATGATGGTAAATTTAAATCAGGAGCAAGTTCCTCCTCAAAGAACTTGTTTTTTGTTTCTGGAAAAAGACCTTCTGGACCAGAAATATATGAACATGAAGGCAAGCAACATAGAATCAGCAAAAAAAATTGGTTTTTAGAATATTTCATATTAGTTTTAATTTTAGCATCTCCTCTAAAGATTGTTCATGATATGCGCTGTTAAAAGATACCAATGGAAGCCTGATACCAGAGTCAATTTTACCCATTTTATGCAACATCCACTTCACGGGCATTGGATTAGATTCAACAAATAAAAGTTCATATAAATTCTTAAAATTTAAGTCTAATTTTTCTGCTTCATTGAATTGTTTACTTAGGTTAAGAGAGCAAATCTTAGCAATGTGCTGAGGAATAATATTAGCAGCTACAGAAATAACTCCATTTCCTCCATTTGCCATAAATGAACTAAAAGTGGGATCATCGCCTGATAAAACTGAAAAGTTTTTTTTATGGCTCATTTTTTGAGATATTAACAATAATTCAGCTAATCTTTTTGAATCATCTACGGCCTCCTTTATGCCAATAATATTAGGATGATTAGCAAGTTTTATTACAGTATCGGGTATTAAATCAGATGCTGTTCGTGAAGGCACATTATAAAGAATTTGAGGGATATCAACGGCATCTGCTATCTTGGTAAAATGCTGTAACAAGCCCTCTTGATTTGGCTTATTGTAATAAGGTGTAACTATAAGAGCATAATCTGCTCCAATTGAAGCAGCCGCTTGGGTTAGATCTATGGCTTCTTGAGTTGAATTTGCCCCTGTTCCAGCAATAACTGGAATTCTTCCTTTTGCAAAACTAATAGTTTTTTTAATAATTTCTATATGTTCAGATACGCTTACTGTCGCCGATTCTCCAGTCGTACCAACGGCTACCAATCCGTTAGTCCCAGATTCAATATGCCACTCTATTAGTGCTTCAAGGGCCTGAAAATCTAAGCTTCCATCCGATTGCATTGGAGTTACTAGAGCTACAAAACTGCCTTGGAGGGGTTGCATCATTATTGTTTTCGGTAAAGAATAAAACTATACACTTTTTTTATAAAAAATGATGGTCAAAAATCTAGAAGGAAAAAAATGTCCTAAGTTTAGTGCTCAAGCAACTAGCGAACAAGTTATATCAAATCAAACCTACAAAGATAAAAACGTCGTAATTTATTTTTACCCTAAAGACTCAACTCCTGGTTGTACTACAGAAGGTCAAGAATTCAGAGACAATTATAAAAAGTTTAAAAAATATAATACTGAAATTTTAGGCGTATCAAGGGAATCTATTAAGTCTCATGAAAACTTTAAATCAAAGCAAAATTTTCCGTTTGAGCTTTTATCTGACCCAGATGAAAAAGTGTGCAAGGCTTTTGATGTTATGAAGATGAAATCAATGTATGGAAGACAATATATGGGTGTAGATAGAAGTACCTTTATTGTTAATGATCAAGGTAAAATTATTAAAGAGTGGAGATCAGTCAAAGTAAAAGGACATGTCCAAGAAGTGCTAGAAACTGTAGAGAAATTATTTAAATAATTATTATTATGAAGCTAAGTTTTCTGGCCATGAATTCCAAATAGCTTTAATTAATGTGGCAATTGGGATAGCAAAAAATACTCCCCAAAAACCGAATATGCTTCCAAACACAAAAACCGCAAGCATTATGATGACTGGATGAAGCTTAACTGCATCTGAAAAAAGTATAGGTACTAACAAATAGCCATCGAGTATTTGCAAAATTATATAAGCTCCAAGTAAAAGCCAAAAATCAAACGTTAGTCCAAATTGAAGAAGTCCAATTGCTACAACTGGAATGGTTACTATAAAAGCACCTAAAAAAGGGATTAGAACAGAGAAACCTACCAAAACTGATAAGAGCGCAATATATTGCAAATCAAAGAAAATAAATATCGCAGCTGCAGCTACACCAACAATTACAATTTCAATTGCCTTTCCTCTTGCATAATTGCTTAATTGATCGTCCATCTCAACCCATACTTTTTCTAACATGCCTCTTTCTTTAGGCAATACAGCTAAAAAACTTGAAATAATGGATTCCCTGTCAAACAAAAAGAAAAAAACAAGTATAGGCAAAAGAATTAAATTTATTGCAACGGTAACTGTGTTTTGAATTCCAGTAATTGAAGCTTTTAAAAAGTCTTGTGAGATAGATGTGATCTGCCCAGAGAGACTTTGTAAAAATGTTGTAATTTGATCAGAGGAAATTAAATCAGGGTACTTTGAAGGAATATCTTGAACAAATATCATTAATGAATTTACCCATTTTGGAATTTCCAGAATTAATGATTGAAGTTGTTGAGAAACCAATGGGCCGAGCCAGATAATCATCGCTATGCCAATTAATAAAAAGAAACAGTATGTAAGAATTAATGAAGCTAGTTTGTTAATCCCGTATTGCTCCAAACGAGATTGCATCCCTATAAGCAAATAAGCAAAAATAAGACTTATTAGGAAGGGTGTTAAAATACCTCCTAAAAAAAATAAAATTAAAAAAGAACCTGTTAATAGCAATGCAAAAACAAGAGTTTCTTCACTTGAAAAAACTTTTTTTAATAAATTATTTAATTCTTCTAGCACTTTTTATATTTAAATTTGTCTTAGAAATGCTATGTTAATTGAAATTACTCAATAGGTTAAGTTTAAAAACATTATAAAAAAATAAACATAATGATAAATCGCACTATTTTTCTTTTATTAATAATTACGCAGCTCTTATCTGCTCAAGAAAAAAACCTAAATTTACCTAGTTTGGGAGACCGAGTTTCTGGAGTAATATCACTTGAACAAGAAAAAATTATTGGTCAAGGATTTTTAGAGCAAGTTTATGCTCAAGCTCCATTGATTAATGATCCAATAATACAAGAATACACTGAATTACTCATATATAGGCTTTCAGAAACATCTCAAGTTAAAGATAGACAATTTACAATTATATTGATTGATGAAAAATCACTTAATGCATTTGCGGCTCCAGGCGGTGTCATTGGGGTAAATGGTGGTTTATTTTTAAATGCTGGTAATGAAGCTCAACTTGCTTCAGTATTGAGTCATGAATTAGCCCATTTAAGTCAACGTCATTTCGCAAGAAATATTCTAAGAGGCAAAGATACTAATCTAGCATCTTCGTTGGTAATGGTCTCAGCCATTGCTTTAGCAATTGTTTCAAATAATCCTTCGGCCTTTATTGCAGGACCAGCTGCATTGGCTCAACAACAACTAAGATATAGTCGTATTTTTGAACGTGAAGCTGATAGATATGGTTTTAATAATTTAATTGCTGCTGGATATGATCCCAAAGGAATGGGAGAAATGTTTGAAAGTATGGCGAAAACAAGAAAATTAGCAGGCGATAATCCCCCCGAATTTCTTCTTACGCATCCAATAACATCTTCACGGATTAGTGATGCATTTAATGCAGCTGAACGAATAGAGTTTTCTGGCGGAAAAAAAAATACAGTTAATTTTGAATTTATTAAAGGAAGACTAAAAACAAGATATTTTTCATCCTCACCTCAAGCTGCTTCTAGATATTTTAAAAATTTATACCAAGAAAACCCTTCAAATGAAAATAAATACGCTTATGTAATAGCCCTCAAACTAAATAATGAGGCAGAACTAGCAATAGATTTTTTGAATGAAATGTTAGATAAGTATCCCAAGAATCTTATTTTGAATATTACAAAATCAGAAATTCTATTTCACGATCAGAGCCTAGATCATGCGCTTAAAAATATAAATAAAGTACTAAATATTTCGCCTAGAAACTATCCTGCATCTATCATTAAATCAAAAATTCTTAGTGCAAAGAAAGAAACCATTCAAGCTGAAGAAATCCTAAGAGATCTTTTAATTACTAAAAATAATGATCCAAGCCTATGGCTTCAATTATCTGAAGTACAAAGGGCCGGAAAGAATATAATTGGCTATCATCTAAGCAGAGGAGAATACTTGATGCTTTTAGGGGATTTTGAAAATGCTTTGAATCAATTTAAATTTGCATTAGGGTTATCTAATAACTCATTTCAAATTTCTGAGACTATCATGACAAAGATTAATCTTGCCCAAGATAAACTTGGAGCTAGAAGGGGTTTTTAATCACCTATTCTCTCTTTCGGGGGAATTTTATATCCAAGAATTCCTAAGCATGCGGCAAATGGAATTGCCAATAATGGAATCTGTGAAAAAGCCACTCCAAAAGATTTAGTAAATAAGATAAGGCCGCTCCCAGAAAAATCTCCCATTCTCACCAAAAATGTATCAACTAAAACTGTTGATTTGTATCTATCAGTTCTTTTTAGGTAGCTAAAAACTACTTCTCTAGTTGGTTTATTTATACCATATTCAAACAGTCTTAAAACTATTGTGATAATAAAGACATATGTAATTGAAGGATAAATATAATAGCCAATAAATGCTCCCGTAAATAAAAATCCATAGAACATTAAAATAGATTTGGGTCCAACAAATCTTATAATTGCTGAGGTTAAGAAAAATTGGGTGAACAACGTTAGGATAGTTACTGTTTGTTCAATGTTACTAAAGAAAATAATTCTATTACCTCCATCCGAGGACCAAGAATTTACTATATCAATAGAGGTAACCCAATGAATGGTCATCATTGCAGTCCATAGATACATATATAATCCGATAGATCTAATTTGAGAGGATGAAATAAGGTTTTTTACTGCATCAAAGCTTGAGCCGCCAGCTGCATTATCAATACCCTCCATAGATACGAATCTTTTTAGCAAAAGCAAGCCTGCAACTAACGCTAGCATTAAGAAAAATATTGAAATTAATGTAAAAAAGATAATTCCAGACTCATTGAATGTTGAGGCTAGTTGTTTAGAAATCTCAGAACCAAGGAATGCTCCAAGAGATCCACCAGCAGCAATTACTCCAAAGACATTTGTGGCTCCATCTCCACGAAAGAGATTAATAATTACCACCCAAAAAATGGAGACTACAAAGAAAGAATATACATTACACCAAATATAAAAAATTTGACTTAACCAAACTGCAGAGGAAAGATCAAAAAATTCCCACAAGACAATAAATGTAAATAAATTGACGATAAAGAAGGAATAACATCCCACTAATACTCCTTTTAAGTTTCTTCTTGATGCGAGCCATGAATAAATTGGATTTAATAAAAGCATTACAAAAGCGCCAACCCCCAAAAGATATGGCAATATATCTGAATTCTGAACTGCCATTTCATTTCTAACAGGTCGCAAAATATACCAAGAGCACAATACCAAAAAAAAGAAAAAACTAGCCAACCAAGATTCTTTTGTAAAGGATAAAGAAAGCCTCTTATATGAGTTTTTTATAGAGCTAATTAATATGGACATTTATTAATTAAGAAGCTTAATGGTGGGTCGCACAGGATTCGAACCTGTGACCAATTCGTTAAAAGCGAACTGCTCTACCAGCTGAGCTAGCGACCCGAGAAAGGATTCCATAAAAAAGATGTGATTATTCCATATTTTCTAATAACTGCAAGGCTAATGATGAAGCAGCATTTTCAGGAAATGTTTGAACAACAAATTGATATTTAATTTTTGCAGCATTGGGCTCACCTGACATCATCAAAATATCACCAATTTTTTTGTGAGCCAGAGGGACTCGCCAATGATCAGGGAAGTCTGAAGCTAATCTTTGAAAGAACTTTTCACTTTCTTCAAGGTTAGATTCTAATAATAAGATCTCGCCTAGCCAAAAAAGACTCAAAGGAATTTTTTCATCATCATTAAAATTGTTTGCTAAATAATTAAAGGACTGTTTAGCAGCTTCAAAATCTTTTTCATTAAGCTCAAAAATAGCTTGATCATATACCTCATCAATACTTTTAACATCATTAATACCCTCAAACCTAAATGTATTTATTTGAGATTCAGATGCGTTATCGATAGGAATTCTATTATCGTCTTGATTAGACTCCTCACTTAATAATTTTTCAATGAGGTATGCTTGTGATTCTAATTCACTTCTTAAGCTTGCAAGCTCCCCTTCAAGCTCTTGTATTTTTAAGAATAAAATATCAGAGGAATCTACTTCTTGAGAATACATATGAAAAGGAACCAAGAAAAGAATGGTTATAAAGAACTTCATTCAACAGAAAATTACTTAATTTCTACTCTTCTATTTTTTGACCATGCGGTATCATTTGATCCCAGGGATAATGGCCTTTCTTCGCCATAACTTTTTGTGATTAATCTATTTCTGCTGACTCCGTTTGCAATTAAATAGCTTGCAACTGATTCAGCACGCCTTTGACCGAGGGCTAAGTTATATTCCCTGGTTCCTCTTTCATCAGCATGACCTTCGATTGAGATTGTAATTTTTTGATTTCTTTTCATTAGATCGCTTACACCTTTTAGGGCTTGGATTGATTTGGCTGTAAGATTGGATTGATCGTAATCAAAGTAAACTACAGCATTTGCAAGCACTGCCTGAGTAGCTGTGGATTTTGATGTTATCGAAACTCCAGCTACGCTTTGATCTGACACTGCCTCTTCCGTAATTTGCACAGAACTGCAAGCAGATATAATAATTATTAATGATAAAGCGAATAACGTATTGATTGATTGATTCATAAAAAATCCCATTTAATTTATATTATCTTAAAAAATCTGACCAAGCTGGTTCTCTAACTTCACCCTGAGATGCAGGTAATTTAAACCTAGCGCCGCTCAGACTAAAACCAGCAAGCATGCTTTGATTTTCTTCTTTAATTCCATAGATTACCATATTACCGTTAGGAGCAACACTAGGTGATTCATCCATCTTTGCTTCCGTTAGTATTCTAATAAAATTTTCTCTTTTATATTTGAGAGCTATATGAAATAAACCATCACTAGTTCGATGAACAAAAACAATGCCCTCTTCGTTTGGGAGGTATGAAGCTTTTGCATTATAGGTTCCTTCAAAAGAAACACGCTTAGCTTTTGGATTTAATTTTCTAAGATCTAACTCATAAATTTGAGGAGAGCCAGAGCGCCCGCTTGTAAACAAAATTTTATTCCCTTTTGGAGACCAAGTGGACTCTGTATCAATTGCAAATTGATTGGTCATTCTAGTTAAAGTTCGATCACGCAATCTTAAAATATAGATTTCTGCATTTCCATCTTGATAAAGTGTTAAGGAGAGGTATTTTCCGTCAGGTGACCATGAGGGGGAACTAATCTGAGTATCTTTCGATAAAACAGCCTCTCTCCTGCCTGAGGCGATTTCTTGAATAAAAACCTTTGCCATACCTGTTTCAAATGATACATATGCCACTCTTTTTCCATCTGGTGACCAAGATGGGGAGATTATTGGCTCAGAGCTTGATAAAAGAGTTTTCTCATTTGCGCCGTCAGAATCAGCTAACATAAGTTTATATGTTGAGAGAAGTTGCAAGTCTTTTATTTCATTTACATACAAAAGCCTAGTTGCTGCTATGCCCTTAATTCCCGTGATTGACTCATAAATTCCATCGCTTGTGTAATGAGCAAGCTGTCTTATTTGATTTGGAATACCAAAGACTTTTGAACTGCGGACTTTTCTTTTCTTATGAACGTCAAAAATTTCATAATTAATATCTAAAGAATTATTTGCTTTAATAATTGTGCCCGTAACCAAATAATCCATTCCTAGCAATTTCCAATCACTGTATACCAACTCATCATCTATAATTTTTACAGGCAATAATAATTCCTCATCAAGAATTGAAAATTCCCCTGTTCGGATTAAATCATTCCTCATAATATTATTCAGCTGCTTTGAAACTCTTGTATTACCTTCAAAAGGAATCATTGCGACTTTGAATTGATCTTCAGAGCCTTTAGTGATTTCTAAAAATAACTCTCCGTAGCTTAGTGTTGAAGTAAACAATAAAGCAGATAGTATGAAATTTTTTATCATGATGGATTGAAGCTTATAGATATTACTTGAAACTCTTTTTCATATAGAGATCTAGGAATTGAATTAAAAAAATTAAATGTCTCTACTCTTCTTACTGCTTGCAGGGCGGAATTATCAAACCGAATATTTCCACTACTTCTAATAAGATCTACGTTTACAATTCTCCCAGAAGCACGAATTTTAAGCCTTAAATTTGCAACTAAATCTGTAGGTATATTTCTTGGTTTCATCCAAGCATCTTCTATCGAAGAAATTATTCTCTGGGCATACATTGAAATTTCTTGCTGCTCTTTATCTGCTTTGATCTCACTCTCTTCTAATAATAAATTTGCTATATTGCTTTCTATCGATTCATCATCTTGAAAATTCTCAGCAACATCTTTAGTTTTGGAGTAAACAATATCTTCAGTAGATTTTTTTGGAGGGCTTTGATCAACTTTAGCTAACGCAGGAACGATTTTTGTTATTTTTTGAGATGGCAGATCAAACTTTATCTCAATTTGTAAAGGTTTTGATATTAGAAGTGACTGCGAGGTATTTGTATCAAAAGTTCCATATATATATAAAAAAATAGCAGCATGAATAAAGAATGAAAAAAGTGATGCTTGAAGATATCTATAATTCGCTATCATAGCCTGAAGTAATAATTCCTATTTTTTGAATTCCCAAACTTTGAATACCTGCCATACCCTTAGCCACATAATCAAAAGGCACATTAGCATCGCTTTTGAATACAATTTCAATATCTGGATTTGCTTGATAAATAATCCTAGCTTTATTTTTTAACTCAACTAAAGAAATAGGCAATTGCTCTTCCCCTAAATTTATAAAATAGGCTCCTTGTCTATTAATTGAAATTACAAGTGGCTCACTTGAAACTGACATCTTCGTTGTATCAGTTTTTGGAAGATTTACTTCAATGCCCTGGATAAGCAGAGGGGAAAGGACCATAAAAATTATTAAGAGAACTAGCATCACATCTATGTAAGGAACTACATTAATGTCTGCGTTTAACTTTTTTCTTTTACCAATTCTATATATCAAAGTTTTGCTTTAACCGTTTGTCTATAAAGAATGCTCGCTAGCTCTTCGCCAAATACAGAAGATTGTTGCAACTGAGTGTCAGAATCTGATGCAAATCTATTGTATGCAACAACTGCAGGAATTGCTGCAAACAGACCCAAAGCTGTTGCAACTAGTGCTTCGGATATTCCAGGAGCAACAGCATTAATCGTTGCTTGAGTCGCATCTGAAAGACCCTGAAAAGAATTAATAATGCCCCAGACTGTCCCAAATAAGCCAACATATGGGCTAACCGATCCAACATTAGCTAGGAAAGGAAGATGGTGCATCAATGATTCCTCTTCTCTTGCCAAAGAAACCCTTATAGCCCTATTAACACTTTCAAGATCCTCAATTGTAATTTGCTGCCCTTCACTAAGTCTTAAAAACTCTCCAAATCCATGCTTGAAAACTCGCACAGAGCCAACTAGCTCTTCATTTGGAATCTCATCAATTCCTTCATATAACTCGTTAAGGTCTTTCCCTGACCAAAATTCCTTTTCAAATGCCTTATTGGCCTCTTTAATTCTATTTAAATTAAAATATCTTTCAAAAATAACAATCCATGAAATGATTGAAGCCATCAATAACAAAATCATAACAATCTGTACGATCAGACTGGCCTGAAGAAATAAATCTATAACTGAGAAGTCACTCATATTAATTCTTAAATAATTTTAATAAACCCAAAGGAAAAGCTTTAGGTTTGCCTTTGTCATTATTTATAAAGCAAACTTCAACCTCCCCCTTGCAAATGAGTGTATCATTTTTTGAATTTAAAATAGATTGAAAAAATATAGTTCTTGCTTTGCTAACAAGTTCGATCTCAGTGCATACAGTTAGATCATCTTCCAAGACTGCAGGATGATGATATGAAAGATTGATTGATTTCACCACATAAGAGTCATTGCTCTCAGACATTGCATCTATTTGAGACAAGCTATTATCAATTAAAAACTGTGATCTAGCTCTTTCAAAGTATTTAAGATAATTAGCATGGTAAACAACACCTTGAAAATCAGTATCTTCAACATAAACCTTGCAATAAAAATCTTTATGCTTGAATCGAGGATTCATGTTGGTCAATGTCTGCCTGAAAGAGAGATCGAAGAATTTCAACAAAATCCTCCCACATCATGTCAATGGTTATAGAAGAAGAATCTAGCTCTGGAATTAGAGTTCCAGCAAGCATTCTTACTTTAATTGGTCTTCGATTAAATTTATAAATTAATGCTGGGAACTCACCCTCTCCAGTAGCAGCCAAAACCTGATCCCACCAATCCTGAGATGGTTCAGAGCCATCGCCATATCGTTTGCATTCTAAGCACCATCTACCAAACTTTAAGTCAGGTAATTCTTTTGTTCGAGTTTGCTCCAAAATTCTTTTAACAGGTTGAGTTAAGCCCAACTGCTCAACAAGAAGGTTGCCAATTTCTCTTTCAAAATTAGCCCCTTTAGTTCTTGAATTAATTCCCAATATTAATCCTCTGCATTAAAATCTTCAGGAAACTCTGCATTTGTATGGACCTCCTGCACATCATCAAGATCATCCATAAAATTCATAATTTTCAGGACTTTTTCCGATGCTTCATGATCTAAACTTACCAATGTTTCTGCTCTCATAGTATTTTCTGCCAATAATGTTTCAATATTATGTTCTTTAAAAGCATCAGCAACCGTTGAGAGATTTGATGGAGTGGTAATAATTTCAAAATAGTCTTCCGTAGCATTAAAGTCATCTGCGCCAGCATCTAGTGCAATTTCCATGATTTGATCTTCTTCATGCGATAAATCTATTTGTATGACTCCTAATTTATTGAAGAGATAAGCAACAGATCCATCTGTTCCCATGTTTCCACCAAATTTAGAGAAGGCATGTCGCACATCCGCAACTGTTCTATTTCTATTATCTGTCATAGTCTCAACAAGAATAGCAACACCATTTGGCCCATATCCCTCAAAAGTTAACTCCTCAATAGCACCCATTTCTCCGGTGCCAGAACCCTTTTGGATTGCTCGTTTGATTGTATCTTTCGGCATATTTGCTGCATTAGCTTTATCTAGTGCAAGTCTCAATCTAGGATTATCACTTGGGTCAGGACCACCCTTTGCTGCAACTGTGATCTCTCTTATAACCTTGGTCCAGACTTTTCCACGGGAAGCATCCTGTCTAGCTTTTCGATGCTTTATATTTGCCCATTTGGAATGTCCAGCCATCTATTGCTCCGGTTCACAGGTTGATTTAATATTCAGCTCATCAAGTTGATCATCAGAAACTATGCCAGGAGCATCTGTAAGCAAGCAAGATGCGCTTTGTGTTTTTGGAAAAGCAATAACATCACGGATATTAGTCGTATTAGTTAGCAACATAACAATTCTGTCTAAACCAAATGCTATACCTCCATGGGGTGGACATCCAGATGATAATGCTGACAAAAGGAAACCAAATTTTTCCATAGCCTCATCATTAGATATTCCAAGTATTGAGAATATCTCTTTTTGCATTGAGGGCTCATAGACTCTTAAAGATCCACCGCCAAGCTCATATCCATTTAGAACAAAGTCATATGCGCAAGCTAATGCATTATCCGGATCATTTTTTAATTCATCAATTTTTACGGCAGGCAGAGTAAATGGATGATGTAAAGATGTAAGATTATTATCTTTATTTCTTTCAAACATAGGAAAATCCACTATCCAGCATGGCGCCCATGAAGAGGTCATTAAACTTAAATCCTCACCAAGTTTTTTAATCAGTGAGCTCATTGAAAGATTTACAATATCTGCCTTTCCTGCTCCAAAAAATATAATGTCATTGTTTTGAACATTGAGAGACGAAAGAATTGAATCGATGGTTTTCTGTTGAAAAAATTTAAGAATCGGTGATTGGAGCCCATTATCTTGATCCAGATCAACAATCTTTATATATGCTAGACCTTTAGCGCCTAACTTACCAACATATTCAGTATACTCATCTATCTTTTTTCTTGTCATGGATGCTGCGTCTGGAATCTTTAAGGCCACAACCCTAGAACCAGGATCATTTGCGGGACCAGAAAATACTTTAAATTCTTCATCTTTTACAAGCTCAGAGACATCATTAAGTTCAAGTGGAATTCTTAAATCTGGTTTATCGCATCCGTATTTTTCAATAGATTCTTTATATGTAATCCGTGGAACTTCTGCTTTTTGATAGTCCGTAAACTCAGAAAGCAATGAAATTATCAAACTCTCTCCAAGCTCAATAATTTCTTCAGTAGAAATAAATGAAGCCTCAATGTCAATCTGAGTAAATTCAGGTTGTCTATCTGCACGTAAATCTTCATCTCTGAAACATTTAGCAATCTGATAGTATTTATCTATCCCACCAATCATTAACAACTGTTTAAATAGCTGAGGAGATTGAGGCAATGCAAAAAACTCACCAGGATGCACTCTACTTGGAACTAAATAATCTCTTGCTCCCTCAGGCGTAGCTCTGGTTAAGATTGGAGTTTCAATTTCATTAAAATGATTATTTTCTAAAAAAGATCTTATTTTTGAAGTTATTTGAGATCTCTTAATCAACCGTTGATTGACATCAGGACGTCTTAAATCTAAAAATCTATGTTTAAGCCTGACATCTTCATTAACATCTTGATAGTCATCAAGAGGGAACTGAGGGGTAACAGCCGAACTAAAAATCTTTAAACTGGTTGCTTCAATTTCTATCTCTCCAGTAGTCATTTTTGGATTTATCGCACCATCAATCCTTTTCCTGACCAATCCTTCGATACGAACAACATACTCACTTCTACAGGAGTCTGCAGTATCAAATATTTCTTTTAAATTGGGATTAAAAACAACTTGAACTATTCCATGCAAATCACGAATATCTAAAAAGATTACACCGCCATGATCTCTTCGTTTGTGAACCCAACCAGAAATTTCAATATTGCTGCCAATGTCTGAGCTATTAATATCTCCGCAATAATGTGAACGCATTTTTATCTCTCTTGTTTAAGTTTTTTTATCTGAAGTTTGTTTCTTAGATTTATCAGTTTTTTTAGTTTGTTCTTTAGGCTGTTTTGGTTTTTCATCCTTAGTGTCTACTATATTCTTTTTGGAGCCAGTTTTAAAATCGGTTTCATACCAACCTCCTCCCTTCAATCTAAAAGAAGGAGCAGAAACTAATTTTTGCACTGATTTATTATTACATTCAGGACAGCTTTCAACAGGATTATCTGTAAATCTCTGAATAACTTCGAATTGATGCTCACATTTCAAGCATTTATATTCATAAATCGGCATAAGTCTCTAAAAAAAATATAGAATTATAAACTAAATGAAAATTCAAATATAAAAAATGTTTTGGTCTAAGGTTTTTTTACCAACTTTAAAGGATACCCCTCAAGATGCAGAGGTAATTAGCCATCAACTAATGCTTAGATCTGGGATGATACGAAAAGTTACATCGGGTATCTACACATGGCTTCCAATTGGATTAAAGGTATTACGAAAAGTTGAAAATATTGTTCGAGAAGAAATGGATGCATCTGGAGCACAAGAGGTTCTAATGCCGATGGTTCAACCTAAAGAGCTATGGGAAGAAACTAAAAGATGGGAAAAAATGGGGCCAGAACTATTACGAATTCAGGATAGGCATGAAAGAGACTTTTGCCTTGGTCCTACACACGAAGAAGTGATAACTGACATAATCAGAAATAATATAAAAAGCTATAAAGAGTTGCCTTTAAATCTCTATCAAATCCAAACTAAATTTAGAGATGAGGTTAGACCAAGATATGGGGTTATGAGAGGAAGAGAATTTCTCATGAAGGACTCCTATAGCTTTAACCTAAATGAAGAATCATTGAATGAGTCTTATCTTGCAATGAAAGAAGCCTATAAGAAAATTCTAGATAGGTTAGGGTTAAAGTTTAAAATTGTTAAAGCAGATTCAGGAGCAATCGGTGGAGATGCATCAGAAGAATTTCATGTTTTAGCTGACAATGGTGAAGATACGATTGCTATCAGTGACTCCTCTGATTTTGCTATTAATACTGAACTATTACTTGAAGAGGGAGACGATATTGAGTCTTTGGAAGGAAAACCCTCGCCTGATGGAAAAGGCATCATTCAAGTTAAAAAAGGGATTGAAGTTGGTCATATTTTTCAACTTGGTAAAGTTTACTCAGATGCTATGAAGGCAAATGTTCTTGATAATGATGGCAAAGCAAAGAGCCTCTTTATGGGTTGCTATGGAATAGGAGTATCAAGACTTGTAGCGGCTGCAATAGAACAAAACAATGATGAAAAAGGAATCATATGGCCAGAGAATATGGCGCCATTTGAGGTAAATATTGTTGCTATAGGTTTTGATAAAGATGAAAAAATAGCAAAAGCTGCAACAGATTTATATAAAGAATTATCATCCATGGGATATGAAGTAATTCTGGATGACCGCAAAGATGGTTATGGCACAAAAATGAAAGATGCTGAATTAATTGGAATTCCCATCAACATTATTATTGGTAAACAATTTGTGCAAAATAATGAAATAGAGCTTAAACACAGAGATGGTCAAAGCTCTATTGGAAAAGTTGAGGATATAACAACTATTTTTGAGCACTACAAAAATAGCTAATTAAATTCTTTCGATAATTGTTGCATTGGCAGTTCCACCACCTTCACAAATTGCCTGAAGTCCATATTTTCCGTTTGTTCTTTCAAGCTCATGCAACAAAGTTGTCATTAATTTAGCGCCTGTTGCTCCTAAGGGGTGACCCAATGCCATAGCGCCACCATTTACATTTAATTTGGCCATATCAGCTTTTAATTCAATCGCCCATGATAATGGGACTGGAGCAAAAGCCTCGTTAACCTCATAAAGATCAATATCATCAATCTTAAGATTTGTTTCTTTTAAAACCCTATGAGAGGCAGGTATAGGTCCACCTAACATCAATATTGGGTCATCACCCACAACACTAATTCCAACGATCCTTGCTCTTGGGTCTGCTTTTACCTTTTTTAATCCCTCATCATTACATATCATAAGTGCTGCTGCGCCATCTGTAATTTGACTAGCATTACCAGCTGTAATGACGCCGCCTTCGGTAACTGGGTTCAAGCCTGATAAAGCTTCAAGACTTGCATCATATCTTATGCCCTCATCATTAAGAACCATATCAGTTTTACCTTCTGCATTTTTAGCTTGGACTGGAAGGATCTCTCTATCAAAATAATTACCCTCAACAGCTGCAGCTGCTTTTTGATGGCTGCTTAGTGCAAATTTATCAAGGTCTTCTCTTGATAAATTCCATTTCTCTGCCATGAGCTCTGCGCCAGTAAATTGTGAAAAGAAAATCCCAGGATATCTTTCTTTCATGCCATCAGAATCAAATGGCAGTCCATGCCCTGCTTCAAAACCATCTTTAATACTTGCACCAATTGGTACCATAGACATAACCTCTACTCCTCCGCCAATTACAACATCTTGAGTACCTGACATAACAGCTTGAATTGCAAAATGTATAGCTTGCTGCGAAGATCCACATTGGCGATCAACAGAAGTACCAGGCACTGACTCAGGAAGACTGGAAGCAAGAATTGCATTCCTAGCAACATTACCTGATTGAGCGCCAACTTGATCTACGCATCCAAATATGACGTCGTCAATTAATTCTGGGTTGATGCCTGACTGATGAACTAACTCATCTAAAACTTTTGCACCAAGATCGGCAGGATGCCATTGACTTAGACTTCCATTTTTCTTTCCGCCAGCTGTTCGAACGGCTGAAACTATATATGCATTATTTGACATAACTCTCTCCTATGATAATGAGAGTATCTTAATCAATTTTAAGGCTGCATAACAAGCTTAAGAATGATTATTTCTTAGCAGCTTTTTTAGCTGAAGGGATATATGCCTTTCTAATCTCATTGACTAAACTGTCTCTTATTTTGGTGTTCTCTCTTAGAAATTTACTTGCATTGACTTTTCCTTGACCAATCTTTTCTCCATTATGGCTGTACCATGATCCAGATTTTTCAACTAATTCAAGCTTTTGACCAAGCTCTAAAATTTCTCCCTCAGTATTAATTCCCTCGCCATACATTATCTGAAATTCAGCTTGCTTAAATGGAGGGGAAACTTTATTTTTCACAACTTTAACTCTTGTCTCATTCCCTACAACTTCCTCACCTTCTTTAACTGCACCTATGCGTCTAATGTCAAGGCGAACTGATGAATAAAATTTTAGGGCATTTCCTCCAGTAGTTGTTTCAGGATTACCAAACATTACACCAATCTTCATTCTGATTTGATTGATAAAAATAACCATAGCATTTGATCTTTGAATATTTCCTGTAATTTTTCTCAGTGCTTGTGACATTAATCTTGCCTGCAATCCCACATGATGATCGCCCATATCTCCTTCGATTTCTGCACGTGGCGTTAAAGCTGCTACAGAATCCACAACAATCAAATCTACACTTCCTGATTTAACTAGCATATCTGTTACCTCCAATGCCTGTTCTCCAGTATCTGGCTGAGATAACAAAAGCTCATCTACATTCACGCCTAATTTTTCAGCATAGTTTGGATCCAATGCATGCTCAGCATCTATAAATGCTGCCGTACCACCAGCTTTTTGACATTCAGCTATGGCTTGAAGTGTTAATGTTGTTTTTCCAGATGATTCAGGACCAAAAATTTCAACCACCCTTCCCTTTGGAAGGCCTCCAATTCCTAAAGCAATATCTAGACCAAGAGAACCTGTTGATACAGAGGGAATGTCTACTATCTCCCTGTCCCCCATTTTCATAACAGTTCCTTTACCAAATTGTTTTTCTATTTGTGAAATAGCTTCATTTAGGTTTTTATCTTTGTCTGACATTATGTACTCCTTTACTGTATATTTATACAGTATATTACAAATTTAAAAAAAGTAAATTAAATATTATCAAATTGGTGCTGACTTGTTCAGGACTCGTTGTTAAAATCTTTTAAACTAAACTTTTCAACGTAGATAATGGCATTTATAGTTACTGAATCATGCATAAAATGCAAGCATACTGATTGTGTTGAAGTATGCCCTGTTGATTGTTTCTACGAAGGTCCAAACTTTCTTGTGATACACCCTGAAGAATGTATTGATTGCGCCTTATGTGAGCCTGAGTGTCCAGTAGATGCTATATTTTCAGAGGATGAACTTCCATCTGATCAGATAGAATTTATTGAAATCAATGCCGAATTAAGTGAGACATGGCCAAATATTACAGAGGAAAAAGATCCACTGCCTGAAGCAGATGAATACGCAGCCGTTAAAGATAAAAAACATCTTTTAATAAAATAAATTAATTTTTATTTGGGCTTAATAAATACTTAATCCTCTTATATTTGTAGTTAAGCTACAAAAATTACCTCCTTTAATAACTTCTCCTATAGTATTTTTAGTCAGTATTGACAAAATTAATTTAAAAAAATTAAATGCACTACCTAAACGTTGTCTTGCCAATATCTTGTGTTAATTGGGCACAGTTATCACTTACATATATTGGACGCCCAGCAAAGTAAAAAATAATATGGAGGATCCCCTATGAAAAATTTCATGATGATTTTGTGTCTCTTAGCTTCCCCCCTTACATTTGCTTATGGAGATGATGCTTCGGATGGTTCCAACACTGGTGACAATAAAAGTAGTGGCGGTTATGGAAGCGGTTCTGGAGGAAGTGCGGCTGCATTGATAGCTGTAGGTGCAATTATTTATTTCGTAAGAAAAAATAATGATGATGATGAATCAAAATTTGGTTTTGTTAGAGCTGAAAAAGAAAGTAAGTTCGACGTTTCTTTTGGCGATGTGAACTATTTTGAAGATAGTTTTTCTAACTATTCAAATGAATTTGGTTCATCTAGCAATAAATTTCAAATTAATTTGACATACAACTTTAACTAAAACTTTGCACCCTTCTAATGATAAATCATTTAAAGGGTGCTAAATTTTTTCTTAAAATATGAAAATAAGAACTCTTCTTCTAGCATCAATCTTTTTAAGTAATCCTTTATTTGCGAACGTTGAATTAGACTCTACTAAAGTGGCAGATTTAACTGTAGATGATCTAAGAAAAATTGTTCGTTCAATCGTGCAAGATAGTATCGAGAAGTGCGAAGTTAACGGGACCATGCAAGGAAGAGCAAAAGTTAATCTAAAGGTTGAGGGAGAAGTAAATGCCAAAATGACATGTGATTTTAATCAACCCCTTAAACAAAATATAGACTCTGATCCTGAATAGTAGTTCACTGCTCTTTCTTTAGAATAATAATTCCAAATTAGAAGCTTGAATCGGCACTCCATTTCTTCTTAGCTGAAACTTTAGCATTGGATAAGCCGCCTCAGTATTACCAAGGCGTGCTATCTTCGAGCCCTTATCTACATCCTCACCTTTTTTTACAAATATCTCATCGCAATGAGCATATAAGCTTAGGTACCCATCAGGATGAGAAATCATAACCAAGTTTCCATAACCAGGTATGTCAGGCCCTGAAACGACTACCTTGCCTATATTGATTGAGTGGATTGAAATACCCTTGGGCTCCTTAAAAACTAGCCAAGCTCCATCTTTAATGCCAACTTTAGATTTCTTCCCCAAAGGGTGATGCCATTTAATAACTTTGGTCTCGTTAACAATATCATTTTTTGTCACTGCCCCAGCTAGAAGTAATTTTTGATTAGGGTAAATTACATATGGTTTTTTTAATTTATTATTTTTAATTAATAGCTGTGGATCTATATCTAAGGTTAATGCAATAGACCAGATAGAATCACCTGTTTTCACAAAGTAATAATCAGTTGATGCTGGAGATAAAAAATTCTCATATGATTGCTTCAATGAATCCAAGCTGGAGCAGCTAGAAATTATTACAGTCAAAGCTATAAGTAACTTTTTATAACATTTAATCATAATAAAGAAATGCCAGATGAGAGTATTAGGCCGGAAAAAATATGCATTAATCTTAGTGCATGAGAAGAGTAAATTGATAAGACTAATTTAGGTAGAAGCAAAAGAGAGACCATACAGCCCAAAGCAAAAGGAGTTAATAAAGAAAAGTCTAGTATTGAAATGGCTTGGATTATTGGGCCATAAACCCCTAAGACTACCAACATAGCACTTCCTGATATTCCAGGAATTAAAAAAAATGAAAAAGCTAAAATTCCACTAATAAATAAATAAATCATAGAGGTATTTCCTGAGCCCATATTTATTTCTTGCAAAGAGAAACCAATACCTACCCCTAACAATAAAAATGCAATTAGTTTTTTTTCTTCAATGGCCTCCTTGAAAAAATTAATGATATAAATTGATAGAACAACCATTATTAACCCAAGCGAGGTTAAAAATAATTCCTCGAAATTAATCATTAGATAATTAATTCCTTTAGAACATAAAATGACCGCTATGATCATAGAAATTATTAGGGGCAAGGAAACGTTAAATTGAAATGTTTGCGAAAGAGATCGGAGATCTAAAGTTAAATTTTTTACTCTTAAGTTGCTTAAAATTGTCATTAAATTTGGATAAATCTTAAAAATTACTGCAACTGTTGCCCCAGAAATGCCAGGAATAAGCTCAGCAACTCCCATGCAAAATCCAGCAAAAGAATATTTAATCTGATTTTTCATGCTTAAACATCCCCGTTAGAAATACCTGGAAGCATAGGTACAAATGCAACCTCCTCATGGATTATTTCTTCATTTTCAGTTTCACTTTTCTTAGTTACAACATAAAGTTTTTGTTGTCCCTCAAGGCCTACAGGAATGACAAGCTTTCCCCCGATCTTCAAGAGGTCAAGCAACTCTTGTGGATATTGTCTAGGGGCTGCTGCACAAATTATTCCATCGAATTTTAAATCTTCCTCCCAGCCATTAAACCCATCTGCATGCTTAACAATCACATTTCTAATTTTTAGCTCATTTAAATTTTGACGTGATTTTGCAACTAAGGGTTTAATTCTCTCAACCGCAAAGACATCATTTGCAAAGTATGACAATACTGCAGATTGATAACCACAGCCTGAGCCTATTTCAAGAATTTGATTAAGAACTTTGCCTCTTTTTGACGTATGAGAAATTAAATGCTCTGTCATACGTGCAACTATGTAGGGTTGAGAAATAGTTTGTCTATAGCCAATGGTTAATGCTCTGTTTTCATAAGCTCTACTCCACAAAGCTTGATCTAAAAAAATATGTCTTGGGACTTGGCTTAAAGCATCAAGAACACGAAAGTCTTTAATTCCCATATCAAGCAATTGCTGAATCATTTGGTCTTTTACTCTTGTAAATGTGAAGCCAGAACTATTCACAACCAAAAACCTCTCTATAAAGATCCCAGCCAGAAAAATCAGCGCTTAAATTATAATCAAGAATTGAAATGGAAATATAATTTTGTTCTATCGCTTGGATGTCAGTTCCTAATTGGTCAGGTAAAAGTGAGCCTGAGGGTCCAAAACTAAAAAATTTAAAAGAGTCTTTTTCTCTGATGAGGTCAGGAGTATCTGGGATACCTCTTTTCCCGAGCGTAGTTATTCTTGTCCCTTTGATTTCTGAGAAAGGTAAATCTGGAAAATTTACATTCACAAGTAAGTTTTTGTTTGATGGAAGCTTAGAAACCTGATTGGTAATTTGCAATGATTGCTCTGCAATAAATGATAGATTTTTTGGATTAAAGGCAGCTACAGAGAAAGCAACTGGCACATAGTCTAATCTTCTACCTGCAATGGCTGCTCCCACTGTTCCAGAATAAAAAATATCCTCACCAAGGTTTGCTCCCAAATTAATTCCTGAAACAATCATTTCAATTGATTCAGGAATTACTGATAACAAACCAAGATAAGAGCAATCTGCAGGAGTGCCTGAAACTGAAAAAATATTTTGATTAATTTCTTCAACTTCTATCTCTTTTCGTAAACTTATCGCAGCGCTCATTCCGCTGCAATTCTCTTTTGGAGCCACTAAAAAAACTTTATGCTCAGAACTTAAAGACTTAAATAATTCAGTTATTCCAGATGCTTTATAGCCGTCATCATTAGTTAATAGAATATTCATTAAAAATTTTTTAAAGAAGCAATTGCATATACTGCAATGCCATTGCCGTCACCGATAACTCCCATTTTCTCAGTGGTGGTAGCTTTAACCCCAATCAAACTTTCCCTAATATTCAAAATTTCTGCAAGAGATTTTTTGAGTTGATCTACATAAGGTCCAATTTTTGGTTGCTCACAAACAATTACAAAATCAATATTTCTTGGTTTCAGACCCTTCTCTTTTAACAAATCTAATGCCTTGTGAATAATTTTTAAACTACTAAGATTTTTATTCTTTTCATCAGTGTCAGGAAAATAGTAACCAATATCTCTTAATCCTGCGGCACCAAGGAGAGCATCAGAGATAGCATGCAAAACAATATCTCCATCTGAATGCGCCATTATGGAAAGTTCACAATCTATAAATACGTTTCCTAGAATTAGCCCATCTCCTGGTTGAAATCTGTGAAAGTCCACACCTCGCCCAATTCTTAGCTCTTTTCCAATGTCGTAAGCTAAATCTTCAGCAAAAGTTATTTTTACATTTGATCTTTCTCCAGGAACAGCTAGAACTTGAAATCCTGCAAACTCCATTGCTTGAGATTCATCACTCATATGTAGATTTTCATTTTTAAGTTTATCGAGTGCTACTTGTAAAGATTTACGGTAGAAAATTTGAGGAGTTTGAACGTGCAAAAAATTTTCTCTATCAACTGGAATTGTCTTATCACCTTTTTTCATTCGCAGCGAATCCGTTGCTGGAATTACTGGAAACACTCCTTGAGCAGATTCATGATTATCAAGTTGGACCAATAAATCTTCAAAATGATTCTTTGTGACCCAAGGTCTCGCAGCATCATGAACTGCTACAATCTCTACAGTTTGATCAACTGCTGCTAAGGCATAAAATACTGATTCACTCCTTGAAGAACCCCCTGAAACAACTTTAGCTCTTGGATTCTCATAAAAAGATTGTGATTTAATTAAATCTTCATCTGAGTTAATAGCAACAATTATTTCTTTGATGTTAGAGATTTCTAAAAATAAATTAACAGACTTCTCTAAGACGGTCTCATCTCCTATATTTAAAAATTGCTTTGGTTTTGAGCCACCAAAACGACTGCCACTTCCTGCAGCAGGAATGATAACTGCAATGTTATCCTTGGGGTTCATTAGACTTAGTCTCCTTAAATCTTAAAAAATCTTCATCTTCAAAGATTAAATTTAATTCTTCTCTAGCAAATTTTTCTGCATGAGCATCATTCTTTTGTTTGCTCTGTATTTCAAGCTCTAATTGATTATTTTCATCAGCAATGATTTGATTTTGCATAATAAGCTCTTGATTTTCATGCTGAAGACCAGAGAAGTTTCTTTTACTGTCAATGCCAAAAAAAAGATTATATATAGCAATAAAAATTAATAAGAAAAGAATTAAATTTAACAGTTTAACTAATGACATTTTTGGCAAAAGGTATTTCAGATTGCTCCGCTTCAATCCAGAGCAATCTATTATATTTTGCCACTCTGTCAGATCTGCAAGGAGCACCAGTTTTAATTTGCCCAGTCCCTAAACCAACACAAAGATCTGCAATGGTACTATCTTCTGTTTCTCCTGATCTATGAGAAATAATTGATTTAAATCCATTCATATTGCCTAGATGAATAGTTCTCATGGTTTCAGTGATGGTTCCAATTTGATTAAATTTAATCAAAATTGAATTTGCTAAAGAATCATTAATTCCTCTTTGAAGTTCTATTGAATTGGTTACGAATAGGTCGTCTCCCACTAGTTGGCATTTATCTCCCAAGGTCTTAGTAAGATTTTTCCACCCCTCAAAATCACTTTCATCCATCCCATCTTCTATTGAGAAGATAGGATACTTCTGAGTAAGCTCTTTAAGATAATTAGTGAATTCATTTGAATTAAGCTGATTTGATTCGCTTGCAAGGTTGTAAATGCCATCATTGTAAAATTCTGAAGCAGCGCAATCCAACGCGATTCCAACATCCTTTCCCTCAGTAAGCCCATTATTTCTGATAGCTTGAATGATAAGCTCTATAGCTTCTTGATTGGATTGAAGGTTTGGTGCGAAACCACCCTCGTCGCCAACACTAGTACTTAGACCATTTGAATTTAGAATATTCTTTAGATCGGAATATATCTCTACTGACCATTGCATTGCTTGAGAGAAATTATCAGCTCCAACTGGCATGATCATAAATTCTTGAATATCAATATTATTATTAGCATGCTCTCCGCCGTTAATTATATTTAACATCGGGGTTGGCATCCTCATCTTGGGTTTCTCACCATTTATATTAAGAAAAACTTGATTGATATATTTATACAAGGGTTGCTTTAATACTTTTGAACCTGAATTCAAAACAGCCAAAGACACGCCTAAAATAGCATTTGCACCAAGTTTAGATTTAGAGGAAGTGCCATCTAAAGCAAGCATTTTCTCATCAATTTCTTGCTGATTTGTAACATCCATCCCAATTAATGTTGGAGCAATAACTTCGTTAATATTTGATACAGCTTTACTTACGCCCTTACCCATAAAATCTGAATTATCATCTCTAAGCTCTAAAGCCTCTCGAGACCCGGTAGATGCTCCACTTGGAACCATTGAGGTTGCGTAAATACCATTATCTAAAATTACCTTACAAGAAACTGTTGGAGTTCCTCTAGAATCAATGATTTGAATTGCTTGAATAGAGTTAATGATTGACATTAAGTATTTCTTTCTTGATTTTTAATAAATTCATCCAACGTTGATAATTGAGATAAAACAGTTGGAATATCATCAGTTGAAATTGCACAAGGGCCATCACACTTTGCTGAATCAGGATCAGGATGAGCTTCTAAAAATAATCCTGCTATTCCTTGGCTAAGTCCAGCTTTAGCAAGCGGAAGTAAATACTCTCTTCTGCCTCCGGCAGCATTACCTAGGCCGCCTGGAAGTTGCAAAGAGTGAGTGGCGTCAAATATTACAGGGACATCTAGATCTTTCATAATCTGGAAATTCAGCATATCGACCACTAAATTGTTATATCCAAAAGAGTTACCTCTCTCACAAAGAATAACATTATTGTTTCCAGCTTGATTGCACTTTTCAATGACATTCTTCATCTCAGGAGCTGAAAGAAATTGGGGTTTTTTAAATTGTATGATTTTCTTTGTTTTGGCAGCGGCCACAACTAAATCAGTCTGTCTGCATAAAAATGCAGGGATCTGAATTACATCACAAATTTTTGAAACTGAATCTGCTTGGGATACCTCATGGATATCGGTAATAACAGGAGTATCAAATTCTGATTTTACCCTTTCAAGCATTTTTAAGCCTTCGTCTAGTCCCGGGCCCCTAAAGGAAGAAATTGAACTTCTGTTTGCTTTATCAAAAGAGCCTTTAAAAATCCAATTAATGTTCAAACTTGATGTTGTTTCTGCAAATTTTTCTGCAACAGTCATAACAACTGACTCTGACTCTAAAACATTAACTCCTCCCATAAGTGTCATGCGCTCTTGATTTCCAATTGAGAAGTTTTTAATTTTTAATACGCTCATCTTTTTATCTTAATAGCTTTTGCAATAAAATCGTTAAAAATTGGGTGGCCATCTCTGGGATTAGAGGTAAATTCTGGATGAAACTGACAGCCTAAAAACCAAGGATGCTTTTTAATTTCAATCATTTCGGCTAAGTTACCATCTAATGATGTTCCAACAATATCCATTCCGCCTGCAATTAATTCATTTTTGTACTCTGGATTTACCTCATATCTATGACGATGTCTTTCAGTGATAGTCAATTTTTTATAGAGCTTGTGAGACAAAGAATTTCTCTTGACCAAACACTTTTGACCACCTAAACGCATTGTACCTCCTAAATTAGAGTTTTCGTCCCTATGTTCAATTTTGCCTGATGCGTCCTTCCACTCCGTGACCAATCCAATAACCGGATACTTGGTTTTAATGTTAAATTCAGTACTATTGGCATTTTTTAACTTCAATACATTTCTTGAAAATTCAATGATGGCTATTTGCATACCCAAACATATTCCAAAATATGGCAGCTTATTTTTTCTTGCAAATTCACATGCAAAAATCATTCCTTCAATACCTCTACTTCCAAATCCACCTGGCACAAGAACTGCTTGGTAAGATTTTAAAATTTTTGCTACATTTGCTTTAGTTATTTTTACTGCATCTATCATATGAATCTCAACTTTAGCAAGATTTACAATTCCAGCATGGTCTAAAGCTTCATTTAATGATTTATATGAATCTTTTAGATCTACGTATTTACCAACAACAGCAATAGAGACTTTCTTCTTAGGATTTAATTTTGCATCAACCACTCTCCTCCAATCACTCAATCTAGGAGACTTTACTTTCAGTAAATTTAATTTTTTAAGAAGAATTTTATCTACTTCCTGAGAATGTAAAAGCAAAGGTATTGAATACACTGTTTCTGCATCATGCATTGAGATAACACTATTAGGATTTACAGAGCAAAATAATGCGATCTTTTTCTTTTCATCATTCGGCAGTTCTTTTTCTAATCTGCATATTAAGCAATCAGGTTGCAAGCCGAGGGATCGCAACTCTTTTACGGAATGTTGAGTAGGCTTAGTCTTCAATTCCTCAGACACCTTGATATATGGAACCAAAGTCAGATGTGCTAATGCAGTACTAGATGAAGGGAGCTCAAGCATCATTTGTCTAATTGCTTCGATAAAAGGCTGACTTTCAATATCGCCTACTGTCCCGCCTATTTCTACAATTGCTATATCAGCACCCTTTGCACCCTCTTTAATCCTTCTTTTAATTTCATCTGTGATATGGGGAATAACCTGAACGGTTCCTCCGAGATAGTCGCCCCTTCTTTCATTCTGTATGACTTCCTCATAAACCTTTCCAGCAGTAAAATTATTTTTTTTACTTGCCTGAAAACGTACAAATCTTTCATAATGCCCAAGATCTAAGTCAGTTTCTGTTCCATCATTAGTAACAAAAACTTCGCCATGTTGAAAGGGGCTCATAGTTCCAGGATCAACATTGATGTATGGGTCAAGTTTGTTTAAAGAAACTTTAAGGCCCCTCGCCTCAAAAAGAGCTCCAATAGATGCGGCTGCAATACCTTTGCCAAGAGAAGAGACAACACCACCAGTGATAAAAATGTACTTTGTTTGAGCCATCAATTTTTAAGTTATGATGGGAATACAGAATATCAGATTCTAGTCCTAATAAAAACTAAGTTAGGCAGATTCTTCAAATAATGGTCTTGATAAATCAGCCCAATCTATATCAGCATCACTTTTGGCTTCGGCATATTCTAAGATACCCAAATCTTCAAATTTACCTTTTACAGAATCCCTCAATAGGCCAATTCTTCTTAAGTTTGGCATAACTCGTTGAAAAAGTAGTTTTTGAAAATGCTTAGTAATATCAGAACTTAATTGAAATTGCCTTGCATCTTCTGCATCCCAACCAAAATGTTCAAAAACATCCATTGAAACAAGCCTCTCTCTGCTTAACCAGCATGCCTCATAAGCAAATTGTGCACGGTCTTCTTTTTCATCTTCTGTTAATGTTTCAACAAATTCCTCAAGATAGTTTATTCCAAAAGTAACGTGCCTAGCCTCATCACGAATAATCAAGCCAAGCATATCCCTCAATACTGGATCCTTGGTGAGCTCTCTGGAGGTTTGAAATGCGGCCAATGCTAGACCTTCAATAATAATCTGCATGCCAATAAACTTCAGATCCCATCTTGGATCAGTGAGAATTTTATCTAAAATTGATTTCAAAGCATTTCCGATTGGGTACATAAGCTTTATTCTTGTTTGTATATACTTATTAAAAGCTTCCACATGCCTAGCCTCATCGAATGTCTGAGATGCTGCATAGAGTTTTGCATTATAAGTTGGGGCACATGAAGTAAGTTGGGATGCAACCAAAAGAGCTCCTTGCTCCCCATGAAGAAATTGACTTTGACTCCATGCAATTCGATGATTTAAAAATTCTATTTTTTTATCATCTGAAAATTTTTGATAGGGGGGATAATCATCCCAAAATATTGGAGTTGGCTCACTCATAGGCTCGAATGGTCTTGACCAATTAATATCAACTTCAGTATTCCAATTGAGCTCCTTGCCTAATTCATAAAGTTTTTTGATCCTATTATCTTGAACAGTGTAATCCCAGTTGTATGCTCCAGATAGAGGAGTATTAAAGATTTCTGCAATGTCGTTAGCGACACCTTCTGTCATGTATGGCGGAAGATCTTCTTCCAATTGAATTTCTCTAGGATTGTTTTTTAGGTAATCAATTTTCATATATTTAAATAGTGTCGTTTTACTCTTTGACTCATTTTGGTCATAAGTTCATAAGAAAGCAATCGATTCTTTCTCGTATTTTCTAAGATAGATAATTCAGGAGACCATAATTCACACCAATCTCCAATTTTGCAATTTGGAATTTCTGAAACATCAATTGAAATTAAATCCATGCTAACTCTTCCAAGGATTTGAGATAGATGACTATTCACTAATACAGATGTTCCATCTATTGCTATTTGAGGAAAGCCATCAGCATAACCACAATAAACAATAGCAATCTTTGAAGGTTTTTCTGTCTTTACCCTTCCACCATATCCAATTCTTTGATTTTTATCTAAAGATTGAATAGAGATAATTTGACTTCTAAAGGTCATAGCAGTTTTTAAACCAGAAAAGTCAATTCCTCCATACATAGCAATACCTGGCCTAACCCAGTCATATGCCCTATCAGGAAAATTAAATACTCCTGCAGAATTCAATACACTTCTCGGCATAGCTAATCCAATCTTATTCCAAGCATGATCAAAGTTCTTAAATTGAGTATCATTTAACTCATCTTCTGGTTTATCTGCGCATGCCAAATGCGTCATCAAAACATTTGAATCATTTAAGAGTGATTCAAATTGATCAAGCTCATCCAAGCCAATTCCCAACCTATTCATACCAGTATTTAATTTAATCCAAAACCTTAAATCATTTTGGTATTGCCTTGCCAATGGCAATTGAGATACAGAATGAATGACAGACCAAATATTATTTTGTTTTAAAGCATCATAAGCATCTGATGAGTAAACACCTTGCATGGCCAAGATTGGCTTTGATGATGATTCTCTTATCTTGAGAGCCTCTTCTAGTCTAACCACTCCATACCCATCAATTGCATCATCTAATGCCTGAGTAGCCATCTTAAGATCATGCCCATACGCATTACTTTTAATGACACCCATAATTTTGCAATTAGCAGATAAATTGCTTTTAATAAGTTGGATATTATTTCTTACATGCTCATAATCAATTACAAGCTCTGAATTTGGTTCAATCATTGAATTGAGTCGTAATAGCTGTCAACAGCAAAGTCTTCAAACCTAGTAAATTCTTTAAGAAAAGTAAGATTCACTTTCCCAATAGGTCCATTTCTTTGTTTTCCAATAATAATTTCAGCCTTATTTCCCTCTTCAGAATCTTCGTTATAAACCTCATCTCTATAAATAAATAAGATTACATCTGCATCTTGTTCAATCGCGCCTGAATCTCTTAAATCAGCCATAATGGGTCGTTTATTAGGTCTTTGCTCTACAGCTCTATTTAACTGAGATAATGCAATTACAGGAACATTAAGTTCTTTTGCAAGCATTTTTAAAGATCTAGAAATTTCAGAGATTTGATTTACCCTATTTTCTTGCGATGCAGGCAATTGCATCAATTGAAGATAATCCACGACTATTAAAGACAATCCATTTGGTTCTTGTCTAGCAATTCTACGAGCTCTCGCTCGCAACTCCATGGGTGAGAGCATTGAACTATCGTCGATATAAAGAGGTAAATCTTTTAATTTAGAGGATGATTCCATAAACTTTTTGAGATCAGTTTGATTCATTGAAGCTGATCTAACTTTTTGTTGATCGATTTTAGCGTTACTTGCTAATAATCTAGTGGTTAATGACTCAGCTGGCATTTCAAGACTGAATACTAAGACACCACCAGAAATATCCTTATTAAGAACAAAATTCTCAACAATATTCATGCTTAATGCTGTTTTACCCATACTTGGCCTAGCAGCAACAATGATCAAGTCTCCCTTTTGCAAACCCTGTAACTTACTATCAAGATCCTTATAACCTGTAGAAGCACCAAGTAGAGATGATCCATTTTTTGCAATCTCATTCATCCTCTCAATTGATTGAGGAATTAACTCATCCAATTTCTGAATGTTAGTCGATGTTCTGCTGGCTTCATCATTTAATGAAAAAATTTTTGTTTCAGCCTCATCAAGCAAGTCGGCTGCTTCTTTGCCCTGAGGGTTAATAATAAGCTCAGAAATCTCTGAGTTGATTTTCATCAGCTTTCTTGAAATAGATTTTTGCCTAATCATCCCAGCATAAGCTTCTAAATTTGCAGCGGAGGGACTGGTAGACGCTAAATCTATTAAATAATTCTTACCTCCTGCTCTTGTCAGGAGATTTTTGCTATCCAATCGATCTGAAACCGTAAGAGGGTCTAGAGGTTTATTAGAATTGACAAGCTCTCCCATTGACTGAAAAATATTTTGATGGTCTTGGCCCTCAAAATCAGTGAATTCAATGATCTCGCTTACAGCATCATATCTCTCTGTCTCGAGCATTAGTCCACCCAAGATAGCTCTTTCGAGCTCTCTCACTTGCTCAGTATTTTCTATGGATTTGCTAGACATAAATATGATTCTTACATCATATTATTAAGATAACAACTACTCAGGCTGAACGGATACCTCAACAACACATGAAACCTCAGGGTGGAATAGCAAAGTGATTGAATAATCTCCAAGCTCTTTTAGCGGCCCATCAGGCAATTGAATGACACTTTTATCAACGGCATGATCAATTTCGTTAAATGCATCTGAAATTTCTCTAGTTCCAACTGAGCCATACAATGCGCCCTCTTCAGTTACTTGGACCTTGATTTCAACCTTAGCTCCGGAGACAGCATCAGCCTTACCTTGAGCATTTGCTACCTCATCAGCTGAGGCTGCTGCAAGTTCTGCTTTTTTGCTCTCAACATACTTCAGGTTTTCATCGGAGGCAAACATTGCTTTCTTTTTAGGAATAAGAAAATTTCTTGCATACCCTGAACTGACCTGAACAATATCTCCAATTTCACCTAATTTTTGGATTTTATCTAAAAGTATAATTTTCATAATTTATCTATGTGAGTCTGTGTAAGGTAATAAGGCTAAAAATCTGGCAATCTTAATTGCTTTTGTTAGTTTTCTCTGCTCTGAAGCACTTATATTGGAAACTCTTGCAGGTATGATCTTTCCAGTCTCAGTAATATACTTTTTGAGAAGATCAACATTCTTGTAATTAAAATTTTTGTTATTTGATTCAGTCATCATTCACCATCCTTTATGTCTTCTTTGTTAACTGATTCATCAGCATCATTTTTTTCTTCTGATGAAGATTGCTCTTTCTCTTGAATCTTCTCTTCTTCTTGAGGTGCTTTTTTTGCCTCCCTTGATTCTATAAGTAACAATGAATCCTCTAAGGATGGAGAGTCAACTTTTAATAAAAGGTGACGTATCACAGAGGTATCATATTTTAATTTAGATTCAAGCTCTAAAGCAGACTCTGATGGGCCTTCTAATTGCAATATAGCGTAATGACCTTTATTGTGATTAAGAATGCTATAGGCTAACTGTCTACGACCAATATTCTCAATTTTGTTAATTTTGAGATTAATATCAGTTAAGGTTTTTTCAAACTTATTTTGAAATTCGTCGAACTTAGTGGATAAGTCAGGATTGAGTATCAGTGTTAATTCGTAATTATTCATTTTTTTCCTTATGAGTTAATAGATTTTTTGATTATCAAAAAACCAAGGAGCGTGAATTCTAAGTCAAATACATCCAGCAATCAATAATTATTTTTTAAGAAACCAAATGCTTTATCAAAAAAGCTTTTATTATTTTCTAAGGTATACCCTTGCTTAATTTGATCAAAACCAAAACCAACCAAGCCCAAGGCGGTAGCGTATATTGGATTTTTTAATACAGCCTCCATTCCATTAAATTTTTCTGGAATTCCCAGTCTTACACTGGTTTGAAAGATAGACTCAGCCAAAGCAACAGCCCCTTCCATTTTTGAAGTGCCGCCTGTAAGAACAATCCCTGCAGGAATTTTATTTTCAAAACCATTGCGTTTAATTTCTGCTTTTACTAAATCAAAAAGCTCAACATATCTTGGTTCAATAATTTCAGCCAATGATCGCCTTGATAAATCCTCAGGTGGCCTTCCTCCAACTCTCATTACCTCTAGAGTTTCTCCATCCTGAGTAAGCTCTGCCGCTGCACAACCATGCTTTTGCTTAATATCTTCTGCTTGAGCAGTAGGAGTTCTTAATGCAACTGCTATATCACTGGTTACTTGATCGCCTGCTATGGGAATAACTCCAGTAAATGATATTGAACCTGAATTAAATACTGCGATATCTGTGGTGCCTCCCCCTATATCCACTAAACACACCCCAAGTTCTTTTTCATCCTCTGATAATACAGAATAAGAGCTTGCTAACTGCTCTAAAACAAAGCCATCTACACCTATTCCACATCGCTTAACGCACTTTTCTATATTTTGAATAGCATTATTAGCGCAAGTTACTAAATGCACGTGAGATTCTAGTCTTACACCAGACATTCCAAGTGGCTCTCTAATAGAGTCTTGATTATCAATAACATATTCTTGAGGAAGAACATGAAGTACTCTTTGATCTGATGGAATTGCAACTGCTTGCGCTGCTTCGATAACTCTATCTATATCACTAGCCTCAACTTCCTTATCTTTGATACCTACTATTCCATGAGAGTTCAAACTTCGAATATGATTACCTGCAATCCCAACATATACATTTTTGATTTTGCCTTCAAATGATGCCTGAGCCTGGTCAATAGATTTTTGAATTGCGTCTGTGGTTGCATCAATATTTACAACAACTCCTTTTTTCAGACCACTGGATGGATAAGATCCCATCGATACTACTTCTAGTGAATGTTGATCAACATACTTACCAATAATGCATACAACCTTTGATGTTCCAATGTCTAATCCAACAACATAGTCAGAATCTTTTGTACCGTTATTTGCCATAATTTAAAGCCGCTCCATCTCTGTATCTTAAATCAATAATACTAGGAGTTAAGTTTTTTTCGAAAATATATTTTAATGTTAATGAAAGTTTCTCAAATGTTTTGTAAGAGAGATTAGAACCCATATTGATGCGCAAATTATCTCTAGTCTTAAAATACCAACCCTCTGCTTCAGTATAAGTAACAGAAGAAATTTTTAAATTAAAAGCTTCGGCAACTTCGTAAATCTGTTTTTCAACTATTAACCATTCTGCAACCAATTCAATTGGGGTATATAGATGCAATAAATCAGGATGCTCTCCAAAATACAAAAATTTACTTAAATTTTTATCCAAATAAAACTGTTCTTGCCAAATATATTTTGGTTCTTTTGATTCAATGAATATTTGCAAAGGTTTGAAAGCATTTTTTTTTATCAAGAAAGAATTTATCCAGTTTTGGTTATTTAAAAATTCAGAAAGGTTTTTATATGCATTTATATCCCCTAAGGCCATTAGAAGCTTCGCCTCTTGCTCTAAAAATTGAGGATTCTCAAAAAATACGATTGCCTTTTTATTGGAAATATCTGCACATCCAAGAAAAATATTGGCTATAAGAAAAAGTAATAAAAATCTAGTTTTTAGCATTAAGAATTTCATTTACAAGCTCATCATATGATAAGCCAATTGATTCTGCTGACTTAGGAAATAAACTGTGAGATGTCATGCCAGGAACTGTATTTACCTCAAGAACATAAAAGTTTTGATTGCTATCTTGCATAAGATCTACTCTTAACCAACCTCTAGCTTGGACGATATCAAGTGTTTTTAAGCAAATCTGTTCAAGCTCCATTTTCTTTTTATCAGAAATTATGAATTCATTTAGTTCAGTATCATCATTGACATACTTGGCATTAAAATTATAGAAAGATTCTTTAGTTATTATCTCTACTGGCGTTAAACATTTTCCGTTAAGAATAGGAACGGTGAGTTCTTTAAAATCTATACTTTCTTCAAATATGAATTGTCTTTCTGCATCTAAGCTATCCGTAATAGCTTTTTTGAGATCATCATTAGTTGATAATTTAAAAACATCTATACTTGACCCATCCTCTGCTGGCTTTAAAAAAATTTCATTGAATGGTCTGAATCGATCGAATATTGTGTCATCTAAATTACATTTGAATTCGTGCAAAGAAGGAACAGAAATCCAATTTGGCGTCGAAATGTTATTTTCTCTTAAGATTTTTTTAAAGGTATCTTTATTCCAAGTATTTTTACAAGCTTCATACCCACTTCCAGAGTATTGAAGATTATTTTGTTGTAAAAACTTTTGCAGTTCGCCTGACTCTCCATCCTTTCCATGGAGTGCAATAAAAATAAAATCTTCTTGCAAAAATTTTTCAGGTGAAAACTCACTTGGATAATCAATTAATTCAGCTTCATAGCCCAAATTTTTAACTGATTGAAATACATATTTACCACTTTCCAGGGATACGCTTCGTTCGGATGACTCTCCACCATACAAAACTGTAACTTTTTTTATTGCCACTTATCTTTAATCTTTTTATTCAATTTTGATATAGTTCCAGCGCCCTGTGTAATTAAAATTGAGAAATTTTTATAATTTGATTCCAGCCACACTAAGGGGTCAGACTTTCCAATATATTCGGCATTTTCATGCTTTTTAGCTATCTCAGAAATTAATTTTTTTGAAGAGATTCCTTTAATTGGTTTTTCACTGGCAGGATATATATCCAAAAGCAATAAACTATCTACTTGAGAGAGCACTTGAACAAAATCATTGAAAAGTTGTTGAGTCCTGGTATATCTATGTGGCTCAAAAATCATGCATATTTTCTTACGAGGAAATTTTTGGCGTATTGCCTGAATCGTTGCTGAAATTTCGACAGGATGATGGCCATAATCATCTATTAAGATTCGAGACTGATCAAATAAATTAAGTTTTGAAATTTCAAACCTTCTGCCTACACCTTGAAAATCATTTAATCCCTTAGAAATATTCTTTATTGAGATATTTTCTTCGATGGCCACACAAATAGCTGCAGTAACATTATATAGATTATGTTTGCCACTTAAATTAGTAGAAAATTTGTAGCTTTTTTTATTGCTATGATCTGTTATTTGAAATTTTTGAACACCGTTTATTAATTTTATATCAGTTATTTGAAATCTATTTTTTGCACTAAAACCAAATGTTATTTGTCTTCTATGGATATTTTTAGAAATTTTACGAATGTTTGGGTCATCTAAATTAAGCAAGATATAACCATAAAAAGGTAAATTTTCTGCAAAACTTACAAAAGACTGATTTAATTTTTCTTGATTTGATTCATAAAAATCTAAATGATCATTATCTATATTTGTAACCACAGCAATATCAGGCTGAAGATGAAGAAATGATCCATCACTTTCATCAGCCTCTACTATAATATAGTTACCCTCCCCAAGGTTAGAACTTCTACCTACGCTTAATACTTGACCACCAATAACATAAGTAGGACTTAAATTTGCTGCATTAAAGATGCTTGCAACTATGCTTGTTGTAGAAGTCTTGCCGTGACTTCCAGCAATTGCAATACTTCGGTATGGTTTCATTAAAGTTCCAAGCATCTCAGCCCTTGGGATAATTGTTAATCCAGATTTCTTTGCATAAGAGAGCTCAGGATTTCTCTTAGATATTGCAGATGAAGCAACAACTAAATTAGCATTCTTAACAAGCCGCGGTTCGTGGCCAATTTGGACTTTAGCACCAAGTTTTTTTAACTCCTTTAACTCATCTGTTATAACAAGATCTGAACCTGTGACTTTAAAACCTCGTTTTTGTAAAATCGTAGCAACCCCAATCATTCCAGAGCCACCAATCCCGATCATATGAATTTTTTTAAATTTTTGAAATCCTAAAGCTGTCATAAATTTTTAAAATTTTAAGATTGAACTTAACATTGTTCCTGCGGCTTGAAAATGATTTAAATTATTCTCTGTCTCCGACCACTTCAAATAAATCTTTTGCTCAATGATATGTTTAAGTTTTTTAGAAAGGGATTCATTAGATTCAAACTCATTATGAATCAATCCCATACCTAAATCTGAGATATACATAGCATTCAAAAGCTGATGATTGTCAATTGAAGATGGCAATGGAATCATTAAAGACCCTCTTCTTAAGCTGATAGCCTCTGACAGAGAAAGCGCACCCGCTCTAGAAACAACAAAGTCTGACCATAAAATTGCTTCATGAGGCGAATTATAAAACTCTTCTACCTCTGCAAAAATATTGGTCGAGTATAATTCTTTTATCCCAAAAGATTTTCCATTTCCAGATTGATGTTTTACTTCTAATGGTATTTCTAGTTCACTTAAAGCAATAGGTATATTTTTATTTATAAATTCAGAACCTTGACTCCCGCCTGTTACGTAGATCCTTACCGGTTCATGATTGCGATTTTTGGAAAAGGATGATTCTAACTCTTTTATAGGATTTCCCACGAGGACCATTTTTTTTGTTACTGATTTATTAATTGCAAATCCTAAAAAAATTATTTTTGAAAGCTTTGCCAGCAACTTGTTTGAGGTACCCATAATTGCATTTTGCTCATGTAAGAAAAGAGGTTTTCTGCAAATCCATGCTGATAAACCAACTGGCAATGAAATATATCCTCCAAAGCAAACGACATAATCAATATTATTTTTTTGAATATAAAAAATACTTTTAAAAATTGAGGCTACCAAGCCTATCAAAGAGGCAACTTTAAAAATTAAATTTTTCCCTCTAAAACCTTTCATTGGAATGGTGAAAAGTTTTATATTCTGAGGCAACACTCTATTTTCTATACCAATTTTCGTTCCAATCCAAAGAACCTCATGATCGTTTTTGATGCATTCTCTTCCAAACTCTAGTGCTGGAAAAACATGCCCTCCGGTTCCTGCAGCAGAAATTAAAAATTTCATTATTTTATCGTCTTATTTTCAAAATTAATTCTTAAAACTAGGCCCATTAAAAACATAAATAAAATTAAGCTTGTGCCCCCGTAACTTATAAAAGGTAGGGTTAACCCTTTTGTTGGCAAGATTCCAAGATTAACTCCTATATTGAATACTACTTGAATTGCTATCAAAATGCCTGCTCCAAAAGCAAGCAAGCCTTGAAATAGCTTACCTAACTCTAATGCCTTGATGGATGTTTTAAAAATCCCTAAAACTAACAAAGCAAATAAAAAAATTACCATTAACCCTCCAACCAATCCAAACTCTTCAACAATTACAGCAAAAATAAAATCAGTATGTGGCTCAGGCAAATATAAATTTTTTTGCAAGCCATTTCCTAAACCTAAACCGAACCACTCCCCCCTCCCAATGCCTATTAGTGCATTTGATAGCTGCCAGCCGGGCCCATAAAAATTCTCAAATGGCTCAGTAAATGAAATAAATCTTATGTACCTATAAGGCTCTAGGTATATAGCAACAGCAGCCAATGCCGCCATAAGTAAGATTAATAGAGAGAACTGCAAAAATGAAATGCCTGCAAAAAATAATATTGCAATCACCAAAGCTCCAATTACAAGCGTTGATCCAAGATCGGGTTGAGACATAATTAATATTCCGAAAAGAGCTAGGACAACTAAAGGTCTAAAAAAACCTAATGAGGTGTTAATGTCGCTAAGTCTTCTAACGCAATAACCTGAAATATATATTACTAAAGCTAACTTGCTTACTTCAGAGGGTTGAATATTTATCGGGCCAATCCTAATCCACCTAAGACTTCCATTGACTTCTGTGCCCACACCAGGAAAGAAAAGCGCAACAAGCAAAATAAAAGAGCCTATTAGAATTACCCAATCTAATGTAAGAAATAAATTTGACGGGATACTTAGAGCAATAATTGTTGCAAAGACACCAATGACAAAAAAAATTATGTGCCTTGACGCAAAATGAAAAGGAGTCCCATAAATATCCTCAGAAACATAAATACTTGAGGATGCAACCATGACCAGTCCAATAAACAGCAAAGAAAAGTATGGAAGAATAATAAATATGTTGTCTCGATCAAGCATTCAAACTCATTACTAGTTTTATAAAATGATCACCACGCTCTTCAAAGTTTTTATAATCTTGGCCGCTTGGATGCCCTGGTGAGAAAAGAATCTGGGTTTGAGAATCATAAGTTTCTTTAAATATGACTCTCATTAACGATGAAAGACCTTTATTCTTGAATACTATTTTTTCTGGATGAAATATTTTTCTTGATATTTCTTCTGCATGATTGCCAAAAATATAAACCTTTTTTGGACCAATAATTTTGTAGCTTTCATATTGCTCTTTATCTGGATCTCCGCAAAGGATTAATACATAAGGGCTAGAAATTTTTTTTAATGCAAATTTTAGTGCGGTCAAATTAGTAGCCTTAGAATCATTGATGAATACCATTTGATTATGCGTTGTTATTCGCTGATACCTATGGGGCAAATCTTTTAGCTCAATATCTTGCACAGCGCTTTGAGGCTTTCCAACAATCATGGACCATAGCTTAGCTGGATCAGACTCTTGCGTAACTTTTTTTGATTCTTTAATTCTATTTTTGGCTCTCTTGTACTCTGCAAAATTTCCATGATGATCAATATGATCAGGAGAAATATTTAACAGAACTCCTAAATCTAACCGAATCTCTTTCATCTTCTCAAGTTGAAAGCTAGAAAGCTCAATTATTGAGTATCGACAAGAATTGATATTATCTAGTACTGGGGTGCCAATATTTCCAACTAATTGAGATTCTTCTAAAAGTTGATGTAAATGATAGCAACAAGTACTTTTTCCATTAGTACCGGTAATTCCAATCTTGAATGACTGGTCTTCTTGAAAAAAAATATCTATGTCAGTTAAATATGAGATGTTGTTAAATTCTCCATTTGCATAAATCTTCTTTATATTTATTCCAGGACTCAAATAAACCATCTCATAGGAATTTAATTTTTTTTGATTTGGCAATGTATTAAAGATATTAGGCCCTTTCACATTTTCGTCATAGATTTCAAAAGCCTTGCCTTTTTTTTCTAAATACCTTCCTATGGATTGGCCTGTAACTCCATAACCAAAAATAAGGGATTTCATTGAGGACTATCTTAACTTTAAGGTTGCAAGTGCAAATAAAACAAGTACAAAAGTTATAATCCAAAATCGAACAATAACCTTTGGTTCGGCCCAACCTTTTAATTCAAAGTGGTGATGAATAGGTGCCATCAAAAAGACTCGCTTACCTCTTAATTTATATGAGCCAACTTGGATAATAACGCTTAAAGTTTCCATCACAAAAACTCCTGCCATAATTGCAAATACGATCTCATGTCTTATTAAAACTGCCAAGGTACCTAAAATTCCTCCAAGGGTTAAAGACCCTAAATCACCCATAAATATCTGAGCAGGGTATGTGTTGTACCAAAGAAAGCCTATACCAGCGCCAATAAAGGCTCCACAAAATACAATTAACTCTCCACTAAGTGGGTTAAATGGGATGAATAAGTAATCAGAAATAATTAAGTTTCCAGATGCGTAAGCAATGAGACCAAGACCGCCAGCTATTAAAACTGAGGGCAAAATTGCAAGGCCATCTAGACCATCAGTTAAATTAACTGCATTAGAGGACCCTATGATTACAAAAATGCTAATTAACAGAAAAATAAAAGGAGAAATTACAAATATATATTCTTTGTTGAATGGCAGAATAAAAATTTGTTCATTTCCGTTTGGAGAAACCTGCAACATAAATAACATTGCTAATAAAGCAAAAAGAAATTGCAAGATGAGCTTATATTTTCCTTTTAGCCCTTTTGAGTTTTTTTCCTTTATTTTTAACCAATCATCTAAAAATCCTAAAGAGCTAAATGAGACAGTAATGAATATGAGGATCCATATGTATGGATTTTGAAAATCTGACCAAAGCAACGTAGAAATAATTAATGAGAAAATAATAATTAAGCCCCCCATAGTTGGTGTTCCAGACTTTGCTAGATGCGACTCAGGTCCATCCCTCCTGATTGATTGTGAGAATTGAATATTCGTTAAAAATCTAATAAGAGTTGGGCCAAGAAAAATGGACAGCATCAACGCCGTAAGAGTCCCCCCAATAGTTCTGACAGTTAAATATCGCAGAACATCAAAGCCTGGATCATATGTCATTAACCAAGTACCAAATAATTCGATCATACTATTTCCATAAGTTTAGAATTTCTTCCATTCGCATTGATCTTGATCCCTTTATTAGAATGTTTTCTTTTCCTTTAATATAGTTTTTCAAGAAATGTACTAACTCCAGCTTATCTTTAAAGAAAAAACCATGATTACCAAAAGAAAATACTGCGTGACGCATTAAATCTCCGTATCCAATCAAACAATCTACTCCATGTATTTTGGCATAGTCTCCCAGCTCAATGTGTAGTTTTTTTCTATATCTCCCTAACTCCCTCATGTCTCCAAGAATTGCAACCTTTTTTCCTTGAAATTGACACAAAACATCTAATGCAGCTCTCATAGAGTCGGGATTAGCATTATATGTATCATCAATAACCGTTGATTGCTTAACCCATAATTTTAAATCTAAGCGCTGAGGAGGGTTCTGAAGCACTCTTAAATGATATATAAATTCTTCTACATTTAACCTAGCAGCATGAATTGCTGCAAAAGAAGCAAGAATATTTAATACATTATGCATTCCAATAAGTTTTGTTTTTATTTGAACTCTTTTTTTTAAATGGATGGATTCTATAAAAAAGGATAGACCTTTTTTTGTCATATTAATTTGAGTTGGAAAAAAAGATGCTGAAGGTTTCAGACCAAAGGTATGAAAGGTAATGTCATTCCGCATTTTTTTCCAGTAATTAAAATATTTACCGTCAGGAACAATCGCTGAACCACTCGTTTTAATATTATTTATTAGCTCAGACTTGACTTTGAGAACCCCTTTTACTGAATTTAATCCTTCTAAATGAGAGTGACCAATATGGGTAATAATGCCAATATTGGGTTTTATTATTTTTGAAAGCAGATCTATGTCGCCTAGTTTTGCTGCGCCCATCTCAAAAATTGCCGTGCTTTTTTGTGAGTCTAATTCTAAAGCACACAATGGCAAGCCAATTTCATTATTGTAGTTTTGATAAGTCGCATAACTGTTTTTTATGCAACTATTTAAAATATTTTTAGTTGTTGTTTTCCCATTGCTACCAGTAACTCCAATGACTATCCCTGTAAACCTCTCTATTGCCCTCGCAGCAGAACTAATAAGATATTCTTCAGGGCTGCTGACTGAAATAATTTTTGATGAATTAGCCATAGAATTCGAAATTTTGTTCTTTCTTATAATTGCTAAAGAAGCTCCTTTGTTAATTGCATCCTCTGCAAAAAAGCTGCCGTCAAAATTTGAGCCAGTTAGACCAAAAAAAACTGAATTCTTATTTACTTTTCTTGAATCTATTTGAAAATTGCTAATTGGTAAATTTAACTCACCATCAAGCTTAAGCAAAGTTAATAAGTCTTTTGTGTTGTTAATGAGCTTCATGACCTAAAATTTCCAGGACACAATCTTTATCATTAAATGGTATTTTTTTTCCAGATACATCCATATATGTCTCGTGACCTTTTCCTAATATTACCAATATATTTTCTTTATTTAAGCATTGAAGTGCTAAGCCAATAGCTTCATGCCTATCCTCCACAATTTCAATTCCTGAATGAGAATTGCCGACCATTGCATCTGAAGCAATTGAAGCAAAAGACTCATAACGATTGTTATCTGATGTAAAAAATATTTTACTAGCAAAATCTTGCGCCACCTCCATCATCTTGGATCTTTTTGATCTATCTCGATCTCCACCGCACCCAAAAACTAAAATTATTTCATCGTAATAATTAGCTATTTCAGAAAGAATATTTTTAATTGATTGATGATCATGGGCAAAATCAATTAATATCTTTCCCTCTTTTAATCTTAAAATCTCACCTCTTCCTTGTGGGAGCTTGATTATATTCCCCTCAATACTCTTCAATTCATCCTTAGAGATTTGGTTTGAGATTAAAGCTATTGCAGCAACATAATTATCAATATTAAATTTAAGAAATATTGAGACCTGAGTATCTAAACATAAATCTGGAAAATTTAATGTTAGTTTTGATCTACCATCAGGATTATATTCAATAGAATACTTGAATGCTGCTGAATCATTGTTGGCACTTAAAAATTGCGATTTTGAAAGTTGTTTTTTTTGATCGTTAGAAAAATTTTTGAGCAAGTCTTGAATTTTGTCTATTAAAATAATTGTGGGATTTTTATTATTCAGTTCAGTAATAGATAATTTTGCATTGATGTAATCTGCTTCTGTTTTATGGTAATCCAGATGATCAGATTGGATATTAAGAAGTACAGTTTGTAAAAAAAATATATTTCCTATCCTTTTTTGTGCCAATGCATGAGAAGAAATTTCTATGAAAATAGATGTTTTTTGCTGAAATTTACAATCTTGTAAAATTTGAAATATCTCAAATATTCCAGGAGTCGTGTTTCCTTTTGTCTCCAAATGATCGTCATTGATTATAGCTCCTAGAGTTCCAATATAAACTGAAGGTCTTTTAAGTACTCTGATAATGTTATGAGCCATGAATGCTGTAGTTGTTTTTCCATTCGTTCCTGTTACACCATAAAAAATAAAATCATCTTCAGATAAATCATAAAAGCTATAAAGGATTTCCAAGATCTTATCTTCTAGATTATGAAAGCAATATATTGGTATATCTAACTCTTCATCTATTTTTTTATCAGTAATTATGCAAGATGCTCCTTTATGGATAGCGTCTCTAATAAACTCATTACCATGTGAGCCCACCCCCTGCCTTGCAATAAATAAAGAATTCTCTTTAACATCTCTGGAATCATCAGTAATAGATGAAATAAAAAGATTATCGAATACATTTGTATTAATGAAAGGTTTAATAAGAGGTAATTTATTCATCTAAATAACTCAAGACATCTTTTGAAATAGCTGCAAATAATGGAGCAGCCACAGCGCCACCAGAATAATTATTTAGTCCAGGCTCATCAATACTGACAAAAATTGTAAGTCTCTTGGATGTTAATGGCGCAATTCCTGCAAAAGAAGCTATATATTTACTTTGATCATATCCACCCTTTGAGCTAGTTTTATGAGATGTACCTGTTTTTCCTGCAACATCATAATTTGGTATTCTTGCCAAGCTTCCGGTTCCATCTGAAACAACTAATTTTAAGGACTCTAATATATCAGCAGCAGCTTCCTCCCCTATTACTCGCTGCTTAAAAACTTCAACATCATCAAAAAAAATTTTAAAATCCTTGAGGTAGCCTTCATTAGCAAAAACTGAATATGCTTGAGCTAGCTGTAATGACGAAGCTGTCATGCTATACCCAAATCCAATACTTGCAACTTCATGATCAGAAATGTTTTCCCTAGAGTTAATTACTCCATAAGCAACATTAGGGAAAAATATATTGGGCGGTTTTGAAAGACCGAATCCTTTGTAACCTGAAATCAGCCCATCTATTCCAACTTGTAAAGCTAGCTTTGAAGCTCCAACTTGGCTTGATTTTGCAATAATTTCATTAATTGTAAGATTATTATAATTTTTTGGATCAGAGACTTTTTTACCACTCAAATTAATAAATCCTGGACTGGTATCTACTACTTGATTTTTAGAAATTATTCCCATATCAAGACCCTTAGCTAATGCTAATGGTTTTATAATTGAACCTGGTTCAAATGCATCGACCAAGGCCCTATTTCTTGTTATCTTTCTTTTAGGATTATTAGGGTTGTACGAAGGGTAGCTTGCAATTGCTAGAATTTCTCCAGAAATATTATCCAGCACGATCGCACTGCCTCCTTTCGCATTATTGGCCTCAACAAAACTTAAAAGATGTTTATACGCATAGAACTGAATCCTGCTATCAATAGTTAACCTGATATCAAGACCTTGAATAGCTTCCTGAGTAATACGAGGTCTCCTGCTTGCATTTCTATAAATTATTTCTCGTCCTGATACTCCAGATAATTCAGAATCTAAGATATTTTCAAGCCCCTCTAAACCAAATCCATCTTTTCCAGCAAACCCAACTAAAGTAGATACCTGCTCTCCAAGTGGGTAGTACCTTTTTTGAAATGATTCAATCTCGATACCAGAAATTTTTAAACTTTTTATGTTCTCATATTGAGAGAAATTTAGATTAGAAAAAATTAGAGTCTTTTTATTAAGTTTTTTTATATCTGAGAAATCTTTTGTGAAAAAAAGAAAATCTTTTAACTTCTCAAAATCTTCCTCTGAAAATTGTTTTAAAGCATATAAATCATACTGATTGATTGACACGGCAAGAGGAAAATTATTTCTATCCAATATACTCCCACGAATTGCAGGGATTGACCTGGAAATCTCGAGCATACTCTTTCCTTTAGATGTTAAAAAGTCTCCCTCAACATATTTAAGGTTTACCATTCTAAAGACTAAAATAAATAAGCTAATAGCTAAAAAAAAATATATTAAATATGCTCGCCAGCTATGACCAAAGTTATTCTTCATAATTTATGTTAGTTGCTTTGGTGATTTCTATCATTTTTAAATTTTCTTTGGCATGACGCTCAACTTTAGCTGGAGAACTTAGATGGTGATATTCAGTTTTCAAATTAAAATTTATTTCGGTTAATTTATTATTTGCAACCTTAAGATAAGCATTATTTTCATGCTCTTGGCTAAATTGCCATCTAGTTTTGATAATTTCAAGACAAAGACAAAGTAGAAGAAAAATATTCATAAGTAATAAATATTTAAGGGTATTTTTTTTCATAACTTTGAAAAGACTCTCATGACTGCGCTTCTAGAGCGAGGATTGATTTTTATTTCATTTTTGGACGGTTTAATTTTTTTCTTTATGCAACTATATGTTTCTTTTATAGAGGGATTAATTGGAATATCTTTGGGCAATTCTTCAATCACAGGTTTAAAAAAATTTTTTACAATTCTGTCCTCTAATGAGTGAAATGAAATAATTACCGCAACCCCGCCAACTTTAAGGGCATTGTGTAATTTTGAAAGCACTATTTTTAAATGATGCAATTCATTATTGACATGAATTCTTATGGCTTGAAATGTCTTTGTTGCTGGATGGATTTTGCCAGTTCTTTTGAGAACTGTTTCAATTATATTTGTAAGTTCAATTGTAGTTTCTATGGATCGAATACTTCTAAACTGAACTATAGCTTTTGCAATTTTTCTTGATGCTCTCTCATCTCCGTATTTATACAAAATATCACTTATTTCTTTTTCAGATGCACTATTAAGCCATTCAGATGCTCTAATACCTGAAGATGTATCCATTCTCATATCTAAAGGCCCATCACTTTGAAAGCTAAAACCTCTAATTGGGTCATCTAAATGCGTTGAACAAGTACCAAGATCTAATAAAATTCCATCAAATTGATGCTTTGTGAATAATGAATCAATTTCAGAATAATTTGCGTGATAGATATTAAAACGTGAATCTTTTATATTGTCTTTACCATATGAGACTGCTTCCAGATCTCGATCCACAGCATGCAATGATCCATCAGAGGACATTCTATTTAAAATTTCCTGAGAATGGCTACCTCGTCCAAAAGTTAAATCGAGATAGGTTCCAGATAAATCATGCAGCAAGAAATCTAATGATTCTTCCAGCAGAACTGGAACATGAAGCATAGATTTAATCTACTTGCTTTCTCATGAAGGTCGGCACATCAAGGAAATCTATATCCTCTGCAGACGATGTGCCACCTGACTCGACTGATTTATCTAATTTGGGCGCATCCAGCCCCACCGGATTAAGCTGAACTGTAGCTCTTCTTGAATTATCTACAGCTAATGTTGCTGTTTTCTGATTTACACCTGTTGCAACAACTGTAACAAGCAACTCCTCCTCATCCATTGAGTCTTCCATTACAGTTCCATAAATAATAGTTGCGTCATCAGCTGTAAAATCTCTTATAACTGAATCAACTTCATCAAAATCTGCCATTGTTGGAGATTTTGCAGTTATATTCACTAGGATACCTCGTGCATCTTTAAGCTCAATGTCTTCAAGCAGCTCTGAGCTAACGGCTTGGCTAGCTGCATCAATTCCCCTCTCATCAGCGCTTGATTTCCCTGTGCCCATCATAGCTATACCTTTTTCTGACATAACTGTTTTTACATCGGCAAAGTCAACATTGATATACCCAGGTTTCATAATGATGTCAGATATACCTTGAACTGCTCCTTTTAAAATATCATCTGCTTTAGCAAAAGCTTCTTCCATGGAAGTTTTTCTTCCTAGAATGTCCATCAATTTTTGATTTGGTATAGTAATCAGGCTATCAACTTCTTCAACAAGCTCTGCTATGCCTTGTTCAGCGGCAGCTTTTCTTTTGTGGCCTTCAAAATTAAATGGCTTAGTAACTACCGCAACTGTTAAGGCACCAAGTTCTTTAGCAATTTCTGCAATCACTGGAGCGGCACCTGTTCCTGTTCCACCTCCCATTCCTGCAGTGATAAAAATCATATCTGATCCAGATAGTAGTTCTTCAATTGCAGCTCTATCTCTCTCGGCTGCAGCTCTCCCTACTTGTGGATCTGCTCCAGCTCCTAAACCTCTAGTAACATTATCACCAAGCTTTAAAATAGTTGATCCTGTAGCTCTATCTAATGCTTGAGAGTCAGTATTTGCACAAATAAAATCAGCTCCCTGAATCTCATGGTTTATCATATGAATAACTGCATTGCCTCCTGCGCCACCCACACCAATAACTTTTATCTTGGCTAGCCCAGCATTATCTTCAATTATTTCCCAATTCATTTTTTACCCCTACTAAAAAGATATTGTTTTCAAACTTTCTGGTAATACCACTTCAAGAATTTCGGTTGATAAGGCGCCGCCAGTTTGCCTCATTTCCCAATTATTCTCATTCCAGACTTCAAATTTATTACCCATGCCTATTAAGGAGACTTTTTCTGCTTTTTTAATTTCTGCATACTCTCGAAGCTCTAACGGTAAAAGTAATAACATTCTTCCTTGCGGATCAAACGAACTTTCACTAGCATTTCCTAAAATCGTCCATTGTAAGTTTCTTACAATTGGATCAAGCCCTTGCAATGACTGAAGCTCCATAGATATATGTTTCCAGATTGAGCCTGGATAAATTTTTAATGCTGGATATTGAGGATCTCTTGTAACAACAATACTCTTTTCATTTTGAAACTGGAGCTGCTCACGATATTTGGCTGGGATAGCTAACCTTCCCTTTGCATCTATCGAAATTGTTGTAAAACCAAACATAATGTATGTAAAAATATATATTTACACACTTTATACTACATTTAACACATTTTTACACACTTTTTTTAAAAAAAAATATAATGAGTTGATCTATAAGCCGGATTCTGTATTAAATGGCCATCTATCTAGGCAATATGTCGCCATATTGCTCAAGCAACCTACCCGAATCCTAGACGAGTAGCCTAAACGGATTCCTATTTGGTTTTGCTTCAAAGTGGGGTTTACACTGCCGTACTTGTTACCAAATACGCGGTAGGCTCTTACCCCACCATTTCACCCTTACCAATTTCTTGGCGGTATAATTTCTGTTGCACTTGCCGTGGACTCACGCCCCCCAGGAATTACCTGGCACTCTACTCTATGAAGTCCGGACTTTCCTCTAACAAATTGCTAGCAGCCATCCGATCAACTCATATGCATTTTAATCTTTTTTCAGGTTATTTAGAAATGCTTAAAAGAAATTTATATACCTCTTGCTTAGAAAAAGAAGTAATCTTCGCTATAAGCTTAGATGCATCTGCTGGAGATAGATACTCAAGAAAGTGGAGACAAAAATCTTCATTTAAATCGATATCTTTGCGGTGATCTGGATAAGGATAAATTAAAATTACAAACTCACCTAATAATTTAATCTCATTATTTTTCAATAGGTCACAAATTTCTCTAATATTTCCTCTATAAATCGATTCATATTCCTTTGTCATCTCTCTACAAATTGCTAATTGAGCATCTTGACTTAGAACTTCAGAGAAAATGGAAATTGTTTTGCCAATCCTCTTAGCAGATTCAAAAAAAATATTAGTCACATCAGCGTTCTTCAGCTTTTTGGCAATTTTTTTTATTGCCTCATTTTTTTTAGGCAAAAAACCATTGAACGAAAAATTATCTGCAGGTAATCCAGAGAGAATTAGAGCATTGATGACTGCTGATGGCCCCGGAATTGCCGTAAAAGAAATATTTTGATCAATGCATTTTTGGATTAATGGAAATCCGGGATCAGAAATGAGTGGCGCTCCGGCATCGGACAGCAACGCTATGGTCTCACCACTTTTAAGAAATTTTATAATTTCATCACTTACTTCATTTTCATTATGCTCATGAAATGGATTAGTTTTTTTTCTAATATCAAAATGTTGCAAGAGTTTTGCTGCAACTCTTGTATCTTCTGCATAAATTTTATCTACTTGCTTTAATGTATTAATTGACCTAAATGAGAAATCATTTAAATTACCAATAGGTGTACAAATTAAATAAAGCATGTGATGAATTTAATGAAAAATAAAAATTTAATACAGTTTATAACACTAGTTATCTTAGCATCTTGCTCAACATCGTCTGAAAATTTATATGTTCAATCCATCGAACCTAAAAAAAATAATGCTAAGGATCTTGAAGCAATGTATACCTATCAAAGCTTTTTTCCTAATGACGTCAAAATAATCCAAGAAGCGATTGATAATGATGCTTTAAATCAAGAGCAATTAAGAGATGCAAAATTATTAAAGAGTAATTATCAGAAAATTTTGTCTAAGAAAAAATATTCTATCGAGTTAACTGTTGGTCAACAATATTCTAAAGAAATAATAGAGCTTATATACAAATTAAATCTTCCGATTAATATTTCATGGAACGAAAAAAAACAAAGCTCGTTTCCAGAAAATATACTTTCAGAAAAAATAAATTTTTTTTGCTACAGCCTTTATGATGATGCTATTTCGTCTCTAAACCAAAAAATAAATCAAAGCCCCAAATCTGTATTAGTAATTTACTCTCAAGAATATGAATCTTTTATTAAAACTTTAAAATTACTTACATCAAATCTTATAACTGTTGAATATGATGAAAGCAACCATCAAGATTTCTCATCCCAAATAATGGAAATTAATTTTAGTGAAAAAAGGTATAAAAAAATTTCAAGCCTAAATCCAAATCAAAATTTAAATTTTGTACCAAGACCAAGAGCTGATGTAGAACAAGTGATAATTTTTTTAAATCCTCAAGAATATAAATCAATGATTCCAGCCTTAAGGTATCATGGAGGGAATCGTTTTGAATATTTAAACTTTATCTCCTCCTTGGAAGATATATTGAATCCCCTTCAGTTACTAGATTATGAGGACTCCTTTATTCCAATTTCAGACTATCTAACAACACAAATTATAGAAAATGAGTATACATCTCTGGAGAGATTTATAGAGCTCGGAGTGTTAAATGAATGGTTACTTTTGCAAGTGCTGACACAGGCGGGAGTTAGATCTGCTAAAGTTAATGGCATTACAGGAATTGTGACTTATCAATCTAATGCATGCGCAAAAAGACGAATTCCTATGCAGAAGATTAGATCAGATCTATTTTCAATTTAGTCTCTTAGATCTCTTTCTATTAATGAGAGACTATCCTGGAAACTAGGTCTAGCAAAAATTTTAGATTGATAATCCAGCAATGGCTTTAAATGTCTATTTAACGGAAGATTAATCCCAAGCGAGGGTAGTCTCCATAAAATTGGAGCCAAGTAACAATCAATTAAAGAAAAATCTTCGCTCATGAAGAAATCAAATTCTTTGAAAGTTGGTGCTACGGTGCTAATTTCATTTAATAATTCTTCTCTTACAATCAATAACTCTTTTTCAGAAAGCTCTTTAGCAATTAATTTATCAACTAATGGGCACCATTCCTTATCTATCCTTAGCATGAGAATTCTACTATTAGCTCTTGAAACGGGATAAACAGGTAAAAGTGGAGGATGGGGGAACCGCTCATCAAGATACTCCAGCATTACTCCTGTGTCATATAAACCAAGATCTCTATCGGCTAAAATGGGTAAGGTGTGATAAGGGTTGAGTGCTAAAACTTCATCAGGAGCTTCTTCGTTGGAAGTTTCTCTGATTTCACATGCAATATCTTTTTCAGCAAGAACAATTCTTACCCTGTGGCTGTAGTGGTCGTCGTTATTAGAATATAGAATCATACTGCCTCTTTTGTGTTGTTAAAATTTAGTGATAGTCTTTTTGATATTCCCTAAAAAGAAGATAAGCGAGCGAAGTAAATACAACGAAAAATAATATTGCGTACCAACCCATTCTTTCTCTATCTGATCTACTTGGCTCTCCAATGTATGTCATGAAATTAACTAAATTAAATATTAATTCATCAAACTCTTGCACAGACAATGAGCCAGACCCTTCAATAGTTTTAAGAAAGCCACATTTCTCTTCAGTAATATCATTGCCAAAATCATCCCTTCTTACTCCGCCATTGCTTGCAATAATCGGCACATCCTTACACGATAAAATCTGCTGGCCCTGCATTGAAGCCAAAACATTCGGCATTGCTGCACCAGGATATACCATATTATTAACTCCATAAGGTTTAGAGGAGTCTTCATAGAAAGTTCTAAGATATGTATATACCCAGTCTGATCCATGCAATCTCGTGACAAGTGTAAGATCAGGCGGTGCAATACCAAACCAAGATTCAGAAACAGCCGGTTTCATTGATCCAGTCATTCTATCTCCAAGTTTGACATTTTTCCCAAATACTAAATTGTTAATGAAGATTTCTTCAGGAATGTCTAGATCCTCTGCAACTCTTCCCCAGCGAGAGTATTTCAATGAGTGGCAACCATAACAGTGATTTATAAAAGTAAGGGCACCCAGTTGCAGTGACTCCATATTATTAAGTTCAGGCTTAAAGGTATCACACTCACCATAATCTCCACATGGGGCACCACTAGCTGCTAAAGTTTCCTGAGAAATAAAAAATATGAAGGCTACTAATAAGATCTTCTTCATAATCTATCTGGTACCGGCTTAGTTTTTTCAATTGAAGTATAAATTGGCATTAATAAGAAAAATGCAAAATAGATTACAGTACCAATGATGCTGAGAGTGGTTCTTAAGGCTGTAACCGGAACTGTTCCTAGCCAAGCAAGCATCAACCAACTTACAATAAATATTGTCATGGCTATCTTGCTGAGAATTCCTTTATACCTTATGGATGCTGCTTTACTTCTATCAAGCCATGGCACCACAAATAATATAGCTATAGCCGCACCCATAACTACCAAGCCTCCAAGCTTGTCTGGGACAGCTCGTAACATTGCATAATATGGTGAGTAATACCAAACAGGTGCTATATGCTCAGGAGTACTTAGCGGATTAGCTTCTTCAAAATTGGCCAACTCAAGCATATACCCACCCCCTTCAGGGAAAAAGAACATAATAATTGAAAATACAATACCAAATATTCCTATGGCAACTAAAGCATTTAAAACTTTGTAAGGAAAAAATGGAACGCTATCAAGCGGCACTCCATCCTCATCTAAATGCTTTTCAATATCAACGCCTTCAGGGTTGCCTGCTCCTACTTCATGCAAAGCAACTAAATGCATAAAAACTAACGCAATCAAGATCAAAGGCAAAGCCACTACGTGTAGTGCAAAAAATCTTGAAATTGTTGCACCGGAAATATAGTAATCACCTCTAACCCATATTTCTAGCGATTCACCAATATAAGGGATTGCTCCAAAAAGAGAGATAATAACCTGAGCACCCCAATAAGACATTTGACCATAGGGTAGTACATAGCCTAAGAAACCTTCAGCCATCATCACAAGGTAGATGGTCATACCAAAAACCCAAACCAGCTCTCTTGGCTTATGATAAGAGCCATATAACAAACCGCGAAACATATGAAGATACACAACCGCAAAAAACATTGAAGCACCCGTAGTATGCATGTATCTAATAATCCAACCATATTCAATATCTCGCATAATATACTCGATAGAAGCAAATGCGCCTTCTTCTGTATTTTCATATCCAAACATTAGCCAGATACCAGAAACAATTTGGATAATTAAAACAACAGATGCCAAAGCTCCAAACATGTACCAGAAATTTACTTTCTTCGGGACAGGATGCTTTGATAGATGACGCTCATAAGTGTTTACAATAGGTAAACGGGTATTTATCCAATTAAAAAATCCTGATGATTTTTGGGTCATTATGCTGTGCCTCTTTCTTCCCCTATTGTTAATATATTTCCGTCAAAGTAGTGTGGCGGAACCTTTAAATTGGTAGGTGCTGGGACACCTTTAAAAACTCTTCCTACAATATCAAACATTGACCCATGACAAGGGCAAAAAAATCCACCCACCCATGATTCGTCCCAGGGCTGAGACTCCATTTCAGGATAGTATTTAGGTGCGCAACCTAAATGAGTACAAACTCCAGCGATTACTGTATATTCTTGAGATGAAGAGCGCGTTGGATTAACATCCCTGTATGGCTCATCAATTTTCAATGAGCTAGGATCATCTAATTTGGATTCTACTTTTGAGAGGTTTTCTAATGCTTCTTTACTATGCCTGATAACAAAAACGGGTTGTTTTCTCCAAGATACCTGAATTTTTTGACCAATCTGCATTTTTGAAACATCAACTTTAACAGGGCCACCGACTGCTTTCGCCTTAGCGCTTGGATTCCATGAAGCAATAAATGGAACAGCTGCAAATGATGCGCCAACCGCCCCTACGGCTGAAGTCATACCTATAAGTACTTTTCTTCGCGTGGTAATTTTTTCTTCCATTAATACCTATATTGAGATGAACGGTAATATTTAAATAATAAAAAGAAATTAACGCTTGGAGAATTGAGAGCTTTTTCTTGCTTTCTTTAATCCTGGCTTCTTTCTTTCAACTTTTCTATCATCTCTGGTTAAAAATCCAGCAGATTTCAATTGTGGTCTCAAGGACTCATCGTATTCTAGCAAAGCTCTTGAGATACCATGACGGATAGCTCCAGCTTGACCAAAACTACCCCCACCTTTAACCATAGCTTTAATATCTACTTGCTCATCCAACTCAGTTAATTTTAAAGGCTGCATCACAAGCATTTGTGCAACTTGCCTTCCAAAGTAATGGGACAATTCTTTATTGTTTATTAGAATTTTTCCTTTACCTTTAGAAAGGTAAACTCTTGCAGATGAAGTTTTTCTTCTTCCAGTTGCATAATGAATTGCTGTGCTCATAATTTTGGTTCCCAAATTTGTGGCTCTTGAGATGCATGAGGATGATCATCACCTTGATAAACCTTAAGCTTTTTAAACATCTGCTTTCCAAGTTTGTTTTTCGGTAGCATGCCTTTAACAGCTTGTTCTAAGATATATTCAGGCTTATCTTCAAGAACATTCTTAAAGGCTTTGGTCTTGAGACCGCCTGGATATAGGGAGTGAGTATAGTACTTCTTATCATCAATCTTTTTTCCAGTAACTTGGATTTTTTCTGCGTTAATAACAACTACGTAATCTCCACCATCAGTATGTGGAGTAAAGGTTGGTTTGTCTTTGCCTCTGATACGATCAGCTATTTTTGTGGCAAGACGACCTAAAATTTTGTCAGAAGCATCTACAACATACCAGTCATGCTTGGCGTCTTCTTTTCTGAGTGAAAGAGTTTTCATTACTATTTATATTTAAAGAAAAAAATTAGATGCGAATGTTAATGTTTACGAGCTATTTAATCAATATTTTAATTCATTTAGTTTAATTTTTCTCTAAATTTTGAAGATATTTTGTAGATGATATTTGATTTAATCTGCTTTTAGTTCTGACCCATAGATGATTCAACATATCACCAGAATATAAATTGTTAATTAAATTGGGGTTATAGAATAATTTTAACTTTTGTTTTTCTTGATAAGCAATATCAATGAAGCTAATAAATCTTCTTAATTTATCAATATGATCATCATTGCAATTATGAAAATTATTAATAAAAACCCACTCAAATTTTTCTATGATTTTAATAAAGTCCTTGCCTGCACAGGGGGATGAAAAAAAATCTTCAAATGAAAGCCAAAGAAATTTTTCAGTACAACCAAGACATCTAAATTCTCTATTATTAATTAAAAATTTGGCTGTGTTTATGATATCTTCGTTAAATGCGATTTTCAAAAAACCCTTAATGTATTCATCGCTATTTTTATCATCAGAAGAACTGTCAAACCTAGAAATTTCTCTAAGCCTGTAGTCTTCAATGCCTATCAGATTGTGAACTAAAAAATGCTCATTGATAAAATCAATGGTTTTTAAGAATTTAGCTCTTTGAAGTCCATCCTTATAAAGGCGATCTGGGTGAGAGTTAGATGAGATAAATAGCCTTAAACCTTTTCTAGATAATGCTTCAATTAAGGTTCCTATGATCATTGCATCAGCTATGTCCTCAATCTGAAACTCATCTATAAAAATAATTTTGTATTTATTTAATAAATCATTAACCACATCCAACAATGGATCGCTGTTTCCTGAAAAATCTGATAACTTTTTATGAACAACATGCATAAATTCTATGAAATGAAATTGCCCTGCATCAGGAAAATATGAGTCACAAATAGCTTGAAGAAGCATTGTTTTCCCCCTTCCAACTGGACCCCAAATATATAAATTACCGATAGAGTTTCTACTAAAAAAAAATGACGGGGGTTTATAGATTGAATCTAAGTCAATGAATTCTTTTAAAAATAAAGTTTGAGCATTATCTAAAGCTATGCCTTGAGTAGACAAATTCTCTATTACAACTTTTATATCCTTCATATTATTGATTTAATGATCATATGAAATTTTTTAATAACAAACTTTCAAGAGTCAATTTTTTAATCTTGATTGGTATTCTTGCATATCTTTATACAAATATGTCGAATGTTGATGGTTATGTAGAAGCAATTTCAAAAGCATCTCCATCAGTTATTAATATTAATTCTAAAAAAAATATTGAAACAAGGATGTTAAATGGCAAGTCTTCAAACAAGCTAATTGGCTCAGGAATTGTGATCTCTAAAGATGGTTATATTGTTACCAACCTCCATGTCATCGATGGAGCTAAAATTATTGAGGTAGAGTTAGATGATGGTCAGGTTTATTCAGCTACCTTAATCGGTTTTGATGAGCGGTCTGATTTAGCAGTAATCAAAATTCAGCCAACAGATGATTTAAAGCCCATGGAACCATCAAATAGCTCATCAGTTCAAATAGGCGATCAAGTAATTGCTATTGGAAATGCATTTGGTTTAGGAAAAACTTTTACTAGCGGAATTATCAGCGCTACCGGAAGAGATTATGGAAATCCATATCTTGAACTTATTCAAACTGATGCAGCCATCAATCCAGGAAATTCTGGTGGAGCTTTAATTAACCACAAGGGCAATCTTATTGGAATGAATACAAGGATTTTTTCTAAAACTGGATCTTATGCAGGGATAGGCTTTGCTCTTCCTACAAATAAATTAATAGATATTGCATCAGAGATTATTCAATTTGGATCAGTAAAAAGATCTTGGATTGGAGATTTCAGAGTAAAACTTAAAAGATTTTCCTATCACAACAAAATAACGTTTGGGCTAGAAATTCTTGAGCTGAAAGAATATGGGCCTCTTTTTGATCAAGGCAATATCAAGCCTGGATCAATAATTCTTTCTATAAATAGCCAGGTTCCGTCATGGGAGAATTTAATTAACGCTCTAAATAACTCTTTTCCAGGTGATGAAATAAATTTTCAGGTATTAAATGGCTCTGATGTGAAGGATTTTAAAATTATAACAGAGGCTTACCCAGGCTAATTTGGTAATCTCGTTATATTAGCTCCTAAATATGATAACTTCTCTTCAATTCTTTCATAGCCTCTGTCAATGTGATAAATGCGATCAACAATAGTTTCACCTTGAGCGCATAACCCTGCCAAAATTAAGCTTGCAGATGCACGCAAGTCAGTTGCCATTACTGGCGCGCCAGTTAAAGAAGATACTCCCTTTATAAATGCATTACTTCCCTTAACAGTGATATTGCATCCCATCCTATTTAATTCCTGTACATGCATAAACCTATTTTCAAATACATTTTCTGTAACAACCGCTGATCCATCTGAAAGAGAATTTAAAACAGTAAATTGTGCTTGCATGTCAGTTGGGAAACCTGGAAATGGAGCTGTGGAAATATCTACTGGATTGATTGCACTCTCGTTCATGCTAAGGTGAATATGGTTATCTCCAACATTTATAGTTGCTCCGCTAAGCTTTAACTTATCAAGAATATTATTCATACGAATCGGTTCTATGTTAGATATCGTTATATCACCTTTTGTTATAGCTGCTGCAATCAAATATGTGCCAGCCTCAATCCTGTCTGCAGGAATTGTAAAAATAGCCCCATGCAGATCAGAAACACCATCAATTATAATTTCATCAGTACCAGCGCCTGTAATATTTGCTCCAATAGATATTAAAAAATTTGCTAAGTCTTCTACTTCTGGTTCTTTTGCAACATTCCTCAATACTGTTTGCCCTTCAGCAAGAACAGCTGCCATCATAATATTTTCTGTACCAGTAACTGATATTCCAGGGAAATTAATCTCACAACCTTTTAATTTTTTTGCACTTGCTTCAATGTATCCATTTTTAAGCTCAATTTTCGCTCCTAACTGTTCTAATGCGTCTAGATGAAAATCAACTGGCCTGGTTCCAATTGCACATCCTCCGGGCAAAGCAATTCTTGCAAATCCATGTCTAGCAACAAGAGACCCAAGAACTAGGATTGAAGCACGCATTGTTTTGACAAGTTCATAACGGGCTTCAAAATCATGAAGATTAGATGTGGAAATAGTAAAATCCATGGTTTCATTTAATGTAATATCAGCTCCCATTGAGCCCAAGATTTCAAACATGGTAGTGATATCTTGGAGGTAAGGTAAGTTCTTAAAAGTCACTGCTTTTTCAGTCAATATTGTTGCTGCTAACATTGGCAAGGCTGCATTTTTGGCGCCTGAACAGGAAATAGAACCTGAGAGTTTATTTCCCCCTATAATCTTTAATTTTTCCATAATTAACTTATTTCTGAGGGAGATTTAGTAATGAGGCTTAATGCATGCAATTCACCTGTTTGAAAATGCTCTTTTAAAACTCCTAAAACTAATTTATGTCTTTTTAAGGTTGTCAATCCTTCAAACTGCTCACTTACAATTAACAGTTGCGAACTGCAATCTGCTCCACTAAAGGATATTTTAGCTTCTGGAAACTTGAATTGCAGAAACTTAGATATGTCCATTGAATTATTAAAACTTAATTATCTAATCAATATTAGCATTAGATGTCCAATGCTTAATAATCTCATCAATGTTTTCATCATGCTCTATTGCAAGTGCCTGAAATTGATTCCTGAAAGTTAAACCTAAATTCACTCCATTTACAATAATATTTATTATTAACCAATTTCCATTTTGATCTTGCCTAACTTTGTAGGTTATAGGGTATGTATTACTGGATGTTATTAAGTTTTGTTGAACATCCTCTACTTTTTTATATTCATTCAAATCTGGGAAAACAGTGACAATTTTTTGATCGCCCCATTGCGCTAAAGTCGAAGCGTACGTATCAAGTAATGAAGTTTTAAAAGATTGGATAAAGCTAAGTCTTTGGGTTTTTGTAGAGGCAAGGTAATATTTTTTTCCCATAACGCTTGCGCCCACTCTTCGAAAATCTACCATTGGTTCAAAAACTTCATTGATTTTATCTTTGAATTGCTGTGGATTTTGTAGGAATAAAGCCTGGTTATCCGTAATAATTGAAACCATCAATTGTGCTTGAGAATCAATAAATTTATGAGGATTGGATTCGGCGTCTAGATTTCCATGAAAGAGAAATAAACTTATAAAAAAAGCAATAGATTTCAATGTGGCATTCATGAAGGTATTATAACACTAGTAAAAAACTATGAATGCAATATGAAAGGTAAGAATTTTATCAAATCTGCTTTGAAGGTTATTGAAATAGAGTCAAAGGCTGTGATGAGTTTAAGTGATCAGATACAGCCTGATTTTGAGAATCTGTGTGAGGAGATTCTCAGCACTAAGGGAAAGCTTATTTTAATGGGTATTGGTAAATCGGGTCATATAGCTCAAAAAATTTCAGCAACTTTATCTAGCACCGGAACTTCATCATTATTCATCCACCCAACTGAAGCAGCTCATGGTGATTTAGGGATGATCGACAAGCAAGATAGTGTTCTAATTTTATCGAATTCTGGAGAAACAAAAGAAATAATTGAAATTTTACCTGCATTAAAACGCTCTGCAGCAAATATTTTTACCATTACCAATAATAATAAATCAACTATTTCAAAAGCTGGCAATATTAATTTAGTAATAAGTTCGCAAGAAGAAGCTTGTCCATTGGATCTAGCTCCAACCTCCTCAACTACTATTGCTTTAGTCTTTGGAGACGCCTTAGCGATTGCCTTGTTGGAAGCCCGAGGTTTTAGTAAAGATGATTTTGCAAAATCCCATCCAGCTGGACAGCTGGGAAAAAAACTTACAACACTTGTCCAGGATTTAGCAGTAATGAATGAAAAAGCACCTATCGTAAATCATTCAACATCTCTTAAAGATGCATTGATGACCATAACTGAAAAAAAACTTGGTTTAGCTTTAATTACAAAAGATAAAAAAGTGATTGGAGTTTTTACTGACGGTGATCTAAGAAGGTCCCTTAATAGTGAAATCGATATAAATGAGACTCCAATTAAAGATGTCATGACTAGTAATTTCTTAAGTATTCAAAGCAACGCGCTTGCTATAGAAGCTGCAGAAGTGATGGAGAAAAATAAAATTTTTAGTTTAGTCGTCAACTCACCAAATGATACAGAAAGTAATTTAGGGGTCATTACTATGCATCAACTTCTTGAATCAGGGGTTATTTAAAACGTAGGAATGAATCGAAATTACAAATTATTATCAATTCTATTTGGATGTTTGTATTTTCCTATTGCACTAGCAAATGAAAATTTTAATTTTAAAAATATTTCAATTGAGTCAGACCAGGTGACTATTGATGAAGCAAATAAGCAACTAGCCTTCAAAAAAAACGTAAAAATAAAAATAGATAGCTATTTAATCAGAGGTTCTGAGGCTTTACTCAGTCATGAAAATGAAAAATTACAAATATATGGAAATCCAGCAACTATTTCGTCTAGTGCAATAGATGGTCAAGCAGAAGTATTTGAAATATTTCCAAATAAATCTATGAATTTAATTGGAAATGCTAGACTTTCAAGCGAAGGAAATATAATTACCTCTAATCTTATTACCTATCAAATAAGCTCTAATGAATAGCGATTGCCTAAAACTAAAAAATATTGAGAAGAGTCTTGGTTCGAAAAAAATTCTTTCTGGTATTAATTTTTCTATTGCGGCAAATGAAATTGTAGGTTTGCTGGGTCCCAATGGTGCAGGTAAAACAACTGCTTTTTATATAGCTGCAGGCATAATCTTTCCCAGCGAAGGTCAAATATTTATTAACAATGAAGATGTAACAGATAAACCTATGCACGCTAGAGCTAATTTAGGATTGGGTTATCTTCCTCAAGAAGCTTCAATATTTCCAGAGCTTAGCGTAGAAAACAATCTTTTAGGAATCGTGGAATTGTCAATGGGAGACCAGGATAAAAAAATTGAAAAACTATCAAAAATTGTTGATGAGTTTGGGTTAAAGAATATTCTTCAAATAAAAGGAAGGATGCTATCAGGTGGCCAGAGAAGAAAAGTTGAAATAGCTCGTACTTTGATTTGTGAGCCAGATATTGTTCTTTTAGATGAGCCCTTTGCAGGAATTGATCCAATAGCTGTTGAAGAAATAAAAGAACTACTTCAGGAAATATCCAAAAAAAATATCTCCATTTTAATTACTGATCACAATGTTAGGGAAACACTCAGTTTATGCGATCGAGCCATAATTCTTAATGAGGGGTCTGTTATTGCAGAGGGTGATGAGGCAACATTAAAAGATAATGCTCATGTGAGGCATAAATATTTTGGTAAAATGTTTTCTTGATATATGGCAATTAAGCTAGTCAGAGAGTTCAAGCAAAATCAGCAGTTATCCATTACTCCTCAATTAAAAAAATCAATAGATCTTCTTCAACTATCAAGACTAGAAATTATTAATAAAATTAACAAGGAAATAGAAGAAAACCCTTTCCTTAAAAAAGATTTTGAAAATGAATGGGTCTCCAGTTCCAATGATTTCGACGTTCTGGAGAACCAACCCACTGAATTTACTTTGCAGGATCATCTTGAGGATCAATTAAAGGACTTCAAGTTAAATCATGCGGAGAAAAAAATTGCATTAATAATTATTCAATCTCTAGAAGAAAATGGGTTACTGCAAATAGATCTTGATGAAATTGAGGAATTAATGGGGTATGCCTTTTCAATAAAGGAAATTAAAAGAGTTTTACATAACATCATACATGAGCTAGAACCTGCTGGAATTGGAGCGCAAAGTTTTAAAGAAACAATCTTCATACAATTAAAAAAACAAAAAATTTCAACAAATGAATTAGAAATTGCCAAAAAAATTTTATTTAATCCTGAATTCTCAAATTTTGAAGAGGCTAAGGCTAATTTGGAAATGAGCTATTCTGAAAGGTCTATTGAAGCTGTGCTAAGTAAAATTAAACAATGTGATCTTTCCCCAGGTTTAGGATTCGAATCAACATTTCTAATCCAACCAGACTTAGAAGTAATTCCAGATAACAATCAAAGTTTTATTGTTCAGTTTAAAAAAGATAGCTTTCCTTTATTTAGTATTGATAGTGATTTAGAAGAATTAGTAAAAGATAAAAAAAATAAAGCAAACAAAGAATTAAAGGAAAAAATAGGTGAAGCAAAATGGTTAATTAGATCTATTAATAAGAGAAATGAAACTGTACAAAACGTTGGGATATTAATATGTAAAATACAGGCTGATTTCTTATCGAATAAATCTGTTGAATTAAAGCCCTTATCTAATATTGAGCTTGCAAAAGAACTAAAAATTAGTCCGTCAACTGTTTCAAGAATCTTGAGATCAAAATATATTCAAACACCTAAAGGAGCTATTCCCATGAAATCCCTTTTAGCTAACTCTGTTTCAAAAACTAGAAAAGTTACCCCGATGCAATTAATGGAAGAGATCCAAATAATAGTTGAAAGTGAGCAAAAAAAATTAAGTGATCAAAAAATTTCAGATTTACTTAATAAACGTGGCTTTAACTTAGCACGAAGGACAATCTCAAAATATCGAAAAAAAATAAATCTACCAAGCTCAAGAAATAGATAATTCATAATCTAGTGAGTTAGAATTTAGAGTATGAATGAGATAAACCCTCGCCAATTCTCGTCTGAGGATCTGCTTAAAAAAATTCAGGGACAAAAAATTGAACCCTCTATCAATCAGATTAAGAGAATCCTATCTGGAATGCATCCTTCTGAAGTAGCTCACAGCATAGAGTCTTTGCCACCTAAAGAAAGAAAATTTTTATGGTCACTGATTGATACACAAAACGAAGGTGAGATCATTGCAGAATTACATGATGAAATACAGCATGAACTTATTTCAGATATTTCACCGGAAGAGCTAATTACTATAATTCGTGATTTAGAACTAGATGAAATTGTTGATATTCTTCAAATTCTTCCACACAAGAAAACAGAAAATATTCTGTCTGCAATGTCTAAAAGAGATAGGCAGAGAATTCAAGAGGCCCTAGTATATCCAGAAGATTCAGCTGGTGGACTGATGAACACTGATGTTATAAGTGTAAGGCCAAAGCATAATTTAGAAGTCGTGATGAGATATCTTCGCGCGCAAAGAGAGTTGCCTAAAAATACCGATCAAATCTTTGTTGTTTCAAGAGAAAATAAATATCTAGGCTCCCTACCCATTTCCTTAATTGTTGTCTCAGATCCAACTCTTAACGTAAGAGAACTAATGGAGACTGAAACTCAACCACTGGAAGCAAATATAAATGATAAAGATGTTTCAAGATTATTCGAACAAAATGATTGGGTATCAGCACCGGTTGTAGATGATCAATCAAGATTGATTGGAAGAATAACAATTGATGATGTTGTTGATGTGATTATGGAAGATGCAGATCAAAACTTTCTTGGGATGGCTGGGGTTGCTGAGGATACATTTGCTGCGCCAGCTAGAGCAGCAAGAAGTAGAATTTTATGGCTATCAATTAATCTCCTTACAGCATTTATAGCATCTATGACAATAAGTGTTTTTCAAGCAACGATTGATCAAATAGTATATTTGGCTATCTTGATGCCTATTGTTGCAAGCATGGGTGGAGTTGCTGGCACTCAAACTTTAACGATTATGATTCGAGGGTTAACTCTTCAACAAATTAATCAATCGAATCTAAAATGGTTATATAAACGTGAAATAGCAGTGTCAATTGTTAATGGAATCTTGTTATCAGTACTAGTCGGTGGAATAACTTACCTTTGGTTTGATGACATGATTATTGCAGCTCTAATTTGTGCTGCTATGGTTACAAACTTAATATGCTCAGCGATTGCAGGTATTTTTATACCAGTAGTTTTAAGGAAATTTAATCAAGATCCAGCGATCGCTGGAAGCGTTGTTGTAACAACTGTAACTGATGTAATAGGTTTCTTTTCTTTTCTGGGCCTTGCTACTTTATTTCTTGTTTAATTCTTTCTAGTTTTGGTTCAGCAATAGTTCCAAGAACTTCATATTGATAATTAGTAAGATTATTAATATCTTCTTCAAAAATTTCATTTAGCACTGCTGAACCAGCAATAGCTGGAAGCCCCCCCCAAGATTGCAGCATACCAAGGGAGATTTTCTTCAACCCTAATTCGTAAATCTAAATTAAGATCCAAATCATTTAGCTCACTTTTAGAATTCTTATTAATTTGACCAATCCATCTCATTTTAGCTGCATTTGTTTCAATAAATAATGGGGATGCAAGTCGAAGCTTTGATTCATTGAATATAAAATCTCCCTCAACTCTTCCTAATTTTACAGAAGTAAACTCATTAATTGAGAGATCTAGATTCGCTATCTTGCCAAGAATATTTCTTAAATTTAAAACACCAAGTAAATTAAAGGCTAACGAATCTGAGAGAGAATCTTTGATTACGAGGTCTTTCAAAATAAAATCACTATCTCCTTCTATATGACTTAAAGTAGAAAGTTTTTCCAATTGTAAGTTTATTGATCCATTAAAATAAGAGAAATCTGCAAGCTCTCCCAGGTAGGGAATTTTTTTTGAATCTTTAATTAGAAAATCTCCTCTAATTTTATAAAGAGGCTTAATCTTATCTATTGAAAAAAATGCAGTTGAAGATTTTTGCGTCGGTTTAATGGAAATTAAATTTGAAGATAATTTCATATTATTTAAAGAAAATTTCTTCTTATTATTTACAAGATACATATCAAGATCTTTTATCTTTATTTTGCCAAAAGAAGAATTTTTGATGATTAGTCTAGAATTAATTGTTGTATCTGAACCAGATTGTGAAGAGTTTATAAACTCTACATCAGGAAAAGTTGAATCCTTTATTTCTATTTTTACAAAGCCAGTCTGATCCATCTTAAGATCTAAATTAAGCTCATCTGCGATTATATTACCCATTATTCCTGAGTTCTTGAAATTAACAAAACCAGAAAGGTCAGAAAATTTATTATTAAAAAGTTTAAAATTTTTAACTTCGAAAGCCAGTTTATTAAATTTTATTAATGTTGGTTCCTGGTTGCTAGGTAACATAGAAATTAACATTTTCTCATCCAGAAATTCTGAATAAAGATAAAGATTTAGCCCAGTTTCTTTTTGAAAATTCTTATATTGATCAGGGAGTTTTTTGCCTATTGAAATGTATCCCTCATATTTCCCGAGATCTCTGATATGCATATCAATCTTTTGATTGATAACTCTTATTGATGGATTTGAAAAGTTGGTGACAAAAATTTCAGTGGGCAATTTTATTAATTTATTTTTTGAAAGTGAATTTAACGGCGAATTTAACTTAATATTTTTAAGATTAGAGTTTAACTTTAGTGCGGGTGTAGAATTTTTTTGAATATTTAAATCAATCTTAAAAAGATCATTACCGGAAACCTCAAGAAAAGATGAGTTTTTAATCAAATTACTTGGCTCAAAATTAATATTTGTTGAAAAGGTAAGATCATATTTTTTTGTCAGCCCTATTCCTGAGAGAGAAATTAATATTTCTTCTTTCATGAACCTTGAAGGCAATGATCCAAAGACTGAATCTAAGTCGACAATAAAAATGCTTCCTTTATCAAATTCAATCTTATTAGATTGCGATATTGGCATATAGAAAGTTTCTGTGTTTAATGAAATAGCATTATTAAGTCTCAAAGTTGAAAGTTTAATTTCTCCCTTATGTTCTACTTTTATATCAGGCAAGTTAAACCCCCACTCTTCTGAATCAAATAAGCTCTTGAGATCAATTGATTTCAAGTCATGCAAAGAGTAAAAACTTAGTTTTTGTGTGTTGTAATTAATTAGCCCATATACTTCCTCGTAGAAAAAATTAGTGATTTTGCCAGACGGCGAAAAAATATATAAATTTTGATTATCAGCCTCAATAATTGGCCTAGCGAAATTAATTTTTGAATTTTCGTTGATCATTAATTTTGATTCATTCATTAAAATTTTTGCATTCAAATCTGCTTTAAGGTTATTACTAGGAACAGAGTAATTAAAATAAATTGAATTTTCTCTTCCAAGATTGATACTCGTATCTATATAAGAACTAGCACTTTTCAAAGAGTATGGAAGCGAGAATGTAATTAAGTCTTTAGAAACATCGTGACCTTTGAGCTGAATAGATAAAGGATTAACTAATTCTGGATTTATCGTTAAAGCAAGGTCAATGCCAGCAGATTGGTTTTTGATTCGAGCTTTAAGATCAAAAACTGAATCTGAAAAATTCCCCCCCCCCTGAAATTGAAGCTGAAATGAAATTTTGATTATAATTTTTGATTATCGAGGAATTAGAATTTACTAAAAATTTTATCTGATTTCCATACCCAGAAAAATCTCCACTAAGGTTATTAATTTCCTTGAAATATAGATCTTTAAGATCAAGATCTTTTACAAATCCAGAATATTTTGGCATTAAAGAACTAAATGATAGAAAAAAATTTTCAATAATTAAATTTGATAAATTAAATGACTTAATTTTTAAAATTTCAGGTGAAATGTAAAGTCTTGGAACAGCCAAAGATTGTTTTTTAAGATTAATTTGAATTGGATATTCCTCATCTATCAGTGGATGAAGAAATTCGGTTAATTTTAATAAGCCTATGTTTTTTTGAGACTGATAATGAAAAGATCCCCTATTTGGACCAATTGATAAAGATTGAAGTAATAAACTACTTGAGTTGAAAGAGCCAATAATATTTGATTTATTTTTTTCAAATTCACCAATTGCATTTATTTGAAATGCTAAATTCTTTATTAGCGAAGTATTAAAAGTTGGAATAAAATTTAACCATTCATATGAATGAAGATTCAGTGAAAAGCGGTAAGAATCATCCAAAGCATTCACTGCAATAGTGCTCAATTTATTGTTATGCAAAAAACTTAACTGGCCATAAAATGATCTTGATAAATCGCCAAAAAGATTGCCATTGATTTCAAATAATGAATCATTTCTTTGGTATTTAAAATTTTCAAATGACAGTAAAATTTCATCGCTAAAATTTATTATAGAGCTTGTAGATGAATTACTGCTTCGTGTATTTGAGTAGTCAAAGTAACCATCTTTTATATTTATATTATTGATATTAAAAAAGTAAAGCAGTTTCTGAGGTTTAAAAGATAGTCCGAGGTCTAATTCTTTTGCTTCTATTAGCAGACTATCATTATGCATGATGTATAAATCATAAAATTTTAAATTTCTGTTTAAAGCGTTTCCTGAACTTTCCAGTTTAGAAAAATCTATTGAGTAGGCAGGAAGAACATAGCGATCTATATTTTTAATTAAATTCCATGGATAGAAAGCCAAGTTGGCAAGCAAAAAGAAAAATATCCAACTTAAAATCCCTAGGCAAATTGCAAAGATGCTAAATAATTTTTTCATATTCTATAAATTTGAAAAAATACTTCTTCGAAAAGCTCTCATTATTAAGTAAATCCCCACCCATAAGATTGCATTTATAAAAAAGCTAGATATCAAGAGAATATATGAATAATTATAGGGAGAGAGTAAAAGGTACTTGCAAGCTAAATAGAATGTAGATGAGCCCGAAAAGAAAACCGCTAACTGAAAATAAGAAAAAATTCTAAAACGAAAAACGTATAAGTGAATAACGTAAGAAGTTGCAACAAAAAAAAGCATGTTGAAACCAAGTGCATGTGAGAAAAATAAATCAATAACTAAGCCATAAAATAACGCGGCTGAGCTTTGCAGTTTTTCTGGCAATGCAAAAACCCAATATGTGAAAATTAAAAAGCCAAAATTTAATTCTACGAATAGTTTAATGGTTAAAGGATTCAGGAAATTATCTAACCAAAATCCCAAGAAGATAGTAGAGAGAATAATTAAATGATTGCTAAACTTCATCAGCTTCTTTGCTCAATACCGCATAAAAAGTTTCATTTAATGGGTTGGCTTTTAACGTTATCAAAACCTCAATTTCATTGTTTGAAACTGCATTAACACCTGAAATAAATCCAATCTCTATATCTTTAAAAAAAATTCCTCCTAGCCCAGATGTATAGATAAGATCCCCAATCTGATTTGGAAGGTCTTGATTTGTCTGATCTAGTGTGCATGAAATTAAAAGTGGCTTACCTTTGCCTCTGGCATCACAATAAAAAGAATTTGATTTTATGGGCAATACATGACTAGCATCTGAGAAAAGGATTACCTCAATAAAGTCTATATAAGTATTTTTTGTTTGGCCTATATATGAGTTTCCTGCAAAAACTGGGACATTTTTTTCAATTGAAGCATTTTTAGTGTTTTGTAAGAAAATCCTATGTGTTGAACAGCAAAAATAGTTTCGCAAATCCATTGAAGCTATTTTGTATATATCAATATAGTTATTGCTGAGTGAACTGATTAATTCCTTCTGAAAATTAATAATTTTTTTCTTTTCGTCTCTATTTTTTCTTTCAATAAAATCCTTTGTCCTAATTTGAAGGATTTGCTCTTTTAGTTCTTTGTTTTCATTCAAAAGGTTTCTGTTTTTTTTAAAAGAATAAAATGTATTGCTGATATTCTCTAATGCCCCGCTAGAAATCATCTGTGTATATAGAGCAGAAGCATTTACAAAACCTCTTACGGGAGTGAAAGTACCATATGCAATATCGCTGAAAAGCAAAATTGCTGAGAGAAGAATACCAATTGCATAATTTCTTATAGGAGTATATGTAGGCGTGGATCTCGCCATATTTAATTAGTTATTCTGTTGAGAGTAAATCAATATTATACTTATCGATAATTTCAAGAGCCTTGCCTCCACCTCGAGCAACACAGGTTAATGGATCTTCAGCGCAGATCACAGGAATACCAGTTGAAGAAGAAATTAACTTATCTAAATCACGCATTAATGCGCCTCCTCCTGTAAGGACAATGCCTCTCTCGGCAATATCTGCAGCAAGCTCCGGCGGTGAAAGCTCCAAAGCATTTCTTATGGCCCTTACTATTCCAGACAATGGATCCCGCATAGCTTCATATACCTGAGAGCTTTTTAAAGTAAAGGTTTCAGGAATACCTTCTGCTAAATTACGACCAGTTACATTCATTTCCATCTCTTCAGAATCAGGGGAGGCGCAACCAATGCTGTATTTAATTTTTTCAGCGGTAGACTCTCCAATCACACAACCATAGTTTCTTCTTACCCACGAGGTAATAGAGCTATCCATTAGATCGCCGCCAATCTTCACAGACTCAGCGTAAACAACACCATTAAGTGAAAGAATAGCTATCTCTGAAGTACCACCTCCAATATCTACTACCATATTTCCATTAGCCTCTTCAACAGGAAGGCCGGCTCCAATCGCTGCAGCCATAGGTTCTTCAATTAATTTTACATCTCTAGCGCCAGCGCCTAAAACTGATTCTCTAATTGCCCTTCTTTCAACCTGAGTTGATCTACATGGCACACAAACAAGAACTCTAGGGCTAGGCTTAATAAATCTTTGCTCATGCACTTTTCCAATAAATTGTTGAAGCATCTTTTCTGTTACCTGGAAATCAGCGATAACTCCCTCAGATAGAGGTCTTATTGCTTTAATATTTCCAGGAGTTCTTCCAAGCATCTTTTTTGCTTCGTGGCCCACAGCTACTACTGTTTTTTGTCCGCGACTTTCACGAATAGCCACCACTGAGGGCTCATCAAGGACAATTCCAATATCCTTGGTATAAATTAACGTATTTGCTGTGCCTAAGTCTATTGATAAATCATTAGAAAATAGGCCACGAACAGTTTTAAATAGATTGAAATCCACTATGATATTCCCTGTAAATTCATTTTAAGATGCTTTTAGTTTAATATTGCGCATCAAAGATAAATAATATCATATGGACCAAGAAACAGTCAGAACTATTTGTTATCTCGCAAGACTTGAAATTGATGAAGAAAAGTCTGAAAAAATACAAAATGACCTTGAAACAATTATTGAGTTAATTGGTAGTTTGCAAAACATTGATACCTCTGATACTGAGCCTCTATTTAGCCCTCTTGAAATGACTGCATTTAAACATGAAGACATAGAAAACTCAGATAATAGAAAAGATAAATTTCTTGAGAATGCAGCTGCATCAAATGAGGATTACTTCCTTGTTCCGAGAGTTGTTGAATGAGTATTCAGTTCAAATCTATCACTGAATTACGAGCCATGCTTGACGATAAGTCGATTTCTTCATCAGAATTGATACAAGAATCCTTGCAGCTCGCTAAAAAATATAAAGAATTAAATTGCTTCGTAACAATGAATGAAAAAATTAGTGTTAAAAAAGCGAGTTCTATCGATCTTAATGAAAAAACTAATTCAACCCTTTCAGGCATACCGTTGGCACAAAAAGATTTATTTTGCACAGAGGGATTAAGAACAACTTGCTCTTCAAAAATACTCTCTAATTTTATTCCACCATATACTGCAACAGCAGTAGAAAAACTTGAAGATGCTGGGTCTATCACTATCGGCAAGACAAACATGGATGAGTTCGCAATGGGGTCTTCGAATGAAACTAGCTTTTTTGGTAATGTTCATAATCCATGGAAAAAAGGATATGTCCCAGGGGGTAGCTCTGGTGGATCTGCTGCAGCAGTATCTGCTGGAATTGTTCCAGCTGCAACTGGAACAGATACCGGAGGATCAATTCGCCAACCTGCTGCACATTGCGGGATCACTGGATTAAAACCAACTTACGGCAGAGTTTCAAGATGGGGAATGATTGCTTTTGCCTCAAGTCTTGATCAAGCTGGGCCACTGGCAAGAACTGCGGAAGATTGCGCTATATTGCTAAATGCAATGTCTGGGCATGACTCAAAAGATACTACATCACTAAACTCTAATGTCCCTGATTTCTTGGAAAATATTAATCAGCCTATAGATGGATTAAAAATAGGAATTATTAAAGAATTTGACATTAGCGACTTAGACACAGATGTCCAAGCTTGTTTTGAAGATTCTAAAAAAAACTATGAAAGTCTTGGTGCTCAATTTGTTGAGGTATCTCTTCCAAACATATCAGCATCGGTACCAACATATTACTCAATTGCTCCAGCTGAATGCTCATCAAATTTATCACGATTTGATGGGGTGCGTTTTGGGCATAGAGCAGAAAATACAAATGATTTAAATGATCTATACATCAAATCAAGAAGCGAGGGTTTTGGAGATGAGGTTAAGCGAAGAATACTAATTGGAACTTATGCGCTTTCTGCTGGCTATTACGACGCATACTACAAAAAGGCGCAACAAGTTAGAAGATTAATAAAAAACGATTTTGATGATGTTTTTAAATCAGTCGATCTTTTAATGACCCCTACTTCCCCTAATACTGCATTTAAATTTGGTAGCAAAGGTACCCAAAATCCTGTTGAGCTTTATCTTGAGGACCTTTTTACAATTTCATCTAACCTTGCTGGCCTGCCTGCAATATCAATTCCACATGGACAAGTTAATTCCCTACCAGTTGGACTTCAATTAATTGGGAATTTTTTAAGAGAAGATCAACTGCTTAATGCAAGTCATATTTTTCAAAAAAACTCAGACTTTCATCTTGCCAAGCCTAATTTGGAGGATTTTTGATGAGCTGGGAAACTGTTATAGGGCTTGAAACACATGTTCAACTCTCAACGAAAACAAAGTTATTTTCAAGAGCCTCCACTTCCTTTGGAGCTAGCCCAAACACAAATGTAAATCTAATTGACTGTGGTCTTCCTGGAGTTCTTCCATCTGTAAATAAAGAAGCCTTTTATAAGGCGATTAGATTTGGGATGGCTATAAATGCACAAATTAATCAAACCTCAATATTTGATAGAAAAAATTACTTTTATGCTGATCTGCCAAAAGGTTATCAAATCACCCAAATGGATTTACCCATTGTTTTAGGTGGATCAATTGACATCCATGCCGAGGAATCAGCAAAGACAATTAATATCACAAGGGCGCACTTAGAAGAAGATGCTGGAAAATCAATTCATGATGAATTTGACGGCTTCTCTGCTATAGACCTAAATAGAGCAGGTACCCCTCTTTTAGAAATAGTTTCCGAACCAGAAATGTCGAGTGCTAAAGAGGCCGTTGCATACATGAAAGCAATGCATCAGCTTGTAACATACTTAGATGTTTCTGATGGGAATATGGCTCAAGGATCACTAAGATGCGATGCAAATGTGTCCATAAGAAAGAGAGGCGACAAAGAACTAGGCACTAGAACAGAAATAAAAAATATTAATTCTTTTAAATTTATTGAAAAAGCTATCAATTTTGAGATTAAAAGACAGATCAAAATTCTTGAAAGTGGAGAAAAAGTTATTCAAGAAACAAGACTTTATGATAGCTCCAAAGATGAAACTCGCCCAATGCGATCAAAAGAATTTGCAAATGACTATAGGTATTTCCCAGAACCAGATCTGCTTCCTGTAATTATTTCTGATGAAGAAATACAAAAAATCAAAGATGAATTTCCAGAACTTCCAAGGGAGAAAGAGGCTCGTTATCAGAGCGATCTTGGATTATCAGCATATGATGCTCAAATTATTGCATCCTCGAAAACTATGGCTGATTTTTTTGATACTGCTGTAAAGAAAACAAAAAATTACTCTCTTCTTTCGAATTGGTTGATAGGTGAAATTAGTGCATATTTAAATAAAGAACAAATAGAAATCAATGAATCGAAACTAAGCGCAGATAAAGTAGCAACGCTCATCAATAGAATCGATGACCAGACAATCTCAGGCAAAATTGGAAAATCGATCTTTGAGGAAATGTGCCTTAGCGGAGCCTCACCAGATGAAATTATTGAATCCAAAGGGTTAAAACAAATATCTGATGATGGAGCCATTGAAGACATCATTAATGATGTTATCAAGGACAATCCAACTCAGGTTGAAGCCTATATTGGTGGAAAAGAAAAGCTTTTTGGTTTTTTTGTTGGACAAGTAATGAAGATAACCCAAGGCAAAGCAAATCCCAAAGCTGTTAACAGAATCTTAAAAGATAAGCTTAAGTAATAAATAAACTCAAAGTCTCTGCTATATAAGCAGGCTTATCCACTCCCTTTATTTCCATTGTTACTTCATTTTTAACAAGGAACTGGCCGGGATTTTTTTCAGTTACATCAACGCATTTAGTCTGAATTCGAACTTCTGAATTTACTGGAACAGGACTTAAAAATCGAACTTTATCAAGGCCATAATTCAAACCCATTTTTGTTCCCTCAATTATCATACCGATTTCTTGTTCAAAAGAGATTCCAGCAACTAGAGATAATGAGAGAAATCCATGAGCAATTGTGGAGCCAAAAATAGGTTCAGCCTGTTTTGGGTCTACATGAATAAATTGATGATCCATGGTTGCATCAGCAAATTTATCGATTCTTTCTTGGTCAATAACCATCCATTCAGAAGCTCCTAGATCCTTGCCAATGACTGAATCAATTTCATCAGGTTTTACAATCTGTAACATATTACTCTCCCATTAAATGTTCTTTATATTCTTCTCGTAACTCAACCTTCAATAACTTTCCTGTCGCGCCATGAGGAAGCTCTTTAACGAAAATAATATCATCAGGCAGCCACCACTTAACAACCTTTTCTAGCAAGAAATCGTTAATTTCCTGCTTATCAATTTCATTTCCATCTTTTGTAATTAAGAATAATAAAGGTCTCTCATCCCACTTAGGATGTGGAACTCCGACAACACATGCCTCAAGAACATTTTCGTGAGTGAGCACCGCGTTTTCTAGATCGATTGAACTAATCCACTCTCCACCAGTTTTAATAACATCTTTTGCTCTATCTACAATCTGCATGCATCCATCAGGATGAATGGTTGCGACATCTCCGGTATCAAACCAACCCTCTTCATCTACTGCAGGGTCATCTGCTTTATAGTATGAATGCATTATCCAAGGGCCTTTAACTTTAAGAGCACCGCTAGCCTCTCCATCTCTTGGCAACTCATTATTTTCATCATCAACAGTTTTAATCTCTACACCAAACATCGGATAACCCTGTTTGGTTTGAAGCTGATATCTTTCTTCTTTGGGAAGACTAATGGTTTTTTTGGTTGGAGCATTTATCGTTCCAAGAGGGCTCATTTCTGTCATTCCCCACCCATGAGTTAAAAATGCATCATGTTGTTCATCAAATGCTTTAATCATTGCATATGGCGCTGCGGAGCCTCCAACTAAAACTTGATCAACTGTATCAAGCTTAAGGTCTTTTCCTTCAAGATACTGCAATAAACCAAGCCACACAGTTGGAACACCCAACATAGAGTCAACTGATTCTTGCTCTACTAGCTCATATAAGGACTCTCCATCTAAAGCATGGCAAGGCAATACCAAAGTTAACCCAGTGATTAATGCACAGTATGGCACGCCCCATGCATTTACGTGAAACATAGGAACAACTGGTAAGACTGAACTAGATGAGTCAAAACCCATAGCTCCAGAGACTGAAATTGCATGCAAAATAGTTGACCTGTGAGAATATAAAACTCCTTTGGGATTCCCAGTAGTACCAGAGGTATAACACAGAGCAACTGCATCATCTTCACTCAATTGAGGCCAATCAAATTCATCAGATTCGCCTTCAATTAACGCATCATAACTTAGTACATTTTTTAAACTATTTTCTGGAATAGAGTCTTTTGATGAAGCAACAATTATTGTTTTAACCGTATTTAGTTTATCCTGGACACCCTCCACAAGAGGAATAAATGAGGGATCAACAATTAAAACCTCATCCTCTGCATGATTAAGTATGTAAATTAATTGACCAGGAGAATATCTTGGATTTAAGGTATGAAGAATAGCCCCCATTCCAGACACAGCAAAATAGGTTTCAAAGTGCCTACTGTTATTCCATGCAATAGTTGCAACTCGGTCATATCTATTTACACCAAGTTTTGCAAGAGCATTTGCTAGCTTTTTAGATCGTTTAATTGACTCTCCGTATGTTGTGGAATTTATTGAGCCATCTAATTCTCGAGAAACTAATTTGCCATCAAAATTATATTTCTCAGCATGTAAAATTGCCTGAGGGATAGTTAAATCCCAGTTCATCATATTGCCTTTCATTGAAATAACCCCTTATTGTTTAATAGTAATTTTTACGGTTTTAACAGAATTATATTCTGCATTTACACTAAAGAATAAATCTTATCATATGAAAATAATATTATTTATTTGCATAGGTATATCTGTCTAGACCTTGAAAGTCTTTAGAGGTGACAATGTTTTTATAACCACAGTCTTCAAGAATACCGTAAACCTCTTGTGCTTGAGAATAACCATGCTCAAAAATGATTCTCCCTCCAATTTTTAAAGAATAGATTGCCTGCGAAGCAATTTGAAAAAAGCTTTGTGTTCCATTTTCAGCAGTCAATGCCATCAAGGGCTCATGATTAAGATCAATTAAGTGTGGATCATCTGGTTGCAAATATGGTGGGTTAGAAATAACTAAATCAAGAGAATTTTTTAAGGAGCAGCCCAACCAATTAGATTGCACAAAGGTCACGTTGTGAGCATTGTGAAGATCTTTATTAATTTGAGCTACTTCCAATGCTGGCCCGGAAAGATCCGTGGCAAGAATTTTAAGCTCATTATTTTTTAAATAAATTGAAATCGCTATACAACCTGAGCCTGTTCCGACTTCAAAAATTGTTGAGTTTTTATTCAATGATAAGCCTAATACCCACTCAACAATTAATTCTGTTTCTGGACGGGGAATTAACACTCTTGAATCAACAAAAAATTTATATCCCATGAATTCTGATTCATTTAGAATGTAATCAAGAGGCATGCCAGCCAGGTATGATGAAAAAAAATCATCTAGTTTTAAGACTTCTTCAGTAGATAAATCATACTCATCTTCAAGAGTAATGACAGCATTGCTTACTTCAAGAGACTTCAAGAAATATTTTAGGTCACGCAAAATATTTTGATGCTGAGACTCTTTTGATCTAGCAAGAGAAAAATAATATTTTAAACCTTGATTCAATTATGATGTTTCTTCTAAGTTAGAAAGCTGAGCTAATTGATTTTCAGTAATTAGCGCTTGGCAAATAGAAATCATATCGCCATCCATTACTTGATCTAAATTATGCTGTGTTAATTTGATTCTATGATCAGTTATACGTCCTTGCGGAAAATTATAAGTCCTTATCTTTTCACTTCTATCTCCGGTACCTACAAGAATTTTCCTTTCACTAGCAATTGTATTCTGCTGTTCATCAATCTCATTTTGCTTCAATTTAGCAACCAGTAGTGCCATGGCTTTAGCCTTATTTTTATGCTGAGACCGATCATCCTGGCACTCAACTACAACTCCTGTAGGAATGTGGGTTAATCGAACAGCTGAGTCAGTTTTATTTACATGTTGCCCACCGGCACCCGATGCCCTGTATGTATCTACTCTTAATTCGCTTTTATCTATCTCAATATCTTGAACTTCATCCACCTCTGGTAAAATTGCAACTGTAACTGTTGAGGTATGAATCCTACCTTGAGATTCAGTTTCAGGAACTCTTTGAACACGATGAACCCCTGATTCAAATTTAAGAAATTTAAAAACTCCTTGTCCATTAATCTTTACAACAGCCTCTTTTAAGCCGCTTGGTTCTGATGGCTTGGTATTAACGACTTCAACCTTCCAGCCTTGACGTTCAGATAATCTAGAATACATTCTGAATAAATCTGCTGCGAATATCGCTGCTTCGTCACCACCCGCGCCAGCTCTGATTTCAAGATATGCAGCCCCATCATCCGCTTCATCCTTAGGTAAAAGCATGAGCTTAAGCTTGTTCTCAAGCTCAATAATCTTTTCTTGATTAGTACTTACTTCTATTTTAGCAAGCTCTATCAACTCAGAATCACCAGAATCTAAAAGCTCCTTAGCGCCATTTAACTCAGTCTCAGTATCCTGCAATGATTTAAATAATTCTACGATGGGAGTAATTTCAGAATACTCTTTATTCAATTTAGTGAAGTGCGTCATATCATCAGTTGCACCTTCTCGGGCAAGAGCCTCGTGAATCTCAGTAGATCTTAATCTTAAGCTCTCTAATTTAGCAATAATGGATTCTTCAAGCACTTCTGATTTCCTTAATCATAGATAAGATAGAATGAGGAGTTAATGATGAAATATATTGTAGCTGATCGTCTTGGACAATACCCATTTCTTTGAGGGAGCTATATGGATCATCAGATTTTAATAAATTTATAAAGTCATGCTCATCTATATTGCTAGAGATATCTTTTAGGGCAAGATAAGCTTTGTTGCGTTGAAACTTATCTGCCTTATGTTGATTTAAATACTCAATCCTTTGTTTAATAATATTTTTTGCTTTAAAAGCCTCTTGAGATCGCTCCTCTAAATTCTCTTGAGTAACTAGTTCAATATCCTCGATTGTAAAAAGATATGCATATTCAAGATCTCTTACTTGGTCTTCTACGTTCCTTGGAACGCCTAAATCAATTAATAGCATTGGCTTATTTTTTCTTTCTTTCATCGCTTGTTCTATTAAACCCTTGCCAATAACAGGAAGTGGCGAATTAATAGATGACACTAAAATATCGGTGCTTTGAATCATTGCCCCAAGTTGAGACAATGGAGTGGTTTCCATAGAAAGAGAATCATTGATAGTTAATATTTTCTTTGATCGGTTAACTGCATTTATTTTTGTAATGCCATGATTATAAAAATTTTCAATCACGCTTATTGCCATTTGGCCAGCTCCTACTATTGTAAGATTTTGCTTGGCTGGATCTTCAAAAATTTCCTGAACTATTTTTAATGATAAGCCTGATACAGATAATGGATTAAAACCAATTTGTGTTTCTGTTCTAGCCGCTTTTGCAATTGAAATAATATCATCTGTTAATCGCTGAAATTCTCCCTTCAAGCATTGCAACTCAATATAATTCTGTACTGATTTCTTAAATTGACCCAATATCTCTTGTTCACCTAAAACCTGTGAATCAAGGCCGCTTGCAACCAAGCACATATGCTCAAGAGCCTCATTGCCACTAAAAAAATATAAGTCATTTTTTAAAGAATCACTTGAACCAAAGAGTTCAAGAGTTTTTTCAGCAATGGATGAAATGCGTGATGAAGCTCCGTAAATATAAACCTCTGTTCTGTTACAAGTAGAAAGGGTAAAAAATGAATCAATAGACTCACCAAAATTTTCAAGAAAGAAATTTATAAAGTCTTCTTGATTGGAGTCATTTATAATAAATAATTCTCTATCAGACAACTTTGTAGTCTTATGATTTATGCCAAATAGCTGTAATTCCATAACAAAAATTACCTTAATATTTTTTTTAATATATTTGGGCTCATGTTCGTCAACATCTCATTCAACATTTTCAGAAAATTCATATGTAGGCAAATTCTCACTTACCAATGAAATAAATAGTTCTAACTTTAATATCAAAATTAAAGCGTTCCCTAAAAACGTTATTATACAGGTTGGTAAGCCTTTATTTGGAAATCTCTTAAAGATTGAATTTCACTCTTCAGGCGTTTTCTCATTTAATCCAAAAATTGATGATGAGTACCTTGCTTTACTAAAAAAGTTTGATACAAAAGAATATATGTATTTTTTTGATGCATGCTTTAATAATTTAAATAAAAACAAAAGGTCAATTATCGTAAAGAATTTTGATTTTGAACTAAAATGCGATCACCAAAATCCTGATACTTTATTAGTTCATTTGATCTATGGAGAAGACATGTTTATTAAAGGAGTGCTGTGGCGTGGATAGGATAAAACTTAATTGTCCCGCAAAACTTAATTTAAATCTTTCAGTATTGAGTAAAAGAGTTGATGGGATGCATGAAATTAAAACGCATTTCCAACTAATTAATTTGTTTGATGAGTTATTAATTAAAAAATCATCAAGCAAGTCTATTTCTGTAAAAACTAATCTTAATTCCTCGATTGATGGAAAAAATAATATAGTTTTCTACGCAATCAAAGCATTATCAGATCATATTGGCAAAGAAATATTTTGCGATGTAGAAATCGAAAAGAATATTCCATTGGGTGGTGGTTTAGGCGGCGGAAGCTCAAATGCTGCTGCTGCACTCATTGGAGCTAATTCTTTATTCAAACTAGGCCTATCCATCAAAGAATTGATGATGCTAGGAGAAAAATTGGGTGCAGATGTTCCATTTTTTGTTTATGGAAAGAACGCACATGCTTCAGGTATTGGTGAAATACTTATTGAAGCAAAAAAACAGGTTGATACAAAATATTTACTTCTTTTCCCTAACATTCATTCTTCAACAAAAGAGCTTTTCTCCAAATGGGATAAATTAACTAAGGCATCACAAGAATTCATTAATCTAAGTGAAGAGAATTCATTTTTGCCAATTTTTCTTGAAAATAATGAAGAGATTAAAAAAATTTTTAATGATTTAAATAAAATGAATTCATTTAAGCTCTCAGGGACAGGTTCAACATTTTTTTGCGTTTATAATGATCTGGAAGAAATTGAAAAAACAATGAAAAAAATTCCAACTAAATGGAGACACTTTTTTTGTGAACCTTTACAATGTTCACCATTATTAACGTTAATAGAATAATGGGGTGTAGCCAAGCGGTAAGGCAACGGGTTTTGATCCCGTCATGCGTTGGTTCGAATCCAACCACCCCAGCCAATAAAATAGAAAATGATCAATAAACCTACAGTAGGGATTTTTTCAGGCTCAGCATCGACTTCTCTATCAGAAGAGGTTGCTAAAATACTGGGGTTAAAGCTTGGTAACATTGATCTTGGTAAATTCTCAGACGGTGAAATAAAAGTAGAAATACTTGAGAATGTACGAGGACATGAAGCATATATTATCCAATCAACTTGTGCGCCTACTAACTCAAATTTAATGGAGTTAATGTTAATCACTGATGCTTTAAAGCGCTCCTCTGCGTCCAGAATCACAGCAATACTTCCCTATTATGGTTATGCTCGTCAAGACAGAAGGGTTAGATCAGCAAGAGTTCCTATCAGTGCAAAAGTTATAGCTGATATGATGAATTCTGTTGGCGTTGACAGAGTGCTAACTGTAGATCTTCACTCAGAATCCATTCAAGGTTTTTTTGATATGCCTGCAGATAATGTATACGCAACCAAGATTATGCATGACGATATCAAGGCAAGATCTTCTCAGGAAGAAGAGATCTTAGTTGTTTCTCCAGATGTTGGTGGAGTTGTAAGAGCTAGGGCGCTAGCAAAATTTTTAGATGAATCTGATCTTGCTATTATTGATAAAAGGAGAGCGACTGCAAATGAATCTGAAGTAATGAATATAATTGGGGATGTTCAAGGGAAATGTTGTATTGTTCCTGATGATATTATTGATACAGCTGGGACACTATGCAACGCAGCGCAAGCATTAAAAGATGCTGGAGCAGCTATGGTAAAAGCCTATATTACCCATCCTGTGCTATCTGGCCCTGCAATTGAAAGAATTTCCAAATCTTCAATTGATGAATTAGTTGTAACCAATTCCATATCTTTATCCCCAGAAGCAGAAAAATGCAGTAAAATACGCGTCATTTCTCTTGCCCCTACTATTGCAGAGTGCATCAGAAGATTAAACAATGAAGAGTCGCTAAGCGCTCTATTTTTGTAAAAATTTAGCTAGAAGGTACGACATATGTCAAACGAAATTATTTTAAATGCAGATCTAAGAGTTAGAACTGGAACAAACAAAACTCGTGAAATTAGACGGGAAGATTCAATGGTTCCTGCAATTATCTATGGAAACGAAGAAGAATCAAAAAATATCAAATTAAAACTCAATGAACTAACAAAAGCTTCTGAAAATGAGCTTTTTTACACTCAGGTTTTAAAAATTTTACTTGAAGGTAATGAAGAGAAAGTTGTTCTAAAGGAGCTTCAAAGAGAGCCAGTTAAAGGAAAATTTCTCCATGCGGATTTTCAAAGAGTTTCAAGAAAAACTAAGCTGAAAGTTGTCGTGCCATTTCGATTTAATGGTGAAGAAGAATGTCAAGGCGTTAAAACAGATGGTGGTGTAATTGCGAAGGCAATCTCAGAGATAGAAATCGCCTGCTTAGCCGGAGATATTCCTGAAGCGATTGAAGTAGATATTACAAATCTTATGCTCAATGAGGCAATTCGATTATCAGATATCACATTACCCGAAGGAGCTGAAATTCCAGGCTTTGATGAAGAAAATGATCAAATGATCGTTTCAGTTAATCCTCCAAGAGCAGAAGAGGAAGAGCCAGAGATTTTACCTGAAGGAGAAGAAGGGGAAGAAGGAGAAGTTGCTGAAGGAGAAGAAACATCTGAAGAGCAAGATGCTTCTAGTGATGATGCTCCTGAAGAAGATAAATCAAGTGATTAAGGTACAAAAGATCTGTGCCTAATATCTGCATTATTGGACTAGGCAATCCTGGTACAAAATATAATGGAACTCGGCATAATGTTGGCAAAGACTGGATAAAAAGTATTGCAACTGACTGCGATCTAAAACTTCATTCAAAGAAAAAAATTGAATCTACAACTGCTATATCTTCTGATGAAAAAATTCTATGGGGATACCCTAATCGATATGTTAATGAATCAGGTTATTCAATTAACAAAATTTTAAAAAATAATAATTTCGAATTAGAACAAGTGATAGTTATTCATGATGACTTAGACCTTCCTATTGGCAGTCTAAAGTTAAAAATAGGAGGAGGTCATGGCGGACATAATGGATTGAGAAGTATTATCTCGCATGTTGGAAAATCATTCATTAGGCTAAGAGTTGGTATTGGCCACCCAGGAAATAAAGTAGATGTAACAAACTGGGTTTTGGGTAAATTCAAACCAACTGAAATAGACTCCATTCAAGAGAGTTTTTTTAAGTTCCATAATATTATTGAACTCTTAGGCAACAGTGATATTCAGAGTGCTCAATTAAAACTTAATAGTGAGTAAAGATGGGTTTTAAATGTGGCATTCTAGGTTTGCCTAATGTTGGGAAATCAACCCTGTTTAATGCTTTAACTAAATCATCCATACCAGCAGAGAACTTTCCTTTTTGTACAATTGAGCCAAATCTAGGAATTGTCAGTGTTCCTGATAATAGACTGAATAACATTAATAATTTTGTTAATTCTGAAAAGGTAATTCCCACTACGATGAGTTTTGTTGATATTGCTGGGCTTGTGAAAGGAGCTTCTAAGGGTGAGGGTCTAGGCAATGCATTTCTGTCTAACATCAGAGAGATGAATGCCCTTCTCCATGTAGTGAGGTGTTTTGATGATGAAAATGTTGTTCATGTAGATGGTGTAATCAATCCACTTAAGGATGTTGAGACCATTAATCTTGAATTAATTTTTGCTGACATTGAAGTTCTTGAAAAAAGAGATCAAAAGTTAGAAAAACTTATCAGATCTGGGGATGAAGATGCCAAAAAACATAAAGCAATTATTTACTCTTTAAAAGAGCTAATGGAAAATGGAAATCTTCCAAAACTGGATAATTTTGATACTGAAGAAATAAAATTTATTGAAAGCATGAATTTACTTTCAACCAAACCAATGGTTTTAGTCGCAAATTTATCTGATGATGATTCAAGAAATAATCTCTCTGATTTGGAAGCTTATGCAAAGAGTAATAGCATAGATATCATTCCAGCTATTATCAATGTAGAGCATGAATTAGCTAACTTGGAACAAGAAGAGCAAGCAGAATACTTAGAACTACTTGGAATGGATGAGCCTGTGTTAAATAAAATCATCCTTTCAGGCTACAAACTACTTAATCTAGAAACATTTTTTACTTCCGGACCAAAGGAATCTAGAGCTTGGACAATTCGCAAGAACTCATTAGCTCCTCAAGCAGCTGGTGTTATTCATACTGATTTTGAGAGAGGCTTCATAAAAGCTGAAGTCATCTCATATGATGACTTTATTAACTGCCAGGGGGAATCTGGAGCCAGGAGAGAGGGCAAATTAAGGCTTGAAGGAAAGGATTATTTGGTCAAGGATGGGGATGTAATTCACTTTAAATTTAACGTTTGACTTCTAAATCAAGTTCTTTATCATTTCACACTTTGGCTATGTAGCTCAGATGGTTAGAGCACAGCACTCATAACGCTGGGGTCGGTGGTTCAATTCCACCCATAGCCACCATGAATATGAATTAAAAAAAATAAGAGATAATCAGATAATTTAATTTATCTGGAAATTGACCGACTTCCTACTATTCTTTTTTAAAAAATATCAAAATTATTATTAAAGATACCAATACTAATAAGGCATCCTCACCAAGCATATTCAAGATATCTGAAACATTTTTGTATACATCTCCAACAAAAGGAGTTGTAGGACCAAAAATAATACCCAGTAACAGAGAAACTGCCACTAAAGGTAATAATAATTTTAGTAACTTATTAAAAAAAGCGGTAAGTTTAATAAGAGAGTTATTGAGATTCATTTTTATACTAAAGTCAGAAAGGGTCTAGCGACCCTTTCTAACATAGATTAAGCAATGCTTATCTGTTAACTAAGCTGTATAGAACTGCTAGTACAAGTAGTCCTACAACACCACCAGACGCCAAAGACTCGACCAACGATGTAATATTTCCAATTACATCTAATCCCATCATATCGCCGAAAGCAAGGCTTCCAACAATACCAAGTCCTAAGATACCGATGATGACACTAGTTAGATTGCTAACTAGGTCGCTTAACATTCTAAATGCATTATCCATAATTTCCCCCTATGGTTTGCATGGTTAGTTAACCTATAAAACCATAAAAAGAAATTACGAACAAGAAAAACGTATGAAAAAACTTGCTAAATTTGACATTTAACAAGTTTAGGTATAATTGATATATATAAAACTTCTATTTAAATATAAATATAAGTTATAAATAAAGGACTATTGCTCAAGTGCTTTCTTAGATAATTTCATTTTTCCACGGTCAAATCCAATCAATTTAACCTTAATAACATCACCTTCACTCAGAACATCAGATACATTTTCAACTCTCTCAGAGGAAATCTCGGAAACATGAAGTAAACCGTCTTTACCGGGTAGAATATTTACAAAAGCACCAAAGTCCACAATCTTAACGACCTTGCCTTCATATACTTTATCTAATTCTGGATCTTCAATGATGCCCTCAATGATTTCTAATGCAGCTTTCATAATTGACTGCGTTTCACCAAATATAGTTACAACGCCATCATCATTAACATCCACAGATGCTCCTGTATCAGCTTGCATGCCTTTGATGACCGCTCCACCCTTACCGATTATCTCTTTTATCTTGTCTTGATCGACTGTAATCTTTTTCATGGCAGGAGTATTGTCTGAGAGCTCTTTTGGAGCAGAAATCACTTCATTCATTTTTTCAAGAATATGCATTCTTGCATTTTTTGCTTTTTCCAAAGCAGATTCCATAATTTCGGCTGTAATGCCTTGAACTTTAATATCCATTTGTAAGGCTGTTACCCCATCTTTTGTTCCTGCAACTTTAAAATCCATGTCACCCAGATGATCCTCATCACCAAGGATGTCTGTTAAAACAGCAAAATCATTTTCCTCTTTGATTAGGCCCATCGCAATTCCAGCTACTGGATTTGTAATAGGAACACCTGCATCCATTAAGGAGAGAGAAGTTCCACACACAGAAGCCATTGAACTTGAACCATTAGATTCAGTTATTTCTGAAACAACTCTCAAGGTATAACCAAATTCCTCAGAGTCTGGAAGAACTGCTTTGATTGCTCTCTTAGCTAAATTTCCATGGCCAATCTCACGTCGCTTTGGTCCGAGTGGCATACCAATTTCACCTACACTGTATGCAGGAAAATTATAGTGCAGCATAAATGTATTTGATTCTTCACCATTTAATCCTTCTATCCTTTGCGCATCTCTAGTAGAGCCAAGTGTTGCTGCTACCAACGCTTGAGTTTCACCGCGAGTAAACAAGGAAGATCCATGAACGCTTGGAAGAACATTTGTTTCAACAAAGATAGGTCTTACTGTATCTAAGTCCCTTCCATCAATTCTTGGTTCATTTGATAAGATGCTTTTTCTAACAACATCTTTTTCTACAAGTTTAAAGGCATTCATTAATTTGCCTCTTTCCATTTCTTCTAATTCCTCATATGCATCATTAATACTCTCTCTAACTGCATTAATTGCTTCACCTCTCTCAGACTTATCAGCAATCTTAAAAGCTTTCGCAATCTCATCGGTAAAGGAGTTGGCTATCTTACTCTTAAATTCAGCAGTTAACTCATCTTCAGAAAACTCCCATGGTATTGGATTCACTTTAGCTCTTAAATCTGCACAAGCTTTAATAACTTTTTGCATCTCTTGATGACCATATAGAACTGACCCCAGCATCAAATCTTCGCTCAGCTCATTTGCTTCGGATTCAACCATCAACACAGCATCTTCAGTTCCTGCAACAACCATATCTAACATAGAATTTTCTAACTCTTCTGGAGATGGGTTTAAAACATAATTACTGTCAATGAAACCAACCCTTGCAGCTCCTAATGGGCCCTGGAAGGGAACTCCTGAAATTGAGAGTGCTGCAGAGGCTCCAATCAAGGATGCTATATCAGGATTAATATTTTTATCTGAAGATAAGACTGTACAAAAAATTTGTATTTCATTTTTAAAATCTTCTGGGAACAGAGGTCTAATTGGCCTATCAATCAACCTTGAAGTTAATGTTTCTTGCTCGGTCGGCCTGGCTTCACGCTTAAAATATCCACCAGGTATTTTTCCAGCAGCATAAAATTTTTCTTGATAGAAAACAGCCAATGGGAAGAAATCCTTCTTTGGATCTGCTTCTTTTCTAGCTACCATAGTCGTTAGAACAACTAGGTTGTCTATAGTTACGATTATGCTTGAGGTAGCTTGTCTTGCTATTTTTCCAGTTTCGATCTTAACAGTTTTATTTCCGTATTCGAATTCTACGGATTGAGTATTTAATTTATTTTCTTCCACGATTTTCCTTTTTTATCCTCTTAATTTAAGAGATTTGATGATGTCTTGATAGCTTTCTGGATTTTTTCTTTTGAGATAAGCTAGAAGCTTTCTTCTTAAGTTAACCATTCTAATGAGACCTGTTCTTGAATGATGGTCCTTTTTATGAATTTTAAAATGAGATTGTAATTTATTAATATTTTCGGTTAGAAGAGCTATTTGCACTTCAGGTGAGCCAGTATCAGCATCGCTGTTCTGAAACTCTTTAACAATTTTATTCTTTTCTTCTTTTAATAAAGCCATGTTTATTTTCTCCTTGGATATGCACCATAATCATCTCAAACCTCGCATATCTAAAGTTTGAGATGGTGTAGCTTATTACTTATTCACTGATTAAACAAGGTATTCATGCTTGAAGCCCTTGCTTGTTTTTTTACCAATTGCAATAAATTGATTTTTGGAGTCATAAACTCTCAATAGCTCAGTATGCTCAAAGTCTGTTTGTATTGATCTGCCGTGAAGAAATGCCGCGGCATCACTTTCATTTAATTGAATGAAGTCTAAATCTTCAAAAGCATTTTCTAGTGATATTAGTTTTTCCAGACTGATATCATCTAATGAACAAGCATCAGAAAGCTTAAATTTTTCCTGGCTGGTTCTGATTAATTTTGATAGATGAGCTCCGCAACCAAGTTTAAGTCCTAAATCTCTAGCAATAGATCTTATATAAGTGCCTTTGGAGCATTTGATATCAAATGAAACTTTAGGAAAATTTATTTCAATATTATTTATATTCTTTATAAATATTTTTCTAGCTTGTTTTTTAACTTTAATTCCATCTCTTGCATATTTGTACATAGGCTTGCCATTGTGCTTGAGAGCTGAATAATTTGGTGGCAACTGATCACTGTCACCCAGAAAGGTTAATAGAATTTCTTTAATTTCAGATTTATTTTGATGGATATTTTTGGAAGATATTACTTCACCTTCAGCATCATCAGTATCAGTCTGGGTTCCAAGGGTAACCTCAGCTCGATATGACTTTTCACTTTGTAAAAGAAGAGATGCAAACTTAGTAGCCCTATTAACTGCAATAATCAAAAGACCTGTTGCCATGGGATCTAAGGTACCTAAATGTCCAACCTTTTTAAGATTAAATTTTTTTTTAATTATTTGCACGACCCTTGACGAGGTAATACCAGAATCTTTGTGAACTAGGAGAAAACCGTTAATCACTTAATGAATTTAATAATGCATCAATGTTGTTGTATCTTTCGAGGCTTTCATCATATTTAAATATGAGTTTTGGGACTCTTCTAATCTGCATAAATTTTGAAAGCTTAGACCTGACCATTGAAGAAAATTTTTCAAGAGATTTGTTATCTGGTGAGTCGGAAATATCTCCATTGATAATGGTATAAAAAACTTTAGCAACGCCAAGGTCAGTTGAGCATTTAACATCTACAATATTCAAAAATTTATATCTTGGGTCTTTTACTTGAGAGGAAATTATTTGAGATATTTCTTTTTTTAAAAAATCTTCTATCTTCGGAACCCTAGTTGAAGACATACTATTAAATACTTTGAGCCTCTTCTTTTCTATCAAAAACTTCTACCTTGTCGCCAGGTCGAATATCCTTGTAGTTCTTGATGCCAACACCACATTCAGTGCCGGATTTAACTTCTCCGACATCATCTTTGAATCTTCTTAATGAATCTAACTCGCCTTGATGAATTACAACATCATCTCTGAGAACTCTTACAGGCTTGCTTTTAAATATAGACCCTTCAATGACCGCGCATCCAGCTACTTGTCCAAATTTAGGAGAATTAAATACTTCAAGAACCTCAGCTGTTCCTACAATTTCTTCTTTAACAATTGGATCTAACAAACCACTTAATCTAGCCTTAACTTCATCTATTAATTCATAAATAATGCTGTGATAAGAAAGAACTAGCTCTTCACCTTCAACAATCTTTTTCGCAGCATTGTCTGAACGAACATTAAATCCTAGGATAATCGACTCTGTAGCTAGAGCTAGGTTTGCATCTGATTCGGAGATACCTCCAACACCTGAAGCAACTACTTTAATGGATGCATCATCATTGCCGATATCAGCTAATGCCGCCACAATCGCTTCAGAGGTACCCGCAACATCTGATTTTAATATGACATTAAGAACTTTTTTGTCTGACTGACCCATTGACTCAAATATATTCCCAATGCTTTCATCTCTCTGTTTTAGTACTTTTCGATCTTTAAGTTTGTTTTCCCTAAATTCCGCTATTTCACGTGCTTCTTTATCATTCTTCACTACTTGGAAAGTTTCACCTGCATCAGGAACACTGCTTAGACCCAATATCTCTACAGCAAATGAAGGTTCAGCAGATTTTAATGTACTTCCATCAGAGCCAATTATGCTTTTTACTTTTCCAACTGCAGAGCCGCAAACAACCATATCTCCAACTTTCAGTGTGCCGTTTTGAACAAGCAAAGTAGCAACAGCTCCTCTAAATTTATCTAACTCAGACTCAATAACAACTCCTTGAGCTTGCCCCTCATAGTGAGCCTTAAGTTCTAAAAGCTCAGACTCTAGAACTACGGCTTCAAGCAGCTTATCAACTCCGTCACCATTTAATGCAGAAACTGGAACCATTTGAATATTTCCACCCCAATCCTCTGGAGTTAAATCTTTTGCAGCTAAATCTCCTTTAATCCTCTCTACATCTGCACCCTGAAGGTCCATTTTGTTAATCGCAACAACAATCGAAACATCAGCAGCTTTAGCGTGATTAATGGCTTCTTCTGTTTGTGGCATAACTCCGTCATTTGCAGCTACAACTAAAATTACAACGTCGGTTGTATTAGCTCCTCTAGCTCTCATCGAGGAAAATGCTGCATGACCAGGAGTATCTATAAAAGTAATGACAGATTCACCAACCGGTACTTGGTATGCTCCAATGTGTTGAGTAATTCCGCCAGCCTCTCCATCAACAACTTTAGTCTTGCGAATAAAATCAAGTAAAGTTGTCTTTCCGTGATCAACATGGCCCATGACAGTTATAACGGGTGCTCTTGTTTTAGGAGTATCTGAATAATTTATGTTGCCGATAATCTCATCTTCTACGGATGAATCACTCAATGGAATTCCATTATGACCTAACTCTTCTGCAACTAAGATACCAGTTTCTTGATCTATAGAATCATTGATTGATGCCGCAACCCCCATGCTCATTAGGACTTTGACGACTTCCCCGCCTTTAATAAACATTAGCTTAGCCAATTCACCAACCTGAATCATTTCTGGCACTTCTATATCTCGCTTGATGAATTCAGCAGGCTTTGCAAATTGGTGCTCAGTGCCCTCACTAAAACTAGTTTCTCTTCGAGAATAGTCCCTGGCAGCACGAGATAATTGATCTTTAATATTTACTCTTGGTTGAGGTTTTTGTTGGTTAGCTCTTTTTTGCTGTTGTGCTTTCTTTGCAGATTGTTGTTGTTCTTGTTTTAAACGAATAGCCTCCTTAATTTGATCTTCCCTTTTTTGCTGCTGTTCTTTCAAGTTTTCAGCAGCTGCTTGCCTTTTTGCCTCAATGTTATCTGAAAGACCTTCAGATGAGCTAGGAGCGGAAGTGGTAGGCTGAGAGAGCGTACCCTTTGACTTAACTGTTACTCCTCCACTACTTGTAGATGAAGAAACGGAGGAAGATCCAGAGCTTTTTCGCTCTTTTAATGATTTAAGTATCGCTAATTTATCTGCAGGAGTTATTTCATCTGAAGCTTTACTATGTGAAAGCCCAGCTGCCTTCATTCTCTCCAATAAAGCATCATCCTTAATTTTTAAGGTTTTTGCGAAATCTTTTACTGTAAGTCCCAAAGTAATAACTTCCTATTATTTAATTAAACCAGCTTTCTCTAGCTTTCATTATAATATCTGCTGCCTTCTTTTCAGTGATCTCAATAATATCTTGAAGCTCATCAACAGCTAACTCTGCAATATCATCTTTACTTTTTAGTGCATTAGAAACAAGAGTTTCAACCTCTTCTTCAGTAAAGCCTAGTTCTGTGAGTGATTCTAAATTTGATTCTTCTTGAGTAATCTCGCCCATGGCTTCCATCAAGGCAGCATCTGCAGCTGCAGCTTTAATTTCCTCGGCTCTTGCTGAGTCTATTTCCATGGCTGAAGTTAGCTTTTCATCTTCAGCATAAGCAACATCATCAAAAGTTAGAAATCCAGTTCTTATTAAAGCTTCTGCCTCGTTTTCGTCAATGCTTAAATTATCCATAAGCTTAGCTTGAAATTCTGCCTCCACAACCCTCTCTTTTGCTTCTGCTTCATTGCTACTAATGATATTTAATTCCCAACCTACAAGTCTGGATGCTAGTCGGATATTTTGACCTCTTGAACCAATAGCGAGAGCTAAATTTTCTTCATTTACTGCAAGTTCCATTGAGCGGGAATCCTCATCCATAACAATAGATTCAACTTTTGCAGGAGCAAGGGAATTGATTACCATTTGAGCAGGATTATCATCGTAAATAATTATATCTATTCTTTCATTTGCAAGCTCACCAGAAACTGACTGAACTCTTGAGCCTCGCATTCCTACGCAAGCTCCTACAGGATCAATTCTTCCATCATTTGTTTTAACAGTAATTTTTGATCTTGAGCCAGCATCTCGAGCAATTCCCCTTATTTCAATAATATCTTCATTGATTTCAGGGACTTCAATTCTAAATAACTCTGTTACCATCTCAGGGCATGTTCTGCTTAACATTAGCTGAGAACCCCTGCCTTCAATCTCTTTAATTTGAAGTACGGCTCTCATCCTATCATTAATTTTGTATATCTCACCTGGCAGTAATTGATCTCTAGGAAGAATTGCTTCAATGTCATTTCCAATATCAACAATAATATTATCCCTTGTTACCCTTTTTACAGTACCGTTCATCAAGGAGTTATCTTGAGATTTAAACTTGGCTACAATTGTGTCTCTTTCGGCTTCACGAACCTTTTGCATCATGACTTGACGGGCTGCCTGAGTTTCAATTCTTCCAAAAACAATATTATCTACATCTTTAGAAAATGTATCTCCAATATTCATTTTAGACTCCGTCTCCGTAATATGCGTTTCCTTATGAAAGTCTTCAGAGTTTTCATCTTCTACAAGCCAATGCCTGTGAGTAGAGTATTCTCCTGAAGCCCTGTCAATCGAAACAGATATATCTGCATCTTCATGAAAATGTCTCAGAGATGCGCTTGCAATTGCTGTCTCTAAAGCTCCAAAAATTATCCCTTCTTCAATTCCCTTCTCGTTAGAAACAGATTCAACTACTGCTAAAATTTCAATGCTTTCCATTATTTATTTACCCTCATAAGTTCCTCAAAATCTGGTTTTAATCTACATAGATCAAGATCTAAGAAATTTAAACTCATTTTTTCTTCTCCACAATGAAATAAAATTTCATCTTCATTTACATCTATAAGCTTAGCTACAAGACTTTTTTTACCATTTTTCATTTCTCTTAACTTCAAATCAAATTCCTCTTTAAGAAACGCAGATAGCTGTTCAGCTTTAAAAAACTTTCTATCTATACCTGGTGTAGATACCTCTAAAACATAATCCTGATCTAGAAATGTATCATTTAGAGCAAGCTCATAGTTAAGATCCTGTGCCACCTTTTCACAATCCTCAATGGTTGCACCAGAAATAGCATCAATATAGACCCTGATCGTAGGTCTTTTTTTACCTCTTAATAACTCCACACCCCAAAGCTCACAACCGTGAGATGTTACAACAGGCTTAATGACATCTTCAATTTCTTCTATTCTCATATCTCTAAAAATAAAAATGGGGCTATTGCCCCAGTTCGTATCTAATTTACTGGTAGCGGGGGCTGGATTTGAACCAACGACCTTCGGGTTATGAGCCCGACGAGCTACCAGACTGCTCCACCCCGCATCGCAGAGGAATAGAGTGTATAGAAAGCAAGCACTTAAGGTCAAGTCAATTTAAATTTATTTAAGCAATAAAATTTTAACTTGTTATAATTCTTCACCTTGCCGAAGTGGTGGAATTGGTAGACACGCTAGCTTGAGGGGTTAGTGAGCGAAAGCTCGTGCGGGTTCAAGTCCCGCTTTCGGCACCAAAAATGATTATAAAATATTACTCTACTGGAATTTCAGTTGTTTTTGTTGCTTCTTGAATTTCTTCATCGGTAAACAAGACTTCAGTATTAGCATTTTTTAACAAGACGGCTTGAGCTAAATTTAATATCAAAAAAAGAGTAGCAATAAATGCAGTCAGTTTACCAAGAAAATTTGAAGGTCCTACCGCACCAAACATTGAATTTGAAGATCCTCCACCAAAAGCTGAACCAAGGTCAGATCCCTTGCCCTGCTGCAAAATTACTAACACAATTAATACAATTGCTAGGATTATGCAGGTAATTTTTATTGCTGTAATAATCATTTTTATACCCTTAATTCGTTAAATACATTTGCAATTAAAGCAAACTCTTTTCCATCTAATGAGGCTCCACCTATTAATGCCCCGTCAATATTTTGTTGCTCAAACAAAGATGATGCATTTGTGAAGTTTACACTTCCTCCATACAAAACTGATTTTAAACCGATTTTTGGAAAATGAGATTGTACTACATCTTTAATCATTTCATGAACTGAATTTATTTCATCCGGATTTGGTGTTTTGCCAGATCCAATGGCCCAAACAGGCTCATAGGCAATAACTAATGAACTCAACTCATCTGCACCCTCAAGAGCTTCAATAATTTGATGCTTTAGCACCTTAAAAGTAGTATTGTTTTGATTCTCTTCTATTGACTCTCCAACGCATAAGATTGGAACCAAAGAGTTTCTATCTGCTTGAATTAATTTCTGACAAATCATCTGATTGGTTTCATGGAACAATATTCGTCTTTCGGAGTGACCTATTATGCTAAATTCACATCCCAGATCTTTTATCATTGAAGCAGAAATCTCTCCAGTTCGTGCACCTGTTTCCTGAAAATCTATATTTTGGCAACCAATCATTACATCATAATCAGCAAATACACTCTTTAAATGATCTATATACAAAGAAGCTGGCGCAATACCCAAAGAAGAAAAATTATTGCCTTTGAAATTACTTAAAAATTCAAGCGCCCATTGAGAATTAAACTCTTTGGAACCATTGAGTTTCCAATTTGCTACTAAACAAAGTGGCATGAGTTATTTTTTAAACATTTCTGCAATATCACTTGCATATTTACTTGCTGTTATCTCGTCATCTGATTCAACCATTACTCTTATCTTGCTCTCAGTTCCAGATGGCCTAACTAAAACTCTTCCAACTGTGAGATCAGATTCAACCTCTTTTAACTTTTTTTGAATATCGGCATCTGAGAAAATATCTTTATTCTCAACTTCTATATTTATATTAATTTGGGGCATTTTTTTGTAATTGGATAGAACATCTTCTGGGTCTTTTTCTAAGATTAATAAAGAAGATATAACTTTTAATGCAGCAATTGTTCCGTCTCCTGTGCTTACCAAGTCTCGGCATATAATATGACCTGAGGGTTCGCCTCCAAGCATCCAGCCTTCTTTTTGCAACATCTTGCTTACGTACTTATCTCCTACATCAGCCCTTTTAAACTTATATCCTAATTTTTTTATACCTTCTTCAAAACCAAGATTGGTCATTGCAGTTCCTACTATTCCAGACCATGGACCAGTTCTATTAGGGTTAGCGAAGGCTAGAATATACATAATATCGTCACCATCTAAAATGTTGCCTTTTCTGTCTATCAAGACAACACGATCTCCATCTCCATCAAGGGCAATACCATAATCTGCTCTTTGTTTAATGACTTCTTCTTGAGCTCTTCTAGGATTGGTAGAGCCACATTCATGGTTGATATTGTATCCATCTGGCTCAGTTCCTATTGTAATTACTTCTGCTCCTAACTCCCTGAAAATTGAAGGGCTAACCTTGTAACAAGCTCCATTAGCACAGTCTATAACTATTCTTAATGATTCAAATGAGACATCAGGAGGGACTGTAGACTTGCAGAACTCAATGTATCTATCTCCCGACTCATCAAATCTTTGAGCTTTACCCAGTTCAGCAGTTTTTACCGGCTTCAAGTCTCCAGCAAGAAGATTCTCTATTTTTTTTTCAGCCTCTTTAGAGATTTTTTCACCAGTTCCAGCAAATAACTTAATTCCATTATCTAGATAGTTGTTATGCGATGCACTAATCACTAGCCCAAACTGATTCCTTAATGAGCGTGTTAAATACGCAACCCCAGGCGTAGGCAAAGGACCAAGCAGTCTTACGTTTACTCCAGCAGCAATAAAACCAGCTTGCAAGGCGGATTCAAGCATATAACCTGAAACACGAGTATCTTTGCCAATTAAAACTGTATCCCAGCCCATTTCTTTTAGTATTACTCCAGCTGCATGCCCTATTCTTAAGCAAACCTCAGGTGTAATCTTAGATTCGACTGGACCTCGAATCCCATCAGTACCAAATTTTATAGTCATGGAAAAAGATTATAACTCTTCTGCAGGACCCTTTATGGAAGTTTTTTTAGATGTTTTGTTCTTTGGAGCTTTTGGTTCATCCCAATCTTTAGGAGCTCTAGGTTTAGCACCAGCCATAATGTCATCTATTTGATCTGAATCAATGGTTTCATAGGTCAACAGTGATTCAGCCATGGTATGTAATTTATCAAGATTGTCCTTTAGCAGCTTGGTAGCTTTTTTATAATTTGTATCTATTATTTTCTTTACCTCAAGATCAATACTGTTTGATGTCTCTCCACCAATACCTTTAGGAGCCATAGATGCGGACCTACCAAGAAATGGGCTTGAATCATCCTCGCCATATTTCAAAGGCCCCAAATCAGATAAACCCCACTTTGTTACCATATTAGTTGCAATTCCAGTTGCCACTTCAATATCATTGGATGCGCCGGTTGTTATACCATCTTTTCCATTAATAATTTCTTCTGCGATTCTTCCACCAAAAAGTGCAGCTATCCTGCTATGAAGATACTGCTTGCTTTGCATATATCTGTCTTCTTCAGGCAAAAACATTGTAACTCCAAGTGCTCTTCCTCTTGGGATAATTGTTACCTTATATACAGGATCATGCTCGGGACTTAATCTACCGACAATCGCATGCCCAGCTTCATGATAGGCAGTAATTCTTTTTTGCTCATCAGTCATAATCATAGATTTACGCTCTGGGCCCATCATAATTTTATCTTTGGCTAGATCTAAATGACTTTGATCAACTTTTTTATCGCCATATCTCGCAGCAAACAAAGCAGCTTCATTAATTAGATTAGCTAAATCTGCTCCTGAAAAACCCGGCGTTCCTCTTGCAATCACCAATGCATCAACATCCTTAGAAAGTGGAACTTTTTTCATATGAACTTTTAGAATTTGCTCTCTACCTCTTAAATCAGGCAAATCTACAACAACCTGCCTATCAAAACGCCCAGGTCTCAGCAAGGCAGGATCCAGAACGTCAGGTCTATTTGTAGCTGCAACAACAATCACGCCATCATTACCATCAAAACCATCCATCTCAACGAGCAACTGATTTAATGTTTGCTCTCTTTCATCATGTCCACCACCCATGCCTGCACCTCTGTGACGACCTACTGCGTCAATCTCATCGATAAAAACAATACAGGGTGAATTCTTCTGAGCTTGCTCAAACATGTCTCTAACTCTTGATGCTCCAACACCGACAAACATTTCAACAAAGTCTGAGCCAGATATGGAGAAAAATGGAACCTTAGCTTCACCGGCAATAGCTCTTGCTAAAAGTGTTTTACCAGTTCCTGGAGGGCCTACCATCAAAACACCTCTAGGTATTTTACCGCCTAGTTTTTGAAATTTGGTTGGATCTCTTAAAAAATCAACTAGCTCTTGAACATCTTGCTTAGCCTCTTCACAACCAGCAACATCCTCGAAAGTGGTAGTAACTTTTCCGCCTTCCATTAATTTTGCTTTGCTCTTACCAAATGCCATTGGCCCGCCCCTTCCCGACATGCCACCTTGCATTTGTCGCATAAAAAAGAAAAATATTCCTAAAAGGAGAAGGATAGGGAAAGCTCCAACTAGAAGCTGAGACCATATTGAAGGCTGCTCAACACTTTCAAATACAGTAATAACTCCATGCTCTTCAATTGCATTATCAACAGACTCATCTCTTTTGTATATTGGATGACGCGTTTCAAATCTTGTGCCATCAAGGCGTTCGCCAAAAATAGTCATTTGATCACCTTTATATACAACCTTGGCAATACGATCTGAAAGAACTTCTTGTTTAAACTGACTGTATGAAATCATTTCCCTCTTTGAGGAAGAAGAATTTTCTACATTATTAAATATAAATATTAAGGCTGAGCCTAATAAAACCCATACTAATGCATTTTTAAAAACAGAATTCATAGCGGCTTTTCTCCATATAAATAAATCTCTGCTGACTTGCTCTTTGAGGCAGCAGGTTTATAAGTTTGAACTAAATGGAAGCTCTTTTCCATTTCAGTTCTTAATTTTTTTAATAAACTATTTTGAAACGTTTTAATTACGAATGACCCATTGCTCCTGCTTAAGTAACTCAAAGCGGTTTTAAGGGTAACAATATTTAATTCAAATATATTTTCTTCATCAACAGCTCTTATACCAGTTAAATTTGGGGCTAAATCTGAAATAACAAGGTCAAATTTTGATTTAAGCGAGAAAATTTCTTCAATCTGATCAATGTTTGCAATGTCTTCTTGAAAGAATTCAACATCCTGGATTGGGTCCATTGGCAAAAGATCAATTGCATAGACGCTTGATGATGGACTCATCGCTTTTATTAACTCAGACCAACCTCCCGGAGCAGAACCTATATCTAGGACTAAACTATTTTTTTTCAGGATTTTAGTTTTGGTTAAAATCTCTTCTAATTTAAATACTGCACGAGACCTAAGACCAAGCTTTTTAGCTTTTAACGCCCATGAATCAGCATGCATAGAATTTAAAGATGCTGCACTTTTTCAATTTCAAGATCAATGGTGCCAGAGGGCGTAGATATTGAAACTTCATCTCCAACATTTTTTCCCATTAAGCCTTGAGCAATTGGTGTCTGAATAGATATCAAGCCTACTTTAGGATCAGATTCTAAATTACCAACAATTTTATAAGTAATAGACTTATCATTGGTTAGGTCATATAAATCTATAGTTGCCCCAAAAACAACTCTACCCGTTTCAGGAATATCTTTTACATCTATAACTTGGGCATTAGCAAGGGCATGCTCTATTTCTTGAATTTTTGCCTCAATGAAACCTTGTTGCTCTTTTGCGGCATGATACTCAGCATTCTCCTTGAGATCACCATGAGCTCGAGCTTCTGCAATAGCTTGAGATATCTCAGGTCTATCTTTTGTCTTTAACTGTCGAAGCTTTTCAGCGAGATCTTTTTCACCTGCTTTTGTAATGGGGAGTTTGTCCATACAGTCATTATATCAAATGTAAGAAGTTAATTGATTTCCTGCAAAGAATTATAAATCCAGTTATCAGAATTAGTACTCATAGCTTCCAGAAGAGCAAATGCACCAAAAATTGTGGTAACACAAAATAATTTATTTTGTAATGCTGTTCTCCTAATAGATGCAGAGTCCTCAATTGACTGACGACCCTCAGTGGTATTTATCAATAAATTTACCCTGTTATTTAAAAGCTCATCAACAATATGAGGTCTTCCTTCAGTTACTTTATTAATAATTTGAGCATCATACCCAAGTGCTTTTATTGAATGAGCTGTTCCTTTTGTTGCGATTAATGAAAACCCGTGCTCAACAAGCATAGGAAGCAAGTTAGGTAAATATTTTTTATCAGACTCCTTAACACTTATAAATGCTAAGCCAGATTCAGGAAAAACTTTATTTGCTGCCCTTTGAGCTTTTGCATATGCTTCGCCAAAACTGGAGCCAATACCCATAACCTCCCCAGTAGATTTCATTTCTGGGCCAAGAATAGGGTCAACGGCAGGAAATTTATCAAAAGGTAAAACTGCTTCTTTTACAAAAAAGTAGTTCATGGGTAGCTCGTTAGAAAATCCTATATCTTTTAATGTTTTACCAACCATGGTTTTTGTCGCAGACTTAACCAATGATTCTCCGATGCACTTAGAAATAAATGGAACTGTCCTTGAGGCCCTTGGATTAACTTCGATAATAAAAACATCCTCATCTTGAACGGCGAATTGGATATTCATTAATCCAACAACATTTAATTCTTTTGCAATTTTCTTTGCTTGGCTTTCAATTTCTTGAATCACTTTTTTAGATAGGCTATATGGCGGCAAAGAACATGCGGAGTCACCGGAATGGATTCCAGCTTGTTCAATATGTTGCAAAATGCCTCCGATCTCAATATCGCTGCCATCAGAAATAACATCTACATCAACTTCAATCGCATCAGTTAAATATCCATCGAGCAAAATAGGTTTTTGGTCTGAGACCTCCACAGCTTCTTTTAGATACTTTTCAAGCTCAACTTGTGTATGAACAAGCTCCATTGCTCTTCCACCAAGTACATAAGAAGGTCTAACAACTATCGGAAATCCAATTTCCTCAGACATCTGCAGAGCCTCTCCAAGGTTCTTAACTGTGCTATTGGGGGGTTGCTTGAGATTGAGTTGGTGAGCAAGAGATTGAAATCTTTCTCTATCCTCTGATCTGTCAATAGCATCTACATCTGTACCGAGAATGGTGACATTATTTGATAATAGAGTCTCAGAAAGCTTCAAGGGCGTCTGACCGCCAAATTGAATAATTACTCCCTGAGGCCTCTCTAGATCAATAATATCTAAGACTTTTTCCTCTGTGATTGGTTCGAAATATAATCTATTAGATGTGTCGTAATCTGTCGACACAGTTTCAGGATTACAATTAATCATGATAGATTCATAGCCTTCTTCTTGCAGTGCAAATGAAGCATGAACACAACAATAATCAAACTCGATGCCCTGCCCAATCCTATTTGGGCCACTACCCAAAACAATTACTTTTTTATTGTTCGTAGGGCGAGATTCACACTCACCCTCATATGTTGAATACATGTATGCGGTTTCGGTGGCAAATTCAGCAGCGCAAGTATCCACTCTCTTGAAAGAAGGCATAACACCTAATTCCTTTCTAAGATCTCTTACATCTTGGGCAGTTGATTTGGTTAATTTAGCAATTCTATGATCAGCAAAACCTTTTTGTTTAAGGTTAAGCATTTTATGAAAGTCTATTTCCTGAAGTTTCATATCCTGAAGAATGTTTTCCTCATCAACCAAATCAATTATTTGTTGCAAAAACCAAAAATCGATACCTGTTAATTGATTTAATTGGTCTGCATTCCAACCTAGTCTTATTGCATCTCCAACATATAAAATTCTCCTAGAACCAGGAAATGTAAGTTGATATCGAAGAGTTTCATTTTGATTAGAAGTATCATCTAGTATGCTTTCAAAACCATTCAAGTCTTCTTCTAAACTCTGAAGTGCTTTTTGAAGAGATTCTTGAAAGGTTCTTCCGATACCCATTACTTCACCAACAGATTTCATTTGAGTTGTGAGTCTGTCATTTGCCTGAGGGAATTTCTCAAAAGCAAACTTTGGAATTTTTGTAACTATGTAATCAATAGAAGGCTCGAATGATGCAGGCGTTAATCCATTGGTAATATCATTCTGTAATTCATCTAATGTAAATCCAACAGATAATAACGCAGCAACTTTGGCAATTGGAAATCCGGTTGCCTTTGAGGCTAAGGCAGAGGAGCGGCTAACCCTAGGATTCATTTCAATTACAACCACCCTCCCATTTTCAGGATTAATACCAAACTGAACATTACTTCCTCCAGTCTCAACTCCAATTTCTCTCAAGATTTTAAAAGATTGGTCTCGTAAAATTTGATACTCTTTATCCGTTAATGTTTGAGCTGGTGCAACGGTGATGGAATCACCAGTATGCACTCCCATCGGATCAAGATTTTCGATCGAGCATATAATGATGCAATTATCATTTTTATCTCTAACAACCTCTAGCTCATATTCCTTCCAGCCGAGCAAAGATTCATCAATAAGCAGCTCAGTTGTTGGAGAAAGATCTAAGCCTTTTTCGCAAATTTCTTTGAACTCTTGGATGTTATACGCAACCCCTCCTCCCGAACCACCTAAAGTAAATGAAGGACGAATAATACAAGGAAATCCCAGACTCTCTTGAACAGATAAGGCTTCTTCCATTGAGTGCGCAATCCCAGATCTAGGAGTTTCAATACCAATACCTTTCATTGTTTTGTCAAATAGCTCTCTATCTTCTGCTTTATCGATAGCCTCTCTTGATGCGCCAATTAGCTCAACATTATATTTTTTTAAAACTCCTTCTTTCGCCAATGTTAAAGCTGTATTTAGGCCTGTTTGCCCCCCCATGGTTGGCAATAATGCATTTGGACGCTCTTTATCAATTATTTTTTCAATTGATTTCCAATGGATAGGTTCAATGTATGTAGCGTCGGCAAGCAAAGGGTCAGTCATAATTGTTGCAGGATTAGAATTGACCAAGATGACCCTAAAACCCTCAGCTTTTAGAGCTTTACATGCTTGTGCCCCAGAATAATCAAATTCACAAGCTTGACCTATAATTATTGGCCCGGCACCAATTATCAAAACAGATTTAATGTCAGTTCTTTTTGGCATTGTTTTCAATCATTGAATTAAATTTTGTAAATAGCTCCTCTAGCTCATGTGGCCCAGGGCTAGCTTCTGGATGCCCCTGAAAACTAAATGCTGGCTTGTCCTTGAAAGCGATGCCTTGCAAACTTTGATCAAATAACGAAACATGGGTAGGCTCAATATTTTTAGGAAGACTTGATAAATCAACTGCAAAACCATGATTTTGACTAGTGATATATACCACTTTAGATGCTAGATCTTGCACGGGATGATTTGCACCATGATGACCAAACTTCATCTTATAAGTTTTGCATCCACCCGAAAGAGCTAGTAGTTGATGACCCAAACATATCCCAAAAATTGGCATATTAATACTAAGTAGTTGCTGTATTAATTCGATTGCATAATTACAAGGCTCAGGATCTCCAGGTCCATTAGATAAGAACACTCCATCTGGTTTTAGCTGCATAAGTTCCTCAAAACTAATTTGAGCATTCACTACTTTTACTTTACCTACGTGCTTTCTTAGGAGCCTTAAAATATTTTTCTTTACTCCAAAGTCAACAGCAACAATCAACTTTTCATTTTTTGTCTGCGCATAATTTGGCCATGTGCCCTCCTCCCATGAGAAAGATTCTTTTGTTGATACTTCTTTGGCAAGATCCAGACCTTCCAAGCCGTCAAATTGATCCAAAGCCTCATTAGCTTTTAATAAAGAGTCTGCATTATTAGGAGAGATGCATGCTTTTATTGATCCGTGGTCTCTCAGCTTTGCTGTCAATGCCCTAGTATCGATGTTTGAAATTCCTATTGTTTTCTTTGATTCCAGAAAATTTTCAAGAGATTGAGTTGCACGCCAATTACTAAAATGACTTGGCAAATCTTTGATCACAATCCCGGAAGCAAAGATACCATCAGATTCATTATCCTCATCATTTATACCAGTATTTCCTATATGAGGATGAGTAAAAGCAATGATTTGTTTAGCATATGATGGGTCAGTAATAATCTCTTGATAGCCGGACATAGAAGTATTAAAAACAATTTCGCCTACTGCTTTCTCTTTCGCACCAAATCCAACACCTTCAATGACAGAACCATCTTCTAAGACTAAAATAGCTGGAAAAGACATCAGCAATTCACCTTATATGGGTTAAAAAAGATATCAAAAAATTGTGAAAATTGAGGATTTAATGAGCTAAAATTGTGCGCTGGCATTAAAAGGGTACTTTATATTGATAAGTCCTTATCGTCCATTAAATTTTAAAAAAAAATGAAGATAAATTTAAAAAATCAAGATCAAATATCTCAGATGAGAGTTGCTGGTCAATTGGCAGCTGAGGTTTTAGAAATGGTTACACCATACGTGGTACCAGGAGTGAGTACTGAGGAGCTCGATAAAAGGTGTTATGAATTTATTGTGAATGAACAACAAGCCATTCCTGCAAATGTGGGTTACAACGGTTTTGAAAAAACTATTTGCTCAAGTGTTAACCAGGTGATCTGCCATGGAATTCCCTCAGATAAAAAGATACTCAAGGATGGAGATATTTTAAACATAGATGTAACAGTTATTCATAATGGATGGCATGGTGACACATCAAAAATGTTTTTAGTTGGTAAGACTCAACCACATAACGAAAGGCTTGTTAAAGTGACTCAAGAATGTTTATACAAGGCAATAGAAGTTGTAAAACCTGGTGCTCATTTAGGAGACATAGGTGCAGTTATACAAGAGCATGCAGAAAAAAATCACTACTCAGTGGTAGAAGATTATTGTGGTCATGGGATTGGGCAGGTTTATCATGAAGAGCCCCAAGTTCTGCATTATGGTAAAACTGGTAGAGGTCTTGAAATCAAAGAAGGTATGTGTTTCACCATTGAGCCTATGATCAATCAAGGATCAAAATATACCAAACTCTTAAGTGATGGATGGACTGTGGAAACAAAAGATGGCAGAAATTCTGCTCAATGGGAGCATACTCTTGCGGTCACTGCATCTGGCGTGGAAGTTCTAACAAAGCGTAGTGAAGAATCCTTTTGAGCAACTCATTAGATAGCATAAATCTTGATTTTAAAAAAAATTTTCATAATGTATTTCGAAAACCTGAGCTGATTCAGCCCTATTTGCTAGAAAGGTCAAATAAATTTGATGAAATTATTAAAAAAGAGTTTTTACGAAGAGAGCTTGAAACTGATTTTGCCATAGTTGCACTTGGAGGCTATGGAAGAAAAGAGCTTTTTCCATCCTCTGACATTGACCTTTCAATTATTCAATTAAATTTAAAGACAAAAAAAATTGAAGACATAAAAGATTTTATTGGATGGCTTTGGACTCTGAAGGTAAAAGTTGGGCATTCAGTTCGAACTATAAAAGATATCGAAAATATAACTAAATCTGATCTAAAAGAATTTACCTCATATCTTTCTTATAGAATTATTTTTTGTAAAAAAAATAAAGCCCCGAACTTAGAAAATGATTTAAAGAAAATATCAAAAAAATGGAATAGAGCTAAATTTTATAAGGCTAAACGGCTTGAGCAATACAATAGATTTCAATCTTTTGATTCTACTGAATTTAGTCTTGAACCAGACCTCAAAGAATCTCCAGGCTGCCTGCGAGATTTTCAAACTGCTTTGTGGGTCTTGGAGCATTGTTTTAAATTAAAAAAATTGCAGGATTGTGCAACCGCAAAACTTTTTTCTAAAAAAGAGCTATCAAGTATTAATCAATCCTATGCTCACATGAAGGTCCTTAGATATTTTATAAATCTTGAAAGTGGGACAAATCGCATTAGCTTTGAGAACCAATTGTTGCTTTCAAAAAAATCTAGACTTAAAAGCTCTAAAAAGTCATCTGCTGTTGAGAAATTCATGAGAACTTTCTTCCTGCATGCATCAAATCTATCAGATTTTAATGAGTTTGTTTTTCAGGCATATGAGGATCAATTAACCTTATTAAAAAGACCCTACACGAAAAACTATTACATATTTAAAGACCGGATTGGTATAGCAGAAAGCGTTGATCTTATAAAAAAACCTGAATTAATTTTAGATAGCTTGATCCAAGTTGGAAAACTCAAAAGAATTAACGGCTTAGATTTTAAGACAATTAAAAAAATACAGAAATCTCTGCCCAAAATTGATCCTAAATATTTTTTATTGCCGGAGGCGGGAGCTCAATTTTTACAGATCCTAAGATCGTCCACTAATCTGTCAACCATTCTCAAAAAACTTAAGCAGCTAGGTTTAATGAGATTGCTAATTCCCGAATTTGGAGAGATTGAAGGCCAAATGCAATTTGACATGTTTCATATCTACACCGTTGATGAGCATACTTTTAAAGTTGTAAGGAATATGAGACAAATGCAAATCGGAAAAGTTGATAAATCAATGGAGATTGAGCATGAGCTTATTAATAAATTACCAAAAATTGAACTGCTATATCTTGCTGGAATTTTTCATGATCTTGGGAAAGGTAAAGGTGGGGATCATTCTGAGATAGGCGAAAAGATAGTTGAAAATTTTTGTAAAAGACTAAACTTTTCTATCCATGATACTGAGCTGCTATCTTGGCTAGTTAAAAATCATTTGATAATGTCGTCGATCTCACAAAAAACTGATGTCCATGACCCTGAAACGATTACAAATTTTACTAAAAATGTTAACTCCGTAGAAAAGCTTAATTACATCTATATGTTAACTATTAACGATATTAGGGGTACAAATCCAACTTTGTGGAACTCATGGAAGCATGATCTTTTAAAACAACTTTTTATGTCGTCAAGGAGAAAATTGAATCTTGAAGAAACTCAATCTAACCAACATATTGTTAAAGAAAGAAAAATTGCATCAGCTAAAGCGGCTAAAAAAGAACATGATTTTTTAAATGCAATATGGAATCAACTGCCAGACAGCTATTTCTCTAGGTATCAACTTGAACAACTTTCAAACCAAGCCAAGACTGTTTCATCATCTCAAAGAAAAACATCTGTCTTTGTGAGAAGCAGAAAAAATCTAATAGAAATTTTTGTATTTACTCCCAATCTTCCTGGTTTATTCTTAAAAACTGTTACAAGTTTTGAGAAGCTCTCCATTGAAACCATTGATTCAGACATTCATACAACCAATGATGGAGAATTTGCATTAAATACTTTCATTTGCAGGCATAAAATCCTAGGAGGAAATTTGATACAAAGGGACATTCAAAATATTGAACAAAAAATTGTTGCCGCAATCTCTTCCAAAGACTTAAAAACATATTCAAAGTCAAAAAATACTTCTGCAAAAGTTTTTGAACATCCCACCAAGGTAAGCATTTCAACAACAAATAAAAGAGACGCTAGCCTTATTACCCTTGAAACCCTAGATCAGCCTAATTTACTTTCAAAAGTTGCTAACATATTCTTGGATCATGGAGTTAGTATTGTCTCTGCTAGAATAACGACCCTTGGCGAAAAAGTTGAAGATAATTTCACTGTAGTTGATGAGAAAACAAAATCATATATTTCTAAAAACAAAACTAATAAATTACAAAAAAAGCTTATAAATCTTTAAAATCTTCTATTAAGCTAGAGACTACTTATAATAAGTACATGAAAGAATTCCCAATTATTGGACTTGGTATTGCAAGTAAAGGCGCTTCAGGTAAAACCTTGGATACCTTTTTTCCATTCATTAGTTTTAAAAATGGTGAGGATAAATATAGTCAATACTATAAAAAATGGGATTCTTTGATGACTGAGGATGTGACTCATCTCAATGATGCAAGCCAACTTGACCTTCAGGATCAAGATTTACAGGATGCAGTTAATAAGCTTGATGAAAATAAGACTTTGGTTTTATGTAGAATCATTGAGAATAAGCCAATTGAGAGCATTGAAGAAGCATACTTAAAACTTCATCTAATTTCATATAGATACTTTGTTCCAAATTCATTAAATCTTGACAATCTATTTAACTCTCTTGCAAATGTTGCATGGACAAATAAAGGGCCTGTTGAGCTTGAGGGGATTGATAAAAAAATTCTTTCATCAAAAATAGATAATGAATCGCTTGGAATTAAATCAATCGATAAATTTCCGCGTTTAACAGACTACATTATTCCGTCAGGTGTAAGAATAGGTGATGCTAGCAGAGTTAGACTTGGAGCATACCTCAGCGAAGGTACTACGGTTATGCATGAAGGCTTTGTTAACTTTAATGCTGGAACGCTTGGATCTGCAATGATAGAGGGTAGAATTTCTGCGGGGGTTGTAGTTGGAAAAAACTCAGATTTAGGCGGCGGCTGCAGCACGATGGGAACCCTTTCAGGAGGTAACAATATAAAAATATCCATCGGTGAAAATTGCCTTCTTGGAGCAAATTCTGGCCTTGGTATTCCACTAGGCAACAATTGCATTATTGAAGCTGGGCTATATGTTACTGCAGGGTTGAAAGTTACTAAATATAATAATAAGAATGAGCCTGAATCTGTTGTTAAGGCATCTGAGCTTGCAGGACAGGACAATTTATTATTTATTAGAAATTCACTAAATGGTGCCATTGAGGCAAAAATTAACCCTAAGTCTGTAACTCTTAATGAAACTCTTCATAAAAACTAAATTACTATGTCAGCACTCAAGCTAGCTCAATCATTAATTAAAATAAAATCAATTTCTCCTAACGATGAGGGTTGCTTTGATCTGATTGAGAAAGAATTAATTCCATTGGGTTTTCAGATAGATAGAATTCCTGAGCTAAATTGCGAAACATTGCTAGCAAAATATGGAAATATTGGAAAAGTATTTTGCTATCTTGGGCACACTGATGTCGTGCCATCTGGCCCAGAGGAAGAATGGACTTCACCTCCATTTGAAGCAAATATTATCGACGGAGAATTAATAGGAAGAGGAGCAGCTGACATGAAAGGCAGTGTTGCAATTTTCATTGAATCAATAAAAAATTTTCTAGCTGATAACCCAAATCCTAATTTTCAAATTTGGGTAATGTTAACAAGTAACGAGGAAGGTGAGCCGGCTGATGGAAAAATTAATACATTAATGGACTCATTAGCTCAACAAAATGAATTTATTGATTATTGCCTAGTTGGTGAAGCAAGCTCATCTGACAATGTTGGAGATGTCCTAAGAGTCGGACGAAGAGGATCTTTGAGCGGCAAGTTGAAGTTAATCGGCAAGCAAGGCCATGTTGCATACCCGCATAAGGTTCTCAGCCCTATCTTAGAGGTAGGACCTATTATAAGTGAGCTCAACCAAACTATTTGGGATGAAGGAAATGAGCATTTCGATCCAACATCATTTCAAATTTCAAATATTGATTCAGGAACGGGTGCCACAAACGTAGTGCCAGGACATCTAAACATGCTCTTTAATTTTAGGTTTTCTCCTGAATCAAATCAGGAATCACTCAAAAAAAGGTTTGTTCAGATTCTAGAGCAATCAAAATGTTCATTTGAGATAGACTGGACTTTAAATGCACAGCCATATCTAACAAAAAAAACTGAGCTGCTGTCGATTATTCAAACGGCATTGAAAAAAATAAACGGCAAAGAAGCAAAGATAGATAATGGAGGCGGAACATCAGATGGGAGATGGGTTTCTCCATCAGGCTCAGAAGTTATTGAACTTGGACCAAGGAATCAAACTATTCATAAAATAGATGAGAAAATTTCCCTAACAGACATAACCTTATTGCAAGAAATTTACCAACAAATTCTTGTTGAAACAAATAATCAAACTAGCTAAAACCCTAATCTTTTGCAGTTTTTATAACAAAGGATAATGCAATTAAAGCAGCAGCAATTACTAGATAATACTGAATCATAAATTCAAAGACTGGCGAGATAGTTTCAAGTCCTCCATCTAATGCCTCTCCTCCAAGCAGACCTGCAAGCACACCCCCAATTGCGCTGGCTAAGAACCACAAACCAAACATCTGACCCATATAACGCTTAGGACCATATCGAGAAAATGCCGATAAGCCAATTGGTGATAATGCTAATTCACCCCATGTTTGAAAAAGGTAAGTTAAAAGCAGCCATTGCATGCCTACAGGAGATGATTCAAGAGCAATGTTTACAGCAACAATCATTATGAGAAAGCTCAATGCCATAAATAGCAAACCAATTGCAAATTTAATTGGCAATGAGGGGTCTAAATTTTTTCTAGCTAATTGTGCCCAAATCCCTGCAAAGATTGGAGCAAATAAAACAACAATTATCGGGTTTGCAAACTGAAGCCAACCAACCGGAATCTCATATCCTGCAATTGATAAATCTGTATAGTCCCTTGCAAAAATATTTAATGATCCAGCTGATTGATCAAAACCTGACCAAAAAGCAGCAGCGCCAATAAAAAGCAAGAATAATAAAATTAAATTTTTTCTTTCGACAGCATTAAGTCCAGCAAAAAGAAAAAGATAGACAAAATATAAACCAGCAATAATTGTAAGAAAGTATGCAAATTGTTCAGCAAAAAACCTTGGATCAATAGCAAAGAAACCAAGGAGGCCCGCTCCGATGACCATAAACATTCCGACAAGTGATACTTTTAAATAGTTAGTAAGCTTTTTACGCTTATCATCTGACATTTCGTTAGGATGCATGCCAGCATCCCCCAATAAATGTCTGTGTTTGATATATTGAATGACACCAAAAGTCATCCCTATCCCGGCAGCACCAAATCCCCAATGCCATCCAATTTTTTCACCTAAGTATGAGCAAATCAAAAATCCAAGTGTTGAGCCTATATTGATAGACATATAAAAAATGGTGTAGCCAGAATCTCTCTTATCATCTTGATTCTCATATAACTGACCAACAATGGTGGAAATATTTCCCTTAAGAAGACCGGTCCCTAATACAACAAAAATCAAACCCAAGAAAAATGTCTGCTCAATAGGAATGGCTAAAGTAAAATGGCCCAAGGCAATAATGAGAGCGCCTATTAATACAGCTTTTTGATGCCCTAAAATGTTATCTGCAATCCACCCTCCTGGAACAACCATAAAATAGACCATCCCAGAGTAAATACCATAAATTGCTTGAGATTCAATTTGTGACCAACCTAGACCAGGATTAAAACCAGTAACAGCGCCTGTCATGTATAAAACTAATAATGCCCGCATTCCGTAATAGGACATGCGTTCCCACATTTCAGTTAAAAACAGTGTTCTTAATCCAATAGGGTGCCCAAAAAAAGTATTACTTGTATTCATATTATTTGAGTTATGATTTATGAAGATACTATATCAAACTAATGGAGAAAACACCTTACGTTGGCCCCTTTCTCAGAATCATAGCTTCGGTCTATGACTTTTTTTTACTGCTTGGAGTTTGGTTTCTAGTTGGTTCACTTGCCCTGTGGTTGAATGGCGGAGAGATACTGAATCCAGTGCTTGGAAGTTTATTGGTATTCCTGAGCGGATGGGCTTTTTATGCATTTTTCTGGATGAAGAACGGACAAACCCTTGGAATGCAAGTTTGGAAATTTCAGATTGTTAATACAGATCAAAATCATGACCGAATCACCCTTAAGCAAACCTTTTTGAGATATTTAGTAAACTGCGGAATGCTTGCACTTCTGGGTATGCCGCTATTTCTTATTTATGCAGATTCAAAAAAACTTGCAGTCAATGACATTCTTTCAAAAACTAAATTAGAAAAAATTTAACTAGATTCTCTGAAACTTATAGGTTCCGATTCCAACTAAAATTATAATTGGTAAAAGGTGTGCAATAAATATTGGCCATTGATAGGTGAGGAATGATGCAACGCTCAGATCTTTCGCTAAGTCATAAATAAGCCCAAGTGAAATACCTATTATTATTTGTTTACCTACTCCTTCTGAGCGTGAGCTATTGAACATGAGGCTGCCTGCTAAAAAGATTATTGCAAGAATTGAAACTGGTAACAGTGCCCTTGCGTATATTAATGTATCAATTTTTTGCAAATCTTTATCTGAGAGATAGGTTTTTTTAATATCCAATAATGAAAAAAAAGAAGAATTTTCTAATGCATTATTTGTAAGCAGAAATGATGCGGGAAATTTAAAAGCCTGCTGGGTGACAGGGTCTTTAATAAATAATTGGCCATTTTCTAGTTTACCTTCTTCATAATTAGCAAATGAGGTCACTCTTTGATGATCATTAAATTCTATAATTTGAATTGCCTTAACCTGCTTATCATTTACTCGACTTAAGCCAATTAAATTTTTGTCTGCCATCTCCCATTGAATGACTTCAGCAGATTGAATGGATTGATTGAGAGTATTAGATTTTTTTGATAGATCTAAAAATAGCGTTTCATCGAGAAAGATTAATGCCATTGACAAAATAATTGGGCCCAATCCTGATACTAATACAATTTTTAATGGTGAAAACCCGGCTGATCGCAAAAAGACTAAATTTCCCTGTTGATTGAATATTGAGAGAGCAATCAATGTTCCGATCAGCATTGAGCTCTCAAGGTACTGCATCCCTTTATGTAATTGTTCATAGAGAATAATATTAAATATCATGGAAAGAGTTTGATTTATTGATAGATTCTCAAGCTCCATGACTAATGTCACTGAAAAATCAAGAAATAACATTACCATCCATACCACGGCTGAAATAAGAAAACTTCTTTTTATAAGGTGTATGGAATAGGTATTAAAAATGTCTTTAATCACGAGCTTAACCAAGCTAAAAGAAAGAATATTAAAAAGATAATCAAAACAGTTTTTATTCTTGAGTTATAGAAGAGGTTTTTAAACGTGATTTTTCCATCAAGCCAAAAAAGCAAAGCTCCAAAAAATAAAAACACTAAATGCACAGGCCATAAGAAGTGATAAAAAAAGTTTGGGCTACCTGTATAGCTTTCTCTAAACGCAACCAAAATACTTAAATAAAATATATAAATTAATACGCCTGTAACGAGGCTGCCTTCCCTGCCTGATCTAGGGTTTTCTTTACCAAATACAAAACTGAGTAACATTAAGGCTATGAGCATAATTGGTATGCTGGCATTCCATTGATTCTGAATAAAATTAGATTGGTTTTTATAATCAAGTAACTTAGAAAGAGTTAGGGGATTGCCTGTTACCAAACCAATGTCTATAGAGTGAGTTAAATCTTTAAAAGAAGCGTCTATTTGATTGGGGCTATTTAAGTCTGGATATATAGATCCATTCTTAAAATTTAAGATCATTTTGCTATCTTCGTTAGAAATTTCCAGCTCCTTAGCCTTAATAATTGATAAAGCAGAGTCATCTTGAATAAAAAATGTTACTCCTGTCATTTGATCGCCATTATAGAATTCGAAATAAAGATAGCTTCCAGCCCCATCAAGATTAACCAAGGTATTAGGCTGCAACATTGAAAGTTTGTCTTCATATGATTGCTCAGCTATAAGGTCCTTGGAAAGAGCTTTTCCATAAGGCGCCAGATAAATACTTATTATTGAGCAAGCAAATAAAGAAACTAAAAAAAATGGTGAGATATGCTTAATCAGTCTTAGCCTGGATACACCAGCAGAAAAATAAGCATAGATTCCATTGGAATTATAGAGCTCTGAAATAACAAGCAAGAGGCTAAGAAAAAACGCAAAAGGTATCAATAGCGCTAAAAAATCAGGCAATCTAAGAAGAATTACAGTGAAAATAATATCTGGATTCAAACTACCTGCTGCAGCTTGCTCAAAATAACCGACAAGTCTTGATGAAAAAATTAATGCTGTCAGGATAAATAGTATTGCAAAAAAGCCTTTAAAAATTTGAGAATTCAAATGAATTGCAAGAATATTCTTTTTATACATGCCTTTAGCGATCTTGATGCATTACAATAAATATCTTATCAGTAATTTTTATCAGGAGTATGGTTTATGGCTTACAAAGTCTTATCAAGTCTAACGGCAAACAATGTTAATTCTGCAGACCTATTAAAAATTAAGACAGATCTCTTAATTATTGCAGTTAATAAAAAAACATCAGCGGCAGCTGAACTCAAAGACCTGCAATCAAGTAATCAATCATTGATTAGAGAGTCGATAAAAGAAATTAATAGCGGCTCAAGAAAATCAATTTTTCTCCCAGCTCCAGCTAAAGTTGCAGCTAAAAATATTCTGCTGATCAAAGAACCGGATCCTAAAGCAGCTAGTTTTTTAGTGCTGCGTTATTACGAAGAGATCATGGGCTTGATTAAATCAGCCAAAGCCAAGGACTTTGCATATCTTATGAGTTCAACTACTTCAAAAGATTTTGATATGACATGGGCTGCTGAAGTTGCAGCCAGAACATTTGAAGCTGCAGCCTATACATTCAATGCAACAAAAAATAAAACTGCAAAGCCTGTCACAGTGAAAAAAGGCGTTCTTCTATTTGCTGGTTTAACTCCCGCAAAATTAAGATCAATTAAAGCTGCTGTAAAGCTTGGCCATGCTGTTGGTGAGGGAATGAATGCTACAAAACATCTTGGTGACTTGCCTGCAAACCATTGCACACCAAGAATTATTGAGCGCAAAACAAAAGCCTTGAAAAAAGATTTTCCAACTCTAAAAATTTCTAGTCTCAATGAGAAAGATATGGAGCGATTAAAAATGGGATCTTATTTATCAGTTGGTAGAGGCAGTGATGAGCCCTCTAGAATGATGACCATTGAATACAGAGGTGGTGCACAGGATAAACAACCCATAGTACTAGTGGGCAAAGGAATTACATTTGATACCGGAGGGATTTCAATTAAGCCAAGTCCTGCTATGGATGAAATGAAATGGGATATGTGTGGAGCTGCATCTGTATTTGGTATTATGCAAACGCTAGCAAGACTAAAAGCCAAAGTGAATGTTGTTGGCTTGCTAGTTTGTGCAGAAAATATGCCTTCTGCTCATGCTACTAAACCTGGCGATGTGGTAACCTCCATGTCAGGTCAAACCATCGAGATCTTAAACACTGATGCTGAGGGCAGATTGGTACTATGTGATGCATTGACTTATTCAAAGAAATTTAAGCCTAGCCATGTAATTGACATGGCAACTCTAACTGGAGCTGTTGTTATTGCACTTGGTAGCCCTGCTACTGGAGTGATGGCCAATAATCAACCTCTTGCTGACAAAATTTTAGCTGCTGGGGAAAAATCTGGTGACCGAGCTTGGCAACTTCCTCTCTGGGAAGAATATGCACATTGCACCAAAACCAACTTTGCAGACCTTGCTAATATTGGTGGCGGGAGAGAGGCTGGAACTATTCATGCTGCTTCTTTCCTATCTAACTTCACGAAAGACTTTAAATGGGCCCACATGGACATTGCAGCAAGTGCTTGGAATGGTGGCGCTAAAAAAGGTGGCACTGGTAGACCGGTTCCATTGTTAGCTGAATTAATTTTAAATGGAAATTTATAAGACTTTTATAAATCTTAATAGTTAATGGATAAGAAGCCATATGACCCTTCGGATATAGAACGAAAGCTATATCAAGAATGGGAGGATTCCGGCATATTTGAACCTGGAGATGGATCAGATTCATATTCATTAGCCATACCCCCACCAAATGTTACGGGAACACTCCATATGGGGCATGGATTTCAAAATGCCATCATGGATTGCTTGATTCGATACTATCGAATGTCAGGCAAAAATACCTTGTGGCAAGTCGGTACAGACCATGCAGGTATTGCAACTGAAATGGTGGTTGAGCGAAGACTGAATGCTAACGGCAAATCAAAGAATGAAATTGGTAGAGAAGCTTTTGAAAAAGAAGTTTGGAATTGGAAGAAGTACTCTGGCAACAAAATTACCTCACAGCTGAGACGCCTGGGCTCTAGTCTAGATTGGAGTACTGAAAGATTCACTTTGGATGATGATTATCAGCATGCTGTTTTAAGTGCTTTTATACAATTATTTGAAGAAGGCTTAATTTATCAGGGCAAACGCCTCGTGAATTGGGATCCTGCATTAAAGACCTCCCTATCAGACCTTGAAGTAGTCAATAAAGATCTAACAATTAAAATCTGGGAAATTAAGTATCAACTCGAGGGAGCTGATGAATTTGTAACTGTTGCTACCACAAGGCCTGAAACGCTTATGGGGGATATGGCTCTCGCAGTCAATCCGGATGATAAGAGGTTTGCTCATCTGGTAGGTAAAAATGCTGAGATTCCCTTGTGCAATAGAGTTATTCCCATTGTTGCAGATGACTATGTAGATTCTGAATTTGGTACAGGGGTTGTGAAGATAACCCCTGGTCATGATTTTAATGATTACGAGCTAGGTAAACGACATGGACTACATATGAATGATAGCTTGCAATGTCATATCGGTGATGAAAGAGCATTTGCTCCAATTTCAATTCTAAATAAAGCTGTTGAAGTTATTGGTGTTGCTCCGGAAAAATTTCATGGCATGGATAGATTTGAGGCTCGTAAAGTTATCTTGCAGGACTTAGAAAAAGAAAAGCTTCTGATGTCTGAGAAAGAATATAAAAGCACTCTACCCTATGGGGATAGATCTGATCAAATTCTTGAGCCCCTCTTAACAGATCAATGGTATGTAGACGCTAAAACTCTTGCTAAACCAGCCATAGAAGCTGTTAAGTCTAAGGAAATTCAATTTGTCCCTGCTAATTGGGAAAAAACCTATTTCCAATGGATGGATAATATTCAGGACTGGTGCATAAGCAGGCAACTATGGTGGGGACATAGAATTCCAATTTGGTATGATGAATCAAACACACCCTATGCAGGCTTTTCTGAAGCAGACGTCAGAAAAAAGCATGGTCTTAAAGGTGAGTTACGTCAAGAAGAGGATGTATTAGATACATGGTTTTCATCAAGTCTGTGGACATTTGCCACCATGGGCTGGCCCGATGAAAATGAAAAAATTAACCTTTTTCACCCAACAACAACCCTGGTAACTGGTTTTGATATTATCTTTTTTTGGGTCGCTAGAATGATAATGATGACCAAGCACTTTATGAAAGAGGTTCCCTTCAAAGAGGTTTATATTACTGGCCTAATCAAAGATGAAAATGGACAGAAAATGTCTAAATCAAAAGGAAATATCCTTGATCCAATTGATCTTATAGATGGGGTTTCCCTAGAGGAACTGCTAGAAAAAAGAACCGAAGGCATGATGCAACCTCAACTCAAAGAAAAAATTATTAAACAGACAAAAAAGCAGTTTCCTGAGGGTATCGAAAGTTATGGTACTGATGCTTTACGATATACATTCTACTCTCTTGCTTCTCCAGGCAGAGACATTAATTTTGATATAGGCAGAATCAAGGGCTACAGAAATTTCTGCAATAAAATTTGGAATGCTTTTAGGTTTATTGAAATGCAAGTTGGTAATCATGACTATCAACCCAATGAAAAATCAGAAGATATTTTATCTGACTGGATGGGATCAAAAATTTATCAAACTGCTGAAAATTGTCAAACGCATATAAAACAATATCGGTTTGATTTAGCGTCAGCGGAGATATATGAACTAATATGGTCAAATTTCTGTGACTGGTACATAGAATTTAGTAAAGTCGCTATCCAAAAGTCTGCTGAAACTAGTCAAATAAATACTTTAATTGGAAATTTAATTGATAACTTCTATAGCATCCTTGAATTGTTGCATCCTTTCATGCCCTTTATTACTGAGGAGCTTTCTTCTAAATTGGCAGATTTGACAAAGGTAGAAAAACCAGGATTTTTAGTTGAATGTGGCTTTGCTCATGGGCGAGAATCCAAGAAAAAAACTGAACAACAATTAGATGAGATCATTAAAATTATTTCTGCCCTCAGAGTTCTAAGAGCAGAAAATCAAAATATTAAAAATGAGACTTTAAATCTCATCATTTCAAATGATCTCAACTCTGAGATGCAATCTGTTATCTGCGAGAGTAAAGAAGTGATTGCAGGTATTGCAAAATTAGATGGGATTGAATTTTCCGACAAAATCCCAGCAGAATCAATTGAAAAAACAATGGATGGATACAAGCTAATTATTCCATTGGAAGGATTGATTGATCCTAAAGAAGAAATGATACGGCTTCAAAAAGAGCTGACAGATGTAGAGAATGATATTCAGATTATTAGCTCTAAACTTGCCAATGAGCAATTTATTTCCAAGGCTCCCGCTGCAGTTGTGGAAAAAGAAAAAGTAAAAGTCTCAGATGCTGAAAGCAAAAAAGCAATGTTAGAAAAAAGTATAGCTAAGCTTCGGTCTTAGCCAGACTCGTTAAAAAATCACGAATAGCTGTGCCAACCAATGAGGGCTCAGCATAAGTAATATCATGCTTACCTCCCTCTAATACAAGTAATTCAGATTGAGGAATAGAAAGCATTAGCTCCTCACTGCCTTTAAATGGAACAACGCCATCATCTGTTCCCCAAATAGTTAGAGTAGGCTTGTTCATATTTCCTACTTCGCTAAACATTTCTTGAGTGCTAAATAAATTGAAATTACGGGCTGTTGATAGCAAAGCATGAATAAAGCCCTTGTATTGCATCTGGATTCCTGCTTTTTTAATAAAATCTTTTTTTGATAAAGCCAATGGGTCATCTCTGGGTGGCTCATCATTTTCTTCGTTTCCTTGAAAGACTAATCTTGAACCAAAGACATTTAAAACCCACTCTCCGATTAAAGGTTTCATGATCCACCAATCCTCAGTTGGATTTTCAACCATAAAACCTGCTGGAGCTATCAAAGACATGCTTTTAACCATGTCAGGAAACTCTTTAGTAAAGTGCCCAACTATGGGCCCGCCCATTGAATAACCCACTAGATGAACCTGATCAGAAATTCCCTGATTATCCAATAGACCTTTAAGAGATTGAACAAAAACATCCTTGGTATATTTAATTCTTGGTCTCTCTGAATATCCTCGACCATAATGATCAAACACCAGGATTGAGTAGCCGGCATCTAATAAAAAACCCTTCATTCCATCCCAGACAAAGTGAGGGGTAGAAAATCCATGCACCAAAATGACTGTTTCATTATTTGCAACTTCAGCATCTGGATAATACCAGCGGTAATATAGATTGCCTTCTTTTAATGGGGCCCAAGAACCTTCCGCAGGAAGGTCAGATGCTTTTAAAGCTTTAAGGTTATATGTTTGAACAAAATATGGGATCCATAAAACCAAGAGAACAACCAAAAGACTGGTGAGTATTTTCTTCATAAATTTCCTTGCGCAGATTGAAAAGCTTTAAGCACAGTCTGTCTTGTATCTGCAGGGTCAATAACCGCATCAATTTCTAAAAAAGATGCTGCTTCAATGGCTTGGCCAACTTCATACATTTTAGCAACCAACTTATCAAAAAGTTTTTTACGCTCATCAAGGTCTTCGATGCTCTCTAATTCTTTTTTATAACCCAGTTTAACAGCTCCCTCTATTCCCATGCCGCCAAATTCTCCTGTAGGCCATGCTGCAGTATAAACAGGATTATGAAGGCTACCTCCAACTAAAGCCTGTGCTCCTAAACCGTATCCTTTACGAAGAAAGATTGCTACAAGCGGAACCTGAATATTAGCTCCTTGTTTAAATAGAGATGCCATTCTTCTAACAGCTCCCCCCTCTTCACTTGCAGGACCAACCATGAACCCAGGAGTATCGGCAAGAACAAGAATTGAAAGATTATGATCATTGCAAATAGAAATAAACTCCGCTGCTTTTTCAGCAGACTCAGAATCTATTGCACCCCCAAGTTTCTGACAATCACTTGCAAGAAGAGCGAAAGGCTTCCCTTCTATTCTAATAAAGCCGGTCACAATACTTTGACCGAAGTTTTTTCTGAGCTCCAAAAAACTATCATCATCGGCCAATGTTTGAATAATATCGCGAACCTCATAGGTATAGCGTCTGTCCTCAGGCATTACATTGCGGAGGGCTTCTTGATCATTAACAGTGAATTCGCTGATAGGACCTTGAAAATAAGAAAGAAGCTTTTTTGCAATTAAGGTGGCCTGTTCTTCATTGTCAGCTACATAATCCACAACTCCATTCTTCTCATGTACCGATACAGGCCCAATGTCAGTTGGCTCAAAAACACCCAGCCCACCCCCTTCTATCATAGCTGGACCAGCCATACCAATCCATGAACTTTTAGTTGCAATCCTGAAATCTGAACAGCCAAATAATGCAGCATTACCTGCAAAGCAATAGCCATTATTTACTGCAATTTTTAAAGAGCTACCAGTTAATTGAGCCCAAGTAGAAAAAGATGGTATGTGTAATCCAGCCATCTGAATCAATACATCTGTATCTCCTGGTCTGCCCCCACCCCCTTCAGTAAAAATTACAATTGGGAGGTGAA
>CACJOM010000003.1 GCA_902595065.1 uncultured SAR86 cluster bacterium
AGAGTATTTTCTTAACTTTTAATATAATCAAACCTTGTATTTTTAATCAAACATTCTGTTAGAACCTTTGGTATATTAGTTCTATGAAAAACTTGTTATTACCACCTCTGCTTCTTCTTTTGATATTTTCATGCTCAGACAATCCATCTTATGCAGATAGAGCATTGAACGCAGATAGTGAGAATGAATCATGGCTTTTGCATGGCAGGACCTATGATGAAGCTAGATTTAGCCCATTGAAAGATATCAATGATTCAAATGTTCATGAATTAGGTTTGTCATGGTCTTTTGAAACTGGAACCAACAGAGGTCATGAAACAACTCCAATTGTTGTTGATGGGATGATGTTTATAACCGCTCCTTGGAGTGTAGTTTTTGCGTTGGATGCAAAAACTGGTAAAGAAATTTGGTCATTTGATCCTGCGGCTGATAAGTCATGGGCAAGGAATGCATGCTGTGATGTTGTGAATCGAGGGGTTGCAGTTTGGGATGATCAAGTTGTTTTCGCAACTATCGATGGTCGTTTAATTTCTCTTAATAAAGAATCAGGAGAGTTGAATTGGGATGTTCTAACAATTGATAAATCCAAGCCGTATACAATTACCGGAGCACCAAGAATCATAGACGGAAAAATAATTATTGGTAATGGCGGAGGTGAGTTTGGAGTCAGAGGCTATATTTCTGCTTATGATATCCAAGATGGTTCCATGTTATGGAGATTTTTTACAGTTCCTGGAAATCCTGATGAGCCTTTTGAATCCGAAGCGTTAGCCAAAGCAGCCGAAACATGGTCTGGAGGTAAATGGTGGGAAATTGGTGGTGGAGGAACTGTGTGGGACTCTATGGCTTATGACTCAGAATTAAACCTCTTGTACATAGGAACTGGGAATGGTTCTCCATGGAATAGGTATGTGCGAAGTCCTGGCGGCGGCGATAATTTATATCTTTCATCTATTGTGGCAATTAATCCAGATAACGGAGAATATGTTTGGCACTATCAAACGACTCCAGGGGATACCTGGGACTATACGGCTACTCAACATATGATACTTGCCGACATGGAGATAAATGGCGAGCAAAGAAAAGTCATTATGCAGGCTCCAAAAAATGGTTTTTTCTATGTAATCGATAGAACATCGGGCGAGTTTATTTCAGCTAATAATTTTGTACCTATAAATTGGGCATCTCATGTAGATCCTGAAACTGGAAGACCAGTAGAAATTAAAGAAACTAATCATGAATTACAACCAGCACTAACAACGCCTGGACCCTTAGGCGGTCATAATTGGCATCCAATGTCCTACAGTCCAAAAACTGGTTTGGTATATATTCCAGCCCAAGAGACAATATTTATCTACTCGACAGATAATGAATTTGAATACAATCCACGTACTTGGAATTTAGGCAATCAGATTGAAATGAGTTACCTTCCCAAAGACCCTGATGAGCTGGCTATGGTGGATGCAGCTACGGTCGGTTATTTGCTTGCATGGGACCCAAAAGAGCAAAAAGAAGTTTGGCGAGCGCAATATAAAAGACCATGGAGTGGAGGCGTTCTTTCAACTGATGGAAATTTAGTTTTTCAAGGAACATCAGATGGTAGGTTTGTAGCATATGCAGCAGATTCTGGTGATCTACTGTGGAGTGTTGATACTGGACAAGGGATTGTAGCGCCCCCAATAACTTATAAGATTGAAGGCAGGCAATACATTGCAGTTCAAGTTGGTTATGGTGGTGCCTATGCACTAACTGGCGGATTAGAATCACCAAATGAAAACCCATCCAGAGACGGAAGAATGATGATTTTTGAAATCGGGGGGGCTCAACTTAAGGAGCCAGTTGCAACCATAGCTCAATTAAATCCTACTATTTTTGAATTAAATTCAGATGCTTTGGTAATTGCTCGAGGTGAATATGAGTACCATGAACATTGTCAATTTTGCCATGGAGCAGGTGTTATTGGTGGAGGAGTATTGCCTGACTTAAGGATGCTGGATGCGCAAGGCCATGCATCATTTTTAGGAAGTGTCTTGGGTGGAATTCATGGGAGTGGCATGGCTTCATTTAAGGATGTGTTGAACATAGAACAAGCTCAGCAAATTCATGAATACATCAAACATCAAACTGTTTTAACTGGCTTAGCAACTGCTGCTGAGCAATAAATTAATACTAAGCGCGTATATGAAAGATTATGATTTTATTATTTTAGGTGCTGGCTCTGCTGGTTGTGTTTTGGCTAATAGGCTCAGCAAAGACCCTAATACATCAGTATGCTTAATTGAGGCAGGTTCAAAGGATAGTGATCCAAGGTTGCATGTGCCTATTGGCTTTGCTTTTGGGATGACGCAAAGCAAATATAGTTGGTCCTATGACACGGTTCCACAAAAAGAATTTGAGAAAGTTACAGTCACTGAGCCAGAATCAGTGGTAGTAGATTCTGCTGGCGGTACTCATAAAATGCCCAGTGAGACTCAAGAACATAGGAAGGGTTTTCAGCCTCGAGGTAAAACCTTAGGTGGCTCAAGTTCAATTAATGCAATGTTATATGTGAGAGGCCATCGTTGGGATTATGATCATTGGTCTGAGCTTGGTAATAAGGGATGGTCATATGATGAGGTATTGCCATATTTTAAAAAAGCAGAGCACAATGAGATTCATAACAATGAATATCATGGTCAAGATGGCCCATTAAACGTTTGCGATATTGCTCATCAGCCTGAATCATGCAAGTCTTTTGTTGAGGCTGGATCAAAGCTATTTAATTTTAACGATGATTTCAATGGAGCTGATCAAGAAGGCTTCGGTTATTATCAAACAACTCAAATTAATGGTAAGCGGTGCAGCGCAGCTAAGGCCTACTTAGTTCCAGTCTTAGACAGAGATAATCTAACAGTGATGACCGATACTCAAGTAAATAAAATTTTAATTGATGGAAGTCATGCAAAAGGTGTTGAATGTATTGGCAGTGATAATAATTCTTTAACATTAAACGCTTCAAAGGAAGTTATCCTCTCCTCAGGAGCGTTTGGATCTCCTCAAATACTTTTAAGATCAGGAGTGGGGCCAGCTCAGGAAATTACCAGACACGGTATTGATCATCTTATAGATCTTCCCGGTGTTGGAAAAAATCTTCAAGATCACATTGATTACATTACCGTCCATAAGTACAACTCAATGAAATTAATAGGTTTTAGTTTAAAAAATATATTTTTTAAATATCCCTATGAGATCTTAAAATATCTTTTTACAAAAACTGGTCTGTTTACCTCTACTATTGCTGAGGCAGGAGCTTTTGTTAAAACAAAGGATGAGTTAGAAATACCAAATATTCAATTTCATTATGCACCAGCAATGATTGTTGATCATGGCAGAACCCTGCTTTGGGGAACAGGTATGAGCTGCCATTCATGCTTGTTAAGGCCTAAGTCTCATGGTGAGGTCACTCTTGCGTCTGCAGATCCATTTGCAGACCCTTTAATCGATCCAAAATTTTTGAGTCACCCTGATGATGTGAAAGATATGGTTGATGGTTATAAAATAATGATGAAAGTTCTTGGCAGCGAACCATTTAGTAAATACATATCTGAACACTCTCAAAGACCTATCGATATAAATGATGACGCTGACATTGAACAAGCCATGCGTGAGGGAGCTGATACTGTTTATCACCCTGTAGGCACATGTAAAATGGGTAACGATGAAATGTCGGTGGTCGATAGCAGACTTAAAGTTCACAAAGTGAAAGGATTGAGAGTAGTAGATGCATCAATTATGCCAACGATTGTTGGCGGCAATACCAATGCCCCAACTATTATGATTGGAGAAAAAGCATCGGATATGATTCTTCATGATTGGAACATCCATCAATCTGCCTAAAACAATCAAAAGTTAACAAAATTCTTTGATTATCTTAGATGGTCTATAATGATTTATGGATAATAAATACGATATAGCCAAAGACTGGCTGCCTAGATATACAGGAATGCCTGTGGATGACTTTGGCGATTACATTCTTCTTACTAATTTTCAGGACTATGTTGATCAGTTTGCAGATAGGTTTAATTCTAATGTGCAAGGTGAAAATCGACCGATGTCCTCCAGCACCAACAGCGAAGGTTTAAGCATTATTAATTTTGGAATAGGCTCACCCAACGCTGCAACAGTTATGGATTTGTTAGTTGCAAGAAAACCAAAAGGAGTTTTGTTTCTTGGAAAATGTGGCGGACTCAAAGATTCATCTGAAATTGGAAATCTTATTCTGCCTATAGCCGCTATCAGAGGCGACGGAACTTCTAATGATTATTTTCCTCCTGAAGTTCCTGCTTTACCTTCATTTAAATTACACAAGTTTGTTTCAGACAAAATATTAGATGCAGGTACTGATTATCGAACAGGAGTAATTTATACAACCAATAGAAGAGTATGGGAGCATGATAAAACATTTTTGAAGAAACTAAAAAAAACTACAGCTATTGGTATTGATATGGAAGTTGCCACGATATTTATAGTTGGTCATTACAACGAGATTCCTCGCGGAGCTTTGCTCTTAGTTTCAGATGTTCCTGTAACGCCTGACGGGGTCAAAACTGAAAAATCAGATCAGGCCGTTACATCTAAATGGGCAAAGCAACACCTTGAGATAGGCATTCATGCAATGACAGATTTAAAAAATAGTAGAGATAAGATTAAGCATTTCCGCTATTAATTAAGTCTCAACTATAAATTCTTGTAAGTAGTTAAAAATCTCCTGAGTAGTGAGGTCACGTGCTTTTCGCATAGTGTCGTTTACATCCAAATTTAGAGTTTTACCTTTTCTATCCATAATAAATACTCTTGGTATGCCTTCTTGAATATTTTTATCAAAAAAACTGAATAATCCAGTATTCATTTCATAGTTCCCCACATCTATATTTAAAATATTTGCATTTTTTCCAAGAAAGTTTTTTACAGTTGGTAACTGTATTACACCTTCTAACAATCTTGCATCTGGACACCAATTAGCTCCAAAAATTACAATGGGTTGTTTATTTGATTTGATCGTTCTTTGAATAAATTCTTGAATTTCTAGAATAGAAGCTTTAACTCCCGTATAGGGCTCAGGATGAGAGACTCCTGGGCATTCATTTGCATCTAAAATTATATTCATATCTTCTTAAGTGGCTAAAAATTTAAAATTTTTTATATTTAAGTGTATTCTAATAGATTGATGGAAAGGCTAATTAAATATTCATTGATACTTGTTGGTTTGTATACAACGTTCAGGATATTTATTGCTTTATTTTTTTATGATCAGTTACCTATCGCATTTCTAGCAACTGAGTTTAACCAAGATCAAATGGATGAATACAGAGCCAGAGTTCTCCTCCCAGCTTTCTTCCTTACCTTGAATTATTTCATCTTTAGATATTTTTCTGGTAAAAATCCTACTTCATCTATTTGGCCGATATATGTGATTAGCATCTCGCTACTTTTGACTCATATCATTGGTTTTGTAACTTTTCTGCCTTTATCTCAGGATCCCATTATAATGTTTTTCATATGCTTATTTATTTGTTTCGTTGCCAGAGCAGGTCACAATAAAAGAAAGAACGAAATTTTATAGGAAATACAATGATTTGGATTATTAGACTTTTTCTGATGGCTTATGCAGTTTTATATTTTGGTATAGGTGCATGGGCAATGATTGATCCTGTGAAAGACGCCCTTGAACTGAGTTATGAAATTCCTTCATTCATGGAAGCAGTTGGGTTAAGAGTTTCAGGAGTAATAGGGTATTCAGAGGTTGCAGGTTTGTACGGCGGTATCAATATGATTGTTGGGCTTTTATGCTTGCTGGGTCTTTTTAGCAGGGGCATTGCAACATATGCCTTATCACTGCTTGCATTCTTAACTTTTAGTATTGCTCTTGGTAGATATCTGTTTGCACTAATTCCAAGTACACCCACTTTTTATAATACTTTTTTTATCTTTGAAGTGGTTACCTTTGTCTTGTCGTTATTCTTTTTCTTGTATATGAAATTTTTATATAATCCCAGAAAGAGTGGCAATGTAGAGAGTGTAGCTGCCGACTAAAAGTATTCCTGCAACCACATACAAGCCTCTATTGAATTTTAATTTGGTTAATGCAACTGCTAATACAATAAAGGCCAAGCTTAAAATTGCAAGGATGCTGAAATCTCTCTCCACAACGATCGGACTTAGTTGAACGGATCCAAAAAATCCAATAATTGGAATAACAAAAACTAAATTCAGAACGTTGGATCCAATAATATTGCCAACAACCATTTGATGTTTGCCCTTTTTTAATGCTGCAACCGTGGCAGCCAACTCAGGTAAACTAGTTCCTAACGCAATAATAGTAAGACCTATGATTAACTCTGATATACCTAACAATAATGCTGTGCTTTCAGCATAGACAATAGAGATATTGGCGCCAGCTATCAAACCAACAAGTCCCACCATTGATAAAAATAAACTTTTTGTAAATTCAGACGCATCAGAACCTTCCTCATCAGGGACACCATCCGTTTTCATGAGGATGTACATAAATAACATGAATAAACCTACAAAACCAATGCTTTCACTAAACGAGATCGTTCCATCTGCCAAAGTTAATCCCAGCAACAATACAGTCAAACCAAAAGGCATTAAATTCCATAAATGAGTTTTTGAAGCTGCATTAAAGTAGAGGCAAGAAACGCCAAAAATGAGAGCAATGTTTGATATATTTGAACCAATAGCTGTTCCAAGGGCAATGTCCTCATTCCCATTCAAAACAGCAGATATACCAACAAACACCTCGGGTGCTGAGGTTCCAGCCGCGATCAGTGTTAGCCCAATAACAAGATCGCCAACACCTAAATGTTTGGCTATGACAGAGGCATGATCAACAAACTTATTTGCTCCCCAAACAAGTATAGTAATACCTGTTAATAAAAGGATAAAATTTAAAGTTAGCTCCATGACGGTATTCTAAAGGCAATACTATTGAATTCATAATGATTTCAGGAGAACATAACTATTAATTTAATTTTGTAGGGATAGGTATGAAAATAACTGAGCTTTTTAATGTTTCTGGAAAAGTAGCAATTGTCACTGGTGGCTCAAGAGGAATTGGTGAAATGATAGCCGCAGGTTTTTTAGCGAATGGAGTCAAGGTATACATTACCGCAAGAAAAGAGGCTGCCTTAATAGAGAAAGCAAAAGAATTATCTGAAATGTATGAGGCTGATTGTATTCCTGTGCCCTGTGATTTGAGTACGATGGAGGGGATAGATAGCTTTGCGAATTATATGCAGTCAAATGAAGAGAGCATTGATTTTCTAATTAATAATGCAGGAGCTTCATGGGGAGAACCTTATGCAGAATATTCAGAGAAAGGTTGGGACAAGGTTATGGACTTGAACGTAAAAACTATTTTCTATTTAACCCAAAAACTTACTCCTATGCTTGGTAAAAAAGCGTCTTTAGAGGATCCTTCGAGAGTAATTAACATTGGATCAATCGATGGCTTGAATGTACCTGCTTTAGAAAGTTATGCATATGGAACTTCAAAAGCAGCCGTTCATCATTTAACTCGAGTTCAAGCAAGAAGATTGGTTGGTGAAAATATTCTTGTAAATGCAATCGCACCTGGTCCATATGAGTCTATGATGCTTGGAGCAGCAGTTAATCATGACTATTCATTGATAGAATCTAGAAATCCCAGAAAAAGAATTGGGTCTCCTGAGGACATAGCAGGGTTGGCAATTTTCTTATGTTCAAGAGCTGGTGCTTATACAGTTGGAGCAGTGGTTCCTTCAGATGGCGGGTTGGTTGGCATAGCAGGTCACGATTTGAGCCAATCATGAGTTTGTATGAGAAATACTTTTTACCGAAATTATTGGATTGTTGCTGTGGTATGGAAGGCTTTCAAAAAAAGAGAGCCCAAGTCATACCGAGAGTTTCTGGTAGGGTGCTAGAAATTGGTATTGGATCAGGTTTAAATTTTGATTTTTATGATTTTGAGAAGGTGACCGAGGTAATTGGTGTCGATCCTGCAGTAAGCTCAGTGGCCCTTGCAAAGTCTAGAGCAAAAGATTTTCATTCTAAGATTTCATTTATAGAGGCAACCGCTGAGTCAATTGAATTAGAGTCATCGTCATTTGATAGCGTAGTAATAGGATTTAGTCTTTGCACCATTCCTGAACCCATGCAGGCTTTAGCTGAAGCTCATAGGTTGCTTAAATCAGGAGGATCATTGTTTTTTCTAGAGCATGGTCTTGCTCCAGAACCTAACATTCAAAAATGGCAGCATCGAATTACACCTGTATGGAAAAAAATTGCGGGTGGCTGTAATTTGAATAGAAATATAGAGGAATTAATTATTGCTGGTGGTTTTGAATTTAAAGACTTAAAGAAGAAATATATCAAAGGGCCAAAGATAGCTTCATATTTGTATTATGGAGAGGCGCCTAAAGCTAAAGTGAACTAACTTCTTCAAAAGATTCTCTTATGAGGCCTCTCATCCAAATATGAGATCCATCATTATCATCACTGCTGTGCCAAATTAAATATTGTTCTAATGGGGGAACATGTATGGGAATTTCAAGGTAGCTAAGCCCATGTTTTTTTGCAAAAGTTTCTGAACAAAGCAAACACAGGTCAGTTGATCTTACTATCTCAGGAGTTACTTGATAATGCTGAGACCTCAGCGCAATTTCTGGCTGTAATTGCATTTTCTGCATTTCCATTTCGACAACAGATGCACCTCTTTTTCTGTTGGAGATATTAATGTATTTTAATTTTAGCATCTCGTCTAATGTCATCTCTTGAATTTTTGATACAGGATGGTTTGCTCGATGCGCCACGACAAATTTATCAGAGAAAACTTTCATGGAATTTGTATCTTTTGAGTTGGGTATGAATGGATCAACAGCAAAGCTTAGTTCATTTGTTGCAAGCGCATGAGGAACTTGATCTCTGGCTGAGTAGTAACACTCAAGTTTAATATTTGGAGCTTGTTTTTCCATTTTTCCCATAAGGATTGCAAGAATTCTACCTTCGTTAATATCACCAAGAGATATTCTAAAAGTTTTTTGGCTAGTTGCTGGATCAAACTCATCAGGCTCATTGACGCTTTTTTGCATAAGCTGCAGAGCATTTTGTACATCTTTAATAATATTTTCAGTTTTCTGAGTAGGCACCATACCACTACCTGTTCTAACAAATAGCTCGTCGTCAAATTTTTCTCTTAATCTAGAAAGAGCGTTGGATACTGCAGGCTGGGTAATGCCAACCACTTCAGCTGCTTTGGTGAGGCTTCCTTCAGTATAAATTGAGTTCATAATGACAAACAGATTTAAATCAAAAGAACTTATTTTCATTTTTTAGCAATCCTATAGCTTTGCAACTTGCTTACAGTTATTATGGTTATAAACAGATTAGTTAGTAATAATAAAGTTATTTCATAACATTCACAATACTTATATTATAAATAACATCCATTAATAAGGGGTAAATAATGAGAGATTTAAGACCAGAGGTTCAAGCCTTTCTCGATAGAGTGTCAGAATTTATAGACACTGAAATCAGGCCTAATGAAGCAACATATGCTCAGCAAGTAGAAGAAGGGGGTCGTTGGTGTGTCCCGCCAGTTATGGAGGAGATGAAAGCCAAAGCAAAGGCTGAAGGATTGTGGAATTTTTTCTTGCCAGGGTACGAGGGAGAGTTTGGAACTGGTTTAAGTAACTTTGAGTATTCTCATCTTGCAGAGAAAATGGGAGCAGTTGGCATTGCATCTGAGGTTTTTAATTGCTCAGCTCCAGATACTGGCAACATGGAAGTTTTGGAGAGGTATGGCTCAGAGGAGCAAAAAGAAACATGGTTAAAGCCATTGCTAGCTGGAGAAATTAGGTCTGCATTTGGCATGACTGAGCCTGGAGTAGCTTCTTCAGATGCAACTAACATGGCTGCTACAGCAGTTCTTGATGGGGATGAATACGTTATCAATGGCGAGAAGTGGTGGACATCTGGCGCAGGAGATCCACGTTGTAAAATTATCGTCTTTATGTGTGTAACTGATCAAGATCCTGACTCTCCAAGACATAAAAGACATTCTCAAATCCTTGTGCCTATGGATTCTGAAGGTATAGAAGTAAGAAAAATGATGGAAGTATTTGGTTGGGACGATGCGCCTCATGGACATGCCCATCTTAAATTTACAAATGTGAGAGTTCCTAAAAGCAACATGATTCTTGGTGAAGGCAGAGGTTTTGAAATAGCACAAGGCCGACTTGGACCAGGTAGAATTCATCATTGTATGAGAGCAGTTGGACTAGGTGAGAGAGCATTGCAGATGATGTGTGAAAGATCTCAAAGTAGGGTTGCATTTGGCAAGCCATTATCTCAACTTGGTGGCAATATGGATATTATCGCTAATTCAAGGATTGAATTAAACATGGCTAGACTTTTAACTTTGCAGGCAGCGCATATGATGGATACTGTTGGCAATAAAGTAGCTGCAAGTGAGATTGCTCAAATTAAAGTCATTGTTCCAAATATTGTTTGTGATGTAATTGATCGGGCTATTCAAATGCACGGCGGTGCAGGTGTATCTCAAGTTTTCCCTCTTGCAAGAATGTATGCTGGTATGAGAACTTTACGACTTGCTGACGGGCCAGATGAGGTACACAGAAGATCAGTTGCAAGGTATGAGCTTGGAAAGTATTCTGAATATGATAAATCAAAAGTAGAATCATCTAATGTCAGCAGGTCCTAATAGATAATTGAGTAACAACTTAATTTTTTATGATACTGAGACAACTGGCTTAATAAAAGATTTTGCCCAGATACTCCAGTGTGGCTCAATCCAGACAAATCGCAATTTAGAAATTCAAGATGAACAAAATCTAGGATGTGCTCCATTACCATGGGCCATACCCCATCCGATGGCAATGGTTACTAATAAGAAAACACACCTCTTTAATTCTAATGTTTCTCATTATGAGATGATGAGAGACCTAAATCGTCAGTGGAGACAATGGACCATTGATGAGCCAGCAGTCTTTATAACCTTTAATGGGATGGCTTATGACGAAGAGTTAGTGCGAAGACAATTTTATTGGAATTTATTTGAATCATATCTTACAAACACTAATGGAAACAGCCGCTTGGATCTTTTATTAATGATGAATAATGTTGCTGCATTTTTTCCTGACCTTTTGAATATCCCTCTTCATGATGGAGGCCCGGCGATTAGTTTAAAGCAAGCAGATTTGGCTGAGGCCAATGGTATTGAAATTGGCGATGCTCATGATGCAATTGCTGATTGTAAACTGATGATATCTCTTCTTGAGATCATCAATAGGAAAAAGCCTGAATTGCTAGATTTTTTTCTCAGCATTTCATCTAAGGCAGGTGTTCAAGAAGAAGTTAAAAAATCTGGGTTTTTGTGTTTAGGAGAGGTCTTCAGACGAGAAGTTTTTAGATATCCTGTAGTTCCTTGTGGAAGCAAAGCTCCAAATGACTTAATGTTTTTTGATTTAAGTTATGAGCCAGAAGAAATATTTGATCTTGATACTCAAGAAGTTTATTCACTGGTACAAAAACCAGGAAAATCTGGACCCTTTAAAAAATATGGCATCAATAAAACAATACCTATATGCCCTAGTTCAATGATTGATGATAAAAATGCTTTTGATATGGATATTACTGTTTTAGAGGAAAGGGCTAAACAAGTTAGAGAAAATATAGATTTTCAATCGCTTGTCAGCCAAGCGATGGCAGATAAAATCACTAATTGGAATAATGAATATGATCACATCGAGCAAATGATTTATGCAGGTGGTTTTCCCTCTAAAGAAGACAAAGATTTAATGGCAGATTTTCATCGAATTGACTCTGCAGAAGAGAGAATTAAAATTTGTCGTAATATTTCTGATGAACGTCATAGATTATTTGCAGAAAGATTAATTTGCCAGTTTTATCCTCAAGTAGCTCCTGAAGATATGATGAATCGTTATCAATCACTTATTACTCAAAGACTTAATGAGGAAGGTCCTTGGGGCTCAATGGGCAAAGTCATGTCAGATTTAGAAAAGCTTCTTGAAAAAAAGAATTCTGCAGAAACTCAAAGCATTCTTGAGGAGACAAAGGAATTTCTCACTAAAAGATCAATCTCTATAGATTAGATACCTAAAATTCCATACAAATATCTACAACTTTGAATTCTAGATTATAGAAATGACAATTTATCATTTTTATGTATACTTATAGGTTCGTTTTAAATTATTAGATATTAGATGCACTCAATTGCAAATGAAGTTAACCTAAAGCCCTGTCTTAGATCAGCACAAACATGCAAGATTGGAAAAATATTTTTGGAGAGGAGAAAATTATTATCTTTATCTGAATCTGAGGTAGCTTCTAAATTATGCATAAATATAAACTACATTAAGGGTATAGAACATGGAGACTATTCCATTTTTCCAGCAAGAGTATTTGCTTTGCAGTATTTCCGTAAGTATGCAGAATTCCTAAATTTAAAATTAAACTTTTTTGATATCTATAACTCTTAGAAAAATCTCCAATTCTTTGTTCAACTAGATTTTAGGCTTATCTTATTATTTGTCTAGCTGTATAATATTTGGCGTTTAGACCCGTAGCTCAGTTTTGGTTAGAGCGTCGCATTGACATTGCGAAGGTCGATGGTTCGAGTCCATTCGGGTCTACCAATTTTGAGCCTAAGCAATGATAAATTCAGAAATATATTTTCAAAATTTTGAATCAATTGATAAAGAAAAAAAATCAATACTTTTTATTGCAGGTGCTGGCATGGACCATAGATTGGTTAGATCGCTGAAGTTACCCGATTCGGAGTTTAATAAACCTCTAATTATTGATTTGCCTGGGCATGGGGACTCAAAAGGCTCCTCATGTAACACCATTAACTCTTATAGTAAGTTCTTGATTGATTGTTTGGAAACCTATGATCTTAATAATTTAAGCTTGTGTGGCCACAGTATGGGCGGATTGATTGCTCTTGAAATGGCAATGCAAAAAAAGTTACCAGTGCAATCTATAGTTCTGGTAAATAGTATTTATCCCACCAGAGTTGCTGAGCCGCTGCTTGCAAAAGCTAGGGTAAGTAATGGTGATGCAGCCGACTTTATTATTAAATATGGACTTCATAAAAGATTGTTAGGTATAAAAAATGCTTTTTCTGAGGAAGATGATTTGGTTATGCTAGATGATTTAGAAGCTTGTAATAGTTATCAATTGGATTTAAATAATATCAAGGATCTTGAAATCCCAATATCAATTATTCTTGGTGACAAAGATAGGTTGGTTGATTTGAAAGCCGTTGATAAGTTTTCTGATGAAGTCCCTTCTGAAATTTTTACGATTAATGAAGGTGGACACTTTCTATTTTTTGAGCAACCTGATGAATTAAGTAAATTAATTGTAAAAATTATTTAAGTTAAGAGCCCAAAAATATACTGTACAAAACATACTTTTTGACCAGCCAGATAGATTTTCTTGTATTAGACTTGAATCATTTTTATGTCCATACAAATAAAATCATAGGTATTGAGATGGCTACAATCACAAATTCAAGGGGTAATCCAAGACGCCAGTAATCACCAAATTTATAGTTTCCAGGCGCCATCACCAAGGTATTACATTGGTGCCCGATAGGCGACAAGAATGCACAGCTGGCACCAACCGCCACTGCCATCAAGAAAGGCTCAACAGGCTGTCCAACTTGCAATGCAAGATTAGCTGCAATTGGCGCCATGATTACAGCTGTAGCTGCATTATTCACGATATCTGAGACAAACATAGTAATAACTAAAATCATTAAGAGTAACCATGGTAAAGCCATCCCTTCAGTGCTTGCAGATATAAAGTTTGCAATATTCAATGATATTCCAGAAGTTTCAAGTGCTTGACCAACTGGAATCATGGCAGCAAGCATTACAACCACCGGCCACTCAATATTCCTATATAAATTTCCATTCAAAACTTTAATAGATATAAAAGCGATGACACATAATAAAAATGCCACCACTATATCAATTACATTAAATGCAGTTAATCCGATTGCAAGACTAAAAAAGATTAAGCTTTTAAGTAATCGACTTCTGCTGGGTATGGTTTGAAGATCTCTTTCCATTAAGGGCATCAAACCTAAATGTTTAATTCTTTCTTTTACTCCCTCATCATCTATAGTTCTCACACCAAGCAGAAGCACATCTCCAATTTTAAATATCTCTCTTGCGAGTCTTGTTCTAAATCTTGCTCCCTGCCTCCATAATCCAAGCAATGCTAAATCTTCTGAGGCTAGTCTTTTGAGAAATTCATGCTTTCTACCAACGAGTCTTGAACCTGCTGTGACCATGACTTCTATTTCAGCTAAATCTGACTCTTGGACCGTGACAAGATCTTCTGCAATCTCAAATCCAAGAGCCTCTTGAATGGTGGAAATATCATCTGGAGATGTCTTAATTACCAATATTTGACCAGGCTGAATTTTTTTACTCATCGAAACCCTTGAAACTCCACCATTTTGATTCACCACTCCAAGGACTTCGGTTTCCGGACCTGAAATTTTCTTTATCTCAGATAACCTTAATCCTATAGCCTTGCTATCTTCTTTCACCGTGACTTCAAACAGGTAATTTTTTAAATCAATCAGCCTAGTTGTGTCATTAGCATTATCGCGAACCTTTACAAACCTATATCCAATAAATGCAATGAATAAGACACCTAGAATACTTACTGCTAGACCAACAAAAGAGTAGTCAAAGAAATTAAAAGCAACACCAGTATATTCTTGTCTATATTGAGCAATAATAATATTTGGAGGTGTGCCTATAACAGTATTCATGCCACCAAGAATACTTGCAAAAGCCAGTGGCATAAGAAATTTTGAAGGATTCCATTCCATTTTTTGACAAAGAGATAATGTAATTGGTAGAAGTAAAGCCATGGCACCAATGTTGTTCATAAATGAAGATAAAAATGCTGCAACAACCATGATCATGATCATGTATTGATTTTCCGAAAGAGTTAAGCGAGATATTAAGTTACCAGCTAAACTGACCATTCCTGCTTCTTGTAAGCCTCTGCTGATTAAAAGTACTAGCGCAACAGTAATAACGGCTGGGTGTCCAAACCCTGAAAAAGCACTTTCTGCAGGCACTACACCAAATAATACCAATGCAGCCAAACATACCAATGTTACTCCGTCATAGCGCCATTTGCCCCAAATCAGAAGAACCATCAATACTGCCAATGTGGTAGCTAGAATTGTTTGATCCGACACGACTTCTTTTTACCTCTAAATTAATTTCGTCAAGAGTTCATCCTATCAAATAAATAAACTATTTATTGATTAATATTTTAGAGTTAAGTTTTTTCATATTAAAGACTCAAGTTATAATTTCTTTATGCAAAAAGTATTGGAAAAATTAAATAAGTTTTTTGGGGCGGTCATTGCTCTCAATATCCTTCATCAAATCATATCCAGTGCTGGCTATCTAACTATTGAAATGCCTCTTCTGCAGATTTTATATTCTGCATCAATTGGTCTGTTTGCAATAGAGTTTTTTATAAGAGCTTTTGTAGAACGCAGGGCTTCATTTTTATTGTTAATTGATGGAATGGTTTTAATTAATCAAGTATTTTTTTCTATTTATGACTTAAGAATACTCAGGCTATTCAGGCTATTTGATATTTTTAGTCAATCTAGATTTTTATTACCAACAAATACTCTTATCAAAACCATTATTAAGCAACGCAATGCTTTGCTTGGTTCACAGATAATGGTGATTTCAATTTTATTGGTTGTTTCAACCTTTATTTATTTTCTTGAATCATCAGTTCAGCCCGATGTTTTTGGAAGTATTCCATCTACTATGTGGTGGGGCATAGCAACTCTTACCACTGTGGGCTATGGTGATGTTGTTCCTATGACAGATCTTGGGAAGCTCTTGGCAAGTTTCACTATGCTGGTTGGAATAGGGATGTTTGCTTTGCCTGCTGCTATTCTTGCATCTGCATATTATGAAGAGATTCAAAAGAAGAATTTCTTAGTCAGTTTTGAGGCCATTGCTTCTGTTCCACTCTTTCAAGAGCTACCTATTGGAGCAGTTGGTAAAATTAATGAAAAACTTCAAGCAGTCTTAGTCAGTGAACACGAGACTATCTTTTCAAAGGGAGAAAAGGCTGACTCTATGTTTATCATTGAGTATGGAAAAGTTAAAGTCGAAATTGACAATCCTGTCTATTTGGTTGCAGGTGACTACTTTGGCGAAATGGGTTTACTTGGCAACGCACCACGAAATGCGACCATTACAGCAGCAGATGATTCAAAATTGCTTGAATTGACTAAGTCAGATCTGGAAGAGCTTTCGGAAGAGCATCCGAAACTATTTGAAGAACTCGAGCTTAGTGTTTCTAAAAGAAGCTCGAACTAGTCATCTCCTTTATCAGGAGCAGCTTCATGAGATATATCTTTTGCTTTCAATCCATCTGATGAATAGTCTGCAACATTTAATGGATCAGTGTTTTCTACGTATACAGAGGTAGATGGGTAAGCAAATTCAGAACCATTGTTTCTCACAATCTTGATAATCTCAAAAATTAGGTTTTGTTTGATTTTTGAAAAATCGGTCAAACCAACTGGGTCTGTATAACAAAGAACTCTTATATCAATAGAGCTTGAAGCTAACTCATCAGTTCTAGCAAAGGACTCTTGGTTAGGGTTATTAACAAATTCTTCAGAAGTCGTAATAAAGTTGGTTACTTCTTCGCAAATTTTTGCTAATTGTTCTTGGGTGGTCGAGTAGATGAGGTTGAGTGTCCAGCTGATTCTTCTATATTCCATGTTGCCGTGATTGATCACCTTCACATCAGAGAGGTCTTTATTTGGAACAAGCATTGGCGCTGTATCAAACATCCTGACAAGAGTTGATCTAAAACCTATGTCTTCTACCATGCCATGCAGTGAACCGGGCACCTCAATTCTGTCACCTGGTTGAAATCTGTTCTCTCCAATGATTAATAATCCAGAGATAAGGTTTTTAAATAAATCTTGAGCACCAAGAGCAACAGCTACTGAAAATAAACCGAGACCGGCAACCAGTGGGCCAATTTGAATACCAAAGATATCAAGAATAATACCAAGGCCAATTATCCAGATAATAATCCTTGCCGCTCTTTCAAGCCACATTGTCATTGATTTAGTTAATATCGCACTAGAAGTAAATGCTTGAAAGATTGGGGCAATGCTATTTGCTAAGGCGCTAAATATAGTAAATGCAATCATCGCTTTAACCAGATTAGTTGCAAAAGTATCTGCCATACCAGAAAGAGGTAGATAGACAGTTATACAGTAAAGAGCAACTGTTATTGGAATGTATCCAAGAGGTTTTTTTAGCGATTCAAGTAAAACGTCATCCACTTCAGAATCTGTCTGATCAGTCAGTTTTTCAAGCCAATTCAGGACTCTGCCAACAAAAAAAGCTCTGCTGATAGCCCCTGCTATAAAAATTACCAAAGAGACTATGATCTCAGTAATGCCAATGCCTAGAAAGCCTTCTTCCCAAACATTTGTAAAAATTTGTATGAATCCTTCCATAATTAATTAAAGTTGTATGAAAACATAGTGGATATAGATTCATCTGCTTTCTCAGCCAACATGGGCGGGTCTGAGTCATGAAAGGATGAATACTGCATCGTTATCTTAAAATTTTCATTTACATTAAAATCTAAGGCTAAAATGATACTTGCTTTATAGTCATTCTCAAAATCATCAATGCCCGGTTGAAAGTATACGGTGGGTTTAAGAAAAATATTTTCTGCTACTTCAAAAGAGTTATGAATATAAAAACCTAAACGCTCAGTTGTTTTTGACTTACCGGTAAGATCAGTTTCATCTTCATTAAGTAAACCCACACCCAAGCGAGCTGAGTCTGATAGTTCGTATCTTAGGCCGCCTCCAAGAACAGATCTTTTTTTGTAATTTCTAAAAGGATTTTCACTGTATTGAGCAAATACTTCCCAGTTAGAAGCCTCTTCGCCAACAAAGATGTATCTTCCATGCATAAAGGTTGATTCATCCATGAGTTTGTCATTAGACTTTCTTTCACTTTGCTGGAGAATTAGAAAAGACTCTGCATCCTCTGAATTATTATCAAATCTGAGTTGCACAGAGTAAAAGTCTCTATCTCTGTTTCCTCGAGATGCATTGAGATTAGCGCTAATATTTGTAAAAAACCCAACTTCTCCCTCTCGTCGAAGGTCTTCAATATTCACAATTGCCTGTCCTAAAACATTTAAAGAGGTTATGCACATCGCAAAGATTGAGAAAAACTTAACTCTATTTATTTGTTGCAACATAGACTCCTTCCCAATCAGCGGATGGGGGGTTTGTAATATATTCTTCAATCCTTGCTCTCATATGTTTGTAGTATAGATTAAGCTCGTTGGGGGAAGATATTAATTCGTCAATTAATAAATTAGCAGATTCCCAGCTTTGATTTCTATATTTGCTTAAGAAAGCTTTGTGTTTTTCCATGAGCTCTTGAGTCCATTTATTTTCTGGCTTTAAGCATGTGTAGATTGTTTCAGCGTTAGATTTTCCTTTTACTGCAATTTTATCAATCTCAATAATAGTAAACGGGGAATCATTGATGTAAGTATTCTCACCTAGAATCATGTGCAGGCCATAATTAGATGATTGGCTTTCAAGTCTTGACGCTAAGTTCACAGCATCACCGAGAACAGTATAATCAAAACGTTTGTCTGAGCCCATATTACCCACAATACAGTTACCAGAATTGATTCCGATACCTATCTCAAGTTTAAAGTCTAACTCTACTTTTGCTTCATTGTTAAATTGATCTAAAGCCTCATTCATTGAATGTGCTGCTTGAATTGCTAATTGGCGATGATCTTGTTGATCGGTAGGTGCATTCCAAAAAGCCATGATGCAATCTCCCATGTACTTATCTATGGTGCCGCCATGGTCTAGAATTGAATTAGATAAAACAGTAAGCAATTGATTTATTAATTGGGTTAATGCTTCTGGATCATCCTTATATTGCTCTGAAATTTTCGTAAAACCTCTGATATCTGAGAACAAAAAAGTCATCTCCTTTCTCTCTCCACCAAGAACCAATGATTCGCTTGATTCTGCTAGACGATTAACCATTTCTGGAGAAAGATATTGTGAGAAAGCACCTCTCACTCTGCTGCGTTCAAGCTCAGTAAACAGAAAATTAAAAAAGGTTACTGCAATATAAACGCTCAAAGAAATTATCAAAGGTGAAATAGGGTCAACTAAAAATAATTTAGACTTAAAAAAATAATAACTTGAAGTCACAATTCCACCAGAACCTACTACCAAAACACTTAATCCACCAATGGGTCCTAAGGCTTGAATGCTCAGGGTAATTAAGACTGCCAAACTAAGGCCAGCAAGAAACTCAGCTCCAAAAAGCCAGTCAGGTCTTTGCAAAAACTCATTTGCAAAAATCTGTTGAATAAACTGAGCAATAATTGTTACGCCGGGGATATTTTTTTCTGCAGGAGTAGATCTTAAATCTAAGAGACCTGCAGCAGAAGTTCCAACTAAAGCTACTTTGCCTTCAAAAAATTCAGGCGGTATTGCTCCTGAGATTACATCAGCGGCTGAAACGGCAGGAATATTTTTGGTTGGAGTGTAGTAAACCCACACATTTCCTTCCGGTGTTGTTGGAATGGTTAAAGGCCCTAATTTGATGTGATTGATTCCAGTTTGAGCGCCATAAGCCTCTTCGCTTGAGGCATTGGAGGACTTAATTTGAAAAGTTGAAGCACCTACAGCAACTCTTGTCATTTCAAGCGCAAGACTGGGCACTAATTGATTTTCTACTCTTTCAAATGTGGGTAATTGACGAACAATTGCTTCATTATTTCCAATGCTCATCGAGCCAATGCCGGCAGCTGATTTATTAAGCAGCTGAATATTGTTTTGTGCACCAAGATAATTTGTAATGAATTGCTTTGGTTCATCTCCTTGGGTCACCAAACCAAATTTGGCTTCGAAGGGCTTTTTATTATCTTTATTATTTAATGCTTGACCAAGGACCACAGTTCCATGATTGTTTATAGCCTCTGCGAAGAGCTCATCATTGCTTGGCAGGGCAGATAGCTCTCTAGCCAATGTTTCATTTAAAGAATAGCTGGTAATTAAATTTTGCGGATTGGTTCTATCTGATTCAGCAAACATAATATCAAAGCCTAAAACTGCAGATGCATACGCTTGATTTGTAAGATTTGCTAATTGGTCTCTTGACCAAGGCCATTGCCCAATCATTGCTAGCGAGCGATCATCAATATCAATAATGACAACGGGGTCTTCAGAGTACACTTCCCTGGGTAAGATTCTTTGAAAGCTATCAAATGAATAATTCTGAAGACTAGTAAAAATTTGCAGAGGATTAAAAATGGGTAAAAAACTAACAAGGATAGCAAAACCCATAAGACCAAATCTAGAAAATTTTTTATAGCCTTTTCTCATGTTAAGTCTTATCGATCCTTAACAAAATCGGCAACTTTTTTAAGGTATTTTTTATGAGTTTTTCTTGGTAGATCTAGAAAGTTCACCGAATTCATTAAATCCGTAAAAACATGAATAGATTTTCTGCCTCTTAGATATTCTCTTAATGCATTTTGATAGGTCCAATATATATATGATGAGGCCAGTTTAAAATGCCTTAAGTTTTCGCTAGTTAAGTCTGGCTCTTCTTTTCTGTCAATGGCTTCTTTCAACCATGACTGAGTCATTGGGGTTGTAAGAGCCCATGCTTGATTGATACTAGCTGGATTATCAATCAACCAGTTGGCTCTGTAGGTGTCTTGATACAAATCGACTGCTACAAACCACCCATAGTATATTTTAAATAGATTTGATTTTTCATTTTCTAGTTCTTTTTCAAGACTTTCAGCTCTTTCAAGAACCACTTGTATAATTGCAGCTTCATTTATCTCATCAAGATTATTGAAGTACCTATAAAAGCTCCCGTAGGCAGTTTTTGCTTCTTTTGAGATGCTTCCAACAGAAATTTTTTGACCCTTATTTATTAGGTCAACCACAGCTTTGATTAACTTAGCTTTCGTCTGCTCAGATTTTTTCATGAGTGAATTATAACCCCTGAAATACAATAGTTTCTTTTATATCTTTTTTAAATGATAAATTGTCACATTTATGTTTAAATAACCACCATAACGGGAGATCTGGCCCAAAAAATTAGGGTTTAAAGCTTCCGAAAACTACCATGAAACATCGAATCTTTATAGTTTTAGCGAGCATGTTTGTTTGCTTCAACTTATATTCGCAAAATGTTCAGCCCACCATCTCTGATCCCAAAGAATTAGCAGCAGTGGAGCAACAAAAAGAAGAAGTTTTTCAAAAACTGTTTAAAGATCCAACCAACCTGTCTTTGCTTTTTAGATACGCAAATCTATCTATCATGGTTGGAGATTTAGAGGGTGCGATTGGTGTTTTCGAGCAAATGTTAATATATGACTCAAAGTTACCACGCATAAGATTAGAGCTTGGAGTTTTATATTTCCGACTGGGTGCTTATGCCTTGGCTAACAACTATTTGAAAAGTGTTAAGGAATTTAATCCGCCGCCTGAAGTAGAGGCCAGAGTAGACCAATTTTTAGAAGCCATCGTGTCTGCTGAGGAGCCTTTTCAATGGCAGCAAAATCTTAGCATTGGCTTTAAACGAACCACGAATGGAAACTCAGGAATCAATGCTGATTTTATTGAAATTGGCGATTTTTTATTAGAAGTTGATCAAGAGAGTAAAAGGCAGAGTGATAGATCCTCTCTATATAATTACTCTTTGAGTGTCGATCAGGACTTGAATCATCCGCGAGGAGATAATATTCAATACTTCTTCAGTTATGGCGCTGATCGATTTGATACCTTCAATCAGTTTGATATTCAAAGCAATGTAATTTCAGCACGAAGAAACTTTAACCTTGATGAGCATATTTTTTCTTTTTTTAATTTAGAAGATCCAGTTTTTTCTCCAAATATCAATCTTTTGCGAGTGGTGTTAAATCGACAGGAAATTCTTCGCAGTGGTCGTCTTTCTCTAGACTATAGTGGTCAGCTCGATGGTGGTTCTTCCATGCTATTTTCATATTACAGAGAAGAGAAAATTTTTAGATCAGGAAGACAGAAAAATGGTCGTGTTAATGGAGTAAGTTTTGGGCAAAGTTTTGTCTGGTCTGGGCCTCAAGCCTTATATGGCTATAAAGTTATTTTAGAAAATTATCGTGCTAATGCAGGCTATGAGTTTTATGAAAATTATGGTTTAGAATTCAGTTACTCCCAGCCATTCTTAGATAATTGGCAATTTTCTTCAAAATACAGCTATCAAGACAAATCTCATGATGAGGATTATCCTCTGTTTGGCTCAAGACAAGATCAAATGGAAAGTTTGAGGTTCAACATGCTTAAGTCTATGGGAGCATGTTGGTCTTTAAACCTTGGTTTAATCTTCAATGATTCTAGGAGCACTATCAGTATTTACAAACGTAGGGCAAATAATTTCTCGGCACAAATAAACTATCAATGCTTCAAATGATGAAATATTTACAAAATTTCAGCTTACTCTTTTTAATTACAAGTTTCTCTATTATCAATGGTCTGACACAAGAGCAAATAGGTGTTGCATCGGCGGTCAATAAAAATACAACTGACCTTACTCTTGACCAGGAACGCAAACTTATTGATGCTGGCTATGAAATCATCCAAAACCATACGATTGAAACTGATGGCATTGGTAGAGCGCAAATGATGCTGCTCGATGGAACAGCTTTTTCAGTTGGACCTAATTCCAGTGTTGTTCTAGATAGATTTATTTATAACCCTGAGACCGCTGAGGGCTCTCTTGAGGTCACAGCACGCGGTTTGCTGAGAATTGTTGGCGGCAAGGTCACCAAGAAACAGCCTGCACTAATTAGAACTAATTCTGCCACCGTTGGAATCAGGGGTGGGATAGGGATAGTCCAAACCAATGGCCCACAAACCAACGCCACTTTTCTTTATGGTACTGAGATGACTGTGACACCCAATTGTGTGGATCTAGATACTTTTGGTGATCAATGTTCTCCAGATTTTGCTACCACTGTGACCGAACCAGGTTTTTCCGTCTCTGTTGAAAGCGAGGATTCTGAGCCCAGTGAGCCAGTTGAGGTCACTGAAGAAAGTTTGGATGCCATTCAAGAAGAACTAGAGGCTCCAGAAGAAGCACCAGAAGAGGAGCCTGCTGCTGAAGAAACACCAGCTGAGGAAACTCAAGAAGAGGAATCTGCTGCTGAAGAAACTCCAGCCGAGGAGACTCAAGAAGAAGGATCTGCAGCTGAAGAAACACCAGCTGAAGAGACGCCAGCCGAGGAGACTGCCCCTGAATCAATAGAAGCTGAATCTGAAGCACCTGCAGAAGTTGAAACTGAAACCGAAGTTGCAAGCGATGATGCTGGCGATTCAACCGACATTGAAGTCGATGAAAGTTTACTAGATTCATCGGGAGTATCAGATGCCTCTTCAGATGTGGAGCCAGAAGATTTAGGTACAGCTGATGATTATGAAGTTGCCATAGAGGCTGAAACAGTCGAGGCCGATGATGCCAATGAGGATCCAACTGGAGAAGTTGCAGAGGAGGTTGCAGAATCTACTCAAGAGACCACTGTTGAAGTCGCTCCCATCTTTCAAGTTAATGCAGGCGAGTCTGTAGAATCGATTAGCGAGAATCTAGTGAATGAAACTCTCACACCACTAGTTTTTATTAATCCAGGAGAATTAGACTACACCATTACCATTTCGGGTGCTGATGCCGAACTTGTTGAATTTGATGAAGAAACTTTAACAATTAATCTTATAAGTGCGCTTGATTATGAGACTCAAACCACGCTTTCATTTACTGTGACCATTGAATCTGAAAATGCAGATGTCTCGGAAATAGAAGTTCTTTTGGACGTCACTAATATCGATGAACCCATTGAATTAACTTCCAATCTGCTGGCAGATTCTTTTGCTGAAAATCTTGATTTGCAATCAGCAATTCTAGAAAGCACTGCTGTAGATCCTGAAGGCGGAGATATTTCATTTACTCTATCAGGAGAGGGTAGTGAAAACTTTAGTGTAGATGAAAATGGCAATATCTCATTGCTAGCCGAATTGGATTATGAAACAACTACAAGTTACTCGTTGATACTCACTGCTAGCGACGGAGTTAATGACACTGTCTTTGAAATTAATTTCAGCGTCATTGATATTGATGAGCCTGTTATTTTAGTCGCCAGCACTTCAGCGACTAGTTTTGCAGAGGATAGCCTGACCGGCATTAATATAGGAACTGCCTCAGCAACCGATCCTGAAGGGAATACTGTCACCTACAGTCTTTCAGGCACAGGCAGCGAAAACTTTAGCGTAGACGATGCCGGTAATATTTCACTGATCAATTCATTGGACTATGAAACTGCAACTAGCTACACCCTGTCATTAAATGCATCCGATGGAGTCAATACCACCACATTTGAATTAATTATTACTGTGGACGATGTCAATGAAGCGCCAAGTCTCTCGAATACATTGGCAGCATCATCTTTTGCAGAGAATGTTTCAACGGGAACAATCATTGCAACCGCTTCGGCATCAGATCCTGAGTCTCAAGCTATTACTTACTCCTTAAGTGGAACTGGCAGTGAGTATTTTACAATTGACTCATCTGGCAATGTCACTCTTGCAGCAGGTCTAGATTATGAAACTGCAACTAGCTACACCCTGACCTTAAATGCATCCGATGGAGTGAACACCACTTCTTCTAACTTAATTATTACAGTCGATGATGTTAATGAAGCGCCGAGTCTCTCAAATACATTGGCAGCATCATCTTTTGCAGAAAATATTGCTACTGGCACTACCATTGCTACTGCTTCTGCTTCGGATCCTGAATCACAAACCATAACTTATTCTTTGAGTGGAACTGGCAGTGAAAACTTTGCTGTTGATAGTTCAGGAAATATTACTTTAGCCAGTTCTTTAGATTATGAGACAAGCACCTCATACTCGCTAACACTAACTGCCAGTGATGGAACCAATAGCACATCAAACACTATCAGCATCAATGTAGATGATGTGATAGAACTATCCATTGCCTTGGCTAGCTCTTCAGTAAGTCTAAGTGAGACAGCCGCGTCAGGTACAAGCGTTACCACCACTTCAACTACTACCGACGGCAGTGGCAGCGTGACTTATTCTTTATCTGGTACTGGTAGTGATCAGTTTTCTGTATCGGCAGATGGCACTATCACCACAGCAGCAACTCTTGATTATGAGACTACTTCTACTTACTCACTAACATTAACAGCCTCGGATGGGGTCAACACAGTTTCTGAAAATTTAACTATCACTATCACAGATGTGCGTCTATCTATTAGTGCTAGCTTGGCATCTGCTTCACAAAGCGAGGGACTTTCAACTGGTACCACCATTGCAACTTCTTCAAGCTCCAATGCAGAAGGTACTGTAACTTATTCATTAACTGATGCTGATAACAAGTTTTCAATTAATAGCTCAACAGGTGAAGTCACCCTAGCTAATGCTTTAGATTATGAAACCAAGACCTCGCATGAATTTACGATTACTGCAACCGATGGGGTTACCACAACTTCTGAAACTTTTACTTTAAGTGTTTCAGATTTAAAAATTAATACCCTAGCAGTAACTCTGGCAAACAGCGGTGCAGCTTTGGCAGAATCTTCAAGTTCAGGCACTACTGTTGGTAGCTCAAGCATCACCAATCCAGAGAGCGAAACCGTTTCTTACTCCCTAAGTGGAACCGGCAGCAGTAATTTTGCCGTTGACAGCTCGGGTAATATCACCACCAATGCAACCTTAGATTATGAAACGGCCAAAAGTTACACCTTAACTTTGACTGCCACTGCAGGAGGCAACACCACCACCGATGCCTTTACGGTTAATGTGGGTAACGTTGAAGAGCTGGAGTCTGCTGTTTTGCGATATTCTGCCGACTATAACTCAGTTTCAAGAAGTGGCTTTAGTGCCACGGCTACTCGGGGTCCTTCTGGATCAAGTCTAGCTGCTTACACTTTAGAGCAAGTTGGTACCACCAATTCAACTGCCATTACAAGTGTGGATGATACGACTAACAACTACGTGCCAGTGGAGATCAATTCTGGAACCGCATTGAACTGGCGCTATTATTTCCCCGTTGATACCTCAGGCAATGGCCAATTTGCATTTGCGCCAAATTCTTCCGCACTTGATGGTAAGTATTACAGCCCTCTAGGCACAGCAGTCACCACCACCATAGCCAATGCTGACTTCCTGACCGCAGGGCGACTAGAAGGCGCAGAATATTGGTTCATGACCACCGATAAGGCAGCTGCAAACATTAATTACACTTCTAAAACGGCAATTAGTGGTCTGAATGTCCGATTTACCAATGGTTATGCTGGTTACGTGGACGGTTTTCAAACAGCCAATCAAACTCTTGGGAATCCATTTGCAATTACTATTAATAATAACGACAACAATACGCTGGATTACACGTTTTCAGACATAGAAAATTATCAGGTATTAGTTCATGGAATTGGTCAGTACAACGCTTCTGGTAATTTTGATTCTACTGAGCAAGCAGTAGTTCGTCAGTTTCTCCAGCAAGAGGGTAGAGTCTTTGTTATACATGGTGAACATAGTGGTTGGAACCTACAAAATAATGAGATTATGACCTTCTTAGAGTCGATCATGAGTGGAAGTGACTTTAGCTATAGTGGCGGCGGGACTATGCAACAATTTAATTTCACGTATGGTGGCACTACATTTCAAAATAGTGCTGGTAGAAGCGCCTCTTCATCGTCATTGAACTGTCCCATAAATTTAAATACTTACTGTTATGGAACTTGGGCTTTTTTCCCAGCCTCAATGACTGATTCTGAGTATGTATCAGATGTCATTGTTTGGCTTGATGTTGATTTGCCCCGACCTAGCTATGGTACTCATGAGGTTACCATTGACATTTTACAGTATGCTCAAACATTATCGTCTGGTTCTGATACATCATCCACCTACAACCTCTATGAAGATCAGGTTACGTTAGCCGGAGAAGTTTATAAGGATGCTAACTTTGTATCCTTTACCAATGGCAATAAAAGAGTCATTGCTATGGCAGTCATTCCCATTGAAAATTTTGCAGCCAGTGGAACTAGCAACGATTATTTTATTCCTAATTTTATTCCAAAAACGCTTTGGTCTTATGGTGATGTTGGTCACGATTATTGCTTGGGTGTAGGCAATAATGCCTCGGCATGTAATACCTATGATAACTACTATGATTTTTCTAGCATCGCCCTTGATAGCTCTGACATGCTTGATACCTCAAGATTCAATGGGAGCACCAATGAATTGCCTGAAGGTCAATCCATGTGGTGGCAAGTTCTCAATCCAAGTGGCATAGGCGTTGGCCTTTGGGCACAAATTTCTTTGAAAGATTCCTATGACGGTGCCTCAGGCAACACCACTCGAGATGATCAACAAAGCTTGTTGAATGTAGTTATTTCGAACGTCGACTATCGTAAGAATGACACCACTCGATACTCAGCAGGAGATACTGGCTTAGGCATGGATGGCTACCATTATTGGTCCTATCAGGGTGCGACCAATGCCGATAATGATGGTTTGGGTATTAATTATGGTACTTCGCCAATTGAGTGCGCAACGTCCAACGACAGCGGCTGTTTTTGGGGTGATAGCTCCAATCAACCTGGCGGTGCCATGATTACATCCTCTGATCCTTACAAGTCAGGCAATATGACTTTGGGGGTTAATTACAACTCTAACAACGATACCTTCAGCACTGGCTCCTTTAATATTTCTGCTGTGGTTCAAGACGTTAAACCTTCAAGCTCATCTTATGCAGATTATGCAAGCTTAAGTGATTTTAGATCTTCAGATTTTTACTCCTCAAGTGCCACGGGTTACAGCGGATTTTTCAGCGGCATTTTAGAATTTGATGTCAGTGGTACGGGCAACTCTCAGCTATCTTCAATTCGTTCAAGCAGTACCTTGGCTAGCTTTACGTTTGATACGACCAACGATGATGTGCAGGTGGTGGCTCCGATGACCATCAGTGCTGCTCCATCAAATAACTATACGTCTAATTGGAGCACGGTGGATACTGGATCTATGACTTTGAAGTTTGGTGATGCCACCAACGATGAAGCAAAATCAGCTTACATTTCAAGTGAAGTCTTTGCAGCTGAAATCCAAGACGATGGGGCGCAAATTGATGGGACTTCAGGTGGCTCCAATAACTTGGCTGGAGTGATGGTTTCCTATAACACCATAGATAAAGAGGATACTGATTTATTCCACACCGGCGGCAATGATTCGATGCCAGATACCGCTTATTCAACTTGGGGCTTTTGGGCCATGAGTGCTATTGATGTCTCGCCTAATGCTGGGACGCAAAACGCCTCGGTGCATTTAGGCACTTGGGTTGGTGGTGAAGTGGTCGATCAAAGTGAAATACCAACTTCAGGTTCAGCCTCGATGAGTGGGGCAGCGGTGATGAATGTGGCTTATCGTTATAATCAAACCGGCACCAACTACGACGTCCATAAATACACCACCACGGCCGATGTGGCAGCCACCTTTAACTGGGGATCCAGTGGTTATTCTGGTACTCTAGCCTTCACCAATTTTGATGACAAGAATCCGATCGTTTCAAATGCTGGCTTTGCATCGTTTAATGTTGCAATTAGCGGCACCGATAACACCTACACGGGTAATTCAACCGACAGCTTAGATAATTCTTGGTTGGGTGGCGCATCTGTGGCTGGAGCTTTATATGGCGATTCATCACCCGATGAGAGTGGCGGCAGGGTAAATGTGAATTTATATAAATCAGGTGATACTGGCACAGCTGGAGCTAATGATTTTTATTTCGCTGAAGGGATTTATTTGGTTGATTAATTGAAATGGTTGTAAATGAAAAACTTATCTTTATGATTAGGAGCTGATATGAATAGTTTTGTAGAGTTTTTTTTAAAAATTAGAAATAGCAGTATTTTTAGTGGCATTGTCATTGCTGTTATTGTTGCATCTGCGATTTATGCAGGTGTCAGCTCTTATGATATATCACCTGAGTACACCGTTTACTTGGATCTATTCGATTATGCCATCACCTTATTTTTCTTGATCGAGATCATTATTCGAATGATATCTGAGCGTTCATTGGTTAAATTCTTTAGCGATGGTTGGAACATTTTTGACTTTTTAATAGTGACCATATCCTTGGTACCAATTAACAATGTTGAAAGTGTCTTTGTAGCTAGATTGCTGAGAATTATTCGGGTGCTAAGAATCATCACCGTGGTGCCAGCTTTCCGTCATATCATTGACTCACTTATCAAAACCATTCCAAGAGTCGGTTTTATAGCTTTGCTCATGTTTATCTTTATGTATGTATGGGGCGCAATAGGAACCATGTTCTTTGGCAAGGTGGATCCAGAAAATTGGGGCAATATTGGCTTGGCTTTAATTACTCTTGTGCAAGTTGCAACTTATGATGACTGGGCAAATATTATGGCTCAGGTCATTGAAGTTTATCCATATGCATGGATCTTTTTTGTTTCATTTATCATCATCAATGCTGTAATTTTGCTTAACATGGTCATTGGTGTGATCGTCGATGTCATGACCGGCGGAACCGGAATTGATGATCTGGTCAATCCAAATAAAAAAGAGCCTACTGAGTAGCTTTAGCTAAACACTCAGCAAAGGTTTTTTGATCAACATTGCCTCCAGATAGCATGACTAAAGTTCTTGAGCCTTTGAACCTCTCTTTGTTTTCTAACAAGCAAGCCAAGGCTACGGCTCCGCTAGGTTCAAGTTTTATATTCAAGCGATTAAAAGCAAATCGCATAGCATTACAGACCGCTTGATCTGATGCAGATAACCCTTTGACTCCAAAATGAGTATTGATGGCAAAAGGTATTTCACCAGGGGTAGGTGTTAGCAAACCATCGCATAATCCACCTCGGTTGGTATCCATCGCAACTCTCTCATTTTTTTCAAAGGATAATTGATGATCGTTCCATTCTTCAGGCTCAGCAGTGAAGACGTTACATTCAGGATTAATATGTTTAATGGAGATACACGAACCTGCTGTCAAACCGCCACCCCCAGCACAAATAATCGCATTATCTAATTTAGGGTTTTTAGCATCGTTTATTACTTCATAAGCTGCAGTACCCTGGCCATAAATTGTTTCAAGAGCATCGTAAGGATTAATAATGACTAGATTTTTTTCTTTGGCTATTTCTCTGCTCATTTCTTCTCTGCTTTCAGTGCGTCGATCGTAGTAAATCACTTCAGCGCCCAAAGCTTTTGCATTAGCAATTTTTCTTTCTGGCGCATCTTTGGGCATCACCACTGTTGCTGGTGTATTAAATACTTTGGCTGCATGCGCAACACCTTGAGCATGATTCCCAGAAGAGTAAGCTATCACGCCTCGCTTCAATTCATCTTTTGAAAGCCTCGAGATGGCAGAAAGCGCACCTCTTACCTTAAAAGAGCCTGTGATTTGCAAAGACTCAGGTTTGAACAGGAACCTGCCATCCAATTCTTCATTTAGATCAGGACAAGTAACAAGTTGTGTATGATGTATGTGGGGTGAAATGAGATGATAAGTTTTAACAACCTCATCAAACCAAACATTTGGTTCAAGTTTCATATAGCTTATTTCTGTTTAAGTTTATCTTTTATCTGTAGCGGCAAATAAGCAATATAAAACAGAATGATCGCCAATGGAATTGTTCCAATCAAATGAAGTGGAGGATCTGGAAAATAATCCATCAAAGTTCCTTCAACGGGTCGATCTGCTAGGTACCAATAGTTTGCGGGAGGCCCAATTATAAGATTGGCAATGTAAACAAAAATTAATAGCGCCAGGGTTACACCTATCACTTTAGGTATATCACTTAGGATAGGCCTTTCTTTGTTGACCATCAGTACATAAAAAACCGCTAACAAGATTAAGCTATGACCCCAAAAAAATGGTGAATACTCCCCGTGAGGAAATCCGTAAATTAGATCTGGCGTTGCCAAAGCCATGGTTGCACCGCAGATACCCCAAAAATAGGCGCAGTGAAAAAGAATTTTTGGAGCATTTTGTTTTAAGAGGTACACAATCATTGCCAGCATTGAAAAATCACACATGTGCATAGGGAATTCACCTTTCCAAGGCAGATCAAATAGCAGCACATCGTAAATGGGCTGAGTGACCATGTGTAAAATCATAATGCCTGCAAGAATTTTTCCGCCTTGAGTCTGTTTGGCTGGACTTTGATTTGCAAAGTATTTGGGATATGCATAAATCACAACAGCACATATCAACAAAGTAACCAAATGCTGAGTGCCAAAAACTTCAAATGCTGGATAATTCATTTTGCATGCAATATTTTTGAATCTATATTAGCTCAGACTTTCTAAAAAAACACCTTTTAAAAAGTCTATGCGAATCTTTTGAAATTAGTCGTAGTTATATTTTACGCTGCAGCCATACGCAGTGGTCGAATTTATAGCCAGTGATTGCTTGGCAATCAGTTGATCCATTTGGGAGCTAATATAGTTTATAGCTTTGTTAAAAGGGGTATCAAAAAACTGCATACCACGACCAATATCATCAATGGCGCCTTTGTATCTAAGAATTCCATTTGCATCAATCATGTACATGTGAGGCGTAGTTTTAGCGCCATACAGCATCCCCACTTCGCCTGATTCATCTATCAGGACATGGGAAGGACTGGCTTTTCTGGATTTTGTCAATTCGTTAGCTTTTTCTGAGCTAACATGGCCTTGATCGCCAGGAGTTGAGGAGATAATGCTCAACCAAATAACCCCTGCATTCCTTGCCATCTTTTGAATGCTTTGCATGTTATTTTCATTGTAATGTCTTGCCACATAGGGGCACTCATGATTGGTCCATTCTAATATCACTGGAGTTCCTTTTAGATCAGATAACTGAATGATCTTTCCGTAGCTATTAACCGCTTTAAAGTTTGGCGCTTCTTCATTGATAGCAGGGTTTTGTAATTTAATTTCTGCTGCATAAGTTGCAGTTGTAATAGAAAAAAAGGTGATAAAAGTTAAAAAGAGTTTCATTGCATTGATTTAATTAGTAAATCTTCTGTTAACACAGCTGGTAAGATTTTCGATTCAGTCATACCAGGCTTCCAGAAAATATATAATGGAATCCCAGTGCGTTCATATTTAGCTAACCCAACGGCTATCTCTTCATTACGATTTGTCCAGTCAGCTTTGATATAGGTGATGTTTTGCTCTTTTATATATTCTTTCACTTTATCTCTGGCAAGTGCAGTTTTTTCATTCGTTTGGCAGGTAATGCACCAAGCCGCAGTAAAGTTAATTAAGTATGCTTGATTTTGAGCTTGCAAGTCAGACTCAATGGTTAAGCTCCATTGCTCAGCAGAAGCATCTGCCACCAGCCCATTAGGGTTCTCAGGTAGGTTATAAAAAATCTGTACAGCTGCAAGAAGAGTTGCAAGCATGCCAATCCATTTCCAACGACCTTTAAATGTTGCAATCATCCAAATTGCAATTCCAAGAATTAATCCAAGTATTAGCAATAAAATTAGAGCATCTCCCGAAGTTTGCACCATGAATACCCACATGAGCCAAAGTGCTGTGGCTATCATGGGAAAGGCAAAGAATTGTTTGAGTGTTTCCATCCAAGCTCCCGGCTGAGGAAGGGCGCTGATCCAATCAGGTTTTAGAGCTAACAATAAATATGGTCCTGCAAAACCTAAACCGAGTGCAAGAAAGATTGGCAGTGTTGCGAAGGAGGGCTGTAAGAGGGCATAGCCAATAGCAGCTCCCATAAACGGAGCGGTACAAGGAGACGCAACCACCACAGCCAAAACGCCAGTGAAAAAAGAACCCGAATAGTCATTTCTAGACTGCACAGACGATCCTAGAGTTGTTAAACCTGATGCAAAATTGATATTGGTTAAAAGTATAAGACCAATGCCTAGCATGATGAGTGTCAAAATTCCAACTACAACAGGAGACTGAAGTTGATAGCCCCAGCCGATCATGGATCCAGTTGACCTGATAATGATTAAGGCAGTGGCAATTGACAAAAATGTGGACATCACTCCGCCAACAAAAGAGAGGGCATGGTTTCTGATTTTGCTGTTATCGTCGCCTCCCATGGAGACAAAACTTAAAACTTTAAGAGAAATAACTGGAAATACACAGGGCATTAAATTCAAAATCAATCCACCAATCAAAGCAAACAATATGGCTTGCCACAAAGACATACTAGAGCTTGATTCAAGCTGTTCTTCAATTAGAAAACCCTTATCATCGATACTCAAAATACCTGAAAAGAAGGGCACTTCATCATTTAAGACAGGAACAGTAATTTCATAGAGGTCATCACCCAGGCTATCAAGCTGCTGGGTTGGTGTATAAGCAAATAAATTATCTTCTCTTGGAAAAAGGTATGCTTTTTCAAAAGGCTGAGAAAACTTAAATTTAGTTTTTAAACTGTCGCCCTTAACCAGACTTTCAGTTTGGATTATTTTTGATGGGAGACGTTGAACAGCCTCATCAACCAGAACATTTGGCGCTGCAGATGATAAATCAAGAACTAAAGATGCTTTTTCTGGAATGCAAATATCTGCACAAATTAAAAAATTAAAATCAACACTGATAGAAGAAAGCTCTACATCAAGAGAACGAAAGACCTTGAATGGAAAAACAGCATCACCCTCATAGCCGAAAGTCATTAATGGCGGATAGGGAATTGTTACAGGTGTAGGCCAGTCTACATTCTCAACAATAACACCCTCATCGACATTCCATTTTGCTTCAAAGGGGCTTCCAGAGTCACCTGGATTTTCCCAGTAGGTGTGCCAACCTTCCTGCATTTCTAGTCGCACACCAACATAAAAGGACTCTTGCTGAGAGTTTTGAAGATTTGTGATTAAACTTGCTCTTGCATGTCCTGTTTCTACAGGATTTGACGCAACTAAAGTGCAAAGAAAAAGACTGCAAGCTAAGAAGATTCTTTTCATGTCTTTCATGTTAAACCATTGTAATAAAAAGGGGGAGCAAAGGCTCCCCCGATCCAAATTGATTGTATTACTTACTGCCTAAAATTTTTGGAGTTTTAATATCAATCGAACGAGGTTTTTGAGCATCTGGAATAATTTTTTCCAGCGCAATGGTCAACATTCCATTGACCAAATCAGCACCATGAACTTCAACATTTTCAGCTAAAGTAAACTGTTGCTTAAATGCTCTTTGAGCTATGCCTTGATAGACAACTTCATTTGAATCATTTAGCAATTCAGCTTTAGGGCCTTTGTGCTCAATCGTTAATACGCCCTCTGCCAATTCAATGTTCAGGTCCTCACGAGACAGACCAGCAACAGCAACATCGATAAAGATCTGATTTTGATCTCTTCTAATGTTATAAGGCGGATAGCTTGAAGATCTCTCTGTAGTTTCAGAGAATCTCTGCAATCTATCAAACAGGCTTTCAAACCCTAACACACGAGTTGTTAGGAACGGATCGGTAAAATTAAGTACCATAATATAGTCCTCCTAGTAGCGACTAAAATGTGCATACCCAAATGGCATATGCGGTTAATAAACGTAGACCCAAATGGCATCTACATTATTTATGTAAGTACTGTTGGTGAAAATTCAAGAAAAATAGTGAATAATTTATTCGCTCCAGCGAGTTATAAATTTTTCAACATCAAGTTCGGGTATTTTTTTATTAGTGCCAGTAGCGGTGCCAACATACAAATATCCAATCACCTCGTGATCTGAGGTTAAATTTAAATACTCAGCTATTTTATTGTTAAAAGCAAATTTACCGGTCCGCCAAATTCCGGCATAGTTTTTTGCATGTAAAGCCAAGAGAATATTTTCTGCCGCAGTCGCAGTTGACAGCATTTGTTCCACCTTAGGAACCTTGGGATGTTCTGTGATTTTGGTAGTTAAAATAATCACCATGGGTGCTCTAAATGGTGCAGATTGATATTTTTCCATTTGCAAGGGAGTAACATCTTTTAGTTCATTCGAAGCAAATTTTATAAAAATCTCAGACAGTTTTTCCAAACCTTTTCCAGTCACTTCAATAAAACGTGATGGCCTTAGCCAGGCATGATCGGGAGCTCGAAGAGCTGCCTGATAAATTTCATGCATCTCATCTTTTGAAGGAATGGGCGTTGTTAATTCACGAGGTGAATTTCTTGTTAGAAGATTTGTTATTGCATCCATGGACATATTCTAATAGATGGATAATTTTTTTTTAATAAATACTCCAATCTTTTACGCTATCAGATTACACTTATGGATATGAGAAAAATTTACTTGAACTAAATTATTTTATGGAAATTACACTTTTATACACCTCATTAATTACCATTTTGGCAATTTTTTTAGCCTTCAGAGTTGGAGTTACAAGAGGTAAAACTAACACACTTCTTGGAGAAGGCGATTCTTCAGAATTACTCCAAGCCATTAGATCACATGGAAACTTAATGGAGCATGCACCTATTTCACTTTTTCTTCTTTTATTGCTTGAAATGCAAGGTGTTGAAGATTGGAAGCTGCATTTAATTGGATCATCATTTTTTCTTTTTAGAATTTTGCATGCATATGGACTTACAATTTCTAGGGAAAGCACTCCCTATCGTGTTGTCGGAGCATTGGGGTCATGGGTTTTAATGATCGGAATGAGTATATATGGTATATATGTCTATCTTGTATAAAGTTAAAGTTAATGAACTTTTTATATAAATTGATGTCGAAATTAATATGTTAGATTTAAAAAAATATTACCTTATGCTTGGCCTAACCATTTCAGTGTCTGGTCTTTTTGCTGAAACAATTGATGATCCTGATCCAGATCTTATAGGAACAGTGTGGGAGCTGGTTAAAAATGGCTCTCAAAGTACATCTTTTGGAAGAGGGCAAGTTGTATACTTTTTATCAAGTGACGCTCACAACACTTACAGAAGCAGAAAATTTCAAACTTGGGATAATTTTTCTATGGTCGATGGAAGAAACCTTGTGCGTTTGAAAAAAAATGAAAGTATTGAGATTCTTGCAGCTAAATTTAATGATTCCATATATGAGGTTAAACTTCTTGACGGTTTTTACAAAGGCAAAACTTATTATTTAATTGCAGAAGAGCTGAAGAAAAATTTTAAACGGGAGACTAAAGATAATGAGAGCATCTAAAAACATTATTGGCATCCTTTTTGCCATGTTCATGGTGAGCTGCTCCTATAGCTCGCTACGACCAGAGGTGGTTGATCGTTCTGATGCGCAAAGAATGCAAACAGTGATTTTTGCAACGGTTGTTTCAATCGATCGAGTAATATTATCAGGTGATGGTGATACTGGTGCGGTTGCAGGAGCAATCATTGGTGGCGTTGCTGGTGCTTCAGTAACTGACTCTGAAACTGAGTCCGATATTGCAGGAGTCTTAGGCGCTTTAGTAGGCTCGGCAGTTGGTTCAAAAGTGGGAGACGCAGCCACTAGAAAGCCTGCCATTGAGCTGTTGCTAGACTTAGATTCAGGCAAAACCGTTTCAATTATCCAGCAAGAAGGAGATTATAGTTTTGCTGTAGGTCAGAGGGTTAAAATTATAAAAAATAAAGGCAAGTCTAGAGTCATGCCTTTGCAATGACCTCAGACGCTTTCACACTTGTATACAACAAAGCTCTAGATTTAGTCTCTAGGCGAGAGCATTCTCGTTTTGAGCTTATGCAAAAGCTCAACAAACGTTTCCCTGAAACGATGCCAATCATAGAAGAGGCGCTTGATAAGCTTGTTGTAAATAATATTCTTGATGATGAACGCTTTGTTGAAATGTATCTAAATGCAAGGGCGAGAAAGGGCTTTGGACCAAAAAAAATAGAAATGGAATTGTATTCTAAAAAGGTTGATTCAATGCTTATTAGTAATGCCATTGAAGCCTATGAAGATTGGATAGAGAATGCTGAAAATGAACTAAAAAAGAAATTTAAAGGTGTAGAGCCAATTGATTACAAATCAAAGATGAAGCAAAAACAATTTCTTTTCAATCGGGGGTTTAGCACTCAAATTATTGAGCGGATTTTATAAGATCACATGGTATGATTTACTCCTATGTCCTACCAGGTTTTAGCAAGAAAATATCGACCATCTACCTTCTCTGAGGTTGTTGGACAGGAGCATATTTTAAAGGCTCTGGAAAACAGTATTGAGCACAACAAACTCCATCAAGCCTATATGTTTAGTGGTACTCGGGGGGTAGGCAAAACAACAATTGCTCGGGTTTTTGCTAAATGTCTTAATTGTCAAAAAGGTGACATGCCTCAAGTTGTGCCTTGTAATGAATGCACAGCTTGCATAGAAATAAAAGCAGGTCGTCACATAGAATTTTTAGAAGTTGATGCTGCATCAAGAACCGGTGTGGATGATATGCGGGAATTATTGGAATCTGTTCAATACAAACCCACAAATGCTAGATATAAAATTTATCTTATTGATGAGGTGCACATGCTCTCTAAAAGCAGCTTTAACGCTTTACTTAAAACCTTAGAAGAACCACCGCCTCATGTAATGTTTTTGATGGCTACAACCGAGGTAGAAAAAGTTCCCAAAACTGTATTATCACGTTGTTTACAATTAAATCTTAAAATTATTCCAGAGACTCAAATTCGAGATCATATTCAATCTTTGCTAGATCTGGAGAGAATTAAATATGACGAAGAATCATTGGTTTTAATTGCTAGCTCAGCCCAAGGATCCATTCGTGACGGATTAACCCTTTTAGATCAAGCCATTGCCCATGGTAATGGAGCGCTAGAATCTGATCAGGTGAAATCATTGTTAGGAACAATTGATCAATCCTATATTATCGAACTCGTAAATCACATAGCTGCTTCTGATGGTGATGGAGCCTATCTAGCTTTAAATAAAATTACTGAATTAAATGTGGAGTATGAGCAAGTTTTAAAAATTATTATTTCAGTTTTTCATAAAATTTCATTGCATCAACAGCTTCAAAACAGTGAGGATGCAAGCATCAAACAATTAGCTGAAAGCATTGATCCTCAGGTCACTCAACTGCATTATGAGATTGCCTTAAATGCTTTAAGCAAGTTCCATGTTCACCCTCATCCTAAGCAAGCTCTAGAATTATGTATTTTACGTATGCTTGCATTTCAACCTTTGTCAGATGGAGTGTCTCCAAAAATAGAAAAAAAAAATTCTAAACTAGCGGTTGAATCATCTCCTTTGAAACAAAATAAGGTTGAGCCTGTAAAGGTTCCAAAAGAATCCAAAACTGAAGATGCTCTCGTTGAGGAGAAAGTATTAGAAGAGTCTGACACCCATGAATCAAATATGCCCTCAGATCTTGATACGCAAAGCTGGAATTCAATATTTAATTCATTAAATTTATCCATGTTCGTGAGCCAAGTTTTTTCAGAATTTGAGTTCGTGAGTTTTGCAGATAACACTCTGACCTTAAAAAAATCAGATGAGCTCATCAATCCAACCGAAGGATTGAAAACAGAGTTTTTAGAGGCTATTTCAACTCAATTAGGCCAAAAAATATCGTTAATAATCGAAAGCGGTGAGGTTGTAGCATCTCCAGCAGCCATTGAGATTGAGAGAGCTCAAACACAGCTTAATCAAGACAAAGATGCTTTATTGGAGAATGAAGTTGTCAAAGATATTCTTGATTCATTTGGTGGGAAAATTATTGATGACTCTATTAAGAAGGTGAGCTCATGAGCAAAGATTTACTTTATGAGTTAATAGAAGCGTTAACTATTTTGCCCGGCGTTGGTAAGAAATCAGCTCAACGTATGGCTTTGTTTTTGCTTGATAAGAATAAAGATGGGGCTCTGCATTTAGCTCAAACACTTGAAGAATGCCTGGATGCTATTCAGAGATGCGAGATATGTCGGCAATTGACATCAGAATCAATTTGCAGAATTTGTAGCGATGAATCACGAGATGCTTATAGTCTTTGTGTTGTTGAGAGTCCTTCAGATGTCTTGGCTATAGAGTCAACCGGAGGATTTAAAGGTAAATATTTTGTTTTAATGGGGCGTCTTTCTCCGATCGATGGAGTGTCTCCTGATGATCTTGGAATTCCTGATTTACTGCGTCATATTCAGAGTGCAAAGATTGAGGAAGTTATTCTTGCAACCAGTTCAACTGTTGAGGGGGATGCTACAGCATCCTTCATCAATGATCACCTTGACAGTGTTAAAGTTTCAAGAATTTCTTATGGCATTCCTATTGGAGGAGAGTTAGAGTATGTCGACGGTAATACTATTGCAAGAGCTATCCAAGGGAGGATTGAAATTTAATGTCTATTAAACCAGATGCATGGATTAAACGAATGGCTGAATCAGAAGGGATGATAGAGCCTTTTTCAGAAAATCAGGTACGAGTTGATGAAAAAGGTGAAAAACTTATTTCCTATGGCGTTTCAAGTTTTGGCTATGACGTCCGCTGTGCCAATGAATTTAAAGTTTTTACAAATATTCACTCGGCTACAGTTGACCCCAAGGTTTTTGATGATAACAGCTTTGTGGATATAACGTCAGATGTGTGTGTTATTCCGCCAAACTCCTTTGCATTGGCAAGAACGGTTGAATATTTTCGAATTCCTAGAAATGTTTTAACGATCTGTCTTGGTAAGTCAACATATGCGAGATGCGGCATTATTGTAAATGTCACTCCATTAGAACCAGAGTGGGAGGGGCATGTAACATTGGAGTTTTCTAATACCACCAATTTACCAGCAAAAATATATGCCGGTGAAGGTGTCGCTCAGATGATTTTCTTTGAATCTGATGAGGACTGTGAAGTCAGTTACAAAGATAGAGGAGGAAAATATCAGGGACAAACAGGGGTGACCCTTCCAAAAACTTAATAAAGCTTCTTGAGTTCAAGCATGGTGTCTCCATCTTGATCTTCGTCTTCAACTTTTATTATTAGATAATCTAGATCTGGAGCTAAAAAGTATCGAGTGGTTCTATCATCTTGCAATCTAATCCTTTCAACTATGATGCATGAATATATCGTGGCATCAACCTCAAAAGTTCCATCGCCAACAACTTCATAGTTGTTAGATTCAATTGCTCCTGTTTTTAAATCTGGAAGCATCAATGAAAACTTGCTAAGACCTGCGATAACATTTTTTCTTATTTGAATTTGAACGTTTAAAGGATCAAAGATATTTTCATCTTCTAATAAAGCCTGGCTCCATTCAAATTTTCCTTTTGAAGTTAAAGTTCCTGAAGACTGATCAAAGTTCAATGTTCTTTTATCTGATATAAGCGTCCATTTTACATCTACAAAATATTTAGTAGAGGTTATAAGATTATTTTTTTCGATGAAGTCTGAAGTGATTTTGATTCTTCCTAGAGGAAATTTAGCATTAAATTGAATAGTTCTTTTTCCATTTTCTTCATGAGAAATTAGCTCTCTAATGCCTTGCATAGAGACTCGAGAATTAGTAAAAGCATATTCTCCTTTATAGTCAGGAATGTCTTGAGATGCCAAATCAAAAGAAATTAAAACAAAAAATAATCCGAGATATTTATACATTAAAAAACTCCATGTGATTTGTTCCAAAATAACTTTCAGTTTCAAATTTAACTTCATTACCCTGAAGGCTGATATATCCTTTGACGATGTCTGATATCACTTTTGGGTATAAAGCATGCTCAATTTTATGAATTCTATTGATTAACTTCGCCTCTGACTCTATGGGGTCAATTTTTAAAGCTCCTTGAGCGATAATGGGGCCTCCATCAAGTTCATTATTAACAAAATGCACTGATATGCCATGCATTAAATCTCCATTTTCCATTGCTTGTTTGTGAGTATTTAATCCTGGGTAGTCAGGCAATAAGGAAGGATGAATATTGATTAATTTTCCATTGAAGGCTTCAGTAAATTCATTCGACAGAATTCGCATAAATCCGGCAAGCACAACAAGGTCCGGTTCTATAGGAAGAATATGCTCTAATAAAGCTTGATCAAATTCCTCTCTTGAATTGAAATTTTGATGCTCAATTACTTTGCTCATTAAATGAAATTTTTTAGCTCTCTCAAGCCCCTTTACATTAGCTTGATTTGAAATGACTAACTCAATAGAAGCAGATATATTTCCTGTTTGGCATGCTTTAGCTATAGCCTCTAGATTTGAACCACCTCCTGAAATCAGAATAACTATTTTTTTCATGACTAGTTGTATTGAATTCCCTCTTGAAGGCTTCCCTTTGTTATTTTTCCAATTTCAAAGGAGCGAAGTTTGTGAGCAGATAATATTTTTTTCGCTTTTAAAATTTCTTTTTTATCCAAAATACAAACCATCCCAATCCCACAATTAAAAATTCTTAGCATGTCTGAAGTTGAAATTTCCCCTTTTTCTTGCAGCCACAAGAAAGCTTTAGGAAATTTCCAAGCAGAAAGATCTACATTTGCAACCAAACCTTTTTTTAAAATTCGAGGAATATTTTCTGTCAAACCACCTCCAGTAATATGCGCCATACCTTTGACATTAGTTTTTTTAATTAGTTCTAAAACAGGTGCAGGGTATAAATGTGTAGGCTTGAGCAAGACTTGCATTATCGCCTTAGGAGCTTTGTGTTTTTTAAGAATCGAGCGTATTAAAGAGTAACCATTTGAATGAGGGCCGCTGGACTCAACGCCCAATAATATGTGACCCGATTTAATTTTCTTACCATCGATAACATTTTCTTTTTCAACAACACCAACAGAAAATCCAGCTAAATCAAAATTATTTTTCGCATAATGACCAGGCATTTCGGCCGTTTCACCGCCAAGTAGCGCGCAGTTACTTTTTTTGCATGCATTTGCAATACCTTTAACGATTTTTGCAGTAGATTTAGGCTCTAGTTTTGAAGCAGCAAAGTAATCTAAGAAAAATAATGGTTCAGCGCCACAAGTAACCATATCATTAACGCACATAGCAACTAAATCTTGCCCAGTTAGGTGTGTTTTATCATGAGCTTGGCTCAACGCTACTTTTGTTCCAACTCCATCAGTACAGCCCACCAAAACGGGGTTTTTGTATTTAGACCCAAGTTGAAAAAGTCCAGCAAAACCTCCGATCCCACCTAAAACTCTTCGGTCATGCGTTTTGTTAACACTTGCTTTAATTGAATGAACTAACTCATTGCCTTTTTCAATATTTACGCCTGCCTTCGCATAAGGATCTGTAGGTTTTGTTTTAGTAGTCATTTACAATAAAAAAATATGATTCAAAAAATTAAAATCTTACTTCTGCTAAATTTATTACTGGTTAACACTGCATTAAGCAAAGAATTACCAGGATTGTTTGAAGTTATGATTCCTGAGGATCAGTATACCAATACTAACGACGGATTAAATAAAGCATTCAATCTATTAATCCAAAAATTATCAGGCTCTAGAAGCAAAAAACTTCTCTGGAAAATTGGAGATGCTAAGCTGAAGAAAGTTGATTATGTTGCTGCCTATTCAACAAAGCTCATTGGAGACAAGGAGTTTTTAGATGTTAAATTTAATAATGAGGCTCTTATACCTGAACTTCGAAAAATAGGTATACCATTAATAGGTTTTAATCGTCCAGTAATACTAATTTTATTTAAACTTGATACAGGTGAGTCAGCGCCAGTTTTCCTAGGAAATAGCTCCTCAAATGATGTTCTGTCTTCAAAATTAAAACAAATGCTTAAAGATATTTCTTTAGCAAGAGGGGTATACCTTGAGTTGCCTGAATTTGATTTAGAGGACCAAAATTTACTTAGTCAAGCCAATATACTTTTTTCGCCAGAAAATTATATTCAAGAGAAATTTTATAATGATTCATTTTTATCTATTGAGCTTGTAAGAGTTGGGATCAATCAATGGTCTGTTAATGGTGACTTGGAATCTAATTCCACTCTTCAAGAGAAGGAATTGATTGAATTTTTTCAAAATACCTTTCATAACATTTTAGATGATATGCTTGAGGTGCAACCATTGGGACCTGGAATTTCTGGTGAAAGAATGATGGTCTCAATTCAAGGTTTAGGCAGTTTTAGTGACTTTCAATCTGTTGAATCTGAGTTAGATAAAATCTTTGCCATTAAATCTAGGACCTTTCATTCGTTTGAGCGAACAAAAATTGATTATCATACTCAATTATTTCAAACAAAAGCCTCTTTAATAAAAGAGCTAAGAGGCAGCACTAAATTTTTAATTAAAGAATACAATGCAGATACCAGCCAACTAAAACTAGAGTATTTAAATTAGCAATGAGTAAATATTTTATTTTTATACCAAATCTACTTTCCATCGTCAGAATTTATTTGATGTACCCATTGCTTACATTCATATCTGAAGAAAACTATCTCTTTGCTCTATATATTTTTGTTATTGCTGCTGCAACAGATGGCCTTGATGGCTATTTAGCAAGGGTTATGAACTGGCAAACAGATTTAGGTAAGATTCTCGATCCAATAGCTGACAAAGTATTGCTGATCGGAACTATTTTGATTTTATGGATGAACTCATATATTCCTCTCTTTGTGTTGATAGTTTTTGTGCTTAGAGATTTCATTATCATTATGGGAGCGGCATTCCATATGACGGTATATGAAACATCTGCACCAAATCCAAATATATTTGGAAAAATTACTACCTTTGTACATATTGGTTATTTGGCTGGTGTCTTCATTGATATTATTTTTGGACTTAATTTAATCAACTTTGTGATTGATTTTTTTGTTGCATTGGTTACTTTAATAAGTCTATTTTTATATGGTTTGAACTGGTTTAAGTTAACAGCTAAGTTGCACCATGAATAAACCAAAGCAACTTATTTTTCCATTTCAGATCAATCAAAAAGCTTCTTTTGATAGCTTCTTTTGCTCGCCAGATAATCAGAATCTAATGACAAGACTTGCTGATATAGCTATCAGCCAAGATGCTAATGAATTAATCATTCATGGCGAGAAGGGGTCTGGGAAATCTTTTTTAATGCAAGCTATCTGCAATGAGCTAAGCTCATCAGAAAAACGATTTGCATTCATACCCATGAAAAAAGCCCTTAATATGGGCGTTGAAATATTTCAAAATCTAGGCTCTTTGGATACGGTCTGCATTGATGACCTGCAACTCATTCTTGCAAATCAGGAATGGGAAACAGCTCTGTTTAATCTCATAAATGAATGCCAGCAATCTAAATGCAGTCTGATACTCTCTCTTGGTGGCACTCAGCCAGTAGAAGAAAGCATTGTACTTCCAGACTTATTATCGAGAATCAAGCGCATGGAGTTTTTACCACTGCATGCTGTCCAAGATGAGCTCTTTAATCAAGCGATTGTTTTTGTAGCTCAACAATTAGAAATAAAAATAGACAATGCTGAGTTAGAGTTTCTTTTAAACCATCAGACTCGGATATTTTCGCTTCTTGTTGAAAATATTATCACTCTTGATAAGCAAGCAGCCTCACTAAAAAGAAAGATCACCATTCCCTTAATTAAAGAAACGCTAAATATCTAATTGATCATCAATATCAAACTCAAAATAACGAATCTTGAATCTTATTTAGGAAGTCAATCAAGGTCCACTAAGCAGTCTTTGCAAGTTAGCAATGCTTTTGGCTCTTGAATATTTGTCATTGTCTCATAGAAATCTGCAAGACCATTGAGTGCCGATAAAACTTTAGGCTCTCCTAGAGATACATCAAAATTTTCAAGTAATTCTTTAATGAGTAGCTCCTCTGGAGAAAGCTTCTTACCATAATACTCAACTTGATAATCTTCTAATTCTGCCATGTTGGCGGCATAAGCGATTGCATCATCGATGCCACCAATCTCATCTACTAAACCTATTTCTTTAGCGCTTGTTGCAATCCAAACTCTGCCACCAGCAATTTTTTTAATATCCTCATATGGCTGAGATCTTGACTCTGCAACAAAGTTTACGAATCTATCGTATGCATCGGCACCCCAAGCAGCAAATATTTTATCGAGGTCTTCATCAATGGCTTGAGTAGGGTCCCAGCCACCATGCTTAGAAGTAACCACACCATCAAAATTAACTCCGATATAGTCCATTACATTTTCCAATGTTGGGAGTGCAATTGCCACTCCTATAGATCCAGTAATAGTTGTTGGTTCAGCAAATATATAATCAGCTGGAGTAGAAATATATACTCCGCCAGATGCAGCATAATCACCCATTGATACAATCACATCAATACCTTTATTTTTAGCTGCAAATAGCTCATCTCTCATCATTTCACTGGCAATAATAGACCCACCTGGGCTGTTAACTCTAAAGACAATAGCTTTTGTATTTTCATCTTCATGAGCAGATCTAATTTGTTTTACTACACCATTGGCGCCAGCAACACCTTGGGAGATATCTCCCTCCATGATTGCTCCTTCGGCAGTGATTACAGCAATATGATTGTCGCTGTCAGAGGAATCACTCTCAATTTGCTTTGCATACTCATTGTATGAAATGGTTTTATAGGTTTCAGTTTCAGCTTCTTCGTCTAAGCCAAATTCTTCAATCATATATTTACGAAATTCTGGAAATGATTTGGTGCCATCGATAATATTATTTGCTTGTGCATAAGCAATATTTCCCATTGCAGCTTCACCAAAAAATCCAACGAAGCCATCAGCAAAAGATTGAATATCACTTGATTCAATTCCTCTTGCCTCAGCCATCAACCGTTTCATTTCATCCCAAATAGGGGTGAGTAGGGCTTCTCTTTGCAACCTGTCATTTTCTGACATGTCTGTTCTTGTATTACCTTCAACAGCAGATTTAAAATCTCCCTGCGAGTAATTATGAAAATTAATTTTTAGATTTTCATAAAGTTCTTTTTGATAGGGTCGCATGCCACCTAGACCCCGAACGCTAATACTTCCAACAGGATGAACCCATACCTCGGATGCTTGAGAAGCCATGAGATAGGAAGTTGTGGTTAGACGGTCATTCATGGCAATCACTCTTTTACCAGATTCGCGTAAAGCTTTTAATTCTTTCGCAATATTAATTGCAGTGGTGGGTCCAGCAAAGCCAGTTGAAGAAAAATCAATAAACACAGCAGGAATTTTCTCATCTTCAGCCGCTGCTCTTATTAATTCTATGAGATCTCTAGTTTGAATTTGATTTGTTTGTTCTGCCGTAAGGCTGGAAAGAAAATCAGAGCTAAAGACCTCCTGATCAACCACAGTCCCTTCTGGATTAATAAACAAAACTCTCCCATCAGGGTCTTTAACATCAGGTCCAGATGCAGTAAAGGCACCTATGATTAAAACTGTAAAAAAGATCAACACAAATGCTGTTCCGAGGTTCAACATAACAGTTCTTGCCTTTTCTAAAAAACGACCAAGCCAAGCAAAAATAGATTTAAGTGCATTCATAAGTTATCTCCAATATTAAAAAATTAAAAAATTAAAAAACCCAAAAAGGTTGAAACAATAGCTCCAATCAATGTTATTAAAAGAATGATTAAAGTAAATACAAAAGTTAATAGCACAAGGGCCATTGAAAAAATAAAAGCTACTAGGGTAAAAAATAATGCAAACATTTTAGCAATTATTGCAGTTCCACAAATTGCAATCGTCACACCAGCAATGATTAGTATGATCATGGTTATCATTTGTCTTCCTCGTAAATAAATATTTGTTCCAAAGGAACGTTAAAGTGTTTGGTCATCTTCATTACTAATTTTAATGATGGATCAAATTTGCCTGTTTCAATTGAATTAATGGTTTGCCTACTGACTTTGAGAATTGAAGCCAGATCATCTTGGCTGATATTTTCTTTTTGACGCAGCTCTTTAAGATTATTTTTCATTTAGCCGTCAAGCAATATACTTTTTATAGAAGTAATATCCACCAAATCCAGACCCAATGGCAAAAGCAATAAAGAATTCATAAAAAGTCGGCTGATAATTAAAATAAGGAGCCATGACTGTCAATATTGAGCCGCAAACCAAAAAACCATAGGCTCCTCCAGCAAATGTAAAATTGTGGTAGCTTTTATAAAAATCATCTTGAGCGCTATAAAATTTTTTATAAAAATAAGCCCCAACTAAAAAACATAAAATCATTAAGATTCTAATAATTAAAAGCCCTGTCTCTGAAATCCATGAATCAGTAATTGGTTCATTTCCTAGGAAGCCAATATGCGATAAATGTATCCCCCATAAAAAAGAGGCTATGAAACCGAATGCCAAAGAAGTTAAGAAGTTTTTTTTATCTGTAGCATTAAGGGATTTAATATCAATCCACATGCCTTTGTGTACAATTTTTGCCATTTATTTATCTACTATGTTCAAGTTAAATGAATAACGTTTGCATTTTTAAACCATGGAGGAGTTAATCTTTAAACTTCTAGGGAAATTTAACCTCAATGCAAACGTTATTTTTTAATAATATGTAAAGTTTACTTGACTGTCAAGTTTACTTTACACTTAATTTTTCACGTGCCGCATAGACTGCAATAAAGAAGAGCAGAACTATTTCAATTAATTCCAACCAGCTTAACAAACTAGCATTTGGCAGACCAAAAACAATAAGGCAAGCACTCATAAAGTAAATCAAAATAATAAATCCAAAGATTTGATAGAGCTTTGCTGAGGGGTTTTTATAAGCTTTATATCCAAAGACTATTAGTGGTAGCGACCAAATAAATATACCTATCAAAGGAGTCCCTATTGATAGTCCTTGTAAAAAATGCGTTACAAGCAAAGCACTGATTAATATTAGGAAGCTTTTTCTAAGATTCATTATAATTTTAGAATTAGCTCTGCAATTCGAGCGCCCGTTAAAACAGCAATTTCTTTTTCATCTGGAGTCAAACCTTCAGATTTATTTGTGTTGGCTACATGAGATGGTCCATATGGAGTTCCGCCACTTTTGGTGTTGTTAAGCTCGGGGATGGAATAGGGTGAGCCAATAAAAATCATGCCTTGATGCAGCATGTAAGTCATTAGATTAAACAGTGTAATTTCTTGACCGCCATGTTGAGATCCTGTTGAGGTAAAAACACAACCAGGTTTATTTTCCAATTCATGGTTAGACCATACATCTCCTGTGGAATCCAAGAAATACTTGAGTGGAGCTGCCATGGAGCCAAATCTGGTTGGTGAGCCAAGCGCCATTCCAGAGCAATTAACAAGATCTTCTTTTGTACAGTAAATTTCACCTTTGTCTGGCAAATTTGGCTGGGTAGCCTCAGCTACAGTAGAGACTTTTGGAACTGTGCGTATCTTCACTTCAAGCCCTTTTTTTTCTGCGCCATCAGCTATAGCATGAGCCAAATTCTTAACAGCCCCAGTTGCTGAATAAAATAAGATAAGAAGATATTTTTGATGCATAATAGTTTCCTTTTGCAATACTATAAAACATGAAATTTAAATTACCATTAACTTTATTTTGTCTTTTTCTAGTTTCTTGTGAGAAGGGAGATGTGGAAATTTTCGATTCAAGGCCAATCTTTGCATCCAGCTTAAGCGGTAAGTGGGTTTTAGTAAATTATTGGGCAGATTGGTGTCCGCCTTGTATAAAAGAAATACCCGAAATAGTTTCTTTTTCAAAAAAGCATCCTGAGGTTAAGGTTTTTGCATTTAACTTTGATAGACTCGAGGCTGAAGATTTGAGACCGCAAATCAAAAAATTTGGTATTACCTACCCCTCTATTATTACTCACCCAAAAACTGTGTGGGGCATTCAAACCCCTAAAACGCTTCCAGCAACTTATTTTATTTCACCAGATGGAGAGATTGTTTTTGCTAGTTTAAAACCTCAGGATGAGGCAAGTTTGTCATTGGTATACAAAGACTTACAAAATGGAGTTCAAATACCCGTCTCGAATTAAAGACTCTGGGTTCACTTTATTCCCATCAAAATAAACCGTCCAGTGAAGGTGAGGTCCTGTAACTCGACCGGTGGCTCCGACCAAACCTATCTCATTAGATTGCTCCACTAAATCACCAAGCCTTACTTTGATCTCGCTCATATGCGCATAAGACGAAAACAGACCATATCCATGGTCAAGGATCAAAGTTAAACCGGTATAAAAATAATCACCAACTAAAACCACCTTACCTTTAAGTGGAGCAACAATGGGCGCCCCAACACTCCCGCGAAGATCTAGAGCCAGATGAGCTGATCTGGGTAGCCCATTTACAAATCTTTGCTTACCGAATGGTGATGTCACAATTCCTGGAACCGGGGCGACAAAATCAAAAGAAGGGGTAATCTCTCTTGTAGAATTACTTAAGGCAGTTCTAATTTCTGTGGCCTCTTTGTTTGCTCTAGCTTGATCTTTTTTGCTTAGGTTAACCTTGCTTTCATCAGCAATAGTGATTCTCGACTCTCCAAAGTTCACCCAATTTACTTTTACATCTACATGGTGTCTGGTGATCATAAGATCTTGTTTTACAAAAGGCAGGCTTACCAATTGCTTTGCTCCTGAAGCAGTTTTAAAAATTAAACCATCAGATGTTTCTTGAGCTGCGGCTGGAATTGATATGATTTCTCCACTTTGACCCTCGAATAAACCATTTGCAAAAGTTTGCATGCTTACCACGCTAAAGAAAGCTAGCAGACTGAAAGCCTTAATCTTTTTTTGAAACATTTGCACTAAATCCTCCATCTGCAAGACGGGCAGTAACGCTATCACCAACCTTAAGATCATTTGAGGATTTTAAAGCTTGCCCATTTTCGTTCATTACTATGGCATAGCCTCTATCAAGAACAGCCAAAGGGCTAATTGCTTTCAGATTAGAATTAAGGCTTGCCAGCATTAATTTTTTCTTATCAATTAAATTTTTTATTTGAAAATTCAATGAGTAGAGATTATTTTTTAGGTGATCTTCATATTTGCCAAATCTTTGCAATGCGCTTGATTGATAAATTTGAGTCGCAGCCAATTGGAACTCTTGTTTGGCGCCACTCATAATGTTTTGCATCATATTGGTAAGACGAATCTCAATGTTATCAAGAGATTGAGATTGTTCCTTAAGCATGGTGACCGGACTTTTTAAATTTTGTGAGGCAAAGAGAATCGCCTGAGATTTTTCAGTTAATCTTGCTTGCACTAAACGACCAAGGGTTGCTTCCCATTCTTCCAGTTTGTCTTCGAGTTGAAAATAATATTCTGTAACAAGTTCAGCTGCTGCTGTTGGAGTAGGCGCTCTTAGATCAGCAACAAAATCCGTAATGGTAAAATCAATCTCGTGCCCAACACCGGAAATTATAGGTAGAGGGTAGTCAAATATTTCTCTTGCAAGACTTTCATTATTAAACGCCCATAAATCTTCAATCGATCCTCCACCTCGACATATCAAAATCACATCAAAAGCATTTTCAGGATTTAGGTTGTTGTAATTTAAACTACTTTGCAAAGCATCGATTAAGGTCTTAGGGGCAGTATCGCCTTGAACAGTTGCGGGGATTAAAGAAACTTGGCTAATCGGAGCGCGTCTTTGAATGGTGGAAAGAATATCTTGAAACGCTGCTGTAGATTCTGAAGTTATAACTCCAATATGTTTGGGTTGTATGGGAATCTGTTTTTTTATTTCTTGAGAAAAAAGACCTTCTGCATCTAATTTTTTCTTGAGCTCTTCAAATTGATGCATCAGATTTCCTGCTCCTGCAGGCTGCATTGAGCTAACAATTAGTTGATAATCTCCGCGCGGGGCATAGAGACTCACTTGCCCTTTTAAAATGCATTGGTCGCCATTTTGCGGATCGAAATTTAGTCTTAGATTTTGATTTTTAAACATAGCACAGCGAATAGCGCCTTCTTCATCTTTTAAAGTAAAGTAAATGTGACCAGAGGAGGGGCGAGCTATGTTTGAAATTTCTCCTAGGACAGAAACACCTTTGAATTGATTTTCTAAAAGTTTTTTTGCTTGTTGGTTTAGTTGCCCAACAGAGATAATTTCATCTCCTTGTTTTACAATGTCTGCACACATAAACGAAGTATATATTGATGTCATCACAATTAAAGTCAGCGCAAAATTTTTTTATTCTGTGTCTTGGAGGAAGTCTGATTGGATTGGCTCCATTGTTTGTAAGGTGGAGTGAGCTATCACCTTCATGGAACTTATGCTATCGAATGTTCTTAGCTCTCCCATTCTTGGCGCTTATAAACTTTTACCACAATGGGTCTAAGGCATTTAAACTAAAAAGCCGCAGGCATTTATTTCTGGTGTTAGTTGCCTCGCTCGCTTTTGCAGGAGATATGAGCTCTTGGCATTGGAGCTTGGAGTTCACCTCGGTGGCTAATGCAACGATTTTTGTAAATACCGCCTCGATTTACATGGTGATTTTTGCTGTCTTGATATTTAAAGAATCAATTTCTAAACAATTTGTTTTGTCCTTTGTCTTAACGTTTGTTGGGGTCATAGGACTTATATATTTTTCAAATATTAAAACTGAAGGAGCCTTAATGGGCGATGGAATTGCATTGATGGCAGCATTTTTATATGCCACTTACTTGTTAATTATCTCTCGCCTAGGAGAAGAGAGTTCTATAAACATAATTTTTTACACCACACTCTTCACTGGAATGTTTGGATTAATATTTGCTTTGTTTGAATCAAGAGAGTTTTTACCAAGCTCATCGGCACAATTTTATAATTTGTTAGCAATGGCTATTCTGTGCCAAGTTGGAGGCCAGTTTTTTATTACATATAGTTTGCCAAAGATTAAAGCTTCCCTTGGATCTATTGGTTTACTGATGCAGCCAATTATTGCAACAATCTTTGGCGCCATAGTATTTTATGAATACCTAAATTTTATCCAATTAAGCTTTGTCATTTTGGCATTGCTTGGTATATATTTTGCTAGATTAGAGATTCAACCCGCAATGGAGTTAAAGCATGAAACCAAAAACTAAAGCACAAGAACTCGGTTTTCTCTCAAGAGATTATGCTGTAGCAAAAGATAAAAAAAATTGGTTAGCTCTTTTTGATGAGGATGCCATAGTTCAGGACCCAATTGGTAAAAGCCCATTAGACCCAGAGGGTAATGGCCATCAAGGCATTGCTGAAATTGAAAAATTTTATGACACAGTCATTGCCAATGGCAACATAGAATTTAATATTTTAGAGTCGATTCCATGTGCAGAGGAGTGCGCTAATTATGCAGAAATAGTTAACGTTGTTGGTGATGTAAAAATAGAAACAAAAATGATTGTAATTTATCGTGTAAATTCAGGTGATAAAATAGTATCATTACGGGCCTTTTGGGATTACCAAGCTATGGAAGATCAACTTAAGGCATTATTTTAAATATTGGGTGATTAGCTCAGTTGGGAGAGCATCTCGTTTACACCGAGAGGGTCGGCAGTTCGAGCCTGTCATCACCCACCAAACAGATAAAAAAAAGCCCGGAAAGTTCCGGGCTTTTTTACAGAATAAATAATTACTCTTTGTCGCTAACTGCAGCAGCCCAAATAGCTAAACCAAATGCGATTTTGTTAATAAAATCTGCAAGGTTATAGATAAGGTTAGCATTAGCCATATCAGGGTTTGCTCCCATTCCGAGGAAATACCCAATTGGATAGATCGCCCAACCAACGGTCACAATTAGTCTGATTGTGCTGAATGCTTGTTGTGCAGCAGCATTGCCGCTAGAAGCATTTAACTTTCCAGCTTCTCCTGTAAAGACTTCATATATGATGTATAACCAAGCCGCCATTCCTACAACAAAGCAAATCATTGCATTAGAGCCTGTTTCACCCATGAAACCAGCAACTAGCATAACTACAGAAGCACCTAATAGTTTCCAGAATAAACCTGAAGAAACATTCGTACACACTCTAAGAATTAAATAGAATTCAATTACTTGAAGCGGAACTGTAATTAACCAGTCAATATATCTGTATACAGTAGGCGATGTTCCAGTGTCTACCCAAACACCTCTCATATAGAGATAGTGCCAGAATGCAACACCAGTAACTAAACCTGCTACTGATAAAGATGTTTTCCACTTACCTTCGACATTATCTCTTTCTGCGAAAAAGAATACAGTAGCTGCAAGCATAGCTGCAGTTACAAGCCAAAAGGAAATACCCGTCAAATCACTGGTTTGAAGATCACCTGTTGAAGCAAATGATGGCATGCTTATCAAACCAACGAGAGCCAATAAATATTTCATTTAACACTCCTTGTTATTAATATATTAATACTCTCCCCCATGGAAAGTTATTACAGAATATCAAAAATTCAACTTTTGAGTAAAATATTTTGACATTTTTGTATACACTAAATTTGACAAAATATTTATTAAAAGGTACACAAAAAATTAGTTGCAGAAAACTTAAAAAAAGCTATCATTCACAAGCGTTCGCGGTCCGGTAGTTCAATTTGGTTAGAACGCCGCCCTGTCACGGCGGAGGTTGCGAGTTCGAGTCTCGTCCGGATCGCCATTTGAATAAAGTATGAGCAGTCAAATAGCACTTATATTCTTCAATCTGCTGATTGCTGGAGTGATCTTTTGCCATCTTGCTTTGACTACCCCAATAATATTTAAAACTCTTCAAGAGGAAGAGGCATCACGTTTTTTACGTGCCATTTTTCCTAGATATTATCTGCTTATATTTCTTCTATCTATACCAGCGCTCCTCATTCTGTACTTTCAAGATTCGATACTAAGCTGGTGGCTAGGGTTTAATCTTACTGCTCATGCTCTAGTTGGATTAATTGGGATCCCAGTAACAAACGCCGCAAAGGATAGAGGTTGGGATAGACTATTTGCATTTTCTCATGGTATTAGCGTTTATTGCACCATTGTAATTTTTGCTCTTAGCGTGATTCAGTTCTTTTTATTAATTGATTAAATTTTATTTTGCACAAAAAACTTAATCTTGAAACCAAGCTATGTGATTATTGCAATCGCTCATTTGCATGGAGAAAAAAATGGGAAAGATCGTGGGATGAAATAAAATTTTGCAGTAAAAAGTGTAAAGCTGAATCAAAAAAAAATTGAATCAATGCTTGAACTTGATCGTTTAAACACCATATTGTTTTCAAAGGGGATAATTAACTATGGCTAGACCAAAAACAAAATCTTTTCAAACTGAAACCAAGCAGCTTTTACAGCTGATGATCCATTCATTGTACTCGAACAAAGAAATTTTTCTTAGAGAGCTAGTGTCTAACTCTTCCGATGCTCTTGATAAGCTTCGATTTAATGCTATTGAAAACTCAAAGCTATTAGAAGGAGACACTGATTTAAAAATTAATATTAGTTTAAATTCACAAAATAATACCGTTACCATCGCAGATAATGGAATTGGCATGACGGAAGATGAAATTATTGAAAATATTGGAACTATAGCTAAATCTGGTACCGCTCAATTTTTATCTGAAATGACTGGCGATAAGAAAAAAGACTCTAATTTGATAGGACAATTTGGAGTTGGTTTTTACTCCGTATTTATGGTTGCAGAAAAAGTATCGGTTCACTCTAGATCAGCAAATGTCTCTTCGGATGAAGCTGTTATGTGGGAGAGCACTGGAGAAGACACATACCAGCTTTCAAAGATTCCAAAAGAAGAAAGGGGAACCAAGATAACCATTTATCTCAACGAAGATAATAAAGAATTTTCTGAGTTGATGCGGGTTAAGTTTTTGCTACAAAAATATTCTCAATACATTAACTTTCCATTGGTTTTAAATCCTGAAGAGGGAGAGCCAGAAACTATTAATGATTCAGAAGCCATTTGGTTAAAATCAAAGAGATCTGTCAAAGCAGATGAGTATAAAGAATTTTATAAGTTTATAACTTATGACTCCAACGATCCTTTAACTTGGATACATAATAAGGTTGAGGGTAAGCAAGAATATTCCAGTTTACTTTTTATACCTGAAAAATCTCCATATGATCTTTGGAATAGAGATACTCCTAGAGGAATTAAGTTATTTATCCAGCGAGTTTTTATTATGGATGATGCTGCTCACTTCTTACCTTTATATCTTCGTTTCGTTAAGGGTGTAGTTGATTCAAGCGACTTGCCTCTGAATGTTTCCAGAGAAATACTCCAAGATCACCCCCTGGTTGATTCAATTAAAAAAGGCTTGAGTAAGAGGGTGCTCGATACCTTGAAAAAAATGCAAAAAGATCAACCTGAAGACTATCAAAAATTTTGGAAGGAATTTGGTCTGGTAATTAAAGAGGGTCCCGCTGAGGATTATGAAAATTCTGAATCTATTGCTGAGCTCTTTTTGTTTGCCAGTACTGTATCTGAAGAAAATAAAGTTGATACCACTTTGGATCAATACATTGAACGAATGAATTCTGATGAGGAAAAAATTTATTACTCCATCGCCGACACTTACGAAGCAGCTGCCAACTCTCCTCATATTGAGCATTTAAAGGCTAATGGAACAGAAGTTTTGCTTTTGACTGACAGGATTGATGAGTGGCTTATGTCCACATTAATGCAATTTAAAGGAAAAACATTAGTTAATGTTGCTAAAGAAGAAATAGATGAAGGGACGAAAAAACCAAGAGTCACAAAAGAAAAGCAAGAAATTATTGATAAGATGAAAAAATCTTTAGACTCAAGAGTGTCAGATGTAATTGCTAGCTCTCGTCTCGTTGACTCAGCTGCGTGCTTGGTACTTTCTAAGGATGAGCCTGGCGCTCAACTGAAGCGCATACTGGAAGCTTCTGGTCAAACTTTTGCAGATTCTAAACCTGTATTTGAAGTCAATTTAAAACATAAGCTTATTAAAAAACTAGGTAACATGTCTGGTAAAGAATTCTCTAATTTTGCTGAGTTCTTATTTGATTATGCAATCATAGCAGAGGGCGGCTCTCCAAAAGACCCCGCTAAATATCTCAGACAATTAGATAAATACCTAGGATAGATGACAACCAAAAAACAAGTTGCAGTTCTCGGGGGTGGGAGCTTTGGTACGGTTTTGGCAAACATTGCGGCATCAAACGGCTATGAGGTTCGTCTATGGGTTCGCGATGCTGAGCAGGCTCTGAGAATCAATTCTGAGGGAGCTAATACTACTTATCACCCTGAATTAAAACTTTCAGATAACATTACTGCTTATGACAATCTAGAATCTGTGGTTAAAGAATCCCAATATATTTTAGTTGCTACACCAAGCATAATATTTGAGGAAGTGATATCTCGCTTAGAGCCATTGATTAGCCCCTCAGTTTCCGTGATCTCTTGTACAAAGGGAATTAAGCCCGAACCCTTTAGAACTATGACAGATATAATCAACCAGCATCTGGGGCATGTAATAGGTAGCAGAATTGGTGCCCTAAGTGGCCCAAACCTTGCAAAAGAAATAGCAGAAGAGAAAGTTGCAGGAACTGTTATTGCCTCTGAAGATGAGAGTATAAACATTGAGATTAAATCAATGCTGTCCTCGAGAACATTTAAGGTTTTCTCTAGCCATGATATTCAAGGCGTTGAATTAGCTGGAGCCCTAAAAAATATTTATGCTATCTGCTGTGGAATTGCTCATGCAAAATTAGTTGGAGAAAATGCATTAGGATTTATTGTCACAAGAAGTATGGCAGAGATGAGTAGATTTGCAGTAGCCAAGGGAGCAAATCCAATTACATTTTTAGGTTTAGCAGGCATGGGTGATTTAATGGCAACCTGTACATCAAAGCTATCAAGAAACTTTCAGCTAGGTGAGCTTATTGCAGAGGATTTTTCCTTGATAGATGCAAAAGAAAAAGTTGGGCAAGTTGCTGAAGGTGCTAGGACACTTGAAGTTGTTCATCATGAGGCAAATAAAATGAATGTAAGCATGCCGCTTGTGAATTCGTTATACAAAATTTTATATTCTGACTCATCATCTGATCAATTAATTAAGGATTTGCTCGATCACCCTAATGAAGTTGATGTAGAATTTACCTACAAGAAGGAAAAATAATTATGAATGAAATAAATAAAGATGAATTATTAGATTTAACAAAATGGCAGCGCTTCTTCTTTATGGTCATATACTCATTTGCAATCAATGGAGTGGTCGGCATTTTGATAATTATTGCCGCAGTTCAATTTTTCTTCTATTTGTTTACTTCTAAAATTAACAACCAGCTTCAGACTGCTAACAATTGGCTTCATGGCTTTTTTAGCGACTCTTTAAACTTCTTAAGTTTTAACACTGATTCTAAGCCTTGGCCTTTTAACGATAAAAGTGAAGAGCCAAAATCTGATCAGGAGGTTGACGTTGTTGAGGGTAAATCTGAAGAGGTTAACTCAGACGATGAGCAGCCAGAGCAAACTACTTCTTAAGAAAAGCTAAAAATTCTGCTCTGACTTCAGGTTGCGATTTGAAATTGCCACCTAATCTGCTTGTAACCGTTGAGCATTCAGTATCTTCAACACCTCTAGACTTTACGCAAAAATGCTTTGCATCAATAGTCACTGCTACATTGTCTGTTTCTAAAATAAAGGACAGAGCATGATATATTTGTTCAGTTAAGCGCTCTTGAATCTGAGGCCTCCTCGAGAAATATTCAACAACACGATTCATTTTTGATAATCCAAGCACTTTGCTATTGGGAACATATGCAACTGTTGCGAGCCCATCAATGTTAACAAAGTGATGTTCACAATAAGATTGGACTGAAATACCTTTTTCTATAACCATTTCGTTATACTGCATTTTATTTTCAACAACAGTAACCTTGGGAAAAGAATCGTAATCAAGCCCCCAAAATATTTCATTGACATACATTTTAGCAACACGTTTTGGTGTATCTACAAGGCTATCATCTTTTAAATCAAGTCCTATAGTCGAGACAATCTTACTAAAGTGACTTTCGATCTTGTCAATCTTTTCTTTTCTCGAAAATCCATTATCAATTATTGGAGTTTCTACTCCTATTGCAGTTAGATGTTTGTGTACTTTTTGCCCTAAAGCAGGGTCAGTCTTTGTTTTGTCATATGACATGTACCTTTTCTCCTTCCTTACACGGATAAATAAGTATTTAAAATATATTCTAAACCTTTATGCTTTAATTTCAGCAATAATGTAAATTATTTTCATTGGTATAAAAGCACGATTAATTTTTTAAAAATTCTTGATAGGGCAGAGTGGACTCTAAATCAAACTTCTCATTGTTTAATTTGTTTGTGATTTGGTGAGATTCAATCTCAAAATCATTCATACCATCAATGACGTCTTCACCAAAAATATACCTAGACTGAAGATCACCTTTAAGAATTCTATTTTTGTTTTCTAGTAATAGCTCATCAATGGTTTCTTTTTGTTTATGATATTTATTTATTTGATCCTTTGAATATTTTGATTTCAGAAGATGCATGGTTTTAGAGGGAGAAGCAATCAAAGCTGTTCCATTATTGCCACCAAAACCCTTTGCATTAAGAACTGCAAAATCAAAATCCTTGTCCTCAAATTTTAAATTCTCTAATAAAAAATTTACATTCTCGGTATAGACGTTATCAGCAAGCTTTGGTGTGGAGGCTATGCTTGGAATTAAATTATTTCTCCAGCTTCCTAATGAGCTGATCATTTGATCGCCGCCTGCAGCTGCTAAAGAGTGACCTAGATAAGATTTAATAGCGGTTACTGGTAAAGATTTAATACCAAAGGCTTTTGATATGCTGGAGATAATATGAGATTCACTTTCTCTATTTTGTGGGGTGCTTGTTCCATGCGCATGAAAAAAAGTTTTATTCAAACCATCTTCACCAAAATGTTTTTGTATTTCATTAAAAGTTTTTCCAACCGTTAGATAGTTTCCAGCACCAGGACCAGAAATTGATTTTTTGTGCCCATCTGCATGAATGTGGCTCGATAGTGCTGCTCCGTGGATATTTAAGCCAAGCTCAAGGGCAAGACTATCTGCCATCAAGACAACAAATTGAGCAGATTCCCCTAAGCTCATTCCAATATTTTCACCAAAGGGTCTACAAATTTTTCGATGATTTGGTTCAGCAAAGTCTTCACCAAGTTTTTCTTGTAACTTCATGAGATTTTCATCTTCTGCTAAACCCTTGGTAGCAGAAAATGCCTCATATATTTCTGGCACAATTCCAGACTCAGCTGCACCCACAATGCTAATCAAGGAGTCTCCTGACTGAATCATAGAAATCCCTAGCTTCAGATTGTACTGAAAGGTTGCACATGCGCCTGTGTAGTTGCCAGTAGAGCCCATGCTCCCCAATACATAGGCATGACTAAAGTCTGCACTACCTTCTCCTAGTGACATAGCCATATGCTTGCTTGTGATTCTTGAGTCTGCCAAGGGCGCTTGAAACATTCCTCCCATACCATATTTATCTGCTTGTGCAACGGCGCAACCAGAGACACAAGCAATTTTTTGTCTTGGCACCTTTAATAGGATTTCTTCCCATGGTAAACCAAGACTCATAACAGCATCAGATAAACCAAAAATAGTCATTGCAAGGCTGCGAGGATGTTGTCTTGAATTGTATGTTTTCGCAGGATTAAATCCAGAGGGTAGCTGTCCTCCAGCTAAGGTAGGTAATTTTGGAGATCTGAAGTTGTGCTGATCAAAAAAATCATCATCAATGGTTCTTAGTAAAGTTTTGTTTAAGATTTTTTCTTTATTGTTGGTTCCCATGAGGTGACCAAGACTTTGGAGTACATCATCTTGATTGTCTGCACCAATGCTATCGAATAACATTCTTTGGTGAGAGAAATCAAAGACTGATCTACCAGCTGCATTAATTCCACCGTAACCAACAATTAATGGAAGGTTGGACATGTTAAATTAATTTTTGAGCAGCCAACAACGTATTAAGAATTAAAGTATTAATCGTCATAGGGCCAACTCCGCCAGGAACAGGGGTGTGGGCAGAAGCAATCGAATCAATGCCTTCAAGATCTATGTCCCCACATTTTTCTGCAGGATGATAGCCTGCATCTATAACTACAGCTCCATTTTTAATCCAGTCTTTCTGAATTAAGCGAGGCACTCCAACTGCTCCAACCAATATGTCCGCATTTTGAATATGCTGTTGAAGATTTTCTGTTCTTGAGTGGCAAATAGTTACAGTTGCATTTTCATTCAATAGCATCATAGCCATAGGTTTTCCAAGAATAGGACTTCTTCCTATAACAACTGCATTTTTTCCAGAAATTTCTATTTTGTAGTGCTCAAGGATGCGCATGATTCCTGCGGGGGTGCATGAACCAAATGCCTCTTCTCCCATTGTCATTTGACCAAAGCCAATACAGGTTACCCCATCCACATCCTTCTCAACATTTATTGCATCAAAACATTTTCGTTCATTGATCTGCGAAGGCACAGGATGTTGCAATAAGATGCCATGAACATTGTTGTCCTGATTAAGTTTTTCTATTGTTTCTAATAACTCTTCTGTTGAGGTCTCTTTGGCAAGCTCGACCGCTATGGAATCCATCCCAAGTCTTGCACATGCATTTTGTTTCATTTTTACATAGGTAGCTGATGCAGGATCTACACCAACCAAAATCGTTGCCAATGTCGGCGTAATCCCATTTTTCTTTAATTTAGATACGCTCAGTTTTATATCTTCCTCAGCTAACTCGGCAAGAGCTTTTCCGTCTAAAATTTTTGATGGCATATATTCATTTTCCCATCATTAAATTTTTATGCAATGGAGATTGATTATTTAACCTTAAAACTTTAAGATCACTCGTCTCGGGGTATGGCGCAGTCTGGTAGCGCACTCGCTTTGGGAGCGAGTGGTCGTAAGTTCGAATCTTACTACCCCGACCAGTGCGCCTGTAGCTCAGCTGGATAGAGCAACGGTTTTCTAAACCGTGGGTCAGGAGTTCGAATCTCTTCAGGCGCGCCATTCTTAAAACCTTTTACTCGCCTTACAAATTCTATTTTGAATACTAAATGTATCTGCCGAACATATAGTAAAATATGAACAAAGTTATTATGAATATGTAAATTCTATTTTTAGTTTTCTTTTTCATTCATAAATTAGGAAATTATTAAAGTAAAGATATATTGAATTAAGTTGATGAATAAAAATTTTTTTAAAGTAGCAGCTTTCTATGCTTTTGCAGATTTATCAGATCTCGATAAATTGCAGAAGACATTTCTCGACTTTTTAAAAAAAGAGCATATCAAAGGTACCGTTCTTCTTGCTCATGAAGGAGTGAATGGAACTTTAGCTGGAACAGAGGCTGGGATTGATAAATTTAAAAGTTTTCTTAAATTAAATCATCTCTATGAGTCACAGAACTTTAAAATTTCATATTGCGAAGAGGATCCATTTCCTCGTCTTAAGGTAAAGTTAAAGGATGAGATTGTTAGCATTGGTAATGAGCTAGCTGATCCTGCAACAATTGTTGGTGAATATGTTCAACCTGAAGACTGGAATAATTTGATTTCTCAGGACGATGTTTTGGTTTTAGATACCAGAAATACATATGAATTTTCAATTGGAACTTTTGCAAAATCTATACAACCAGAGACTACAAATTTTAGAGAATTTCCTGATTGGCTTGAGGGCCTTGAATCTTCTGATATTGATAAAAATAAAAAAGTTGCTATGTTCTGTACTGGCGGTATTCGATGTGAAAAAGCATCTTCTTTAATGAAAGCAAAAGGGTTTAAAAATATTTATCATCTGCAAGGCGGCATTTTAAATTATATGGAAAAAGTGCCTGAGGAAGATTCATTGTGGCAAGGTGAGTGTTTTGTGTTTGATGATCGGGTAGCTCTAAATCACAATTTAGAAGCTGGCTCTTATGACATGTGTCATGGTTGCAGGATGCCTATTACAGATGCAGACAAACTTAAGGAGGAGTATGAAAGGGGGGTGAGCTGCCCGAATTGTTTTTATGAAAAAACACCTGAGCAAAAAAAACGTTACGCTGACAGACAAAAACAAGTTGATTTGGCCAAGCTTAGGAAAGAAAAACATATTGGAGCAAGCTATCAATCAATTAAAAAATGATTCCAATTCTCTATAGTTTTAGAAGATGTCCATATGCTATGCGAGCACGTATGGCATTGATTTTGGCTTCAAAAGAATGCGAGCTGAGAGAAATACTTCTTAAAAATAAGCCTGATGAAATGTTAGAAATTTCTTCTAAGGGCACCGTTCCTGTTATGCAGTTTGCTGATAAAGTTTTGGATGAAAGCTTAGATATAATTTCGTGGGCAATGGAATCTCCAGTTTCTAATGTTTATATATACACCGGTACTGAGGAATTATTATCTGAAGAACTTATTAAGTTATTTGATTCAAAATTTAAATATCACCTTGATCGTTACAAATATTCATCTCGTTATGGGACTGATCCAAAAAATCATCAGGATGAATGCAAAATTATTCTTAATGATTTAGAAGATAAGATCAATCCTAAGCCATGGATTTTTGGTAAAGAAGTTAGTCTTTTAGATATTTCAATTCTTCCCTTTATTCGACAATGTAAAATTGCTAATCCGGATTGGTTTTTTGCTCAAAGCTTTATTAAAGTAATAGATCTTTTGAATTATTTTGAAAATAGTGATTTGTTCACACAAGCCATGCAAAAGTATGATCTATGGGATCCCAATAAAAATAATGGAAAGATTTTCCCATAAATTTTTATAAACCAATTGAATCGTAACTAATTGCAATTCTGTCTAATGCTACTTTGTATGCAGCAGTCCGCAGATTAGGAATATCATTTTCAATCATGCTCTGTCTTACCTTTTGATAGGCTTCTCTCATCATGTCGTCAAGACCAGATCTGACTAAATCTATTTCATTAGCGCCTTCAATAAACTGTTCCTTAAATTTTTCTGGCATTTCTTTTCCAGTCATGGACTCTATCGCTGAAATGAGAGTATCAAATTGAAAAGCATTCCTTCTTTTTTCAAGCCTTCCAAAACGTATATGCCTTAAATTCCTTATCCACTCAAAATAGCTAACCGCAACCCCCCCAGCATTTGCCATAATGTCTGGAATAATAGTTATATTTTGATTATTTAAAACATTGTCTGCTTCAAAAGTAATAGGCCCATTTGCTGCTTCAACAATTAGCTTGGCTTGAATTCTTGTAGCATTTGACTCATCAATGACATTTTCTTTTGCTGCTGGAATTAGAATGTCACATTCTTTGAACAAGCATTCTGATGAGTTGCTTTCAAATTTACCTTCTTTGCAGCCTTCAAAGCTTCCATGTTCAGAGTAATATTGTTTTATTTTTTCTATGCTTAAGCCTTTAGGATTAATAATTGCTCCATTGTGCTCCATGACGCAAATGATCTGACATTCGTCTTCTTCTTGGAGAAATTTTGCAGCATGATATCCAACATTTCCAAGCCCCTGAATAGAGACTTTCTTGCCTTTTAGACCGCTTTTAAAATTAGCGTTTAAGTAATCTTCTTTATGTCGAAAGAATTCTCTAATGATGTACTGAACACCACGACCAGTTGCTTCTGATCGACCCACAAGCCCACCTTTTTGAGTTGGTTTCCCAGTTACACACGCCAATGCATTTATGTCTGTTGGATGAATGCGCCTGTACTCATCTGCTATCCAGGCCATTTCATTAGCTCCCGTTCCAACATCAGGCGCTGGAACATTTTGAGCTGGATGAATTAAATCTCGTTTAATAAGTTCTTGAGCAAATCTTCTGGTAACTTTTTCAATCTCAGCTTTTGACCAATCTTTTGGATTAATTTTCAATGCTCCTTTGGAGCCTCCGTATGGCACCTCTATGATTGCACATTTGTAAGTCATTAGAGCGGCAAGAGCCTCTACTTCTTCTTGAGACGCATTAATGTCATATCTGATTCCACCTTTGGCTGGTTCGAAATGCTCTGAATGGACAGAGCGCCAACCAGTAAATGTATGTATTTTATCTCTCAATTTAACACCAAAATTAATCGTGTAAGTTGAATTGGAGACTCTAATTCTGGTAGCTAAATCAGGTGAAATTTCTGTGTAGTCTAAAGCTTGATCAAATAGCTTATTGGTGCTGTTCAAAAAATCTTTGTTAACCACAATATCCCCTACAAAAAAAATATTATTATATGCTTTTTACATCTATAATGTTTCGTTTCTTGGCGGGCGTAGCTCAGTTGGTTAGAGCGCTGGATTGTGGCTCCGGAGGCCGTGGGTTCGAACCCCATCGCTCGCCCCATTAAAATTAAAAAAATAAAATGACGAGTAAAATAAAAAAACTAAAAGATCTAGAACGCAAGCTAACTGTATCAGTGCCTGTTGAAGAATACGAAAAAAAATATTCTGGCAAACTTGCGAAGATCAAATCAACCGCAAAACTTGATGGTTTTAGAAAGGGAAATGTCCCCAACGATGTTCTTAAACAGCGTTATGGAGACTCTATTCACTATGAAGTTTTAAATGAGCTTATTCAGGAAAGCTATCCAAAAGAACTGCAAGAACAAGGCATAAAACCTGCTTCTTCGCCTGCAATCAGCATTGAAAGTGAAGACTCTGCAAAGCCTATTTCATATTCAGCAGTTTTTGAAATTTTCCCAGAAGTAAAGCCAAAAATATCTCGGTGGAAAAGTTTTGAAAAGTCTGAAATAAGCATGGATGACGCAGATGTTGATCTTGCAATTAATGATATTTTAGAAAGATATTGCGAATGGAAGAGTGTTGAAAGGGAAGCACAAGATAAAGATCAAGTTGTCATTGATTTTGAGGGAAAAATTGATGGCGAGGGTTTTGAGGGAAATGAATCTAAAGACTTTAAGCTAATTTTAGGTTCAAAATCTATGATTCCAGGTTTTGAAGAGAACTTAGTTGGAAAAAAATCTGGAGACAGTTTTTCATTTAATACAAACTTCCCTGAAGACTATTTTAAGCAAGATCTTGCTGGGAAGAATACTGAATTCTTTATTACTCTCCATGAAGTGCAAGAGATGAATAAAGCAAAAATTGACAAGGAGCTTTTTGAAAAATTAGCAATGGAAGATGTATCGGATGAAAGTAGCTTTCGTGCTGAGATTTCAAAACGCATGGAAGGAGAGATCAAACAGCAAGAAAAATCTCTTACCAAAGAGTCTATGTATGAAACACTTCTGCAAAGCAATGATTTTAAGGTTCCAAATGCAACTGTTGCTGAGCAGGCTGAATTAATGCGAAAGGATTCATTAATGCGCATGGGTCAAACTCCTGAAAATGCCCCTGAAGATCTTTTTCCAATAGATGAGTTTAAAGAAAATGCTGAGAAAAGAGTGAGATTGGATCTTTTATTTTCAGCTCTGTTGGAAAAATATGAGCTTGAAGTAGGGGAAGATGATTTAAATACATTTATTGATGAGGAGGCTGAAAAATACAAAGATGCTGAGCAATTTAGATCTTGGATTCAAAGTCAACCTCAGCAGCTTGATCAGTATAGAATGGTAATTTTAGAGAACATGCTTATTGAAAAATTAGATTCTGCCCTTAAATCTAAAACAAAGGTGATAAAATTCTCAGAACTCGCAAATAAATAAATTATGGAAAAAATAAATTCTGGTTTGGTACCAATGGTTGTAGAGCAGACTCCAAGAGGAGAGCGCGCTTTTGATATTTATTCGCGATTATTAAAAGAAAGGATTATTTTTCTATCAGGCCCTATTGATGATTACATTTCCAATTTGGTAGTTGCCCAGCTTCTATTTCTAGAATCAGAAAATCCTGAGAAGGATATCAGTATTTACATAAACTCTCCTGGGGGTGTTATCTCTTCAGGACTTGCTATATACGATACCATGCAGTTCATTGCTCCCCAGGTTTCAACTTTGTGTATTGGTCAGGCTGCGAGTATGGGGTCCCTATTATTGGCTGGTGGTGAAAAAGGCAAAAGATTTGCACTAACAAATTCCCGTATCATGATTCATCAACCCTTAGGTGGATTCCAAGGCCAGGCATCAGATTTCGAAATACATGCAAAAGAAATGTTGCTCGTAAAGCAAAAAGTTAATGAAATTTTATCAAAACATACTGGAAAAACTCTTAAAAAAGTTGAACAAGATACTGATAGAGATAATTTTCTTAATGCTAAGGAAGCTAAGACCTATGGCATAATCGATGAAATACTTGAAAGCAGACCAGCCACTAATGGAAAATAAAGAAGGAAATAAATTATCTTGCACTTTCTGTGGTAAAGGCCAAGAGGAAGTTCGTAAGCTCATAGCTGGTCCAAGTGTTTACATATGTGATGAATGTGTTGATCTTTGTAATGACATAATTGAAGAAGAAGTAAAAGCCGAGGATGAAGAGGTTCTTGATGTTTTGCCATCTCCCTTGGAGATTTTTAAACAACTTGATGATTATGTGATTGGTCAAGAAAAAGCAAAAAAGACTTTGTCTGTTGCAGTTTACAACCACTATAAACGATTAAGGTCTAATGCTAAGAAAGATGAAATAGAGCTTCAAAAAAGTAATGTTTTATTGCTTGGACCAACTGGAAGTGGAAAGACGTTATTAGCTCAAACTTTAGCAAGAGTCTTGAACGTTCCATTTACCATTGCTGATGCTACGACCCTGACCGAAGCCGGATATGTTGGTGAGGATGTTGAAAATATTATTCAAAAGCTTTTACAAAAATGTGATTATGATCCTGACAAAGCTGCTCTTGGTATTGTGTATATCGATGAGATTGATAAGATTGCTCGTAAATCTGATAACCCCTCTATTACTAGAGATGTTTCAGGCGAGGGTGTGCAGCAGGCATTGCTTAAGCTGATTGAAGGAACAGTTGCTTCAATCCCTCCTCAGGGTGGAAGAAAGCATCCCCAACAAGAATTTATCCAGATTGATACTTCAAACATTTTATTTATTTGTGGCGGAGCTTTTTCTGGAATTGATGAAGTGATTAAGCATCGAACAGATAAATCAGGCATTGGTTTCGGTGCCGATGTAAAAGATACTCAGGCATCAGTTGCCTCGATTGTGGAAACTTTAGAGCCCGAGGATTTAGTAAAATTTGGTTTGATACCAGAATTTGTAGGCAGATTGCCAGTTATCTCTACATTGCATGAACTCGATGAAGAGGCTTTGGTGAGAATTCTTCAAGAGCCTAAGAATGCCTTAGTTAATCAATATAAATATCTTTTTAATATTGATGATGTTGAATTGGACTTTAGAACTGAAGCTTTGCTTGAGATTGCCAAAAAAGCCTTGCAACGTAAAACTGGAGCTAGAGGTTTGCGGTCTATCATGGAGGAGTTGCTCATGGACACAATGTTTGAATTGCCAAATGTTGACTTAGAAAAGGTGATCGTAGATGAAAACTCTGTTTTGCATTCATCTGATCCGATTAAGGTTTATAAATCTTCCAAGAAAAAATCTTCATCCGCTGGTTGAATTTAATAAATTCTCCCTCATTATATTTGTATGGCCACTATTAAATATGATCTTCCTCTTATTCCATTAAGAGATGTTGTTGTCTTTCCAGGAGTTGTTTCAACATTGTTCGTGGGAAGAAACAAATCTATAAATGCTTTGAATGCTGCTATGGCCGGTGAGAAGAAAATTATTTTATCAGCTCAAAAGGATGGCTCTATAGATGCGCCTTTGTTTGACGATCTGTATAAAGTTGCAACCATAGCCAATATTTTGCAGCTAATAAAGCTGCCTGATGGAACTGTCAAAGTATTAGTTGAAGGCTCACATAGAGCCCAGATGGAATCTTTAGAATCTGACGAAAAATACTCTAAGGTGAGAGTTAGCTTGATCGCAGAATCAAAGATTGATTCAAAAGATGCAGTTAACCTTGCTAGATTTATCAAAGCTAAGTTTCATGATTTCATCAAAATTACCAAAAAAATAGCTCCAGAAGTTCTTGCATCAATTGATGCCTTAGATGATTTATCAAGAATTATTGACTCTATCGCTGGTCATTTACCTATGGAAATCAATCAAAAACAAGAAATTTTAGAAACCGCTGATTTTCAATTAAGAGCTGAGATTCTTATTGCATACATTGAATCACAATTAGATGTAATGGATGTCGATAAGAGGATCCGAAATAGAGTTAAGGGTCAAATGGAAAAATCTCAACGAGAATATTATTTAAATGAACAAATTAAAGCAGCTCAAAAAGAGCTTGGAGATATAAGCGAAGAAGGAGACGAGTTCTCCCAATTAGAGGAGAGTATTTCTAAAGCAGGAATGTCTAAGGAGGCTCTTAAAAAAGCCAACAACGAATTCACAAAGTTTAAGCAGATGTCTCCTATGTCAGCAGAAGCCTCTGTGGTTCGTTCTTACCTAGATTGGCTGACTGGAATTCCTTGGAAAAAAAGAAGTAAAGTTAAGTCACATCTTGGCTCTGCAACTGAGATTCTTAACGAGGACCATTTTGGTTTGGACGAGGTTAAAGAGAGAATACTGGAATATCTTGCTGTTCAGCAAAGAGTTAAAAAACTTAAGGCTCCTGTTCTTTGCCTCGTTGGCCCACCAGGAGTTGGCAAGACTTCACTCGGTAAATCTATTGCTAGAGCAACCAATAGAAAGTTTGCCCGAATGTCCCTTGGTGGAGTTAGAGATGAGGCTGAGATACGTGGCCATAGAAGAACCTACATTGGCTCAATGCCTGGAAAAATTATACAAAAACTTTCCAAAGTAGAGGTTAAGAATCCATTATTTTTGTTAGATGAAATTGATAAAATGGGCATGGACCACAGAGGTGATCCAGCTTCTGCTTTATTAGAAGTCTTAGACCCAGAGCAAAACAATACTTTTTCTGATCATTATCTTGAAGTTGATTTTGACCTCTCCGAAGTTATGTTTGTTTGCACAGCAAACAGCCTAAATATTCCTGGACCATTACTTGATCGCATGGAAATAATTAGGTTGCCTGGTTACATTGAAGACGAAAAGTTAAATATTGCTAAGCAGTACCTAATACCCAAGCAGCTTGAAAGAAATGGTCTAGACGAAAAAGAGGTTAAATTAAGCGATAAATCAATTTTGGATATAGTCCGATACTATACTCGTGAGGCAGGAGTGAGAGGTCTGGAAAGACAGATTGCTAAAATATTTAGAAAGTCAGTCAAAGAAAGAGTTTTGTCTGATCCCAAAAAAACAAAAAGTTCGATCAACATAACCCCCAAAAATCTTGAGAAATATTGTGGGGTTCCTAAATTTAAATTCGGTCAAGCTGATATTGAGGATATTGTTGGCAAAGTCTCTGGTCTAGCTTGGACTGAGGTTGGTGGTGAGCTTTTAACCATAGAATCATCATATGTTCCTGGTAAAGGCCAAGTCATCAAAACAGGTTCTCTCGGCGATGTAATGCAGGAATCAATTCAGGCGGCATTGACTGTTGTAAGATCTAGATCAGAAAAATTAGGCATACCAAGTAATTTTTATGAAAAGTATGATGTGCATATTCATGTCCCGGATGGAGCTACTCCTAAAGACGGTCCGAGCGCTGGTGTTGGGATGTGCACAGCTTTAATTTCTGTATTTACAGGCATACCTGTTCGCTCTGATACTGCTATGACAGGTGAGATTACATTACATGGACAAGTTACTAAAATAGGCGGTCTAAAAGAAAAGCTTTTAGCTGCAAAACGCGGTGGCATAAAAAGGGTGATTATCCCAGAAGATAATGCTCCTGATTTAAGAGAAATCCCAACTCAGATAACTCATGCTTTAGAAATTCTTCCAGTAAGATGGGTTGATGAAGCCATTAATCACGCTTTGACTTCTGAACCCAAACCTGCAAAAAAAAGAAGAAACCCCAAGAGTCCTAGCAAACCAAAATCATCCAGCTCTAGGGTAAGTTCTAGAAAACCCCATTAGAGTAGGTTTTAAGGCTTGACATTTTCTCTGTGATAGCTTTTCATAGGCTTAGGTACATTAATTAACCAGAGGAGAATTCAATGAATAAATCAGACTTAGTAGATGCAGTTGCTTCATCAGCAGATGTTACCAAAGCTTCAGCTGGAAGAGCTGTTGATGCGGTTTTAGATTCAATCGGTGATGCGTTAGGTAAAGGCGATACAGTTTCGCTTGTAGGTTTTGGAACTTTTTCTGTTAGACACAGAGCTGCTAGAGAAGGTAGAAACCCACAAACAGGTGCAGCTATGCATATAGCAGCATCAAAAGTTCCTGGCTTTAAAGCAGGAAAAGGCCTTAAAGATAAAGTTAAAAATTCTTAATTAACTTTTTTTAATAAGTCTTTTTAAAAAGGGTGCATATGCATCCTTTTTTTATGTATCATTGTTAATTTTTTTAAGGATGAATTTTAAATGTTAGAGATTCTCAGAAGCTTTCTTTCTGGCAAAAGACTGATCGTGATTGCAATTTTACTTGCGATCCCATTTGTATTCTTTGGCTCAACTTCTTTTGGAACAACATTTACAAGCTATGGAACTGTGAATGGAGAGCCTGTCACTCAAATGGATGTTAATCTCGCCTCGAGTCAACTGACCCAAAGATTAAAAGGGATTTATGGAGAAGACTTTACCTTAGAGGATCTTGATGAAGCTGTTTCAGTGGAATTAATAAAAAATGAAGTAATCAATCAAAAAGTCATGATTTCCATGGCAAAAGATTTGGGCCTAAATGTTTCTTTGGCGGATGCAAAAAAAGAAGTGATTCAGATGGATTCATTTCAGGGCGATCAAGGTTTTGACCAAACTATTTTTGAATCTACCATTAGAGGTAATGGTTGGACGCCCGATGATTATTTTGTCTTGGTGCAAGAAAGTTTAGCTCTTGACAAAATGTTTAATGCGATGAGCTCAATTGCCTTTCCTATTAAAAATAATATGGATGCACTAGCCTCGATGTTGGAAACTTCACGGGACGTAGACTTTATAAAAATTGATAAACAACCATTAATTAATGCTCAAGAAGCCTCTATGGAAGAAGCGCAAGAGTTTTATCAGGCCAATCCTTTTTTATTCCTATCGAAAGAACAGAGAGATTTCTCATACATTGTTCTTAGCTATGATGAATTTAAAGATCAGGTGGAGATTCCTGCAAATTATATAGACGAAGCTTATGAGGAGTATCTAGATGATTCTCAGCTGCTTGCCCAAAATAGAATCTCACATCATATGATTGATAAAGGAAACTATGAAAGTGATGAAGCTGCTCGATTAAAAATTTCTCAAGATTACCAAATGATAGAATCTGGCCAAATATCATTTGAGGACCTCGTTGCCACTTCAAGTGAAGATGAAGCCTCCAAGGGCAGCATGGGTGATCTGGGACTATCATCTGGTGATGCATTTCCCCTAGAGTTCGAGGAAGCAATATTAGAGCTTGATTTAAATGAAATCTCTCAAGTTATTGAGCTGGAGGATTCTTTTCATATTCTCAAACTTACTGAGGTGTTAAAACCAACAATTAAAACTAAAGCAGAAATGGAAAAAGAGCTTCGAGATGAGCTTATAAATGCAGAGGCTTTAGCTCTCATGCAGGACAATTTTCTAGAACTTGAATCCCTCGTGCTTGATGGAAGATCGCTGAATGAACTTGCAGAATCAACCAACTCTTCCATACAAGTTTCCGGTTTGCAGTCAATTGATACTCTTGAAATCAATAATTTTTCCTCCGTCTCACCGACCGAGCTATTTAATCAAGAGTTAGTTCCAAATCAAATTGAAATATTTGAAAGTGATAATAGTTATGCTTTTATCATGCTCACTCAAGTCATTCAGCCCTCCGTGCAAGCCTTTGAGAAAGTAATAGATCTTGCTATGGAAGAGGTTCGGTCTCAAAAAGCAAACTTTTTAATCAATGATTTTGCAGCTAATGCTGAAACAACTTTGCTTGGAGAATCAATGCTTCCTTCACAACCAGGATTTTCACAGGAGAATTTTAAATCTGTGAAAAGATTTAGCTCTTTGTTGCCCCCCGATGTTATTAACGAGGTATTTGAATCAGCTTTAGGGGAAATAGTTTCTTATGAAGCAAATAATGGTGATAGATATTGGGCTCAATCTTCAAATCAAATTATTCCTTCAGCAGAAGAGTTAGGCGAAACTGTTACTCGTTACGAAGAATTTTATAATAGCCTATTAAATCAACAAATGAATGGCTTTTTAGACCATGCAATGAAAGAGGGTAAAAAAGTTCGTTTGCAAAATCTTACAGCTGCTAATTAGTCAGTATATTCTTCTACTGACATAGCAGCAGTATTAAAACCTCCGTCGACATAGGTGATCTCACCGGTAACCCCGCTGGCTAAGTCAGAGCAGAGAAACGCAGCCACATTGCCTACTTCAAGGGTGGTAACTGGTCTTCTTAAAGGAGCCCTGTTTGCATAATTGGTTAACATTTTTCTGAAGTTTTTCACTCCTGATGCAGCTAGAGTTTTGATTGGACCAGCAGAGATTGCATTGACTCGAATTTCATCGGGACCTAATGCAGCGGCCAGAAAGCGAGTATTTGCCTCTAGGCTAGCTTTTGCTAAGCCCATCACATTGTAGTTTGGTAAAGACTGTACAGCTCCTAAATAAGTTAGGGTTAAAAGCGCTGAATTTTTATTGAGCATTGGTTTTGCAGCTTTTGCCATAGCAGTAAAACTATATGAGCTGATATCGTGAGCAATTTTAAACCCTTCTCTTGTGGCAGCATCAACAAAATTTCCCTCAAGTTCATTTGCAGGGGCATAGCCTATAGAATGCACGAAGCCATCAAAAGACTCCCAATATGTTTGAAGCTCTTGATACATTTCTTCAATGCTTGCATCCGAGGCAACATCGCATTCAATTAGTATTTCTGAGCCTAGCTCACTAGCTATTTTTTCCACGTTTCGCTTTAACCGCTCGCTTTGATATGTGAAAGCTAGCTCAGCTCCTTGAGCATGCATTGCTTGAGCAATACCAGCAGCTATAGAGTGTTTATTGGCTAGTCCTGCAATTAAGATTTTTTTATTTTTTAGCATGTTAGATTTTAATAATAACTAATAATGGTGGACATGATACTAAATTATTTATCTTCAACACCAATTTAATGTAAATAATAAAAATACGTAAATATTTGACTTTTGCTTTAAATGAGCAACAATTAAAGAAGACATTTTTTTATAGGGAAATTTATATGTTTAAATCCACAAAATTCTCGCTTTTTGCATTACTTGCAGTAAGCATTTTTTCACTTTCAATTTTTGCGCAAGACGCTGATACTGATAATGATGTTGAAGCAGATGAAGATCAAATTGAGGAGATTATTACAACAGGTTCAAGAATTTCTAGAAATCCTTTAGAGCTTGCTCAGCCAGTTACGATTATTTCTGGTGAAGAGTATGAAATCAGAGCTTATACCAACGCTGCTAGCGCACTCACTGATGTGCCTGGTGTTGGTTCTGTGAACTCTTTATCTGGAGATCAGTCTGGTTTGGGTGCTGGACAGCAAGTCGCATCTAATTTTGGTCTCAATTCAGGCAGAACTGTAACTTTGGTTAACGGAAGGCGTTTTGTTGGCTCTCAATCACCTACTGGTGGAGCGGGATCTGGTCTTGCGGTTGACTTAAATAACGTTCCTTCTGCTTTGATCGACAGAGTTGAAATACTTCCTGTTGGTGGTGCTGCTGTTTATGGTGCAGACGCTATTGCAGGAGTAGTTAACTTTATCCTAAAAGATGACTTTGAAGGTGCAGAATTTACTTTTAACGGTTATGACTATGCTGGCATGGATGATGACAACTCATTTAATTTTACTATCGGTGGTAATTTTGCAGATGGCAGAGGAAACATTGTAATCAATGCTCAAGTCGAAGATCGAGGTCAGGTCTTCTACGATCAAGCCAATGACAGAATTAGAAACTGTGAAGCAGGACTTTTTTATGAGAACCCTCAAGACAGCTCTCAAGATATCTTTGCACAAAGTGGAGATCTCGTTGATCAAGCAATGAGCAGTGGTTGGGATTATAACGGCTTGCTTGATTCAGAAGGCAGAAGATCTTTTGGCGATAATGGGTTACACATATGTCCAACACTTGTATCGAACCCGGTTGAAGGCTTGGTGACTCCCTACGGTTATAACGAAGTCGGTGCAGATGCTTGGTGGGGCGGGCAAATGGACGATGGAAACTATTACTACTTTGACGGTCCAGGAAACATGGCTCAAATGGACCCAGGTGTCCCATATGGTAGAAATTACTACACTAGAGGTTCTAACATATACAACATTCAAGACAACAAAATTTTACGAGCTGGTTTCGAAAGAAAAAATGTGAGTATTTTTGTTAAATATGACATCACAGATGATCATAGAATGTATCTAGATATATATAATAATAGATTCTTTGCTGAGGATGATGGTTCTTCGTCATCAGCTCATTATTCAGATTACTATTTCGGTGCAGTTGATCGTGATAACTGTAATGCAGGCGGTACTTGTTATACGCCATCAAACAGCATAAATATGGCATACAACGATCCATTTTTAACTCAAAATACTAGAGATATCCTTGCAGGCATGGGTTATGGTCCTGGCGATACTTTATTCGTTCAAAAGCTTTGGGTTGAACTATCTCCCACATTAAGAGGTGATGGATTTGAAAATGAAAGTAACACTCAATTCTATACATTAGGTTTTGAAGGTGAGTTTGAATTACTTGATACTGAAATGAAATATGATGTTGGAAGTAGCTGGGGTCAGACAAGAATTCTTAGCACTGAGCCAATTCAAATCAACGCAAGACTTCATGCAGCATTAGACTATGGAATTAACCCTGCAACAGGTGAAATTGATTGTAAATTCAACTATGTTGAAGACTATCAATTAGCTTTCACTGGTGTGGATCCTAACCAAGCTAATGATTGGTACTCCTCTGCATTAAATGGTGGTGGTGTTGGCCTAGGATCTGTTGGAGATTGTGCGCCATACAACCCATTTGGTTTTAACAACCCAGATAATGCAGCTGCTAAAGAGTATTTCTCTTCTTTTGACAACGAAGGATCTAAACTTAGCCAATCTTCATTCTTCTGGAATCTTGCAGGTCAATTGCCTGGCTTTGAACTTCCTGCTGGACCAATTGATTTTGCTATTGGTTATGACATAAGAAAAGAAAAAGCTAGATATGATGCAAGTCAAATGGCTTTATATTCCATCGCAGTAAGAGGCTCTCAGACAAGAAGCACAACTGGTTTCTTTGATGTTGAATCTCAATACATCGAATTATCTATTCCAATTGTTTATGACCTTCCTTTTATGGAAGAAATCAGATTAGACTATGGTTACCGTGAATTAGAAAATACTAATACTTTAAGAACTAATAAGTACGATGTAGATGCGATAAGTGTTTTCTGGAGAATCAATAGCGACTTTTCAATCAGATACTCTGATCAAACAACAACTAAATCACCTAACATTGATGATCTTTATTCACCAAAGAATCCTAGCTTCCAACAGGCTTTAGATCCATGTGATGCGAGATATGTTGATGACGGAGATTTTCCTGCAAATAGACGTGCAAACTGTATAGCGGCCGGAATCGATCCTACAACTTTCAGAAGTTTTGTAGCTGGTGGTACAGTTCAAGGTACCTCTGGAGGAAATCCAAACCTACTTGATGAAAACGGTGAAACAACCTCATATGGTCTTGTCTTTACCCCATCTTATGATTGGTTAGCGCCATACGGGGACTTTACATTTTCTGCAGATTTCCTTGAAATTAAAATCACGGATTATGTTACAACTTTTGCCTTGATTGATTTCATGGAGGCTTGTTATGACGCTGCTTCATACCCAAATAATTTCTGTAATAACTTCCAGCGTGGTGCTGATGGTCAAGTTGTTGATTTCCAAGTTGGATCTGGTAATTCAGGTATTATTGATTTTGCCACTTGGATCTACAGAGCTAACTGGTCTCAGGACTTTGCGACTGTTTTAATGCAGCCTGAAGGCACATTAGGAGATATTGATGTTTCTTGGAGAGCTTATCAGCAAGATCAGCGATTTGTTGCTGACTCTGGAGATCCAGCAGACTTGGTTGACAAAACTGGTTGGGCTTCTGATCCTGAGTGGTCTTGGGATCTGACTGTTGGTTGGAGCTATGAAAAGTTCTATGCATACTATCAAGCTGATTTTGTTGATGGTGGTTTCATTAATAAGCAGCAAACAGATATCAGAGCTGATAGATACTTGGGTGCTAATGGCCAACCAATCACTGAGTACGACAGTTATTGGTTTGATACTATTGGTTTAGTTTATCGACCAAATGATAATATGAGCTTCTCTATCAGAGTTAATAATCCACTGGATCATGACGGTTCTGAAAGCAGATATCAAACTGAAAGAAGAGTTCAATTGATTGGTAGAACAATAACAACTCAGTTTAAGCTTAAGTTTTAAAACTTAGTTTAAAGCCTATTTAAAAGAGGGATTTTTTAATCCCTCTTTTTTTTATGTGTTTTTAAAAAGCATTAAAAATTGTTGACAATTGTGACAAATAGGTAACAATGGGCAAATTTTTTAAATTTAGGGAAATTGCTATGAATAAAATAAACCGTTTTTCATTGGTGGCTTTCGCTGCCGCAATATTCGCTTTACCTGTGTTTTCACAAGACGAAAGCTCTGATGAAGTTGAAGAAATTATTGTTACGGGTTCTAAACTATCAAAAACAAACTTTGATTCTGATGTGCCCATTCTTACCATCACTGGAGAAGATGTTACTAACAGAATGATTGCCACTGCAGGTGATGCTGTAGCTCAATTGCCAAATGCTGGGTTAGCTAACTCAGTCCAGGGCGATGCTTATCAATCAAGTAGCGGTGTTGGTCAAAACATTGTGTCTCTATTTGGTTTGGGCTCTCAAAGAACACTTACACTTGTTAATGGAAGAAGATTCGTTTCATCTAACTCTCCACAAAATGGAGCAGGTGCAGATGGTCTGCAAGTAGATACAAACAATATCCCTATACTATTGCTTGAAAGAGTTGAAGTGAATAACGTTGGTGGTGCTTCAGTTTACGGTGCTGATGCTGTTGCTGGTGTTGTTAACTATGTCCTCAAAGATGATTTTGAAGGCTTCAAAATGCAATACGACTACAACAATGTTGCTGATATTTCAGAAAACAAGAGCGTTAAAATGTTATTTGGTGCCAACTTTGATGATGGCAGAGGTAACTTTGCTCTTAACATTGATTACACAGAAACTGGTCATATCACCTTAAAAGAGCTTCAAGATAATGGCCAGCTTTTTAGAGCTGGTTTTTATGATACTGTAGGCGGTCCCTCAGGTCAGCGTAAGCTACTTACAGATTTCGCGGTAAATGGTCTTGATCAAGGCGGTATTATTACTAAAGGAGGTGGATTCTTCCTACCTTACTACTGTGATAATTTTGGTATTTACTGTACTGGATGGTCTGACGGTGAAGTTTATGGTTTTGCTGTCGATGGTAGTGGTGCTTTTGGTCAAAAGGCAAAAGGTGCTGCAACAGGTAATGTTGTTTGGTCAGATGGCGGGGCAGGAGTTAGACTTCTTGATACCGATCCATATCTTAATCCAATCGAAAGAACTAACATCAACCTATTTGTAAACTATGATATCACTGATGATATTACGGCTAACTTTGAGATGTATACAAATGAGATGAGCGCTCAAGAAGGTGCTACTCAGCCATTTATTTCTAACAGCTTGTTTGGTAACCCTCAGCTTTCCTTAGTTATGTCAGCTGATAACCCATTTTTACCAGCTAATGCTCAGGCATTTTTAGCTGCTGAAAATTCACCTACTTTTGGTTTTTCTAGATGGTGGGTTGACTTGTATAGTCCTGTAAAAAATAACAACGACACAGACATGTTTAGATTCTCTCTTGAAGGCTCTCTTGGGGACTTCGATTGGGAGGCTGGAATCAGTCGTGGTCAGTCAACCATTAACGGTAATCAATTACAATTAAATAGAGCAAGATTTGATCTTGCGATTGATGCCGGAATCAATCCTGCAACTGGAGAAATTGATTGTAAATGGAATTATGACCCAGATTACACAGCTGGTGATTATAGTCAGTTAGAGGTTGCTGGATGGCCTGGATCAATATTTGGTGCTAAAGGAGATTGTGCTCCTCTAAATCCATTTGGTAATAACCAAGCTTCTCCAGAAGCACTCGATTACTTAATGGCTCAATATTTTGATAGAGTAAAAATGAGTCAAGAAATCGCATATTTTGAAATTAATGGTGTAATTGCTCAACTTCCTGCAGGTGATGTACAGGCTTTATTTGGAGTTGAAAGCAGAACTGAAAAAGCTGAATACAATTCAGGTTTTGCTGCTGGTACAAGAATCTCTTATGAAGCAGGTTACGGTGGCGATGGAACACAAGGTGGTCAGTTTGATTCTGACGATGTTTACCTTGAGGCCTTAGTTCCACTTGTTTCTGAAGATATGGATATTCCGTTTGTTCAAAACTTAGATCTATCATTATCTTACAGGGAAATTGATCACTCACTTGCTGGGTCAGATTCAACAGAAGGATATGGTATAACTTGGAACATCATTGATGACCTTACATTTAGAGCTAAGTCACAATCTACAGTGAGAGCTCCTAACGTAGGTGAGCTATTTAAGCCTGTGCTTCAAGGTAGTTCATTTACATCAGACCCATGTGATGCTAACAACCTTATTTCTGGTCCTAATCCAGCTGTAAGACAAGCTAACTGTGCGGCTGAAGGTCTTCCTGCTAACTTCTCATCACAAGCTGGAAATGCTTCGGTTAGAGGTACATCAGGTGGTAATTTGAATCTTTTCAACGAAGAGGCTGACACTACTTCATATGGTTTTGTTTATTCACCATCATTTAACGAAATGGTTGATGGCCTTCAAATTGCAGTTGATTTCATTGAGTTTGATATTCAAAATGCAATTACTACATTTACATTAACTCAAGTTATGGAAGCATGTTACGATTCAACAAGCTATCCAAACAATCAATTCTGTGATGCATTTAACAGACTTCCAAATGGTCAGCTTCCAAAAACAGGAGCTTACAGCGTAGGTGTTGTTAATGCTGCATATTACCTTTTTGATACATATATCTATGAAGTTTCATATGACAAAAACTTAACAGACTTCCTTGGGTATATTGGAATTGATGTGGGTTATGATTTAGGTGAGTTTGGTATTAGCCACATTTGGTACCGAAAAGATAAAGATATTTTCTCAGCCACAGGTTTTGATGAAGATGATGAGCTAGGTGGATTTGGTAATCCTAGAAATCGTGCTACAACAAGATTTAACTGGGAACTTGGCAAAGTATATTCATACCTTGACTTATTCTATAGAGGCGGAGGTATGCTAGATGATGACTGGGATTCAGAAGCTCAGCCATGGAGATATCTAGACAGAGCTGGTAATGAAATGGAAAACCATGTTGATGGTTATTACACTGCTTCAGCCGGTCTTATCTACTCATATAACGATAATGTGAAGTTAAACCTTAGAATTACTAACCTATTTGATAGAGGTCCAGAAGATGATTATGAGCTTGCTGCTTATCCATCAGCATGGCCTGGACAAACCATTTCAGGTGGTTTCCAAATTAATTTTTAATTCTTAAGAAGGGTTATTTTAAAGAGGGCTTTTATAGCCCTCTTTTTTTCTCTAAAATTTAGGTGAAGTGTATGAAGATATTTGAAATGAAGTTTTTTTTAACCGTTATTCTATTAATAAACCTGTCTAATTATATAAACTCAGCTCCAGTAATTGTTCAGCCTGGATCACCTGGAGAAGCCTCTCAATTGATTGACGCCACCACAGCTATAAAAATTTCTGATACTTCTTACACGCATGATGATGTCATGTTTTTACAACAAATGATTCCTCATCATGAACAAGCACTTGTTTTATCAAGGCTAGCTCCAGAACGAACTAATTCTGAAGCTATTCTTGAGCTTGCAAAGAAAATAGAAACATCCCAGGAGGATGAAATTATATTTATGAAATCTTGGCTTTCTGATAGAGATGAGACCCACCAACATTCAATGACCCACAATCATATGCAAATGATGGGTATGGCAACCCCTGATCAAATTGACGAGCTGTCTGGTTCGGAGGGCGTTGATTTTGACGAGCTATTTCTTCGTTTAATGATTACTCACCACCAAGGAGCAATCAAAATGGTAGATCGTTTGAAAGATCAACCAGGTTCTGCATATGACCAGGTTCTAAATGATTTTGTTTCTGATCTAGATAATGATCAATCTGTTGAAATTGAGAGAATGAATGTATTGCTTACCAATCTTTCCGATGATCCGCGAGTGAATCTAGCAGCTGGTTTATTTCATGCAAACGAAGCAATTAAAAATTTAGAAAAAATTATTTCATTAAAAAAACCTGATGGTTTCTTTGATCCCAATAAACTTGTAGAGGAGGGTGCCCAGGACAACTTAGACGAGGATGAGGAAGCTAAAACGATAGAGGATAAAGCAAGAAATTCTAGGTATCCAATGCTTAGTTTTTCAAACACTGATATGGCCTTTAGTCAGGATTTATTAGTTGCTGGAAGTTATCACGGTTTTAATATTTATTCCCTAGCAAATGATGGGATGCCCGAATTAATATCCTCTGTTATTTGCCCTGGAGGACAAGGGGATGTATCTATTGTGGAACATTTGCTGATTATGTCTGTCGAAGAAACTAGAGGCAGGATCGATTGTGGGCTTCAAGGGGCTGGTTCTGAGCCAACACCTGATCGTTTTAGAGGAATAAGAATTTTTGATATTTCAAATCCTCAAAACCCGATGCAAGTTGGGATTGTTCAAACCTGCAGGGGATCTCACACCCATTCTGTTGTAAATGCCAGAACAAATGAGGGAAATATTATTGTTTACAATTCAGGCACATCATCTGTAAGGGATCAGGATGAATTAGAAACATGTTTTGAAGCTATTCCAGGTGATAATCGAACAGCTCTTTTTAGAATTGATGTCATTGAAATTCCAATTGATAATCCATCCAGCTCTAGAATTGTTAAAAGCCCAACTGTCTTTGCGGACGAAGAAACAGGAGTATTAGCAGGACTCTGGAGAGGTGGAGATCATGGCGATGAAACTCAAAGTACTTCCAGAACTGATCAATGTCATGATATTACCGTGTTCCCATCTGCAAATATAGCTGCTGGTGCATGCTCAGGTAATGGAATTCTTTTTGATATAACTGACCCTTATAATCCTAAAAGAATGGACGTAGTTTCTGATACTGGTTTCGCGTATTGGCATTCAGCAACTTTTAATAATGATGCTACAAAAGTTGTTTTTACAGATGAATGGGGAGGTGGCGGTAGGCCTAGATGTAGAGCCTGGGATCCATTGGACTGGGGGGCAAATGCTATATATGACATCGTGGATGATAAGTTAATCTTTAAATCTTATTTCAAGATGAGTGCCCCTCAACAAGAAACCGAAAATTGCGTAGCTCATAATGGATCGATCGTCCCAATTCCTAACAAAGACATTATGGTTCAGGCTTGGTATCAGGGGGGTCTGTCTGTTTTAGATTTTACAGATTCAAATAACCCAATTGAAATTGCTTACTTTGACCGGGGACCTATTTCTGATGAAAAATTAGTTACCGGTGGTTATTGGTCTGCGTATTTCTATGAAGGCAATATTTATGCTACTGAAATTGCAAGAGGGCTAGATGTGTTTAAATTAACCCCTAGCAACTTTCTTACCGAGGATGAGATAAGCAAGGCAACTGATGCTTTTCCGGTTATTGGACCCAAGCGACTCTTCAATCCCCAACAACAAATTCCTATGACCTGGAGAAAAAATGAAATTACTCAATAAATGTAAAAACTTTATATTTGTTATAGCATCTATCTTGCTAATCAATGGTTGTGAAAAGCCATCCTTGAGTGCGCAAGAATTCTTTGACTATACAAACTTTTCTCTTTCTGGAAGGCATTTTGGTTTTAATATCTCAGATGATAGGTTTTTAGTAAACCATAATAAATCAGGAATTTTTAATGCTTACGAGTTTGATATTCAAAGCCAAGAATTTTTCCCTTTAACTTCTTCTGATACAAAAAGTTTTTATGGATTATCTTATTTTCCATCTGATAATAGAGTAATTCTGCAAGCAGATAATCAAGGCGATGAGCTAAATCATATTTTTGTTAAAGATGGCGATGAAATAATTGATTTAACCGATTACAAGGATACAAGGGCAAAGTTTTTAGGTTTTAGCGTTGATGGTACATCATTCTTTATTGCCTCCAACCAAAGAGACTCCAAGACTCTTGATATTTATAAGTATTCTTCAGATGATTATTCCGCATCTATGGTGTATCAAAATGATTCAGCTTACGAGGTAACCGCAAAAAGTGACGGTGATAGGTATTTTGTTTTAACTAATAGTATCGACAATTACTCAACTCAAATAGTTCTATATGATCAAATTAATGATTCAGAGCTAAATATTACCAACAATAATGCTGAAAATAGGTTTTTAACCTTCATGGGAAATACTCTATTGTTTAGCTCAAACTATAATTCTAATTTTGAGCAATTATGGTCAGTGAATTTAAAAACCAATGAACAAAAGAAAGTTTTCAATGCATCTTGGGATATTGTTGGTGCAAATTTTTATAATCACACGAATTCCTTGCATGTCTTTATCAATGAAGATGCCAGCACTAAATTAATTATTTTATCTGCTGAAGATTTTTCTGAATTACCAAATAATATTTTGCCTGCTGAGGGCCTCAAAGGCTTTTGCAAATCTAGAGCAAATGACCAATATGCATTCATATATGGCTCTGATACCTCTCCTGGAGATTTATTTATTTCAAACACTAGCTTTGAAGAAGCATCAATTGTAGGTCGATCCTTTGACAACTTAGACGAGGGGATGATGGTTGCTTCTGAAGTAATAAGATTTAAAAGCTTTGATGGGTTAGAAATTCCATCTATATTGTACAAGCCAAAAGGCGCATCAGCCTCAAATCCAGCTCCCGTAATGGTATATGTTCATGGAGGGCCAGGAGGGCAGACTCGTAAAGGATTTAACTCACAAATGCAGTATATGCTTCACCACGGCTATGGTGTTCTTGGTGTCAATAATCGTGGATCCTCTGGTTACGGTAAAGAGTTTTATCATTTAGATGATAAGCGACATGGTGAAGAAGATCTTCAAGATATTGTTGCTTCTAAGGTATACCTGCAATCTTTGCCATGGGTTGATGATAATAAAATTGGTGTGATGGGTGGTTCTTATGGGGGATTCATGACCCTTGCTGCTTTAACTTTTTACCCTGATGTTTTTAATGTAGGAATTGATATATTTGGTGTTTCAAATTGGGTTAGAACTTTAAAGAGTATTCCACCATGGTGGGAAAGTTTTAAAGTCGCACTTTATGACGAGATGGGTGATCCAGCTACCGATGAGGCTCGTCATAGGAAAATTTCTCCACTATTTCATGCAGAAAATATTATTAAACCAATGTTAGTAATCCAAGGTTCAAATGATCCAAGGGTCTTACAAATTGAAAGCGATGAAATAGTTAGTCAAGTAAGATCAAATAACATTTATGTAGATTATCTTGTATTTCCCGATGAGGGACACGGCTTTAGAAAAAAAACTAATAGAGTTAATGCTGCTGATTCAATTGTAGATTTTCTAGACAAGTGCCTAAAACAAAGTCTATGTAGTTAGTTTGTTAAAGATATTATTTTTTCTATCGCCTCAAGTATAATGAGCGCATGAAAAATAAATATCTATCCTGCTTTTTTTTACTAAATTTTTTATTTGCTTGCTCTCCATCAATTTCACCAGTTGATGATGGGCTAGAGAAGCAAATACTTCATTTTGGCAATGGAACTGAGCCACAAGGTTTAGATCCACATATTGTTACAGGTGTTCCTGAGCATCATTTATTAATCTCTTTATGCGAAGGTCTCACAATTGCAAATCCTAGGGGAGGCGAAAACTTACCAGGCGTTGCTGAGTCTTGGCAGATAAGTGAGGATGGAAAAACTTATACCTTTTTTCTAAACAAGAATGCTAAATGGTCAAATGGAGATCCATTAGTTGCAGAAGATTTTGTTTGGTCTTGGGAGAGAATTTTAACTCCTTCGCTAGGATCTCAATATCCCGATATGCTTTATTATCTCGAAGGAGCAGCTGATTTTCATCAAGGCAAAAATTCAGATTTTAGTTCTGTGGGCGTCAAAGCAATTAATGAGCATGAGCTTAAGGTCATCCTTAAAAATCCTACACCCTTTTTCATAAGATTATTAAGTCATTACAGTACTTATCCTGTTCATAAAAAAACAGTTTTACAACACGGCAGCATCGATGATAGAAATGGGCAATGGACTCGTCCTGGAAACTTTGTATGCAATGGCCCGATGAACCTAAAAACATGGGAACTCAATAAAGAAATCATTGTAGAAAAAAATCCTTTATATTGGGACGCTCAAAATGTTCGACTAAATCAAATAATCTACTATCCCGTTACCAACGAATCAACCGAGGATAGAATGTTTCGTGCAGGTCAACTGCATGTCACCAATGTGGTGCCATTAGAAAAATGTCCTGTTTATATTGAGTCAAAAAATCCTAACTTGAGGATTGAACCCTATATGGGAACATATTTTTACAGAGTGAATACATTGCATCCTGTGCTGAAGGACAAAAAAATTAGAAAGGCTCTTGCTTATGCCATTAATAGAAAGCAAATCGTTGAAAAGGTTTCTAAATGTGGGCAGAAAGTTGCATACTCATTCACACCCCCCGGATCTGCAGGCTATGAGCCAGATACTCAGATACCTTATGATCCTGAACTTGCAAGGTCCCTATTAGCAGAGGCGGGATACGAGGGAGGTGAGAACTTCCCATTACTTGAAATCCTTTTTAATACTCAAGAAGGCCATAGAAAGATTGCGCTAGCCATTCAACAGATGTGGCAAGAAAACTTAGGTATATCAGTGCAGTTGGTTAATCAAGATTGGAAGGTATATTTAGCTAGAGAAATGACAGGTGATTTTCAGATATCAAGAGCTGGGTGGATTGGTGATTATGAGGATCCAAATACATTCTTAGACACTCTTAGACCCAATCGAGGTAATAACAAAACTGGTTGGGAAAACAAAGAGTACGATCGTTTAGTTGAACTAGCCAACAAAACGAGTGACAAAGTAAAAAGATATGAGCACCTAAATGAAGCTGAACGAATTTTGATAGACGAGATGCCAGTAATTCCCGTATATACCTATGTCAGACAATATCAACTCTCAAATGATGTTAAAGGCTGGTATCCAAATTTATTAGACACTCACCATCCTAAATTTATTTATTTAGAAAGATAGTCCCTAGATGCTTCAAGTAATCTTAAAAAGAATTGCTATAGCAATACCCGTAATATTAGTGGTGGCTTCTATTACTTTTTTTCTTGTAAGAATGGCGCCTGGTGGCCCATTTGATGCGGAGAAAGTTGTTCCTCCTCAGGTAATGAAGAATTTGAATGCTGTATATAATCTTGACGCTCCTTTAATTATTCAATATCGAGATTATATGTTTAATTTAATTCAAGGAGATTTTGGCCCTTCTTTTAGATATCCAGGTAGATCAGTAACTGAAATGATTTTTACTGGATTACCTGTAACTTTTGAATTAGCCTTTTATGCGATTCTTGTCGCGATGATTATAGGTATTTTGGCTGGAGTAGTTGCAGCAGTAAAACGTAACTCTATGTTGGATTATATTCCTATGACTATTGCGATGATTGGGATCTGCATGCCAACATTTTTACTGGGACCTATCTTAGTTTTATTTTTTGGAATCAATCTTGAATTGCTACCTGTATCTGGCTGGGACTCACTACCGGGAGATAAGATTTTGCCTTCCATTACCCTTGGTGCAGCTTATGCAGCTTATATCGCAAGATTAAGTAGAGGAGGGATGCTCGAAACTCTTAGCCAAGATTACATTAGAACTGCAAGAGCAAAAGGATTGCCAGAGTATAAAGTTATTATCAAGCATGCTTTACAAGGAGGATTGGTTCCAGTGGTTTCGTTCTTAGGTCCTGCCACAGCGGGTTTGATAGGGGGTTCATTTGTTGTAGAAACCATTTTTCAAATTCCTGGACTAGGAAGATTTTATGTAGAAGCGGCATTTAATCGTGACTACACGATGATTTTAGGTACCACTATTTTCTTTTCGACCCTTATCATTTTTTTTAACCTTCTATCTGATATAGCAGTTTTGTTAATGAATCCTCGTGCTCGGAGTGAGCCATGAATCAACAAAGTTCACTATGGTCTGATGCTTGGAGAAGATTGCTTGCTAATAAAGCGGCAGTTGCTGGAGGGCTTGTTCTAATGATTTTAATAGTTTTAGCTATTTTTGCACCATGGATTGCACCCCATTCATACTCCTATCAAAATCTTGACTTGGGTGCGCAACCTCCTTCTGCTGAATTTTTGCTTGGCACTGACACCCTTGGAAGGGACTTATTCAGTAGAATTTTATATGGTGCCAGAGTTTCATTGTTAGTTGGATTTGTTGCCACAGCAGTTGCGTTAGTCATTGGTGTAAGTTGGGGAATTGTTGCTGGTTATTTTGGAGGCAGAGTTGACTCTGTAATGATGAGGATCGTTGATGTGCTTTATGGGCTTCCATTTATTATTTTTATAATTTTATTAATGGTGATTTTTGGAAGAAATATTTGGCTTTTGTTTGCTGCAATTGGAGCTGTGGAGTGGCTGACCATGGCAAGAATTGTTAGAGGACAGGTTTTGACAATCAAAAATCAAGAATATGTGCTGGCTGCTCAAGCCATGGGAGTAACGAACATGCAGATGTTTAGAAAGCATATCTTTCCAAATATCTTAGGCCCAATTGCTGTTTATGCCACTTTGACAATTCCACAAGTTATGCTTTTAGAGGCATTTTTAAGTTTTTTAGGCCTTGGTATTCAACCTCCGATGAGTAGCTGGGGAACATTGATAAGATATGGCGTTGAATCAATGGAGGAATATTCCTGGCTCTTAATTTATCCTGGACTAACCTTTACAATTACATTGTTTGCTTTGAATTTTTTTGGAGATGGTTTGAGGGATGCTTTAGACCCAAAAATATCTTCTGATTAAAAGGCGTTAATAATAATTTTTAAGACCTGTCCGGGTGTAATTTCATTACCAGGTAATTTATTAATATTTTTTATATCTGATATCTCAATATTAAATATATCTGCTATGCGGTAAAGACTATCGCCTTGCTTAACGCTATATAAAATAGTTCTTTTTTTTGAATTAATAGTTCGATATATATTTTTATTTCCTATATTTAACTCTTTTCCAATAGTTAAAGGAGAGTTCATTTTTAGCCCATTATTTTTTGCTATTTCTGCAGGAGAAATTTTGTATCTTATACCAAGATTCCATAATGTATCTCCTTCGCTAATAATATGTGCTTGATAGGGGATAAATGATTGATTTTGATCATTGCTTAGCGGTATTAACAACTCTTGGTTTAAATTTAAGGTATTGGATGATAGATAATTAACTTTTTTTAGAACATTAACTTCAGTATCAAATTCCTCAGCAATTTTCCATAAGCTATCGCCTTTTGAAACTTTATGAGTCACCCAATTGATTTGATTTGTTTGAATAAATTTGTCTTTTTTAAGATTTAGCATTTCTTCTAATTCAATAGGAACATTAAAGATGGTTTTATTTCCTGGCGGAGAAGCCCATTTTGTATACCCGGCATTGAGTTTATAAACAAATTCAGGTTTCAAGCCCGCAAATTCACTAAAGGCTAGTATTTCAACCTGGCCATCAAGCTCCACACTACCTAAAACTTTTTTGTTTGGAAAATCAGGCAAATTAACGCCATATTTTTTTGCATTTAGCACTAATTCAACTATCGCCATAAATTTAGGAACATATTCCTGTGTTTGTCTTGGTAGTTTGAGATTTTGGTAATTAGTTGGTTTGTTTGCTTTTTTATTAAGCTTTATTCTCTTTTCAAGAAGGGTTGGACCGCCATTGTATGCAGCCAATGTGTAGGTAATTTCCTTATTAAACCTATTATGAAGATAGGCCAGATATCTTACAGCAGCTTTTGATGATACTAAAGGGTCATGCCTTTGTTCATACCACCAGGTATCTTTTAACCCATATATTCTTGCTGTAGCAGGCATAAATTGCCATATACCCATTGCGCCTGAGGAAGAGATTGAAAATGGATCATAGTTACTTTCAATATATGGAAGTAGAGCTAATTCTGGTGGAAGCCCATACCTGTCTAATTCTTCAAGGACAAAATAGATAAAGTACCTTCCTTTTTCAAGTAGCTTTTCAAGCTGAGATGGGTTAGCAAGGTAAGCATTAATGTATCGAAGTGTTTTTTCTTCAAGCTGAACTTGTCTATTTGAGCTAGAAGCCCTTATTCGATCCCAGACATCTTCATAAACTGGAATTGGCTTGGATTGCTCTACTGGAAAAGGCTCAATATAGCGATCAGCCTGAATAATTGATGGCATTTCACAGCTTGAGATTACTAGAAAAGCAAAAATTAATAAGAATCTATTCATGGCTTAATAATCTACAGTCCTTATCTCAATGGTGAGTATCTATGTGTAAACAAAAGATTATCTTCATTAGTTACAATTAACCAAATATAATTATAAGTATAAGCTTTTTATAGACCGAATAGATATAAGTATCAATGCCATATTTTAATTTATGAAACAAGTAACCATTTATACAGATGGTGCTTGCCGGGGTAATCCAGGTCCTGGAGGATGGGGGGCACTAATAAAGTTTGACAGCATGGAAAAAGAAATTTTTGGTGGCAAAAATGATACAACGAATAATCAAATGGAGCTCTTGGCAGCAATTGAGGGCTTGACTACTTTAAAAGAACCTTGCAGTGTCGAGCTTTTTACTGACTCAAAATATGTAATGGATGGAATTACACAGTGGATTAAAAATTGGAAAAAAAATAACTGGAAAACTGCTGCTAAAAAAGATGTAAAAAATAAAGAATTGTGGCAAAAATTAGACCATTTAATATCCAAGCATCAAGTGCAATGGCACTGGGTTAAGGGTCACTCTGGGGATGCTGGAAATGAAACCGCAGATTTATTAGCAAACAAAGGAATAGATTCTATAGTATGACAAAAAAACTAATTGTTCTTGATACTGAAACAACTGGCCTAGAGGTTGAGCAAGGCCATCGTATAATTGAAGTTGGTGCTGTTACTCTTGAAGATAGAAAAAGAACAGATTTACATTTTCATTCATACTTAAATCCACAAAGATCCATTGATGAAGAGGCTGAGAAGGTTCACGGCCTTTCAATGGAGCGACTCGCTAATGAACCAGAATTTTCTGAAATTGCTGAAAGCTTTTTGGAGTTTGTAGAAGGGAATGTCTTGGTAATTCATAATGCTGGCTTTGATATAGGCTTCCTTAATGCTGAGTTGAAAAGAGCTTCTTCTAATTACCCAGCGCTTGAGGAAATTTGTGAGATTGAAGATACCTTGGTGATGGCAAGAAGTAAGTTTCCAGGTCAGCGTAACTCTTTGGATGCTCTTGCAAATAGATTTGAGATCAGCGGTTATGATAGAAGCTTTCACGGTGCCTTGTTAGACGCAAACATTTTAGCTGACGTTTATATCCATTTAACGGGCGGACAAAGCAAGTTTGAATTTATGTCATCAAACATGAACTCAAACTCGGATAGTGAGGTTAGTGAACTTAGCATCGATCTAGATAAATATCCTATTCCTAAAATCGTTGTCTCCCAAGAAGATATGTTAGCAAATGACCAAAGGGTTGCAGCAATTAATTCAAAAAGAGACTTATCATGACTAAAGTTACGAGATTTGCACCTAGCCCAACTGGAGCTTTGCATATTGGCGGGGTGAGAACAGCATTATTTAATTATGTATATGCAAAACAGAATAAAGGAAAATTTTTAATTAGGGTTGAGGATACTGATGTTGAAAGATCAACTAAGGAGTTTGAAAAAAATATTCTAAATGGATTATCTGATATAGGCATTAATCCAGATGAACCGCCTGTAAGACAGTCTGAAAGATCTGAGCTTTATCAAAAGGCTGTTGAGAAAATCATAGATTCTGGCAATGCATATTATTGTAATTGTAGTAAAGAGAGATTAGATCAGATGAGAGCTGCTCAGCAGTCTAAGGGCTTAAAACCTCAATATGATGGTAAATGTAGGAATTTAAATCTAAAGCCTGATTCTTCAACAGTATTAAGGTTAAAAACCCCTAAAGATGGTGAATTAATTTTTCATGATTTGGTTAGAGGCGAGGTCATTTTCCAGAACTCAGAGCTAGACGATTTAATTCTATTAAGAAGTGATGGGTCTCCAACCTATCACCTCTGTAATGTTGTTGACGACTTCGAGCAAGGCGTCTCAACTGTAATTAGAGGAGAGGATCACCTAAGCAACACTCCAAGACAAATCCATATCCAGCAAGCATTAGGCTATCCATCTCTTGAATATGCTCATTTACCAATGGTTTTAGGTCAAGATAAAAAAAGATTATCGAAAAGGAATGCTGTGACAAGTTTGCAGGACTACTTTGAAAAAGGATATCTTGAATCATCTTTAATCAACATGCTCGCTAGATTAGGCTGGTCAAAGGGAGATAAAGAAATATTTTATTTAGATGATTTAATCGATGACTTTAGGATTCAAGAAGTTCAAAAAGCTGGAGCTATTTTTGATCCAGCAAAACTTGACTGGATCAATAACCATCATTTAGCAGCTCTTTCGTTTGAGTCTTTTAAAGATAGATTGATACCATTTCTTGAAAATGCTGGTATTAATTACAACCTAAAGGATAATAGCAATGAAATTATTGAAGCTATGAGAAGCTCTCAACCTACTCTTCTAGGAGTGGCCAAAGATCTTATTCCTTACTTCACTCAAATAGATTCTTATGATGAAAAAGCAGCCAATAAATTTTTAAAAGGATCAGAGGCTGTTTTGGAATTTGTTCAAAGAAAATTAAATGGCTTAGAGGCTTGGAATGAGGGGTCTATAGATCATGCATTGCAGGAGGCCCAAACTGCATTAAGCCTACCAACTCCAAAACTAAATCAACCAATAAGGATTGCAATGACAGGATCGACTCAATCTCCTTCTTTGGGTTTAACACTTTCACTTTTTGACTTAGCTGAAGTGAATAACAGGATTGATGCAGCATTAAAATATTTAGCTAATACTGATTAAGAAATACAAGAAGCTATCAGCGCTTGAGGGTGTTCTTGCATTAAACGTTTCAAGGTATCAAATGAAACATTTTGATTGATGCCATACTCGGCAATACCGATGGTTTTATTTGGCTCAATAAAGAGATTGTTTGAAATTTTATTAATACCTGAAAAAGAATCTAGTACATTTAAGTCATTTTCACTATTGGCAGAATAAAAAATTTTTTTATTAAATTCTTGTTCGGTTAATTGTTTCGATTCCGTTAAAACAAAATAATTTTTTGAAGCATCCATAAATTTCAATTCATCATCTCGCAGAGTATCGCCTGCATCCGACAACATTTGCTTGCTAACAATCTCTAATGACTTCATTGATTTGTATTTAAAAATACTTATTGATCCTAGAGATGAGTAGAGTGGATTCAGCTCAGTATTAATATAATTTCGCTCATAACCTTCAAAAGAAAGAAGGGAGGAGGCTAGGGGCGCATGATTGTTTTCGTAGTAATCTCTAAAATCATTATCAGACAATCCATCCATCTTATGAATAAATGCTAAAGCTTTAATCAATTTGAATTGCTACTCCTGCATTTGGCCTTCTTAAGTCAGCAAAACCTTCTTTGCCTTTAGTGGAAATTAAAATGCTTTGAGTTGAGCCCATGGTTTTTGATTCTTCAAGTTCATGGCCATAGGATTCAAGTATTTGAATCGTATCTTGGCTAAAGCCCTTTTCTAAACGTAAATTTTTATAGGGCCAATCTTTATGAATCCTTGGGAGCATAGTTGCTTCTCCAAGATTTAAATTAAAATCTATGATCCCAGTTATTACTCTTAATACCGCAGCAGGTATTAGTGCCCCTCCAGGAGATCCTGTGATGAGTTTTAATTCATTGTTTTCATCAAAGATAATAACTGGTGTCATTGTGCTCATTGGCCTTTTGCCTGGCTCTAATCGATTGCCTATGCTTGCAGAGCGATCTATGACTTCAGGGTTTCCATATTGATAAGCAAAATTATTCATTTGATTATCAAGAAGAATTCCAGTTCCTGGGATAGTAACTCCCGAGCCAAATGAATAGCCTAAGGTGTATGTATTTGATACAACATTGCCATTTTGATCAATGATTGAATAGTGTGTAGTGTTTTCACCTTCTTGAAATAATGAATCAGGATTTAATGTATTTGGCGGAGTAGCTTCCTCAAGATTAATTGTCTTAGCCAAAGAATTTGCTCTTTCCTTTGAAATTATTTTGTTTATAGGGACATCATAAAATTGAGGATCTCCCATAAACCTTGATCTATCCATATGACCTCGTTGCAGGGCCTCGGCAAATAAGTGGAGAAACCTTGCTGAGTTTGGTCCGATTTCATCAGTGCTGAAGTTTTCTAAAATATTTAATCCTTCCAGCAAAACTGCAGCACCGCCAGCTGGAGGAGGGTGTGCAAAAATTTGATGATTTCTATAAGTTGTTTTAATCGGTTCTGCAAACCTAGGCTCATACTCTTGCAGATCTTTAGCAGTAATATATCCACTGTTTTCTTGCATGGCTTGAATCATCTTCTTGGCAATAGACCCAGTGTAGAAAGCTTCTTCGCCATTTCTTGCTATTTCACTAAAAGTCCAGGCTAAATCAGGTCGCTTCATTAAAAAATGTTCTTCTACCGGACTGCCATTTTTATAATAAATATTTTTAGATTCACTATTGAGGCTTATTTGATTAGCACTACCTATAGCTTGATTTAGGTCGTAGCTAACTACTATTCCATTTTGAGCTTGCCTTATAACAGGCTGCAATATTTTTTTTAATGGTAATTTTCCATAACGATCATGAGTTTGTAATAACCCTGCCACAGTTCCTGGGACGCCAGAAGCTTTATAGCCATATCTCCTTTGATCATAATTATTCTTTAAATATAGAAAATCTTTTTTTGAAAGGTTTTTTGGTGCAGCGCTCCTAAAATCTACAGCTATTGTTTTTTTTTCATCATTTAAATAGACAAGCATGAAGCCTCCGCCGCCTAAATTACCTGCTCTAGGTAGAGTGATTGCTAAAGAAAACCCAACTGCAACTGCTGCATCAATTGCATTGCCACCCATATTCAAAATTTCTACCCCAATATTTGATGAGGCTTGATTTTGCGAAACAACCATCCCTGAATTTCCAATTGTTGGATGAAAGGGTGATGGATAGTCAATATATCTTACTTGCCCCCATGCATAAGATGAAACAAATAAAAGTGAGAGGAAAATATTTCTAAGAGTCATAAATTTAAAATATCATTGGAGCTAAATAGAAGGCAAATATAGTAACCAAGAAAACGCCTATAATATTTAACGCAAATCCAGCTCTTATCATATCTGGAATGGTTATTTTGCCTGAGCCAAACACGATAGCATTTGGCGGTGTAGCTACTGGAAGCATAAATGCACAACTTGCTGCTAACACGACCGGAATTGTTAAAGCTACTGGTGCTACTCCAATAGCAACTGCAACCGCCCCAACTACTGGTAAAAATGTTGAGGTAGTTGCAACATTAGATGTGATCTCGGTTAGGAATATAATTAAAGTTGCAACTGCTAGTATCAGGACAATGGGCGGAACATTCCCGAGGATAGTTAAACCCTGTCCAATCCAGCTACCGAGACCTGAGGAGCCAATTGATGCTGCTAAAGATAGCCCGCCACCGAATAAAACAAGCAAGCCCCATGGAAGTTTATTAGCTTGCTCCCAAGTCAGTAAATCTGTTTTAGCATTTTCTGAAGGAATGAAGAAAAAACTCAATGCTGCAAATATGGCAATGCCAGCATCAGTTAGGCCAGATAAAGGTACAAAATTATCAAGCAATGTTCTGAACATCCAAGCGCTAGCTGCTAAAGAAAAAATGATTAAAACCTTCTTCTCATCTCTACCAAGAGGACCTAAATCAGTCAGCATATTTTGAAGTTTTAATTTTGTTTCAATGCTAGCTATAAAATTGACGGGGTACACTATTTTTGTGATGGCGTACCAAGATGCGCCCAGCATCAAGATAGCTAAAGGTACTCCTAATTTCATCCAGTCAACAAAAGAAATTTCTATGCCATATGTTTCTTGTATAAAGCCCACGAATATAATGTTTGGAGCTGTTCCTACCAGGGTAGACATTCCTCCAATTGAAGCTGCATAGGCAATACCAAGCAAAAGTGAGATTTCAAAACTTTTTCTTTCTTTTGCAGAAAAATTAGGAATTGTTTCAGCAACGCTTGAGCATACCGCTAATCCAATTGGCAATAGCATTAGAGTGGTAGATGTATTCATCACCCACATGCTTATGGAGGCAGAAACAAGCATGAATCCTCCAACTAATTTTGCTCCACTATTTCCGACAGCGATCAACATTTTTAATGCTAGTCGCTTATGCAATCCAGATGATTCAATTCCTAGGGCTAAAATAAAGCCACCCATAAATAAATAAATATTTGGGTTAGCATAGGGCAGAGCCGCTGTTTTAAAATCAGTTACATGCAGCATTGGGAATAACGCTAACGGCAATAGCGCAGTAACCGCTACTGGAACTGCTTCAGTTGCCCACCATATTGCCATCAATACAGTGACTGCAGCAACAGCCCAGCCAATTGGCGAGAGAGACTCTGGATTCGGCGCTAGAAGGATGCAAAAGAAAGCCGCTAATCCAACCCAAAAACCTCTTTTTTTATATGCTTGCATTATTTAAGCCTCGCATAAAACATTTCAGCTGCAAACGGTACCATTTGCTCTGTATTGCTGTGACCTTTAGTGGTTGGAACTTCAACCATTCCCCATTTAAAAAATTGATCAACCTCTTTCGATTTAGCAACCGCAGATTTAAAGAAGTTTCGTCCTCTAGCAAGCCGATGCTCTCCCTGCGAGTTAATAATTTCCCAGTGATCCGCTACATATGGTGAATTAGGTTTGGTTGAGGTATCTGCCTTCCCAAGCATTAATAAAAAGTATTTACTGAATGCTTGTTTTAGCTTTTCATTATCAATATTTGAGTTATTTAAACCAAAAGGCCAGTTTTGACTTGTCATTGACAGGTACCAACCTAAATTGGCTGCAATTGCTAAAGTATGAGATGCTTCCGGATGATGGAGAACATATCGATGTACAAAATGCGCTCCTGCACCATGACCATATATACCCCAATTATTTGATTTGATTTTAAATTTTTTTAATGCATGACTAGCAAGAGGCTCAATAGCACTAAAAGCGTGAAGTTCTTTTGGAATAGGTTCTAGATTTTTAGTTTTAATATTTCCATAATTAAAGCCCCATACCTCTGGAAAGTTCTTTTCACTAAATTCAGGAACGATGACTACAAGATTTAATTCCTGAGATGCTTTGGCCCATTGATCTCTGTATTCCTCAGCATTTCTTTTTCTGCCATGCATAACGACAATTAGCCTTGTAGTAGCACTAATTTTATTTGGCTTAGCAACATAGGTTGGCAAAGAGACACCAGACCAGTCCTCAAATTTATATTCAAGTAATTCAGCCCTTGCATTCCAAGCAATAGAGGTAACCAAAAAAGTAAATATAAATTTATACATTAATCAATATAAAAAAAAGGGAGCCAAGGCCCCCTTTAATTTTAGCTTAAATATTAGAATGTAACTCTTAAATCTAAGTAATAATTTCTACCCCAGTCAGAATGAGCATCTGCATAGTAGCCATAGTATCTATCAGCAGTAGGAGCTCTTTCATCCTCAAGGTTTTTCACAGCAAATCTAAGTCTTGCTTTGTGACCACCTAGATCAAAGTTATAAGAAACTGTTGCATCCATAGTTGTCATTTCAGGAACAAGATAGGGCACTCCATCTTTTAATCCAAGTGAGGTTTGAACAAACGAACCTTTCCTAAGACCAGTCAAGCTAGCACCCCATGGTCCTTTGTCCCATGAAAGTCTAATAGTGTGTTTATTATCATAGATACCATCTTTTTCTAATAAATCACCAAAACCTTTTAAAGGAATTGACTCAGGGATTTCACCGCTGTCTTTTTTAGCTTGCAATGCAGCAAACTCTCCGCTTGCTTTTTGCTCAAATTTGTCTAAAAAAGTTCCGATGTATCTTAAATCAAAGTCACCAAAATCAGTTTGGATATCATAGTAGATACCTATATCCATTCCTTCGATTGTTCTTAGAGCCATATTGGTATAGTTGTTTGTTACATACTTGATGTCTCCAAACGGGCAAACACCAGCTGCAGCAAACCCTGCAGCATCTCCCTCATCAGGAGCCTCTCTTACCACCAGAGGATCACCTGCAAAGGTATCACAGTTATTTAAACCATTTGCAAAGCGAAGCAACATATCATTCACAGTTTGATTTTCTCTACCAAACAAACCAATAGTTTTATCTTTTTCAATAGTCCAAGCATCTACAGTTACAATTAGACCATCCATTGGAGTTAAGACTATACCAAATGATGTGTTATCTGATTCTTCAGCTTCAAGCCCCTCAGCTCCAGTTGCAACCCTTTGAATTGTGTAACGAGAATCTGAGTCAATAACATTTTCAACACTTTGAACCTCATTTACTCTGAAAGCAGCTCGATCATATCTTGTACCAGATCTAGCAACAATTTTTTCGTTAACCTGGATGATATTAGGCGCTCTAAATGCTGTTGAAAAAGAGCCTCTTAAAGTCATCCAAGGAGAAATCTCCCAACCTAAAGCTAGTTTTCCAACCGTGGTATCACCAAAGTCTGAGAAATCTTCATTTCTTACAGCTAGCTGAGCATTGATTGATTCTGTAATAGGAATCTGGAATTCAGCAAATAATGAGGTAACATCTCTTGAACCAGATACATCTGGAGTTGGAGAGGAGTTAACCACATCAGAAACTAATGGGTAAGTATCTCCCTCAAAGTCTGTATAAGTAATTGTTCCATCTAGTCTAGGATCTCTATCATCAATTACTTCTTCTTCACGGAACTCAAACCCAAGAAGCAGACCAACATCCCCAGCTGGTAAAGTCATGAAAGATGAATTAGATATTTTAAAGTCAAACATATCAAGAGTACTTTCATTTTTTCTATACACACTGATTAATGCTCTTTCAATGTTTGAATTTACTCCTGCGCTAAATGGGTTATAGGCAGCTGGCGTTGAATCATATAAAGCTTCTTTTAGAAGATTGTTTGATAGTCGATTGCTTGTGACATCTCTATGTCTTGCAATTGAGCTGACATAGGCTGTTTCCCAGTCCCAATCTCCATAGGTGCCTCTAAAGCCTTGAAGAAATCTATAAGTTTCTTTTTTTACATTAACAAGTCTCTGTCTTTCTTCGTAGCGATAATTATCAATATAAAGATTTTTACCTGCAAATATTGCAGTAGGGACGCCATCAACATTTACTTTTAATTGATTGAGATAGTAGTTATCTGGACCAACCCTATGTTTCGAGGAAGAAAATGCATATGAAGCATGAGCAGTTCTATCACTATCAGAACTATAAGCTCCAATTTCAGTAAATGATTCCATGCCATTTCCCATATCATGATTGATAAATATAACTACATTATTTCTTATAAGCTCTGATCTAACATCAGTAGGACCCCAAAAATTACTTCTAAGAGCTCCGTTACCATCTTGAGCAATACACGTACCAAAACCAGTATCAAAAAGAGGGTGACCTCTATTTGTACACTTGGCATCGCCGAGAGGGAAGACTTCAAATTCACCATTTGAGTCAGTCCAAACATGGTTATAGCTTTTACCAGCATGCTCTGAAGAACTCACCATATCAAATTGTCCATATATCGAGTTAGAGCTTAGGTTTCTAAATGAAGTGCTAGTTTTCCATGGAGAGTCATCAGCAACAAATGGTCTATGATCTCCTGCCCCCCATCTAGGATCTTCTTGTGCGTTAATGTTACCTCGATCATAGTGATCAAAGAAAACACTTACATTTGTTGCTCCATCATTAAAGAAAGAACCCCATTTAACATTGAAAGTATTATCTTCGGTTTCAAAGTGATCGTAGGCTGATACTTTAGCTCTAACCATTAAACCTTCGTAATCTTTTTGAAGTACGTTATTAACAACACCTGCGACAGCATCAGCTCCATAAATAGCTGAGGCACCATCACGCAAAATTTCTAGCCTTTCCATTCCATATGTTGGAATGAGGTTCGAGTTTACCGAAACAGTAGGCACAAAGTCGCCCCCAATTAATTCTGTTTGGTATGTTCCGTTATTAACTAACCTTCTACCATTTAGAAGGGTAAGAGTATTACCAACACCCATATTTCTTAAGTTGTATGCTCCTACATCCCCTCGTGATGCATTAACACCACCAGAAGCATCTTCAGCTTCATTAAAATAATTTAAGCCCTGTTCAGCGATGTTCTCAAGCAGCTCATCACCACCATCAACACCCAAAGCTTCTATGTCTTTTCCTGAAAATACAGAAACAGGCAATGCCCCGGTAATTTTAGCGCCTTTAATTTGTGATCCAACCACGACAACTTCTTCGACATCACTAAGTTTAGTTGAGTCCTCTTGAGAAAAGACAGTTAACGAAATTGGAAGCAAGAACAATCCAAAGGCATATTTAAGATTAGTAAATTTCATATTCTCCCCGAAATAAATTTTTCCAATAATTATATTAACAGTAGAAAATAATTTTTTTTGATATTCTGTCAATTTTATTGCTTAAAATTCAACCCTAATGTATAACTTATAGTTATAAATAGATAACATTGGATAAAATATAATTATCATGATTAGCTCCAGACATATTGAAGTTTTTTACCATGTTTACAATGAAGGTTCTCTTACTCGAGCTGCAAAAGTTTTAAATGTTTCACAGCCTCTAGTTAGTAAAACTTTGGCCTATGCAGAGCACAAACTTAATTTAAAACTATTTGTTCGGCATGCTAGGCGACTTTCACCTACTCCTGAAGCGGACATTCTTTTTAAACATGCCGCCCAGGTCAACCACCAAATTTCAAAATTTAATAACATTGCAGAAAATCTTGTTACCGAACCTTCTAGCATTATAAATATAGGTTGCACGCCTTCACTTGGACTTGGTTTATTGCCGAATTTACTTAACAAGTACTTAAGGCTAAATCCTGGAACAAAATTTAATATTGTAAATTTACAAAGTTTAGAGCTTGAAGATCAATTAAAAGAACTAACGTTTGATATGGTTATCTGTTTTAATCCAAGTGATTCTGAGCTATTTACAAAAACCATATTGCATTCAGGCAAACTTGTTTTAATAGCTTCTAAGAAAAATCCTCCAAGGGAAGGGGTTTATAAATTATCAAATATTAAGAAAGAACCCTTTATAAAAATTAAAAATTTGAAAACAAATGCTGCGCAAAATAATCTGGATGAAGTTTTAGCAGGGGAAGGAATAGCTGTGAATTGGATTGCTGAAACAGAAACAATTCAAGTAGCAAAAGCAATGGTTGAAAAGGGTTCAGGCTATTCAATTATTGATGATTTTAGCGCTAATATATACGGAGATGGTATTTCAATTCATGAAATTCAACCGGATATTGGTTATCAAATATGTATGGTTAGCAATAAAGAAAAACCACTTTCAGTAGGGGCTTCATCTTTTATCCAGTATTTAGAGAAACAAGCTGGTAATTTTGAAACATTAATCTCAAATTAATTTCTGTAATCTAATGGAGGCTCTCTATCACCAAGCAGCGGATAATATTTAAAGTTGCTTCCAACTCTTTCTTGATATTCCTGGTTAGCTGATTCAATAAGAGTTGGATTTTCAAATAGGCTTTGCGCAGTATCTGCAAGTACTTGAGCTGCTAATTTAGTACCTTTTAAGCCAATAGAGGTTCCTCCCGCAGCAACTCCTTGCCAAGAATGTCCAGCTGTTCCTGGAACCCATGTAGCTGTTCTTAGACCAGCCTGAGGAACAACCCAGCTAACATCGCCTACATCCGTTGATCCATATGTATGGCTCGATTTATATGGATTAATTTTTTCTTGATCTCCGATTTGCCTGTTTGGTGAAAACATTGTTTTGCGTATTTTTTTTGCGTATTCATTTTCTTGTTGTGAGTATTTGATTCCACCTCGGTTAACTAGATTCTCATGCATAATTTTTTGAAGAGTGTGATTGGGAAGTTTTGAATAATTTCCATGCATCACTTCATATGTTACTGAGGTGTCTGTTCCAAGAGCAGCCCCTTCAGCAGCCTTAACAACCCAGTTAAAAATTTCTTGCACTTTCTCTCTTCTTGGGTGTCGGACATAGTAATAAACTTCAGCAATATCTGGAATTACATTTGGCGCTAACCCACCCTTAGTAATAACGTAATGGATTCTTGATTCCTGTGGAATATGCTCTCTCATCATGTTTACCATCATATTCATAGCTTCAACACCATCTAGTGCAGACCTTCCTTTATGAGGAGAACCAGCTGCATGAGCAGAAATACCCTTAAATCTAAACTTTGCTGATTTATTTGAGTTTGAAGATTCAGCATTTGCTCCATTAGAGTCACTTGGATGCCAATGTAAAACGGCATCAACATCATCAAACAATCCAGCTCTTACCATATATACTTTACCCGAACCCCCTTCCTCAGCAGGAGTTCCATAAAACCTAATAGTTCCTTTAGTTCCAGTCTTTACTAACCAGTCTTTTATTACAACTGCTGCCCATGCAGATGCAGCTCCAAATAAATGATGCCCACATGCATGACCAGCATCAACATCTTCTCTTATTTCTTTAAAAGGCGAGGCTGTCTGCATTAGGCCTGGGAGTGCATCATATTCGCCCAAGATTCCAATTACCGGACCACCATTTGAGTACTCAGCAATGAAGGCTGTTGGAATATCTGCAACTCCCGATTGGATTGAAAATCCATTAGACCTCAATTCATTTTTTAAAAGTTCTGAGCTTTTATATTCTTGGTACCCAACCTCAGCCCAATCCCAGATTTTCATTGCTGCGCTTTCAAAGGTATCTTGATGCTTGTTAATGCTAGGGTTTAGGCTAGAATCGGCATGGATTTGCAAAGAGGTAGTTAGCCAAAAGATACCAACTGCTTGTTTGAAAAATTGATTTTTAGACCTATGCATTCTTCTTCCTCTACTTGTTTAATAATATTTTCTTCATTTGATGTTAATACTAATCGATGGCCTTGTGAATCTTCAGCATAAAAAATAGCTTTAGTAGGATTAAATTTATCGTATAGAGTAGTACAACCGATTACCTTGGCACTGCCTTCTTTTAGATTGGACATAGGTACAGGAATTTCTAATTTTTCTGCCTCTGCGGTAACATCCATTGCTTTAAAATCCATCAATGGATCTTTGCCCCATATTGCAAGAGCCTGCTTAGTCATCATTCCAGACACACCAGTGATCAGACCTATTTCATTAGTCTGTTCCCGGATCCTCATAAGCATTTGTGCTGTTGCATGCAACATATAATTATTTAAAGGTCCTCCAGCAAAAGGCATTCCACCAGTTATGGTTTTATCAATTTTGTCAGGAACATTTAATGATTCAGCGAATAATTGGACTGAAGCAGGAAAACAACTATAAAGCTCGTATAAAGTTGGGCACACTTTGTTTTTTGCAGCTGTTTCAAGCAAGAATTGAGCTGCTAATTGAAGGCCAACAGGATTAGTAATATCAGGTCTTTGAATCACTCCAATCATATGATTGGTCTCACTTGAGACCAATGGGTAGACTCGTTGTGCTGATGGGATACTTAATTTATTTGCAACTTCTTCGCTGGTAAGAATCAAAGCTGAAGCTTGATTAACATTCCAACTTGAATTATGAAGTTTGTTATAGGGATATGCGATTCTTTGGTTTTTAGCTGAGGGATTTTGAATTTCCTCTGAGGTAAAAGTTTTTTGATTCCATGCATGAGGGTTTTGAGCAGCAATTTCAGAAAACTTTGCATAAAGATCACCAAGAAATCTTTCATGGTCCCGTATGCTACGTTTGCTTTTATGACGCATAGCGCTTTCTATAATTGCGTAATAGCCAACAGCCATCATACCTAGAGCTTCAATTTCCTCGGGAACATATAAATCTTCTTTTGCTTTAACATAATGATCTGGATTAACATTTAATTGCATTTCTTCAAAAACCAGCCCTTCTTTAAGAGCCTGAATTTTTTTAAACCTTGCCTCACCTCCAACAATAAGACTTGCTCTTATGTCGCCATTTAAAATTTTTTTACAAGCAGAATTAATTAAGTTTTGTTGCAGTACCCCAATCTTTGTAACACTTGTTTTAGCTTTAGAGAATCCATGCTTTTCTGCAATCCACTTGCCTGGATCTCTGTATGCCCAATAACCTTTGGGTATTTGAATTTCATCAATGTAGTTTTTGATTTTTAGAGATTGGCTATCTTCAATTGCTTGAATGGTGGCTTTTTCCATTAAAATTAGCGCTTCATCTAGCTCAGAAAATGAGCCTTTTTGCTGCAATGAGCCAATGCCAACAAGGACGGGTCTATTTTTCATCGAATATTAATTCAGATTGCTCTGTTTTTTAACAATATATCAAATAATTCACTGAACAGATATTAGTGATATATAATCCATATTTTTTGGGGCTATAGCTCAGCTGGGAGAGCGCTTGCGTGGCACGCAAGAGGTCGGCGGTTCGATCCCGCCTAGCTCCACCAATTCAACTATCTTAAATACATTTATAACTTTTTGTTATGTAATTATAGTATTTAACTACTAAGAAAATTTAAAATCTATGGTAGATTAGCACCATGAAAATCGGTGTTCCTGCAGAGGTAAAAAATAATGAGCATAGAGTTGGCCTTACCCCTGAATCAGCAAAAACCCTTAATGATTTAGGGCACCAGCTATTTGTTCAATCCAATGCTGGCCATGCGATTGGGTTCACAAATGAGTTGTATGAATCAGCTGGAGCGAAAATTTTTGACTCAGCTGCAGAAGTATATAGCTCATCTGATCTAATTATTAAAGTTAAAGAGCCAGTTGAAGCTGAATTTCAGTTCCTTCGAGCTGATCTTTCATTGTTCACATATCTACATTTAGCAGGTGACCCTGTTCAGGCAAAAAAGCTGTTGGAAACTGGGGTAACTGGTATTGCTTATGAGACTGTTACTTCTGATGATGGTTCTTTGCCTTTACTTGCCCCAATGAGCGCTATAGCAGGTCAGCTTGGAGTTGTTGTTGGCTCATATCATCTACTCAAACCAAATAATGGTCGAGGAACTTTATTAAGCAACCTTGATCCTAGAATAGTCACTGTTATTGGGGCGGGTGTTGCAGGTAAAGAGGCAATAGCAAAAGCAAAAGCTAATCATGCTCATGTTATGGCGATTGATCTCAATCATTCAAAGTTAGAGGAACTAAAGTTAGAGTTTGGTGATGAGGGTATCGAATATATTATTTCTACTCCTAATGCAATAGAAGATGCAATATCTAAGTCAGATATAGTCATTGGATCAGTATATGTGGTAGGTAAAGAGGCGCCTAAAGTTGTTTCCAAGGAGATGCTTGGAAGCATGAAAGAGGGTAGCGTATTAGTTGATATATCAATCGATCAGGGAGGGTGTTTTGAATCAAGCAGACCTACCAATCATGATGAACCAACATTCATAGAAAATGGTGTTTTACATTATTGTGTGACCAATATGCCTGGAGCGGTTCCTTTATCAGCAACTAGCGCATTAAATAGAGCTACTCTGCCATTTATAAAAGATCTTGCCAATAAAGGAATTAAGCAAGCATTAAATGAAAACAAACACCTTATGAACGGCCTTAATATTCAGAATGGAAAAATAATCCATCCAGCAATCAAAGAAGCTCTTGGAAGCTAAGTTTAAAGATTAATTACAGCCTTTCTTGCGTCAGCTATGGCTCCGTGAATATAACCTATAGATGTGCAGTCTCCAATTGAGGTAAATGGCACATTCAATCTGGTGAGATCATCGGAAAGTTGTGTATTAGCATTGGCTCCTAAAGCAATAATTACCTGATCAGCTTGCAGAGATTTTTTAGTTTCTTCGTGATCAAAAATTACCTCTTGGTCATTAATTTCTTCAATCATTACATTGGTTAAAAGTTCTACACCATGCTCTTTTAACATATGCACAACTCTAGATCTTCTAACAATACTTAAGTTGGGACCCAACGAACCGCTGGGCTCGAGTACTTTTACAGTCCTACCTCTCTCTACAAGAAATTCAGCTAACTCCAAACCAACTAAATCCCCGCCAATCACTACAATATTTTTTGAAAAAGGCATCCATATTTTACTAAGAAATCTCAGCGCATAGATATTTCTTAAAAGCTGAGTTGCTCTTCCGGCTTTTAAAATTACTTGTTGAAAGAGTGAAAGTTTTTTAATTGCATTTGCATCGGAGCCAAACAATAACCCTCTTAGCTGCTCTCCATCAAAAACATTTTTTCCATCTTTTCCTTTTATTGACGGTGCATCTCTTTTTGCACCAACTGCAACAATCACATGATCAGGATTAAATGCTTTGACTGATTCAGGCGTTGCCATGGTTTTTAGTTTTATTTTCACTCCAAGCTCATATAAGGAATTCTTTAAATAATTAATAAGGCCTTCGTTTGGTTCATAGGCCAATGCTGCAACTCTAACAGTGCCTCCAATGTCTTTATCTTTCTCCCATATCTCAACACGATGACCGCGCATTGCGAGCAATCTTGCTGATTCCATGCCACTTGGACCAGCGCCAATAACTAAAATTCTTTTTTGATTTGCAGTTGAATGAATAATATTTTCATTCCGATGCTCATTGCCAAGCTGAGAGTTTACTGCACACTTCATTGGTTTATTGATAAAAATTTGACTCACACAGACATAACAGTAAATACAGGGTCGAATGAGATGCTCTTGACCTGAAATAACTTTATTTGGCAGGCCAGGATCAGCTAATATTTTTCTTCCCATAGCTAAAAAATCAAATTCATTATTCTTCAATCCTTTTTCTGCTACATCAAGCTCAATTCTACCTACTGCTATTATCGGAATAGTTAATTCTTTTTTAGCCATTCTGACGAAATCCAAAAATCCTCCTGGTTCATGAACAAGCGGAGCCTCGGTAAATGCAATACCCTTACTAGTATTACCATATGCGCTTACGTCAATAGCATCAGCGCCTGCTTTCTCTGCCATTGATGCTGTAATTAGAAAATCAGCAGGAGTTATACCATTATGTATTCGATATTCGTTGGCATCCAGTCTCACCAGCACTGGAAAGTTCTCTATTTGTTTTTTTATTTGAGAAATAATCTCTACAAGCAGCCTTGCTCTTTTTTCAACAGAACCACCATATTCATCTGTTCTTTTATTGACTGCTGGTGAGAGGAAGCTTGAAATAAGGTAGCCATGACCAGCATGAATTTCTATCGCATCAAAATTTGAAGCTTTTGCACGTTTTGCCGCCTCAACAAAATGCTGAACCTCTTGCTGAATTTCATCAACTGAAAGCTCATGATACCTAGGACCTTTACCATCCGGCCCTCCAGCTTTAATAAAGTTCATAATTTCATCTTGAGTCAGTAGACCAAACATATCGCTTGGTTCAGATTTTGGAATTGAAGGCACTGGAATAGGTCTTCCAGCTATGACATCTTCTTGAGCTATTTTGCCGCTATGATTAAGCTGAGCAGCTATTTTTGAGCCATGTTGATGAATGCGTTGGGTTAAAACTTGAAGGTTTGGAATAAATTCATCTTTAGAAAAACCTATCATATTTGGCATCGATGCACCTGCAGGCCATGTAATTGCTGAAGTTTCTAAAATAATTAACCCAATTCCTCCCCTGGCTCTTTCTTCATAATAAGATATTAATTGATCAGTGGTGTGACCATCTTCTGATGCAAAGTTTGAGCCCATTGCAGCCATAATCATTCTATTTTTTAACTCTAAAGCTCCAATTGAAGCCGGTGAAGCAAGCAGTGGATGTTTAATTTGCTGATTCATTTAGTTAGTTTTCATAAAGAAAAATTTTCATTTATATTAAATCAAAGATTTTAACAAAGGTAATTAGTATGAGTGATATAGACAGCAAAATTCAAGAAATCCTTGATAAGGAATCTATCAGAGAGTTGGTTCATTTGTATTGTAGAGCAGCGGATAGGCATGATCATGAATTAATGCGAGAGCTTTATCATGAAGATGCATATGATGACCATGGCTCTTTTTTTAAAGGAAAAGCCATGGAATTTATTGATATGCTCCCAGAAATACAAAAATCCATGGGCATTTTGCATCACAATGTGACTACTCATAATATCAAGTGGATGGGTGAAAAAGCTGAAGGCGAAACTTACATCATCGCTTTTCACCAAGTCCTTGCGGAAACAGGAAATTTTGATGTGTTGATCGGAGGAAGATATTTTGACGAGTATGAAAAAAGAAATGAAGTTTGGAAGTTTTCTAGCAGGGCAGTTGATGCTGATTGGGCTTATGTAAGCGATCCATCAAAAGTTAACTTAAAACATCCCATGATTGAGGGAGCTAATATTGGAACGGCTGATAACAAAGACCCATCATATTATTATTTACAACATTTTAAGCGAGGCCAGAGATAACTATATTAATTGTGTCAATTCTCTAAAGTGCTTCCTGCAGAATACCTTGTATGTGTCGTTGCCACCAATTTTAATTTGGTCTCCATCTTTTACAACTTGCCCTTTTTCGTCTAGACGAACAACCATAATTGCTTTTCTTCCACAATCACAAACTGTTTTTAATTCAATTAAATTATCAGCTAGAGCAAGCAATTCTGAGCTTCCTTCAAATAACTTGCCTTGAAAATCAGTACGGATTCCATAGCACATTGCAGGAATATTTAATTCATCACTAATTTTGCAAACTTGCCTTACCTGTTCTTTAGTAAGAAATTGAACCTCGTCAATTAAAATACAACTAATGGTTTTTTTTATTTGTTCTTGAGAAACAAAATTAAAGAAATTGAAATCTACATCAACAGAATGAGCATCTGCCGTTAAGCCAATCCTTGAATGGATTTTTCCATCATTACTATCTGCATCAATTTTTGGAAGAAACAACAATGTTTCCATCCCTCGCTCATGATAGTTGTAGTTGGATTGAAGTAGGGCGGTTGATTTACCCGCATTCATAGTTGAATAGAAAAAGTGTACTTTAGCCAAAGATCAATTTTGTATAGGTTCTGAGTAGAACTGACTTACCCATTTACGAAACTTATTAATTGGCCCGTCACCATCACATAGTATTGGATCAGAAACATAACTTTTATTATCCCAAATAGGCATATCATCCAAAACGCCATTTGCTATTCCATCAATGATTGCCATACCTAATTCATCCTCGATATCTTTTGAGACTCGCATGGACCACCGCAAGATAGAATTAGAATTATCAACAGGGCATGATGCATTAACCATGATGAATTCTCCTCCACTTGGCGGCAGATTTACCATCCTTAATCCAACAGTTCCCAGCCCCCATGATTCCCTAGTAAAAGTAGTAGTGAACATCCCATGATCTTTCACTTTATACTCCTCTGAGACACTATCATTGCTTGGATCCATTAATGTTTCAGCTATTGTTTTTTTATATATTCCCTCAGTAATTGCTTCAGTTTCAGGCAAGCTTGGTGATCCATGCACTTTGGGGAAGTGTGCTTGATCCACATCATTTTCAGCTATCTCCTGTAAGACAGTGTTAATGTTGTAATCGTAGTGATACACCTTACCCCATTTCTCATCATCACCATTAAACCCTTCTATTACGGGTACTTCCCATGCAGGCTCTTCTTTGTGAAGATGATGCCAAGCCCATATGAATCCATTTACTTCGACAACTGGATAATTAAAAATTTTAGTTTCCTTGGCTTTGGGAGGAAAATTTTTAGCATAGGGAATTTCTGCACAGGTTCCATCTGCATTCCATCTCCATGCATGAAACGGACATTCTATTGTTTCCCCACGCACACACCCCCCTTCTCCCAGATGCGCTCCAAGATGAGGGCAAAATGCATCTAATACTGCTGGCGTACCATTCTCTGTTCTGAAGGCAACAACATCTTTTTCACAGAATTTTAATGATTGCACTTCTCCAACTTTTAACTCATGGCTTCTTGAAATACAAAACCATCCGTTGGGCATTGGAAATGGGAATTCTTGTTTTGGCATTTTAACTTCCTAAGTTGATAGTTTTTTTCATCTAACTTAATTATATTTGCATTAAACAGTTTTTTAAATTAGATATTTATCATGATTTCATTATTAATATGATGAATCAACACATTTATTCATAAATGCAACTTTGTATATTACGAGTTATATTATTGTTAATTATATTTTAGTAAATGTATGATTAATCAAAGATTCGGAGAGAAACAATATGTCACAACTTAGATTTGTAAAAACCCCTGAGCAGTTAATTGAGGCTGCTGAGAATAATTTAGAATTTTTTGATGCAAATATGCATGCTATTAAAGCTTGGTATAGAACAGAACCAGGTCTTATTGAGCAACTTATTCCTGCTCCATTAGAGCCTCATGCAGATCCAATGGTCAGAATTGTAATCTCAAGAGTATTTGTTGACTTGAATGGTGGAATGGATTTTGGTGCTGCAACTTTTGGGGTTAATTGTATGTATAAAGGTAAAGAAGGTATATACGAAATTACAATGCCAATGGAAACAGAAGGCGTTGTCGTAGGTGGAAGAGAGACATATGGTGAGCCTAAAAAAATTGCAGACGTTACTGCTTCCAAAGATGGAGATGATTGTGTTGCAACAGTTACTAGGCATGGAATTACATATCTTGAACTGAAGGGTAAGACTGCTGGTGAGCTTGAAACAAGCTCATTTACTGATGATGTTTATTGCTTCAAAGTGTTTCCCTCATGCGAACAGCATAAGCCTGTAGATCAAAATCCTCTTTTAGTAAAAATTAACATGCATAGAACTCAATCTGTCCATATGAAGCTTGATGGAGAGATCATATTGAGAGAATCGCCGGTAGATCCAGTCGTTGATTTGCCAGTTAAGGAAATGGTTTCATTGGTTTGGGAAGAGGGAACTTCTTCATCAAATGCTTCGGTTATGGAGGAGGTTGATGCTATGTCATATGTTCCGTTCATGCATTCAAGGTATGACTCTGCATAGGAATTAACTATGAAAGATTTCAATGGTAAATTAGCTGTTGTTACAGGCGGAGCATCTGGGGTTGGTTTTGCAATAGGCGAGGCTTTAGCAAAAGAGGGCGCTAAGGTTATTCTTACTGATATTGAGCAAGAAAGCCTTGAGAGTTCCACCGAACTTTTAACTAATCAGTCTCTGGATGTTTATTGCCAAGTTGCAGATGTTTCAAAGATTGATTCTATGATAGATCTTGCAAGTTGGTGCCAGTCTGAACATGGCCCAGTGCATTTGCTGTTTAATAATGCAGGAGTTGCTCCAGCTGAACTATTGCCTATCTGGGATACTAAACCAAACGATTGGCAGTGGGCTTATGGAGTAAACGTTATGGGTGTCCTTCATGGCATTCAAGCATTTGTTCCTGGGATGTTAGCCCATGGAGAAGAATCAAGAGTGATCAACACTTGCTCAGGCAATGGCGCATTCATTAACTTACCTTCAACACCTATCTATACCTCATCAAAGGCGTCAGTCTCAAGCATAACTGAAGTACTTAAACTACAGCTTGAACAAGCCGAAGCAAATGTTAAGGTTTCAATTTTATTTCCTGGGCCTCATACCGTTAGAACAAAACTTTTTTCAGCTGAACGTAACCGTCCTGAGGACTTAGCAAGAGATCCTAATGCACCAGAACATCCAATTTCTTCTGTAGAGGACATGCTTGAGATGATGAGCTCCATGGGAATTGAGATGGAAACCACAGAACCAGAAGAAGTAGCTTCATTTTGTCTTTCTCAAATCAAGGATGGAAAGTATTGGATAAATCCTGTTAATGAAAAGAGTGAGCAAGCCTTCAAGGACCGAGTTCAATCAATCATTGAACGTAGTGACTTACCTAATCCCAACATTTTCTAATTTAGCTAATTATGAGTGTTCAAACTGTAGATCATTTTTTTAATCCATCTTCCAAAGATTTTATTCACGATCCAGTCCCAACTTTAGAAAAACTATGTAACGAGTATCCCATTTCAAGATTTGATGCATGGCAGGCTTGGTTAGTTACTGGACATGCAAATATAATTAAGTGCCTCTTGGACACAAGGCTGTCTACAGATTTTAATCTTTGGGAATATGCTCCCCCAAAAAAGCCAATTGAAGAAATGGATGCTTTTGAAAAGCTGATGAATAATAATTTATTTTTTTTAGATAGAAAAAATCACCTTAGATTAAGAAAATTAGCTCTCCCAGCCTTTTCTCCAAGAATCATGGAGCAAATGAAAGAAAGATTCTCAGTGTTAGTTAAAGAAAGATTCGATGAAATAGGAACTCCGGACTCTTTTAATTTCGCAGCAGAAATTGCAGAAATCGTTCCAACCCAAGCCATAGCTAGTTTAGTTGGAATTCCTCGAGATAAATTTCCAATATTTGATTCTTTGGCATATGGAGTGGTCAGAGGGATTAATCCTATGCTTACTCCTGATGAAAGAAAAGATGCTATTAAAGGTGTTCCTGAGGGGCTAGATCTACTGAATGAATTAATTGATGAGAGAAGGGCAGATCCTGGTAATGATTTCTTATCCACCTTGATTCTTGCTGAAGATCAAGGATCCAAGCTGTCTAATTTAGAAATGTGTGCATTAGTTGGGGCAGTGCTTGGTGCTGGTTCAGATACTGCTGTTGATCTTCATAGCTATTTGATTAAAAACTTACTGCAACACCCCGAGCAGCTTGATTTACTGAAAGCTGATCCAGGACTTGTGCAAGGAGCAATATCAGAAACTTTAAGATATGAATCATCTGGAAAAACTGGTTTAGCGAGGTATGCATCAGAGGATCTGGATATTAATGGCCATGAAATAAAAAAAGGTCAAATGGTTCAGCTTATTACTAGCACAGCTGGAATGGATTCATCAATATATGAGGAGCCAAGAAAATTTGATATTCAAAGAGACCACGACAAAAGCATATCCTTTGGTCAAGGCCCTCATTATTGTATTGGAGTTACGTTAGTGCGATCTCAAACGGAAGTTATGCTAAAAGAATTGTTCAAACGATTTCCAAATCTCAGTCTTGGAAATGAGACTGTCTATGATTACAACCATCACAATGCTAGACGCATGGATGTAATGATGGTCAATACTAATCTTACTTAATTAATATGGCTAAGCCTTAGATCCAGTTTCCTACCATTGATGAATGTATTTGAGGAAAGGGGAATTACGCATTTAGATCTTCATGGAATTAAACACCAAGATGTAGAATCAGAAGTTCTCAACTTTATATATCAATTTCAACACTTGCTTCCATTAATAATAATTTGTGGGAACAGCAACAAGATGATAGATATTGCATCAACAGTCTTAATTTCCTCAAATATTTCATATTCATCTCCAAGGTTCGGAATTATTCGAGTTGAGGGTATTAGTTAGACTTAATTACTAATAAAAATTAGCCAAATTTGCCAAAGATGCAAATTTATCTCTTTTTTGCAATAATTAATTATAAGTATCGTATTTTTTGGGGGAATATTATGATTAACTTTAAATATTTTTTTATGGCTGCGCCTTTAGTGTTTGCTCTAAATATTAATGCTCAGTCCTTTGATGCTCTTGAAGAGGTTGTTGTAACAGCACAGAAGAAAGAAGAAAATCTTCAGGAAACACCAATAGCTATCACTGCAATTACTGAATCTGCAATTGATGATTTAGATATTGCAAACGTAGTTGATTTGGCTGGAATGGCACCAAATGTTCATATCATTAATACTCCTTCAAACAATACGGCTGCAACTATTGCTATGAGAGGTGGGGTAACCATTAACCCAGCCATTACTTGGGAGCCAACCGTAGGAATGTATCTTGACGGCGTATATCTAGGTAAGGGTCAAGGATCTATCTTTGATGTTGTTGATCTCGAAAGAGTTGAGATCCTCAGGGGTCCTCAAGGAACACTTTATGGAAGAAACACTTTAGGTGGTGCTATCAATTTAATTAGCAAAAAGCCTTCTGGCGAAGGAATGTCTGCAAAAGTTACTATCGGAAATTATGGCCTCAAGCAAAGTCAGCTGATTGCAGACTATGAAGCTGGAGACGATATGTTTGTGAAGTTGGTTGTGAATTCAAAAAAAAGAGGCGGTTACGTTAATAATACAGACTCACCATACCAAGCAGCTCAGGGGGTGATTCCAAATGCGGTGGCAGATCATTTTGAATTAGATACCATTGACTCAAAAGGTTTTAAGCTAACACTTGCATATGAGGGTGATGATATGAGTTACAGCTTGACTATTGATGAAACCGATCAAGACAATATTCCTCCTTTTGCTCAACTAACAAATACAATTCCAAATTGGAGTACAGCATTTGGTGTTGGCGCTTCACCACAAACAAATGGTTTAAAATTATGGCCAATTGAGCTCTTTAAAAATGATAAGCGTCAAGGGGTTGCTCATATTAATACTCCTACATACGAACTTTCAGTTGTTAGAGGAACAAGTATTAATTTTTCTCGCGAGATAAGTTTAGGTACATTGAAAGTTATTTGGTCAAAAAGAGAAACTGATTGGGATGATCGGCTTGATCTAGATGGAGGGCCGTTTCCAATTGCTGATACTGAAAGGCATACAACTTATGAGGCTGAATCTCTTGAAATTCAGTTGAGTGGCTCAACAGATAATATGGAATATGTTTTTGGTTACTACAGTCTTGAAGATGATGCTTACACCTCAAACCCTCAATCATTCTTTGGAGGAGGCCAAGTTTTTGCACAGAATTATTCAGGTAGCGGTGACTCACAAGCATTTTTTGGGCAAATTACATGGGCTATTGCTGATAAGTGGGACATGACCATTGGTGCAAGGACGACCGAAGAGGATAAAGATGGTTTCAAAGAATATGTAGGCATCATTTCCGCTAAGGGCAGTGGCAGTTTTGATGATACTACGGGAACCTTCATTCTATCTCATGATTACAGCGAGAATACGAATCTCTATTTTAAAGTAGCTGATGGGTTTAAAGCTGGTGGATTTAATGCTGAAAGTTCAAATCCATTTGCAGCTGCTACACCTTATGCGCCTGAGACAATTTCCTCAACTGAATTTGGTTTAAAGGGGAGATACTTCGACAACAGAATGATGCTGAATATGGCATATTTTGATAATGAACATGAAGACATGCAAATTTCTTACTTCACTGCTGATGGTGCAGCAGCCTCAGAAGTGATAAATAACTCTGCTGATATTTCAGGTCTTGAGATTGAAACCACAACTCTCATTAATGACTCAACAAGACTCATGGTAAATTTGAGTACCCTGGATTCAAAATTTACTGGAAACAAAGTTGCTAGTGATGGTTTCTTGCTTGAGTTGGTACCATATTCACCTGAGACAACTTTGTATCTATCTTTAGAAAAAGACTATGGTAATTATCGTATGCGCTTGGATCACAGTAGAATAGGAGAGCATCCAACTTTTCCTTATAACTCAAATGATCCTAGAGCTGCGCTAACAACTCTTGCTTCTCGAGGCACAACTGATTTTCGTTTGTTAACTGAGCCTATGGACAATATGCAGCTAAACTTTTGGATCAAAAATTTAAACAATGATTATCATAGAATGAGCTCCATTCCATTTGGGCCAGCTTTTGGGCAATTAACTTTAAGTTATTTTAATGCTCCACGAACAATTGGCATGGATATTCACTACAAATTCTAATATTAGAATATAATGAAAGCCTCGGTATTTCCCGAGGCTTTTTTTTGTAAGAATTATGGATAATAACTGGGAAGACATATTAAGAATCGATGCTCAATTAACTGAAGAAGAAAGGATGATTCGTGATAATGTTCGCGAGTACTGTAATAAATCTTTAATGCCTCGCATTTTAGAGGCTAATAGGAATGAGACCTTTCATCCTGAAATCTATAAAGAAATGGGTGAGCTTGGTATTCTTGGCGCTTCTATTAAAGGTTATGGTTGTGCTGGGGTAGGGTATGTTTCTTATGGGTTAATTACTCGTGAAATCGAGAGAGTAGATTCCAGTTATCGATCTGCTTTCAGTGTTCAATCTTCATTGGCTATGTATGCCATCTATCAATTTGGATCAGAGGCGCAGAAAGAAGATTTATTACCTCAAATGGCAGCCGGAGACTTAATAGGGTGTTTTGGTTTAACTGAGCCAGATGCCGGTTCTGATCCAGGCAGCATGGCTTCTAATGCCAAAAAAGTTGATGGAGGGTATAAGTTAAACGGATCAAAAACATGGATTACAAATGCTCCAGTGGCTGATGTGTTTATTATTTGGGCAAAAGATGAGCAAGGAGTATTAAGAGGCTTTATAGCCAAAAAAGAATTTAAAGGCCTTGATACCAAGGTATTGCAGGGTAAGTTTGCACTTAGGGCTTCAACCACTGGTCAAATTTTTATGACCGATGTCTTTATTCCAGATGATCATGTCCTCCCATTAGCGCAAAGTTTTAGAGGACCATTTTCTTGTTTAAATATGGCCAGATATGGAATTGCTTGGGGGGCCATGGGAGCAGCTGAATTTTGCTGGCATGCAGCGCGCCAGTACACATTAGACAGAACTCAGTTCGGTACACCTCTGGCTGCAAAACAACTGGTTCAAAAAAAATTAGCAGACATGCAAACAGAAATTGCACTAGGCTTGCAGGCAGCTTTGCGAGTAGGAAGATTGATTGACGATGAGCAAATGATCCCAGAAATGATTTCTCTTATCAAACGAAATAACTGTGGTAAGGCATTAGAGATTGCCAGAATGGCGCGAGATATGCATGGTGGCAATGGAGTGATTGATGAGTATCACGTTGTAAGACATTCAATGAATTTAGAAGCAGTAAATACTTATGAAGGCACTCATGATATTCATGCCTTAATTTTGGGAAATCTTCAAACCAATATAGCTGCTTTTGAGTAATCAATAATGTCAAGTAAACTTGACATTTAGTTTTCCAATACATACCATAAAATATAAATGTCCTCTGAAAAATACACTTTAAAACAAGCGAGAACAGCTAAACGTATTATTAAATACTTTGCAAAATTTCAGGCTAGCATTTTTCTGATGAGCAAGGGAAAGTTATGGAATAAATGGCCGGGAGGTTTTCCAATTATGGTCGTTGAAACCAAGGGTGCTAAATCCAACAAAATAAGAAACATTCCTCTTATTTATGTTCATCAAGACGGTATGCCAATTTTGGTAGCTTCCTTGGGTGGAATGCCTAAGAATCCAAATTGGTATTACAACGTTAAAGCTCATCCAGCAGTGAAGATCTCAACTAGCCATGGATCTGGGAACTTTCTTGCAGAGGAGGTGTCTAAAGAAAAAAAGGATGAACTATGGCCCTTGATTTGCTCATTCTATCCTGATTATGAAACCTATCAGAGTAATACTTCTAGAGAGATACCAGTATTTTTGTGTAAAAAACTATGAATGTTATTCAAGTTAAAGACCTTACCAAGCATTATTCGCTTGGCACTCAAACAGTTGAGGCTTTGAGAGGAGTTAGTTTTGGTATAGAGCAAGGTGAATTTATAGCCATCATGGGCCCTTCAGGGTCTGGTAAATCAACGCTTATGAATATAATTGGATGCCTTGATAGTCCTACAGATGGAACTTATCATCTTAATAACCAGGAAGTTAGTACTCTTGAAGGTGATGAGCTTGCAGGTATAAGAAATAAAGAGATTGGTTTTGTTTTTCAAAATTTCCATTTATTGGCACGAAATAGCGCACTTGATAATGTAATGCTGCCTTTAAAATATGCTGGAGTAGATAAGGAGGGTCAACTCAAAAGAGCAAAGAATGCACTTTCTCAAGTCGGCCTTGAGTCAAGAATGGATCATCAGCCATCCGAACTTTCAGGCGGCCAGCAGCAAAGGGTTGCTATAGCTAGAGCTTTAGTAAATAACCCGTCTATTCTATTTGCCGATGAGCCAACTGGGAATCTAGACAGTCAAACGGGTCATGATGTCATGCAGCTTTTTCATAATCTTCATCAGCAAGGTCAAACCATTATTTTGATTACTCATGAGAATGAGGTGGCTGCAGAAGCTCAAAGAACAATATTTATAAAGGATGGTTTGATAGAATCAGATATTAGAAAGGAAAAGTTATGAAGAATTCAACTATTAAAATATTTAGCATCTTTCTATCTGCGGCATTCATTGTTAGTTGTGGTGGAGGTAAAAAGGAAGAAGAATTTAAGTTTTATGCTCTAAAAGAAGCTGCATCTCAACAGCTTGAACTTACTGTTGAAGCCTCTGGAACTGTAGAGGCTATCTCTTCTATTGAAATTAAATCAAAAGCGTCTGGTCAAATTCTTTTTTTAGGAGCTGAAATTGGGGATTACGTGGATGAGGGTGTTGTTCTTGCTAGAATCGATCAAAGAACACCGACTAATACATTGGCTCAAGCAAATGCAGATCTTGAGGTTGCTAAAGTTCGTTTAAGTAATGCTCAAAATCAATTTGAGCGTTCTAAAAGACTGCATGATGAAGGGAATATTTCAGATAAATCATTTGAAGATGCTCAGGAAGCATTCTCCTCAGCAAGAGCTCAGCTAGTTAGAGCGGAGGTGTTTCTAGAAAATGCTCGAATAGCTTTAGATGATACTAGTGTGCGATCTCCGATTGCTGGAACAGTTATCAGCAGACCTGCAGAAGTCGGCCAAGTGATAACTTCCCCAACATCTGCCGTAGGGGGCGGTACGTTATTGATGGAGATGGCGGATTTAAATAAAGTTCGTGTTCGAGCATTAATCGATGAGATCGACATAGGCAAAATTAATATTGGTCAAGAAGTTACGCTAAAAGTTTCAGCATATAGGGACAAAAAATTTGTAGGAGTTGTTTCAAAGATTGAACCTATGTCAAAAATTGATCAAAACGTTACAACATTTCCAGTGCTAATAGACATTGAGAATAAGGATAATTTACTGCTAATTGGAATGAATACCGATGTTGAGATTGAAATTTTAAATGAAGAAGTTGCTCTAGCATTACCTGCAGGTTCCTTGCGAACGCGAAAAGATATTCGATCAGTTGCTTCATTGCTTGGGATTAAGGAGGATGATTTAAACAATTTCTTGACCAAAAGAGTTGAAGGTGAAAATTTTGATGCATACATAGTTCTTAAAAAAACTAAGAGAGGCGCAATACCCACGTGGGTTAAGGTCGGAAAAACAGATCTTAATTATGTTGAGGTCAAGCAAGGCATAGAAAATGATGAAGTTGTGTATGTCCTACCCAGTGAAGGCCTGATTAAATATCAGCAAAAATTTTCTGAAAGAGTGAAAGGTAGGTTCGGTTAACTTATGGTTTTACAGGAATCGATTTCTACAGCGATAGACTCTATTCGAGCAAATTTGCTCAGATCTCTTTTAACAACTATTGCGATCGTTATTGGCACTGCTTCAGTCATTGCTATGGTAGGAATAGGATCAAGCGCACAAAGAGCAATCGATGATTCAATCACTAATTTATCTGCACGAACACTTTCGGTGTATCCTTCTCGAGGAAGAGGCAGTCAAAAAATAAGCGCAGCCCCATTATCAATTTCTGATGCTGATGCGTTAATAAAAGATCAGGAAATAAATTGGAGAGTGTCCCCAGAAATTCGCGGTAGCAAGTCGCTTAAATATAAAAATGAAAGTATCAGCATTTCGGTAATTGGTGCAAGAGAATCCTATCTTAGCATTCAAGGGTATGAAATTGATCAAGGAGCTTTTTTTACCGAGAGAGATGACTTGGCTAGAAAAAGAGTAGCCATTATTGGCTCAAGTGTTGGAACAGAGCTTAAAACTTCCTCGAAAGCATTAGTTGGGGAAGAGGTCGATCTGGGTGGCGTGACTTTTAAGATTATTGGCGTCGCTAAATCTGAGGGTTCTTCAGGGTGGTCGAACCCTGATGAGCAGATTTATATACCACTCTTAACAGCATCCGATAGAGTATTTGGAAGAGATAGAGTTGATTCAATTCGGGTAGAGGTTCCAAATACATACACGCCGGAAGAGGCTATGATTTCAATAGAAAGAGTTCTGAGGAGAGAGCATGACATAGGTCCTGGAGAGGAGAATAATTTTAGAATTAATGATTGGTCGCAGTTTACTGACTTGCAGAAACAAGCCACTGCAATCTTTTCAGCCCTATTGATTGGTATTGCAGGCATTAGCTTGATGGTTGGTGGAATTGGGGTAATGAACATTATGCTGGTATCTGTAACTGAAAGAACTAGAGAGATAGGTTTAAGAAAGGCTTTAGGCGCTACTCATCAAGCAATTTTGCTGCAATTTATTATTGAGGCAGTAACACTGTGTATTATTGGAGGAATCATTGGCGTAATTTTTGGCTCAAGTTTATACTTTCTTGTCACTGTTTTTCAGGATTGGGTTTTTACAATACCTTTTTCAGCTATTTTAGGTTCTGTCATTTTTTCTGCTTGTGTTGGTTTATTCTTTGGTATCTGGCCAGCAAGAAAAGCAGCGCAATTAGAGCCAGCAGTAGCATTACGATACGAATAATTTATGAGAATCCTTCAATTACTACCCGAACTGAAAGTCGGTGGTGTTGAACGCGGCACAGTAGATCTTTCTGATCATCTTGTAAAACTAGGTCACGATTCTGCTGTTATTTCTGCAGGCGGCCAACTTGTCAATCTATTGAGCGCTCATGGTGCAAAGCATTATGAACTCCCTATAGCAAAGAAAAATATTAGAGCATTATCCCAAATCAATAATTTAAAAAAAATATACTCAGATTTTCAGCCAGATATAGTGCATGTTCGATCAAGATTTCCAGCATGGATAAATTACTTTGCACTAAAAAATTTTCCTGATAAAAAACCCATCGTTGTCTCTACATTTCATGGTTTATACAGCAAACCGTTTTATAGTAAATCTATGTCTTATGCAGATGAGATTATTGCTATTTCTGATACAGTTAAAGACTATATTCTGGAAAACTATTCTGTAGATACATCTAATCTTCATTTAATTTATCGCGGGTGTGATCTTCAAGAATTTAATACAACACCATTAAGTCAAGAATGGAAAGAAGCCTGGTTTAATGAGTTTCCCCAGACTAGAAATAAGACTATCCTTAATCTACCTGGCAGGATAACTAGTTGGAAAGGCATCGAGAGTTTTATAGATCTTTTCTCTCAACTTGATACATCAAGGTTTCATGGCATTATTCCAGGCCCAGTTGCCAGCAATAAAAAAAACTATTTCAACTCTTTAACTAAATTGATTAAACAAAAAGGTCTTGCAGATCACCTCTCTTTTTGTGGTGCTAGATCTGATATCGCCAAGGTTTATAAGATCTCAGACATCGTTATGAATTTATCCTCTAAACCTGAGCCGTTTGGCAGAACGATTATTGAGGCAGCTGCTTGCGGATCCCATGTTATGGGTTGGGATAGAGGTGGTGTTAAGGAATCTATCCAATCAATTAACCCTGATGGCTTGGTTGAGTATGGAAATATTGGGATGCTAGCTCAGCAAATTGAAAAAGTTTTAATATCTTCACCACCCGAATCAATACCTGAACAATTTACAAAAGACCACTTAGCCAGTTCAACGATCAATGTTTATGAGCTTGCTTTAAACAGAGCATCATAAATTTCTTTTGTTTTCTTGGCAGCACTTGTAACAGAGTAATTTTCAATTAAAGCCGCTTTTATTCCTTCCATATTCAATTGAGCTAACAGGGGTACCATTTCTTCAAGCAGAGCTTGTAAGCTTTCTTGATTGCCAGGCTCACACAGGCATTCACTAGGAATTAGATCAGGAATCATTCCCACTCTTGATCCAAGAACTGGTATTTCATGATTGATGGCCTCTAATAGAACCCTGGGTCCTCCTTCTCTGTGACTGGATATGATAAGTCCAGCGGCAGTCTTATATTTATCTTCAATAGAGTTGTAATCACAATTTGTTGAAATTTTAATCCGATCTGAAAGATTCAAGTCGTGTATGAGTTGATTAAGGTGATGCTCTTCTGGACCAGAGCCAATAATTTCAAGATTTTCATTAATATTAATCCAGCTCTCGATGAGATGATCAAAACCTTTCACTTGCTCGAGTCTCCCAATAGCGATAATAGGACCAGTTCGTGATGATCTTTCTCCTGCATGAGCAGGATTGAACCAATTTGGGATATAAGTACTTTGAGGGATATTCTCAATAAGTAACTTATTAACACCTATAACAGCATCCATCTTTGTAAAGGCATTATTATTTTTTTTATGACCGTGAATTGTTGATATAACTTTAATATTGCTAAATATTTTTACACCTTTGCCTATGGTGCTGGCTTTGGCGCCATGGCAATGCAAAATAGAGATATTATTTTTATTTAGAAACTTAATTAATTTGTATGTGTTAAGTGGGGAATATCTTGAACCTATGTTTAATGACTGTGTTTTCATTCTGCCCATATGATGATGGATGGATTTATCACAAATAATTACCTGATCAGATACATCAGACATAAATGAGGAGAGTTCATATACATGCTGTTCAATACCTGCAAAGATTTGACTTGATATCAAATGAGCAATTTTCATTTTCATATTTGATGATTAATGAATTTCATTATGGAAAAAGATACCTTTTCAACTTCTGCTAGGGGCTCAAAATGCAGAGCAGGGGACTCAATTGTTGAAATATCTACTCCTGCTTTTTTATTTAATATGCTTACTACGCCAACTCGTTTGGTGTTAACCAGTTCATTCATAGACTCTCGTATTTTTTTAGAACCAAAAATCCGTCTATATGTTGGGCTCTCTATCTGTATTAAATAGGTTTGACCCTTCACAGATAGTGCTTCGAACACTAGGTTAGAACTATCTGGTGTTACAAACTTTAACGAGGATCTATTAAGGCTGTCTTGGAATGTATCAGACTCGGGTGAATTTAAGTGAATGAATTTTGCATTAGGATAATTACTTAGATTATCTTTTAATTTTATGTTGAGCGCATCAGGTGTTCTGCGAGAATTAAAAATTTTAAACTTGTGCTTGGGATAAACGCTTAAAATATAGTTAAGCTGCTTCATTAAAATTTTTTGATCAAATTTATAATGCTTGCTTGGCCCTCCAATCGCTATTATTGCCTTACTATCATCTACAGGAATTTGAGATGTCACTGCTAGAGAGCCCTTGAATGGAATAACATTTTTAGGTAGACGCCTATTTCGAAAATCATGCTCTGGAGCAACAATCAAATCAAAGGAATTTAATTTGTAGCTAGGACGAAGGACAGCTATTGAATATATATTCTTACTAATAAATTTTTGTAGGTATTTTTTTGCCTGTAGGATTGTTGAATAAACATCATGCCCTGCGCCTATAAGTATTGTTTGACCGTTAAATTGATCCCTCCTAGAGAACATTTCTGAAAAACTTTCTTGATCAGAGTGCTTAATAGTGGTTAAAGATAGCTCTGTCTCTTTTTTTAGCTGATCTAAAAGAGCCTGAACTTGCTTGAGATGTCCAGTTTTTGAATCTTGAAACCAGTAAACGTTCATTAATTTTTTACATATAATTTGATATGTTTAAAATACCCTGTCTATTAAGTCTTGTGAAGGAAATACATCTATAAAATATAATTAAAATGAACACTCAAAACTCTAATCATCAAATTGCTATGGATCTTATTTCACAATACGGTGAGGATGCAGAATCTATAGCTATGTTAAGGGCAGCTGAATACGCAGCTAATTTAAATACAGAGGAGTGGCTTATTTGGGAAGGAATCATTAAAGAGATTCAAAATATCAATACTAGGCCAAACCTTCAATAGAGTGAATGCTTATCTAAAAGGAGCAAGCGGGCATGGCTAACCCGCTCTGATTGGCCTTAGGGAAAAATTTAGAGGAAAATTTTTAACCAACTTATATATGTGACAAGCAAAATTATAAAAAGTTCACACATACTATCTTTTATATATAAAGAAAGAGTTAAAAATAATTTTATTATCGATTAATTATTTCTTGCGTGAAATCAAGAAACATATGATCAACAGAGCGATCGTTGGAATAGCATAAAGAGTAATGATTAGGAGTTTATCTAGCATAGCTCATAGTCCTTTAGCCTTTGAGTCTGGACGTCTCGTATCTCCAAAGCCATAAAAGAAATCACCTTTCTTTTCTATGCTTTCCAATGCAGTACCTGGCCCAGACAAGTAAATTTTTTGGCCAAATGATTCAATTTTATCAGCATGTTGTATATCGAAACCTGTTTCTAGCATGAGAACATCTGGTTTCCATTGATGATGTATTCTAGGAGCAACAGTTGCATCAGAGATTTCCATTTTAAAAACTAGTGTATTTAACAGAAATTGTAGAACCGTTGTAATAATCCTAGAGCCACCTGGCGACCCAGTAGCATAAATGGGCTTGTCATCTCTAAGCACTATAGTTGGCGTCATTGAGCTTAAAGGCCTTTTAAATGGTTCAATTTTGTTTGCTTCCCCTCCAACTAATCCAAATTGATTTGGAACTCCAGGAGCCGAAACAAAATCATCCATCTCGTTATTCATTAAAACCCCAGTTCCATCAACTATTACTCCCGACCCAAAGCCTGAATTAAGGGTGTAAGTATTTGAAACAAAATTTCCATTCATATCAGCAACTGAAAAATGAGTTGTATCTAAACTTTCATGCTTTAACTCGGATCCTGGTAAGATTTTTTCAGAAGGTGTGATGGAGTTAAGTTTGATCTTCTTATAAATATTTTTAGCATATTCTTTACTTATAAGTGATTGAACTGGAACATCAAAAAAATCAGGATCTCCCAAGTATTTTGATCTATCAGCATAAGCGTACTTCATCGATTCTGTTAGCAATGCTGCATAGGTTGGGGAATTATGACCCATCGTTACTAAGTCATAATTTTCCAAAATATTTAACATCTGAATGATGTGGACGCCACCAGATGAAGGCGGTCCCATGGTTACTATCTCATATTCATTAAAAGTACCATGAAGAGTGTCTCGCCAGATTGGACGATAATTTTTTAAATCTTTTTTGGTTATTAAACCACCATTTTCTCTCATATAAGCATCAATTATTGTGGCTATTTCACCTTCATAAAAACCTTTAACCCCATTTTTGGAGATTGTTTTTAAAGTCTCAGCTAGGTTTGGTTGTTTAAGCCTCTGATGCATTTGAACTGGGTAATTTTGGTAAAAGATCTTTTTAAAATTTTTATATTTTCCTAGTTTTTTATATCGCTTGTTGAGTGCATCAGCCATGAATGGAGAAATAAGAAAACCATCTTCAGCTAATTCAATCGCAGGGGCTAATAATTTAGACCAGGGCAGGCTACCGAATTTTTTATGTACTTCCCACATACCATAAACTGTTCCAGGAACCCCAATTGATAAAACTCCCTGAGTAGCTCTTTTTTTATTAACAGATCCATCCGAGTTAAGAAACATATCCTTGGTTGCAGTTTCAGGCGCTGTCTCTCGGTAATCAATGCTGTAGCTCTCTTGCGAAGCTTCATCAAACATCACCATGAATCCGCCACCACCGATGTTACCAGCCCTTGGTAAAACAACAGCCAAAGCAAATGCAACAGCTATTGCTGCATCATAGGCATTACCACCTTCTTCAAGAATTGAGTGACCAGCATTTGTAGCAAGATAATGCTGAGAAACAACCATGCCATTTCTTCCAACTTCAGGGTGAACAATTGCCTTTGAATTAAAAATAGTATTCTCTGCGTTCAAGGCAAAAGCCAAAAGTAGAAGAAATAAAAATTTCATATTTATGTAAGCAGGCCTCCATCAACCCTCAGATCAATTCCATTTATGTGTATCGCATCATCTGATGCTAAAAAAGCAATTGTACTTGCTATATCATCTGGCGTTCTATTTACGCCATCCAGAGGCATAATTTTTTTTAACAAGCGAATGTCAATATCTTTTGGCATTTTTGGATTTGTTGACATTGGAGTTTCTATCGATGCCGGGCAAACACAATTAATATTTAAACCTTGCATGCCATATTCGACTGCAAGAGTTTTTGAGAATGCGCTTATTCCCCCCTTAGAAGCACTATACGCGGCCGTCCATGCATGAGCTCCTAGAGCAGCTGTAGAGGATACATTTACAATTGCACCCTTGCTTTCAAGCAACATTGGTATTGCATGGGAGCACATAAAAAAAGTACCAGTGAGATTAATATTTAAAATTTTATTCCAGTCATCAAGTGAAACTTCATGAGAATTATCAAATCTAAGTATGCCAGCAATATTAATAAGCGCATCAAGTCTGTTATGTTTTGCTTTTAGATCTTTAAAAAACTCTTTAGTGCCACTCACTGATGAAATATCGACCACATGTTCAGACGAATTTTTATTTTTTAGCATCATTTTTGTTTCGGAAAGTTGATCTTGATTCTTATCTAAAATTAGAAGATCAGCCCCTTCAGAGTCAAGCCTCAAAGCCGTGGATCTTCCAATGCCTGACCCTGCACCGGTAACAATAACAATCTTGTTTTTAAATCTTTTCACTGGTTATATTTTTTATGACAAATGCTCTTCAGCATAGGATTTAGCCCATTTGTAGTTTGCCTTACCATTTGGAGCTCTCTTTACCTCATCGGTGAATATTATTGATTTTGGTAATTTGTATGCTGCAATTACGCTTCGTGTCTTTTCAATCAACTCTTCTTCATTTAGCGCTTTATTATCTACCGTTGAAACAACCGCAACAATTTTTTGACCAAACCTTTCATCAGGCATTCCAACAACCAGACAATCAAAAACATCCTTATTTTTCTTTAAGGCTTCTTCCACTTCTTCGGGATAGATCTTTTCGCCAGCGGAATTAATACAATTACTTCCTCGACCAAGAAGGGTAATGCTTCCATCTATCTCAAGTTTTGCATAGTCTCCAGGAAAACTATATCTAATGCCATTTACTTCTTTAAAAGTGTCAGCAGATTTTTTTTCATCTTTGTAATACCCAACTGGAACTAGTCCTGAAGTTCCAAGCAGACCAATTTTCTCTGATCCAGGCTCCAATATCTCTCCATCATCAGCTAGGACTATTACCCCAGGATTTATTGAAAATTTTGCAGTTTCAGAAGGGTTATCTCTAGTTGTAATTGAGCTTCCTATCCCACCTTCAGTTGAGCCCATAGTATCCATTAGTTTCATATCATGATGTTTAAGTAATCCGCTTTTTACCTCTGCACTCCACATCACACCACTTGAAATAATTGCTTGCACGGAGCTGATATCATATGGGTTACCAGAGCTTTCTGCTCTGTCTAAAGCATCAAGCATTGGTCTTGCAAAGGCATCTCCAACAATCACAATATTTGTAACATTCTTATCTTGCACTTGCGCCCAGAGCTGGTCTGGATCAAATCCAAGATTAGAAGTAGTAATGACTGTTCCTCCTAAGAGCAAAGGAAGGAAAGCACCTAACCACATTCCAGTTCCGTGCATTAAAGGACAACCCACTAGGCTTTTAATAAATTGATTATTAGCTTTGGATGCCATAATAGATGCTTCTAAATTATTTAGATCTTCGGGAACATCGTACCCCATGGCTTTCAATGTTCTGAATAAAAATGCCAGAAATTCACCTTGTTTATACATAACACCTTTTGGCATACCAGTTGTGCCCCCCGTATAAAGCATATAAACAGTTTCAGGGTCTCTGAGTATCCTATCCATTGGGGCGTAATCTCGTAAAATTTCTTCATAATTCATACATTGATCAAAGTAAGATTTGTTTCCATCTGGAACCTCAATCCATGCTTTTACATTAGGCAGAGATTTTGCAATTTCATTAATTCTAGAACTATAGCCTGCATGGTAAAAAACTGCCTCTGCATCAGAATTATCCAATAAATAAATAAGTTCTTCTTCTACATAACGATAATTTACATTAATTGGGACGCCCCCAATTTTGAAGATAGCATTTTGACCTATTAGGTATTCATTGCTGTTATTTAAATATAGCCCTGCTTTAGAGTTTGGACCTAAACCTTTGCTTGATAAAGCGGCAGCTACCTTGCTCGATCTTAGATCATAATCTTTCCAAGAAACTACGTCTTCCCCGCAAATTAGCGCATCATTCTCAGGCACTAAATCTGCAACCGTTTCCCACACTGAAGCAAAATCTAAATTCATTATTTATCTCCTTTTTTTAAGTTTTGTCCAATTCTTCTTCCAGAAAAAATACAATCAGCTATAGAGAGCCCAGATACATAAATATTTGAGCAAATTCCGATAGCCGTTCTTCCAGCAGCATATAATCCTTTTATCTCTTCGTGATTTTGGTTTAGGACTTCCCCAGTTTCCTCATTCACCATAAGTCCACCAAGCGTTAGCGTTGTCAGCGGGGCTAGTTTGGAATCAATTGAAATATCCATAATATGAAAGGGGCCGTTAAGCTCCTTGACATCACTAGCAGCTTTACCAAATTCGCAAGATGATTCTGATCGAGCGGCCTGATTATATTTCTCAACTTCTTGAGAAAGCATATCTGCTGGCAGGTTATAAACTTTAGCTAAATCTATTAAATTGCCTTTCTTTTTAGCATTGAAATACATTAGCATCCTTGCCATATCTCTTTGAAAAGGAAGAGCTTCTTTTGATTGTTTTTTTGCATCATTGAATAATTTTTCATCTACTATTAAATATGCTTTTCCATCATTTTTTTCACACATAGCATCGCCCAGTGTTGCCCCATAAACCATTTCATTACAAAATCTTTGTCCATTCTTATTTACTACTATTCCCTGCGCAAATGCTAACGGAGGATTTAAAAACCTCCATGCGGTTACTCGATCCATGTGATCGGTCTTCCCGCCAACACTTTGCCCAAGTCTAATTCCAGAGCCTTGGTCATTGGGAGTGCCTAGAGGCATTCCATCATAATATTTTGGAGCATACTCTTTGACCATAGAACGATTAAAGATAAATCCGCCTGTAGAGAGACAGACGCCCATTTTAGCTTTGATATATTTAACTTGCCTGTGACTTTGTTCAATTTTTTGAGCTCTTTTAATGAATATGCCACCAATTTTTTGTAATAAATTTGAACCTGGATAAGAAGGTGGAAGAAGCATTTGAAGCATTTCTCCGCGTGAAGTAAGTGATTTATGTTTTTGCGCTAATTTTCCTGATGGCAGCATGAGTACTTTCATCCCAACAACTCTTCCTTCTGAGGTAATCACAAGTGATCGCGCTTCAGTTTGAGGAAAGAGCTTTAAACCCTTTTTAATGGCAGATTTTTTTAAAGGATAATAAATTGTTCCTCCAACTCCAATGGGCCTAAATGGACCTTCTTCAAATCCTCTGTGCCCACGAGGTGCTGGCTCAGCACTTTCCATGTAACTCGGTACCATAGAGTTATCTGAATGATACAAAAAATAACCAGCTCCTGGATAGCTAGTTTTAATCTTGTAATAAGAAGGGTCAAACTGCACCCCATTGTCCATAAGCCATTGAGTATTTTCAGCTGAAGTATCACAAAATTTTCTTAAAGTAGATTCTTTAACGATATCTCCAGTTTCTTGAATAAGATAATTAAACATATTTTCTGGAGAGTCTTTGACTCCTGCAGCAAGCTGAATTGGTGTTCCGCCACCTGCATAAAATACACCGCCACTTTTAGCAGTAGCGCCCCCGCCACTTGTTTTATCTACCCCAATAACTGTTAGATTTTGATCGAGAGCTTCATTAGCAGCAGCAATTCCAGCGCCACCTAAACCTGCAACAACCAGATCAGCCTCATCATCCCATGCAAACAAGTTTGGATCAGTAATGATTTGTGGCGCCTCTACCTCAGAGAGCCACATTTCATCATTTGGATTTATCTCAGTTTCCAGCATTTAAATCTGCAGTTTTTCCACCATCAATTATTAAATCAGCTCCAGTTATAAATGATGCTTCTGAGCTAAGTAAAAATACAATTGGAGCAGCAAGCTCCTCTGGTTTCGCAATCCTTTTCAATGGAATAGTTTTAATAGTTGCTTCCATTAAATCTTCGTTTGGTATTGCTCTTTCAGTTGCGGGAGTTTGAACTGCACCAGGAATCACGCAATTCACTCTAACGTTTGGCGCAGCTTCTATTGCTGATGTCTTTGAAAAATTAATAAGGCCAGATTTTGCAGCTCCATACCCAGACATATAGGCTGTACCTCTTAATCCTACTACGGAAGCAACATTAACGATCGAACCTTTTTTGGCCGCTATCATCCAAGGTAAAACAGTTTTGGTAGTCAAAAATACAGCATCAAGATTTGCTTTAAAGTTTGTTCTCCATGATGGCATATCAAGATCAATAATTTTGCCAGTATGTATTGAGGGTGCATTATTAACCAGGCCATCAATGCGACCAAATTTTTTGTAAATCTCATTTAACGAATCAATAAGATCTGATTCAATGCTCACATCTAAATGGTGCGCTTCAACATTTGAGGATGTTTTACTAAGAATTGATTCGGCTTTCTTCAGCCTCTCCTCATTTCTCCCAGTGATAACTACTGTAGCTCCTTCTTTTAAACAAAGATCAGCTGTTGATAGGCCAATGCCAGCGGAGGCACCAGTAATATAAATTATCTGGTTCTGTAACTTTTGTTTCAAAACTCCCCCTGATTAGATAATTAAAATTTTATGCTTGCCCTCATGGATGTATACCAGTAATCGTCCAAATTTTTCATATGATATGGGTCAGACTTATATCCAAATGCAAAATCAAAATTCATTTTTTTAAAAGCAGTTGAATAATTAATCTTAGAATTTACCTCTCGTCCGCTTGGCCTTAATCCGAAGCTAAGAGAGTTAAAAATTACATCTTTTTGTTTTGTTCTATAAACGGGAACATCAAGATTTAATTTCCCAGACTCTACTCTAAGAGGTTGGTCAATTGAAATTGTTAATTGGTCGCTTTCATTAAAAATAGAAGAGTGAATATAACCAAATCCAAATGATGAAGATTTAACTTCTTTGATGGATTTCAACATTCCATTGTTGTGACTGATATCTGATGATTGGCCCCAATGGATTGATCCAAAAATTTTTCCACCAAATAAATTTTTTACAGACGACAGGCCAACAAACTTTGTTATTTGATTTTTTGTTCCAGATAATGCCCCTGAACCAGCTAATCCGCTATTTGAATCATTTTCTTGGAGAATACCCAGTTGAAGAGATGGAAGCTTTGAGTTTGATTGGATTTCAATAAGGCCTAATAAGCTTGAGTTTTTTTCAAGAAATGTCTCATTGGGGCTAAATTTGTTTCTTCCTGCTGAAATTGTGTATGCCAGATTATATGTATTATTCAGCTCCTTGATTGATCCAAAGGAAGCTCCTGAAGCTGTATAATTTAACCATGGATTGTTAAATTTTGATCTAAGCGCACTGTTATTTCTAAGGTAAGTGTCTTTGAAGATTCCCAATGCCCAGCTTCCATTAATTCCCTGACTGATAAAGGTTTTGTTAGATTCGTTGAAATATGCAAAATACTGATTTTTATTTGCTTTTGATTCGAGTAAGTGGGTAGGAGTTACTAATTCATTTGATATATTTTGAAAGTTAGCTTGCCCAACTTCAAAAAATTCATTATTTGTACTCAACATTGATCTCGAGAAGTTCTGCATTTCATCAAATCCTGTGATTGGATTAATTTGATTTCTATAATCTGCAACCAAGTTGTTAAGAGAGTTTCTAAATGGCGCCTGTAGCTCATCAAAAAATATTACTGAATGATTGCTAACGCCTCTAGCAATTGCATCACCAAATGCAGGATTAACCATCTGCAGAGAAGTTAAACTTGCGCTTACCATTGGTCCTGACAAGCTGTAACTCATCATTGCGCTAGTTTGGCCTACAGGGGAGGTTGCAGCTGCCAGGTCCATAAGTCCTTGCCCATACACTGCTGAATCTGCATAAACGCCATCTTTGTTTGCCGTTGAAAATAATCTTGAAACGATTTCAGTACTTCCAAGCTGTCCATCAAAATAACTTGATATAGCTGCAAGACCTCCTGTAACAAATGGTGCCGCAAATGAAGTTCCGCCAGCAACAGCATAACAAGAGTTATCCTGAACACAGCTGGTTGGATCGTTAATCTCATCTTCATAAATCCCCGCATCATCCATTGAAGTAGGGTATGCAACTGTTACTCCGCCTCCAGGCGCAGCAATACAAAAATCCTTTGCAACTCCACATCTATTTGAAAAATCACTGATCTCACCATCTTCATCAATACTTACAACTGCAATGGAGTGCCCTTGGATTTCTTCAATGAAATAAGACATTCCAGCAAGCAATTCTGGATTTGAATTATCTGCATCATCGTACCCTCCAGCATTTCCTGCTGCCCATACATATATGGTTTTGTTGTATTCAGAAGTCCCTTCTTGAGACATTGAAAGAATCGTATTTGGGAAGGCATTCCTTACTTGGGCCTCACTATAGTCAATAATATTCCCAGAAAAGCCATAGCTATTATTAACAATATCTGCATTATAGAAATCATAAAAATCAAATAGAGAACTAAAGAAATTATCTATTCCTGAGAAGTCTTGCGCGACATCATCAGCATTAGTAACATTACCATCGCTATCAGTATCGCCCAGATCAACTGGATCATAATCCTCATCCGGTTCAGCTAACTGAATTGCCACAAATAAAATGTCTGAATCAAATCCAACTCCATGCATTGGAGTGCTTCTATTTTTCTCCAATGTTCCAGCAGCGATTGATGCAACCATAGTTCCATGGCGTTTTTGTCGAGTATTGGGGATATAGTTAGAGTATTCTAAGTCACTATTTGGAGATAAATTCGCCCCTTTTATTTCAGCATGAGTCTCATCAAGACCTGAATCAGTTATTCCTATAAGCACATTGTTCCCAGTGGCTCCTCTTGCATAGGCTGAAGACGCATTTATAGCTTCCAGGCCCCAATGACGACTGTACTCATAATGGTTTTCAAACTCAGCTTTTAATTCTGAAAAACTTGGCTCAGCAGGCTGTGATGGGGTAGGTGAGCTTGGAGTTGGTGGAATTGAAACTGAAGGCGCTTGGGATGAGCCTCCGCCACCGCCGCCGCCACAAGATGAAATAATCAGAAGTAAGGGAATTACTATGTAGTTTTTATTCATAATGGTTTAGGATAATTATCAATTTATTGTTGAATATTATGACAGAAAAATATACAGAAATTCTAAATTCTTTAACTGCTCCAGATCAAATATTTGCATTTGAAGAAAAACAACATACTTCTGGAATAACCTACAGAGAATTTGTAAATACTCCTAAGACTTTATCGGAATTTTATGACTTTGGACTTCTTTTTCCTGAGTGGGAGTTCATTGTTTTTAATGATGAGAGATACACCTATCAGGAAATAATTAAAAAATCAGCTCAAACCGCTAATGCGCTTACAAAGGCTGGCGTGAAAAAAGGCGATCGAGTGGCTTTGTGTATGGCTAACAATCCTGAATATATTATTTCATTTATGGCTATTACATCATTGGGAGCAGTATGCGTTCTTCTTAATTCATGGTGGGTACCTGATGAAGTTACCTATGGGCTTGAGAATTCTGGATCCATAGTTTTAATTGCTGACGAAAAGCGATTAATTGGACTAGAAAAATTTTCAAACATCAAAAAAATAGTTGTTCGGCCCTCAGATCAAACCTCTGAATTTGAAGATTTTGAAAGTTTTATAAGTGCACAATCTGAAAACTTTCCTGAAGTGAGTCTTGATACTAACGACAACGCAACAATTTTTTATACCTCAGGATCAACAGGCTTTCCCAAAGGGGTTTTATCAACACATAGAAATATACTTGCAACATTGTTTAGCTGGGCTTTGGTAACAACGATAAAAAGAGAAGTTGAGAATGCAGATTTACCATCCTCAAATTTAGAGGATGAATTAACCCCAAAAAATCAATCGGCCATACTCCATTGTGTTCCGTTATTTCATGTTACCGGAAGTCATTCAGGATTCTTAATGAGCATAATTGCCGGAAGAAAAATGGTGATGATGCCAAAATGGGATCCATCAGCTGCATTAAAATTAATTCAGGATGAGAAAATAGGAGCCATCACAGGAGTTCCTACCCAAACATGGGATCTGTTAACTCACCCTGATAGAGATAAATACGATTTATCTACTTTTAAGGAGCTTAGCGGCGGTGGTGCTCCAAGACCTCCTGAGCATGTAAAAAAACTCAAAGATGGATTTAATGATGCCGAACCTTCGATTGGGTATGGACTCACGGAAACAAATGCAGCTGGAACATTAAATCTAGGAAAAGAATATTTATTGCATCCAGGCAGTTGCGGAAGAGCAATTCCTCCAGTTACAGATGTTGCAATCATTGATGAGAATTGGAACTTTCAATTAGAACCAAAAGTTGTTGGTGAAATTGTAATTAAGAGTCCTGCAAATATGGTTGGCTATTGGGGCAATCAAGAAGCAACGGATGAAGTTTTTAATGACGATGGATGGTTTAAGTCTGGAGATCTGGGGTACATAGACGATGGCTTTGTTTACATCGTAGACAGGGTTAAAGACATGGTAATCAGAGGCGGAGAAAATATTTCGTGCATCGAGGTTGAGACCGCAATTTATTTACATCCATCAGTTCAGGAAGCAGCTGTATTTGGCATTCCAGAAGAGCGTCTAGGTGAAACTTTGTGTGTTGCAATATGCCTTAAACCCTCAATGGAATTATCAGAACAAGAATTAAAAGATTTTTTACACGACAAACTAGCTGCATTTAAAATTCCATCATTCATGCAAATTTCCTATGAGGAACTTCCAAGAGTTGCTTCAGGTAAATTTTCTAAGACACAATTACGCGACATTTTTGTTTCTATTGAGGAAAATCAACCTTAATTGAATTAAATCTCACAGCAATATATTGTATAAAGGGATATAAAATTTTTAGATATTTATGCCATCAAACGTATTAGTTATTGAAGACGAGCCTGATATTCGCAAAACGATTGACTATAATCTTTCAAAAGAATCTTTTAAAGTTATTCAAGCTGCGTCCATAGAAGAGGGTGAAAAAGCTCTAGCTTCAAATAAAATTGATGTGATAATCTTAGATCTCATGTTACCAGATGGTTCTGGCTTGACTCTTTGTAGAGACATCAAGTCTGAACCTAAAACTAAAAATATCCCAGTCATTATCTTAACTGCCAAAACCGAAGAGGTTGATCGTGTGGTTGGTTTTGAATTGGGCGCAGATGACTACGTAACTAAGCCATTTAGTGTTAGAGAGTTAATATTAAGGGTTAAAGCTATTTTAAAAAGAGGAACCTCAACAGCAAATAATACGGAGGATGCTGAGTACTCATTTGGAGAGCTCACAATAAATTTTGAAGAACATCAAGCTTATATTCATGGTCAAGAAATTTCTCTTACTGCTCTAGAGTTTAAATTGCTTAAACACTTAATCAAAAGAAAGGGTAGAGTCCAAACAAGAGATCAACTTCTAGAGGATGTTTGGGGATACAGTTCCAATGTCACTACAAGAACCGTTGATACTCACATCAAGCGCTTAAGAGAAAAACTTGGTTTAGTTGGTGATCACATTCAAACCATTCGCGGTGTGGGCTATCGATTTTCCAGAAGCTCAGATTAATTAGTATGGGTATTCGAACCCGAATTTTCTTTATTACGCTCTCATGCCTATTTGTAGGTATTTTTCTCTCTTTTATTGTTGCTGAAAGAGATTTATCTATTAAGCTTCAAGCCCAAATCGAAACTGAGCTTTCAAGACAAGCCAAAATTTTAAGAAAATCTATATCAGGCTTAATAGATGCTGGTGATTTGGTTGCATTAAAGTCTGAAGCCGATGAGTATGCTGCTGCTTCTGATTCCAGGATAACCATTATTTTAAAAAATGGTGACGTGATTGTTGACTCAGATATTGAAGCTAGCAGAATTAATGATCTTGATAACCACAGCGATAGACCAGAAATCATTTCTGCCTTTAATAATGGCTATGGATCAAGCAAGAGATTTAGCTCAACAGTCAAAAAAGAAATGTTTTATTTTGCACTTTTAGATAAAACTAATAACCAAGAAAGGGTAATTAGAATATCAGTTCCCTATGAGAACTTAGATCAAGTTTTAGCATCTTTGGCCAATTCGATCACTCTTATAGTAGTTGTTGGTCTCATTGTTGCAATTTTAGCAAGCGTACTTGCTGGAGATTATATTAGAGCTAGTTTTGTAGAGCTAGAAAAAGCTGCTGCTGAAATTTCTGCAGGTAGTTATAAGAAAAAAAACTTAGAGTCTTTGCCTACTAAACGCTCAGATGAAATTGGTTCTATGGCTAGGAATATTTCAACCATATCTTTAAATTTAAAAGAGCAAATTTCCTTAATTGCGAAACAAAGAGACCAATTTGGTTTGGTCCTAGATGGTTTAGGGGAGGGGATTATGGTTCTTGATGAAGATGGGACTATTACTTTTCGGAACGATCAGATCATGCAAATTCTTGGGTTAGATGAAATCTTAAATAAGTCAATTATTGATTTAAATATATCTCCCTTAAAACAACTTTATAAAAAGGCTTTAAAAAAAGGCCAGCATGATAGTGAATTTGAAATTGATACTGAGGGCGATGATACGAGATGGATCTTAGCGCACATGAACAAAGCTAAGGCAACAAAAGAATTAATCTTAGTAGTGCATGAAACAACTCAACTCAGAGAGATGGATTCAATGCGAAGGGATTTTGTCTCCAACTTATCACACGAACTTAGAACACCAGTAAGCGTGATTAAAGCAAATTCAGAAACATTACTGGACGGCGCCTTAGATAATTCAAAGGATGCTAAAACATTTTCTAAAGCTATCTTGCATAATGCAGATCGCTTAAGTGAAATGGTAACCTCGCTGATAGATTTGTCACGCATTGAATATGGAGATTTAAAATTTGTTATAGAGCCAATAATCATAAATGAGGTGATTGAAACAGTTATTTCATCATTCAAAAGCAAAGCCAAAAGAAAAAATATTGATCTAGTATTTAATCGCCAAACTGATATTGAGGTTCGAAGTGATACTAAAGCCATAGAAAGAGTTTTAAATAACTTAATTGATAATGCATTTAAATACAGTCCTGAGAATTCTCTAATTGAAATTAAAGCAAGAAAGCAGTCTAATTTTTTAAGAATTTCAGTCTTAGATTCAGGTGAGGGTGTTCCAGAGGAGGAGCAAAAGTTTGTTTTCAAGAGATTCTATCGAACGGCTAAAGCAAGAGCTAATACCAAGCAAGGCAGTGGGCTTGGCCTCGCCATAGTTAGAAATCTTGTAAATAATCTTCAAGGTGATGTGGGTGTTGAAACGAGAAAGGAGGGTGGGTCCGAGTTTTGGTTTACTCTTCCTTTATCATAGCTATCCTAAAATAATTTCTGTTTATTAGAATTTATGAAATAGTCACTTTGCTTGAATAGAGTTCATGAAATAATTTAATGGCAATGGAGTCAGATATCCCCCATTTAGTTGATGCAATTTTTTGAACTCCTAAATGTTCTGATATAAATTGAAAAATATCTAGAGCATGGTCTATGACATCAGCTCTATCAGGAGAAAATGAGTATTTTTTTATTTTTTCTTCGGTGCTGAGCTTAGATAGTTTTTTAACTTTGTTCTTGAATTCATTTAATGACATTTCTTTTGATTCATGCGCATTTAGAAAAGACCGAATATTGCCTCCTATGCCGATCAATTTTTTCTTTGGTTTGATTGATTCGAGCCACTCTTCTAAACGCTGCCATTCTTCTCTATTATCCTTCTGCAACATATTGCGCACAGCTCCAAGTTGAAAAGATCGAATAATAGTTTCTTGCTCATTTCGAATAAAGAATTCAGTACTCCCACCTCCCAAATCGACAAAAATTTTGTTTTTACCAGTATTACTCTTAGGATGAAATCGAATTAATTTTGCTTCCTCCAATCCAGATATTACCCTCAATGGATGATTAATCGCTGTTTCTATGTAACGTCTTGCATCTTCAGAGTTAGCGGTGTCTCTGAAAGCTGATGTTGCGACTATCTCATAATGACTAATGGAATTTTCTTTAAATACTTCTTCATACTCACGAATGGTTTCAATGACTTGATTTAACTTAGCTTGACTGAGATTTCCATTATTGAAAACATCACTTCCAAGTCTTATTGGAGATCTAATTCCTTTAATAAATTCAATTGATGCAGGAGTGGTTTTAAATATCTTAGATTTGATAGCATTGGTTCCAATATCAATGGATGCAATTTTCATTTACTCATCATCCATGTATTTGCTCAAAACCTTGTATTGCTCATAGTCCAAATTATTGAATTCAACGCCTTCTAACAAGACTTTATAGTTATTAATATTTTTGGACCAAGTCAGAGGTTTGAGAAGTTTTTTCTCCTCGTAATCCGCTTGGTTCAGTAAGAATCTTAATGCGGTTAAGCGAGCAATCATTTTATTGTTTGCGTTGATTGCAATCCAAGGAGAGAAATCAGGAGAAGTCTTCTCAAACATCTGCTCTTTATAAAGTGTAAAAGCATCCCATTTAGTTACGATGCGTTCATCGTTGGGAGAAAGTTTCCAATATTTCAGTTCAGAGTGCTTGCGAGCTTTCATTCGTCTTTTTTGTTGATCTTGCGATAGTGAGAAATAAAATTTAATGATCTCAACACCACCATCAATAAGGTTTTGCTCCCATGGGATTACACGATTCATAAAATCTCTATATTGCTTCTCGCTACAATAGCCCATAACTGGCTCTGTTAAAGCTCGGGTATACCAAGATCTATCCAAAAAGGCGATTTCGCCTTTTTTGGGAATTACTTTTTTCCAGCGTTGAAACCAATGTGAGGATTCCCATTTCGTTGGGATGCCAAGATTCACATACTTAAAGTTTTTTGGAATTAAGTATTGAGTAAAAAATTTGTAGGCAGAACTTTTACCCGCTGTGTCTCTACCTTCTAAAACAATGCAAATTCTTCGTTTGTTTTTAATGACATCTTCTTGCAGTTTAAGCAGTTCAATTTGCAATCTTCTTTTTTCAAGTTGATAGGATTTATCATTAAGCTTTTGATACTCCTTTTGATCAAATGAAATGAGCATAAAATTTGTTAGACCTTATTTATAAAGAGTTTATTTAAGGGTTATTGTATCTTGAGATTGTATTGATGGATCTAAGAATAATAAAAAATTTATCATGAGATCACAAAAGTATTAATATATCCTGATGAATGATGATTTAGAAAAACGTGTTCAAGAGCTAGAGGATATTCTTGCTATCCAGCATTTAAAACATACATATCTTAATGCCTGTGATGCAAAAGATGTGCAAGCTATGATTGGAACCTTTGTTATCTCTGATTGCAAAATTGATTATGGGCCAGTGGGCTCTTTTACAAATAGAGATGATCTAGCAAAAGTTTTTCAAGAGGCCGCATGCCATGACTACATGCTTGAATCTCATCATGCACACAACCCAATTATTAAAATCATTGATGCCACCCATGCATCAGGCCATTGGTCGCTTACCTATAATTTAATAAATACAGAAACCTCATCGATCACAACCTTGCAGGGTGAGTATCATGATGTGTATCAAAAAATTGATAATAAATGGTTAATCAAAGAAACAACTTTTTCAGGGCGCTCCTCCTTGAATCTACAAATAGATGAAGAATTGCTTAAGGTAATTTTTGCAGGCAGCCCTTAAGCGGGTGTTGCAATACAACTTAAAAGATAGGCATTAGCAGCGCGGACTGCTTCATTAAGTCCCACATCCGTAAGCCCTGAATTTTCTTTGGTGTTCAATGAGAGGATAGAGATAATTATTTGAGTCACGACCAAAAAGACTCCTGATTTATTAAACATATTTGGCAGCCCAACAGATTGTTCTATGTGTTGCAATATTGTTTCTGCTATCTCATGCAGATCTGAACTCAAGATAGGAGGGGAGACAGTGTTTTCAAGGATTAGCTTTTGTGCGCCTATATTAGCTTGAAAGAATTCAATGATCGAGAGAACACATTCCCTTAAACATGTTGAATAATCACCCTCTGAATTTTTGGTTAGATTTTTTTTAAGATGTGTATTGCAATTCTGAACATATCTCTTAATTAAGGCCTGCTTGATTTCATCTGGAGTTTCAAAGAATTTATATGTAGAGGTACGTTTTAAATTTGCAAATTCAGAAATTTTTGCAATCGAGAGAGATTCAATACCGCCTTCATTCAAAAGATCATTGGACGCATCTAAGATCTTCTTAATCCGCTCTATACTTCTTTTTTGCTTGGGTTTCTGCATGATTTCTTATTATCGACATTTGTTGTAAAAAAAACAAATAAATGTAGCAATTATCAATAAGTTAGTGTATTGTGTCATTTGTGTGACATTAATGTGTCACAAAAGAAACTAGAATTATGAATACAAAAAAAGTACTTAAGCAGCAGGGTTTGCTTCCAAAAACATCCAAATTTAATGAAATGCAAATGTTTGGATTTCTATCAATGTGGGTAGTTTTATCTGCAGTTATTTATTTCTCATAAATAATAAAATTCCATCATAATTAGCAGTTACCAAGCTGTGAACCTTTGTGACAATTTAGAGTCATTCTCTTCCTTGAAATGTTGCAAAAAAATATTAAATTGTTACTCAAAAGTAATTTAGCATTCAAATAAATACAGTCTAATAAATTCCATATTTTCACTAATTAAATTTTTTATATGGAAACTTTATTTTTAGAACCCTACACAATTTTACTTATAGCTGGTTTCATTGGCTTTTTCATGGCGTTTGGCATTGGAGCAAACGATGTTGCTAATTCGATGGGAACCTCAGTAGGTAGTAGAGCCATCACTATCAAACAAGCAATTATTATTGCAGCAATTTTTGAATTTCTAGGCGCTTTTCTTGCTGGTGGTGAAGTAACATCGACAATCAGAAAAGGGATTGTAGATCCTGAGTTATATGTTGATGAAACTAATATCTTTGTTATTGGTATGCTCTCGGCACTTCTTGCTGGCGGAACTTGGCTGTATGTTGCAAGTTTAAGAGGCTGGCCTGTTTCAACTACTCATACAATTGTTGGATCTATTGTTGGTTTTGTTCTAATTACCAAAGGGGTTGATGCAGTTTCATGGGGAAAAGTTGGTAATATTGCTATGAGCTGGGTTACTTCTCCGCTATTTTCTGGCACTTTAGCATTTGGTCTATATATATCAGCTAAAAAACTTATTTTAGACAGATCTAATCCTGGTGAAGCTGCGATAAGGTACATCCCTTTCTATAGCTTTCTTGTTGCTGTAGTCATTTCCCTAGTTACTGCAAGGAAGGGCTTAAAGCATGTTGGAGTTGAGTTCACAGATAATGAAGTCTATTTATTTATTGCAATATTCAGCTCAATAGTTGGGCTGGCAACAGCATTTTTCTTAAGAAGAAATAAACAACAGATCATGCGAGATGGGGGTATCGAATTTGCATTTGGATTGCTTATGGTTGTTTCAGCTAGTGCAATGGCATTTGCTCATGGTTCTAATGATGTTGCTAATGCAATAGGTCCATTAGCTGCAATTGTAAGCGTTGTTGATACTGGTGCAATTGGCTCAAAGGCAGCCATCAGCCCTTGGGTTTTATTTGTTGGTGCTATTGGTATAGTTTTTGGTTTGGCTACTCTAGGATCAAGAGTTATTACAACTGTTGGTAGAAAAATTACCGCTCTTACACCCAGCCTTGGATTCTCAGCAGAAATGGCTACAGCTTCAACAGTTGTAGCTGCATCCTATTTAGGGTTTCCCATCTCAACAACTCACACATTGGTTGGGGGGGTAATAGGTGTTGGTCTAGCCAAAGGAGCAGAGCATCTTGATTTTTCATCTATCAGAAGAATCATTGCTTCTTGGCTTGTGACAATACCTGCTGGAGCTGCATTTACAGTCTTATTTTATGTTTTATTAAGAATTGTTTTTGGAGTATAAAAATTGAATATTAGATTTTTTAATCTTTTATTGTTTATATTCTTTGGAATTAACAATCAGCTTTATGCATCCCATGATTGGTATGGAAAGATATTTGTAGATTATCAGTCTATTTCAAATGATATAAATGGTAATAAATCCGATGTAAAAAATAATGCTTCAAGATTTGGCATTAAAGGTAATTTCTTATTATCAAATGACTCTAACCTTAAGCTGGTTTATCAAGCAGAGTATCAATTTGATCCCGTTGACGGAAAGGCGAGAGGCGATGATGGGACCTTAAAGCAGCGAAATACCTTTGTTGGCATTCAAACAGATTTCGGCATGCTTTTTGCTGGTACACATGATTCCGCTTTCAAAAAATCTCAATTAAAAATAGATCTATTCAATGACCTGGCTTCAGACATAAAAAATATTTTGCATGGTGAAAATCGTTTAGAAGATTTTATTGGTTACACGACCCCAAAGTATATGGGTAAGATTTCTGCAACATTCAATTCCATCAAGAATCCCTCATCTTCAGACAAGAAGTATAGATCTTACTCAGTCAATTTTTCTGGAAATCTGTTTCAAGCAGCTATTGGGGTTGACGACTCAATGAAGGGGTATGACGCCTCAAGACTCGCGATTTTAATCCCACTAGACAAATCAAAGCTCGGACTGCTAAATCAGAAGACTAAAAATCTTGCCTCGGGCATGACAAAGAATGGTCATGTTATTAGTTTCTCAAGAAGAATTGGTCCAAAAGGTACATTCAAAATTCAGCGCGCCTCATCAAGCATGAAAATTGATTCAGGCAAGCATACAACAATCGGCTACGATTATCAGTTAAGGAAATCATCCAAGATCTTTGCATTCTATTCTCAACTAGAGTCTTCTAATAAAAGAAAAGCTAAAGATATTTTTTCAATTGGTATAGAGCACAAATTCTAAAAATTTAAATACAAGAGCGTTGGAGTTACAATGCCAATATGTCTAAATTTCTAAAATTATCCCTAATACTAAATATTTTCTTGTTCGTGGGTTGTTCCGATAATAACTCTATCGTTGCGATTGCTGAGACGGATCCTGTTACAACTAGTGGCGATGCTGCAGATGACCCGGCAATACTTATTGATTATAGAAACCCAAAGGAGTCAATAATTCTTGGAACTGATAAGCGAGCAGGAGTTTATTCATATGATCTTTCTGGAAAAAAAATATCATATGATGCGCTGGGTGAAATAAATAATATTGATGTAAGACAGGTTGATAATAAAATTTATGTGGCTGCGTCAAATAGAACAGCTAAATCAATTGAGTTTTGGGAATTTAATCAGCAAGATTTTTTTAATAATCTTCCGCAATCAGGTAATCTTTTCGGTATTGGTGCTAGGTCAATGACCATTCAAACTAACATAGATGTTTATGGTATATGTGCCGGCTTGATTGATGGAGTTCCGATCGTTTTCATTACAGAGGATAAAGGTCCTCGAGTTGAGTTGTGGGTACCTCAGACTCGAACACTTATAGGTACTTTCAGCAATGGAGGTGAATCAGAAGGCTGTGTTTTTGATGATGAAAATAAGACGGTATTTATTTCAGAGGAAGAGGTGAATGGTGTTTTAAAAGCCTACAACTTAAATAATGAATTTCCATTTGAAAATCCCTTTATTGTGGATTCTCGAGAGGGAAATATTGGCGGTGATCCAGAGGGACTTACAATCTATAAAACTTCTGAAAAAGAGGGCTATATCTTACTTTCATCCCAAGGAGATAATAAATACAACGTTTATAATCGAATGTATCCTCACGAATTTATCTCAAGTTTTACCATTGACGATGACCCAAAAGGCATTGATGGCACATCAGAAACCGATGGCATTGACGTTACAAACTACAATCTCAGAGGAAAATTTTCTAAGGGTTTAATGGTCGCTCAGGACGGTTATAACTATGATGGAGAAGAGCTGAAGAATCAAAACTTTAAAATTGTTCCTTTTAATCCCATTCTTAAATCAATTAATAAAAGTAAGTAGTTTTTATTCCTTGGTTGATGATTCAATAAGTTCTGTTGAGTAACCTGAGTAAACTCCTACGAACTCTGGATGAGTCAATATCCAAAATTCATTGTTTTCAATTTTCTTAAAAACAATGGTAGCTAAGTCTTCAGGACTCATGCCTTCTTTAACACCATCAGCAAGCCATTGAGCATTATTCTTGGCGCTTTCGTGTTGGTCAATTGAGGATTCGTCAAGATCTAAGCCAAGGTGATCTCTTTCAATGATGTTGGTTTGAACTAATCCAGGGCAAAGCACAGATACTCCCACTTTGTCATTGTCTGCTAGGTCCTCGTGCAAGGTTCGGGCTAAACCGACAACTGCATGCTTAGTGGTTGTATAAGGAGCAAGGGCAGGGCCAACGATGATACCTGCCATGGATGATGTATTGATAATGTGACAACGCTCTTGGCTGGCAACCATTTCATCAACAAACAGATTTAAGCCATAAATGACACTCATCAAATTTACATCAATAATTCGTTGCCAGTTTTTTTGGTCTGCTTTCCAGGCTCGACCTTCTAAAAAGATTCCTGCGTTATTAAACAGGAAATGAACTGTGCCAAACTCACTTGCAATTTTTTCTTTCGCTTTTGAAAAGTCTTCTAAGTTAGATACATCGCAATGGATGATCATGGAAGGACACTCAGTCATAAGGCTATGGGTCTCATTTAAACCATCTGCGTTGAGGTCCATTAAGACAACATTCATTTGAAGTTTTGCAGCATGCAATGCTAGGCCTCTGCCAATGCCACTGGCAGCGCCAGTGATTAAAGCAGTTTTGTTGGTAAAAATATCAGCTTGCAAGATACCCACCATCAATAGGGTAGTAGGATCCAGTTATATAAGATGCTTCGGATGATGCTAAGAAATAAATTAAGTTGGCTACTTCGTCTGATGTTGCAACTCGATTCATGGGAATGCGTTGCAGCATGTATTGCATGATGTTTTCATCTTTCATTAATTCGGTATTCATGGGTGTATCAATGACACCTGGACCAATGGCATTGGCTCTGATGTTCATGGTGGCATAATCTTGAGCGATTGATTTGGTTAAACCCACCACTGCATGCTTCGATGCTGCATAGGGTGCTTGGGCTCCACTCGCTCTTACTCCCATGATCGAGGCAACATTTACAATTGCTCCTGCATCAATCTTTTGCTCAGTTGCCAGTTTTAAGAACTCTCGACAGGCATAAAAAGTACCATGCAAATTAATATCGATGGCTCTATGCCATTCCTCCACTGAATATTGATGCAAGGGGTTCAAGGCGGGGCTGATACCGGCACAATTAACCAGTACATGGGCTGGACGATTGTTAGCATGCAAGTCGGCAAAGACTGAATCTATTTGAGCATGGTTTGTAATATCGATATGTGCAAAATTAATATTGCAAGTATCTGATTTAAGGTTATTTACTGATTGCTCTCCCGCATCTTTATTAGCATCGAGTATCAGTACTTCATAGCCCTCATCTAAAAATCGCTTCACTGCACTCAAGCCAATGCCTGAGGCACCACCTGTGATTACAGCTAATGGCTGTGTGCTTTTATCTGCCATGGTCTTTCTATAAAAAATTTAGTTATTCAATTGTATCTAATCAACTATAACGAATCATGAGTTCGCGAACAATGTTGGAATATTTTTTAGAATCATTGACAAAAAAAATCCAGATGATACTCATTGATTGATGGATGTATTTATAAGATAGTAAAATCCCAATGATGCATTCTGACAAATACATAAAAGCCCTAGTAGAGAGCCAATCTTTTTTTGAAATTCATCGAGAAAATGTTCTTGGTGTAGAAATGGATGTTTTTAAAAATCGACCTAGATCATTGGTGGATTTTATTGAGCTGTCTGCAAGTCATGGCGAAAAACCTTATTTGATCTATCAAGATAAAGTTATCAGTTTTACGCAACATCTAACATTGGTAAAAAAAGCAGCTCATATTTTGCAATCACAACATAATGTTAAGCCTGGAGACAGGGTTGCTATTTATGCTGCTAATTGTCCTGAATGGATTATATTTTTCTGGGCTACTGTGAGCATTGGTGCGATCGCTTGCGGTTTGAATGGGTGGTGGAAAGGCTCGGAAGCTATCAAGGCCATAGATGCTGCTGATCCTAATGTAATAGTTTGCGATCAAAAAAGGTTTGACAGAATTGCTGATCAAGTAAAACATCCAACCTTAATTTTTGAGGATTTAGATTTAACTTCATATGAACAAGAATTAAATTCTTTTGTTCGTATAGATGAAGATGAGTGTGCTTGTCTTTTATATACTTCTGGAACAACAGGAACGCCTAAGGGTGTGATGACTTCGCATCGATCCATGATTGCTAATTCAACATTGCAAATGCTGCAAGGTGCAGCTGTTTCTCAGCACTCATCAAGTCATGGTATTGATTGGTCAAAGAACACACCGACCAGTTTGCTCACATCTCCTTTATTTCATGTTTCAGGTTTATCGGCAGGTGCTGTCACCAGCTTATTTGCAGGCTCTACAACCTTGGTGTATGACGGAAGATTCTTAGCAGATAGGGTGATTGAATTAATACAAAAATTTAGTGTTACCTCTTGGGGCGGGGCTGTTCCAACAGCGCTTAAAAGATTGTTAGATGAGGCTGAAGCTAAAAGCTTACAACTTGAAAGTGTATTAGTTGTTGGTGGCGGAGGAGCTCCTATGCCTCCTGAACTAATCGAAAGGACAAAGGGAGTTTTTCCTAACTCAGAGTATAGTTTTGGTTATGGTTATGGGCTCACTGAATCAGGTGCTATCACTATTATCAATTGGGGGGAAACTCTCAAAGAGGAACCTTCCTCTCCCGGACAATCCATGCCAAGTATTAAGATTGAATTAAGAGATGAAGAGGGTAAGAAAGTTACAGAAGATTCTGTAGAAGGTGAGATATATGTTCAAAGTCCCTCGGTTATGCTTGGCTATTATAATAACCCAGAAGCATCTGCGGCTGCTCTTACTAGTGATAGGTGGCTACGCACTGGAGACTGGGGGTATAAGAGAGGCTCGCTTTATTTCATCTCATCAAGACGGACAGATCTTATTTTAAGAGGAGCTGAAAATGTTTATCCTCAAGAGATTGAATTAATTTTAGATTCTCATAAAGATGTTGAGGAATCAGCTGTGATAGGTATACCTCATGATGATTTGGGCCAAGAAGTTATGGCGATAGTATCAACTAAAAATTCTCAGTTGAGCGATTCCGAATTATCAGCATGGGTTAGCAAAGACTTAGCGGATTTTAAAGTGCCTTCTAAATGGAAAATGATTGATACACCTTTGCCTAGAAATGCTTCTGGAAAATTAATGAAACATGTTTTAATAGATACATCTAAAAATACAATGGTTGAAGAAGATGAGTGATTCAAAAGATTTGCTAAGAGCTCCCTTTGAGCTTGCCTACAACTACAAGCGCTCAAGCGGACCGGTTATGTCTAAATTCTTTGAAGCTCTTGGCCACCAAAAAATTTTAGGAACAAAAAGTAGCGCTGGTAAGGTTTTTTCTCCTGCAGCTGAATTTGACCCCGAAACTAATGAGCCCTTAAAAGAAATGATCGAGGTTGGTCCTGGTGGAGTGGTCGAATCCTTTTCCTGGATTGAGGACCCTAAACATCACCATTTAATTAAAGAGCCTTTTGCCTTTGCTTTAATCAAGCTTGATGGAGCTGATACCTCTATGTTGCACATGGTTACTCAATGTAATGAGGCTGATTTAAGAATTGGTTCAAGGGTGAAAGCTAATTGGTCCGAAATCCAAGAGCAAAGAATTACAGACATTAAATTTTTTACTTTAGAACAATGAGCTCAGAAGATACACCAAAAGATTACTCAGAATCACCGATTAATTTAGAATATTTCTATACAGCTGGTTCAGCAACAACAAGATTTTTAAATCAAGTGAAAGAGGGTAACATTGTTGGACAAGCCTGCCCTAAATGTAAGGCTGTGTATGTGCCACCAAGAGGCAGTTGTCCCCGATGCGGAGTCGCAACCGATATTGAGGTCCCGCTAACTGATAAAGGCTGCATAGAATCATTTACTGTGGTGCACATTCCTATTCCAGGAAATCCAATTGTGCCTCCTTATGTATGCGCAATGATTAGATTGGATGGATCAAATATTTCATTTTTACATCTTATTCAAGAAGTTGAGATTGAAGAAATTAGAATAGGAATGCGTATTCAAGCAGTCTGGAAGCCTAAAGAAGAGTGGACTCATTCTTTAGAAAATATTAAATGGTTTGCTCCTATCGATGAACCAGATGTAGATGTTGCAACCTTGAGGTTCCAAGAATCATGAAGAAAGTGGCTATCGTTGGGTATGCTCAACATCCAATATTAAAAAATGCAGGAGCTTTGAATGAAGTTGAGCTGATTATGCCAGTAGTGCATCAGCTATTTAATGATTTGGGAATCAGCCAAAAGGATATTGATTTTACCTGCTCTGGCAGTTGTGATTATCTACAAGGAGCGGCTTTTGCTTTTGTTGAGGGTTTGTCTGCCATTCAAACCCATCCACCAATTAAAGAATCTCACGTAGAAATGGATGCAGCATGGGCCATGTATGAATCAATGTTAAAAATTCAAATGGGTGATGCTGAGACAGCTTTAATTTATGGATTTGGTAAATCATCGCCTGGAGATTTAGATGCAATTATTTCCCTTCAAATGGATCCATACTATATTTCTCCTTTATGGCCTGATCGAGTGAGTTTAGCGGCTCTGCAAGCTAGAGTTCTGCTTGATCAAAACATCATTACTCCAGAGCAAATGCTTGCAACAGTTATTGAGGCAAGAGCTAATTCAAAAAATAACAAGAACGCCTTAATCACTGACTTAATTGATGAGTCAAATTATCTAAATAATGCAATGGTATCTTCCCCATTAAATCAGTTAGATTGCCCGCCAATTTCTGATGGTTCTTCTGCGATGATAATTGCATCAGAAGAAAAAGCTTATGAATTTACAGATCATCCTATTTGGATAGAGGGAATTGATCACAGAATTGAATCATCAAATTTAGGCTCTAGGAATCTTGCTACTTCTAAGACTTTGCAAGCTTCAATGAACCAATTAAATTTTAAAAATATAAAGTTTGACGTTGCTGAATTACATACCCAATTTAGTCATGAACTACCTTTTTTAAAATCTTTATTAAATCTTCAAGATATTCCAGTCAACCTTTCAGGCGGCCCATTAGTCGGGAATGTAATGATGTGTGCAGGGCTTGATGCAATTGGCAAGACCTATGAGGCACTTAAAGAAAATCAATTTACGCATGGTTTGGCCCATGCAACTTCTGGCCCTTGTCTTCAACATAACATGTTAGTTCATTTGGAGGCCCAAAAATGATTCAAGCAGGTGTAATAGGAGTTGGGCAGACAAAATATGATGCTAAGAGACGTGATGTTTCCATGGCCGGATTGGTAAGAGAAGCCATTGATAATGCCATGCTAGCAGCTGATCTTGAATGGGATGCTATTGATGCGGTGATCTTAGGCAAGGCACCAGATATGTTTGAAGGCGTCATCATGCCGGAATTATATTTAGCAGATGCAATTGGAGCTGTGGGTAAACCTGTATTGCGAGTTCATACTGCTGGCAGTGTTGGCGGAAGCACCGCAGTCATTGCTGCCTCGCATGTTTGCTCTGGTCAGTTCAAGACAGTTTTAACGGTAACTTTTGAAAAACAATCTGAATCAAATGCAACATGGGCTCTATCACCACGATACCCATATTCTCCCCATATCAACGCAGGAGCTGGCGGCTACTTTGCTCCTTTCATTAGGGAATACATCCGTCGATATGAAGCGCCTGAGCATATTGGCTGGAAAGTAGCAGTTAAAGATCGTCAAAATGCACTAAAAAATCCACTAGCGCACCTTCATATTCCTGGCATTGATGAAAAAATGGTTAGTGATACTCCTATGCTCTGGGAGCCTTTGCGGTATCTTGAAAGCTGCCCATCCTCTGATGGCGCATGTGCGATGGTCATTACCGCGCAAGACCAAGTTGGTTCAAGAAATGTTGCTTGGATAAAAGGTATGGCCGTTAGATCAGAAGGCACTTTGTCAGCTGGTAGAGATGAAGTAAATCCTCAGGCTGGAATTGATTGTGCAAAAGACATATACAATCAAGCAGGTATTCAAAATCCATTCAATGAAATAGATTGTGCTGAGATATATGTACCGTTTTCTTGGTATGAGCCAATGTGGTTAGAGAACCTTGGATTTTGTGATTTAGGGGAAGGTTGGAAGTTAACAGATAAAGATGCAACTGCAATTGATGGTGAGCTTCCATTTAATATGTCTGGTGGAGTTTTATCTTCTAATCCAATTGGAGCATCTGGGATGATTAGGTTTGGTGAGGCTGCACTTCAAGTAATGGGATTGGCAGAGGACCATCAAGTTGAAGATGCTAAAGTTGCAATGGGTCATGCATATGGCGGTGCTGCACAATTCTTTGCTATGTGGATAGTATCATCATCACTTGACTAGTTAGAGGAGCTTTATGAATACAGATCACGCAATAGTAGAAGAAAAAGGTCACATTATGGTGATCACACTTAATCGACCTGAAAAACGGAATGCTTTGAGCCCTGGCATGCTTGTAACTATTTATGAAGCCTGGAGAAAACTTGATGAAGATCCTAACTTGCGTTGTGCAGTTCTAACCGGAGCTGGTGGAACCTTCTGCTCTGGGGCTGATCTGAGTGCAATGAAAGATGGAAATGAAGATTCTGAAATGATGGAGAAGCTTAAGGAGATCCCTGATCTGCATTGGCAATCGTTGCTTCGCCATAACAGGCCAACTAAACCAATCATTGCTGCTGTGGAGGGTTTTGCCCTTGCTGGTGGAACAGAAATTTTACAAGGAACTGATATTAGAGTAGCTGGCAAAAGTGCAGTTTTTGGTCTATCAGAACCTCTTAGAGGCTTATTCCCATTAGGTGGTTCTACTGTAAGACTGAGACGACAAATTCCATACACTCTTGCAGCTGAGGCCCTATTAACTGGCAGACGAATTTCTTCCGATGAAGCTTTAAGATTTGGCTTGATTGGTCATGTTGTAGAAGACGGGGATGCATTAGAAAGAGCTATGGAGATTGCTAAAACTGTAAGTGAAAATGCTCCTTTATCTATTCAAGCTATTGTGAAATCACTACGTGAGATTGATGAAAGTTATACAGAGACTGAGGCTTTAGAAAAAGAACTTGAAATAGGCCAACCAATTTTTTCAACAGAAGACATGATGGAAGGATTGACAGCATTTGCTGAAAAAAGAAAACCAAACTTTAAAGGAAAGTGAGCAAACTTCTAGTAGAAACCAATGAGGGTGTTCGCACCCTTATATTTAATCGTCCTGAGACGAAAAATGCATTTGATGCAGAATTATGGGGTCTTTTTAGAGACGCATTAAATTCTGCCAGTGACGATCCAGATATTTCCTCAGTAGTGGTGACAGGATCTTCAAACACTTTTTCATCCGGTGTTGATTTAAGCAGCATGATGGGAGATGGTGGTGCTGAGTATGAAAAGCCATTTGAAACATGTGTTGATGCATTGATTAATTTTAAAAAGCCATTAATTGGAGCCGTTGAGGGTGCAGCTGTAGGAGGCGGGGCAACAATTCTTCTGCATTTTGATGCTGTCTTCATTGCTCCCAATGCAAAGATTAAATATCCATTTTCTGATTTGGGATTGGCTCCTGAAGTGGGCAGTTCTTTTTTGCTTTTTCAATCTCTAGGGTATCAACAAGCCGCACAACTGCTATTTGAATCTCAGCCAATAGATGGCAATAGATATCATGAGCTAGGTTTAGCTAAATATGTTGGCGAGGATTTTTTCGATGAGGCAAATAAATACGCTCATATGCTCAAAGAGCAATCGCTAATTTCAATCATTGAGACCAAAGCTATATTAAAATCCTTCATGCTAGAAGATATTGCTAAATCTCGATCCATGGAAACTTCAGCAATGAAAAAACTGTTTGGCTCAGAGGATAATATGAAAGCAGTAGAAAAATTTTTTGCGAAAAAAAATAAATAACTATGTCTTTTGAAAGAATCCAACTTTTTTTAGAAGCCAATCCTGAGTATGGCTGGGTGCTTGTTTTTTTATTTGGCTTTATGGAATCAATGATTATTACCGGAAGCTTTATGCCAAGTGCTGTTCTTTTTTCTTTATGCATCTACCTTTACAACATTGAATTGTTAACTCTTCCTTGGATTTGTGGCATTGCTTTGCTTGGTTCACATGTGGGTGATGTATGCGGTTTTTTAGTTGGAAAATCTATTGGTCCAAGCCTTCTTAACTCAAAGTTTATGCAAAAACGTCAAAAGCCAATTAACAAAACTCAAGAATTTTTAGAGCGTTTTGGTCCCTACACAGTTCTGGTTGGAAGATTTATTCCGGCAATACGGCCTTTAGTTCCATTTTTATTAGGAATTACTGATTTAAGACTTAAAAGGTTCTATGTGGCTGATATCATCGCTTGTTCATTATGGGCCATTGCTCTAGCCTTGCTTGTAGTATCAGTAGGCTCTATATTTAAATAATTATGATTACATTAATAATATTATTCTTATCCATTATTGCGCTTTTATTTTTAGTGCAACAACTATTAAAAAATTCCCCCGAAGGAAAATTTTTAAAATCTCTTAGAGACTTACTGCTGATTGTTTTAGCATTAGGAATCTCTACTGGAGTATTTTATGTAGGGTTTAGATTGATTCGATTTCTTATTTAGATTTATGGAAACGCTTTTCACTAAAATCATTAACAAAGAAATTCCTGCAGATATTATTTTTGAGGATGAGCAATCTCTTGTCTTCAAAGACATTAACCCTCAGGCCCCAACACATTTATTAATCATTCCTAAAAAACCAATACCCAAACTTTCAGATGCAACTGAGGAGGACAAAGAGCTCCTTGGTCATCTAATGTGGGTTGCGGGAGAAGTCGCTCGAGATCTTGGGCTGGATGAAACCTTTAGACTCGTTACAAACAATGGAGCTAAGGCTGGGCAAAGTGTTTTTCATCTTCATCTTCATCTTTTAAGCGGCAGGCCATTTCAATGGCCCCCAGGATAAATAATGAGCATTGAAGAAAGATTGGATAGGCTCGAATCGTTGGACGAAATCAGACAGCTTGCTGCAAAGTACTCTGTTACTTTAGACATGCGTGATCTAGATATGCATGTTAATTTATTTGTCCCCGATGTTAGGGTTGGTAAAGATAAGAGCGGGAGGCAGGCATTAAAAGAGTGGGCCGATGCTACTTTTAGAGATCAATTCACTGGTACCTCGCATCATATTGGAAACCATATCATAGATTTTGATTCACCTGATTCAGCCGTTGGCTTGGTCTATTCAAAGAACGAACATGAAACTGAGACAGAATGGGTGATTATGCAAATGTTGTATTGGGATACCTATAAGAGAGTCGATGGAAGATGGCTGTTTAAAAAAAGACTCCCGATGTATTGGTATGCAACCGATTTAAATAAGCCACCACTCGGCGACCAAAAAATGCGTTGGCCAGGCCAGGAAAATTATGAAGGATATTTTCATGATTTATTTCCTTCTTGGAAAGAATTCTGGAGCAGCGAATATATTCGTGACAATGACGTGGCAAAACCCGTCGAGGCTAATTCTTTTTTGAAGGCTTTGCGTCGAGATTCAAAGCCTGGAAAGTTAAGGGTTAAATAAAATAAGCTACAATGCCAAGTACAAAAACTAACCCACCTATGCCTAAAACAAATAGTCCTAAGCTTTTTATCGTTTGTGCATCTTCATTCATGTATTCAGTATAACTATCAATTATTTCTATAATCAACAATGAATTCAGAAACTAGATTAACTTTTCCGCTTGATGTTGTTCCAAAGTCTGGAACTTTGCATGCAATTAACGAGCATGTTCGATGGATACGCATGCCTCTTCCTATGTCACTTAATCACATAAACCTTTGGGGTTTGGGTACGCAAGATAACTTGACTTTAGTAGATACAGGTATGCATCTTGATGATACTAAAAATGCTTGGATCAATTTAATTGATAGTGAAAAGCTTGTAATTAAAGATGTAGTTGTCACTCACATGCATCCAGACCATATTGGCATGGCAGGTTGGTTTGTTAAAAACTATAAAACAACATTTAGTATGAGTAGAACTGATTATTTACAATGCCGCATGTTGTCGGCGGACACAGGAGATAACGTCCCTCATGAAGCTATAGATTTTTACACTCACGCTGGAATGACCGAAGAGCAGATTAAATCATTTACTGAGAGATTTGGTTTCTTTGGCTCAATCATTCACCCTTTACCTCAATCATACAATCGATTAAAAGAGGATGATGTTATTCATGTAAATGGTATCGACTGGATTGCAATTGAGGGTCGCGGTCATACAATGGAACACCTTTGTTTCTTTTCCAAGGAATTAAATATGTTTATAAGCGGCGATCAATTGCTTCCAACTATCAGTTCCCATGTTGGAACATTTCCTACTGAGCCTGCTGCAAATCCAGTGGAAGATTGGATCTCCTCATGCCATAAGCTGATTGAAAAGTTACCTGAAGATGTATTGGTCCTGCCCGCGCATGGAAGACCCTTTATTGGAGCTCACAAAAGACTAACTGCTCTTATCAATCACCATGAGCAATCATTAGAAAAGCTTCATGCTATTTTGAGTACTCCAAAGCGAGCCGTCGATGTTTTTGACGTCTTATTTAAGCGAGAGATTGATGACTCCAATTTGATCATGGCAACCGGAGAATCCTTAGGACATTTAAATTGTTTGCTCTATCGCGGCTTGATTAAAAAATCTTTTGAAAACAATCAATGTTGGTATGAGCAAAGTTAAACTTTCTGCAGAAGCCAAAGCATGGATTCTTTATGACGGAGGGAATTCTGCATTTGCGACAACAGTCATTGCTGCTTTTTTCCCAATATTTTTTAATGACTTTTGGGCCTCTGGGCTAGAGGCTGAGGTCAAGACTGCTTATCTTGGGTGGGGTTTAACGATTTCTAATTTAGTGCTTTTATTTACCTCGCCTTTTATTGGCGCTCTTACAGATGTTTCCAGAACAACAAAAATTTTATTTACTGGATTTGGAGCAATTTCTATTATTTCTGTTGCTGTATTGTATTTTATCCCTGCAGGTTCATGGCTGCAGGCTTTGATATTTTTTGGTATTGCCAATTATTGCTTTGCAGCAGGCAATACTTTATATGACAAGATGCTGGTTCAAGTATCAGATGAGAGCAATGTTGCCAAAATATCCAGTTATGGGTTCGCATTTGGTTATCTAGGAGGAGGCTTGTTATTTCTCATAAATGCAGCCATGACAATCAAACCAGAATTCTTTGGATTGTCTAGTGTTGCTGATGCAGTTAGATGGTCTTTTTTAAGTGTTTCTGTTTGGTGGACTTTATTTTTAATTCCTATTTTGTTGAAAATCCAAGACAGAGGTGCAAATTTACCAGGATCACACTTTAAGCTTGCCTACACAAAAGTATTTAATACTTTAAGAACTGTTTCATCAAAAAAAAATGTATTTATCTTTCTCTTAGCTTTCTTTTTATACATTGATGGTGTGCATACAATTATGGCAATGGCAGCTGATTTTGCTCTGAATTTGGGTTTGCCAAGTAGCGATGTAATTATTGCGCTTATTTTGGTGCAATTTGTTGCATTCCCCACAACTTTACTATGGTCTAAGTTTGCTTATAAGTTTGGTGATAAGAATACTTTGCTTTTCACAATTTTTCTTTATCTTATTGTCATTGCATATTCAGCATTTCTTTCAAATGCGATTGAGTTCTACGTTCTTGCTTCAATGGTTGGAGCTATTCAAGGGGGAATTCAATCGATCTCAAGAAGTTATTATGCGACCCTTATTCCTCCAAATGAGTCTGGTGAATATTTTGGATTTTATAATATGTTTGGGCGTGCTGGAGCATTTATGGGGCCAGCCTTAGTAGCAATTTTTGTAACTTTTTTTCAAGATACAAGATATGGCTTGATACCGATTGCAGCACTGTTTATCATGGGCGCCATAATACTCTTAAAAGTTAAAAGCACCCATGAATCTCTTCAGTCGTAACTCAATAATTCTATATAGCTTGTTGGGTTTAATTAGCCTATTTCTTGCAGGTTTTATAAGAAATTTTTTACAATTTAATACTTGGCTAGAGGTATTCATTACATCATGTGTAATTATCCCAATGTATATCTTTGCAAGAAAAATTTTTTCAAAATTTTTAAAGAATTAATTCTTCGAAAGAAGTTCTCTTAAAATTTTTGGGGTATCAGTAATAATTCCATCCACCCCTAAATTTATTAGCTTTTGCATTGTATCAGGATCGTTGATTGTCCATACATGAATTTTTAAACCCTTGCTTTGTACATACTTTACAAACCTTTTAGTGACTAATTTTATTCCATAGTGATATATGGGAACCTGCAAACAATCTCCGGGCACTTTTTGTTTGTATAGACCAAAGCTAGCTAGTAATAGCTGCAAGATTTCTTTTGGACCCATGGAGAAGCAGGTTTTTGGGAACTTCTCTCTAACTACTTTGAGTCTATTACTGCTAAAGCTTGCAATGCAAACTCTTTCAAAAGCATTAAGCTTTTCGATAACCTCCATTGCAGGAATGGCAACTTCATCTGTTTTTAAATCTATTTGAAAAAGGGCATTTGGAAATTTTGTAAGTGCAATTTCCAAGGTTGGTATTGAGTATGATTCAAATAATCTTAATTTTTTGATTTCACTGCTGCTTAGAGTGTTGAACATGACATCTCTATCCAGCAATCTTTTTAAGTCGTCATCATGAAAAATATAGGGAATCCCATCTGCTGAAAGCTGAACATCTGTTTCAATATATGAGCACCCAAGATCTAGAGCATATTGAAAGGATTCTAAAGTATTTTCTGGAGCTTCAATGCTACCACCCCTATGAGCAGAGATGGCTACACCAGAAATATTCAAATATGGGTGAGATGACATTTCAATATTGTACTTACAATGGTGTAAAATCACTAAGTCAAATCAAAAATTTTAGACTTACATAATAAATATGACAGAGCAGGATATCTTAATTCAAGAGGGGATGAATCTCCTTTACAGTGGAATGACAGTTGTTTTTACTTTTTTAGTGTTGCTAATTATCTCGGTGAATCTCTTAAGAATTTTCTTTTCATCAGCTAAAGAGCATGCTTTAGATTCTAGTGATTTATCGCCAGCTAATGTTAAAAACGAAATCCATCATAAAATTATTAAAGAAGTTCTTGGAGGCATTAGATCATGACAGAGTCTAAGAAAATTGGAGTCACAGAAGTAGTTTTAAGAGATGCTCATCAATCATTGCTTGCTACTCGATTTAGGTACCATGATATGGAAGCCGCATTAAAAGATCTTGATAGTGTCGGTTTTTGGTCTGTAGAATCATGGGGTGGCGCAATATTTGATTCGTGCATTAGATATCTAGGTGAGGATCCTTGGGAGCGAATTAGAAAAATTAAATCAATGATGCCAAATACTCCTCAGCAAATGCTTCTGAGAGGTCAAAATCTATTGGGGTACAAGCATTATTCAGATGATGTTGTAAATAAATTTGTTGAATGCTCTAAAAAAAATGGTGTTGATGTATTTAGGGTATTTGATGCCCTGAATGATCCTAGAAATATGCATCAAGCCCTGCAAGCTGTGATTGCAGTAGATGGTCATGCTCAAGGCACCATTTCATACACTACTAGCCCGGTTCACACTATTGATTTATGGCTTGATCTTGCAAAAAATATTCAAGATATGGGAGCTCACTCTCTAGCTATCAAGGATATGGCTGGGTTGTTAAAGCCATATGTTGCATTTGAGCTGGTTTCAAGATTGAAAGATGAACTTGAAATCCCGATTCACATGCATTGTCATGCAACCACGGGTATGTCTGTTGCAACTGGAGTTAAAGCGATTGAAGCTGGCTTAGATAATATAGATACATCAATTTCTTCAATGAGCATGACTTATGGTCATACACCTACTGAAACATTGATTAGTATATTGGATGGAACTAATAGAGAGACTGGTCTTAATATAGAAAAATTAACTCCTATAGCAGAGCATTTTCAAAAAGTTAGAAAAAAGTATAAGAATTTTGAAGGGTCACTGCGGGGTGTTGACGCTCGCATATTGGCTTCTCAAGTACCAGGCGGGATGTTAACAAACCTTGAAAATCAACTTAAAGCTCAAGATTCTATTGAGAGATTTGATGAGGTAATTCATGAAATTCCAAAAGTAAGAGAGGATTTAGGATTTATTCCATTAGTTACTCCAACCTCTCAGATTGTAGGTACTCAATCTGTCATTAACATACTATCTGGGTCTAGATATTCGACTGTGACCAACGAAGTTAAATCTTTGTTGAAAGGCGAATACGGGGCAACCCCTGCACCTGTTAATAAAGATTTGCAACAAGAGGGGATCGGAGATAGTGCAGTTATTACATGCAGACCAGCAGACTTGCTGAGCGATGATTTTCAGTCCGTTGAGGAAGAATTTAAAAATGCAATCGCTGAAAAGAATATTACTGTTGATCCCTCAATTGAAAATGTTTTGATATATGCAATGTTCCCTGAAATTGGTTTAAGCTATATTGAAAATTCTGACAACCCTGAGTTTTTTGAATCTGAACCTATAGAAATTAATGAGCTTACAGATTCTTCGTATCTAGTAACGGTAGATGATCAAGAATACTCAGTTACTTTAAAGGCTGACAATTCGGTGATAATTAATGATGGTTCAAGCATCAATGAAGTTGCATCTTCTCCCTCTATTGCAACAGCACCAGGGACGGTGATTGAAGCGCCCTTGGGTGGCAATATCTTCAGAACAATTATTTCAGAAGGAGAGGCTGTAGATGCAGATACAACAGTTTTAATTTTAGAAGCCATGAAAATGGAAACAGAAATTAAAGCACCTAGTGCTGGGGTTATTGGAAAAATATTCGTCAAGCCAGGAGACACCGTTAAACCAGGCAATCCTTTATTTGAAATTAAAAGTTAATGAATCTTGAAGCAATTTTCACTAGTTTAGGCTTCTATAGCCTTACTTCCGGCCAAGCAATTATGCTCGTGGTGGGACTATTAATACTATATTTGGCTATCAATAAAAAATTTGAACCACTCTTGCTTTTGCCTATTGGTTTTGGGGCAATTCTTACAAATATTCCAGAAATAGGCCTGGCTCTTAGCCCAATTGAAAAACTAATATATTTTTCAAATCCTGATGAGCTAGCCGGAGCCTTATCCTTAATTTCTATTGGGGAGGCTGAATCTATCTCTGCATTCCTAAAAACTGCTTCGCATTCTCAACTATTTCTCTTAAACGAATACGCAGCAGAGCTTGGATATAAAGCAGGGATTTTAAATACATTTTATTCAGTGGCAATTGGTTCAGGTGTTGCACCATTAGTCATTTTTATGGGCGTGGGTGCAATGACTGATTTTGGTCCAATGCTGGCTAATCCTAAGACATTAATATTAGGAGCTGCAGCACAATTTGGCATTTTTGCTACAGTGATAGGTGCCTTGATGTTAAATAAGCTTGGGGTAGTTTCATTTACCTTAAAGCAAGCGGCAGCAACTGGTATCATCGGTGGAGCAGATGGCCCAACTGCAATTTATGTTTCATCAATATTAGCTCCAGAACTTCTTGGTGCGATTGCAGTAGCTGCATATTCATATATGGCATTGGTGCCATTAATCCAGCCTCCAATAATGCGGATTCTTACTTCACACTCCGAAAGAACTATTCGAATGGTTCAATTAAGGGAGGTTTCACAAAAAGAAAAAATAATTTTTCCAATAATCTTGGTCTTTCTTGTTGGAATGATGTTACCAAGTGCAGCTCCATTAATTGGCATGTTCTGTTTTGGTAATTTAATGCGAGAATCATTGGTTGTCGAAAGATTAAGTGAAGTTGTACAAAATTCTTTAATTAACATAGTTACAATTTTTTTAGGTTTAGCAGTTGGCTCCAAGCTTGCAGCCGATCAATTTCTCACGCCTGAAACTCTTGGAATTCTTTCACTTGGAATAATTGCTTTTTCAATTGGCACAGCTTCAGGAATTTTGATGGCAAAAATAATGAACCTATTAAGCGCAAATCAAATTAACCCTCTCATTGGAGCTGCAGGAGTTTCTGCAGTACCAATGGCTGCAAGAGTTGCTAATAAAGTAGGTTTAGAGAGTGACTCCCAGAATTTTCTGCTTATGCATGCCATGGGACCTAATGTGGCTGGGGTAATTGGTTCTGCTGTAGCTGCCGGAGTTATGATTCAACTTCTAGCTTAATGGTATGGATCCATTTAAAGATATTAGACCCTATACTGATTCTGAAGTAGAACAAGTTCTGCAGTCTCTTACCTCAAACGAATCAGTTATAAAAGCTTTATTGGGATTACAGTTTCCTGGAATGGCCTCTAAAATTCCTTTTATAAAGTTTTTTGTTAAACAAAAACTAATTTCCAAAGTTAAAAATATTCACACAATTGATGATTATCAAAAAGTATTTAAAAGTTTGATGGAGAATGTTGTTCAAAAATCTATTTCAACATTTAGTGTTAACGGTATTGAAAATTTAAATCATAAGGATAGTCACCTGTTTATTTCAAATCATCGAGATATCTCTCTTGATGCAGCTTTACTTGCCCTAAATCTTTATCAATCTGGCTTCAAGACATTTAATATTGCTGTGGGTAATAATCTGATGGAAGAAACCTGGGCTTCAGATCTATTTCGATTAAATAAAAGCTTTATTATTCAAAGGTCCGGAGGAACAAAAAAGGATATTTATTCTGGTTTAATGCTTGCTTCAAAATTTATCCATAAAAGTATTTTTAATGACAATGATTCGGTTTGGATTGCTCAAAAGCAGGGTAGAGCAAAAGATGGTATTGATGAAACAGATCCAGCCTTATTAAAAATGATTCATTTAACCGAAAGAAAATCTCAATCCATTTCTAATTATTTTAATTCTCTAAAAGTAGTTCCAGTATCAATTTCTTATGAATTTGATCCTAACGACTTATTAAAAGCCAAGGAACTGCATTCATCTGTTTTAAATAGAGAATACATCAAAGAGAAGGACGAAGATCTCAAAAGTATTGCTAATGGAATTACTGGATTTAAAGGCAATGTAAATATTAATCTTTCAAAGCCCATTAGATTTGAAGATGAGGATGACTACCAAAGTATTTCAAATAAAATCACTGATTCTATAGTTTCGATGTATGAACTTCATGCAACTAATTATGCTGCATGTAACATATTGGGAATAAATATATCTAAACAAGATAAATATACGTCTCAAGAAATTAAACAGGCGCAAAAGGCGCTAGAAGATAGACTCACTGGTTTGGAGGAAGGCGTTCGCTCAAAGCTGCTTGAGCAATACGCCAATCCTGTTGTTAGGAAACCAAAATAAGCTTAGTTTGCAGAGTATCCGCTCTCATTATGCTCAGTTATATCCAAACCTTCATATTCACTTTCATCGCTAACTCTTAGATTGGTAACTAGTGAAGTAGCTTTTAAGGCAATCCAAGAAAACACTAAAGTCCAAAGGCATATAACCACAACACCCTGCAACTGAATCATGAACTGACTGAATGAAGATGCATCAAAACCCGAGGCTCCTGCTCCAAGAAAGCCCTCAGGTTTACCGACTAACGCAAGCATTAAAATCCCTAAAATACCTCCAACACCATGGACTGGAAAGACATCCAAAGAGTCATCAATTTTGAAGTAGCTTTTAATCATTTGTGTTGCATAGAAACATACTATTCCTGCTAATAAACCTATTAATAATGCTCCTTGAGGGCCAACTGTTCCTGATGCTGGTGTAATTGTAGCTAAGCCTGCTACCATACCAGTTGCTATCCCTACAACTGTTGGTTTTCCAGTTTTAATCCATTCAACAGACATCCAAGTTAGAGCTCCAACAGCCGCACTTATGTGTGTAACTAAAATAGCCATAGCAGCGCTGGAGTCTGCAGCAACAGCACTCCCGCCGTTAAAACCAAACCATCCAACCCAAAGCATTGCTGCACCCATTACAACCATAGGCCTATTATGCGGAACCAGTGATCCTCCAGGAAAACCCTTTCTAGGACCAAGCATCATAGCTGCTACTAGAGCTCCAACACCACACGTTGCATGAACAACTAGACCTCCAGCAAAGTCAATAACGCCTATACCTGCAAGGTAACCTCCACCCCACACCATATGGCATGCAGGTAAATACACTAAAGTTACCCATAGAACAGTAAAAATGCACATTGCACTAAACTTCATTCTCTCAGCAAATGCTCCAACAACTAAAGCAGGAGTGATTACAGCAAAGGTCATTTGAAATACAACAAATAAGCTTTCAGGCAAAGTTCCCGATGCGGATTCTCTAGTGAGATTAGACAAGAAAAATGCATCAGCTCCGCCAATAATAGAACCGCTTCCTGTGAAGGCTAGGCTATATCCATAGACCACCCAAACCACTGACACAATGCAGCATATTGCAAAACATTGCATAAGCACAGACAAAACATTCTGAGTTCGCACTAATCCACCATAAAAAAGAGCCAATCCTGGAAGAGTCATAAATAAGACTAAAGCTGTAGCGGTAAGAATCCATGCAGTATCTCCAGAATTTATTTCAGAAGAGAGAGCTGCCGGAGAGAGCAAAGTAGCAAGTGTAATCAGACAATAATTAAATAATTTCATTTTTTCTCCTTATTAAATGGCATCACTGCCTGTTTCACCCGTTCTAATTCTTATTACTTCTTCAACATTGGTAATAAAGATTTTGCCATCACCAATTTTTTCAGTGTTTGCAGATTTTGATATCACATCAATAATTGCTGAGACCTTGTCTTCATTTGCGATAATTTCTAATTTAATTTTTGGAAGGGTGTCTATCGTGTATTCAGCACCTCGATATAATTCAGTATGACCTTTTTGCCGGCCAAAACCCTTAACTTCGGTAATGGTTAACCCCTCTACACCATAATCAAGAAGAGCTTCGCGAACCTCTTCAAGTTTAAATGGCTTAATAATTGCTGATATAAGCTTCATTCTTTTACCCCATATAAAAATAGTCTATAAAGATACATGCAATTATCATGCCAATTTATAATGGGTAATTTGATAGTTTCGAAGGAGGTTTTAAAAGAATTTTATTTAATTTGCACTCTTTTGATGCAAAAATAACCGCCAACAAATGTTGACGGTTATTATCATGAGTTTTTTACTTAAACTCTGGGTAAGCTTCAACTCCAATTTCAGATGCGTCAAGTCCTAACGCTTGCTCGTCATCTGTAGCTCTTATAGGTGTAACCATATTGATTAGGTAAACAGCTCCATAACTAGCTATGAAACCAAATCCTGCAATTGATATAACACCAATAAGCTGAATCAAGAAAGATGCTTCTGGATTCGTGAATGGAACAACCATTACACCAAAGATTCCTACAATCCCATGAGCAGAGATAGCCCCAACTGGGTCGTCGACTTTAAGTTTAGAATCAAAGAAAAGGATAGATGCATAAACTAAAAGTCCGCCGAGGAAACCAATGATTACTGATTCTCCTCCGCTAGGAGCGCTCGGCCCAGCAGTTATTGCAACTAAACCTGCGATAGCACCATTGATAACCATAGTCACATCGCTTTTTCCAGTCATGACCAGACTGAGAACCAATGCTCCTATAACTCCACCAGCAGCTGCCATATTAGTATTTAAGAATACTTGACTCACAGCTATTGCGCTTGCTTCATCGCTGATAACAAGCTCAGAACCACCATTAAAACCAAACCATCCGAGCCAAAGAATAAGAACACCTAGTGCAGCTAATGGAATATTGGATCCAGGCATTGGGTTAATAGAACCATCTGAACCATATTTACCATTTCTCGCTCCAAGTAAAGTCACAACTCCAAGGGCTGCAGCAGCACCGAGAAGGTGGACTGTTCCAGACCCAGCATAATCAGAATAGCCAAGAACGCTCAAAAAACCACCGCCCCAGTTCCAATATCCTTGAACAGGATATATAAAGGCGGTTAGTATTACTGTAAAAATAAAGAATGGTATTAGCTTCATTCTTCCAGCAACAGCACCTGAAACAATTGACATAGCAGTGGCAACAAAAACAACTTGGAAAAAGAAGTCGGCTTGTTGGGAATAGTCCATTCCGTAGGCCATACCTATTTCTTCGAGAGGCATATCAGCACTTAAACCCCATGAGGTTCCAATGGCCGGTAAAATTCCATAAACAATAGCTTCACCAGCTTCATCTAATCCTCCTGAGATAGATAAGATCGCATCCGATGGATACATCAACACGAAGCCACATACAAGGTACATGACGCATGCAATTGAGAATAAACCAAGATTTTTAGTAACAATTTCAGAAACATCTTTCTTTTGGACTAAACCAGCTTCTAGCATGGTAAATCCAGCGGCCATCCACATGACCAATGCTCCTGACATAATCGCGTAGAAAGTATCTAATGCAAATTTCATTTCTTCCATATTAATCTCCTTAATTAAATGGCTTCGTTGCCTGTTTCACCAGTTCGAATTCTGATGACATCCTCAACGTTGGTTACAAATATTTTTCCATCGCCAATTTTTCCAGTACCAGCAGTGGATGTTATAGTGTCTGTGACTGTGCTAAGTTTTTCGTCCTCTACAAGGATTTCAAGCTTAATTTTTGGCAGGGTATCCACCGTATATTCAGCACCACGATATAGTTCAGTATGACCTTTTTGTCGACCATACCCCTTAACTTCAGAAAGAGTTAAGCCTTCAATGCCAGCATCAACAAGTGCTTCACGGACTTCTTGAAGTTTAAATGGCTTAATAATAGCTACGACTAATTTCATGCTTTAAAGGCTTGCTGAAATTGAAAAGAAGATACCGTCTTCATCAGCCCCGTATCCTCCATCACTGAAATCATATGCAGTAATACCACAGTCAAATGATCCGCAAGTGAAACCATAACTTACAGTTGTGTTGTCACCGTAATCATCATATTCACCATAAGCTACAGAAACAGGACCAAATGCATATGAAAATTCTGTGTAATCAGGTGCGCCATCTTGTCCAGATGCTAGAGTCACTCCTAAGTCTCCGAAGCTAAGGCCTAGGTATATTTCTTCAAAATCAAGACCAGTCTCATTTTCAGGATAATCAAAAGCAATATATCCGATATCGACCCCGACCTCACCTAATGAGAAGCCATAACCTGCATAATAGTCTAATTCACTACCTGCTCCATCATTAAAATTGACGTTTGATCCCCAAATACCAGCGTAGAAACCTGATTCAGCCTCAAAGTCAAAACCACCCTGAATTGCAGGTCCGTCACTTTGTGTCATTCCTCTCCAGACATAATCTGAGGCGAAAGATACATTTGCACTTACTGCTGCGAATGAAGGCATGGCAAGCATACCAACAAGTAAAAACAATCTTTTCATAATTTCTCCTATATTTTTATGAAGTTTCAAATTAACAAATGCAATTTTCATGCCAATTTAATTTTTATGTTTTTAAATGTGATCATTTTTATAAATAGCTAGGTATAATTCTTGTTCAATTTGGAGGTATGCAATGGAACTAAAAGATAAAGTTATAGCAATTACAGGGGGTGCATCTGGCTTAGGTGAAGCATCAACAAGACACTTTGTATCTCATGGTGCAAAAGTCATGATTCTTGATATTAATGATGATAATGCAAAAGCTATATGCGATGAGCTAGGCGATGAGAATGTTAAATATATCAATACCAACATCATGGAGGAGCAGCCTGTTAAGGATGCCATGTCAAAAATTGAGGAGGCATTTGGTAAATTACATGTTGCAATTAATTGTGCTGGAACTGGATATGGTGCAAGAATTATTGGTAAAGATGCGCCTCATCCATTAGATCATTTTAAATTTATTATTGATTTAAATTTAGTTGGGACCTTTAACGTGATGCGTTTAGCTGCTGAACTTATGGATAAAAATGAAGCTGATGAAGATGGCGAGAAAGGCGTGATTATAAATACTGCTTCCATTGCTGGCTACGAAGGCCAAATTGGTCAATCTGCCTACAGTGCCTCAAAAGCAGGTGTTATTGGTTTGACTCTGACTGCCGCTCGAGACCTCGCAAGACACGGAATTAGAGTAAATACTATTGCACCAGGTATTTTTGATACACCTTTAATGAAAATGGCTCCAGACAAGGTTAGAGACCCATTATTAGAATCGACTCAGTTCCCACACAGGTTTGGAATACCTGCTGAGTTTGGTAGTTTAGCTGCCCATATAGTTGAAAATGTTTATCTAAATGGCGAAACAATAAGATTAGATTCAGCCATGAGAATGAAGCCAAGGTAATGAAATACTCAGCATATTATGTTGAGGAGAACGATGGAGAATTCTCGTCCTCAATCTCTGAATTGGAGCTTCAAAAGCCAGAAGATGGTTTTGTTCAGATAGAAGTATCTCACTCATCTCTTAACTATAAAGATGCATTGTCTGCATCGGGCAATAAAGGGGTGACTAGAAATTACCCATTTATTCCTGGAATTGATGCTGCAGGAACGATTGCTGATGCTAACTCCTCACAATTCACCGATGGTGATAAAGTTATTGTGACTGGTTACGACATGGGCATGAATACTCCTGGTGGTTTTGGAGAGTACATCAATGTGCCGGCTGAATGGGTGGTAAAAAAGCCAGCAAATTTATCGAGTTTAGAGGCTATGTCTATTGGCACCGCTGGCATAACGGCAGCAGCTAGCGTCTTAAAAATATATGAGTCCTCAAAAGCATCAGAGTTGCCTGTTTTAGTTTCAGGTGCCACTGGTGGTGTTGGATCTGTTGGCGTAATGCTGATGTCTAAATTAGGTAAAGAGGTCACAGCATTAACAGGCAAATCTTCATCGACTGATTTCCTGAAATCAATCGGAGCTGACAATATTATTATGCGTGATGAATATTTAGAGGCTCCAGCTAAAGCCTTGGAGAGGCCATTATTTGCATCAGCTATTGATACGGTTGGAGGAAATGTATTAAGTAAAATGCTTCCTCAAATATCACCTCATGGCGTGGTTGCATGTTGTGGGAACGTTGCAGGTATAGAAGTAAATACAACAGTTTTTCCATTTATCTTGAGAGGCATCACTCTAGCTGGTATTGATTCAGCAGAATCGCCAATAGAATTTAAAACCAGTATTTGGAATAAATTTGCTGATGAATGGAAATTAGATCTTTCATCCATGATAAAAGTAGTTTCAAAAGAAAGTTTACAACAAGAAATTGATCTTATCCTTGAGGGTGGTCAACAGGGTAGAGTAGTCCTACAACACGGAGAATAAATATGGCAGATAAATATGATGAGTACTTTGAATCAAAAGAGGCTAATGAGGACAGTAAATCCGACTCGAGAGTAGCGCTAATACTTATTGCAGTTTTTGTTGTAGGTATGGTTTTTTGGGTTTCTGGTCAGTAATTACTCAGATAAAAACTTTTCAGCATCGAGCGCAGCCATGCAGCCAAATCCAGCTGAGGTAATGGCTTGCCGATAAATTTGATCTGATACGTCACCTGCTGCGTACACACCTGGAACACTTGTAGCAGTAGCCATACCCTCTGTGCCCGATTTAATGGTGATGTAATCATTTTTCATCTCAAGCTGACCTTTAAAAATCTCAGTATTTGGGTGATGACCTATAGCAATAAATACCCCAGTTAACTCAAGTTTTTTCTTTTCTTCGTCAGTAACTATTTCAATTGAATGAACGCCTTTTTCATCCCCAAGTACTTCACTTAATTGAGAATTCCAATGCATTTCGATTTTTCCTTCATTTGTGGCTTCAGCAACCCTATCTCGAAGAATTTTTTCCGCCCTCAACTCATCTCTTCGATGAATTAGATGGACCTTTGAGCAAATACGAGAAAGATATAATGCTTCTTCAGCAGCAGTATTTCCGCCTCCTATTACAGCCACTTCTTGGTTACGATAGAAAAAACCATCACAAGTGGCACATGCGGACACGCCCCTACCTAAAAACTCCTTCTCTGAGTCTAACCCAAGATATTTTGCGCTTGCCCCAGTTGAAATAATTAGAGAATCGCATGACCATTTTTGACTTCCTATTAATTTCAATGGTTTTTCAGATAATTGAGTTTCATCTATATGATCATTGACAATCTGGACATCAAACTGCTCAGCATGCTTTTTCATTCGCTCCATTAATTCTGGCCCTTGTAGACCATCAGAATCACCGGGCCAATTTTCTACATCTGTAGTGGTGGTTAGTTGACCCCCTTGTTCTGCGCCAGTAATAAGTAATGGTTTTAGTCCTGCTCTGGCTGCGTAAATGCCTGCAGCATAACCAGCTGGACCTGAGCCTAAAATAATAAGTTTATGATGTTGATATTCCATGAGCGAATTATAAGATAGAGATTAAAGAAATTGTTATCTTTTCATACTAAATAAGCTATATCTCAATATAATATTAATAACAGGAGTTAATCATCGTTAAAAAACAGGAGCAATCGAATTTATCAGCTGGCACATTGAAAAATGTTTTTGCATTTTTTTGTTTAGGCTCAGTTTTATATATATTTATTTCGCTTGTTTCGTATTCTCCCCTTGATCCAAGTCTTTCCTCAGTAAGTTCACTTTCTAATTCTATAGAAAATCTTGGAGGACCCTTTGGGGCCTATCTTTCTGATGCTTTATTTTCAGTTGTTGGCATAGGTGGATATTTATTTTTATTAATTATTTCTTTTGTTGCAGTAAAGTTATTATTTTTTTATAGACCGTCTGATAGAACTCATAAAATTATTAAAATTACTTCAGCAATTGTTTTGCTTGGTTCATTTTCAGCACTTAGTGAGTTTTATTATTCAGGCGATCTTTTTCCGCAATCCTCTTCTGGAGGTTTAGTTGGTGCTCTGATTTTTACAAATCTTTCTAATATTTTTGGAGTGGTTGGATCATTAATTTTTATAGTAATTTTCTTTCTTGCATCTATCTCCTTAACTTTTTCATTTTCATGGTTATTAGTAATAGATGCCCTCGGTCGGGGGGCTACACATCTGAGCTTAGAGCTGGCCTCGAAATTTTATAACTTTTTTAAATATTTATTTAATGGCATCAGATCAATTGATTTATCAAAGTTTAAATCTAAAAACCAACCCATAGCTGAGCGTTCAGTTGCAGAATCAAAACCAAGAGAGTTAAATCTTCCTAAATCAAAGTCTACGCTTGCTCAGCCAGAAACTGGAACACAAGAAACGTTCGTATCAGCCCTAAAAGCTGAAATTCCGAAAAATGAACCAGCTGCAACATCTACTGTGTATAAGTCAAAAGACAAAAATGCAAACTCAGAGCTCCCCTCAACAGATCTTCTGGATAGAGTGCTTGATGATGGGTCATCTTTAACAAAAGAAGAGCTTGATGCAGTGGCTGATAGGCTTGAAATTAAGCTTCAAGAGTTTGGAATAGAGGCCAAGGTTGTTTCAGTGATTCCAGGACCAGTAGTTACTAGATTTGAGATTCAACCTGCGCCTGGTACCAAGGCAAGTAAGATTACTAATATTGCTCAAGATATTGCTAGATCTCTAGCAGTGACAAGCGTCAGAGTTGTTGAGGTTATACCTGGGAAATCTGTTGTTGGCATTGAAATACCTAATTCCAATCGAAAGATGGTTCAGCTGACCGAAATTTTGTCATCAGATACTTTTCATAATTCAACTTCACCACTATCAATGGCTTTAGGTCATGATATTGCAGGAAAACCAGTTGTTGTCGACCTTGCCAAGATGCCTCATTTGCTTGTTGCTGGAACAACTGGTTCTGGTAAATCAGTTGGTCTTAATGCAATGTTACTTAGCTTGTTATTTAAATCAGATCCTGAGGCAGTTCGCCTTATCATGATTGATCCTAAAATTCTTGAACTTTCAGTTTATGAAGGCATACCCCATCTTCTGACACCTGTCATAACCGATATGACAGATGCTTCAAATGGACTGAGATGGTGCGTGGCTGAAATGGATAGAAGGTATAAATTAATGTCTGAAATGGGTGTTAGAGGTTTAGCAGCATTTAATAAAAAAGTTGCTGAAGCTAATGCTGCAGGGACTACTTTGCTTGATCCATTTCAGGAAGATGAGGAGGTACCATTAGAGGAATTACCATCAATTGTTGTAGTGGTAGATGAGTTTGCAGATATGATCATGATAGTTGGTAAGAAGGTTGAGCATTTAATTGCAAGAATTGCTCAAAAAGCAAGAGCTGCTGGGATTCATTTAATCTTAGCGACGCAACGACCTTCAGTTGACGTAATTACTGGATTGATTAAAGCTAATGTCCCATCAAGAATAGCTTTTCAAGTATCCTCAAAAATTGATTCGCGAACCATTCTAGATCAAGGTGGAGCTGAGCAGCTTCTAGGTGCGGGCGATATGTTATACATGCCTGCTGGTCAGGGTGTTCCTGAAAGAGTTCATGGTGCATTTGTTGGCGATGATGAAGTGCATAGAGTTGTTAATAGTTGGAAAGAAAGATCTGAGCCAAATTATTTAGATGAAATCACATCAGAATTGCAAGAAACAGGCCCGATACCAGGTTGGAGTGATGGCGACGGGTCGCAATCTTCGGATGAGGATGATGAGCTTTATGATGAAGCAGTAAGTTTTGTAATCGAATCAAGAAGAGCATCTATTTCAGCTGTTCAGAGAAAATTAAGAATTGGCTATAACAGGGCAGCCAGAATAATTGAAGCTATGGAAATGGCCGGTCTAGTTTCCGAAATGGGCAGTAACGGAAGCAGGGAAGTGCTAGTGCCTAAACAGCAATGATTTCCAAATTTTTAGCATCATGTATTTTTTTATTTTCTGCATTCATCAATGCATCACAAATTACGATTTCTCTTCTTAACAGCGAGTTAAAAAAAAATTATTCATTTCTTGAAAGATCCCTTAGCGAGTCAGAGATGAGAATTGCTACTTCAAGTGGCAAAATTTTCTTTACTAACGATGAAATTTCAATTCATGTTTTATCGCCCTTTGAAGAAAATTACAGAATTGATGGAGATACTATCGAGATCCATGATGTTTTTTTGGACCAAACACAAGTTATTAATATTGAGGAGCTTGATAATTTTTTTCTTAATCTTCTGATCAATGGTATTGATGAGAATGCAGAAACTTATTCAATTAATATTATCAACGATTCAGTCATTCAAATTATTGATAATGCAAACTCTAATTTAATTAGCTTTTTGTTTTTAGATAATCAGTTAAATCTCATTCGCTATAAAGACTCTCTTGGAGTTGAGCATGGAATAGAACTTACACCATTATGACCAAACTTTTTCTCATAGCATTTGGAGGAGCTTTAGGTGCTCCATTCAGATATTTCATCAATGACTTGATGAAAAATTCTTCATTTTTTGCACTGCCCATTGGAATAATGTTGGTAAATTTTATTGGTTGTTTTTGTATCGGTGTGGCTATGGCTCAAATCTCGGACTTAAAGTCTAATATTTATTTTTTTTTAGTTATAGGGTTCCTTGGGTCATTTACAACTATGTCAGCCTTCTCACAGCAAACAATTGAATTGTTATACAATGGCAAGGAATTGAATGCTCTGATATATGTTGTTGCATCGATTGCCTCGTGTTTAATAGGAACTTTTTTAGCTTACTCTTTATTTAAAACTACTTAATAATGATAGATACAAATTTAATAAAAGAAAATCCCAAGTCTGTTTCTGAAAAATTAGCCCTGAGAAATTACAATTTTAATATTGAGTTGTTTGAGGCCTCTGAAACTGAACGAAAAAAATACCAAACTGAAACAGAAGATCTTCAAGCTCAAAGGAAAGCTCTTTCCAAAGAATTTGGAATGCTAAAAAAAGAGGGTAAAGATGATCCAGCACTAAGCAAGAAGATTGATTCAATGAAATCTGATTTAGATAAATGCTCAAGTAAGTTAAGTAACATTCAAACAACTTTAAAAGAATTATTGCTTGATATTCCAAATCTCCCTGATGAATCGGTTCCTACAGGCAAGAACGAAGAAAGCAATGTAAAGATTCGAAATTTTGGCGAGCCAACTATTTTGAAAGGAAAGGATCATTTGGAGATAACATCAATGATTGATACTGACTCAGCTAATCTTTTAGCTGGTTCTCGTTTTGCAGTTTTAAGTGGTGAAATTGCAAAATTACAGCGAGCTTTAATAACATTTATGCTTGATAAAGCAGAAGAGCATGGCTACACAGAGCATTATTTGCCAATGGTTGCCAATACTGAATCTTTAACTTCAACAGGACAATTGCCAAAATTTTCTGATGATTTATTTCAACTAACAGATGATTATTATTTAATTCCCACTGCTGAAGTGCCTTTAACAAATCTTTACAGAGATCAGATACTCAATATAAATCAATTCCCGCTAAAGCTTACAGCACACACTAGCTGTTTTAGATCAGAGGCTGGGAGTTATGGTAAAGATACAAAAGGATTAATCCGTCAACATCAGTTCGAAAAAGTTGAGCTGGTACAGATATGTCATCCTGAAAAGTCCTATGAAGCTCTTGAAAGTCTTACTTCTCATGCTGAAACAATACTTAAGGAGCTAAATTTGCCATATCAGGTAGTAGAATTATGCACAGGAGATCTCGGATTTGCAGCAGCTAAGACATATGACCTCGAAGTTTGGATTCCCAGTCAAGAAACCTTTAGAGAAATATCTTCATGCTCAAACTGTACTGATTTTCAAGCCAGAAGGGCTAAGATTAGGTTTAAGGAGGATGGAGCTTCAAAATTAGCGCATACTCTCAACGGATCTGCGCTTGCAGCGGGAAGAGCATTGATCGCAGTTATTGAAAATAATTTTGATCAAAATAGTACCATCAAGATCCCAGAGGTTCTTCAAGACTACACAAAGTTTACTTCAATTAAAATTTAAGAAAATTTATTACTGAATGTTGCTAAATTGTTTCTTTTATTAAGAGTAAAAGAGGTATAGAATTGAGAAATCGTCTTTATTTTAATTTTTAGAGGGAAATTATGAAATCAATACGTAGCTTATTTTTGGTTGCTGCTTTAATTGCTATTCCAGCATTTGGACAGGAACTCACTTCTGATATTACTGGTACGGTAACAAACGGAGCAGGGACACCAATAAGTGGTGCAACGGTTAGCGTTACTTATACTCCAACAGATACAACTATTACTAGGACAACCAGCGCAAATGGCCGCTACAATGCTGGTGGTTTGAAGCCTGGTGGACCATATGAGGTCAGTGTTCAATCTGGTGCTTATAGTCCAGAAACTACAGCAGGGATCACTTTAATCGTTGGTGATACAAAAAGGTTAAATTTTGTATTAGAGTCTATTGATGAAGTGGTGGTTGTAGCTAGTGCTGGAACAGCCCTAGATACTGGTTATGGTTTTGGTACAGCTTTAACTGCTGACGATATAGAAAAAAATGCATCAGTTAACAGGGACTTAAAAGATTTCATAAGGCTAAACCCAATGGTTTCTCTCGATGATGCTGAGGATAATTATGAGGCTATATCTATAGCTGGTGCTCACCCTAGAACAAATGATCTAAGGGTTGACGGAACATCGTTTAATGATGACTTCGGCCTTAACGATAATGGCTATCCTGCTCAAAGAAGCCCAATCTCTCTGAATGCTATTGAGCAGCTATCTGTAAAAGTGGCTCCAGCCTCAGTAGAGTACTCTGGCTTTAGAGGAGGAGTTATTGAAGTAATTACCAAATCTGGAACAAATGAGTTTACAGGTGAATTGTTTTCATATGATAGAGGAGATTCTTTCATGGGAGATGAATCAAATGGTGATGAATATTCATTTGATTTAGATGATACATCTGAAGGTTTTGCTTTTGGAGGACCATTAATAAAAGATAAAGCTTTCTTCTATGTCACATACGAAGAAGCCCAAATTAATAAGCCTATTACTCATGGTCCAATTGGTTCTGGTCTCCCTAATGAGCAGGGTATAACTGTTGCTGAAGTTGATAGAATCAGAAACATTACAAAAAATAAATATGGATTTGATCCATTGGGATATACATCAAGCAATCAATCAGAGCAAGAATTTATCACAGCTAGGTTTGATATTAATATTACAGATAATCATCGATTAACTTTAAATCATAAAGAGGTAGAAAGTTCAAAATTAAATGGCGCTAATAGTTCTTATGGAACATTTAGCTTTTCATCAGCTGAATATCAAAAAGGTGAAAATACAGAAACTGATGGATTTCTGCTTGTTTCAAATTGGTCAGATGATTTAATTACTGAGATTAGTTACTCAACTAAAACTCAAAAAACATCTCAAATGTCACCAGTAGGTCAAAACCTTCCGTCTTTTGAGATTGATAATTGTGGAGCAGCTGGCATTTCATGTGAGTTAGGGCCTGATATATTCAGGAGCGCGAATGCACTTGATACTGAAAATACATTTTTTAAAGCCAAGCTTACTTACTATGACGACAATCATAAGTGGACTGCTGGTTATGAAATGAAAGAATGGGATATTTATAATGTATTCATCGTAGCTCAAAATGGTTCATATTCATTTGATGGAATTGATGGTTTTGAGAGTCAAAATGCGACATCTTTCTTTCATAATAATTCTAGAGATCTTACAGAAGCTGGTGGAGCAGCCATTTTTAAATATGATTTAACCTCTATGTATATTCAAGATGAAATAGAAATATCTGATAGATTAAATATTTTACTTGGCTTAAGGTACGACCAGTTTGACTCAGATGATGCTCCTGCATTAAATCAGGGTTTTGTTGACGCATATGGTTTTGCTAATGGTGGTATTGCTGGAACAGATCTTCTAAATTACAGATTTAGTTTCGAATATGAGATTGACGATGTTAGTTCATTAAAAGGTCTTTTTGGTACTTTCTCATCCAAATTACCAACAGTATGGATTTCAAACGCATACACAAATGATGGAGTAAGAATTGCAGCCTATAATGGTGCTAATGCACCTGGATGTGATCCGCTGACTGGTGTTACCTCATCATTACCTGCATGTGTTGGTACCGCAATTCAGAATGCTCCATTAACAGATGCTGTAATTAACTTTATAGCTCCTAGCTTTGAATGGCCTGAGACAAAAACTTTAAATTTGACCTATGATAGGCAAATTGGTGACTGGATGATGACTGCTACCTACTTGCATTCAGATCAAGAAGAAGCATTGTATAAAATTATTGATGGCTCACCATTAAGCGGTGATCAGCCATTGACTCCTACGTTAAAAGCTCCTGATGGAAGACCTATCTATAACCAAACTGGTGCTAGAGGTACTTATAAAGGAGGTTTATATAACCAGGGTGGAGGAGAAAGAGAGGTTATTTCTGTGGCATTCTCAAGATTCTTCAATGATGGTGATGCCTCACTTTCACTTGGTTATACCAATCAAAATATAGATGAATTAAGTGGAATGGCATCAACAACAGCTAACTCCAGTTACGGAAAGTATGCTGCATCAGACTTCAATAATAGAACTCCTGGTAGATCTATTTACGAAACTGAACATAGATTCTTTGCAACTTTATCATCAACCCATTATTTCTTTGGGGCTGATAAACCTACTACATTTAATCTATTTTTTGAAAGAAAATCAGGTTTGCCAGGTACTTACACTTGGGACACATTCGAAAGAAGTACCTCTCGTTACCAAACTCGCGCCTTCGGTTATGAAAATAATCTAAATGATGATAGTGCGCATTTGCTATATATCCCGACTGGTTTAACTGACCCAAATGTATGTTGGGGCTCTTGTAATGGTGCGCCAGACTTAACTGTAGCAAATGAAGTTCTTGATCTTCTGTATAACAAATTGGGTCTAGCATCATATGGAGGTCAAATACTTCCTACAGGTGTATTTGAATATCCATGGCAAACAACTTTAGATCTAAAAATCACTCAGATTCTTCCTGGATTTAGGGCTGATGATGAGTTTGTTATTTCCTTAGGAATTGAAAACTTATTAAATCTTTTCGATTCTGATAAAGGTGAAATTAGATATGGAAGCTACACCGGAACTGTTGATGTTTTAGATATGCAAATGAGTGATGACTTTTCAAAATATATCTATCCAAGATCAAGAGGCGGTGCAGACTATGCATTTAGATTTAATCCAAATAATCCTCAAGAGATTAGAAAATCAGCTGTTAATAGCATATGGAGAGCTCAACTCGGCTTTACATACAAGTTTTCTTTTTAAAAGGATTTAGTTATATTAAAAGGACGGTTCTTACCGTCCTTTTTTTTGGTAAAATTAAGCATGTCATTTAATACTATTCCTGCATTTTCGATGCCTGATATCCAAAAAAGAGATGCTGAAACAATTGCAGAGCTTAAATTGGCATTATCCACTCATGGTTTCTTTACAATTACCGATCATGGAATAGCTGATGATGTTCTTGAGTCTAGCTATAGATTAAGTAAAGATTTTTTCTCACTCCCTGAAACTCTAAAAAATACATATGCTCACCCAGAAAAAGCTGGTGCAAGGGGCTACACACCTTATGGAAAAGAGACTGCTGTTGGAGAAACAACACCTGATTTAAAAGAATTTTGGCATCATGGGCCAATCATTGACGATTCTTTTGACCACCGGATCTCTGAAAATATATTTGTTTCAGAAATTCCAGAATTTAATGATCAGTTTAATATTTTATTTAAACAACTTAACTTGCTTGGCATGAAAGTCCTTAGCGCTATAGCTATAATTTTAGGCAAAGAAGCATCTTTTTTTGATGCTTGGGCTTTAAAGGGAAATTCAATTTTACGCTTAATCCATTATCCCCCCGTTCCTGACTCTTCAAATATCTTGCGTGCTCGAGCTCATGAGGATATAAATTTAATTACGTTATTAGTTGGTGCTGAAGAATCTGGGTTGGAAGTCCAAAATACTGATGGTGATTGGATTCCAATAGCAGCAAAAAGTAAATCCATTGTTTGTAATATTGGGGATATGATGCAACTAGTCACACGCTCACAGCTTAAAAGTACTACTCACAGGGTCGTAGATAATAATGCTGGCTCATCTGCGTCTCGATATAGCATGCCATTTTTTTTACATCCATCTCCTGAAATTGAGCTTTACTCTATAGTTGATGAGTCAACCGATTCTATTAGCGCACATGATTTTTTAGAGGAAAGATTGAAAGCAATTAAGTTATACTAAGCCATGACAATCACCTCTATATTTCAAATCGTTGTTGGCTTTATTGGGTTAGTTTGTATCGCTATTCCATTTTCTCAAAATAGATCTTCTATTAATTATCGGCATATTGTTGCAGCAATATTTCTACAGATAGCATTAGCTTTTGCTTTATTAAAGATACCTTTTATAGTTCAAATTTTTGCTTATCTATCTGAAGGTGTCACTGCTTTGCAAGCAGCAACCCAAGAGGGAGCTGAATTTGTTTTTGGTTATTTAAGTAATAGTTCTACCTCTCCATTTGAAATCTCAGGTACTGGTAATTCAATGATCTTTGCTTTTCAAATACTGCCTTTAATTATAGTAATTTCTAGTTTGTCGGCATTGCTTTGGTTTTGGAATGTCCTTCCATTAATTATCAGAGCTATTTCTAAAATTTTTGAAAAGCTATTTAATATCGGCGGCCCGATAGGTTTGGGGGCAACTGCTAATATTATTATGGGGCAAGTTGAAGCTCCTTTATTGGTGAGACCCTATTTGACCAAGATGACTGAAAAAGAGTTGTTAATCCTTATGACAGCCGGAATGTCTACTGTCTCTGGCTCGATTATGATCGCGCTAGTATCAATGTTAGCCCCTCAATTCCCGGACATAAATTTAATCCAGCATTTAGTATCAGCTTCGATATTATCTATTCCTGCTGCAATAATGTACGCAAACATTATGATTCCATCATCAGAGGTTACTAATTTTGATGGAAATACAGTCCCTAAAGTTTATGACAGCTCTATGGATGCAATCACAAGAGGTACAAGAGATGGATTGGATATTTGCCTAAATGTCGGCGCTATTTTAATTGCATTTATCGCATTAGTTTCTTTGCTGAACTCTCTGCTTGGTATTTTAGGTGGTTGGATTGGAATGTCTGATCTTTCCTTACAATTAATATTGGGATATCTTTTCTTTCCGATTGTTTGGCTCATGGGAGTTCCTCTGTCAGAAACCCTAGCTTCAGCCGAGTTACTTGGCTTGAAAACTGCGCTAAATGAATTTGTTGCATATGGTGCACTTGCAAATTTGGAGACAGGGGTTTTATCTGATAGATCAAAATTGATTACTTTGTATGCTTTATGTGGTTTTGCTAACTTTTCCTCAGTGGGAATTCTTGTTTCAGGCATTAGCGCAATGGCTCCAGAAAGAAAAAATGATTTGATTAAAGTTTCTATAAAAGCTCTTATCGGAGCAACATTAGCTTCCTGTATGACAGGTTTAGTAATAGGTATATTTTAATTCAAGAAAATAATTGAAGCATTTAAAAATGCAGCAAATGAAAGCCATACCAGGTATGGCAGATACATATAAAATAAAATTGACGATTCAATCTTTATCACGTTAATAATTTTTAAATTCAGATAAATAAGTACGCTTATATCAATAAGTGCTATCAACGGAGCATGAAAGTAAAAAAAGATCCATGACCAAGCTGCATTAGCTAATAATTGCAGTATGAATAGAGTAGAAATTTTTTCAGCCATCTTAAATGAAACAAATGCCATGATTGCATACAGAATTGGCCAGACAATTCCAAAAACATAGCTCGGAGGATTCAATGGGCTCTTAATTAATTCTTCATACCAAGTATCAGAATTGATGTATACGTTAGCAAGAGAGCCGATAACAGAGGTTAAAATTACCAATAAAGGTAAAATATATTTCATCGGTTTATGCTTTTTCTACTAGAATCGAACAAATAGAGTATCCTGCACCGAATGAGCAAATAATCCCTTTTTGACCTTCAGCAAGATGATTGTATTTATGAAATGAGATGAGAGAGCCTGCCGAGCCAGTGTTAGCATATTCCTCGAGAACATTTGGAGCTCGCTCTGGAGGAAAGTCATCACCAAGTAATTTTTTTACAACATAGGTATTCATATTTATATTAGCCTGATGAAGCCAGTATTGCTCAACCTCATTTGGTGATAAGTTGTTTTCTTCTAAGTGCTCGCTAATTAATGATGCAACCATAGGCATTACTTCTTTAAAAACACTTCTCCCATTTTGAACAAATAAAAGCTCTTCTTCTGTGTATTCTTTGTCCTCAATAGCATTCATAAAACCAAAATTATTTCTGATGTTATTTGAAAAATGAGTTTTTAATTTAGCATTTAGTATTTTAAATCTGTTGAGTGATTTAGCATTTTTTTCAATTACCGCTGCTGTGCAGACGTCTCCAAAAATAAAATGACTATCTCTATTCTTCAGATTGTTATGAGCAGTGGTAATTTCTGGATTGATGACCAGTACTCTAGAGGCTTTACCAGAAGCTATATCTGAATAGGCATTGCTAATTCCAAAGGTAGTAGACGAACAACCAACCATCATGTCGTATGCATAACCCTCAATACCCAATTCATTTTGAACTTCTATAGCTATTGCTGGGTATGCTCTTTGGAGATTTGCTGTTGAAACAATCACCGCATCAATGTCAGCTGGAGTTAATTCTGCATTATCAAGGGCTTGTTTTGCTGCAATGACACTTATTTCTGCGCACAGGGAAAGAGAATCATCGTCTCTAGCTTGAATCTGTGGTTTCATGCATCTTGGATCTAGCAAAGACTCTTTTTCAATGACATACCTATTTTTGATCCCTGAAGCTTTAACTATAAATTCTGAAGAAGAGGGCTCTTTAGCTTCAATAGCGCCCGACTCAATTTCATTTGCATGTTCAGCATTAAAAAGCTCAACATAACTATTAAATGATTCAACCAGTTCATCGTTAGAGATTTTATGGGGAGGAGTCCAAACTCCTGTTCCAGAAATAAATATATCTTGCATGTGTTTACCCTATTACGTGCTATTTTATAGTTATATGGAAAAAATATCATTAGATACACAATCTATGTCAAATCTTAGTTTGCAGCTTTTTCAATCAAAAGCTGAATTAATACTAGGCTTGGTTCAAATTTCTCATGGCATGGCTGAGCATAAAGCTCGATATCTAGAGTTTATAGATTTTTTAAATGTTAACGGCTTTCATGTTGCAATCCATGATCATCGAGGTCATGGAGACAATGTATTGGATGATCAAATTGGTTTTTTTGGCAATGATAATGGTTGGAATCTAGTTGTAGAAGACTTGCTTGCCATCCACAAAGAGACCAATAAACGTTTTCCTAACATTCCAAAAATATTATTAGGGCACAGTATGGGTTCATGGATAAGCTTGTCTGCACTACAACAAAGCAATAGTTTTGATATTGTCTTGTTATCAGGCTCTAGTCACCCCAATTCAACTGAAACTTTTATACAAAAACTATTACTTAAAATAGAGACACTAAGACTCGGAAAATATGGATATAGTTCTTTATTGCATAAAATTATATTTGGAGGATTTAATAGCAGATTTAAAAATACTCAAACCCCTTGTGATTGGTTATCACGCGACTCAGATAGGGTAGATGATTACGTCAACGATCATTTATGCGGTTTTACTGTAACCAATCAGTTATGGGCAGATGTTATAAGCGGAATAGAGAATGTGTTTCATCCAAACAATTTAATATTGATAAATAAAAATATTCCTATTTTGGTTTTTTCAGGCTCTGAAGATCCTGTTGGCGGGATGGGCAAAGGAACCACTAAATTGCATAATTGCTTGAAAGATAATAAGTGCAAGTCAGAACTTTATCTTGTTGAAGGAGCGAGGCATGAAACTCTTAATGAAACGAACAGGATCACAACTTATAATTACTTATTAACGTTTTTAAAAAATAATTTAAACGGAGCATGAATTGGAACTAAAAAATAAGGTATCTCTTATTACTGGGGCAGGCCAAGGCATTGGAGAGGGCATTGCACAGGTTTTAGCTTCTCACGGATCAAAGGTCATGATTGTTGACTTGAATGGAGAATCAGCAATGAGAGTAGCCAAGAAGATAAATGCATTATTTCCTAATTCTGCAGAATATTTTGAAGCAGATCTTACTGATTCAAAAGCAATTAAATCAATGATACAAGCCACCTTCTCTAAATTTAAAAAATTAGATTGTATTTGTAATAATGCAGCGGCTTCAAAAGGTTTAGGGCCGGTTGAAAATTATTCACTAGAAGAAGTCCAAGCCACACTTGATTTAACATTCATTTCTCTTTGGAAATGTCTTCAAATAGAAATTCAGTCCTTAAAAGAGCAATCAATTCCAGCTTCGATTGTGAATATTTCTTCAAATTCAGCAATCAAGGGTTACGCCTTTAATTCTATATATGCAGCAAGTAAGGCGGCCGTAAATAATCTAACACAATCCGTTGCTAAGGAGGTTGCTAGGAATGGAATTAGAGTTAATGCTGTTTCACCTGGTACGATAAATACTCCAGGAGTTAAGCAGTATTTTGAAGCAGAGCCTAAAGCAAAAGAAATGCTTGAAAAATCATCTTTGCTAAGAAGAATTGGCGAGCCTGAAGAGATTGGCGAACTTGTATCATTTTTACTTTCAGAAAGATCATCCTTTATTACCGGGCAAGTTATTTCTGTAGATGGTGGCTCTTCAATTAATTAATTTAGAATGTTAAAAAAAGTATTTGCATACCCTGAGCTTGAGCGCGTTGAAAAAAATGATGTTCGCTACTACAAAGATTCAAAAGAAAATCTAGTGCCTTCAGTGACAACAATATTATCAGCAACTGGAGATCACTCTGGAATTGATGCGTGGAAGAGAAGAGTGGGTCCAAAAACTGCAATAGAAGTTGTTAATGAAGCCACTACAATAGGAACAGCGGTTCATTTAGCTATTGAAAATTATCTTAATGGCCTTGATTGGGAGCAGTTTACCGATGATAGATTGGGTTTAATGGCTCATCAAATTGCTAAGAGATTTATTAATGATTGTTTAGGGGATATAGAAGAAGTTTGGGGTCTTGAATCTGGCTTAGTTGTTGATGGTTTATATGCGGGAACCGCAGATTGCATAGGTGTTTTTAAAGGAAAGCCCACAATTATAGATTTTAAAACTGCAAAAAAAATCAAGAGAAAAGATTGGATTGAAGATTATTTTCTTCAAGGTGCAGCTTATGCTAATGCTCATAATGTTATGTATCAAACAGAGATAGAATCCATTGCCATACTAATGGTAGATAGAGATCTCTTATTTAAAGAGTTTTTAATTAAAAATAAAGAATTTGAAAGCTATACAAATAAATGGAAACAAAGGATTATAAGTTACTATAAAACTCATGAAATTTTAGGGAGAGAATAAATGAATGATCTAAAAGATAGAATTGTAATGATTACAGGCGCTAGTTCTGGTTTTGGAAAAGAGGCTGCAAAAATGTGTGTTGCCTTAGGAGCAAAAGTTGTATTGGGAGCCCGTAGGGAAGATAAATTGAAAGAGTTGTGTGATGAGCTTGGTTCTGAATCCGCAATTTATAAAGCAACAGATGTAACTTCCAAAGATGAAATGCATGCATTAGCAAAACATGGCATTGATACTTTTGGAAGAATCGACTCGTTGGTAAATAATGCAGGTGTGATGCCTTTATCATTGCTTGAAAAAGGAAGAACAGATGAATGGGATCATATGATAGACGTAAATATCAAAGGTGTTTTATATGGAATTGATTCAGTTTACTCTCATATGCTTGAAAGAGAGTCAGGTCAAATAATTAATATTTCTTCAGTTGCTGGTAAAAGGGTTATGCCTGGAAGTGCAGTTTATTCTGGAACCAAATATGCCGTTAGAGCTATCTCTGAGGGTCTAAGATTAGAATCTTCTGGAAAGATTCAAGTTACTTGTATTTATCCAGGCGCATTCAAGACTGAATTAGCATTTTCTATCAAAGATGAGTCAATGCTTGAGGCATTGATGAGCAGGGGCATAGGTGAAATTGCTCAGCCAGCAGAAAGAGTTGCTGAATCGATTATCTATGCGTTGCAACTTGATCCAGGTGTTTCAGTGAATGAGATTGTTATCAGGCCAACCGCTCAAGAGGCTTAGTAAATTTATAAATGAGATTATTGCTTTTTATTGCTTGCATATGTGCACCAGCAATCATAGCGTCTACTAAATGTATTGAAGCAGATTTAATTCTGCATCGCGGCAATATTTTTACTGGTCAAACAGATCAATCTTTTATTGGATCTATAGCCTCAAAAGGAGCAACAATTAAGTATGTTGGCAAAGTTCTTTCAGATGCTGAAATTGCATGCTCTAATGCAAAAGTAATAAATTTAAAGGGTAAATATATTTTTCCTGGATTTACAGATGCCCACGGACATCTTAAGGGAATTGGTTATAGAGAACTTACCCTTAATTTACAAGAAATACCTTCACTTGATGCAACCCTTCAAGCAGTAAGAGATTATTTGTCTACCAAGAATGCTGGTGAATGGATTATAGGCAGAGGCTGGATTGATAAAGTTTGGCCTGAAAAAAGATTCCCAACTAGATGGGATCTTGATTCATTCTCTCCTAATAATCCAGTGGTTCTTGAAAGAGCAGATGGTCATGCTGTGGTTGTTAATAGTCTGGTTTTAAAATTAGCAGGCATTGATAAAGATACTCAAGATCCACAGGGCGGTTTTATTGAGAAAGATAAAACAGGTCAACCAACTGGTCTATTGGTTGATATGGCCATGAACTTAATAGCTGATCTCATACCCAAATTATCTAGAGATAACGATAAACAGGCATTTTTAGAGGGCATTAAAAGGAATGTAAGTCTTGGGTGGACTCAAATACATGTTCCTGGAGGCACGTTTGAAGATATTTCAATATTGAATGAAATTAAATCTGAGAATAATTTACTTCAAAGGGTTTATTTCATGGTGAGCGATGGTGAACCAGCAGATCGTTTACTTGAGATGGGACCAATTATTGATCCTGAAAATTTTTTAACTGTCCGAGCAATAAAAATGTATGCCGACGGAGCTCTTGGTTCTCGTGGGGCCGCGTTATTAGAAAAATACAGTGATTATGATGGCAAAGGAGTTTTTATTTTTCTTGAAGAAGAAACAAAACCTAGATTATCCAAAGCATTAAAAAAAGGCATTCAAATTGGAACTCACGCTATAGGGGATCATGGAAATAGAGTTGTATTAAATTGGTATGAAGAGGCTTTTACAAACGCTAAAAAAAATAAAAAGTTCTCAGAATCACCTAGATGGAGAATAGAGCATTCGCAAAATATCAAACCAGTTGATCAGCGTCGTTTTGTTGAGTTGGGTGTCATTCCCTCCATGCAACCATCCCATGCTATTGGTGATCTCCACTTTGCAGTGGATAGGTTGGGCCTTGAGAGGATTAATGATGCATATGCATGGAGAAATCTTATTGATCAGGGTTTAATTATTGCTGGTGGTACTGATGCGCCTGTAGAAATCGGTGATCCAAGAATAGAATTTTATGCAGCTGTTGCAAGAAAAGATGTTGATGGTTATCACGGCGAAGGTTGGAATTTGGATCAGAGACTCTCAAGACTAGAGGCATTAAAAATGTTTACGATTTGGCCTGCAATTGCTTCATTTGAGGAAGATATCAAGGGAACAATTGAAGTTGGTAAGCTTGCTGATTTTTCAGTTTTTGATCAAGACTTAATGAATATACCTGAGCTTAAGATTTTAGAATCAAACAATATACTCACTGTTGTAGACGGCAGGGTAGTTTATCAAAACTAAACTTTAGTATTCTTTAAAATCAAATCAGCGCATTTAGAACCTATTACATTACATGTTGCATTAGTATTGCCCGAAATAATGCTCGGAAATATTGATGCATCAGCTACTCTTAATTTTTTTATACCTTTAACTTTCAACTCATCATCCACTACACATTCGTTCCCATGACCCATCTTGCATGTTCCTATAGGGTGATAAACTGACAATGATTCATTTCTGATGAATTCCTCTATATCATTATTTTTGATGCAATGAGTTCCAGGTTGAAGCTCAACAGCTTCTAATTCTTGCATAGAAGGTGTTTTAAATATTTCCCTAATCTTTTGAATTCCTTCAATCATCCATTCCACATCTATTTTTTGATCAAGGTAATTTGCATGGATTTTTGGTGCGTCTTTTGGGTCGGAAGAGATGAGTTCAAGATGACCTCGGCTTTGAGGCCTTAAATTGCAAATAGATGCCGTAATTCCAGATGAAGGTTTCATAGCGCCATTTTTATTATATTTACCAGCTCCAGGTGCAAAGTGAACTTGAGCATTGGGTGTTTTTATATTTTCATTAGTTTTAAAAAATACACCTATGTCAGAAGCTGGATAGGTCATTAATCCTTTTTTTTGAATGAAGTATTCAAATAAATTTTTAATCATGCCCAATGGTTTCATGAGCTCGCTAAAAGTTTTTAATTGATTAATCTTGTAGCTAATATTAACAGTGAGATGATCTTGTAAATTTTTTCCTACGCCAGGCAAATCATGGACTAACGGTATTTTGAGATCCATGAGATGTTTCTTTGGCCCGATTCCAGATAGCATTAGTAATTGAGGGGAGTTAATGCTCCCACCACAGAGGACTATTTCACAGGTAGACCCAATAATTTGAGTACCTTTTTTATTTTTTATTTTTACACCAACTGCTTTTTTATTTGATGTGATGATCTTTTCAACCAATGTATTTGTTAATAATTCGAGGTTTGGTCTGTCGAGTACAGGCTTTAAAAAAGCGTCAGAAGCACTGAATCGTTGTCCATTTTTGATGTTTACTTGATATTGACCATACCCCTCTTGATTTTCACCATTAAAATCATTATTTTTTTTTAGCCCATATTCCTTACAGGCATTCAAAAAAGACTTAGAGGCTTCAAGAATTGGTTGATAGGTCTCTACCCATAAAGGACCAAAATTTCCATGATATTGATCTTCATGATTTTGGTTATTTTCAAGTGCTACGAAGTATTTCATTAGATCTCGATAACCCCAGCCACTGTTTCCTGCTTTTTCCCATTCTTCATAGTCTTCTGCTTGCCCTCTAATATAAAGCATCCCGTTGATAGAGCTGCTACCTCCAAGGGTCTTGCCTCGTGGCCAGTTAATTGTTCTATTATTTAAATTTTTTTCTGGCTCTGTTTCATAGCACCATCCATACTTTTTATTTTTAAATAACGAGCTAGCAGCCAATGGAATTTTGATTGATGAATAGTTATCCATTGGACCAGCTTCTATTAATAAGACTGAATTATTAGGATTTTCTGATAGTTTGTTTGCTAAAGCGCAGCCTGCACTTCCTGCACCAATAATGATATATTTGTGGCTAAATTTCATAAATCTAATATCTCTCAGGGATGAAAATGCGTCAAGTAATTGCAATTGGTGGAGGAGGGTTTGGTAGAACCCAAGAATCGAATTTAATCGAACAATACATTTTGGATCAAACATCAAAGACAAAACCAAAAATATGTTTTATTCCAACAGCTACTGGTGATCTAGATTCATACATAGTTAATTTTTATTCAGTCTTTACAAGACTTAAATGTGAACCTTCTCACATTAGCTTTTTTAAAAGAACGATAGATCTTCAAGCTCACATTCAAAAACAAGATGCCATTTTTGTTGGTGGAGGGAATACGAAAAGCATGCTGGCTGTCTGGAGAGACTGGGGCCTAGATTTAATATTAAAAGATGCATATGATCAAGGTGTTGTTATGAGTGGTGTTAGTGCAGGGGCTATTTGTTGGTTTGAGGGTGGATTAACTGATTCCTGGGCAAGTGATCTAAAGATGATGGAATGTATGAACTTTATTCCTGGAAATTGCGCTCCACATTATGATGAAGAGCCTGAAAGACGTCCAGCAACAAAGCAATTTCTTGAAAATAAATCCATTGATTTTATGTATGGTATTGAAGGAGGTGCTGCTCTTCATTTTGTAGATGAGATACCAAATTCAACAATTCAATTTAAAAAAAATAAATATGCATATAAAGTTACCCTTGATGGAAATAAAATTAATGAGAGTCCATATAAGGCCCTGAAGTTAGAGATATGAATTTATGGTTTTTAATCAATCCTTTTGTTGCTTGGCTAGCAAGATCACCATTTCATTTTTTTATTAGCCATCAGTTATTGATCATTCAATTTGAAGGCAGAAAATCAGGAAGGAAATATCAAGTTCCGGTAAGTTATCATAGGAATGGCTCCTCATATACATGTGTTACCTTGAGATCGAACATTTGGTGGAGAAATTTAAAAGATCTATCGCAAACTAAGATTTGGCTTAAAGGTAAATTGATTGATGTTAATGTTGATTTGGAGTTTAGAGACGATCATGTGGTTGAGAATACTTTAAGAGATCTCGTAACAAACAACAGGATCGATGCCTATTTTGCAAAAATAAAGCTTAATAAAGATGGAGATCCAAATATTGAAGATTTAGCAAAGGCTGCAAATCTTCATACCGTTTTGAAATTTACGACTTCTTAAATTACTCTTTTAATTTAATTTGTTTTTCAGTTCTTATTTCCATTTGAGTTTTGCCCTCATATTCAGAAATATAGCCCTTAACACATACACTCTTTCTTTTGAGAAATTTTTCAGGCTTGTATGAAAAATACTCAGCAAATCTTCCAAACCAAATTAGACCTGTCATTTGCTGGTTTGGATAATCTCTTCCAAAATTAAGAAATATCGGACCTCCGGATGCTCTTTTTAAATATTTTGTTGATACTATTCTGCCACATACAATTTTAGTTTCTCCTACATATTTATATGCTTCTTTAACATCTATAGGTTGCTCTGATTGAGCAAGCAAACATATAGGAAATAAAAATAAAAGACTTAGGTAATTAAAATATTTCATTCGTTTAATAGTACTTTTCATAAATTAATAATAGTATATATTTCCATTTTTAACCTGAATAAGTTAATTTATTCATTATTTGATGAGTTTTAGGTAATTTTATGTTTACAAGAATGGATCATAGCACCGAAGAAGAGTGGCAACATATAAGCGAAGAGCATATGCCGCATATCTTTGATATGCCAAAAAGGATCATTTCAATGCTAAAGCAGGCTGAATCACTAACTTTAGGCTTTGGAACTGATCAACTTCACCATGCATTGCAGACTGCAACCATGGCTAGAAGGGCAGGCGCTGATGATGAAATGGTTCTTATTAGCCTGATACATGATGTTGCTAAAGTTATTAACGTACCAAATCATGGTCAAATTGCAGCCGAGATGATTAAACCTTATGTTAGTGACGATGCCTATCATATTATTCGAACACATCAGGATTTTCAGGGTGAACATTATTATCACTACATGGGAAAGCCACAAGATTTACGTAAGCAGTATGAAGGGGAATCATGGTATGCAAAAGCAATCGAATTCACTGATGAATGGGATCAAGCTGCATTCGATCCAGATTACAAAACAGACTCATTGGAGTCCTTTGAGCCACTAATCAATCAATTCTTTGCCGCTCCGCATACAATCTAAAAATAATTTTTTCATAAGATCTAGCCACTATGAGCAGCAGTATTTGGAATAATATTAAAGAAGAAATCGGTTTGAGGATTGATGCCGAACCATCATTAGAAAATTATTTAGAAAGTTTAATACTATCCAAGAATAATATTATTGAAGCCACAGCAGCTATCCTTGCTTCTAAATTAAACAACGACGCATTATCTTCAGATGACTTATATGAGATCATTTTAGCTGCCTATATTGAGGAAGATACTATTGAAAGCAGCTTAACAAATGACATCATATTTTTTCGTGAAAATGATCCAGCATGCAAGTATCTATCTACCCCTCTACTTTTTTATAAAGGTTTTCAGGGTTTAGCTGCTTATCGGTCTAGTAATATTTTATGGAAAGATGAGAGGCATACCATGGCTCTGTATATTCAAAATCGTTCATCAGAAGTTTTTGGTGTTGATATTCATCCAGCTGCAACTATTGATAGTCCGGTGATGATCGATCATGCAACTGGAGTTGTAATCGGAGAAACTGCAAAAATTAAAAAAAATGTTTCAATTTTTCAGGGGGTTACTTTAGGTGGTAATACTTTTACACAAGAGGATAGGCATCCCAAGATTGATGAGGGAGTATCAATTTATGCTTCAAGCACGATATTAGGCAATATCAATGTAGGGAGAAATTCTGTTGTTGCTGCAGGCAGTTTAGTACTTGATCATGTTGATGAAAATTCAACAGTAGCAGGCATTCCTGCAAAAAAAATTAAATAGAATTTAAAATTTCTTCTTCATCCTCATTCATTTCTGAATCAATAAGATTAAACAAAGGAGAAGTTAAGTATCTTTCAGCGGTATCAGCTAGCATGCATAAAATATTTGAACCATCTGGAGCATCTTCTGCAATCTTCATTGCTACAGCAAATGTAGACCCTCCAGAAATACCCGTCATAATTCCTTCTTTTGATGCAAGTTGATTTGACCAATAAACGCCATCATCACCTGATACAGGAAAATTTTCATCAAAGTAACTATTATCAATGGATTCTTGTAATACTAAAGGAATAAAATCTGGCGTCCAACCTTGGATTGGGTGTGGATTCCAAGATTCATGAGATTCTGCAGGCGAGCCATCACTGTTTCGATTTTGAGCCTTCATACTATTAATTAATTGAGCATTTTCTGGCTCAGAAATGATTAACTTTGTTTGTGGTGAATGCTTTCTTAGAACACGTGATACACCACTAAACGTTCCTCCAGTTCCGTATCCTGATACCCAAAAGTCTAATCCTATTTCTTTAAAATCATTTAATATTTCAATTGCTGTGGTTTCTTCATGTATATCTGCATTAGCTGTATTTTCAAATTGTCGAGCATAAAACCAATTATTTTTATCAGCTAGTTTTTTAGCAAGATCATAAGCTGCGGTTGCTCCCTCTGGTCCTGGGGTTAACAGAACTTTAGCACCAAGAAACCTCATGAGTTTTCTTCTCTCAACTGATGCGCTATCTGGCATAGTAATTATGCAAGGATACCCTTTGCTGGCGCATACCATTGCTAAGCCAATACCAGTATTCCCACTAGTAGCTTCAATAACTGTTTGATTGGGTTTTAGATCTCCATTTGTTTCAGCTTCATTAATAATATTTAAAGCCAGCCTATCTTTAACAGACCCTCCTGGATTGAAATATTCAGCTTTTACATACAAATTGATGTTTGCTGGCGCAATATTTTTAATCTTTATTACAGGGGTATTACCTATGGAACTTAATAAGTCATTAAATATCATATCTAGCTGTTGTATTAATTAATTTAAAATAAGTTTAATGTAAAAAAAATTATTGTTAAGTAGAAGAGAGCATTAATTCAGCATTAATTTTACTAATCTCTGATTCTTTTGGTGCTATTTGTAAAGAGGCCACTGGTAATGAGTTTCTAACTTTTGAGGCGCTATCAATTAGGCATATTTCTGTTTTAGCTAGTGGCCCATCTTTAAATTTATTTGAATTCATGCCTTCTTGCACCCAATTAATTAATTGAGTGTCTTCATTATTAACTTCTCTATTTATTCTCCAATTTAAATACTGTGCAACTTTTGTTTCCCTTCGATTATCTGGTAACGCATAAGCTATTTCTCTAATCATTGTTGTTTGAGCGTCAATTGGGATAAATTGCATGAAATCCATCTGCTCAGGGTAAATATCAAAGGCTAAATTTGGCCATAATCTATAATAAAGCCAATATCTTTGCTTATCTTCAGGAAGATGACTCATTGATGGCAAATACTTGTTATATAAATTATTTGATAAGTTATCTTTTCGAGCATTAGATCCATCTCCCCACATTTTATGTATGTAACCATTGTTGCTAGAAACTTCAACACCATAGCTTTTACCAACGAGCTTTGATAAGCCCGGATGTGCTACAGGGATGTGTAATGCATCTACATAATTATCAGCAATTTGCTTCCAATTAACATTTCTTGGTCTCATTGTGACGCGACCTAAGGGCTTCATCTCCTCAAGTTTATATTTTTTTATCTCATCAATGTATGGTGCAAATTGTTTATGAACACTGGGTGTATCTGATGCTAACAATTTTACGAAGATGAACCCTTGAAATATTTCTAATTCCACACTCTGGAGTGCATGTTCTGCTTTATTTAGATCATTAAATTGATTTTCATAAGGTACCTTGATTAGGTCTCCTTGGAAGTTATATCCCCATGCATGATACGGGCAAGTTATTTTTCCAGAACAGGTTCCTGAAATTTCGTCAATTAGTTTAGTTCCTCGATGAGAGCATAGATTATGGAATGCTTTAATATTTTTATCTTCATCTCTAATGACAAAAATACGTTCATTAAAAATCTCAAATGTAAAAAAATCACCTGTCTCAGGTATATTTGAAATATGACAAACTAATTGCCAATTTTTCAAGATTAATTCAGTTTTTTCAAGTTCAAAAAACGCTTCACTTGTGTATGTCCAACCCGGTAAACTTTTATATTGATTATCCATTTATTTTGTTCTTAATAAGGGCCTTGTGAGACATGTTGGGCCACCTTCGCCTTTTCTACTAACTTCCATGCCTTTGTAAGTTCTAATTTTACATCCAGCTCGCTCAAGGCTTGATTGAACTTCTGGCAAATCTTCAAGCATAATAATCGATCTGGGTGAGGTTGCCAAAACATTGCATCCCATTAATGGATATTCTTTCTGGGATACTTCAACAAACTTTATGCCCAGGTTATCTAGCCACGTTAAAAAAGATTTTGGTATGAAAGGTTTATATATAAGAGCTAGATCCTCATCTAGGGGTGAAATTATTGACATTAAATGGAGGACATCATCTGGATGAATTGGATCTGGAAGAACTACAACGTGAAGTTCAACTGAGGTGCCTAATATTTCTTTTAATTGACGAATTCCCTCTGCATTAGTCCGTGGTCCAAGTCCAACAGCAGCATGAGAATCATCAATCCATATAAAATCACCTCCCTCAAGTGTTCCCGGCGCCCTAATTTGACCAGCTATTTTATAGCCTTTAGATGCAAGGGTTTTATAATTTTCTTCAGCTTCAGGGGTTCTAGAAGATCTGCCCATATTACAAAGAATTAATCCCTCATTTGAAATAAGAATGCTATCTCTTGTATAGATGCTATCAATTGTTAATTTATTAGAGGAGGGTAGGTCTATAATTGATATTTCATCATCATCCAGCAAATCTCTGAAATAATCATATTCAACTATAGCTTGTTTTAAATCTGGTTTTGAGTGAAACCGTAGGGGGGCCCATTCATTTGAAAGCTTCTCGTCATCAATGAAGCTTGCAAGCGGAGATCTTAGCGCAACTTCTTTTATCTTTGAAAATTCATTCAACACATTCATCGTATTATTTTTTTAGTAAGTAAATGGGTGTCCCAATGACAATCAGAATAATTGAATAAATAATCATTTCAAGCCCAGCTCCCCAAATAGCAAAAAATGCATACAAAAATGTTCCACAAGACAGTAAAAGTGCATTCATACCTGCTCGATCTTTTTGGTCATGTTGTGAAAACTTAAATTCAGCTATTGCACAGAAGGCATAAGCGATCAGTGTAGATAATGTAGAAAGCATTGCCATAAATACAAAGGCATTCACAATACCTTTTGTGTAATTCAATATCAGCAAGATACTTACAAACACTCCTGTAAGAAGATATGTAAAAATAGGAGTTCCGGCTGCAGTTAACGAAATAAATTTTCTTGGAAGTAGACCATCTCTAGCGGCAGCAAGACTTAGATTGCCAGCGGTAAGCGTATTTGCATTTAATGAACCAAGAGTTGATATCAAGGCTCCAATACTTATTATGGCTCCCCCAGATATACCTAGAATTTTTGTTGCAGCCAATGCAAAAGGAGCAGAAGAATCTATTAATTCTTTGGCTGGAACAATTGCTGCTATTGAGATACTTACTAAGATATAAATAATAAGAATTGTTAAAACTGAGGCAATCAAAACCCTTGGAATAGTTTCCTGAGGGTTGATTACATTGTCGGCCGGGACAGTAGCAGTTTCAATGCCAATAAATGACCACATCACCAGAGTTGTAACTGTTGCAAGTAATGAAATTGGACTGAGAGCAGTTGGATTAATTTCTGGTAGATTATCGATATTGAAGTTTGCAGCACCAAGAAAAATAATAAAAATTAAGGGCAATAATTTTAATAAAGTTGAAATTAACTGGAATTTAGAGCTATTTTCTAAGCTTCTAATATTCAAAAGAACAATAATCCATACCAGGGCTAGCGATGCAAGCAATGAATGAATGGGAGAATTTGATATCGTAGGAATAAAAAAACCTAAATAACCTACAAATGCAATTGATATACCTGCTATTGCTGAAATACATGAAACCCAATACGTCCAAGCAATTATAAATCCTGGAAATTTACCAAGCCCTTCATTTACATAAACATATGGCCCTCCAGTTTTAGGGATTCTTTTTACCAGTCTTGCCATAGTTAAAGCGACTAAAATTGATCCACTGCCAGCTATCAACCATCCACCAAATCCCAGCATTCCATATGGAGCCAACATGGTTGGCATCATAAAAATACCTGATCCAATTGCACACCCTACAGCTATGGACCAGCCGCGCCAAAAACCAATAACTCTGTGATGTTCAGTGCTCATTTATTGATAATACACTTTATAGACAGAGTTTTTTAATGGAAAATTTTTCAATTTGATATCTCAGCTAAGCCAAGAGCTTTAGATTAAATTATTGAGGTTTTTCTAGCCATGATGATCACTGCTTTGTATAAGATTGGAGACATGATTAGCCAAGGTAATTGAGTTTGAAGCATGACACTTCTTTGATTGAATTCTATTAGCATCGGATTAAAAAATTGGCCAGTTGGGGCAAATGGTGCCCACGATATCAGCTTACCTTCAGATAACTGATCATGATATAAAAATAGTTCTACAAAAAGATTTTGAGCTATGCACCATACAAGTAAGATGCTGAATGCAGACCAGTTCCATTCTTGAAAAATCTGACTATTTTTTCCGCTGTATCTCCACATTAGCCATAAGCCACCTAGTGAGATTGTTCCAGCATCAGCCATTGAATTTAAAAGCCAGTTTAAATGAATAGGAATCCATAGATTTAATGTTTCAGATCTACGTAAATTAACCGGATCTCCATCAATCCACCCATAGGTAAACCAAAGTTCCCAGCCCAATGCGCAGACAAGAAATGATCCTAAGTATATTGATGGCACCCAGGTTGGGATCCTATCTTTTTTATAAAAATAGATAATTAGAGGAGCAAGGGCACTAACATATACAATTGTTATTACCCTTAACTCTTCTAATATCATTTTCTTATAATGGTCGTCTTAAATAAATTTGACTCGCTCCATCTTGAGTGACTAATTCCCAGCCTTCTTGGCCAAGCTTATTTAATTCAATCCTAGACATTTCGTATTTCCAATGGACTGCATCTTTGTATTCAATTTTAAATGCTTCTGTTTCCTCATTTGAGTAACCCATTGCTGTAGAATTGCTGTGGTCAACAATTTTATATTCCCATTTAGTCATTTTTCATCTCCTGCCGGCTGGCAATAAGATGCGTTCCTTCAGTATTATTACTTACTTCCGTCCCAGAATAGGATGAACGATATATTCATTAAACAAACATAGATCATTTATGTCAATCTAGAGCTCTTATAAGTGATGTTGCAATAGGAGAAAATCTAGACTTTATCAATTTAAAAAAAGATACATAGATTTTAACTATTAACATTTACAAATATTCAGTTTTACCAAGACTAGCAATTAGTCTTAAGATTGGAATAGATAAGCGTAATATTCACATTTGTTATTTTCTTTGAATTTAACAAAGTAAATAGAACTAATAAAATTATTAGTTATCTATATTAGAGTCTTGCTTGGGTTGAAACTCTGATCTTTTAAATTTAATTGTCCACTTATGTTTACATCTCGAACAATATACGGTGACTACATCTCCAAAAGTCTCATCATCAACTCTATTAAAACCTTTGATTTGCCATTTTTTACAATTAGGGCACCTATTATTGTAATAATTTATTAATATAGTAGTTATTACAACCAAGGATAATAATAGGGGTCCAATATTCATAACAAAACTTCAGCTCAATTATTTTTGGCAGATAACAAAGGTTTAGATGATGCTAATTTTAATCATGCTCTTAATGATTTACTAAACTCTATTAATCCAATTCCAAGCTCTCATCATTTTAGCACCATTGATATTATATTTGATGAATCCTTTGGACATGTAAAAAGCACTGATCTTGGAGGTTTAATTATTGAAACTAGAAAGTGTACAGAACTTAAATTTGTTATAAGAAATTTTTTCGAAGAGCTCAACAGACCATTAATTCTTATAACTTCAGAATTAAATTATCATTTGATTAAAGATAATTATTTTCAAGAGATGATGCGGTTATCATTGTTGAAGATAATTTTTATTAAATATAACTCGTTGTCTTCATCGGACTATAACAAGCTTTTATTATCAAAAAGACTATGGGCTCAAATCCTTTTTAAAAAGGTATTAATTTTTCAAACAGATTCTCTCATATGCAAGAATTCAGATTATAGTATTAGCGATTTTTTGCATTTTGACTGTATTGGACCTGCATGGGACAGAAATAGACCTATAGGCTTGGTGATTGATGGGGGTTCAGGCGGATTTACATTAAGAGATGTAAAATTATCAATTGATATACTTTCTATGTTTTCAGTTGATAATTGGCCTGGTGGAGAGGATGGGTTTTATGCTTTTTATTTTGATCTAATAGGTGCAAAAGTAGGCAGATTTGAAGATTGCTTAAAATTTTGTACCCAAGAATTTTTTGCAAAAAAAAGCTATGGTTGCCATAAAGTTGAGCTGTTAAAAAAAGAATCGAGAATCAATTTTTATAAATATGAAACAAACATAACCAAAATAATGAATAATGGCGTAAATAATTAAACTAATCGCTCTCTAAATGAGTAAACATTATGCCGAATAATTTATTTACTCTTTAGGCAATAGATGCAACTATGATATCTACTAACCAAAACCCTACAAATTCATTCATTGTTTATTTCTAACCACTAGGTAAAGCATTATGATTAAAACAATATTCCCAATAACGTAGGTAGTAAGACTCATAGCTTAATAATATACCAAATAATTTTTTTTATTCTCTAGGCAATAAAAGTGGCGAAAGTTACCCATAGGCTAATTCCTAAAAGGAACCTGAATTATAAATAAAGCTAATTGTGAACGCTGCAAAAAAGAAAGTTAGATAGGTGCAAGCTGTTTTCAATTTTCCTTTTTTTACAACGCCATCAACAAAACCTATGACACCGCAAAGAATAGTAAAAAATGCTCCAACTATAGTTATCCAATGCATAATCTCTCCTAACGAATAATTTTGATTTAATTCTACTCGATCTAAAAAAAAATTACGTCTACAACCCTCTGCGTATGACTGTATAAGTCAGAAGCTAATTTATTCAATGTATTATTTACCTCATTAACTAGGTAATGTCACATTTACTTATTTCCAAAAGTCTTTAAAATGCCTTACCTAAAGGAATGGAGAGATGGCAGAGCGGTTGAATGCACTGGTCTTGAAAACCAGCAAACCTTCGCGGGTTTCCAGGGTTCGAATCCCTGTCTCTCCGCCAGTTTTAGTTACTCAAACCAGAGTAAAGTAGAGTTTTTAACTCTTCACGTAATGGATACTTATCTGAAGGCATGTATTGGGTCATCATTGTAGCAGTGACATTATTTTTTTTATCTACCCAAAATATTGTGCTGGCGGCTCCTCCCCAGAAAAACTCTCCCATAACAGAATAAGTTCCCGCTAAACCAGGGTCCATGATTGTTCCGACTGTTAATCCCATCCCAACGCCCTCTAATCCAAAAGCAGCACCATCAGAAAGAATATCATCTGATAGATGATTCATGGACATTAAATCTACAGAGGCTTGGCTAAGAATTCTAACACCATTTAATTCTCCCCCATTTAACAGCATCTCTGCAAATTTGCTGTAATCATCAATATTTGAAACTAGACCTGATCCACCATCGAATAATTTTGATGAATTTGTAAGATATGGAGACTTGTCAAATGCATCAATTGATCTGAGGTCTTTTGAGAACATTAACTCCGCTTGATTTAATCCAGATGGGGCAACAACCTCTCCATCCCTAGAAAATGCTCCTGAAGTATAGAGAGTTGTAAAGTAATCACTATCATCAGGATTTACAGCAAAGCCAATGCTTTTCAGATTTAGTGGATCAAAGATATTTTTTTGTAAATATTCAGCAAATGTCATTTTTGAGATAACCTCCACCACGCAACCTAAAACATCCATATTTATTCCATATGACCATTTTTCACCTGGGTTGTGTAATAGGGGGGCACTAGCTGCAGCTGCAGCAAATTGGCAGGTATTACCTGGAAATTTATTCAATTCTGCATCTAGAGCACCAAAGTAATAAGGTCGAATATTATATTTTCTATAAATTTGATTTACCGGGCCTTCTCCTGCCCAGCTATAAGTCAAACCACTTGTATGAGTTAAAAGATCTCTAATAGTAATTTCTCTTTTTGGCTTTACAACATAATCTTGGAATTCAAGGTTGATCACCTTTGTATTTTTGAATGCAGGAATGTACTGTGAAACTTTATCATTCAGCCTTAATTGCCCATTTTCGACTAATTGCATAATCGCAACACCAGTTACTGGTTTTGTCATTGAGTAAATCCTATAAACTGTTTTGTCACTAACAGAAATTTCACGCTCTATATCTGCAAACCCATAATGGTGACGATAAATTTCTTCATTATCTTTTTTGATTAAAATTGAGACATTTGGAAGGCTGCCATTATCAACGTATGTATTGAAGTGATCTGTTATTTTATTTTTATCATTTATATCAAGTGAGCTTGCGTTAATTTGCACTGAAATGAAAAAAAATATCAATATTGATATAAAGATTCTCATAGAATTCCCCTATAATTTATTTCAACTATTCTATTACACAAAACATGCAATGACATCCTCAAAAATAGACCTAAGTAAACCACCAAAATTCCTTTCAATCCTTGGTGCAAATGGTGTTGCTTTTAATGAAAAAAATGAAACTATGACCATGCATTTTGATATAGGGGAAGAACTTACTCACTCAGATGGTGCGTTTGTTCAAGGCGGTTTTATTACAGCTATGCTTGATACATCAATGGCACATCTATTGATCTTCAAAACAAATGGTGAATACAATCCATTAACTTTAAATATTAATGTTAATTTTTTAGCTCCAGGTACTCCTGGTAAATTTACCTCATCCGCAACTATTAATAAGGTAGGTAAAAGTATTTCTTTTACTTCTGCTGAATTGCATCAAGGTGATAGGTTGGTTGCAACAGCCACATCAACAAATAAGTTTTTAAAACTATAATCTAATGACTAAAAAAAAACTTAGTCCATGGAACAACAATTTCGAATTTATTCAAAGTCTCAAACCTGAGACAAACTTTAATTCTGACAATCTTCCAAAAGAACCAAATTATTCTGAAATTCAGAGCTGGGCTGCATTTCCTGGTAAGGATGGATTTCAAAATTTATCGCCTGATAATCCACCCTCACTAGATGATAAAGAGATTGATGTTTTTTTTATTCATCCGACAGGATATTTTGAAAAGCAATGGAATGCACCCATTGATGAGACCTCAGCAGCATATGAGAGGACTGGCAGTCATTTAGCAACTCAAGCATCTGCTTTTTCGGAAACCTGTAATGTCTATGCGCCTTATTATCGTCAGGCAACTTATTTTTCTTTTTTTGATGCTGAAGCTAATAATGGATGCAAGGCATTAGATTTGGCTTATTCAGATTTATCGAATGCTTTTGAGATATTTATGGAAAAGCATAATAATGGCAAGCCTTTTTTTATAGCAGGGCACAGTCAAGGAGCATTGCATGGGCAAAGGCTGGTAAACGAGTATGTATCCAAATCCAGTGCTAAAAAAAATTTTGTAGCAGCATATTTAATCGGATACATATTACCAACAAAATACTTTGATCAGTTATATCCCGATCTTTCAATTTCTAACTCTAGTGATGATCAACATGCAATTATTTCATGGTGCACAGGCATAGAAGGATTTAGACGAAATAGAGCAAAATCTATGTTCTGGACTCCAAATGGCTGGATTCTTGAGCCAATGGAGCAAGCTCTAGTTTGCCAAAATCCATTTTCTTGGAATGCCAGTCATGATTGGATAATTGATCCAAATAATATTCCTATTAGATTAAAATCAGATAAGTTATCCCTTGCAGATTATTACGCTACTAAGAATACATATTCTAAACTTTCTATCGAAGCTATATCTGACTTAACTTTTGAGGCCAGAGTCTCTAAAAATTTTATGGTTGAAACAAAAGGCTCCCTGATAGACAAAATTGAAAGATTCGCGAATGAGGGAGATCTCCATAATTTTGATATGTCCCTTTTTTGGGGCGCCATTAGAGATAACGTTAAATTAAGAGCAAAAGCTTATGCATTGTAAAAATTTATTTTTTTTAATTTTAATATTATCAATTAATGTTTTCTCCTTTGAGGAAGGTTTTGCAAAAAATAAATCAATTGATATTGCATACAGAGATTATGGTCCAAAAAATGCAACCCCAATTCTTTTGGTGACAGGCCTTGGCGCTCAATTGACGTTATGGCCAGATTTTTTAATTAATAATTTACAAGAAAATAACTTTAGACCCATAGTGTTTGACAATCGAGATGTTGGATTATCTAGTCGCTTTTCATCCAAGCCATCTCTAACATTAAATTATTTAAAATATTTTTTATTCATTCCAATTAGCTCTGAATACACCATTGAGGATATGGCCTCAGATGGCATAGCCGTGCTTGATCATTTAAAGATTGATTCTGCCCATATTTTAGGTATGTCAATGGGTGGAATGATTTCTCAGGTTTTAGTTGCTCAGCACCCCAAAAGAGCAAAATCTTTTACGATGATTTCCTCAACGGCCTCAACTCCAAATCCATTTAATGGTCCTAAGTTCAAGGTCACTCAGCAGTTGCTAAAAAGATCTGCAGCCAAAGATGATATCGAAGGAAGGATTGATCAATCCATAAAATTATTTGAACTTATAGGCACTCCAGGAAAAAATTATGATACGCCTCAATTTAGAAATAATATGAGAGCTTATATAGAAAGGGGTGGTGATGATGGGGGATTTCTTAGACAAATGGCTGCGATTATCAGCTCAAAAAATAGAAAGGAACTTCTAAAGTCAATTAATACCCCAACCTTAATTATTCATGGAGATATTGATCCGCTAATTAAAGTTAAAAATGCTTATTCTGCTAAAGATCTTATTCAAAATAGTAAATTAGAAATCATTCCAGGAATGGGTCACTTGCTTGATGAGGAATCATACTCAAAGTTTCAAAATCCACTAATCGCCTTTCTAGGAAGGTAATTACGCTTGTAAGAAATTTTTTATTGAGATATATATCTGGAATATAGGAATAAAATACTGAACCATGACAATTCAAACTAAAGAGAAATTTTTTTATGCTTCTGGTGCTGTTGCTAATGGTGTTAAAAATGATGCTTTTACTTTTTTTCTTTTATTTTTTTATTCTAATGTCATAGGTTTAGCCCCAGGCCTTGCGAGTCTTGCAATATTCATTGCATTAATAGTTGACGCATTTACTGATCCTATTATGGGAGTTATCTCAGATAGAACAAATCACCGCTTAGGAAGAAGGCATCCTTATTTTCTCCTAGGAATAATTCCAATGGGGTTGTCATATTTTATGCTCTTCTCTATTCAATTATCTTGGGATTTATCGCAACAATATTTATTCTTGTGGATGCTGACATTTACCATATTCACAAGGCTTGGAATGACTATATTTGAGGTCCCACATAGATCCCTTGGAAGTGAAATGTCCCGTTCTTATACCGAGAGAACTTCTATATTTGCTGCCAGAGAAATGTTTGGTTGGGCAGGGGGCTTATTTAATGCTTTTTTAGCTTACACCGTTTTTTTTAAAGATACTCCTGACTATATTCCTGGAACTCAAAACCCAGAACCATGGATTTACTATGGTATGACTGGCGCTGTTTTAATGTCTATTTCTGTTCTAGTAACTTATTTTGGAACATTGAAATATAGAAATACCTCATTAAATGATCAAATTTCTTTTGACTTAAAATTAATTTTTTCTCAAATTTTTATAGCCTTAAAAAATAAATCATTTCTAATATTCTTTTTTGGATATTTATTTATTGCTGTAAGTTGGGGACTAAATAGCTCATTGCAAATTTATATGAATACCTACTTCTGGGAGTTTAAATCAATCATGATAGCTTCATTTTTGGGTATTTATGTTTTATCAACATTCAGTGCATTTTTATTAGTACCAAAATTGGTTTTATTTCTAGAAAAGAGATCTATTTTGCTATTTGCTATAACCTTTGCTGCATTGATTCCACCAATACCGATAGTTCTTTATTTAAATGATGTACTCCCAGATTCTGGTTCTTGGAATCTATTTTTTGCCTTAGCTCCTTTTATATATGTGGCCAATACCTGCTTATCATCAAGCGCAATTATTCGAGAATCAATGCTTGGTGATATTAGTGATGAAGTTGAGCTTGAGAGTAAGATTGGTCAACAAGGTTTAATGTATGCTTCTAGTTCATTAATAGGGAAGTTAAATACTGGGTTAGGGATCTTGGTTGCTGGTTTAGCATTAGAATTTATTGGTTTTCCTCAAGGATCTGAAGTTCTCCCTAATGCTGATCAAATATTTAGTTTAGCGATGGTTCAAGGCCCCTTTGTTGCAGTGCTGATGATAATCCCATTTGGAATATTTTCTTTTTATAAAATTGATCGACAAAAGCATAAAAATATTATGTCTCAGTTAGAAGCTAGGTAATTTTGAAGCAAAGTTTTATACTTATTTCATATGGAACCGAATATTAACAATACCCCTAAGAGAATAAAGAAAAAAGATTTAATTTTAGAATCAGCAATTTCTATTTTTTCACAACATGGATTTCATAACACCAAATTAGAACAAATTACTAAATCATTGAATTTAACCGATAAATCTATTTACTATTATTTTAATAGTAAGGGAGATTTATTTATTGAAGTGATCCTTTCGATTCAAACAAAACTTGATAAATTAATTGAAACTATCAATAAGATGGATGTTAATCATTTAGAGAAGATTAAAACCTATACAAACAAAGCAATGACAATTAATGGCCTTACGCTTTTAATGCAACTTCCAAAATCACTTTCTGATTTTGCAAAATATAATCTTATTAAAGCCAATGAAGCTAATCACTATAAGATATGGACAACATGGTTCAAAAAAGGTCAAGCAGATGGTTCTATGATTCACGGAAACCCCGATGAACATCGTAGTTTTCTTTTTGGCTCATTATTTTACTTACATCAATGGTATGCCATTAAAGACAATGAATCATATGCCCAAATACAACCATTTATCGAAAAAATGATTGATAGAATGTATTCAACAAATTTCCAGAGGTTGCAATGAAAACTCCACACATAATTACTTTAATTCTTTGGGCATTTGGGATTGTTAATTTATTCGAACCCTTCAATGGATGGATTTTTTATTTAGCATCAGGGATATTTTATTTATTACTTATCGCTCATTTAATAGAATGTTTTATCTATAGAAATAAGATACTTAAGTCTCAAGATTCTCCCTTTGTTGCATTTTCAATGACTCTTATCTTTGGGGTCATCTATCTTGGCTCAATTAAGGAGTCTTAATATTTGGAAGTCTTAGATGGGGGAGTCAAAATCCCAAGAGGCTCAATGGGTGTTTGGACGCTTGCTTGGCCTTCTATAATTACGAATCTTTTTTATGCCACAAGCTCAATTGTCGCAATTAAAGTTGTAGGCAATCTAGGGCCTGATGCTATTGCTGCAGCAGTTACTGGTCAAAGAGTAACTTTTATTTTACAGGCAGTTCTTACAGGTGTCTTAGCAGGATCAACAGCTCTTATTGCAAGAAATTGGGGGGCAAATGATAAACTAGAAGCTGGAGTATTCTTTACAAGAACAGTTCAACTTGTAATTGCTTTATCCTTAGTTACAGCAATATGCGTCTGGCAATTTGCAGAACCCTTAGTGAAGTTTTTTGGTCTGAAGGATCAAGCTCTTTTGCTTTCAACTCAATATCTCAGAGCTATCTCTCCATTTTATGTGGCTTTTGGTTGCGGCATGGGTTTGATAACTGCTCTAAGAGCAGTTGGTGATGTAAGAACTCCGTTATTTATTGGGTTGATCATGAATATGTTTGCAATATTTTTTATGCTTGTTTTTGTAAATGGCTGGCTTGGATTTCCAAATTATGGAGTTATTGGAGCGGCCCTTGGCAATGGCGTATCTTTTGTGATTGGAGCAGTCTTATTGATAGTTTTTTGGCTTTCAAATCAATTGCCTGTTAGATATTTTTCCATATTTAATCTTGATACATCAAGAGTAAAAGAAATTTTTCAAGTTGGGCTCCCTGCAGCTTTGGAGCAAATAATTTTCCAGATTGGAATAACAGCATTTCTCATTTTGGTTGCCTATTATGGTACCGAGGCGTATGCAGCATATGGAATTGGAGTGCAGATATTGTCATTCTCATTTGTTATTGGATTTGGGTTTTCGATTGCTGGAGCAACTCTTGTTGGCCAGCATTTAGGTGCAAGAGATCAAGAGCAGGCCAAGCGTGCTGGATGGGGAGCAATGCGTTTATCAATTCTTTCAATGACTTTTTTTGGAATAGTAATAACAGTCTTTGCCGAACCTTTGGCAAGGTTTATGATTGATAATGATGAGGTCGTTCGCTTAACTGTTATCTTTATTTGGCTGCTTGGATCAATGCAACCTTTGATGGCAATCGAATTTTCTCTTGGTGGAGCTTTAAGAGGTGCTGGCGATACCAAAACCCCACTTGCGATAACTCTAACTTGTTTATTGTTTATAAGAGTTTTTCTTGCAGTGATCTTCTTTTTGCTTGATGCAAGGATCGAAGTAATATTCTCAACACTTGTTGCCGATTATGTTGTCAAAGGGTTTCTTTATATAGCGAGATTTCGGTCTGATAGATGGATGAATGTCTTGAAACCTAAGGAAGAAGTTTAACTAATTGACTTATAGCTTCACTTATTCTTTTCCATAATTTTTTTTCGGTTGCGTTAATCTTATTTGACTGAAGGTTATTGATAAAATCGATTAGCAAATCTTTAATCTCATCCTCGGAATTTTTGGAGCCAGAGAATTTATTTTGAAGCATCTCAAGCGATAGTTTCTGTTTGATCAGTTTATCAGAAGAGGGCGGCTCAATTCTTGCTATCAGCTCAAGTCGAACTGTACATTCAAGAAGCTTATCTGCATCACCCTTATAAAGTGGTTTTTGTAATGTTTTTAATATTTCCTTATGAATGATTGAATGAATTTCATGAGATGATTCTATTAAATCTAAAAGATTTTGATAAATTTCAATTTTTGAAGCATTTATTTCATCAATCTTTTTATTTTCAAAGCTTTTTAAAGCTTTTTGAAGTTTCGCAAATTCTGGTGATTTTCGAGTTTTATTCAGTTCAGAAATTTTTTCTTTAATTTCTTTGATTGAGCAACCATCTTTTTGAAGCAAATCAAGCAGATTATTAATTACAATAAGCTCATCATTGATTAGAGCTTTGTCAGCCTCATAAAACCTATCAGCAGCCTCATTTAATTTTTTCCACAATATCGGCTCATTTTTTTTACCAGCTGGTCCAACGTTTTGATATTCACGCTTAATTTTTTGATACTTTTGGATGCAACTCTGAGTATCCTCATCATTAATTTGTTTAACTTTTTCAATCAATGATTCTTTGATTTTAAAATTTTTAGTTTCCTGTTCCCTGATAGCATTATTTATAGGCTTTCTTGCTTCTTGATATGCTGACTTAAGTTTAGAAAAATCTTCATCTAATACTGGTGCATAGTTTTGCCAACTTTGAAATGATTTGCTTAAAAATCTACTCATATCAATCAATCCTGGCCATTTATCTGCATTATCGTTAGTGTATTGAATCAATGATTCAATAATTTTTTCTCTCTCTTTAGCATTTGAAATTTTTATTTGTTTTAATTCTTCATAGTATTGTGCGCATGGTTCCCATGCTTTGTCTGTAAGGGTTTTAAAAGTAATCCACAACTCACGACCAGCAGGCTTGGATGTTTGATCTAGTAACTGCCATTTAGTTTGAAGTTCATGAATTTTATGTGCTTGCTTTTTAGGATTTTCATGGGGGTTAGCTATCAAGGATTCGATATCCTGGATGATTTTATTTCTTTTTGGGTTCGTGGCAAAAGATGAAATATCATTAAAATATCTAGATTGAGCGGACATAAAATTAAATCTGTGTCTAAGTTTATTCGATACTTTTCCTTCAGCTTTTATTGTTCTTGAGACTTCGTTAACAATTTTTTGCGCGAGACGAATTTCTCCAGCTTCAAAATGCTTTTCAGCTTTATCTAATGATTCAAATAAAATTTTATGAGTTTCCACAATACTTTTTTTTGACGTTTATAATTAACCTTAAATGAGAAAAAGAATTTTAACAGGAATTACAACAACTGGTACTCCCCATATCGGAAATTATTTAGGTGCTATTAAACCTGCTCTTAAGTTGGTAGCTCCTGATAATGATTCATATTTTTTTCTTGCAGACTTCCATGCTCTCATTAAACAGACTGATCCAAATGAAATTGAATCAAGTGTAAAAAATGTTGCATTAGCATGGCTATCATCAGGTCTAGATCCTAAGCAGTCTTATTTTTATAGGCAATCTGATATTCCAGAGGTCCATGAATTAACATGGATTTTAAACTGTAGTGCTGCTAAAGGCTTATTGAATCGAGCACACGCATATAAAGCAAAGGTTGCTGAAAATGCTCAATCTGGCGGTGATGAGGACAAAGCTATTAATATGGGGCTTTTTTCCTATCCAGTTTTAATGGCCGCGGATATATTAATTTTTAACGCTACTCATGTTCCTGTTGGACCTGATCAAGCGCAACACATGGAAATGGCTAGGGACATTGCAGGTAAGTTTAATCATACTTATTCTAAATTGTTAACTGTCCCCGAGGCATTAATACAGAATGAAGTATCAGTACCAGGTAATGATGGTAGAAAAATGAGCAAGTCTTACAATAACATCATTCCCTTTTTATGCTCTGAGAAAATGTTGCAAAAATCTATAGCAAAAATTATTACAAATTCTTTAGAGCCTGGCGATTCCAAAGATCATAATTCATGCACTCTTTTTCAGCTATATTCCTTTTTTGCTAACAAAGAACAAATTGAAAATATGAAGCAAGCATACGTAGATGGAATTGGCTGGGGTGATGTTAAGAAAGAATTATTTTCAGCCATTAACAATGAAATTCTGCCGATCAGAGAAAAATATTTGGAACTAGAAAATCAACCAGATCTATTAAACGACTTATTTTCTGATGGGGCTCGCAAAGTTCGACCTCAAGCTCAAGAGCTAGTTGGTAAACTTCGTGAGGCTGTAGGCATCTCAAAAATTGTCTAATCCTTCAACCTGGTTAAAGTTCGGCTTATTTTCAGTTGGCTTAGGTCAATCTTTTGCTTTTGTCTTGGTTCCTCCTCTTGCCAGAGACTTGGGCTTGTCAGTTATTGAAACATCAACAATCTTTTCAATTTCTGCAGTTGCATGGGCGATTACAAGTGCATCTTGGGGGAGAGCATCTGATAAGTATGGTAGACGTAATATTGCTGTAATTGGTTTGATAGGATATTCAGTTTCAATTATTGCTTTAATTACGCCTTTATTCCTTGTCGAACAAAAAATCTTAGATCTTGTTTATCTTTTGCCTTTACTGATACTAGGACGATTAATTAATGGATTGATTGGATCTGCAACAAGGCCAGCAGCTTTTGCATATATGGCAGATATCTCGGAAAGATCAAAACGAACTAAAAAATTTGCGAGATTGGAATCAAGTTTTTTAATTGGAACAATTATGGGCCCAATGATTGGCGGATTCTTATTTTTATACTCGAAGAGTCTTCCTTTTTATATGTTTGCTTTTTGTGGATTTGTTGCAGCTGTTGGTATTTTTATTAGCTTTCCTAAAAATATTATTCTTAAAAAAAATGCTGATAACGTTATTTCCAATATTTCATATTTAGATAAAGCCGTTTGGCCTTTTTTATTTATCGCTGCATTGTCTTCGCTTTGTCAAGCATCACTCCTTCAGTCTATAGGGTTCTTCATAACAGATATATTTTCTACAGAGAAAGATCTACCCCTGGTTATAAGTTTAGTTTTTGTTGTTCTCGCCATTTCAACAGTTGTCAGTCAGTATATTTTTACTGATCTTAAGCCTATTAAAAATAATACACTTCTTATTTACGGCACTTTTTTACTAACAATTTCATATATCATGGCTGCATTAGCATCATCAATTGCTTTATTTTATCTGGCAATGATGATTAATGGTTTTGGTGGAGGTATGTTTAGACCCGCTAATGCTTCATCTTTATCGTTAGCTCAGACACCAGATAATCAAGGCAAAGCTGCGGGATACTTGGGTTCTGTCATACCAATAGGGCATGTTTTAACACCGATTATTGCAATGCCTATCTATCAATTTGGGCCCCAGTATTTATATTTTTTTAGCGCTTCTCTGTGTTTTATTTCCTTATTATTTATAATAGGACATCCTTTATTGAGAGACCATGAACAAACCAGCGCTATTACTAATTAATTTAGGAACTCCAGACTCACCCTCGTACTTTGATGTTTTTAAGTATTTGAGAGAATTTTTGATGGATGGCAGGGTTATTGATATACCATACATTTTCAGATTCTTACTTGTAACTTTAATTATTTGTCCGATTAGATCATTTAGCTCAGGTAAAATTTATAAAAAACTTTGGGATCTTTCGGGTGGAGTCTCTCCATTACTTAAAAACACTGAGGAGTTAACAAAAAAACTTAATCAAAAACAAGAAAAATACAATGTTTTTTACGCGATGCGGTATCAGAAGCCGAGTATTCAACAGGCCTTAAATGAAATAAAAGAAGCAAACCCTTCAGAGTTAATTATTTTGCCTCTTTTTCCACATTATGCCTCCGCAACATCTGGAAGTGTTTTTGAGTATATTTCAAAAAATCTTTCAAGAGAGTGGGTCATTCCCTCATTTAAATTTATTTCACAATACTATGACCATCCTTCATTTATAGATGCGTGGGTTGATGCAGCAAAAAGCTATGATGTTTCTGATTATGACAAGGTCATATTTAGCTATCATGGCTTACCCAATTCTCAAGTTGATAAGGTTTACATGGATAATCAATGTGATGGTAAGAATTGTGAGCATGAAATTAACAATGAGAATCATTATTGCTACAAAGCTACTGTTTATGAAACTTCCAAGTTGATAGCGGAGAAATTATCACTTTCAAGAGATAAGTATGAGGTTACTTTTCAGTCTAGATTAACCAATAATTGGTTAGAACCTTTTTCTGATGTTGTATTAGAAAATCTTCCAGCTAAGGGCATAAAAAAGGTTCTTGTTTTTTCACCAGCATTTACTTCCGACTGTCTTGAAACTGTTATTGAGATAGGTGATGAATATGAAGAACTTTTTATTAAGGCTGGCGGTCAAACTTTAGATTATGTTCCCTCATTAAATTTTTCAGATGCTTGGGTTCAAGCTATCATAGATATCACAAACACAAAATAGGGATATATATGTTTAAAGAGAATATTTTAAAAGGCAAAAAAATATTAGTAACCGGTGGTGGAACTGGTTTAGGAAAAGAGATGTCAGAGCACTATGTTAAGCATGGAGCAGAGCTTGTAATTTGCGGAAGAAGAGAGAGTGTTTTAGCTGAAACGGCTAATGAATTTAAGGATAAATATGGAGTAAATGTTCGTTATCAACCCTTAGATATTAGATCCCCACAAGATGTTGAAGACTTTATAGATACAATTTTTCAAGAAGGCCCACTTCACGGATTGGTTAATAATGCTGCAGGAAATTTTATTTCTCCAACAAAAGATCTTTCAGCCAGGGGTTTTGATGCTATTGCAAATATTGTTTTTCATGGGACTTTTTATGTAACTAATGCGGTTGGAAAAAAGTGGCTTGAGCAAAATATTAAGGGATCAATAATTTCAATTCTTGCTACTTGGGTTTGGACAGGCTCACCTTTTGTTGTGCCTTCAGCGATGTCAAAATCTGCTCTTCACACTATGACGAAGTCACTGGCAGTAGAATGGGGTTCGCATGGAATTAGAATTAATGCAATTGCGCCGGGCCCATTCCCTACAGAGGGAGCTTGGGCAAGGTTAAGCCCAAAGGGTGATCTCGATGATTCAAACTCAATGAGCACAATTCCTATGGGAAGGGTTGGTCAAATGAGTGAACTTCAAAATTTAGCAACTTTCTTAATGGCTGATGGGTGTGAGTACTTAACAGGTCAGACAATTGCGCTTGATGGAGCTCAGTATCTTTCAGGTGGCGGAACCTTCTCTCAGCTTTCTAAAATGTCAGAAGAAGACTGGTCTGATATTAGAAGTATGATTAAAAAAACTAATGACTCAGATAAACAGAAAAGATCTACATAATCATAATTACTTGACTTAGAGCTTTCTTTAACTGATAGACTATAAAATTATTTAAGATAAGGAGTAAAAATGGAACATCAACAGATGAAAGAAATTTTAGAAAAACAACAAGCATTTTTTATAAAAAATGGGCCTCCATCATATGATTTAAGAATTGACCGATTAAATCGAATGAAAACATTGATTATGGAAAATCGTTACAAGATTGTAGATGCCCTCAATGAAGACTTTGGTGTCAGGTCTAAAAATCAATCAATGGCAACTGATGTATACACTATTATTCCAAGTATTGAATATGCAAAGAAAAATTTAAAAAAGTGGATGGCGGGATCTAAAAGAAAAGCAAACTTTCCCCTTGGTTTTTTAGGTGCAAAAGCTTCAGTTGACTACGAGCCACTTGGAACTGTTGGCATGATTTCCCCATGGAATTTCCCTATGTTTCTAACTTTTTCTCCTGCAGCTTCTATTTTTGCAGCGGGTAATCAGATCATGCATAAGCCAAGTGAATATACAGAGCAATCAGCAAATTTAATGAAGGAGTTATGTGATGCAGCTTTTGATGAGGAAGAGTTTGCAACAATATTAGGCGGTCCTGATGTTGGCGCGACGTTTACTCAACAAAAATTTGATCATCTTTTGTATACAGGCAGCGGGGCTGTTGCAAAGCATATTATGAAAGCTGCTTCTGAAAATTTAGTTCCTGTAACATTAGAACTTGGTGGCAAGTCACCCGTAATTGTTAGTAATACTGCTGATAGTGCTATTGCTGCAAAAAGAATTATGCTAGGAAAAACAATGAATGCTGGTCAAATCTGTTTAGCTCCAGACTATGTAATGGTTCATTCAGATAAAAAAGATGAGCTTGTTTCAGGAATGAAAGAGGCAGTAGCTGATTTTTATCCAGATTTAAAACATAACGATGACTACACTTCAATAGTTAATCAGAAACATTTCGATAGGTTGCAAGGTTTATTAAGTGATGCAAAGAATAAGGGAGCTGAAATTGATGAAATTAATCCTGCTAATGAGGATTTCTCCCAACAAGAAGCTTTTAAAATACCCCCCACACTTGTAATGAATCCTACTGATGATATGGAGATTATGAAAGAAGAAATCTTTGGTCCTTTGCTGCCCATTAAAGAATTTACTGAAATCGATGAAACAATTTCGTACGTTAATAAAAATGATAAGCCTTTGGGTTTGTATTATTTTGGAGCTAATAAGAACGAAGAAGATAAAGTCCTAACAAGAACTTCTTCAGGTGGCGTTACTGTAAATGACGTATTGGGTCACATACAACAAGAAGATCTGCCTTTTGGTGGTGTCGGGCCCTCTGGTATAGGGAGCTATCACGGTGAAGAGGGTTTCAAGACATTCAGCAATGCCAAAGCAGTTTATAAGCAAATCGGTTCAAGGTTCGACAAACTATTATCAGCAATCCGTCCACCATATAAAGGCGATATTGAAAAGGTTCTAAAACAAATAACCTAAGTGTCATGAACTCATTGCCTATTTACTTGGGCTACAAGTATTTTCGATCAAAGAAGGGTGCGTTTGCATCCTTCACTTCTTTAATGGCTATTGCTGGGCTGTCATTAGGTGTTGCAGCTTTAGTAATAGTGTTATCAGTCATGAATGGTTTTGAAAAGGAGCTTCAAACAAGAATTCTTGGTGTTGTTCCTCAGTTGATCATTCGTTCGAATGACAATGTCATTAATTATGAAGACATCATTTCCGAGATTGGTAACGCTGAAAAAGTTCTAAGCACAAGTCCTTATATTGAGACTCAAGGCTTGATGAGTGCTAAGAATAGATCAAGAGGTGTTTTTGTCACTGGAATAATTCCTGAGCTTGAAAATTCTATGTCTATTCTCCCCAAATATATTGTTAACGGAAAACTTGAAAACATTTCTTCAAAAGAAGGAGTTGTTATAGGTTCTTGGTTAGCTAGATACTTAGGTATAAAAGTTGGGGATCCTGTAAATATAACAACAACAAATTTACGTTCGTCGATTCTTGGTACCTTTCCGAGAACTATTTCTTTAGAGGTAGTAGGTATATTTGAGCTTAAGGCTGAATTAGATCAGTCACTGGTTCTTATCCACCATGATCTAGCAGCCAATATTCTTAACTTATCAGAAAATTCAACTCAAGGAATCAGGGTTAAGACGAGCGACCTGTTTGAAGTAAATTCAGTTGGTTTTAATATATTGACACAGCCTAGTCTTGATCAAGGTAATTACTATTTCACTTCATGGCAGCAGACCCATGGAACACTATTTCAAGCGATTAAACTAGAAAAAAGATTAATCAGTTTAATGTTGTTTTTAATTATTACTGTTGCTGCATTTAATATTCTTTCAACAATTGTTATGACTGTTAAAACAAAGGAGAAAGAAATTGCTATTTTAAAAACTATGGGTTCCTCAAAAACTCAACTTACATGTATTTTTTTGAGCTTAGGGCTAATAATTGGATTATTAGGAATACTGATCGGTTTGATTATTGGAATTGCAATTACTCCTAATATAGATCAGCTCATCAATATTATAGAAAATTTTACTAATAGAAATTTGATGGATAGTTACTTTATTAACTATTTCCCCTACGAATTTAGGTTAACTCAACTTATCAATATATCCGTTTCAGTTCTAATAATGAGTTTAGTATTTTCATATTTTCCAGCTGCAAGAGCAGCAAAGTTGAAGCCTGTAACTATCTTGCGCCATGAATAAACTTATTGCTTCAGGTCTTTACAAATCTTATCAATCAGGTGGTCATACATCTGAAGTTCTTTCAGGAGTTTCAATAACAATATCTGAAGGACAGATAATTGGTGTTATTGGTTCCTCAGGCAGCGGGAAAACAACTCTTTTACAAATTCTTGCTGGCCTAGAGTTTCCCGATCAAGGAAGTATTTATTTTAATGAGATAAATTTACTAATTAATAATTCGGAAAATTTTAATTTGATGAGAAAAAACTTATTTGGATTTGCTTATCAATTTCATTACCTGTTAGATGATTTAACAGTCTTTGAGAACTGTGACTTAGTCTTCAAAATAGCGAACAATAAAAAAGTTGTTGAAAACTCTCAAAAAATTATACAAATTCTTGATGAGTTGGGTATTGCCGAATTAAAAAACAAATACCCATATATGCTTTCAGGAGGAGAGCGACAGCGAGTTGCCATTGCTAGAGCTATTGTTCATGAACCAAAATTTGTATTGATGGATGAACCAACCGGTAATTTAGATCAAGAAAATGCTGAAGTGATTCAAAATCTAACAATTAAATTAGCTAAAGATCATAATATAGGTATTGTGGTTGCCACTCATGATTTGAATTATGCTGGTAAACTGGATACGGTATTTCGTATTGAGAATGGAGATTTAAAGCCAACATAAAATGAATAATTTATTAATTTCTGGGGGATGGTTTATCTGGCCCTTGCTTGTTTGCTCTATCTTGCTTATTTCAATTGTTCTTGAAAGACTTTGGTTTTTACAAAGAAGATTGGTTGCTCCCAAAGGTTTGTTAAGACAAGCGCAAAACTTAATACAGAAAGATTCTTTTCATACACAACATCAGCAGGAAATGGCAACTACATCTCAGTTGGGTGATTTGCTTCAACATTGCTATCAATACCGTTCAAATTCAAGAGAATTTATTGAAATTAAAGCTGAGGAAAAGGCTTCAGAGATTAAATTATTGCTCGAACGGAACTTATCCATGCTCAGTACCATAGCAAGCATCAGCCCCCTGCTTGGTCTCCTTGGAACAGTGGTTGGGATGATTACCGTTTTTAGCAATATCGATGTAAATGGCTCAGCAAACACAGACTTATTAGCGGCTGGAATTTCAGAAGCATTAATAACTACTGCTTTTGGCTTAATTATTGCTGTGCCTGCAATTATTTTCTATCGTTATTTTGAGCAGAAAACTGTAATTTTGATGTCAATTTTACAAGCAAATACTTCAATTTTTCTAGATTTTTTGTATAAGAAATGAAGTTTAATGTTGAAAAAGAACGAGCCCTAACAGTTGAAATTACACCGCTGATAGACATTGTCTTTTTATTAGTCATTTTTTTTGTGGTTACTTCAAAGATTGAGACTAACCAGTACTTAACTCTAGATCTTCCTGAATCTGAGGCTTTTGCATCATCTGCAGTAAATGAATCTCAAAATATTATTTTGTTGGAAACAGGAGTACTCATCGTAAATAATCAAGAATTCTCAATAACTGAAATAGATCAGTTGTTTATTGGTATCAATGCAACATTTTCTAAATCAGACCTTGTTGTATTATCTATTGAGAACAAAGCTATCCATGGATGGGTTATTGAGTTAATGGATGGCCTTGAGCAACTTGGATTTCAAAACATACAGATTAAAACTTATACTAAATAGTCATGAATCCTTTAAAAAGACTATTCTCGTATACGTTTAGATTTAAATTTTCATTCTTATTAAGTATTTTTGGTTTCATTTTATTCGCTTCTGCGGATATCGCTGCTGTTGAGTGGATAAGAAGAATTATTGAATACATCAACTCTAATCAGGATGACTTTAGTATTTATCTTGTTTTGGCCTTAATATTTATTGCTATTGGAAGAGGAGCTGGATTTTTTATCGGAAATTATTTCATGTCTAGGGTAGGATTTGGAATTGTTCATGATCTAAGGTCTGAGCTCTTCTCAAAATTGATTAACTTACCCAAGAATTTCTTTGATCAAAATCAATCTGGGCAACTTATTAACAGGATTACTTTCACAACAACTCAAGTTTCAGGCGCAGCCTCAAATGCAATCAAGACACTTGTTAGAGAGGGTTTTCTTTTAGTTGGCTTACTAGTTTATATGCTTACATTAAACTGGAAGCTAACTTTACTTTTATTAATTACCACTCCTTTTATAGCGTTAATAGTCTATGTTGCGGGAAGGCGATTAAGAAAGTTAGCTAAAACCATTCAAACGGCTATGGGAGATGTTACTCATTTAGCATCTGAAGCCGTTGATGGTAATCTCGAAATTAAATCATTTAATGCTGCAAAATATGAAAAGGATAGATTTTTTGCAGCCAACGCCTCAAATAAAAATCAAAATTTAAAACTTGAAGCTACAAGTAATCTTGCAACACCAATTATTCAGCTTCTAGTTTCTATATCGCTATCTATTGTTGCCTACTTTGCACTTGGGTCACAACTCGGTATAGAGCTTAGTGCTGAAGATTTTGTTGCTTTCATTACTGCAGCAGGATTAATGGCAAAACCTATAAGGCAGTTATCTAATATTAATGCTGTTATTCAGAAAGGTTTAGCGGCAGCTGTTGAAATATTTGATCAGTTAGATGCCAAAGAGGAGGATGATTCAGGTGTACTAGATTCTACAATAATTGGAAACATTGAATTCACAGATGTGAATTTTTCTTACGATTCAAAGGAACCTGTTTTAATTAATTTAAATTTTAAAATCTCTCAAAATGAAACAGTTGCTATTGTTGGAAAATCTGGTTCAGGAAAATCTACTGTTGCAAATTTAATCTCAAGATTTTATTCAGATTATTCAGGAAAAATTTCTATTGATGGAATAAGTATTCAAGATTATCAACTTTCACATCTTCGACAATCTATCTCAATAGTTAATCAATCCCCAACTCTTTTTAATGACACTATTGAAAAAAATATTGCCTATGGTGATAGTGATATTGATCAAGCAAAATTAAAAGAGGCTTCAGAGATTTCGGGCTGTTCAGAATTTATCTCAAGGCTCCCCGAGGGCTTTAAATCTGAAATAGGAGATGACGGAGTTTTATTATCAGGCGGTCAGCGCCAGCGCATAGCAATTGCTCGAGCATTCTACAAAGACTCACCAATTATTATTTTAGATGAAGCTACATCAGCCTTGGATAATGAATCTGAGTTGATTGTTCAGGAAGCAATAGAGAGACTCATAAACAATCGAACTACTATTGTTATAGCTCATAGACTTTCAACCATTGAAAATGCAGACAAAATCTTAGTTTTAGATAATGGCTCACTTTCTGA
>CACJOM010000004.1 GCA_902595065.1 uncultured SAR86 cluster bacterium
ATAATATAGCAAAACGTAAGAGGGCTCTTTCGTATGAATGATTCAATATTAAAAACCCTCACAGTTTCATTTTTGGTCTGTTTATTTTGTTCTTTGGTTGTTTCATATGCTGCTGTGAGTCTCAGAGATATGCAAAATCTTAATAAGCTTAATGACCAAAGAATTAAGATACTTAAAACTGCTGCGATTTATAATCCAAAAGAGTCTATTGAATCTCAGTTTTCTCGGTTAACTCCTAAATTTGTTGATTTTACTAATGGAAAGCTTTTAGATGCTTATGGTGAATACGACCTCAATACATATGATCCAGTATATTTTTCTAAACAGCCCGAACATTCAACTCCAATACCTGTTTCCAAAGATATAGCAATCGTCAAAAATCGAGAAAATATTGGAAAAATATATCTACTTAAAGACTCTTCTAACAACCTTGAAAAAATTATTCTACCTATAAGGGGATATGGTCTATGGGGAACTTTATTCGGCTACATTGCAATTGATAAAGATTTAAATACTATAAGGGGGCTTGAATTTTATTCTCATAAAGAAACGCCAGGATTAGGTGCAGAGGTTGATAACCCAAAATGGAAGGCTTTATGGGACGGCAAAACGATTTACAAAAATGATGCAGTTGAGATTGAGGTTATAAAAGGAAAAGTTGATTCTTCAAATCAAATGGCCTCTTATCAGGTAGATGGCCTCTCAGGCGCAACACTGACAAGCAGAGGAGTCACAAACATGTTGGTTTACTGGTTCGGTGAAAGTGGCTATAAAGAAACATTAAAAAATATTAATTATGACAGTTAAGCAATACAAACAAGTTCTTGCAAAACCACTGCTTGAAGAAAACCCAATCACATTGCAAATTCTTGGAATCTGTTCTGCATTAGCTGTAACAAGCAACCTTTCTGTAACCCTTGTTATGTGTGTTGCTCTTACGTTTGTTGTTTCATTTTCAAATTTATTTATTTCTATTATCAGAAATTACATTCCTAGCAGCGTAAGAATTATTGTCCAAATGACCATCATTGCATCTCTCGTTATAGTTGTGGATGAGCTGCTAAAGGCTTATGACTATGAGACAAGTAAAAAACTATCTGTTTTTGTTGGTTTAATTATTACAAATTGCATTGTTATGGGCCGAGCTGAAGCTTTTGCTATGAAAGAAAAACCATACCTCAGTTTTTTAGATGGATTGGGAAATGGTCTTGGATATAGCATCATTTTAATTGCAGTGGCTATTGTTAGGGAGTTATTTGGAACAGGAACTTTAATGGGTTATGAAATCTTACCATTGGTTTCTAATGGTGGATGGTATCCAGCAAATAATCTTTTATTACTCCCGCCTAGTTCATTCATCTTAATAGGCTTAATGATTTGGGGGATAAGAGCTTATAAAACAGATCAAATTGAACCAAATGAATATAAATTGTCTGGACATGCTTCAGCGCCAGATCTATCTAAAAGAGAATTAAATGTTTGAGCATTATCTTAATATATTTATAACAACTGTTTTTATTGAAAACATCGCTCTGTCTGTTTTTTTAGGCATGTGTACATTTATAGCTATTTCAAAAAAAATAGATGCAGCTTTTGGTCTCGGTATAGCGGTAATCGTTGTTTGCTTAATAACTGTTCCACTTAATAACCTCATTTATAATTCTATTTTAAAAGAAGGTGCTTTAGCTTGGGCGGGGTTACCAGATGCAAATTTAGAGTTTGTTGGACTCATTAGCTATATTGGTGTTATTGCTGCAGCAGTTCAGATACTTGAAATGTTTTTGGATCGATTTGTGCCCGCACTTTATAATGCTTTAGGCGTATTCTTGCCCTTAATTACAGTTAACTGCGCTATTCTTGGTGCCTCATTATTCATGATTGAAAAAGATCTTAGATTTGGTGAAAGTGTAGTTTATGGACTTGGTGCTGGTGTTGGTTGGGCTATGGCGATTGTTGTTTTAGCTGGGATCAGAGAAAAGCTAAAATATTCAGACATACCAGAAGGACTACAAGGTTTAGGTATGACATTTTTAATAGTAGGTCTAATGAGTTTTGGATTTATGTCATTCGGGGGAATTTCACTATAGGTAATATATATGCAAATTGATTTATTTTTAGGTGTTCTTTCATTTACTGGCGTAGTTTTGCTCTTGGTAACTATAATTATCGCTGCAAGAAGCCAGTTAGTCAGCTCAGGTGATGTAACCATTGAGATTAATGGTGATTCATCTAATCCAATCGTGGTTCCATCTGGCAATAAACTACTTCAAACCCTTGCTGAAAATAAAATTTTTCTTTCTTCAGCCTGTGGTGGTGGAGGCACTTGTAGTCAGTGTAAGTGCCAAATATCAGAAGGAGGTGGATCTATTCTTCCAACTGAAGAATCACACTTCAATTCTAAAGAAAAAAAAGAGGGTTGGAGACTCTCATGTCAAGTTGCAGTAAAGAATGATCTTAAAATTACCATTCCTGAAGAGGTTTTTGGTGTTAAAGAATGGGAGTGTGAAGTTGTTTCTAATGATAACGTTGCAACTTTCATCAAAGAGCTTGTTTTAAAACTGCCTGAGGGTGAAGAAGTTAATTTTAAAGCTGGGGGTTATGTGCAGCTTGAAGCTCCTGCATACTCAAATCTTGATTACAAATCTTTTGATGTGGCTGATGAGTATAGAGAAGACTGGGATAAGTTTAAAATATGGGATAACGTTGCGAACAATGCAGAACCAATAATAAGAGCATATTCAATGGCAAATTATCCTGAAGAAAAAGGAGTTTTAAAGTTTAACATTAGAGTTGCTAGCCCTCCACCGGGATCATCTGATATACCTCCTGGAGTAATGTCATCATGGACATTTAATCTCAAGCCTGGTGATAAAGTACGTGTGTTTGGACCATTCGGTGAGTTCTTTGCCAAAAAATCACCAGCTGAAATGGTATTTGTTGGAGGTGGAGCAGGCATGGCTCCAATGAGAGCTCATATATTTGATCAATTGTTGAGAATTAATACGGATAGAAAAATTTCCTTTTGGTATGGTGCTCGAAGTTTGAAAGAGATGTTTTATGTTGATGATTTTAATAAATTAGCCGAGTCAAATAAAAACTTTGAATGGCATGTTGCATTATCAGACCCTCAGCCTGAAGATGACTGGGACGGATTAACAGGCTTTATACATCAAGTTCTCTTTGATCGTTATCTGAAATCTCACAAGGCTCCTGAAGATTGTGAATTTTATATGTGCGGACCTCCCATGATGAACAAAGCCGTTATAGATATGCTTATTAACCTTGGAGTAGAGCCCGAAAATATCATGCTGGATGATTTTGGCGGTTAATTAACTCATTGAACAGATTAACTGCATCTAAACTAATTGCTCTTGTAATTGGTTTAATCTGCATATTTTTTGCTTATAATTACAACAAATCTGCTACATATAAAATTTCCGGCCCTATATATGGAACCTACTGGCAGCTAGTATCAACAGAGTATATTACCGATAGTTTAAAAAAATCTATAGAAGATGAGCTATCAAGAATTGACTTAATAGCATCAAATTATAAGAAAGATTCTGAATTATCTAAAATTAATGCAGCTTCGCTAAATCAAAAAATTTTGATTTCCTCTGACATGTATTCATTATTAAGTTTTGCCGAGAACCTCTTTGAAATTACCAATGGTTATTATGATGTTACCTTGGGTTCATTGGTTATTGAAAAAGGTTTTGGTCCAGAATATACAATGGTTGAAAATACTCTTCCCGTTTCTATCAAAAGATTTAATTTAATATCAAATAACGCTCTTATTAAAAATGATAATTTTCAATTTGATTTGTCATCTATAGCAAAGGGTTATGCGGTTGATAGAATTGCAAAACTGCTTATCAATTCAAACAGAAACAATTTCTTGTTTGATATAGGTGGAGAGATTATAACCAATGGATCAAAGCATGGAGCACCATGGTTAATAGGTATACAAAATCCATCAAGCATTGAAAGCCATTCAATAATGGAGATTTATAGCTCTAACTTTCTGGCTGTTGCAACATCTGGTGAGTATAGAAATCAAAAAATTAATGAAAATGGAGATTTGATAAGTCATACCTTTGTGCCTAAAACGAAATTATCCATAGCTGATAAATCCTACTCCGTAACAGTAGCATCAGATAAATCATCAATGATTGCGGATGCATGGGCTACAGCTTTGAATGTTCTTGGACCAGAAGAGGGTATAAGACTTGCAAATGATAACGATATAGCGGTTATGTATATAATGCAGGATGAGAATATTATAATTAAATCTAATTCATGGAATTATAATGATTGAGTTTCTTACAGTTTTTTTATTAATAGCCGTTTCTTTTATTGGAATTGCTATAGGAGTGATTGTAAAAAATAAGCCTATTTCAGGAAGTTGTGGTGGTATGGCCAACTTAGAGGATGGTGCACCCTGCAAAATTTGCGGGCGCACCTCCATAGGGGATTGTGAAACTAACTAAAATTGATTCATGGTGTTGTCTTTGCCTGAAGCCTTGAGCGCAGCTTCCCCTGCAAAGTATTCTTTATGGTCATCTCCCATATCTGATCCTGCCATATTTTGATGCTTAACACATGCGATACCTTGGCGGATTTCTTTTCTTTGAACTCCCTCGACATAACCTAACATTCCTTTGTCACCAAAATACTCTTTAGCAAGATTGTCTGTAGAAAGAGCCGCAGTATGGTATGTAGGCAAAGTAATCAAATGATGAAAAATACCTGCTTCTCTTGCAGCATCAGCTTGGAAAGTCTGAATTTTATTGTCTGCTTCTATGCCAAGTTCCGTATTATCATATGATTCGTTCATAAGATCGTCTCTATCATAATCAGACATATCCTTGCCATTTTCATTCATCGCATCATAAACCTGCTGTCTGAAATTAAGAGTCCAGTTGAAAGAGGGGCTGTTGTTATAGACAAGTTTTGCATTTGGAACAACTTTTTTAATTTCATCCATCATTGCTCCGATTTGTCCTATGTGAGGTTTTTCAGTTTCAATCCATATTAAATCTGCTCCATTCTGTAAGCTTGTAATTGAATCTAAAATACATCTAGCTTCACCCGTTCCTTCTTTGAACCTGTACAGGTTACTAGGCAGTCTTTTTGGCCTAACAACTTTACCATTTTGATTGATTAGCACATCTCCATGATTAAGATCTGCATGATCAAGCTCTTCAACATCAAGAAAAGAATTATATTGATCACCCAAATCACCAACTTCATGAGTAATAGCTATTTGTTTTGTTAGTCCTGCACCTAATGAATCTGTGCGCGCAACAATCACACCGTCATCTACACCTAGTTCTAGAAAAGCATATCTAACAGCATTTATTTTTGCTAAAAAGTCGGAGTGGGGTACAGTAACCTTGCCATCTTGATGGCCACACTGTTTTTCATCTGAAACTTGGTTCTCAATTTGTATACAACACGCACCAGCTTCAATCATTTGCTTAGCCATAAGGTAAGTAGCTTCTTCATTACCAAAACCAGCATCAATATCTGCAATTATTGGAACTATGTGAGTCTCAAAATTATCTATCTTCTCTTGAATTTTTGGTTTGTCCACATCTGATGCATTATCAAGTTCTCTAAATAACCCACCAAGCTCTCGAGCATCAGCTTGTCTTAAGAAGGTATAAAGTTCCCTAATTAAAGACGCAACAGATGTTTTTTCATGCATTGACTGATCTGGTAATGGGCCAAACTCAGATCTAAGTGCTGCAACCATCCAGCCAGACAGATAAAGATATTTTTTATTCGTTGTTCCAAAATGTTTTTTTATAGATATAAGTTTTTGCTGACCAATAAATCCATGCCAACAGCCTAAAGATTGAGTGTAAGCAGATGTATCTGAATCATATGCATCCATATCTTTTCTCATCAATGAAGCAGTGTATTTTGCAATATCTATTCCTGATTTAAACTGGTTTTGAAGCCTCATTCTAGCCGCAAATTCAGGCTTAATTGACTCCCAATTTGAGCCGCTGAACTCAGGAATAGCCTTAAGTTTGTCTACCTCTGTTGAAAAGTTATTCTTTGACATTTATATACCCCTATATTTATGTAGTGCATTTGAGTTTATTATGTTGATATTGTCAATGTCTTTTATAAAAGCTATAAAAAAAGGGTTTAAGGACAATTATAAATGTAGTTAAACTACTAAATTTAGGATTTTGCTAGCTTAGAAGCTATTCCAAGATAATTTAAGGGGGTTAGCTTTTTTAGTTTTTCTTTGGATTCATCGGTGATATTTAGATCACTAACAATTTTAAGATAAGACTCTTGATCAATGTTCTGACCTCTAGTTTTGGCTTTGATCTCTTCATAAGCATTGTCGTAACCCTCAAGCTTCATAATAATTTGAATTGCCTCCGCTAAAACTTGCCAATTTTCAGACAGTTCCTTGTAAGCCACATCTTTATTGGGTTGAATTTTATCTAGACCAGTTAAGCATGAACTTAATCCTAGATAACTATATCCAAAGCCAACGCCAAGATTTCTTAGCACCGTTGAATCAGAAAGGTCTCTTTGCAGCCTTGATTTAGATAATTTATCTGCAAAAAAACTCATTAATGAATTAGATAATCCAAGATTCCCTTCAGAGTTTTCAAAGTCAATTGGGTTAACTTTGTGTGGCATAGTAGATGAACCTATTTCACCATCCTTCATTTTTAATCTGAATATATCGTTAGAAATGTAAATCCAAATGTCCTGATTAAAATCAATCAAAATATTATTAATTCTCTGAATGCACTGAGAAATTTCAGCTATACCGTCATGTGGTTCAATTTGTGTTGTAATAGGATTTTGTTCAACTTTGAATAAATTTAAAAACTTTCGTGTTTTTGAGACCCAATTTATTCTTGAATCTGATAGATCGAGGGTATGAAAATTTCCTGTAGCTCCACCAAATTTTGCTAGAGGCTTCATATTTTTTAACATAGCTTTTTGTCTTGATAAACGTTGCTGAAATACCTTAATTTCTTTTCCTAGAGTAGAAGGTGAGGCTGCCTGTCCGTGAGTCCTAGCTAACATAGGTATGGATGCCCAAGATCTTGATTTCGAGTTTAAGTCCTTAATTAAAATATCTAATTTTCTTAGGTATATGTCCCGGGCATCTCTAAGTAAAACCGCATAAGAGAGAGAGTTAATATCTTCACTCGTTAAAGCAAAATGAACTAAATGTTGATATTTTTTTAGATTAGAAAATTTTTCCATTTCTTCTCTAATAAAATATTCTACGGCTTTAACATCATGATTGGTTTTAGATTCAATATCTTTAATTCTTTTTGCTGACCTGTGATCAAAATTTATTTTAATATTTAAAAGATTTTTTTTAGCTGCAGAGGATAGGGGTTTAAAGTTTTTGCCACATTGTGTTGTTAAAAAAATTATCCAGTCTATTTCAATTTCAAATCTAGTTTTATTTAAGTTAGATTCAGAGAAATTATTAGCTAGATCAATAATTTTTTGACTATATCTATTGTCAAGAGGTGATATTAAATCTTGGTGTTTCATTAGTGAATTATAGCTAGTCTTTTAATGGTTTTGCTATTATGCCTCCACCTAAACATTCATTATTCTTATATAAAACGGCAGACTGGCCCGGAGCAATTGCTCTTATTTTTTCAGAAAATAATACCTCCACACCTTTCTCTAAAAAGTGCGCGGTGCATTTTACAGGTTTACCTCTGTGACGAACTTGAACTTCGCAATCAAGTTTATCAAGCTTCATTTCATTGTTGATCCATTTCATTTCTTCCATCAACAAACCATCACTCATCAATAAGTTATTAAATTCTCCCTGACATACATATACTTCATTTAGTTTGATGCTTTTATCATAAACATACCATGGAAGTTCAGGCTTATCTTTGACACCCCCAACATTTAGACCTTGACGCTGCCCTTGAGTAAAAAGAAGCGCTCCTGGATGAGTCCCTACAATATTGCCCTCAGAATCTTTAATATTACCATTCTCAAATTTAATGAATCTTTTAAGAAAATCTTTTAAATTTCGTTCACCAACAAAACAAATTCCAACAGAATCTTTCTTGTCGTGGTTAATAAAATTATTTTTTTTAGCTATTTCTCGAACTTCATTTTTATTTAATCCTTCTAAGGGGAAAATACATTTTGCAAATTCTTTTCCACTAACTTCATGAAGAAAATATGTTTGATCTTTTTTAAGATCTTTTGATCTCATCAATAGGGTATGATCGCCTTGATGTTTTATTTTTGCATAATGACCAGTAGCTATATGATCAGCCCCAATCTTAAGTGCATAGTCGAGAAAAGATTTAAATTTGATTTCTCGATTACATAAAATATCTGGATTAGGTGTTCTCCCTTTTTCATGCTCCGAAAGAAACTCCTTAAAAACCCTATCCCAATACTCATCACTAAAATTTGCCTTGTGCAATGGTATATCTAATTGATCGCAAACCTTTGATGCATCTTTAAAATCAATTTCAGATGTGCAGACTTCACCCGGCTCATTTTGCCAATTTTGCATGAACAGTCCTTGAACCTTGTAACCTTGTTTTTGCAATAAATAGGCGGCTACAGATGAATCAACTCCTCCTGACATTCCCACAACAACTGTTTTATTTATATTTGTCATATTTTATCTATAAACCTTAATTTTAAAGGTTTTTTTAGAGTATAATTCATCCAAATTTTACAATATATATTCGTTTGAAAGAGGATAGCATGGGTTATAAACATATAAAGATTCCAGATGAAGGCTCAAAAATTACATTAGATGACGGTGTGCTAAACGTTCCTGATAATCCAATTATCCCATACATAGAAGGTGATGGCATTGGAATTGATATTACGCCTGCAATGATTGATGTTGTAGATAATGCTGTTGAGTCGGCATACCAAGGAGAAAAAAAAATATCATGGATGGAAGTCTATTGTGGTGAAAAATCTACTCAAGTTTATGATGCTGATACATGGTTGCCGGATGAAACAATCGAAGCATTAAAAGAATATATTGTCAGCATAAAAGGACCTTTGACTACGCCTGTTGGCGGAGGAATTAGATCCTTAAATGTCTCTCTTCGTCAAATTCTTGACCTCTATGTTTGCCTGCGACCAATTAGATATTTTTCAGGTGTCCCAAGCCCAGTCAAGAATCCCTCTCATGTTGATATGGTGATCTTTAGAGAAAATTCTGAAGATATATATGCGGGTGTGGAATTTGAAGCTGGATCGCCAGAATCTGACGCTATGGTAAAGGTCCTGCAAGAGCAGTTTGGCGTAACTCAAATAAGATTTCCATCAGAAGTTGGTCTTGGCGTTAAGCCAATATCTAAACAAGGTACAGAAAGACTTGTCAAACAAGCTGTTGATTATGCTATTAAAAATGATAGATCATCCGTCACACTTGTTCATAAAGGCAACATCATGAAATTTACAGAAGGGGCATTCAGGGATTGGGGTTATGAACTCAGCATGAATTCTTATAACGGAGAGTTATTAGATGGGGGTCCATGGGTCACTATTAAAAATCCAAATACTGGAAAAAATATTATTATAAAAGACGTTATTTGTGATGCCTTTCTTCAGCAAATACTAACCAGACCTAAAGAATATGATGTTATTGCAACCATGAATCTTAATGGCGATTATATTTCTGATGCTTTGGCTGCTTGTGTTGGAGGTATTGGTATTGCCCCAGGAGCAAACATTGGAGATGATTCAGCATTATTTGAAGCAACACATGGAACTGCCCCTAAATATGCAGGTCAGGATAAAGTTAACCCAGGTTCTTTAATTTTGTCAGCAGAAATGATGTTAAGACACATGGGTTGGGTTGAAGCAGCAGATCTTATAATTTCTTCAATGGAAGCAGCAATAGCAGATAAGATGGTGACATATGACTTTGAAAGGTTAATGGATGGTGCAAATCTAGTTTCTTGCTCTGGCTTTGCCAAGGAAATGATTAAAAGAATGTGAGTATTTCTATGACTTCAGAATCGTCAAGCGATTCAAATAGTATAGGTGATACTGGTACAGTTGTTCTGGAGGATAAGCCAGACTTAAAAGAACCCCCAATGTATCAAGTTGTTCTATTGAATGATGATTTCACTCCTATGGAATTTGTTGTTTACATCCTGCAGTCAATTTTTGGATATGATCATGAAAGATCTACGCAAATAATGCTTGCTGTTCATACAAAAGGAAAGGGCGTATGTGGTATATTTCCAAAAGAGATAGCTGAAATGAAATCTCATGAAATTAATGAAATGGCAAAATCTCATGAGCATCCACTTATAAGTGAGATAGAACCTTTAACAGATTAATGTTTAGTAAAGAATTAGAACAGTCAATAGCAAATTTATTTGATCAAGCTCAGGATCAGAATCTAGAGTATCTTACGATTGAGCATCTGCTTTTAATGTTAATATCAGATTTTGAAGTTCGGCAAGCCCTTGAGACCAACGATGTAAATTTAGCAACTTTAAGGGAAAATCTAGAGGAACACGTAAGAGATAACACACCTACAAAAATTGACTTAAAAAAACCCGTTCAACCTACGTTAGGTTTTCAAAGAGTTCTTCAAAGAGCTGTCTTTCATGTCCAATCTTCAGGTAAAGGTGTTGTAAAGCCTATTAATTTGTTAGTTGCCATCTTTTCTGAGAAAGAATCTCATTCTGTATTCCTTCTTTCAAAGCAAGGTATTGGCAGATTAGATATTGTTTCATATATATCTCATGGTAAGCCTGAGAGCAATCAAACTGAAGCTGATTCTGTATCAGCAGATGCAGATGCTGAGAGTGAGATAGCAGCAAATAATGAATTAGAATTTTTAATTGATTTAAACTCCTTGGCCGAATCTAACAAGATTGATCAATTGATAGGACGAAAAGATGAGATTGAGAGAATTATACAAATTCTAGCAAGACGAACTAAAAACAATCCATTACTTGTTGGGGAGTCGGGTGTTGGGAAAACAGCAATTGCAGAGGGCTTAGCTCACTTAATCAATTCTAAGGATACTCCAGAATTTTTACATGAATCAAAACTCTATTCATTGGATATAGGAGCACTGATCGCCGGTACTAAATATAGAGGTGATTTTGAGAAACGATTAAAGTCAGTCTTAAAATTTCTAGATGAGCAAAATAATCCAATACTTTTTATTGATGAAATTCATACAATTATAGGAGCAGGGTCAGCTTCTGGAGGCAGCTTAGATGTTTCTAATTTATTGAAACCAGCTTTGGGTAAAGGCAAGCTTAGATGTATTGGATCAACAACTTTCCAAGAATATAGGGGAGTTTTTAACCAAAATCAGGCTTTATCTCGAAGGTTTCAAAAAATTGACGTGTTAGAACCATCAGTAGATGAGTGCATACAAATACTTGATGGCCTGAAGGCAAACTATGAGACTCATCACAATGTAAAATATTCAGGTGAATCCATAAATTCTGCTGTTAATTTATCCAAACGCTTTTTAAATGATAGATTTTTACCTGACAAAGCTATTGACTTAATAGATGAAACAGGGGCTCTGCTAAATATCTCTAGAAAAAATCATAAGAAAATTACCGTAAAACAAGTAGATATAGAAAAAACTATCTCTAAAATTTCTAAAATTCCAGAACAAACCATATCAAATCAAGAATCAATTAATTTACAGAAATTAGAATCCGACCTTAAAACTGTTATTTTTGGTCAAGATACAGCTATCAAAAGCTTGGTTAACGCAATTAAATTATCAAGAGCAGGGCTCAGAGATGATAATAAGACAATTGGATCCTTCTTGTTTGCTGGTCCTACAGGAGTAGGTAAGACAGAAATTACTACACAATTAGCAAATATTATGGGAATTGAGCTTGTAAGATTCGATATGTCTGAGTACATGGAGAGACATACAGTATCGAGACTTATAGGCGCACCTCCGGGATATGTAGGATTTGATCAGGGCGGTTTATTAACAGAGGCAGTTGTTCAAAATCCGCATTGTGTTCTTTTGCTCGATGAGATTGAGAAAGCTCATCCTGATATTTTTAATTTATTACTTCAAATCATGGACTCTGGGGTTTTAACAGATAACAATGGACGAAAAGCAGACTTTAGAAATGTTATTCTTGTCATGACTACAAATGCAGGAGCTGACTTACTCGAGAAGAAAAGTATAGGCTTTAGCGATCAATCAAATGAATCAGATGCTTTGCTTTCTTTAAAGAAACTGTTTTCTCCAGAGTTTAGAAATAGACTCGATGAGATCATTCAATTTAACTATTTACCAATGAAGGTCATTTTATCTATTGTTGATAAATTTCTTACTAAGCTTCAAGCTCAATTAGATGCAAGAAATGTAGAACTTATATATTCAAAAAAAGTTTTAAATTGGATCGCAGAGAATGGCTTCAATAAAGAAATGGGCGCACGACCCATGGAAAGATTTATAACTAATAACATTAAAAAACCACTAGTAGATAAAGTACTTTTTGGTGAATTGAGTAAAGGCGGGCAAATAAAAGTAGATTTAGCTGCTAATGAAGTGAAATTTAGCGCCAAAAAGAAAGTAATTAAATCTAAAGCTTAACGACCCCTAAACGTAATTCTTCCTTTTGTTAAATCGTATGGAGTCATTTCAACCTTAACTTTGTCTCCAGTTAGAATCCTAATGTAATGTTTTCTCATTTTGCCTGATATATGGGCCTCAATGATGTGATCATTCTCTAATTTAACCTTAAAGGTTGTATTAGGAAGAGTTTCAATTACTTCACCTTCGAATTCTAGATTATCTTCTTTTGCCATAAGTTTATTTTAACCTATATATATCTATATTAAGCATTTAAGGTACATTTATTGAATATATAAAATTTAACATAATATATATTATGCGAAGTTATGTCATAGATTGTAGCCAGGACCTCTTAATACCCTGCCTGGCCTATTACCATTATGAAGACCATTTTCTACAACAATAACACCATTAACTAATACGGTATTTATCCCTACAGCATATTGATGAGGCTCTTCGAATGTTGCTTTATCAATTACAGTTTTAGGATCAAAAATAGTAATATCAGCGAAGTACCCCTTTTTTAATAAACCTCTTTTGTTAATCGATAGCACTTGTGCTGGCAAACTAGTCATTTTTCTAATAGCTTCCTCAAGACTTAATATATTGCGATCTCTAACGTATCTTCCTAATACACGCGTAAAAGTACCATATGTTCTAGGATGTGGTGAGCCAACACCAAATACTGTCATAGGACCATCAGATGCAATAGATGTCATAGGATGCTGCATAATTTTATCTACATCATCAGAATTAATAGCATGATATACAGCTGTAGCACCTCCACCTTTGATGATTTCAAAAACAACCATTGCTGCGTTGTAAGGGTTAGGCTCTAGATTTCTCTCAATGCAAAGTTCAGCAAGGTTTTTGCCTTCCATAGAAGTATCCCATGAGCTTTTAGATATAAAGATATTTTTAGGATGCCCACCTCCTCTATCAAACAATATTCTCTTAATAATCTCGTCAATTATAAGTTGCCGTGTATCTGGATCATCTATTCGAGCTAAAAGGTTGTTCCTTCCTCCCGCTTGAGCCCATTGAGGTATTAAGGCTCTAATAGAAGTTTGGGATGCTGTATAAGGATATTGATCAATGCTAACTTTAACACCTTCTTCAATAGCATTATCTACCAGTTTTAAGGTTTCATAAGATAAGCCCCAATTATCTTTACCAATAATCTTATGGTGGGTTATCTGAACTGGGATTTTTGCTTCTTTGCCTATATTGATTGTTTCATTTACTGATTTCAAAACATCGACTGCTTCATCTCTCATATGAGAGATATAAATACCTCCATAGCGTGCAGCAATTTTAGATAGTGAAATCACTTCATTTGTTGAAGAAAAGCTTCCAGGTACATAGAAAAGACCAGTCGAGATGCCCAAAGCTCCTTCTTCCATGGCCTCTTTAACCAGCATTTCCATCTTGCTTAATTCTGAATCCGTCGGGTCTCTATTCTCAAGACCCATCACCTCTTCCCTAATTGTTCCCTGACCAACAAACACTGCCCAATTTGGACTAATTTTTGTATGTTCTATTTGTTGATAATGTTCATCAATTGGATATGGAGATGTACCATCATTACCATCAGTTAATGTAGTTACTCCCTGCAACAATGAACTTTCAGCGGTAGGAACATCAAAGATACCTCTAATAGCATGAGTATGTGAATCTATAAACCCTGGTGAAACAATTAGATTAGTAGCATCGATACTTATTTTTGAACTATGTTTGGAAAGATCTCCAATTTTAATGATTTGATCATTAATAATTCCTATATCACTTTTATACATCTCATCACCAGAACCATCAACTATGGCTCCGTTTCTAATAACAATATCAAAGTCAGTATTTGAGCAGGACGCCAATATACAAAAAATAATAATTAATTGGATAACTCTCACTATAAAATATCTTCTTTGCTTATAACCCTTTGATCTACAGTAAATCCTTTAGGCTTACCATTAATAAAGTCAATTATTAATTGAGCATATTCTGGGCCTGCTTCTTCTTGTATGAAATGACCCGGACCTTGTATGGTAACTTGTTGTGCCGAAGGAATTCTTTTTAACATTTCTACCATTCTAGGATTGTTACCAGTAACTGGATCATTATCGCTATTTGCAATTAAAAAAGGCTTTTGCCATTTTTCCAAAACATCTCGATAGGCTCTCTCATTTTTTCTAAGTTCACTAGGAATTAAATATGGAAAGATTTGAGCTCCAGCTTTATATGTAGCATTAGGATAAGGTGCCTCATAGCCTGCTCTCTCATCATTAGATACATTTCCTAAAGTTTGCATAACACCGCCAACATCGATGTTATCTGTATATCTTGAATACCTAATCCATCCAGTAAAACTTCCTCCGCCAATAAATTCTTCCCATGTAGCTGGACCTTGAAGCCAAATACCTAATTTAAACAGCGGATAGCTTAGATAAGTCATTAAATCATTGATGAAACCTCGTCCAGGAGCTATTAGGCTTGTATTTGATGCAATTATTCGAGTAAACCTATCAGGCTCTTCGGCTATTACTCTAAATCCCACTAATCCACCCCAATCATGAAGATGCGCTGTTACATCCTGAAGGTCGAGTTCAATAATTAATTGGGTCATTTTATCAACATGCATTTGATGTGAATAATCTTCAATTGAAAGATATTTATCAGATTTACCAAACCCAACCATATCAGGCGCTATGACCCTATACCCTCCCTCAATAAGTGTGGGAATCATTTTTCTAAATAAATAACTCCATGCAGGCTCACCGTGGAGAAGATATATTACTTTTCCATCTTTTGGCCCCTCATCTAAATAATGAATTCTAGTGTCACCAATTGTTAGATAGTTTGGTTTAAATGGATAATCTACTATATTATTAAAACGCTCATCAGGAGTCCTTAATACTCCAGGAGCCACAATATTGAAGCTTTCATAATTTATCTTTAAATCTTTATTACCAGAATAATAGAAGATGCCTGCTAAAATTATCAGAGCAATTCCAAAAAATATTATTTTTTTCATTTATCAAAGATAATATATTGGCATAAAACATATCAATACTTTAAAAAAATTTATTTATTCAACTGAACTTCTAATAATCGATAGGTCTTTAGTTAGAACACTTCCAATAGCAGTGTGTGATAGATCATCTCTTCTAATTCCAATTAAATCAGCAACCCTTTCAGCGGCATAAATACCAGTGCAGTGACCACCCATAAATTTTTCCATGCCTGCGTTTTTTAACCATATAGCTGTTTTATCAATCACATCATCAGATGCTTGAAATAAATGGAATCCACCTATGGCTCCATATATTGGAACATTATGAATTGATTGAAGTTTTTTAGCTGTATTGATAATTCCTGAATGGCCACATCCTGACATCATAATCCAACCTGACTTAGTCAACATGCCTGCAGATTGATCGTCGACGATTATATCTTCAACTAGATTATTGGATTTACCGTGTCTCACAAAAAGGCCTTTCGGTCCGTTATAGTGCTCATCTGTCCTCACAACTGTACCAGTTGCAAATAAGTTTTTAGCTATTTCTTCATGAGAATCTAAAATAATAAAAGTAATGCCTTCTTCTTCAGCATCTTGTTTGAACTTATTAGCATCTGAATAATTGCCCGGACCTACCCGATCACCTGATGCAGTATATCTTTGAGCAAAGAAGCCTCTAGCTACATAGACATTTTTAAAAGCATTTTTATTGAATGATTTATATGTTTTTCTTAATTTTATAAGGCCTCCAGTATGATCGCTATGAAAGTGACTGAGGATTACTTTTTCAACTTTTGATAAGTCCTTGTTTAAAACCTTAGCATTATGAATAACGGTGTCTTCATGAAAGCCAGTATCAAAAAGAATTGATTCTTTATCACTCTCATATAATGCTGAAAAGCTCCACTCTCCAAACCCACCATAATTAGAAATGTTAGTAGCTAGGACTGTTATTTCATATGAAGCATTAAGATTTAAACAAAAAATACCAAATAGGATTTGAAAATACTTCATTTATGAAGAAGTTGGCATACCAATTGCTACTGGTCTTATAGGTGAAGCTGAGCTACCCTCAGTCATCAATGGCAAGATGATCACACATGAAAGCTCTACATTATCATTAGCCAAACCTTTAAGATTAAAGTTTTCGAGAGTATGAACGCCAGCTTGTGTTAAAAAATGATGATGAGCAGGATTAGCTATACCTATGGGATTTTGTGATCTTTCTGGACCATATTCATCCTCATCAGCAAAAGTGTCAACACCCCATGTATCAAGACCAACTCCAACCACTTTCTTATTAGAAAGATATTTAACTAAGTTATAAGAAACTCCAGGTGCTTTTGAATAGTAAAGGCCTAATTCATCTGGATCTTGATAGTTGTCACTCCAGCCAGTATTTATTAAGACGATATCTCCCGGAAGAATTCCTCTTTCATTTAAAGATGATTTTTTAATAGTTTCCTTAATATGATCTACTGTTACATACTCTCCTGCTTTCATTGCTCTTCCATTGAAGATATGTTTTCTTACATCTAAAAATATTGCTGTGGTAATAATTGGCGGCACTGTTTCTATGCCAAGTTTTTTCAATGGTGATTCTGGAAATGGCTTAACCTCTTTACCTTTAAAGTCACCGAAATATTTTAATGACCTAAGATCTGCTTCACCATCTCCAGTCCAAATCTTATCTGTGTAGCCAAAATGACCCAACGCATCCATTTGAGTCCCTTGATTACCATCGTTAACATTCTCATTTAGCACATCCATGGTAAAAACTTGTTTTGAACCAGCCCAAGCTATTTCTGGTAAAAATTTTGGTTTATATTCACCAGCAAATGGTGATAAAGGCATTGTAGATGTTCTTTTATAGGATAATTCATAAGTTTTTGCTTTTGGGTCTGCTAAAAAATTAGAACATCTTAGATATGTATCAGGGCCTAATAATTTAGTCATACCTCTTTCGCTAGAATAGTCACCATGCTCAGATGCGAAAGAGTTTATTGTTAATATTAAGGCAACAAGTATTTTATAAATCATATAGTCTTTGTATTAAATGCTTAAATCTTCTAAGTTATAGTCGATTAAGTCTTGACGTGCGTTACTATCCCAAATATATGTTTTGCCTTTATCTTTAAAAGGTCTATATGAATATGGTTCTTCATCTTTGTATTTAGCTTTTCTTGCTTCAATTGCATAACCTATAGATTTTGATCTCCTGTTTATAATCTCATCATCAAATACCTGAGCTTCGCTATGAACCCCTCCTCCGCTTACACCAAGAACAGATGAACGTTTGTGAAATCCAAAATTTACTGTAATTCTTTTTTCATAACCACAATTAGGAAATGAGCCATGGAGTAACTGACGATTGCAAATAACAGTATCTCCTGGATTACAAACTATTGGGACAGCTCCTTCTAATCTTTCGCTTCCTGATTCATTTACAAGTTTTTTGATATCGATTTTTCCAACTTTATGAGTTCCGGGCTTTACCCATACTCCGTTTACGGCAGTGCTACCATAGACTTGAACCATAAAATTAAAACCATGTATATCTTCATCAAAATCATCGCTATTCCAATGAGTTACACCGTCTTGATGCCATGATACTGCCGCACCAACCCCAGGTTCTTTTATAAATAATGCCTCATTAAAAGGAGCAAAGTCCTTGCCATTAATAGACTCTGCTACTTTTAGCAATTTAGGGTGTGCATATGTTCGTAAGCATGCATCAGAAAATTGCAAAGAGCCTAGCAAAATGACTGGGACAGCTGATGGTGCATCGACAGGAGCTTCTGGTTCAAATAACTTAATTTGATGTCTACCATTAGCTAATTCAGTTCCTCCCAATGGATCGCCTAAAGGTTTTGACCATAATAATGTAAGAGATTTTGAATTAGCATTAAAAGCTGGCATACCATTAGCATCCAGATTGCTATCAGGTCCAGTTGGAAAATTAGCTCTTAGATTTTCAAGATCTTCTTTAATGTCAGCTAATTCATTTGAATCAATCACATTCTCAAATATATAAAAACCATTTTCAGAATAAGACTCGCGAATTTTTTTGCAAAGATTACCATCATCATCAAATATGATTGGGCCTCTGTTTCCAAGTTCTAGAGCTTTTTTTTCACCCTCCTTCAAATATGATTCCATTGCATTGGCATCTTTACCATAAAATGCAGCACAAGCTTTTATTGATTTTGTGATATCTATCATTCTATGTGAACCTATTATTGATATTTTTAATTTGATCAATTTTATACTTTCAATCTCATAAAATGAATATTAAAAGGAATATTAATCATCAAATTCAATTTTTCAATTTAAAAATTAATGCATACAATATAAAAATGAAAAATTTATTTACTACCGCCTTTCTATTCCTGTTGTTCGTTGGTCCATTGATTGCTGAGCCGCTAATGAGCCCAACGAGTTACTCTAAGGACTTATATAAACCGTCGATACTTGATGGTAACTATTTGTCTACAATAGATAATCCAAATAATTTTCTTGATTTTAATTATGGTGAGCGGGTTGCATCACCAACGCAAATATCTTCAGCTCTTTTAACTTGGGCAAAACAATCAGATCGTTTGAAAGTTGTTGAATATGCAAAGTCGCATGAAGGACGCTCCCTTTATGCCGTCTTTGTATCCTCTCCTGAAAATATAGCTAATCTAGAATCCATCAAATCAAACATCAATAAACTTTCAGATGGAAGGAATCTCAATGATAGAGAGGCTAAATCTTTAATTGATTCGTTGCCAGCAGTTGCTTGGATGGCATATTCAATTCATGGAAATGAAACATCTGGTGCCGATGCAGCTTTAGGAATAATCTATCATTTAATTGCTAGCAAGGATCCAGAAATCACAAGCATGTTATCAAACATGGTAATTGTGATTGATCCAATGATGAACCCAGATGGTCGAGATAGGTTTACTAAATCACTTGAGCAATATAGAGGCACCGCACCAAATTATGATGATCAATCTCTTCTTCATACGGGAGATTGGCCTTATGGCCGAACGAATCATTATTTCTTCGATTTAAATCGTGATTGGATATATCTTACTCAGCCTGAAACTCAAGGTCGTGTGGCTCTGATTAATGAATGGCGACCACAGATTTTAGTAGACGGTCATGAAATGGGCTCACAAGATACCTTTATGACAGGCCCACCAAGAGAGCCAATTAATAAAAATATAGATAAAAATCTTATTAAGTGGGGAAATGTTTTTGCTAAAGATCAGGCCAATGAATTTGATGTAAGAGGTTGGAGATTTTATACAGGTGAATGGCATGAAGATCTATATCCTGGATATTCATTCTATGTCCAATTTAGAGGTACTCTTGGTATTTTGTATGAGCAATCTCGTATGTCAGAGGATGGTGTTCGAAGACCCGAGGGAACTATTCAATCATATAAAGAATCAGTCCATCATCAATTTATAAGCACACTAGCAAATCTAAAAACTTTACAAAATAACTCTAATCAAATGTATAAAGATTATTGGGCTGGAAGAAAATTTAATGTTTCTAAAGATGGTAAGTACGCAAATCAGACTTTTGCAATATTACCAACCAAAAATTTTGGTCGTTTAAATACTTTAGTTAAAAAACTTGAAGCTCAAAATATCGAACTTTATAAAAATACAAAAAATTTATCAGTAAAATTTGCACTTAATCAATCTGGTGAAACAATAGAAAATTATTCTATCCCAGCAGGAAGTTTGATTATCCCGAATAGGCAGCCTGAAGCCCCATTAATTGCTGCAATGCTTGAATTTGATGCGGATATTGATGAATCTGTTTTACTTGAAGAAAGACAGGCTAACTTAAGAGATGGATCATCAATAATGTATGATACAACTGCCTTTAACTTCACCATGATGTACGGCTTGCCAGCTGTTACCGTTCCTGAAAATTTATCTAACAATCTTGAGCGATGGGCACCCTCCCCCTTAAATATTGATATTAATGAAAATGCTGTAATGTGGGCCGTTGACGCACAAGATGATCGCTCAGTTGCATTTGCTGCAAGATTAATGGAAAAAGATATAAACGTTCGAATAATTGATAAAGATTCCGTTCTATCAAATCATAATTTATCAAGAGGGAGTATTGCTGTGTTAGCAATGGATAATCCCTTAAACAAGAATTTAATTTCAGATATTGAAATGATTGCTAGTGACCTTGAAATCTCATTACTATCAATAGAGTCTGGTTTTGGAATTAAGGATTTACCAGATTGGGGAGGAAGACATTTTCGTCTCTTAGAAAAACCTCAAATAGCAATATTGAGTCATTCTGATTTTAGCTCATATGATGTTGGTGTTACTTGGTGGTCAATTGATCAAAATCTAGGGATAAGACACAGTCAAATCAATTCAGCTTTATCTGGCTATGCGGATCTTAGACGCTACAACACAATTATCATGCCAAGTGGCTATTCAAATTTAAATGGCGCTAAAAGAAAAGTATTAATGGATTGGGTAAGTCAGGGTGGGACTTTAATTGCTCATAACAGAAGTGCTGCAAAAATAGCATCTATCGAAGATTTTGGTAGTGTTAAATTACTGCAAGATACATTTGAAAATAGTATTGATTATAAATTTGATCTATTAAGAGAGATATCTGCAGCAGATACAAAAATAGATAAAAAGAAAGTGCTCAGTCATGGTGTTGATCTAGATATAACATATCCATGGGAATCACCTGAACAAAGTTTTTCTAAAAAAGAATTGGAGAATCGTGATAAATGGCAATCTATTTTTATGCCATCTGGATCAATCGTTGCAGGAAGAGTTGATCAAGATCATTGGCTAACATTTGGAACACCTGAAGTTCTCCCAGTTCTTTATTCAAATTACCCTGTTCTGATGACAGGCAACAATGCTGAGGCAGTTGTAAGAATTGGAGATCTTGTTAACACTGATAACAATAATGAGTTCAAACAAATTAATTGGTCCTCAATACCACCAGGCAAAAATATTACAGTAAGAATGAGTGGTTTGGTATGGCCTGAGGCAGCACAAAGAATAGCTAATTCAGCATATTTAACTAGAGAACGTATAGGCAGAGGTCAAATTATTATGTTTGCAGGTGAGCCTAATTTCAGGGGTTCAGCCAAAGGCACGAACAGACTTTGGCTCAATGCAGTAATTTATGGAGCTGGTCTCGGAGCAAGCAGCAAAATAGAACTTTAAAAGAATAAATTACAATACAATTAATATGACAAATAAGGTTCAAATAATATTCGCCCTCTTCTTTATAATTGGATGTGCAAACCAAACTCAAGAATCAGAAATGAAACCTCCTAAGACAAAAAAAATACCAGTAACATTTATCAATCACGGTGATACTCGTATTGATAATTATCATTGGCTGAGAGATGACACTAGAAAGAGTGAAGAGGTGCTTCAACATCTTAGAGCAGAGAATCAATATGTTGATTCATGGTTTCAAAATCAAGATAAGAATTTTAAAGATGAAATAATGCAAGAATTTCTTAGCAGACTTCCAGAAAATGAAACTTCATTCCCAAGAGATAACTTTGGTATTAAATATTTCACTAAATCATTTAGCGATAAACAGCTCAGCTTATATTATAAAAATGAAGGTGATAAAGAGAAATTGATTCTTGATCCGAACATCAAATTCAAGACACAAGATTATTATCAAGTAAGCAGATTTAATCCAAGCCCTTCTAATAAGATTGCTGTATTTGCTGAAGACAATAATGGAAGAAGAAAATATATATCAAAATTTTTAAATTTAGATTCGAATCAGTTACTTGAAGATGAATTAAAGCTTACATCAGGAAATATGATTTGGTCAGGAGACTCAAAAAGCATTTATTATTTAAAAAAGGATCCAGTGACCTTAATTTCAAATAAGCTTTATAGACATTTTTTAGGCACGCCCCAGTCTTCTGATGAGTTAATATATGAAGAATTAGATAATGAGTTCAATCTTGGTATCTCCAAGACATCCTCAAACGAATTTTTAGTTTTGAATATTGAGAAAACAAACTCAAATGAAATCAGACTCCTTCAATTAAATTCACCTGAAAAAAATGAGCTAACTATTTTCCTAAAAAGACAAGATGACCACTTATATCAAGTTGATCATTCTAATAATATCTTTTACATCCGAACCAATTTAAATAGTCCAAATTATAGGATCATGCAGACCGAAAACCTTTCCATTAGTAGCATTAATGAAACAATGGAAGTCATTCCTCATGATCAAAGTATTTACATACAAGACTTTCTATTAACATCGTCATTCATAATTTTAGAGGTTAGAAAAAATGGCTTACCTGCCATCAGTCAATTAGAAAAAAAATCATCACTGAGCAAAGACATAAAATTCCCTGATACAAGCTACTACGTTTCATTAGCTTCATCTGATTATGTAAATTATGATGAAGACGAATTTCACTATTATTATTCTAGTCCTAATAGACCTCCCGCAATTTATCATGCTAATGCGACCTCAAATACTTCCCTAAAAGTATGGCAAAAACAAGTTAATAATTTTGACGAGTCTGACTATGTTGTTGAAAGAATTTTTAATGAAGTTAGGGATGGGACTATGGTGCCCTCAACTCTAATATATAAATCTAATTCCTCTCTTGATCGCCCTATTTTGTTTTATGGTTATGGATCATATGGAATTAATACAGAAGCTCGATTTAGAGAATCCATTTTACCTTTACTTAATAAAGGTTTTATTTTTGTATATTTGAATATTCGTGGTGGCAGTGAGATGGGTAAGGAGTGGTATGAACAAGGGAGAATGTTAAATAAAATGAATTCATTTTATGATTTTAATGATTCCGTTAAAGCAATATTAGATAAAGGGTATGGCGATCGTGATAATGTATTTGCACAAGGAGGAAGCGCTGGAGGGCTTTTGATGGGGGCAATTGTAAACCTTGAGCCAGAGTTATATAAGGGAATTATTTCAGGTGTTCCATTTGTGGATGTACTAACTACTATGTCTGATGAATCTATTCCATTAACTACATTTGAATATGATGAGTGGGGAAATCCAAGCAATTATGAAGAATACATGTATATGAAAAAATATTCGCCCTACGATAATATCGATTACATGAATTACCCAAGCGTGCTCATTACTTCAAGTTTATTTGATTCCCAGGTTCAATATTTTGAACCAGCAAAATATGCGCCAAAGTTAAGAGAGTATTCAACTTCAGGTAATCCAATACTATTTAAAATTAATCTTATTGGCGGCCATGGTGGCAAAAGTGGAAGAATTAATAGTTTTGAAGAAACTGCAATGGAATACAACTTTATCTTAAATCTAATTGATTAGTGAATCACTTTAATAATTTTATTAAACTAGAAGTGTCTAGGTCTCCATCACCTTCCCTAGAAAGTTTCTGATATTTCCTCAAAACAGCCTGAGAGATGTCAAGATCAAGGTTATTTTTCTTAGCTTGATTAATAGAAATTTTTAAGTCTTTAATCATCAAATCAACAGCAAATCCAAAATTAAACTTGCTTTGAGTCATTGTTTTAAATCTATTATCCATCTGCCATGATTGAGCAGCGCCGTTAGATATAGCTTCATATACTTTGTCCATATTAACTTTAGATAGTTTTCCAAGTGAAATTCCTTCAGATAGTCCCTGAATTAATCCAGCAATGCACAATTGATTGATCATCTTAGTTAATTGACCATGTCCATTAGGGCCAATTTTAACTATAGAATCTGCATAGTTCTCCATTAGTTTAGTAATAATTTTAAGATTTTTATTAGGACCACCATACATCACTGAAAGCGATCCATTTATTGCGCCTGCCTCCCCTCCACTTACTGGAGCATCAAAAAAAGTAATATTATTATTTATTACATATTCATGAGTCGAAATAAAATCTACCAGAGCTAGTGATGTTGTCGAATGATCAATAATGAATGAATCTTTTTTAAGATGTTTTATATAGTTATGTTTAATTAATACTTCCTTTAAAGAATTATCATCCTTAAGACAAGTTATTAAGCCATCAAATTGAATTTTTTTCTTTATAGCAAAATCTAAATCTTGACCATTGAAAACTTTATGCCATTTTTTTGATATTTTTTTTGTTCTATTAAAAATGAATAAACTTATTGAGCTGTCTTGAGATAGATGACCAGCCATGTGGAATCCCATGGTGCCAAGACCAATGAACAGGTAGTTCTTTTTAGATCTTGCCAAGTTGGGATTCTGCAGATGATGTATCCATTGCTCCAGGAGCCTCAATATCAATAGATTTAACTATCCCATCATCAATTATCATTGCAAACCTTTTGCATCTATTACCAAGACCAAATGCGGAACCATCCATAGTTAAGCCTAACGCGTTTGTAAAATCACAATTACCATCTGCAATCATATTAATGCCATCTGCATTTGATGATTCAGACCAGGTCTTCATAACAAATGGATCATTGACAGCAATAAAAGTTATAGAAAATCCTTTATCCTGAAATTTAGATAAGTTTTTGATATAACCAGGTAGATGAGTTAAATGGCATGTTGGTGTAAATGCACCAGGAACACCTACCAAAATAATTTTTTTATCTTCAAAATATTCATCTGAGTTAATATTTTGAATCTCTCCATCAATTAAAACTCTTAATTCTTGAGTTGGTATATTGTTATTTACTGATATTGTCATTGTTTTCTCCATTTGTTATATGTGATTTTAACCTATTTAAAAAAATATTTTTATTGTTTTGTTGTTTTAACATGCTAAAACATATAGAATTCTCATCATGAAATTATCAACAGCTATTAAAAAATTAAAAAATGATAAAGAGATAGATAACTTCTTAAAAGATCTATGTACTCCTGCTGAAATTGAAGCCATGAAAGAAAGATGGGAGGTTGCTCAGTTGCTGTATAAAGGTGAGTCTACTTATAGAGATATAGCTGCAAAACTAAACACATCTACTGCAACAGTTACTAGAGTAGCAAGGTTTTTATTTAAGGAAACAAATAAAGGTTATATGACTATATTAACAAAGGATAAAGATGGGTAAACGGATAACAATTGCAATTCAGCGCAAGGGAAGATTATTTGAAAATAGTAAAAATTTATTAATTAAATCTGGAATTAATTTCACTACAAATGGAGAGAAGCTATTAGCTAGATCTTCAAATATGAATGTAGATATACTATTAGTTAGAGATGATGATATTCCCTCTTTGGTATCAAAAGGTGTAGCGGATCTAGGGATAGTTGGTCAAAACGTTTTAGCTGAACAATCTACATCAAATAGAAAGATTACTGCAAAAGCAATTTTGGATTTAGGATTTTCAAAATGCAGATTGGCTTTTGCTAAGCCTTCGAATTCAAAACTAAGATCATTAAAGAATAAAACAATTGCTACCTCCTATCCTGGTCTAGTAAAAAATTACTTACGCAAAAATTCAATAAATGCAGAAATTATTAAAATTAATGGTTCCGTAGAGTTAACACCATATATAGGTATTGCAGATTGTATCTGTGATTTGATTTCATCTGGAGCCACATTAGAAGCAAATAATCTCATTGAGTTTAAATCTTTAATGAACTCTGAAGCTGTCCTTATATCCTCTTCAAATATTAAAAATATAAGTGATATTAATATTATTGAACTAGTTAAAAGGTTTGAAGGGGTTATAAATGCAGCTGAGAGCAAATATGTAATGCTGAATGCTGATACGAATTCAATAAAGCAAATTTGTAAATTACTGCCTGGAGCTGACTCTCCAACGATTATACCTTTGCAACAAAAAAATAAAGTTGCAATTCATGCTCTTTGTAGCGAGCCGGTTTTCTGGGAAACCATGGAAAAATTAAAACAAAATGGTGCATCATCCATATTAGTAATGCCTGTTGAAAAAATCTTAAATTAAATGAAACTGATTAATCGCTCAACAACAAAAAAACCAATTAAATGGTCATCAGCAAAAAATGATCAAAAGACTTATGTAACTGTTAAGAGAATTGATGAACTTGTAAAAGCTAAAGGTACAAGTGCATTTAATTTTATAAATAAAGAATTAAGTTTGCCTATAATTAAATCTTTTAAGGTTAAGAAATCAGAAATTATTAAATCAGAAACTTTGATTTCTGATGATTTAAAAAAGTCTATTCTTGACTCGGCAAATAATATTAAATTAGTCTGTGAAAAAGATATAAGCGGTCTTATCTCTTCTCCTATTGAGACAACAAAAGGTATTAAGATTTGGAAAGAATTTAGAGCAATTGAAACTGTTGGTTTGTATGTTCCCGGTGGATCAGCACCATTGATATCTTCATTTCTAATGCAGCTAATTCCAGCGGTAATTGCTGGATGTAAAAATATTATTGTTTGCACTCCCCCAACTCATTCAGGCTCAGTAGCTCCTGAAATTCTATTTATTGCAAAACTTTATGGCGTTACCTCAATATATAAAGTTGGTGGTGCTCAAGCTATCTTTGCTATGGCCTATGGAAACACTTTAATTCCTAAAGTAGAAAAAATATTTGGACCAGGAAATGCTTATGTAAATCAAGCAAAAAAATTATGTGCTGAATTAGTTCCTATGGATCTTCCAGCTGGGCCAAGCGAAGTCATGATAGTTTCAAATGATAATTCAAAGATTAATCTTATAGCTGCAGATGCACTTTCTCAGCTTGAGCATGATGAAGCATCTAGAGCTTTTGTTTTATCAAGTAATCTAGATTTATTAAAAAGGGTAAAAAAAGAAATCAAAGTTCAAATTGAAAGATTGGCAAGACAATCAATTTTACAAAAAAGTATAAATAACTTAGTTTTAATTAAGGTTAAATCCTATAAGGACTGTATAAGTTTAGTTAATGATTGCGCGCCTGAACATTTAATACTGTTAGATGACGACTATTCTAAATATCTATCAGGTATAAATAGTGCTGGATCAATATTTTGCGGACCTTTGAGTCCAGAGTCATTTGGTGATTATTCATCAGGCTCTAATCATGTCTTGCCAACAAATAGAATGGCAAGAGTTTGCTCTGGATTGGGTGTCAAAGATTTTGGTAAGCAAATCACTGTTCAGACTGCTTCAGCTGAAGGGTTCATGAATCTCAAAGATACTGTTATCTCGATGGCTAATGCTGAAACATTAGACGCACATGCTCAAGCAGTAAAAATTCGAGAAGCTTTAGCTATTAGTCAAGATAGTTCAAGAAGATCATCGGAAATTAGAAAAACAAATGAAACTAGCATATATATTAATTTAAATATTGATGGTACTGGGAAATACAACATTGATACCGGTCTAAGATACTTGGATCATTTGCTTGAACAATTTGCTAAACATAGCTCTATTGACCTAAATATTACATGTCTTGGTGATCTTGATATTGATGAGCATCACACAATAGAAGATGTAGCTATTACCCTTGGTAATGCTATCAATCAATCTTTAAATGATAGAAAAGGCATTTCTAGGTACGCCTCAAATGAAACGCTGGTAATGGATGAAGTTAAATGCAGTGTAAGTATTGATTTATGCACAAGAAGATACTTGAAATTCAAATGCTCTCCACTAAGAAACATGGTTGGAGATTTTCCAACTGAAATGTTTGAGCATTTTTTCCAATCCTTAATAAATGCTGCTGCTCTTACTTGTCACATAGAAACAAAAGGGAAAAATTCTCATCATTTACTTGAAGCTACATTCAAAACATTTGCAAGGTGCCTGAAGTTAGCTGTGGTCATAGAAAATGACCAATTATCATCAACCAAAGGTTTGATGTGACTGTTGCAATAATTGATTGCGGAGGATCAAATCTCCGATCTGTATCGATGGCTATAAAAAGACTAGATATGGATTACATTGTTACAGATGATGTATCTTTAATTAATAGTTCTGAGTTTGTAATACTCCCTGGAGTTGGGTCTGCCCAAAATGTAATGCAAACTTTAAAATCAAAAAATCTCATAGAAATTATTAAGTCACTGAAACAGCCAGTATTAGGAATATGTATAGGCATGCATATACTTTTCGAGTTCTCCGAAGAAGGTAATTCCCAGTGCTTGGGAATTATTAAAGGAAAAATTACTCGCTTTAATAATAAAAATTTAAAAATTCCTCAAATGGGATGGAACAAAGTTCTTTTTCTTGAAGATGAATTAAAAAATCTAGATAACTATTATTATTTTGCTAATAGTTTTTATTCTCAAATATATCAATGTACAAAAGCTACAAGTAACTATGGTTTGCCCATTGCTTCTGTAGTACAAAAAGATAATTTTATGGGCTGCCAATTTCATCCAGAAAAATCTGCAAATGCTGGCATCAAATTTTTAAAATATTTTTTTAGTAAAAGATGAAAGTACTGCCAGCAATTGATTTAAAAGATGGAAACTGCGTTAGGCTGTTTAAAGGTAATTTTTTACAAGTCACTAAATATAATGATGATCCAATTAACCAAGTAAAAACCTTCTTAGATCATGATTTAAATTATCTTCATATAGTAGATCTTGATGGGGCTGAATCTGGCAACCAACTTAACATAAATTTAATAAAAGAAATATTAAAGATCCCATCTATAAAGATTCAATTGGGTGGAGGTATCAGAAATATTGATAGTATCTCTAGAATGATTGATTTAGGTGTCTCCAGAGTAATTCTTGGGACTTCCATATTTACTGATAATTTTTTAAATAAAGTGAAAGCAAATTTTGATCCAAATCAAATTGTTCTAGCTCTAGATTTTAAGAATATTGAAGATGAGCTAATGATTTTTACTCATGGGTGGAAAGAAAATAGTAAGGTGAATTTGTTTGATTTTATTTCAGATAATTCCTTCTTTAAAAATATTCTTGCCACCGATATATCTCTTGATGGGGTGTTAATGGGTCCAAGTTTTAATGCATATAAAAAAATACTTGACTTATATCCCTCAATAAATCTTATTGCCTCTGGGGGAATTCGATCAAAAAAGGATCTTAATGCATTAAGTAAATTAAATATAAAGGAGGCTGTTGTAGGTAAAGCTATTTATGAACAAGAAATTTCACTAACTGACCTTTCAAATGATTACTAAGAGAATTATTCCATGTTTAGATGTTAGGGATGGCATGGTCGTGAAAGGCATTCAATTTAAAAACCATAAAATCGTTGGATCGATAGTCAGTTTAGCAAACAAATATTCTGATGAGGGTGCTGATGAATTAGTTTTTTATGACATAGGAGCAAGCACTATAGGATCAACACTAAAAAAAGAATGGGTATCAAAAATTGCAGATGTCATAAATATACCATTCTGTGTAGCAGGCGGTATTAAGTCAGTTGATGATGCAAGAGATATTTTAAATTTAGGTGCAGACAAGGTATCTATTAACACCCCTGCACTTCAAGATCCAAGTCTTATTTCTGCACTTAGCAAAGAATTTGGTTCCCAGTGTGTTGTTATTGGCATGGATGTAAAAACCATTGATGAAAAAAGCTATCTATTTGCTAAAACTGGAAGTGAAAAAACATCCCATCAAACGAATATAATTGCTTCAGATTGGATTAAAAAAGTACAAAATCTTGGAGCTGGTGAAGTGGTAATAAACTCAATGAATAAAGATGGTATGAAAAACGGTTATGATATTGAGCTTTTACAAGATTTAAGTAATGTTTGTAAAATACCAATGATTGCCTCAGGGGGTGCTGGATCTACAAAAGATTTTGTTGATGTATTTACCAATACAAATGTTGATGGCGCCCTAGCTGCCAGCATTTTCCACAATAATGAATATTCAATCAATCAAGTAAAAACATCTCTTAAAGGAAATAAAATTAACGTAAGGATATGAAAATGATCAATCTGGATTGGAAGAAGGTGAATGGTTTAATGCCTGCAATTATTCAAGATAGTGAAACGCTCGAAATTTTGATGCTTGGTTACATGAATAAGGAAGCACTAGAGAAAACACAAAAATCAGGGTACGCAACATTTTTTAGTAGAACAAGGAATTGTTTATGGACCAAAGGCGAGACTTCAGGAAATAAGCTAGATGTAAAGAAAATATTACATGATTGTGATAATGATACTTTGCTTGTTCTAGCCAAAAATTCTGGTCCAACCTGCCACTTAGGCCAAAACTCATGCTTTAAAGAAGCTCCAGCTTCAAACCATATAATTACTGAATTAGAAAGGACAATTGATTTTAGATTCGACGAAGGTGATATAAATTCTTATACATATCAGCTATATAAGGATGGCATTAAAGAGATTGCAAAAAAAGTGACTGAGGAAGCTGGAGAAGTGTCAATTGCAGCTGTTACAAATGACGGTCAAGTCATAAATGAGTCAGCTGATTTGGTTTATCATTTATTGGTAATGCTTAGAAAATTAGATATGAATTTTTCTGATGTTTTGGATGAATTGGTTACTAGATCTAAATAATTTTATTTCTCTATTACATAGCTCGTAACCTGCTCTTTCATTTCTTTTCTAAGAACAAATAATGCTATTAAATTAGGTATACTCACTAGCGCAACTACAACATATGCAATATTCCATATAATTTCAGTGTCAATAACTGCTGCAAGAATAAAACTAAATACATAAATCATTCGATAAACTTGCACTCCACCTTCGCCAAAAATATATGCTGTAGACCTATCTCCATAATATGACCAAGCGATAGCAGTAGAGAAAGCGAATAATAGCAACCCAATAGCAACAATATATTCACCTACAACTCCCAAGACTCCAGATGAGAAAGCTTTAGCAGTAAGCTCAGCAGAGTGAATTAATGATTTACCGGAAACCTTAACGCCCAAATCATCAATTGAACCATTAGAAATATCTATAAATCCATTGATTAATTTTCCATCTTTCATAAATAGAACATCTTCAGCTATAGATTGCTTATGAAAGATAGTAATATTATCTTGTTGAATTTTTCCCTCGAGGACTTCAAGTGATCCTGAATAATTTTTTACGGATGATGTATTGTTTGTAAAATTACGTCTATCAAGAATAAATTTACCTAACTCCTCAACATCATTTGCATTTTCTTCGCTGTAAGAACCATCAAATATAAACATAGATGTGCGATCAAATGAATTCTCATATTTTTGAGTCCACGCACCACTAGACAAAATAACAAGAGCAGTAACACTGCATACAACTATAGTATCTATAAATGGCTCGAGGATTGATACCATTCCTTGTTCAACTGACTTTTCAGTTTTTGCTGATGCGTGAGCTATTGGAGAGGACCCTTGACCAGCTTCATTTGAGTAAAGTCCACGAGCAACTCCCAATTTAAGGCTCATTGCAAAACTTGCACCTAGGAAACCTCCTACTGCTGCTGACCCAGTAAATACTTGAGAAAAAATTGCATTAAACGAAGGAATGATATTTTCATAATTTTCAATCAAGATGATCAAAGCACCACCAAAATAAATTACACCCATGATAGGTACTAGCTTGCTTGCTATTTGAGCTATCCTTTTTATACCCCCTACAATAATAATCCATAACAATAAACCCAATACAAGGCCTGTTAAAAGTTTAGGGATACTGAATGTTGATTCTAAGACATTAGCTATATTATTGATCTGCGGCATATTACCGCTTCCTATAGCGCAAATCATCATCAAGGCAGCAAAAAGAATTCCTACCCACTTCATATTCAATCCCTGCTCTATGTAATACATTGGACCACCAGAAATAGAACCATCAGATAAAGTTGTTCTATATTTATGAGCCATGGTCACTTCAACAAACTTAGTTGTCATTCCGAAGATAGCTGTTACCCACATCCAAAAAATTGCTGCAGGTCCACCTACCCATATTGCAAGAGCAACACCACCAATATTACCTGTTCCAACAGCACCTGACATAGCTGTAGTTAATGCCTCAAAGGGACTGGTTTCTCCTTCCGTTTCTTCTTTTACATATTTACCGGTAACAATTCTCCAGCCATGACTAAAAAACCTAAATTGAGGAAAACCAAGATAAAAGGTAAAAAAAATGCCAGTTCCAATCAGTAATGCTGGAAACCACCAAGAACCACTAAGATAACCATCTAATAGTAATAAAAAATCATTAAATGCAACCATAATTAATCCTTATTTTTCAACCCAATCCATTAAGTCCGTATAGCCACCTATCAATTGATCATCAACAAAAATCTGAGGCATAGTTCTAGCATTTGGATTCCTGGTCATAAGTGATTCAAAGACCTCGGGAATCTCAACATTATGCTCTACATAGGTGATGTCATTTTGTGAAAAGTAATGCTTGGCTTTATCACAAAACACACAATTTGATTTAGAATATATTTCAACATTTTTTAACATCATAGGATTATAAGCTAAATGTCATTATTTAATTTAAAAAATAAATCATTTTTGATAACTGGATCTTCAAAAGGTATTGGTAAATCAATTGCATATCATGCAGCATCTCATGGAGCTAAAGTAATTATCTCAAGTAGAAAAATTGATGCATGCAGGGAAACAGCAGACGAGATAAATGAACAAATTGGATCTGAATTAGCTTTTCCTATTGCGGGCAATATTGCCCATGAAGAAGAACTTATAAACCTAGTAAATGAAACCAATAAGCTATTAGGTAAAATAGATGTACTAATCTGTAATGCTGCAACAAATCCTTTCATGGGCTCAATGGCAGATATTCCCTCAGATGCATTTGATAAGGTTATGAATAATAATATTAAGGCAAACCACATATTAACTAACTTAGTCACACCTCAAATGATTGAGCGAAAAGATGGTGTAATAATTATTATTTCAAGTGTTGGAGGCACGAGAGGTAATAATCTCATAGGTACTTATAACCTTAGCAAAGCAGCTGATATACAAATGGTAAAAAATATTGCAGTAGGATATGGGCATCACAATATAAGAGCTAATAGCATTGCCCCAGGGCTTATTCGTACTGATTTTGCTAAAGGTTTATGGGAAAATCCAGCTATTCTTGAGCAATATACAAGCACTCACCCCATGAAAAGGATTGGAGAACCAGACGAAGTTGCTGGTGCTGCAATAATGTTGGCTTCTGACGCAGGAAAATACATTAATGGTCAAACTATAATCGTTGACGGCGGAGCAACTGCTTAAGTAAAAAGATTTTTAATTTTATAAAAAAAATTATTAAGGCCAATCTGCTCGTTTAATGATGGAACTTTATTAAGTTGAAATTTGTAATCAACTAATTCTTCAATCAAATCTGATGCCTGCCTGGGATCAAATGTTATATTTTCTAAAGATGTGATCAACGGATGAGTTTTATAAAAATTTTGATTTATTCCTATGCATGTTTTCAAAAATAAAATAATAGAATTAATTTTTTCATCAAATGATAAATTTATTTCTTTGTAAAATTTCATTAAATCAGGCGTGGTTGTATCGCCAAGACAATAAGAATTGAGATTTTGTGAAATATTCATGTATTGGTCTGCCAAGTCATTATTGATTAAATGCTCAATTTCTAAAGGCGTAGAGTCCGGAGCAAAATTTAATGATGAATAATCAATATAACCTTGATCTGAAATCCATTGATCAAGATCAGATGTTTCAGGATTTTTAATTGAAATTAAACTTGAGCGACTATATATAGTCGGTAAGAAATATTTACGTTGATTTGAAACAAGAAGTATATGTTTGTTTGCAGGCAATTCCTCTAGAGTTTTTAGTAACGCGTTTTGTGCATTGATATTCATTAAATGAGCATCTAACACTAGTCCAACTCTTTTCTCAGATACTGAATTAGTCATTGTCATAAATTCATTTAAAGCCCTTACTCCTTCAATTTTTTTTGAATTTAAATCATCTTTCTTAGCTTTAGAATATGTATGCAGTACGCTAGAGCATGAGTCTCTCTCAAGAAAACAGTAATCAGGATGTGAGCCAGCTAAGAAGTAATGACAAGAATTGCATACACCACAGGGTGCCAAGTCATCATTACATAATAATTTTTGAGCAAAATATTTAGCAAGTTCTTTCTTAGCTAAACCTAACTCTCCTTCAATAATTGATGAAGAAGGAAAAAGGATATTTTGATGTGTACTGATTGCATCAGTCAGCCACGGAAATCGGTTAACACTCATGCTAAAATAATCGCTCAATTAAAGCTTTAGTTTGCTTGCTTAATAATTCAATAGATTGAGAGGCATCAAGAATTTCAACTTCATTATTTTTATCTGCTAAATGCTGATAACCCTTTCTAACATCTTCAAAGAAATCAATTCCAGAAGACTCAATTCTATCAATAACATCATTAACTTTTCTTTCAAATCCTAGTTTGACATCTAAATCATAAATTATTGTTAAGTCAGGGGTTGGACAGTTAATTCCTTCTATTAAATAATTAATTAATTCTAGCGAAATCTTACGTCCATAACCCTGGTACGCGATGGATGCATGATAATACCTATCACACAAAACAAAGTCTTCATTAGAATCAATTAAGTGCTCTTTAATCATTTCGGATCTTGCGGCAAACATTAGTAATAGCTCTGTATTAAAAGATATATTAGATTCCTTGGAGAGAAGTAACTCTCTTATCTTTTCACCGAAATCAGTTGATCCTGGTTCTCTAAGAAGCTTGGTAGTAAAGCCTTTTGCTTTTAACCAATCTATGATTAGACTGATTTGAGTTGATTTACCAACCCCTTCTATTCCTTCAAATGTTATTAATCTCATCGTCTAGTTAAGTTGATATTTTCTTACAGCCTCAAGATGTTCCTCATAAGTCTTAGAAAATTTATGAGTTCCATCCCCCTTAGCTACAAAGTATAGATAATCATTTTTCATACCCAATATTACTGCTTCCAATGATGATTGGCTAATAGTTGAGATTGGAGTTGGAGGTAACCCTGAAATTTGATATGTATTAAAAGGATTATTCCTATCTTTCAGGTTTGCTTTGGTAATATCCCCATTAAAATCAGGCATCAAGCCATAAATAATTGTTGGATCGGCCTGCAATTTCATTCCTATAGAAAGTCTATGCAAGAATACCCCGGCTATAATTGGCTTCTCATCATCATTACCCGCTTCTTTTTCTACTATTGAAGCAAGAATTAAAGCATCAGCTAAGTTATCTAAAGGTAAATTGGAACTTTTTTCTAACCAATAACTATTTGCTAATTGAAAAAATTCTTCTTGAGATTGTTGTAATAATCTTGCCGCTGAAGAAGAGTTTTTGTAAAAGTACGTCTCTGGCTTTAATGTTCCCTCTATGAAGTCAAATCGATTGTCTAAACAATTAAAGTTACTACAATCATTGGTTAAATTTGATTCCGAAAGAATTTTCTTAATCTCAAATAAGTTTTTACCTTCAGGAATTTGTAACTTAAAAATGGCAACATCACCATTATTCACTGAGGATATAAAATTTTTCCAAGATTGATTTTTAATATAATAATGCCCAGCTTGAGCTACGTTAATACCATTGACTCTTATATATATCTTTAACATTACCTCTTGCAAAGGATGTAGCGAAAAATTTTTAAGTATTGAATTATAGGATGCCCCCTCTTTCACCGTATAAAATTCAAGGCCATTATGAACTCTATTGTAAGAAGATGATTCGGATGTTCCTAATATAACAATTATTGATATAACTAGAGTAAGTAGGATTATAGAAATTTTAGATTTTTTTGAAGACAAGTGTAGAATTGGTTCCTCCAAATCCAAAAGAGTTATTCATAGCTACAGAGACATTTTTTTCAATTGAAACTAAGGGCGTATAATTTAAATCACAGAGAGGATCGGGATTATCTAAATTGATAGTTGGAGGTATGACTCCTTCATTAATAGCTTTAATGCAGAAAATTGATTCAATGGCACCAGCCGCTCCTAGAGTATGACCAGTCATAGATTTTGTTGAACTAATTTGAGGAACTGACTCACCGAACACATTCTTTAAAGCAATAGTTTCTGCAACATCTCCAAGTGGTGTTGATGTTCCATGAGCGTTAATATAATCAACATCTGATAAGTTGATCTCAGCATCAAGAATTGCATTAGACATTGCTAGAGCTGCACCTCTACCATCCTCGGGCGGTGCTGTCATATGATAAGCATCTGAACTAGCTCCAAATCCAATAATTTCAGCATGTATTGTTGCACCGCGAGCCTTTGCATGATCAATATCTTCGAGTACTAAAGATCCAGCACCATCAGAAAGAACAAATCCATCTCTGTCTCTATCCCATGGTCGACTAGCTGCTTTTGGATCTGAATTTGTAGAAAGAGCTCTTGCAGCTATAAATCCTGCAATTGAAAGAGGAGTCGAAGCCATTTCAGCACCCCCTGCTATCATTATATCCGCTTCTCCACACGCTATAGATCTAGCTGCAGTTCCAATACAATGATTTCCAGTAGAACAAGCAGTTACAACAGAGGTGTTTGGACCCATAAATCCATGCTTAATGGATACAAGCCCAGAAATCATATTCACAATAGATCCGGGCACAAAAAATGGAGAGACTTTCTTATAACCGCGCTCAGCTAATAAAACTTTATTCTTTTCTATTGTGTCTATTCCGCCTATACCCGCTCCAAAATTAACACCAACTCTGGTTAAATCAATTTTTGAATCAAGAATTCCAGAATTTTCAATTGATTGATTTGCAGCAATGATTCCATATTGAATAAATGGATCAATTCTTCTTATCTCTTTTGAGTCTAGAAAATTTTCAGGTTCAAAATTCTTAAGCCTGCCACCGATTTTTACAGGGTTATCCTCTAAGCCTATATCAATTAGATCAATACCACTTTTGCCATCAACACAGGATTGCCAAGCAGTTTTAACAGTATTACCTATTGGTGAAAGAATACCTAGACCAGTAACTACAACCCTTCTGTGTAGTTGCTTCATTTAAGAAAGTTTAGCTATTTGAATTTATGTAATTAACAGCTTCTTCAACAGTTGAAATCTTCTCAGCTTCTTCGTCAGCAATTTCCAGTTCAAACTCTTCTTCAAGTGCCATGACTAGTTCTACTGTATCAAGCGAATCAGCTCCTAAATCATCAACAAATGAAGAGTCATTATTTACCTCACTATCTCCAACGCCGAGTTGCTCACAAACAATTTTTCTTACTCTTTCTTCGATACTCACTGGGCATCCTCCGTTTAAAAAAATCTATTCTACAACATTTACAGCAAAAACAAATAAAATCATCAACTCATGTATAAGCCGCCATCAACAGATATTGTTTGTCCAGTGATATAATTGGCTTTATCAGAGGCTAAAAATAGAGCTAAATCGGCTATATTCTCTGGATTACCCATTTTGAATGCAGGAATTTGATTTATGATATTTTCAAGTTCATCATCCTGGAAATGCTTAGTCATATCTGTTTCTATAAATCCAGGCGCAATACAATTGACAGTTATATTTCTAGCAGCAACTTCTTTAGCTAAAGCTCTTGTAAAACCGCCAAGGCCAGCTTTGCTGGCAGAATAATTAACTTGGCCAGGATTACCCATCAGTCCAGCGACACTAGAAATATTAATAATTCTTCCAGAACGATTCTTTACCATTGATTTAATAAATAGTTTAGAAATATTGAAAACACTTGTAAGGTTTGAATTAATCACATCATCCCAATCCTCATTCTTCATTCTTAGAAAGAGTTGATCTTTAGTAATCCCTGCATTATTAATCAGAACATTTGGAACTTTATCTTTATCTTTTAAATTATCCAAACAAGCTGAAACCTGATCTCTATTTGTAACATCCAATGGAATATGTAAACACTGATCAGAACTTAACGCTTCATTAAGATCAAAATTTGATCTGGATGAACCAACAACGAAATAACCATCTTTTTGAAAACATTTAGCTATTTCTAATCCGATCCCTCTAGAGATGCCGGTTATAAAAACTATTTTTTTATCCATAATTATTTATCTTCTCATAAAATTCTTCATCTGAAGAAGAAAAATAGTTTTCAAGCTTATTTGCTTTAAATAAACCTGATAAAACTTTACCGGGACCACATTCAACAATTGGCAAATCCAATGAGGATATAAAATTGCATGTTTCTACCCACCTTACTGGCGAATATAACTGAGAAACTAAAAGAGGTGAAATCTCTTGAGCAGATGAAACTAAATCAACGGATACATTATGAATAATTTTTATATCCGGCATACTAAATTGCACTGTGTTTAAAGTTTTTTGAAATTCATTTGCTGCCTCCTTCATAAGTAGGCTATGCGATGCAATGCTAACCTTAAGTTTTATAGCGCGTTTTGCGCCCTTGGAAGTGCATAATTCTTGTGCTCTCTCAATTGCATCATCATGTCCCGATATGACAGTTTGATTAGGGGAATTTAAATTTGCACATTGAACATGTGAATTATCACTATTTGAAGCAGCTATACACAACTCAGCAATAATATCTTCATTCAGGCCCATTATTGCAGACATTGAACCACTAGGAGCTAATTCCATAAGCTCACCTCTTTTTCTAACTAATTTTAAAGCTTCATTTATTGTAATAGAGTTGCCAGCTACTAGGGCCGAGTATTCACCCAATGAGTGGCCTGCTAGATATGTTGGAGTAATATCAATAGAGTTTATTAATTTCTCAAAATGTAAATAAGAACATAGAACCAAGATCGGTTGAGTAATTGAGGTTTGACTGAGTAAATCTTCTGGACCTTCTTCAATTAACTTAAAAACATCATGTGAAATTAATTCACTGCAATATTCCATCACGTGAGAATATTCACTTGAAAGTGCTATGTCCTTGATGCCACCATTGGACAACATAGAGATGTGCTGTGAGCCCTGACCGGGAAATGCTAAAAAAGCAGATAAAGACATGGCTAGTCTTGAGCTTCGGTATCCTCTACTTCTTTAATAGGTTTTCTTAAATCTTTGATTAAACGACCTTTATAGAATCCATCTGATGTCATTTGATGACGAAGATGTCTCTCTCCAGACACAGGATCAGTCGATAAGGTAAGATCAGATAGATGGTCATGAGACCTAATCATTCCGCGTTTAGATCTTGTTTTTTTACTTTTTTGTACTGCCATAATATTTTAAAAAAAATGCATCCTATCAGATTAAATTAAGATTTAACAGTTAAATTGTCTAGCTTTGAAAGCAGTATATCAAATTCATTATTTTTTGGAGCCTCATAACTTACATTGTTACCACCAAGATCACTAAAAGAAATGGATCTAGCATGTAATGCAAGTCGGCTAATTAATGTCTCTTTCGCAATATATTTATTCAAACTGAATAGTCCATATTTTTTATCGTTTAGTATTGGGTGATTTAGATTTGCACTCTGAACTCTGATTTGATGCATTCTACCTGTGCTAATAAGAATCTCAGCATGTGTAAATGAGTTATATGTTTTTAAGATTTTAAATTTTGAAACTGCTTTTTTTCCATCTGATGATTCTTGAACTTTATGATGATGCTCTTTTGTTGACAGATTAATATTGGATTCAACAATCATATCTTTTTTCATGACCCCTATTAAGATCGCTTCATAAAGTTTTATAACCCTATTATTTTGTAGCTCATTATGAAAATGTCTTAAAAATTTTTTATTTTTTGATAGCAAAAGACAGCCAGAAGTGGATTTGTCTATACGGTGGCATAGATCTATTTCTAACGATGGAAATTTGTCTCTAGCTATATCAATCAATCCAAATTGGTTTTTAGTTCCTGAGTGAACACTTAGCTCAGGATCTTTATTTACAAGAATATAGTCATCATTTTGATCAATGATTGATGACATAAATTCTTTTGTTCTTGAAGGTGGGATTTTTGTATCAGAAACTTCGTTCTTATAGTCAATCAAATATGGAGGGATTCTTATCTCATCATTTAACTGCAGTTTGTATGTAGGTTTTATTCGACCAGAGTTAACCCTAATTTCACCTTTACGAATCATGCTGTATATTTTTGATTTAGGAAGAGATTTATAAATATAAAACAAATAGTTATCTATTCGCCTTTTAACATGGTCTTGATCTATTTTTAGGTTTTTACCACTCATTAAGGTAGAATACTTGAAATTGATAGTTTATAAATTTATAGCTACGAACATATAAAGCTTTCAGCAAGTAGCTCTAAGCGATAATACACCCATGCTGCAATGTAGCATGATAAGAGAAAGTTAAATAAGCACAAGGGTGCAGAAAGAATAAAACAAGTTTTAAAAACTCCATCATAAATAATGGAGTAAGTTAAAAGAGCTCCAAAGGATAAGACTCTAATAACTCTCAAAGCACTAGTGCTATTCGCTTTCTCTGTAATGGAGAAAAAAATGAAAAGAATTTTAATTAACTGTTCATATTCAGATGAACTTCGCGTTGCTTTAGTTGATGGAGCTAAGCTGTTTGACTTAGACAATGAGTTTAATGCGCAAGCACTTTTGAAAGGAAGTATTTTTAAAGCCACAGTTTCAAGAGTTGAAACAAGTTTAGATGCAGCATTTGTTAATTTTGGGAGTGAAAGGCATGGCTTCTTACCATTAAAAGAATTATCAAGTGAATACTTTACAAAAGATGCCGACGGCAAAAAAAAGTGCAACCTTAAGGAGGGTGACGAAATCCTTATCCAGGTTCTTAAAGAAGAACGAGGAACTAAAGGAGCCGCCCTATCAAATCAGATATCCCTTGCAGGAAGATTTATAGTATTAATCCCAAATTCTGAGAAATCAGGAGGTGTTTCAAGGAGAATATCGGGTGAAGAAAGGGACGAGATTAAGAATGCGTTAAATTCATTGAAAATTCCTGAAGGCATGAGTGTAATCGTTAGAACTGCCGGACTTGGTAGATCTACCGAAGAATTAAAATGGGATTTAGATTATTTAATGAATCTATGGAATCAGATCAAATCAACCCTTGCTGATGCACCAAGCCCTAGTTTGATTTATAAAGATGATAAATTAATATTAAGAGTATTTAGAGATTATTTTAGGGATGATATAGAGGAAATCCTTATCGATGATGAGGCAGTGCACTCTGAAGCATTAGATTTTGCAAAATCTGTAATACCAGATCATGCTAATAAAGTTATTTATTACAACGAAGACATTCCTTTGTTTAATAGGTATCAAATAGAAAGCCAAATAGAATTAGCCTTTCAAAGAGAAATATCCTTACCATCTGGCGGATCAATAGTTATAGATCCTACAGAAGCAATGGTTTCCATTGATGTGAATTCTGCTCGCTCAACTAAAGGAAAGGATATAGAGTCAACAGCCTTTGCTACTAATATGGAGGCAGCTAAAGAGGTTGCTCGACAGCTTAGATTGAGAGATTTAGGTGGTCTGATTGTAATTGATTTTATTGATATGCAAGATGATAAAAACCAACAAAAAGTTGAGAACACTTTTAGGTCTGCTGTCCAATCTGATAGAGCAAGAATCCAGATTGCTGGAATTTCTAGATTTGGTTTATTGGAGCTTTCTAGGCAAAGATTAAGACCTTCATTAGAAGAAACTTACGATATTCAGCATGTCCAAGTCCGTGGTACTCGCTCTTTAGGACAATCTATCTTAAGAATTATTAGTGAAGACGCCGCAAAAGAAAATACTGGTGAAATCCATGTTTATGTTCCTGCTGATGTTTCAAGCTATTTATTAAATGAAAAACGAAGAGACATCATTACAATAGAAAACACCTACCAGGTAAATATACTTATTATTGCAGATCCATATAAATCTAGGCCTTATTATAAAGTTGCAAGAGTTAAAGCTGTAGCCGGAAAAAAGCCTTTTTCATATGATATGACACCTAATAGTCCAGAACCTTCAATGGACTGGCGTGATGCAAATTCAAATAAAAAAATATTGAAGCCATTGGTTAAAGTATCTGTTCCTCCAAGGATGCCTAAGAAAAAAAATAAGGTTGGATTATTTGGGTTTATTAAATCTATTCTTACATTATCAATCTTTAAATCTAAAAAGAAAAAAAATCCTAAAAGAAAAAGAAATAGAAACTATAAAAAAGGTCAATCAAGAGTTAATAGAAGCACTAGATCTAATCGAAATCAAAGCAATCATCAGGGAAGACAAAATAATAAAAGTAAATCAACAAATCAAAAAAAAGTTCAAAATAAAAAAAGCTCTAAACCAGTTGTTATACCTCCAAAGAAAACTAAAGAAGATCAAAAAAAGATTGATGAATTAAATGGCAACTCGAAGACATCTAAAGACAAGGATGGTAATAAATTAGAAATTGAATCAAAGCCTACGCCAGCACCAAGTCCTGCTCCTACGCCAGCACCAAGCCCTGTTCCTTCACCAGCTCCAACACCTGCACCAAAGCCTACTAGAGCTTTAAATGACCCTCGATATAAGAACGAATAAGTTGACCAGAGATTGATGCCTGAGGTGGAATAATAGGTAATTCATTGATATTAAACCATCTCGCATCCTCCAATTCTTCATCATTTAGGAAGATATCACCGCTTTTATATTTGCATAAGTAACCAAGCATTAGTTGGGCTGGAAAAGGCCATGATTGAGATGAATAATATGTAATATCTGTTACATCAACATTCACCTCTTCCTTTACCTCTCTAGCTAAAGCCTGTTCTGCACTTTCACCAGCTTCAATGAAGCCAGCAAGTGTGCTGTACATATTTGGCGGAAAGAATTTACTCCTTCCAAGTAAGATTTTATCTTCATCATGTATCAGAGTAATAATGCAGGGAGATATAGAGGGATACTTGGGAGAGTTATTGCATGAGCATTCAAAAGCACCTTCAGCTGCATTAAATAAATGATCGTTACCACAGACACTACAAAAAATATTATTGGAGACCCAAGTATTAAGGATGGATGCACGTGATGCCAATAAAAAACTGGATTGATCTAAAACACCTAGAATCTGTCTTAAATCAATAAAATTTATAGAATCAGGATCCATGTATAGACCAAAAATATTTTGATCTTCATTAATTTCTACAACATAAAAATAGGAATTTTCATTAATTGCTATTGCCAAATATGGTTTTTCTAGATCGGTTAGATTTAAATCTTTTATTTCAAAACTATAAGTATTTTTTGTCTGATCGTATAAAATCTTATTGTTGAAAAATATAATTAATTTTGAATTTTCTTTTAATGATTCGTGAAGTTCTCTTATTAATTTCATTTAACTATTTAGGTTTTAAATATGACAAATAACTTATACAACATGTTTCTAGGCGATTCACCTAACTGGTACAAAAATACCATCATAGCGTTTTTGGTGAGTAATCCTATTATTTTATTAGCTTTAAACTCAATGGGCCTAAATGGAAGTTTTATTGTTGGCTGGATAATTTTATTAGAATTTATTTTTACACTTGCTTTAGCGCTGAAGTGCTACCCCCTTCAGCCAGGTGGATTGATAACAATTCAAGCTTTATTTCTTGGCTTAACCAACCCCTACTCTCTTCTCCATGAAATTGAACATAATCTAGAAGTTATTTTGTTATTAGTATTTATGGTTGCAGGCATCTACTTTATGAAGAATTTGATGTTAACAATTTTCACAAAACTGCTTTTAACTGTTAAATCTAAAACAAATCTCTCATTGATGTTTTGTTTTGTCTCAGCATTTTTGTCAGCTTTCCTTGATGCATTAACTGTTACTGCTGTGCTGATTGCTGTTGCAGTGGGTTTTTATAGAATTTTTCACTTAGCCAATTCTGGCCTAGCTTTTTCAAAAGCAGACCATGATTATATCAATGATAGCTCTTTATCAGATGAAGGCATTGAAGACTTAGACAGTTTTAAAGCATTTCTTAGAGATTTGATAATGCATGGTGTTGTTGGAACTGCATTAGGCGGTGTTTGCACAATTGTTGGTGAGCCTCAAAACCTACTAATTGCAAATGTTGCAGGCTGGGAATTTATTGAATTCATGATCAAGATGGCTCCGATTACCGTTCCTGTTTTTATTGCTGGTATGGTTACTTGTTTTGCAATTGAAAAACTGCATATCTGTGGCTTCGGAAATCAACTGCCTGATAGGGTTAAAAATATATTTCATGAATACAATAATTTTGAGATATCCCAAAGCACCAACGAAACTAAATTACAACTTTATATTGAAATGCTTGTTGGCATTTTTCTTGTTATCGCATTGGCACTTCACTTGGCAGCAGTTGGGATAATTGGCTTGGGTGTAATTATTCTTTTAACCTCATTCAAAGGCATAACTCATGAACATGACTTAGGCGATGCATTCAAAGAAGCACTTCCATTTACTGCGTTACTAGTCGTTTTTTTTGGTGTTGTAAGCGTAATAGCAGATCAACAGCTCTTTACACCTATTATTTCGTATGTCCTAGCTCAAGAAGCAAACAATCAAGCTCCAATATTCTTTGTAGCTAATGGTGTTCTATCAGCTATAAGTGACAATGTTTTTGTAGCTACAATCTATATAAATGAAATAAAAGATGCTCTTGATATGAACGTTATCACTAGAGAACAATTTGATAAGCTAGCAATAGCCATCAATACTGGTACAAATATTCCGAGTATAGCTACTCCAAATGGGCAAGCAGCATTTTTATTCTTATTAACGTCATCACTGGCGCCTTTGATAAATCTTTCTTATATGAGAATGGTTGTTAAGGCACTTCCATACACCATAGTTTTAAGTATTGTAGGATTCATCTCAGTGGTTATAAATTTATAGTCAATGCCTTTTAATCATAAGTTCTGCATTGCTCCAATGATGCAGTGTACAGATATTCACGATAGATTCTTATTTCGTCTTATAACAAAGAAAGCATTTCTATATACAGAAATGGTTACTACCGGAGCAATAATTTATGGCAAATGTTTAGAGCAACTTAATTTTAATAGAGAAATAGAGCATCCTGTAGCAGTACAGCTTGGTGGATCAGATCCTGATGAACTTGCTGAATGTTCAAGGATTTGCTCTTCTCTTGGTTATGATGAAATCAATTTAAATGTTGGATGCCCATCTGAAAGAGTTCAAAAAGGTTCATTTGGTGCTTGCTTGATGAAAGATCCAATCTTAGTTAAAGAGTGCATAGAAGCCATGCAAGAAGCGACATCTACTCCTATTACTATTAAATGCAGAATTGGTGTTAATGATAGAGACGATGTAAATTTTTTAAATGAATTTGTAGCCAAAATAAAAAATCCAAATTTAAAAACAATTATAGTTCATGCAAGAGTTGCAATTCTTAAAGGTCTCACTCCAAGACAAAACAGACAAATCCCTCCCCTAAAATATGAAAATGTTTACCAACTGAAACAAGAATTTCCTGAATTGGAAGTGGTTATAAATGGTGGGATAATCGATATTCATGATTCACTAGAGCATTTAGAAAAAGTTGATGGTGTGATGCTTGGACGAAGCCCTTATGATAACCCTATGATTGTAAGCAATGTGGATTCTAAAATTTTTAACGAGACTGACTTAGGTAATAGTAGACAGGAAATATTAAAAGAATACATACAATATTGTTTAGATCAAGCTGACCAGGGTCATCCACTATCTAGAACACTAAAACACATATTTGGTTTAAATCGCGGTTTCAAAAATGCAAAAGCCTTCAGAAAACTTGTCCTTGAGACGATTCAGCAGAATAATTTGGAGGCCGCTAAAGAAGATTTAATATCTATGGTTTAAAATTAATCAAGTAAAAAATCATCCATATCTTCAATAAAATCATCAGTTTGATTTTCACCATCACTAGATTCAAATTCTTGGTATTGCATATAAGAATCTCGAATAAAAGAGTATCTGTCGCCGATAATAAGGGTTTCTACCTCTAAATATCTTGCACGTGTTTCAAGGGCATCAAGAGCTGTTATTCCAATCCTTACATCCGTTTCTTCAATTGCAAATGTGCCACTTAAAACCGAACTAACACTTCTTCCAGCCAATCCTCTAGGTGTAGAAGGTCCATATAATGGAATCATTAAAAATGGTCCTGATCCAACGCCCCAGACACCTAATGTTTGTCCAAAGTCTTCGTCATGTCTCTCAAGACCAAATCTAGATCCAACATCTATAAACCCTCCTAGACCAATGGTTGAATTGATCAGAAACCTAGAAAAATCATTTATAGCTAATAATGGTTTACCTTGTAATAGCTGATTTGCAGTATTATCTAGCTCGTTTAAATTTCTAAAGAAGTTTGTTATTCCAACCTCTATAAAGTCAGGGGTAAAAGAGGTGTAAATTTCTGCAGTTGGTTTGGCAAAATTATCATCAAGGAACTCATTAAATGCCCAAACTTTACGATTGTATTCTTCAAAAGGATCGTCTTCACCAACAGCAATATTGCTTAAAAAAAGTAATAAAAAAAAGGAAGTAAGTTTTTTCAAGTTCATTCTATAATTTGCAGAACTTCATTATAAGTTGTCTCAAAAAAATTTGAGGATATTTCTGGATTAAAGGCAGTTAATTCTTTTGTTCTAGGAATGGAACCTAGAATTTTCAATCCAATTTCATGCTCTAAATCAATAGGGCTAAAATCAGGAACTACTTCACCTGATTGAAATGATACAGAATAAGACATGTTATCAATGACGCCTATGATTGGAATTTTTAATCTTTCAAACATTGACTTAGATTTAATGGTATCTTTAACGGCTAACTTACTTTGAGAAGTTACCAATAAAACATAATTGGGCTTAAGCTCAGAAGCTACTGTTAAATAAGCATCCCCTGTTCCAGGCGGCATATCTATAAATAAATAATCTAAATCTCCCCATTGAGTTAATTCTTTAAGCTGTTTGATTGCACCACTCAACATGGGACCTCTCCACATCGCAGCTTTATCATCATCAAGAACAAAACCCATACTATTCAGCAAAATATTGTTAACTTTGATTGGTATAAATGATTTTTTACCATCTATAATTTTTACTTCTGGTTTTGACTCTGATACATCCAAAAGAATGTGTTGATTAGGCCCATAAATGTCAGCATCAAGAATACCAACATTAAAATCTTTTGAAAATTGGAATGCTAGATTTGTGCAAATAGTTGATTTGCCAACTCCCCCTTTTGCTGAGGCTATAGCAATAATTTGTTTGATGCCCATTGATATAATTTTTTGACTTATAATACTTGATTAGTAGTTAAATAGGGTCTCTAAAATTAATAAATCAAGAAAAATAATCGTAACAAATGCCCTTCCATATGCAAATGGTGATATCCACGTAGGTCATATTTTAGAACATATTCAAACAGATATATGGTCTCGTTTTATGAGGCTATCAAACCATGAAGTTCTGAGCTTTTGCGCTGATGATGCGCACGGAGCGCCCATAATGATGAAAGCAGACGAAATAGGTATTAAGCCAGAGGCTTTTATAGATGATATGAACGAAAGTCATCAAAAATCCTTGTCTAAGTTTGGCATTGAATATACCAATTATCATTCAACTCATTCAGAAGAGAACAAAGATTTGGTTTCAGAGATATATCTTTATGCAAAATCTTCTGGGTTCATCTATAAAGAAGAGATTGAACAATGCTTTGATAATGAAAAAAAAATGTTCTTAGCGGATAGATATGTAACTGGAGATTGTCCTAAATGTTCAGCAAAAAACCAGTATGGTGATGGGTGCGAGGAATGTGGAGCAACTTATTCCGCTATAGAGCTAAATAATCCAAGATCATCACTAACTGGAAGTAAACCAATTACGAAAACTTCTGAACATATATTTTTTGATTTAGAAAAAGCCAAACAAGATCTTATAAATTTTTTAAAAGAATCATCAATACAAAAACCAATAGTTGGAAAATTATCAGAATGGATTGATGGTGATTTAAAAAGCTGGGATATTTCTAGAGACGCGCCATATTTTGGATTCAAAATACCTGAAGAAGTTGATAAATATTTTTATGTATGGGTTGATGCGCCAATTGGGTATATGGCTTCGGCTAAGAATTGGGCTGACAAAAACTCTCAACAATTAGAGACACTATGGGGCAAAGATTCAGAATACGAAATTCATCATTTTATTGGTAAAGATATAACTTATTTTCATGGACTATTTTGGCCTGCCCTTTTAATTGATTCAAAATATAAACTTCCAGATAGCATACATGTGCACGGATTTGTGACGATTAATGGAGAAAAAATGTCCAAGTCAAAAGGCACATATATAACTGCAGATCAATTTGCCGATGTCTGTGATCCGGAGCTATTAAGATATTATTTTGCAAGTAAATTAAATTCAAAAATTGAAGATTTGGATTTAAATTTAGATGATCTAGTCAAAAAAATAAATTCAGATTTAGTTGGAAAATTTTTAAATATTTTTAGTAGATCAGCACCATTTGTTGCTAAAAATGATAATTATCTAGCTAAAGAATTACACTACGATCATCTAGCTAAATTTGAAAGTAATTCCGAAATGATTCTTAAGCACTTTGAAAATAAAGAATTTTCTAAATCAATAAAATCTATTATGGAAATAGCCGATGAAACTAATAAATATATTAATGAGCATACTCCATGGAAATTAGATCAAGCTGAAGCATTAATTGTTTCAACAACTGCTCTTAATATATTTAAAAATCTTTGCATCTTACTATCACCTGTTATTCCAAATATTTCCAAGGAAATGTTGTCAATGCTAAATATTGATTCGTTGAACCTAGAAAATTTACAAAATAATTTAGTTGATAAAAAAATTAATGAATTCAAGCCCATCCTCTCTCGGCTGGAGCCAATTAATATTCAAGATTTTTATAACAAGGAAGAAAAAATGAATGAAGAAGAAAATAATATTATTCAAATAGAAGACTTTATGAAAGTTGATCTAAGAGTAGCAAGAGTAGAAAATGCATCGTATGTAGAAGGTGCTGATAAATTGCTTGCTATCAAATTAGATTTAGGTGAACTAGGATCAAGAAACGTATTTGCTGGAATTAAATCCGCTTATGAACCTGCACAATTAGAAGGTAAGTTAGTTGTAATGGTCTACAATCTGGCTCCAAGAAAAATGAAATTTGGAGTATCTGAGGGTATGATTTTAGCTGCAAGTGATTCAGACGGTGGGATCTATGTATTATCTCCTGACTCAGGCGCTCAACCAGGTCAAAAAATTAAATGAAAGTTGAAACAGATATATTAGTAATTGGAGCAGGTCCAGTGGGTTTATTCACCGTATTTGAAGCGGGTTTACTTGGGCTTAAGTGCATATTGATTGATAATTTAGATAAAGTTGGTGGTCAGTGCTCTGAGCTTTATCCTGAAAAACCAATTTATGATATACCTGGAGTGCCTAATCAAACTGCTCAAGAGCATGTAGATGCTTTGATCGAGCAAATCAAGCCATTTGAATACGATCTTCATCTTTCTCAAAGAGTTGAATCAATTGAGCCATTATCAACCAAGGATGATATTACTACATGGAGAGTAAAAACTAACGAAGGCATTGAATGTATTACTAAAAATATATTTATTGCAGCTGGTGCTGGATCTTTTGAGCCTAGAAGACCTCCAAATATTGAGGATCCTGACAAATTTTTAGGTAATGGAATTAGTTATGCTGTTAAATCAAAAGATCTTTATAAAAACAAAAATCTATTTATTTTTGGTGGTGGTGATTCCGCTTTAGATTGGACTGTTGAATTAGCAAAAATAGCTAAATCAGTAAATTTAGTTCATCGAAGGGATCAATTTAGGGGTGCGCAACATACTGAAGCTCAGATGCGAGAATTAGTTAAAATTGGTGATGTTAATTTACTTACGCCCTTTCAAATTGAAGAAATTGTAGGAGATGAGAAAGTATTAGGCGTAAAATTAAAAAACTTTGATACAAAAGAATCAATCACTCATGAGGCAGATGAGCTCTTATTTTTATTTGGTCTGAATAAAAAACTCGGTCCAATTCTTGAATGGGAGCTAGAACTTACATCTAAAAAAATAGCTGTTAACACTGAAGATTTTCAAACTAATCGAGATGGTATTTTTGCTGTTGGCGATATAAATGACTATCCTGGAAAACTGGACCTAATTTTATGTGGATTCCACGAAACAACTTTAGCAGTGCAAAAGGCATTTCAAAGAAACTTTCCCGGTGAAAGAGTGCCATTTGGTTATACAACCTCAAATACAAAACTACAAAGAAAACTTGGCGTAGTTGAATAATATATATGACTAATTTAATTGAGCTAATTAATGCAGAATTACCTCAATTTCAATGTGGTCGCTGTGACACGCCAGGTTGTAGACCTTATGCAGAGGAAATTGCAAAGGGTTCACCTCACAATCGATGCGTACCTGGAGGCCAAAAAACTTTAGATAAGATTTCAATTCTTTTGAACGATAATTCTTTATCACTAGACCATGATTATGGCCCTGAACTAAAACCACAGGTTGCCAATATTATTGAGGATGATTGCATAGGCTGCACTAAGTGCATTGATGCATGTCCTGTAGATGCAATAAGTGGCGCTCCCAATCTGATGCACAATGTAATCAATGATTTGTGTACTGGCTGTGAGTTATGTATTGAACCTTGTCCAGTTGATTGCATAGAATTAGTTGATATCAATGAGGAGCAGGCATTATTAGCTAGAAGCCATTCAGAATACTTTTTTGATCTCAAGGTTGAACTCGATCATAGAAAAAAGAAAAAAGCCAAGATGAATAAAAATATTTCAAAAAATGTAGATCTTGCTGGATTGATAAATCAAAAATTAGAAAATAGAAATTTAGACAAAGGGCTTGCATTAAAAAAATTACAACTAGCAATGCTGGATTCTCATAAAACTGAAAAACATATAAGCTCTGCAGATTTAGAGGAATTAAAAAAACAATTATAGTTCTTGTATTTTGAGTCCTTCAAAAATTGAAATAGATTTTTCTTTTGAAAAAATCATAATCTTCTTCACTCTATTCGCAATATCTTTTAATGCCTTATCTGTTTGTGTTTTATTTCTACCTAATAAATCTTTGGTCAAGCCTATTACTCCGCCTGAATTAATTAAGATGTCAGGTATAAAGACTATACCTTTACTATGTAATTCATCTGCAATAGATGCATCCAGTAATTGATTATTTGCACCTCCAGCAATGATTTTACAATTAAGGTTATTGATGGATGATTCGGTGAATATAGCTCCAACTGCACAAGGAGAAAATACATCACATTCAAATGAAAAAGCATCATCAATACAGGTGATATTATTAGTTCTGATATCTTTCAACTTTGACTGGTCTATATCAGAGATATAAACTTTGGCTCCAGATTTAGCTAAATATTCTGCAAGACCCCTACCAACGCTTCCAGCGCCCTGGATGGCAACTTTCTTTCCATTTAAGCTTTCTGAAAAATATATATTTACCGCTTCTTCAATTGCATAAAATAATCCTTTTGCAGTGTAGGGTCCTGGATCAACATTATCAAAAACATAATCACTATATTTCTTAATAATCCTAATATCTTCAATAGTTATACCAATATCTTCTGCAGAAATATAAGCTCCTTGTAAAAGGTTAAGAAAAGTAGCAAATGATTCAAGCAAAGCTTCAGATTTTTGGTCTTGTTGAAAGATAACAGCTTTGCCACCACCAAAGGGAATTTGAGCAATATTATTTTTATCTGTCATTCCTTTAGATAAGCGGAGAACATCAGTTAAGCCCGCATCAAATGAATCATATTGTCTAAATCTGCAACCACCAATAGCAGGACCTTTAACAGAGTCATGAATTGCAATTAATGATTTAATTCCTGCTTTTGGATCTTCATAATAATAAACTTTTTCATGACTGAACTCATGATGAGAAGAAATATCTATGCCATTAAAATTTGCATCTGTTATATCTTTAAAAATCATATATAAATGGAAATTTCGTTTATATTATATGTGCATATTAAAGGGCTCAAATGTTAAAAGATAGGTTTAGAAAATTTTTACCAGTAGTTGTGGATCTAGAGACTGGAGGATTTGATTCTAAAAAAAATGCAATTTTAGAAATAGCTATTCAACTAATAGAGGAAGATGATTCTAAGCTAGTTTTAGGTCAATCACATAGATTCCATATAAATCCTTTTGAGGGCTTAAGTGTAGAAGAAGATGCATTAGAATTTCTTAAACTAGACCTCAATCACCCTCTTCGAGTAGCTGTTGAGGAGGAATTTGCGCTCAATGAAATTTTTAAGATTATCAACAAACATAGAAATAAATATGAATGCTCAAGAGCTATTCTTGTAGGCCATAATGCATTTTTTGATCATAGTTTTCTTCTTGAGGCATGTTTAAGAAATAAAATTAAAAAATCTCCATTTCATCCATTCTCATTAATAGACACAGTTAGTTTAGGTGTCTTAGCAACAAAACAAACTGTGCTAGCAAGAGTTTGTAAAGAGTTAGATATACCTTATGAAAATGAAGAAGCACATAGTGCAGCATATGATGCTAAAGTAACAGCGCAAGTATTTTGCAAAGTCATAAATGATTTTGATTTAAATTAATTAACTATAAACTTAATGAGTCACCTACTTGCTGGCAACTCGCAGGCATTAAATTTATTTCCTGATAAGATTCATTAATGGATAGAAGATAGCTTATTAACCCCTTGGTACGTTTTGGTGCTATACCAGTTGCAATAAAATATTTAGCATTTAACTTCGACATAGCTAACTTTGCTTGGTTGAGACCCATTGAAACTTGCACCAGCCCAAAGACTTTTACCATATCAACAGTGATAATGCATGCATCAACATTATTAATTTCTAGTTGTTGATTAAACATATGCGGTTCATGAAAAACCTTTGATCTAGAGTCATTTATTGAATATGCAAAAGTTGTTGTATTATAGGGTTTCCCAGCCTTGTAAATTTTTAATTTAAACGAATTAAGATCATATTCATCGTCATTTTTTACCAAATTCACATTTGTAAAACCTTCTTTTTTTAAAACTTTCGATGCTTCATGAGTTGTATAAATAGGAATAGTATTTTTAAACATTTTTAGTGAATCTATATCTAAATGATCTGAAAAATGCGCTGTAATAATAATATGAGTAACTTTTTCAATAAGTTTATTTTTAATCAGGTAAGCCTCTTGTGTTGACTCTCGATTCAGCAACCAGTTAATTTTTGGGAAAACCTGTTTTTTTGTAAACCAAGGATCGACAACAATTAAATCTCTGCTATTAGCATAAATCCACGATTGATAATCATCACCTCTAATTATTTGCATAAACATATAATTTCATAAATGAGAATAATTTCCATACTGATAATGATTATCATTAAAAAAATACCTAAAATCAGTACTTTACATAAAAATAAGTAAATAATAAAATAGTTAATAAAAAAAGGTGTGATATGGAAATGAAAGAAATAAATACAAGCAAAGTTTGTGACATATTAAATGAGATCATGGAGTATGAATTAGCAGGAGTAGTAAGGTATACACATTCCTCACTAATGGTGTCTGGGCCATATAGACTTCCCATTGTTACATTTTTGAAAGAGCAGGCAAATGAATCATTGATTCATGCACAACAAGCTGGCGAATTATTAGTTGGCCTTGATGGTCATCCAAGTCAAAAAGTGGCTAAAATTGAGGAAACTCACAGACATTCAATAAAAGATATTTTAGAGGAAGGTTTAGAGCACGAGTTGCATGCTTTGGGTTTATACAAAAAATTATTGGAAAGTGTTGCAGATGCATCTGTATACCTAGAAGAATATGCAAGAAGCATGATTGGAGAAGAAGAGCAGCATACTCTAGAGCTTAAAGCTATGTTAAAAGATTTTGGTTAGTAGCTAAGAAATAGCGTCCTGGATAATAGGTTTAAGCTCCCCTGATTCATGCATCTCAGTAACAATGTCACACCCCCCTATTAAGTCGCCGCTAACATAAACCTGAGGGAAAGTTGGCCAATCTGAAATATTTGGAAGAGCCTGTCTAATATCCTGATTTTCTAAGATATCTACGTAAGAAAATTCAGCCTCACATTCAATCAATGCTTGAACCGTTTTAGCTGAAAAACCACACTTAGGCTCATATGGCGAACCCTTCATATATATTAAAATTTTATTGTCTTTAATTTGCTCTTTGATTTTATCTTCAATTGACATTATTTTTTCCTAAGGGAATCGATATATTTAATTATGGTGTCCTCAAAGCCAAATTTCAATGCATCTGTAATAATTGCGTGCCCTATTGATACTTCATCAACTATGCCGCATTCAATTAAATGCGGAAGATTATCTAAATTAAGATCATGACCAGCATTAATACCCAATTTATATTCACGTGCAACATGCATACATTTAGTAATGTCACGTTTACAACTATTAAAATTTGTAAAATCTTCGTTAAACAAATAGTTTGCAAATGGACCAGTGTAAATTTCAATCCTATCAAAACCAATATCCGCAGCATATTCAACTGAATTTAAATTTGCATCTATAAATAGACTAGTCCTAGACTTAGTTCCCTTCATCAAATTTATAAAATCTCTTAATTCATCATCTAGAAAGCCTGGTTGCCAGCCGTGATCAGAGGTGATCTGCTCAAGGTTGTCTGGAACCAAGGTGATTTGATCGGGAGTTGAGCGAAGACATAACTCATGAAAACCAATAAATTCTCCGTCAGGCAAAGAGAATGGATTTCCCTCTAAATTAAATTCAATACCATGATCTTTGCATATTTTAGCAACATTAATAGCATCGTCTGAGGTTGCGTGACGATGATCTGGCCTAGGATGAAGAGTTAAACCATCAACCCCCAAATCAATGCATTTATTCGCATACTCAATTAGAGAAGGATTATCATGGCCACGGGAATTTCTAAGTAAAGCAATTTTATTTAAATTGACACTAAGCTTCATACAGCAGAAATGAATTAACCTCTATCTTTAAAGTCTTCAACATTTATGTCAATTGAATTAATATCATGAGGCTGAGAAATGGATGTTTCATCCCAAAAAGCCCGGCCGCTGATAATCTTACCACTCTCATTAACAATAAAATGATCAACAATTGAGATATCCATGCCTGAATTATTATTAGTATTTCTAACCTGCATCACAGCTTTTAAAATACCTTCATTTGCACAGATCACTGTCTCAACATTTGTGGGTGTAATCTCCATTCCGTTACTATGACCAAAATCCCAAAATGCACAAATCGCTTCAATTCCATTACAAGGCTCTGCTCCAACTGGATCTTCAAAAATAGCTGCATCATCCCAAAGACTTCTGAATAAGTTTTTATCATTGTTCTTGTATGCTAAAACATAATTATCTAGTGCAGCTTGAACCATTTCTTTCATATTAATTCCTATTTTTGTATTCCTTTTTCTTTGAGTAAAATTTTAGTAAATTTATCATCAGGGTTGATGGGTGAAACTTGCTCCCATATACGATCGTATTCAGAATGTTGAATTAACCATTGATCATTTTTTTTAATATATTTATCCACATATAGCGCAGTACCTTGGGTAACACTTCCTAAATCAAAATTATAGAATATATCCTGAAGATACCATTTCCCAGTCGCTTTAATATTTGATATAACTTCAATTTCTGGGTGATGAGCAGTATGCATTGCAGCAGTCTGATTATGAAATGCATATTTTAAACTTTCCTTGATAGTATCCCTGCCTTCAGATTCCCATCTATACGTACCACCTCGATAATCAATTGTTATATCTTGCGAAAAGACATTATCTAACAAATCAAAATCAGCCATGTCTATTGCTCTAAAATATCTATGCTTAAGATTTTTAATTTCTTCTATATCAATTAATTTTTGCAGTTTATCCATACTAACTTTATCGAAGATAGGCCTGACCTCCATCAAGCATGATAGTTGATCCAGTAATATAATTCATTCCATCAGAGAGAATATGACAAACAGCCTCACCAATATCATTTTTACAGTCACCCACTCTGCCTAATGGTATGGTTTTAAGAAATTCGTTAGCTTCATCAGGGTGCTCACTCATCCACCATTCCATTCCAGTAGACTTAGCAAGAGGCATAATACAGTTGACTAAAATATTATTCTGGCCCCACTCAACTGCAGCCGCCCTTGACAAAGATCGAATTGACTCTTTTACAGCGGCATAAGCTCCATAAGAACTTGAATCAGGTCGCAAAGCTGAAGAGCTTGCTAAATTAATAATTTTTCCGTCGCCCTTTAAGTGAGGATAAGAAGCTTTCATAAATCGGAATGTTGCTAGCGGACCAGAGTTCCATCCATTAACAAAAGATTCATCAGTCACATCTAAAATATTTCCTAATGGTACTTCTTGCGCATTATTTATTAAAATATTTAATGAATTAAACTTTGAAATTGTGGCTTCAATTGAATTATTAATAGATTCATTACTTTTTACATCACATTCAATTGCAATGGCTGATCCACCTTGTTGATTGATATCTTCGGCGACAGCTTCTACTTTAGACAAAGTTCTTCCAACTAAACAGACATTTGCTCCATATGATGCTAGAGCTCTTGCAATTCCTTCGCCAACGCCCTGACCTGAACCTGTAATTAAAGCCGTTTTATTTGAAAAATCCATTAAAAATTTGAGCCGGTAATATCTTTTGCAGCCAAATAACCAAAAGTCATAGCTGGACCAAGTGTTGAACCAGGACCAGGATAAGTTGGTAATAATGCTGTGGAGCAATTTCCGCATGCATAAAGCCCTGGTATGACTTTACCATCTTTCTTCAAAACCCTAGCATGCGTATCGATTACTAAGCCGCCAGCTGTACCCATTTCACCTGGATATAAAACCATACAATAAAAAGGTCCAGTTTCTAGAGGAGCAAGACATGGATTAGGAGTCACTGATGGATCGCCATAATATCTATCATACACACTATCTCCACGTTGAAGATCAAGATCTTTACCCGATGCTGCATATTCATTAACTTTTGCTTGAGTTGCCAAAAGGCCTTTAACGTCAATACCCGCAACATCAGCTAACTCTTCTAGCGTTTCTCCCTTTGATAAAAAAGATGGAGTCCACCATTCTTTTGGAACAGCTGAATCAGGTTGCATCGATGCTTGAAGAAGCGGACCACAAGGTCTATTTTTTCTAAATGTGCTATCAAAAATCATATAACAGGGAGCACAAGGATTGCCTTCAGCATATTTATCAAACATATCATTTACAAAGCTGACATAATTTTGAGATTCATTAGAAAATCTCTCACCATTTTTATTAACGGTAAAATTTCCAGGCATTGATTTATCCACCATCGATAACCACCCTTTATCATGACCAGGCACCTTCATAACAGTAGACCACCAGCCAGTATCCATTTGATGAGTATCGGCGCCTAATTTTAATGCAGCTTTAAGCGCATCTCCTGTATTGAAAGTATTTGCTGCACTCCATTCTATATTTGTTGGCTTAGGCAAATACTGATCTCTCAAAGCTTGATCTTTTTCAAACCCTCCGGAAGCAAGAATAACCCCTTTATTAGCCTTAATATTAATTTCAATATTATTTTTTGCAGCCTTGATTCCAATCACTGAACCATTTTCATCAATAAGATCTGTCATTGCAGTTTCTGTCCATAAATCAACGTTCCTATCCTTTAAAGATAAGATTAATCTTGCGATACCTGCATTGCCCATAGTTAAGCGTCTGTCCTTCCAACCCCATTTAAGCCTCATTGGTAGATCTAAAATATATTTAGTAAATAGTTTTGCAAATAAAGATTTCCAACCAGGCAAAGCCCCAAGTAATAGCTGACCCTCTACTTGGGTAAAATTCATGTTTATTGGACCCATAGTAAAAGCGGTTTGAGGGTGTTGTTCCCTTAACTTAGCCAAATCATCTCCGAGCTCAGTTCCATTTATGGGCTCAGGCTCCATGGATCTATTACCTGCCTTGCCTCCAGGATTATCTGGGAAATAATCTGGATAATGAGCTAAGTTTCTATATTTAACTTGTGAATTTTCATGAAGATAATCGATCATTTTGGGGCCTTCAGATAGATAAGTTTCAATTAGCTCATCTTTAATTTTTCCCTCAGGTGAAACACTATTTATGTAGTCTCTTGCATCCTGATCAGAGTCATCGACATCTTCAGCTTTGGCATACCTGTTATTAGGTATCCAGACACCTCCACCAGAGGTAGCTGAGGTTCCGCCAAATTGAGTACTTTTTTCAATTACTAATGTTTTTGCACCACCATCGTGGCTGCACAAAGCTGAGGTTAAAGCTCCGTTACCAGAACCAATTACAACAACATCAAATTCATAATCCCATTTCATAATTTTTATTAATTTTTATTAAATTGTAACTAATTCACTATAACTCAATGAGTATTTTTTAAAAAATTGATATATATCTTTTTTTTGATTGACAAAATTTTAGCAGTTGATACTCCCAAATTATTTTCATTAATGTCTATAATCAAGTTTTACTAAATTTAACGTTGATAAATGAAAACTGATATTTGCATAAAACTTGGTATTGAATATCCTATTTTTGCTTTTACTCACTGCAGAGATGTTGTTGTAGCAGTTAGTAAAGCTGGCGGAATTGGCGTTCTTGGTGCAGTGGGTTATTCACCAGAACAATTGAAAGAGGAACTAGATTGGATCGATGAACATATAGGAGATTATCCATATGGTGTTGATACGGTTATTCCGCAGAAATATGAAGGTATGGATGAGAAAGATCCTGAGCAATTATTAGAATCATTACAAAAAATGATACCTGATGGGCATAGAGAATTTGTTGAAGGTCTTTTAACTGAAAATGGCGTTCCTGAAGCACCGGAATCTAATGGTCCCAAAGGTGGACTATTGGGCTGGACAGAGGCAACTGCTGAACCCCAAATAGAAGAAGCATTAAAACATCCAAATGTAAAATTAATTGCAAATGCTTTAGGTACACCTCCTGCTGATATGATTAAAAAAATTCAAGATAAAGGTGTTTTGATTGGTGCGTTATGCGGGAAAATTAAACAAGCAGTAGCACATAAAGAGGCAGGCCTTGATTTCATCATTGCACAAGGTGGTGAAGGTGGAGGACATACTGGAGAGATAGGAAGCATTGTGTTGTGGCCACAAATCGTTGATGCTGTAGATGGATTGCCAGTTCTGGCTGCAGGCGGAATAGGTAATGGTCGCCAAATGGCTGCAGCTATGTCAACAGGAGCTCAAGGAGTTTGGTGTGGTTCATTATGGCTAGCTGTTGAAGAGGCGGCGGCTCAGCCAGCTGAAAAGGATTCATATTTAAATGCAACCAGCGAAGACACAATTAGAAGCAGAGCATGGACAGGTAAACCTGCAAGAATGTTAAAAAATAAATGGACAGAAGCCTGGGAAAATCCTGAAAATCCTGATCCATTACCAATGCCACTTCAAGGTATGATCACTTTTGATGCAATGAGACGAACCTCTATATATGCTGGCTCAGGAAATACTCAAGATGTTTCTTTTAATGCTGCTGGTCAAGTTATTGGTCAAGTAAAACAAATTGAGTCAGTAAAAGACGTCATCTATAGAATTATTAACGAGTATCTTGATTCAGTTGAGCGATTAAACTCTTTGCTGCCAAAAGAATAAATTTTATTAATGTTTGAAAATCTATTGGCTGAGTTTCAAGACTTACTTTGGGGTCTTGGAATAGTTTCTATTGCTATAATTGGATTGCTAATATTACCCAAAAAGCTCTCGAATCAACTTGGCCAACACCCGCTTATTTTAACAGTTATGTTTTTTTCAATACTCTATGCAGTAATAAGGGTTTTTAACTAACTGCTTGAATTGAAATCCGATGAAAAGTCCTGAACTAAATTAACAAATGCTTTAACTCCATTGGTTAAAGCCGAATCATCAACGTAAAAGTATGGTGAATGATTTGTAGGACTATCTTCAACTCCTGGTGGATTAACCCCAAGAAAAAAGAATAATCCAGGAACTTGTTGAGCAAAGAATGAAAAGTCCTCAGCACCAGTCCGAGGAACTCTTGCTTCAAAAAAATCTCCATTTGAGGCTTCAATTAAAGAGGAGGAATATTTTTTTGCTAGCTCTTCATCGTTTACAGTAACAGGATATCCACCATAAACCTTAAACTCAGTCATAGCTTTAGCATGATGCGCAGCAGCAACATTTTCAGCAATTAGTTTGATTTCATCTCGTATTTGATCAGCATAAGAATCTTTGAATGTTCTTATAGTACCTTCTAACATGGCTGAGGAAGGTATGATGTTATTTCTAGTTCCTGCTTTCATAATGCCAACCGTGACCACTGCCTGACTATCCAGAAGGTTTAACCTTCTACTTACAATCGTTTGCAATGTTGTTGCAATATCTGATGCAGCTATAATTGGGTCAACGCCGCTCCATGGCCTAGAGCCATGAGTTTGTTTACCTTGAACAGTTATTCTAAACGCTTCAGCTGAAGCCATTATTGGTCCAGGTTTTGTCCAAATTTGACCATTTTTAAAATTAGAGACATGCAATCCAAAGATTGCATCTGGCATTTCAATCTCAAAGAGACCCTCTTTAAGCATTAACTCAGCACCACCCTCTTCTCCCTCAGGTGCTCCTTCCTCAGCTGGTTGAAAGATGAGTAAAATATCACCATTTAACTTATCAGTATTTCTAGAAAGAAAACTTGCGGCTCCAAGCAGTATTGCTATATGGGCATCATGGCCGCATGCATGCATAACCCCAACCTCATTTCCCTGGTAGGTGGTTTTAACTTTTGATGAAAATGGCAGATTAAGTTTTTCAGTAACAGGCAATCCATCAATATCAGCTCTAAGCGCAATTAAAGGGCCAGGATTTTGACCTCTAATGAATGCTGTGACTCCTGTGATACCGAAATCTGTGCTGGGCTCGAGACCCATCTCAGTTAATGCCTCAACTATAGATTCCTGTGTTTTATATTCTCTGTTTGAGAGTTCTGGATACTGATGAAAATAATGCCTCCAATCAGTGACCTTTGCCATAACCCCATCAAGATCTCTGTCCAATTGAGTTTTTAGGTCATCTGCAACAATTAAATTTGTTAGTACAATTAAAAAGAATAGAATTAAATTTTTCATGGTCTAGCCTCTTTTAAAAATATTTATAAAAATTGCTGGGGTTGAATCCATATATTCCCTGAAATCTGAGCGTCTTTCTAATGAACGTTTATCCATCATTGAAACTGATGCAATAGCAATTAAAGCATACATAATTAAAGAGCCTATCAAAAGCCAAGCAAATGAAGAGTTAGCGGCTAAAGCAAAAACAAAAAGACTAAACCAGAACAATATCTCTCCAAAATAATTTGGATGACGTGAGTAATACCACAATCCTGATTTCATAGTTTTAGGTTCAGAAAGATTTTTTCTAAAATTATACATTTGTTGATCAGAGATAATTTGAATAATGACTGCAGCTACAGCCAAAAAAGTTGCCAATATATCTAAATTGTTTAATTCGTTACCCGGGTACGCAAGAGCATAAATCATTGGAAGTAATGCCATATAAACACAAAGCGTTGGAATAAGATGTATAGAACCGAAATCTACTATGAAGTATTGAAATTTATTCTTTGTTTTCCCTTTCATCATTATGTATCGCCAATCTTCATGTGAGAAACCTTCCCATGATCTCATCCAGTTATAGGTTAATCGGATAGCCCATAACAATAAGCATGCATGCATTAAAAATGCCCTTTGAACATCTCCTGAAGCAGAAATATCTGCCCAACACATGATTGTTAAGACAACGGGAATAACTGACCAAAAAGCATCGTACCAGCTAGAATTATTAAAAATTACACTTAAAAAATATATAAAAATTGTAGCCTCAATATGACAAATAAGTACTTTGAATATTAAAGAGGATTCAGAAAAAAGGTTCCAAGTAAACTGCATGGAATAAATGCATGCTATATACCCAACTAAAATAACTAATAGATGTAAAAATTTTGTTTTCATTTGATGTTAATTAATTTTTTAGGTTGATGATAATCATTGTTAATAGGAATGAGAGGAATGGATTGTAAAGTAATTAAGTCTCGAAGATTATTATTTAGTGAATCGTACAATGTATTTCTTTGCTGTAAATTTAATTCTAATTCATCGGCAATTCCTATTACCTCTTCAAGTCTAAGCTCCTGACCAAATGAAGCGCCGGCAGATCTTGTGATAGATTCATTCATCAATACACCTCCGATATCATTAATTCCAGAAGATAAGAGAAATTTAAGCCCTGGAAGACCCATTTTAACCCAAGATCCTTGAATATTATTGATCAGTCCTTGGAATAGTATTCTGGCAACAGAGTGAACTAAAATTGTTTCTTTAAAAGTGGGTCCAGGTCTAGCTTGACCACGTCTATATATAGGAGCTTCATTTGCAACAAAAGGCAAAGGAACAAACTCAGTTATGCCATTAGTTTTCTTTTGCAGGTTTAAAAGCTCTAATAAATGATGTGCGAGATGAGAAGTTCTCTCTATATGCCCAAACATCATTGTTGATGTTGTAGGCAATCCTACAGAATGAGCAATTTCAATAATATCAATCCATTGCTTGCTAGTAAGTTTATCAGGGCAAATAATCGCTCGTACATCATCATGCAAAATTTCTGCAGCCGTTCCTGGAAGTGAATTCAAGCCCGCATTTTTTAACTCTACGAGAAACTCTTTAACAGAAATATTTAAGGTTTTTCTGCCATGATCAATTTCTAAAGGAGAGAAAGCATGAATATGAATTGAGGGCGAAGATGCTCTTATTGCTCTCACAATTTCTAGATATGTTTCACCTGAATATTTTGGATGTATTCCTCCCTGCAAACATACTTCCGTAGCACCTCTATCAACTGCTTCGTTTGTTCTTCGAATTATCTCTTCGTATGAAATATTATATGGCTTACCTCTTAGGTCATCATGTCCCCTGCCTTTGGAAAAAGCACAAAAATTACATTTGAAAGAGCAGATGTTTGTATAGTTAATGTTCCTGTTAACAACAAAAGTTATGTCTGATCCATGTATTTGTGATTTAACATCATTGGCATAATCAACAACATATTTAAAATCGTTATTTGACGTCTCCAGAAGTTGTTGAATATTCTGAATAGATGGATTTTTTTCAACTTTTTTAATCGTTTGACGAATACCGGAATTTGGTTCTACTTCCGGATATGAAGGTATTTTATTGCTAATTCCTGACCTCCAGAAATCGGACCGAATAAGAGACTGAGAATCAGTTATTTGAAGTAGCTTGGTAGATATTTTGGGTGTAGAAAAACTCTCAAGATCAGTAAAATACCTTGGATATAAAGTTGCTCTTGGTACTAAAGATTGATTTGAAATTGAAGCTATTTTATTCAGCTTCTCTATTTCAGGCCAAGGCGCCTCTGGATTCACATAATCCATGGTAACCGGGGATATTCCCCCAAAATCATTTATTCCAGACTGAGATAGCTGTTTAATATTATCTGAATTAAGATTCGGTGGGACCTGCAGGCTAATTTCACCTGGCAAGATGAATCTGGCCATTGCAATAGTCCACATAAGCTCATCAAATGATGGCTCAATAGAATTAGCCATCAATGTATTCGGCTTTGCTCTAAAATTCTGCACTATAACTTCTTGGATATGGTTGTATCTGAGATGCAATTTAGCTATTTCGTATAATGACTCTAAGCGCTCCAACCTTGTTTCACCTATTCCTATTAGTATTCCAGTTGTAAAAGGAACTTTTTGTCTTCCAGCTTCTTCCAACGTCTGCATTCTAAATATAGGATCTTTATCTGGAGATCCATGGTGTGGTTGACCTTTTTCAGTAAGCCGAGATGATAAAGACTCAACCATCAATCCCATAGAGCCACTTAGGGGTTTAAGTTTAGTAATTTCATCAGCAGTCAAACAACCAGGATTTAAATGAGGTATTAAAGATGTTTCATTTAATACAGCTTCAGCACATGCAGCCAAATAATCATTTGTTGTCTTGTACCCGTTTTCTGATAACCACTCTCTTGCAGCTTTATATCTCAATTCTGGCTTATCACCTAGTGTGAATAAGGCTTCATAACAACCATTAGCCTCGCCCTCTTTGGCAATTGAGATGACTTGATCAATTGACATGTAAGGTGATTTAACTTTTTTAGGAGTTTGAGCAAAGGTACAGTAATGACAAACATCACGACATAAAAATGTTAATGGGATAAAAACTTTTGGAGAATAAGTTAATAAGTTTTTATAGTGTATTGTTTTCTTTTCGTAAGAAGCTTTTATCAAAGCATCAGATAAACAAATATTAGCTAAGTGACTTAGCTGAGAAAATTCAATTGATCCCGAAGCAATTAATTGCTTTAAAGCTTGGTTTGACTGTTCTTGAATTTTCAACGATCTAACTATTTATGTATTTAATTAGTTTGAAGTAATCTTCCTCGGAGTCAAGGTCATCTTGAAGGCTATTTATCGAAATATCTTGATAATTCAATCCATTATTTTTAAATTCATCTATAAAAAGATTGTAACTATTCAATCCAAATTTTAGATCAAAGGAAATAGCTGAATTAAACATCAAACAATTTGTACCCTGCCTCGAAAGATCAGAAATAATGCTAACTTTTTTCATGTCAAAGGATCGAGCTAACTCATGAAGATCTTGTTCATTTATTTTAGGAAGATCTGCATGCATGATTAAAATAATGTCATTAGATTTTTGCGCATAAATAGCTTCATTTAAACCATCGTTTAATGATGAGTTTGTGAAATATGAAGTTGAATAGTCTAAGTGTAAGTTATGATCATTTGTAACAACTGTTATTGAATTACAAAGTTTAGAATTGTGTAAAGTATCAATAGTTTTTTTTGCCATTGAGGCAGCTAAAATTTCTCGCTCAGATGAGCTAATAATATTTGCTAGTCGATTCTTTGAAGATGAAAACTTTTTAATTGGTATAAATGCAGAGACATTCATTTATTTTGATTCAAGCTCATCAATGATTCTCTTGGCAAGTGCATTTTTTTTATCAAGACTGGTCATAATCAAATCAGCTATATACACCTCATAACCTAAATCACTTAATTCATTAGATTCACTATCATCAGATGAATCTATAAAAATTCTTTTAGAATAATTCTTATAAAATTTAGCAATAGTTTTTACGCTTACCTCTTTGCCTAATTCTTGCATCATTTTTGCTGTTGGCCCTTTCAATGACTGAGCATTAACAATTGGACTTATGGTTGTGACCTTATGTGGATAATCGCATAAATAATTTTTTAGTTTGGGTAACTGGAGCATTGGATTGATGCTTACATAGGGATTTGATGGGCAGATAATGATTTCATCATAAGCTGATAAATCAAGGTCTTCATTAAAATCTGCCTTATCAAGACCCTTGAAAACAAAATCAGTTACAGGTGGTTCACATTTCAATTTAACAAAATATTCTTGAAATGAAAGCAACCTATTTTTTGTTTGTATATAAGTTTCAACAGATTGATTGCTCATTGGAAAAATATGATGTGGCAGATTGAATGACTCACACAAATCATGAGTTGCTTCTGTAAGTGATAGTCCAGAATTAATTAAATATGTTCTTTGAATATGGGTGGCTAAATCTTTATCTCCAAGTTGAAACCATGTTTCTCCTTTCATATCAGACAAAGCTGAAAGCATATTCCATGACTCATCTTTTCTTCCCCAGCCCTTTGATTTATCAGATTCACCAGCAAGTGTATACATCACAGTATCAAGATCTGGACAGATTCTAAGACCTAGATGAGTGAAATCATCTCCAGTGTTAACAGCAATGGTTAAATTGTCTGGATCGATTGAATTTTTAAATCCCAAGGCAAGCTTGGCTCCACCCACACCTCCGCACATCAATAAGTAATTTTTCATCTAAACAAATCCTCTTCTTCACTTCTAATTAAAGATTGAGAGTCACTAAGATTATTTTGTTTAAATTTATAGCCTTTGATTAGCACAACAGGTTTTTTTTGTGCAGCCTGACCCATCAATAATGATGAAGCTGCTGCAAGCTCATCAGCAATACCTATTTGAGTTACTTTTAACTCATTATCGTAAAGGTCTTTTTTCCCACGTTCATCTAAAAGACATTCAATGTTATGACTCCCTATCGTAAAACCTACTATCCCATTTCTAAAAGGTCTACCCATGGTATCGGTGATAATTACAGATATATTTTTTTGAAAATGTTGAGATATAGATTCTGAAATCATTTTTGCAGATTCATCAGGATTTTCTGGAAGCAACAATACAATGTCTTTGCGTTGATCAATGTTGGATCTATCAATTCCTGCATTTGCATGAATAAATCCTAGCTTATGCTCAACAATTAACACCCCCATTCTATAGCGAACTACTTTTTGAGATTCATTTAAAATGGCTTGGATAAACTTTGGATCTTTATCAATTTTTGTAGCTAGGTTCATTGCATCTTCTGTGGGTTCTAATTCAGAGATATCTAGGTATCTATTTTCTGATTTAGAAATAATTTTTTGAGCTATTGCAATGACATCTCCATCCTCAACTGATATTGATTCGGAAGTTATGGCATTGATAATTTCTTTGGATACATTCTGTCCCGGCTGAATAAGCGGAAGTGACTCTAAAGCAATGAGGTTAATGGAACTGATAATACTTCTCTTGTTAGTGACCTGTGATCTTGATACCCGAATGCGCGAGTGAGTGTTTTTTATTAATTGCAATAAGTATTGAAGTGAGAGCTTCAGCTGCAACTGAATTACATAATGGCCCTGCATGCCAGCCAGTCAAACCAGCATCAGCTGCTAATTCAATTACAGTATTTCTAGCATCAAGAAAATCTCCAGCAACCAAAACATCACAATCAATTTCAGCATCTGTCTGTAATAATTCAGCTGAAATATTTTGAAAAGCAGACACCACAGTAGTTTTATCACCCAAAATTGATTGAGCATTTAATGCCGCAGAACCTATTTCAGGCAATTGAACCCTCATAACCTTTGGAGGCATGAGCGGCACAGTTGCATCAATCATTATCTTATTTTGAAGACCGTCATCTATACTTATTAAAGTTGACTCTTGATGCGCAAATGGCACAGTTAAACATGCCAGTTCACAGGTTTTAGCAGCATCAATGTTCAGCATTCCAGACGAACTATCTAAGCCTAATTGCAAAGCAATTTCTTGAGCCTTAGGTAAATCACGGCTACCAATAAGCACGTCATGTCCAGCCTTAATCCATCTTGAAGCCAAACCTTTGCCCAAGGATCCTGTCCCGCCTAGAATAGCTATTTTCATTCAATATCTCCTAATTAATATTTAATAAATATTATACAAATTCATCAGCCAATCAATGGGTATCTTTAAGAATAAATTTGTCAATATAAATTTACCTTACATGTTCTATAATCGATAAGATCAGATCAGTAAAAAATATTAAAAATGATAAATTTAAAAAATAAATCTGTAGTTGTAACTGGAGGCACAAAAGGGATAGGTATAGAGATTACTAAATCCTTTTTAAAACAAAATGCTAAAGTCTTCGTCCTAGCAAGACAGAAACCAAAAAGAATTATTCAAGCCAAAGGTAATAAAGCAGTATTTGTAGAATGTGATATTAGAAATATTGATTCTTTAGATGATGCAGTAAAACAAATTAAAGGTTTGTCAAAATCAATAGACGTTTTGATAAATAATGCTGGTGGAGCTCCCATGGCTAATGCTTTAAACGCTTCAAACAAATTTCATGAAGCAATCATTGATTTGAATCTATCTGCGCCACTTAATGTAAGCCAAAGATTTGCTAAAATTATGATGAAACAAAAGACGGTTTCGAACATTATTAATATATCTAGCGTTACTGCTACTAGACCTACACCAGGAAGTGCAGCTTATGGAGCTGCTAAAGGAGGTCTCGTAAATCTAACCAAAACCTTAGCAGTAGAATGGGCTCCTAAAATTAAAGTTAACTCTATAATTGTAGGTTATATAGAAACAGAAAATTCGATACTTCATTACGGAAGCAAAAAAGAGATTAATAAAGTAGCTAAAACAATTCCAATGAAAAGAATGGGTAAACCAGAGGATATAGCCAATGCTTGTATCTTCTTTTCATCTAATTTAGCTGATTGGATTACAGGGGCTGCTCTTGAGGTTCATGGCGGAGGTGAAAAGCCTAGCTATCTAGATGTAGCTAAGCCTACATAAAATTAGCCAAACAATTTTCTTACCAATCTGTTACCCCAAAATATTTTCAAAGCTCCTTTGAGCTGTTCAAATGACTTATCTGTGTAGGGATAAGCTGATGCTGACTTCTTACCTATGATAATTGGCATTGGATGGGCATATGCCAACAAGCCTTCTTTTCCATTCACTACACCTAGTCCACTTTCCTTGACTCCACCGAATGGAACTTCATTAACACCATAGCTCATTGCCATGTCATTAACGGAGCAAGCTCCAGTTTCAATTGCTTTAGCTAGTTTCTGACCCTTTTTTAAATCCTTGGTCCAAACATTTCCATTCAAACCATAATGAGATTGGTTGGCTAACATTAATGCTTCTTCTTCTGATTGCACTTTCATTATTGAGATAATTGGGCCAAAAGTTTCATCTTTCATAATCTTCATCTCGTGAGTTACCTCCACAAGAACAGTTGGTTCAAAATATAAACCTTCAAAATTTGGATTTCTTTTCCCTCCAACCAATAACTTTGCGCCTTTTGCAACTGCATCATTAACATGATCTTCAATAATAGCAACTTGCTTATCCCAAAAAGTAGGGCCAACATCACCTTTACAATCATTCGATTGAATAAGTGATTGGGTTATAGAAACAGTCTCTTTAACAAACTCGTCATAAACATCCTCCATGACGTAAATCCTCTCAGTGCCACAGCAGTACTGGCCTGCATTCATACATGAGCCAACAACAGCACCACTGGCAGCATCTTTAATATCTGCATCAGAACAAACAATCATGGCATCTTTGCCGCCTAATTCCAGACTATATGGAATCAGCATTTCTCCACATTTTGCTGCAATCTTCTTACCAGTAGCAACGCTGCCTGTGAAAGAAACTTTGTCTGGACCCTGATCGATTAACTCAGCACCCGTCTCCCCATCTCCAATCACAGTTTGAACAAGATGCTCTGGAGCTTCTGCTAACGCAAAAATTTCCTGCACCAACGCTCCAGACATAGGTGTAACTTCAGATGGTTTTACAACCACACTATTTCCACAAAGAACAGCTTGAATGACTGGATTAATAGATAATATGAATGGGCCGTTCCATGGAGTAATTACTGCTACCACGCCTCTTGGTTTGTAAGTAATTATTGTTTTCTTAAGAAATTGCATAGGACCATGCATCTTAATTTTTTTATCTGCTAGCCATTTTTGAGCTCTCTTTGCATAAAATACCAAAGAATCAACAGCTGAAAATACCTCCATAGACATCGCTTCTTGCTCAGGTTTTCCAGTCTCTCTCATGACAACATCCATGATTCTATCTTGCTGCTGTATAACTACATCAGCAACTCTATGCATTAATTCAACTCTTTCTTTCAAAGTTGTTTTCTTCCACTCACTTTGTGCAACTTTAGCTTGGGTCATTATCGATGAAATCTCTTTGGATGAAGTGCACTCATAAGTATCGATGTGAGATAGATCTACTGGGCTTTTTAAAGTTAATAGTTTTTTGCCGCTCTCTGAATGAGAGATAGAAAAAATAGCCATTGTTATAACTCCTTAAGTTTAGCTTCAAGCATTGGCGTTACGTGATTGTTAATATGCGCATTCATACCCATGGGCATAATCTCGTAATGCTCTAGTTTGCGAACGACTTTTACCATAATTACGGTGAATTTATATAACGCTAAAATGTAATAGTAATCAAAATCGTCTGCACTAAAGCCTGTGAGTGCTTCCCATTTAGTAATGGTTTCAATAGGTCCAGGAAAACCACTCAACCTTTCTACATGGACACCTTTTGAGTTGCAATCATCAATAGCGATTCCCCATGCAAGATCCATACAAGGATCTCCAAGAGCTGCCATTTCCCAATCTAAAACAGCTGAAACTTGACCATCGGGATCATACATAACGTTTGCACATCTACAATCGCCCCAAAGAATAGAAGATTGAGCTGGTTTAGGTTTATTGGCTTTTAGCCATTCACGCGCTTGATCTGCAACTGGGTGAGCCTCACCGTCCATAGCCCAATCATGAAAGTTAAAGTAATAATTTAACTCTTGATCAAGATAGTTCTCCGCAAGTTTTGGTCTATTCAGAAATTCAAAATCTTTATTTGTAATATCAACTTGGTGGATTTTAGCCATTTGCTCAACCCAACCCCACCAAATCCTTTCCCTAACCTCTTCTGAGGAATCAGCAACCCAACCTTCTTGATGAAACGGGGGGTTATCAGATGGAGCATCACCGCTTGCCATTTCCATGACATAAAACGATGTTCCAAAAACCGTGTCACTGGGCTCATACCAAAGAACTTTTGGAACTTTGATATCGTGATCAGCTAGTTTTTGCATGATCAGAAATTGCTTATGAATATCATAGTCAGGAAATACAAAAAAACCTTCAGGATAGAATCTAAGCACCATGCCGGTCTTAATTTTTGTATCATCCAGTTCATATGAAACATTGAAACTTAATGTTTCATTTGAAAAGCCTGTGTTTTCAGGTCCTCCTAATAACTCGACATCAAGATCAGTGGCACCATCAAGTTTTGTCTCAATCCAGTTACTAAAAATTATTTTAGTTGCATCTAAATCTCTTTCTTGTGGCTTTGGCATTGCGTTCTTCTATTCATTGATTAAACATCAACCTTAATATAAATTTAATCAATTAAAAAGAAAAACTATGGCTGATTTGTTTAAAGAAAAGTGGGATACATTTTGCGAAAACCTTAAAGAAGTTGGATCAATTATTGAATTGGAATCCTCGCTCAGTGAAACAGATCAAGCAGAAGGATACAGATATTTGCTGAGGCTGATGCGCTTGTCACTAGAAATGAATATGGAGCATTCAAATCCCTCAACACCCTCTTTTTATAATCTGTCTCATGAAACTGCAAAAATAGGTGCGGACAACCCAGATAATATTTACTTAAATGCAAACATAGACGGAAATCAAACCTATGAAGTGTATGGCAATATTGGTGAAGTTGAGTATTTAAGTTTTGGAATAAAAGAAAATAGGTATAGCAAAGATGGAACCATGGTCTCTCTTGGAGAAATTGATATCAAAGATATGATTGTGGATGATTCTGGAAGTTTTATTTTGCATATAGGTGGTACAACTGATTCTAAAAATTTCTTGCCACTTCCCAAAAATGCAAACATGCTAATTGTTAGGCAAACATATACAAATAGAGTTTCTCAAATTCATGCGAAAGTTAATATAAAAACTACTAGCTCGACCGCAACCCCTGAACTTTTAACATCTGCAAAACTAGAAACTCAGCTAAATCAATCTTTAGCTTTTGTAAGAGGAACTGCATCAACATTCTTGAAATGGGTTCATGAATTTAAAGAAAATCACAAAAATAAATTGCCATTAGGCGATCAATCATTTTTTCAGGCTGCGGGAGGCGACCCAAAAATCTGTTATCTTCATGGTTATTATGAATTAGATAAAAATGAATGTTTAGAAATTACAACTGATATACCTGATTGTGAGTATTGGAACTTTCAATTAGAAAATTACTGGATGGAATCTCTGGACTATCGGCATTACCCTATTCATATAAATGAATCTACGGCTATTCTCAATCAGGATAAATCTATCACCATTAATATCACTCATTTACCTGTAAATTTAAAAAACAATCTTATAACAGAAGGCCGCAATAATGGGGCTATGCTTCTGCGATGGATTGGGGCAACCGATCATCCAATCCCCAAGGTTTTAATAAAAAAACTTGATTCAATGGAGATAAGCTAATGCTTGATTCAAAACAGATAATTGATGCAGCAAAAAATCAAACGAATTTAGAGTATTTTGGTAATCCATTATTTTTAGAGGGCTTTGAATGTCTTGTTCATTCAATCAACCAAGAAGCAGATTTAAATGATGTTGGAATGGAGGCACAACAACATAGATTGATTGGCATATTGGCTAACATGCTAAGAATTGAAGATGCTCGTATTCAATACCCTGAAATACTCAATGAAGAAATCAAATCTCCTGTTGTAATTGTTGGTCTTCCAAGGACAGGAAGCACCATGACACACAGATTGCTTGCATCTGATCCAAGACACACTGCCATGCTTTGGTGGGAAGGAAGATACCCAGCAATGCTTCCAAATGAGGTGCGAGGTCATCCAGATGAAAGAATGGAAATGGGAAGAGCTGAGGTTGAAGCTGTCATGCAAGCCTCGCCAGAGGCCTTAACTATTCATCCTTGGGATTATAAAGGTGCAGATGAAGAAATCCTGCTCTTAGAGCATACATTTTTTAGTACAGTCCCTGAGTCATTTATGAGACTTCCAACCTATTCAAAGTGGGTTGAATCTCAAGATCATATTCATGCATATTCTCAACTTAAAATAATGCTTCAATACCTTCAATGGCAAAATCCTGGCAGAAATAAAAAACGATGGGTGTTAAAATCTCCCCATCATCTGGGTTTCATTGATAAGCTTTTAAAAGTATTCCCTGATTCAAAAGTGATCCAGACACATAGAGATCCATTAAAAACTGTCCCTTCGTTTTGTTCAATGTGTTCAAATTTATTTGAGCCTCTTACAAATTCATATGATAAAAATCAAATTGGTCATCATTGGGCTCATAAATTAGCAAAAGTTTTAAATCACTGTATGGAGGTAAGTAATTTAAATAAAGAAAACTTTCTTAATCTTGAATTTAAAAAAATGATCAAAGATCCTATTCTTGAAATGGAAGAGGTTTACAACTTTATTGATGAAGATTTTACTGACCAAGCAGAAAATGCCATGAATGCATGGAAAGAAGAAAATCAACATGAAATGGGCGCACATCAATATTCACTAGAGGAATTTGGCTTAGAGAGCTCATTCATAGATAGTTATTTCAGTGAATACATTAATCAATATATAAGGTAGGAATCATAATGTTGTTAAAAGATAAAGTTGTAATTGTTTCGGGAATTGGGCCTGGATTGGGTCAAGAACTTGCTTATGGTGCAGCTAGAGAAGGTGCAAAAATTGCTATAGCTGCTAGATCGACTGATCTTTTAAATAAACTCAAAGGTGAGATTGGTAAAAAATCAGAAGTGATAGCAGTTCCTTGTGACATAACCAAGCCAGAGGATTGTAAAAATTTGGTTGATGAGACTGTTAAAAAGTATGGAAAAGTTGATGGTTTAATTAACAGCGCTTATCGTGCAGGTGACTTTAAAGAAATCGTAGATTCTGATTTTTCTGATTGGCAAGAAACTATGAACACAAACTTTTTTGGAACAATGAATTTAACGATGGCAGCCGTTAAAGAAATGACTGAAAATAAACATGGCGCCATCGTCATGATCAATAGTTTGATCACAAAAAAACCGCTTCCAACTCAAGGGGGATATGCTGCTTCAAAAGGTGCACTAGCTACAGCAACTAAAATTCTTGCAAAAGAGCTTGGTCCAAAAGGCATCAGAGTGAACTCGGTCTACATGGGTTGGATGTGGGGTCCACCAGTAGAAATGTATGTAAATTTTACCGCCGAATCTATGGGTGTTGAGCCTAAAGATGTAATTGATGGTGTTACAAAAGATATCCCATTGGGCATTATTCCCGATGATAGTGATTGTGCCAATGCCGCATTATTTCTCATTTCGGACCTAGCAAAAGTCATTACTGGGGCTAATTTGGATGTAAATGGTGGAGAATTTATGACTTAAAGGAGTATCGAATGATATTTATTCGTCAAGTTAAATAAAAGTATTCCTCATTTTTTTTAAAAAAAGAAATTTCTAGATAAATATTGTTTAAAATCTAGTCATGGCAATTAACAAAGATATCCATACCATCGACCTTATGCTTGGCATTCCTGAACAAGAAGATAGGTCTGATTGGTATAAGTTCATGGAACCTCTGCTTCTTGATGAAGAATCAAAATCCATGTTTAAGATGCCTGCTCAATATATGTTTAAAGATATCCCAGAGACAGGTTCACATGATGACTTTATTCAGTACACCATTGAGCAAATGGACAGGTTTCATATAAATCAAGCGATGATAGGATTTCATGAATCCTCTGAAGTTAAAAAAGAGGCTGCAAAAAATCACGCTGATAGATTCTTTTTTGATCTCCCAGTTAATCCCAATATTAAAAATGAAGCTGAGAACATTAAAAGACATTATGAATCATATGGTATTAAAGCAGTAAGTGCTTTTCCATCAGGCATGTATCCACAGATTGCAATTAATGATCCAAAATGGCATCCAATTTATGAAATATGTGTTCAGCTTGATATACCATTTTTTTGCTGCGTCGGAGTGCCAGGTCCGAGAATACCAATGGCCCCTCAAAAAGTCGAACTCATTGATGAAGTTTGCTGGTATTTTCCTGAATTAAAATTTGTAATGCGCCATGGTGCTGAGCCCTGGACAGCTTTAGCATGCAAACTCATGCTCAAATATCCTAATTTGTATTACTCAACTAGCGCCTTTTCACCAAAACATTACCCTAAAGATATTATAAATTTTGCTAATACGCGTGGAAAAAAGAAAATTATGTATGCGGGATATTTCCCAATGGGTCTATCTTTAGATAAAATTTTTAAAGAAATGAATGATGTGCCCTTCAACGAAGATGTGTGGCCCTTGTTTTTAGGAGAAAATGCTCAAAGAGTGCTAAAGCTTTAGAAACAATAAAAAAATATACAAATACTTCAAACTATGACTGATAAAAAAAGATACTCAATGTTACAAATCCCATTTGGCTGGTACGTTGTTGATTATTCTAAAGAACTAAAGCCTGGTGATGTAAAAGCTGTTCGTTATTTTGCCCAAGATCAAGTTTTATTTAGAACCGAATCAGGAGAAGTAAGCATGTTGGATGCTTACTGTCCTCATTTAGGTGCACATCTTGGACATGGTGGAATAATTAATGGCGAATGTATTGAATGCCCTTTCCATGCGTGGAGATGGAAAACAGATGGAAAAATTGGTGAGATACCTTACGCAAAGAATATTCCTCCCAAGGCAAAAGAAACTAAAATATTTACATACCCAACCGTAGAAAAAAATAATCTTATATATGCTTGGTATCATCCAAATGGTGAAGAACCCCATTATGAAGTTGAAACCTATCCAGAAATTACTGACCCTGACTGGGGAGATGAATTTGAAAAATTTGAATATCGAATTAAATGTCATATACAAGACATGGCAGAAAACGCTGTTGATGCCGCGCACTTTATGTATGTTCATGGAGTTGCTTCGTATCCAGAGTTTGAGGTGAGTTACAAAGATCAAAAAAGATTTTTTTCTCAAAAAGCCGATATGATAACACCTAGAGGCACAGTTAAAGGGAAGATATCTGGCGCATCTAATGGCCCTGGGGATAATTTTACAAAATTTGAAGGCATCTGCGACACTCTACTTTTAGGATCAACAACCCCCACTGAAAATGAGGAAGTTATTACAAGATTCTCTTTTCTTCAAAAAAAAGTTGATGGAAAAGTTCCAACTGGCGGCGTTGGAGCTGCAATTATTGCTGATATAAATAAACAAGTTAAAGAAGACATACCTGTTTGGGAAAATAAAAAATATGCTTCAAAACCTGTTCTTTGTGATTCTGATGGACCAATTGCTAAATTTAGAAAGCATTTTGCTACCTTTTATGTTGATCAAGTCTAATATATAAAAATGATCAACTTATTTGAAAATGAAAACCTAAACTGGAAGCGCTTTCAGGGTGGCGAAGAGTTCGATTATCCAATAGATTATTCTTCGGCTTTGCTTAATGCAAATAAAGATGGTCATGTAGATATTCTTTATAGATGGGAGCCTCACTGTTATTGTCATTTTCATAGACATACAGCTGAAGTCTCATCCTTGATTCTTGATGGCGAATTACATGTTATTGATATTGATCTAGATTCTGGAAAAGAAATTGGATCACGAGTAAGAAGTAAGGGTGACTATGCTCACAAAGAACCTGGCGATATTCACATGGAAAAAGGTGGGCCTAATGGAGCCTTAGTTCTATTTAATCTCTATGCACCTGATGGATTATTGGCCGAATCCTTGAACATGGATGGCACCATTTTTAAAAAAGCAACTGTAGATCAGTTATTAAAATAAGGCAGAATCTCTAAGAATTTAATATAAACAAAAGGTTTTCTTCCAAACTTACGGGTACAAACCCAACTCCTTCGAGCATTAACTTTGGAGTTTCTTCTATTCGCCCAATCTCAATAGCATTTTTATAAAAAATAATTGTGGGAGTTCTTCTTATTTCAAATATCTCACCCCTATTGAGGGGCTCATTCTTGCTGTAATTAAGGCCAATTAATGAGATCATTTCAGACTGCATGCCAATGCTCTCCAATAATTTCAATAGCTTTGGTATTTCTCTTTGACTGTCATGACACCAAGTTCCAAATAATATTTTTACGCTTATACCATCTATATCTGGCGCTTCATTTAATTGATATGGTTCAGCAGAAAGATAATTCTTGTAGAATTTTTGATCCTTAAGAAAAAGCTCATCTTTTGTAAGGTCGCCAATTAAAACTGAATTGGTGGATGAGAAGACTGGAAAACTTAAAAAAAGTATTAGAAATAAACGGATGAACCTATTCAAAGTAATTTATTTTTTAAGATTCGAAAGGTTCAAAATCAAATTTACTCACGCCACATTCCGGACAAACCCAATCATCTGGAATATCTTCCCACTTTGTTCCAGCTGGAATGCCACCATCAGGATCCCCGATCTCCTCATCATAAATATGACCGCAGATCACACATTCAAATTTTTGGTAATTCATAAACTTTTTTGTAAATTTGATTTTATTTTTGCATGCTCTTCCCTTGAAAGAGAATGTGAAAATAATAAATATGCAGCTATAGAATAGCTAATAATTGGTACAAATGTATAGATATAAAAAATTGCCATCTTGGACGAGGTGCTATTTTCTATTCCTAAGCTAATATCAAAGCCCCAAATGAATTCAATCACAACATAAGGAACTACTGCCGCAAGAGCAAAGCCAATTTTAGTCAAAGTGGTTAAGTATGAAAAAACCGTACCTGAAATATTTTCGCCGCCTTCAAGATTTAATTTATCAGAAATATCGGCAGTAATTGCGTTGATTAGAGGTAACGGCCCTGAAAAAGCAAAACCATATAAAATTATAAAAGATCCAACTCCAATCAATTTAGGAAAATCTTCAAGATCTTTTATAAACCAATAACCAACAAAGCCAATCAACAAGACCCCAATTGCATATAGGCAAGCAATACCAGCAGCAAAATGTTTTGATGTATTAATACCCAATTTTCTCCATACCCACAATCCAAAAACACTCACCACATAATAAGCTAACATTAATCTTGATGAGTATTCAGGCAGTTCTATAACTACCTCCATCCAGATTAAATAAAGAGCTCCATTTAAGCTCATGCAAAATCCTATAAGAACAGCAGCAAAAACAATTTTATTCAGCATTCTATTCTTAAATAAACTTTTAAAGGCTCTAAATGGGTTGGTTAATCTTTCCTTTGAAGCAGGCTCAATGGAATCTGGGACTTGTTTCAATGCATTGAGGGTAATTAATGGAATACAAAACAAAAGAAACATTCCAATAGCGTTTACCTTAGCCTTAAGTGAAGGATCATTAATCTCAACAATCGCTGGTATCGCTATAACTGTAAACATGCCCATTAAAGACATTAACTCTCTGAGAGTTAAGAGTTTGGTTCTATCATCATAGTTTGGCACAAGAAAAGAAGCCCAGGACAATTGAGTAATGCTACTTAAAGTGAATGCTGAATACATTAAAAATAGTCCAACAATAAAATATATTGCTGAGGGTTGTTCGGTAGGCGGTAAAAAAATAACGTAGGTAGCAAGCATAAAAACTGGTGCTGATAAAAATATCCAGAGTTTATGTTTGCCCCATCTTGATGGAAATTTATCAATCAAGACCCCCATAACAGGATCAGTCAATACATCTGCAAACCTGCCCAAGAAAAAAATAATACCAACAAGCGATAAACCAAGACCTAAATCGCCTGCATAAAATGGCAAAATAAAGATAAACATTGGCATCCCAGCCGCAGAGGTTGGAAAGTTTAATGCGGTATATGATAGCCGCTGGAATAAGTTCATATTTTTTTGAGATTTAAGTTTTAAAAACGTCTCTCATTGAAATAATACCCACGAGATGCTCTCCAGAGAATACAGGTAAATGTCTGATTTGATTTTTCAGCATCAGTTTTTTAGCCTCCGAGTTGGAAGTATCTGGACAAGTAAAAATTAATTTCCTAGTCATTACATCCTTAACAGTTTTAGATTCTAGCTTTTTAGAACCTCCTGATAGTGCGTAAACAAGATCTCGCTCAGTTAAAATACCAACAACAGAAGATTTTGAAAGATGCTCGCCTGAATTATTTTTACTGATCATCAAAGCGCCAATTTTGTTCTTATTCATTAACCCAGCTGCGTCAAATAAATTAGAATCTTCTGGGATCGTAAAAATATCCCAATACTTTTGTTCACTTAGATGATCTTTAACTTTTTTCATGCTTGTAGCTGTAGAGTATTGTTTTAGTGGTGATATTGTAAAAGATATTAACACCCAAACAGATTTCTTGGTATTATAAAGGTACAATTATTATGTTTTACAAATACCTGTATAACTGAACAAAATTAATGAATATGAAATTATTAAACTCACTTACGATTTTTATTTTTACATTTTTGCTTGCATCACCTGTATTTGCTGGTGATAAGGGGTACGTTGGAGAAGAAGGCACTGAAATTGAAGTAACTAGAATTTCAAGCCCTCCGGCTGAGTACCCAAGAAGAGCTATAAGAATGGGCGTTGAGGGTTCTGTAAGATTAGAGTTCGATGTTGATACCGATGGCTCAGTACTAGATCCATATGTGGTGGAAAGCAGTCCAACTGGAGTATTTGATAGAGCAGCAATAAAGGCTGTAAGGAAATTCTTATATGAACCGCCTACTTACAATGGTACTTCAGTAAAGGTTAATAATGTTCAAATTGACCTAACTTTCAGACTCGGCAATTAACTTTTAGATAAATATAGCCGAAGGATATTTATGCCTATTAGACTCCAGTTACTTCTATTTGGGGTCATTGGTAATGTCCTTGTTGCTGTTATATTTATTTCTTCTTTTGGATACAGGGAAAATATTCAAGAAGATTCATCTAATGAATCTCTACTAACTCTTTACGAAGCTGCTTGGTATCAAACCTACAATAAATCATTTGATGTCATGTCAAAGTGGCTTCCAGTAACTGGAGAAAATGCGTCTTTCTGGGATCCTGATTCAGAGATATTTTTAGATGAGGTTAGATCAAGCAATATTTATACAAACCCTCTATTAGATACTATAAGCGCTGATAGAATTGGTGATGCTCAATATTTAATAGAACTATTTTTTGAAGAAGAGCTTGATTACGGAAATTTAAGCTATGTTATGGCTTATTTTCCTTCTGGTGAAAGGATCTATTGTGGAAGTGCCTTGGATTTATTAGGCGTAGATCCATGCTCCCCTGCAGCAAGACCTGATTTCTTTAGTTATTTAGATTCATTTTTAAAAGATGCGTCTTCAAGGCCCAGACAATCCATTGTAAAGATCAATGATAAAAATGAAGAGCAAGCTTCTACTTTAAACCAGGCGTTAAGTTTCCCAATAAAAGTTGAAGGCCAAACTCTAGCTGTGATGGCTTTAGGTGTAGACATTAGAAAGGGTCTTGAAGTCTTCGAAGATGAATTTGAAGTTAGAACAGCCATTAGCACTGACTCTGGCTTAATATCGCTTAACGATTACTATCAACAATTTGGTGATACGGAGGATAACTTATTTGATATTGAAAACTTTAATAAATTAACAGCTAAAGCTGCTGCCTTTAAGATTGAAAACGGTTCTCGATACTCTGAAAAAGATACAGACCTTGGCACATCTGTCACTCTCCTGCCCTTAAGTACATTTTTATCAGCTGATGAAGCTCAATTATTTATATTTAAGGATGAAAGAGAAAATATATTAAGAGCTGCTAACGTGTTGAATTTAACTTACATAGCAGCAATTTCATTTGTGATACTTATTATTTCTTTAATAGCATTTATTACCACAAGGACTTTTGGTGGAATTACAAAAGCTATTGAAGTTCTTGAGGGACTTACCAAAGGTGATCATACCCAGGAAATGCCTGCGAGAAAGGGAATGCTTGCATCAGAAACTGATGAAGTTGGGCAGCTCTCTGCTGCACTTGGTTCATATAAATCCCATCTTATTGAAATGGAGACAATCAGGGAAGAACAAGCGAAAAGAAGACATGAGAGAGATGAGGTAATCATTGAAAAAATGACTGCGCTAGCAGATCAACTTGATGGAAGTGCTAGAACATTAATTCTTAATGACATTAAAAAAATGAATGAACTTGCTGGTAATGCTGACAGAAATTCTAGTGAGGAAGCTTCTGTAGAATTGATGTTGGTTGCTTTTTCGAGGATGTCTGATGAAGTAAATGGTTTGATAGATGCCAGAACCAGCGAAATGGAAACTGCAAGAGACGAGGCTAGAGATGCTAGCGATCAAAAAACAAAGTTTTTTGCAAATATGAGTCATGAATTAAGAACTCCACTAAATGCAATTCTTGGTTATGGAGAGATGCTGTATGAGGATTGTGAAGATCTTGGGTATGATGACCTGCTCCCTGATCTTAAAAAAATTACATCCTCTGGGACCCACCTTTTATCATTAATTAACAATATTCTGGACCTTTCAAAAATTGAAGCTGGAAAAATGGAACTGTTTGTTACAAGTTTTGAAATTGAAAATATGGTTCAAACAATAAAAGATGTTTCTGAGCCTTTAGCAGCAAAAAATGATAATGGCTTCATTATTAATCTTGATGGAGCAATGGGGTCTATGTCTCAGGATGAAACCAAACTAAGACAATGTCTCACAAACTTTTTAAGCAATGGTTTTAAATTTACTAAAAACGGAACGGTTACCCTTGATGTAAAGTCTAGAATGAATGGTGATGTTGAATTCATTGACTTTGCTGTTATAGATACTGGTGCGGGAATGAGTCCAGAGGGAGTAGCTAAAGTCTTTGAGGAATATACTCAAGCTGAAAGATCAACTTCAGCTAACTATGGAGGAACTGGCTTAGGACTTCCAATTTCAAAGAAATTTGCAGAGATGATGGGTGGAGATGTTGTTGTAACAAGTGAAGAAGGTGTCGGCTCTGTATTTACAATGTCAGTCCCTAGAGAGTGTCCTGAATACAAAGAGGATGAGGTAGAAAGTAGTGTTATAAATCTTGATGATCAAGATAATCTTGTAGTATTAGTGGATGATGATGTGGCAATGCATGATCTAATTAAAAGAACAATCTCCAAGCTCAATCTAACTCTATTAGGGGCTACGAACAGCGAAAAAGGAATGGAATTAATCAGGGAGGTTAAACCGAAGTTGATTCTGCTTGATGTATTAATGCCGGGTCGTGATGGTTGGTCGTTGTTAAAAGAATGTAAAACAGATCAAGAATTGAAAGATATTCCTGTAATTATGATCAGCCAGCTAAATCAATCCAATCTTGCCTCATCCCTCGGAGCAAATGATTATCTTACAAAGCCAATAGATAGAACTCATTTTATAAACACATTAAAAAGAATTCTGGGTGCTGATACTCAAAATCAAAAGGTTCTGGTTATCGACGATGACAAAGATGTAAGAGAGCTTTTATCTAGATTATTGAAAGATGCAGGATATAGGCCAATAGATGCCAGAGACGGCAAAGAAGGCCTTGAAAGAACCAAAGATGAGCCTGCATTAATAATTTTAGATTTAGAAATGCCTAGGATGGATGGATTTGAATTCTTGGATAACTACATTAAAGACGTGCCTAATGAAAAAAGAGCGCCAGTTCTTGTTTTTTCAGGAAAAGATTTAACCGATGTGCAAGAAGATCTTTTAAAAGAAAGAGTTATTGGGCTTGTTAAAAAGGATGATGTATCTATGGATAAACTTTCACAAATGATCCAAGGGATAATTAAAAATTAGGATCCTACAAATGCCTCAATTTTGCCTAATAATCTTTTAAAATCTACAGGCTTGGTATCAAAATCATCTGCTCCACACTCTAATGCTTTTTGTTTATCCGACTCTAAAGCATGCGCAGTTAATGCAATAATTGGAATTGAACTAATAGATTCATCAGCCTTAGCTTGAATTGTTGCTTCCCAGCCATCTAAAACTGGCAAACCCATATCCATGAGAACAAGATCTGGAGCCTCACTCCTCATCATATCCAAGCCTGCTTGACCATCAAAAGCCATAATAATTTCGTATCCTCTTCGTGACAGTCTTCGAGATAACATGTCTCGATTCATTTCATTATCTTCAACGTATAGTAATTTTGCCATTGTATTAGTCTCCTACTAACTCACTATCAATTAATTTAAATCTATTCCTACCATCTTTTTTAGCTTCATAGAGCCTTTCATCAGCTTTGTTTGTTAAATCAGCAGAAGTTTCAGTTTCTGTTGAAAATGCAACGCCACCACTTGAACTTACTTTAATATCTGTACCTTCGAAATTTACAACATTATTATTAATCTTTTTAATTAATTTTGTACAGAACTCCTTTGCTTGATCATGATCAAGGTAAAGAATTGCCAAAAACTCTTCTCCTCCTATTCTACCAACTATATTTGGCGAAGAAATCTCTGATTGTAATAATTGCGCAAAAGATATTAGTACTGCATCTCCTCCAGCATGGCCATAGTTATCATTGACTTGTTTGAAGAAATCAATATCGAACATTATTGTTGCAAATTGCCGATCTTTTGATTGCTTTGAGTTATCCATAGCATCATCTAGGGCCTCAAAAATTACCCTACGGTTATAAATCCCCGTAAGCTGATCAGTAGTAGCTTGAATATGCAATTTATCTACTAACTCTTTTTCGCGCTCACGCCAAAATTTTCTCTCTAATGCTGCAACAACCTTTGCTAGTAAAATAGTTCCATTAATTGGTTTTGGAAGATAATCTTGAGCTCCCAGCTGAATACATTTAGAAATGCTATCTACATCATTAAATGCTGAAACCATGATCACAGGTAAAGATTCTGAGCTATGTTCTTTTCTAAATGTTTTTAATAACTCTAGTCCATTTATATCTGGCAAAATTACATCAAGTAAAATCAAATCAGGTGTTTTTTTAAAAACTTCAGTAATAGCAGTATTTCCATCATATGCGGTTCTGCAGGAAAGACCCTGCATGGATAGCCTTCTTTGCAGAACTTCACAATTAGTTACATTGTCATCAACAATTAAAATATCTGATTCTTTGATGTCATCATCCAAAGTGATTGAATATTCAATATCACCTAATGATTTAAAAAGAGCTTCAGCTGATTCAAGTTGATTTGAAGAATTATCGTTCTTCGGATCAATTGTCTCTCCCCTAATGTAATCAACAAAATTTTCTATCGCTGTCTCGGTTTCTCTAGCAAGATTAATAATTTGTTGAAAATCTTCTATGGTCGATTCTTCAAGATCATCCTCATAATCCTCCATTAGAATTTCACTGTATCCAATGATTGCATTCAATGGGGTTCTTAAATTATGACGAAGTTCTGAGTATTCTTCAGGTGACTTTTTGGATGAATCTGCATTTGCCCCTGTATTTTGAACAAATGCTTCTTCATATTGCTCAATTAATTTAGAGCATGATGATTTGATTTGATCTATTTCATCACCAGACTCAAGGCTGGCATCATCAAGAACTTTTTCAACCATATCAACGTAATCAAATATTGCATTAGCTGGTGTTATAAAATCCTGTTTGATTTGAGTAAGAACAATTTCTTCTGCGCCTTTTGAAGTTTCTTTAGGAGTAAGCTTGTCCATAATTTAAGTTTAATTAATTTTTAAATGAATCTAGAAAATCTGGTCGATGCATTAAATATCCTTGGCCAATCTTGCAACCAAGATTCAGCATCATGCTCTTATCTTCCTCGGTCTCAATACCCTCTCCAATCATCTCTAATTCAAGATCTTTACAAACCTCTGAAACAAAACTGATCAGTCTAGCTGTGGATGGGTCTGAAACATTAAACGTAAAATGTTTATCTAATTTAACAACATCTATGGGTAAATCCCTGACATACTTCAAAGATGCATAACCAGCGCCAAAATCATCTAGAGCAATCTTTATGCCTTTAGATTTAAGTGTTTTCAAGGATTCAGAAGCAACATTAATATCAGCAAGCTCTGCAGTCTCTGTAACCTCAAGACCGAATTGATTTGGGCTAAGTTTATGCTTTTCAACAAAATCAGTAAATATTGAACAAAATTCTGGGTGCATAATCGTATGTGCTGAAACATTAAGGTAAAGAGTTGCATCTTTGAATCCAATCTCATCTTTGATTGCAAAAAATTTTTCTAGTTGCACTAATGACTCTAAAACCACCAAAGAAAATAAACTTTCACCTTCGATTTGAGGGATAATTTGATCATTTGGTAAATACCCGCCCTCTCCATCTTGCAGTCTTAAAAGCGCCTCAACACCTGTAACTTCATTGGTTTCAAGGTTAACTTGTTTTTGGTAGGCCAACTCAATTCTTTTATGTTCTATACAATCAATGGTTTTCTTTAATGCATCGAGACCCGATCTAGAGGAGCACAAAAGCTCGATCAGCATAATTCCACTAGAGATATCAACTGGAATCATATGAACCCTTGTTCGCATGAAAAAATTAATATTTCTGAGGGAGATCTCAATTGGTGTGTCGTAATAAAGTGCAATTGAATTCAAGTCACCAAAATTATTTGTAATTTTTTCATCAATTTTTATTACAGAAAGCTCCTCTAAAGTATCTAAATTAAAAATATACTTAGCTGCAATATTTGCCCAGGCAATAGAACCATCCAACTCATAGATAATATATGGGCTTGGATGATGCTGGAGAGATTTAGTTAAATAATTTAGCTCTTGGTCAGTTTCCATCTTAATTTAACCGTATAGTTTGCTTTGTTTAATCTGCTCATCTACAAGTTCTACAAAATCTTCCGCAAATGTAATTTTTATAAATTCCCATATCTCAAGGTGTTTAGGCTCTTTAAAAAGTGTTTTAAAAGATATTAACATTGCTGTCCACTCATCTTCATCCAGCATGCCAATTTTAAATTGATAGAACTGATTTTCTCTCGCTCTCAACATAACACTAAAATAAGTGAGATATACAGCATTCTCTTCTTTGGTCAGTTCCTCGTTATTCCTGAGTTTTATTTTTGTATCAACAAGGATTGGCTTCATGCCAGCAAGAGCAACTTTTTGATGGGAATCAGCAATATTTTGCCTAGCATTTGCACGAGCAACTCTATTTTGTTCTCTTAGCTCTGTAACCAAAAAATAAACTGTCACAAGAACTGTAAATGGTCCGACAGTTTGAAGAATTAATATGACTGTTTCAAAATTCACTTGAGAGCTAAATATGTTTTTTTTATAACTTTAATATAAAGTTTTTTTAAGGGTCGGTAAAGAAACTTGGGGGATATAAAAAAATATTTCTAACGTATAATGCTCACGTGCGCCCGTAGCTCAGCTGGATAGAGTACTTGGCTACGAACCAAGGGGTCGGGAGTTCGAATCTCTCCGGGTGCGCCAATTTTATTTAGGGTTATAAAACTTTAGAGTTGAGTCCTTAATTGAAAACAATCGAACAAAAAATATATCTTTTAAGTAATTTTGATATTGACGCCAAGGCGACTTCTTTCCCTGCTTGGGTAATCTATCTAGAGCTCTTTGAACATACCCAGAAGTAAAATCAATATATTCGTCATCTACAACTGCATTTGGATCTTCTTTAGGAACACACGTTGTTACTCCCTGCTTATCCATTTGATTTATAAGTCTACAAACATATTCGCAAGTAAGATCTGCTCTAAGAGTCCAAGAAGCATTTACATAGCCAAAAGAAAAAGCAAGATTTGGAACTCCACTTAACATCATTCCTTTATATGAAAGTTTGTTGTGGGGTTCGACTTTGACCTGATCAACAGATACTTCTATATCATTTAAAGCATTTATTTCTATTCCTGTTGCTGAAACGATAATATCTGCATCTATAACATCTCCCGACTTGATTCGAATTCCATCCTTTGTGAATCGATCTATGTGATCAGTAACTACAGTTGCTTGCCCAACTTTAATAGCATTGAATAGATCACTATCTGGAACAAGACACATGCGTTGATCCCAAGGGTTATATCTTGGCGTAAAGTGTTTTTCAACATCAAAATTATTACCAAGCTCTTCGCGAACTAGATTGATCAGTCTTTCTTTGACCTTTGCAGGATATTTTCTAGATAAATAAAAACCTAAACTAGTTCTTAATACATTTTTCCATCTAATTAAGAAATAGGTTAAACGAGTAGGAAAAATTTTATTTAATGCTTTATTCCATGAGTCCTCGCTGGGGGCTGAAACGACATAACTAGGAGATCGTTGCAACATAGTTACATGCTTAGCCTTCTCAGCTATAGCAGGAACTATAGTTACTGCAGTTGCACCGCTTCCAATAACTATGACTTTCTTATTTGTGTAGTCCATAGCTTCATCCCAAAACTGAGGATGTATAAGCCTACCATTAAATTCATCTTGATTAGGGAATTCTGGCATGAAGGGTTTGTCATAACTATAATAGCCACCGCAAAGAAATAAGAAGTTACACGTCATCGATAAGTGCTGACCATTACTTTCAATTTTTAATTCCCATAATGATTTTTCGGAAACCCAATTAGACGAAATAACTTTTTGATTAAAAATTATCTTTTTTCTCAAGTCATATTCATCAACTGTCTCATTAAGATAATCTAAGATAGAGGGACCATCTGCAATTGATTTCTTATGTATCCAAGGTTTAAAACGAAAGCCAAGGGTATGCATATCAGAGTCAGAGCGAATGCCAGGGTATTTAAATAAATCCCATGTTCCTCCAAGTGAATCTCTTCCTTCTAAAATGGCAAAAGATTTATTTGGACAGCTTTTTTGAAGATTATAGCCAGCAGCAATTCCAGAAATACCAGCTCCAACTACAATTACGTCTTTATGCATTAATATCTCTCATTTACCAGATCTAGATATATCTCTAATTGATTTAAATTCATTACCATCATACCAATTAGGCCATTGTGAGCTATTTGCTAGTTCATTGCTAATATTAAATATCACATCAATAGATTGGTTCAGGCCATCTAAATTCCATGATTCATCATATTCATCACCAACACCATGGTAAGCATCGAGACGATATTGCTCCTCAATTATAAAACCAGCCTCCTTTCCGCCTTCAACCAGATCAAATCCGCCATCGGCATAGAGTACCGGAACACCCCTTTTTGCAAAACTTATATGATCCGATCTATAAAAATATCCCTTATCAGGATTTGGATCAGGATTAATATATCTTCCAGATTTACTTAATTCTTCCTCCAGAAGGTCCTCAAGCTCAGAAGCTCCATAACCAACAACAACCATGTCATTTGTTAAACCAGTTGGCAAAATAGCGTCATAATTAAACCCAGCAACTATATTAGATAAATCAATGGGTGGATATTTTGCAAAATACTCAGAACCCAATAGACCAGATTCCTCTAAAGTAACCGCTAAAAACATTATAGATCTCTTAGTCTCAATTTCTGAAAATCTTTTTGCGAGCTCTAACACAGCTGCAACCCCCGTCGCATTATCAACAGCTCCATTTGCAATTTTGTCTTCGCCTAGTTGAGCCCCGTTCATAAAACCTAAATGGTCCCAATGCGCCATAAATAATATATATTCATCAGGTTGGGTTAATCCCTCTTTGACTGCAGCAATATTATGAGATTGAAGATATCTCACCTTATTATGAATTTCTGAACTAAGCGTTAAACCTCTTAATGGAAAAGCGGAAAAGGTTTTCTCAAGCGCTATTTCCTTCAGTGAATCATAGTTAAACCCAGTAAAATTAAGCACGTCATTTAAAGTACTGTCTCTTATCCAACCCTCTAAGATTACTCTGTCTGCACCTAAATCATCTCTCTGCAAATCCAATTGAGGACCTTGCCAACTATTCTCTACTACAGACCAGGGGTAAGCAGCAGGCTCTTCTTCATGAATAACTATTGCAGCTGCAGCACCTTGACGAGCGGCTTCTTCAAATTTATAAGTCCATCTTCCATAATAAGTCATTGATTTGCCATTAAAAAGTCTTAGTTTGCCTGTAGCAAATCCTGGATCATTAATTAAAATTACTACTGTTTTACCTGTGACATCTATTCCGTCATAATCATTCCAGTTGTATTCAGGGGCAACGATTCCATAACCAACAAATACAACCTCACTATCTCTAATTTTTCTGTATTCTCTTGCCTGTTTTGTCCAAAAAACCACCTCTTCACCTGTAATCATTTTTCGATCATTGCCGCGAAAAGAGAGGGTTAAATAAGAACTATCTTTTAGAGTTATTTCTGAGGCAGGCACATCTAAAAAGTAACTTCCATTCACAGAATCTAAATTTAGATCTTGAAATGTTTTTGAAATAAAGTTTTTAGTTAATTTGCCGCCCTCGGTACCGGGAGCTCTTCCCTCAAATTCATCAGAGGAAAGGGTTGAAATCCAATATCTTAGTCTGCCATCAGTTGTATCGCTTAAAGAATCTGAACAACTAGTTATAAAAATAGAAATTCCAAAAAGAAGTAATAAAGAATGATTTTTACTAATTTCCATGGCCATGTGTATATTCAGATAACTAAAGTATAAAATATATTTTCAACTCAATGGAATACAGATCGATGAAAACCTTTTTTAATGCTTTAACACTAAATTTTATAGTTATTATTTCAATACAAGCTTCTTTGCTAGAAGATCTCCCTGAAATTAATTACGAGTCCTTTAAACTTGATAATGGGTTAACTGTAATAGTACACGAAGATAAAAAGGTTCCTATGGTTGCTGTTAATGTTTGGTATCACGTTGGCTCAAAAAATGAAAAGGTTGGAAAAACTGGTTTTGCTCATTTGTTTGAGCACTTAATGTTTAACGGAACTGAAAATTATAATAATGAATATTTTGAACCATTTGAAAAAATTGGTTCCACAGATCAAAACGGCACTACTAATTCTGATAGAACTAATTATTTTCAAAATGTACCAACTAACGCTCTAGATCTAGCGTTGTGGATGGAGTCTGATCGTATGGGTCATTTATTGGGTGTAGTAGATCAAGAAAAACTAGACGAACAAAGAGGCGTTGTTCAAAATGAAAAACGTCAAGGAGAAAATCAACCTTACGGAAAAGCTTTTACAAGAATTTCTGAAGCTGCATTCCCTGAAGGACATCCCTACTCTTGGTCTGTCATAGGGTCTATGGAGGACTTGGATGCTGCTTCATTAGAAGACGTTCAAGAATGGTTTAAAACATACTATGGCCCAAATAATGCTGTTTTGGCATTGGCTGGAGATATTGATATAGAAACAGCGAAGGAAAAGGTAAACAAGTTCTTTGGCGATATTCCTGCAGGACCACCTCTTGTTAAGCCAGATATATGGATAGCAAAAAGAAACGAAGAAAAAAGAGATGTGATGTTCGATAATGTGCCCCAAGCAAGAATTTATAAAGCTTGGAACGTTCCGCCAAGAGACACAGAGGCTGCTGCACATTTTGATCTTGCATCGAGCGTTTTAGTGGGAGGAAAAAACTCTCCTCTATACAAAGAGTTGGTGTATGACAAACAAATTGCAACAGATGTATCAGCATTTTATTACGACAGAGAAATTGCAGGAATGTTTTTTCTAGTTGTAGATGTTGTTGCTGGAGAAGATCCTCTGGCTGTTGAAGACGCTATGGATGAGGTTATGAGCTCATTTATTAAAAAAGGTCCCAATGCAAAATTACTTAAAGCAGAAAAAACAAAGGCCTTGGCCGGATTTATCAGAGGAATTCAACGTATTGGAGGTTTTGGTGGTAAGTCTGATTTGCTTGCTACCTGTCAAACCTACACAGGTAATCCTGGCTGCTACAAAGAAAATGCAAAATACCTAGATGAAGTAACTCCAGTAAAAATGAAAGCAACATTTGCTAAATGGATAGATGATACGCCATATGTTCTTACTATTTTGCCAAATGAGAAACTTGGGGTTAATGATGCAGGCATAGATAGATCTAAAGGTGTCCCTTACCCAACTGAAAAAGTTTCTTTTAAGTTTCCAGCCCTCCAAACAGCAACTTTATCCAATGGCGCAAAAGTTGTATTAGCACAACGAACTGGTGTTCCCTTGGTTGAGCTTAACTTTCAATTCAATTTTGGTTATGCACAGGAAAATAATGATGAGCTAGGATACACAAACTTTATGATGGATATGCTGAATGAAGGCACTAGAAAATATACCTCACTACAATTTGATGAAGTTCTAGATTCTCTTGGATCTAATTTAGGGTTTGGTTCTGGTCTTGATACTTCATACGCAACTGTTTCTTCATTAAAGGCGAATCTATCAGAAACTTTAGACTTAGCAAAAGAAGCATTGATTTACCCTACTTTTCCACAAAAAGAAATTGATAGAATTAAAAAACAAACTCTTGCATCTATTGTTCAAGAAGAAAATAGGCCTGCGGCAATTGCATATAGAAACATTGGTAAATTGCTATATGGACAAAATCATCCATACGGAAAACCGTTAACTGGAAGCGGTATATCAGAAACTATCTCTGAGATTACTCGTGAAAATGTCATCGCTGTTCATAGCAGAGCTATCAATCCAACTAATCTTACTTTTGCTGTAGCTGGAGATATTCAATTGGATGAATTGATTGAAATTCTCGAGGATAAATTTGGAAATTGGTCTGGTAACACTAAATCAAATTTAAAGGAGCTTAACAAAGTATCCCTGCCTGATACAAGAAGAGTTTACTTGATTGATAAGCCCAATGCTCAACAATCCTATATTGTTGCTGGTCAATTGTTGCCCCCTTCAGCAACTGATGAAGAAATCAAAATTAGCTATATGAATTATGCAATTGGTGGAAGTTTCACTGCCAGACTCAATATGAATCTTCGAGAAGATAAAAGCTGGTCCTATGGTGTTAGAACTCGGTTATCAGACGCAAAAGGACAGAGAGCTATGCTGGTAACAGCGCCTGTGCAAACTGATAAAACCTCTGAATCTATTACAGAAATAGTTAATGAATATGCTGCCTATTTAAGCACATCACCAACCACGGCAGATGAGCTGGCTAAAGGCAAAGCATCGAAAACATTGAGGCTGCCTGGTCAATTTGAAACCCTTGGTGCCCTTAAAGGCGGGGTATCCGATATTGTTACTTATAACAGAGATCTAGATTACCTTAATCAATTACCTAAATTATTAGATGAGCCGTCACTTGAGGATGTTCATGCAATGGCACAAAAGTACATTAAGCCGAATCAATGGACGTGGTTAATAGTTGGTGACCTTAATAAAATTGAAGAACCGATTAGAAAGCTGAATCTTGGTCCTGTCGAGGTGTTAGATTAATGAGTGAGCCTATATCAATCAGCAAATCAATTGCTAATAAAACATTTAACTCAAATGCTCACCCACCTATTCATGAGTTTCATTCAAATGTTAATTTCACTGATTTAGATGTTTTTACACAAGGGCAGCCCTTTGATCACTTTAAAAAAATGCGTGAAGAGGCGCCAGTTTTCTTACACCCACCTTTTTTAAATGATCCAGAGCCTGGTTTTTGGTCTCTAACTCGCCACGAAGATATTTTAAAGGTTTCATCTAACCCCAAGATTTTCTCCTCTCAAGCAGGCACTGGCACCATGATTACTCTAGGCAGCGAAGAAAGAAGACACCCTAAGTTGTGGCGATCTGCCGTTGATCACATGCTAAATCTTGATGGAGATATGCATATTAATCTAAGACGTGAACATATGCCCTTCTTTAAACCCGATTACGTCTCTAATTTAAGAGTTAAAGTAAAGGCCAAAGTAACAGAATTGCTGGATGGGATTAACACCAATGAAGACTGTAATTTTGTAACTGCTTTTTCACAGCAGCTACCAATCTTTACCTTATCTGAAATCCTTGGAATACCTGAGGCAGACAGACAAAAATTAATCACTTGGATGGAATTTCTTGAACTCGCTCAATACATTCAAGTTGAACAGCTTAAAAAAGAATTTGATGCTGAACAAACAAATGAGCCAGTAAACACCGAAATGATAGATATGTTTAATGCCATGGTAGATGAAATGTTTGAATATGGTCGAGATATATTAAATGCTAAGAGAAAAAATCCTGCCGATGATTTGCTTTCTGCAATTGCCAATGCGGAATTAGAAGGTCATCAATTAAGTCCTGAGTTTTTAGATGGTTCTTGGTTGCTAATCATTTTTGCTGGCAATGATACAACTCGAAATACCCTTAGTGGCGCTATTAAACTCCTCACTGAAAACCCTGATCAAAAGCAAAAACTCATAGAGAATCCAGATCTCATGCCTAATTTCTTACAAGAATGCATTCGAATGATTTCTCCAGTCATGCACATGCGCAGAACTACAACTTGTGAAACAGAGGTTGGGGGTCAAATCATGGGTCCTGGTGAAAAAATTGTTATGTGGTATGGAGCTGCAAACAGAGATCCAGAAATTTTTCCAAACCCCGATCAATTTGACATTGAAAGAGCAAACGCTGACAAACATTTAGCATTTGGTATTGGTAGGCATACATGCATTGGCAAACCTGTTGCTTTGATGCAATTAGAAGAATCGTATAAACAAATTCTGACGCGCTTTCCAAATATCCATATGAGTGGAAATTGGAAAGTTGCACCGAATAACTTTGTCCATGCTATTCAGGAAATGCCTGTTAAATTTTAATTAAGCATTATCTTCTAACTGCTCATTGAGATTCAACCAAATCTGCTCTACCTCTTCTATTTCTATTCTGAGCTCAGTTTGATTTCTAATGAGGTCATGTAAATCATCTTGAAAATCACCATCATAAGTATCAGGTGATTGCAGGATTGATTCAACATCAGCTATCTTTTCTTGTAGACGTTTTAATCTCTTCTCAGCTGAATGAATTTCTCCCTTCAATTGCTTAATTACTTTTTGTTCAAGCTGTCTTTGAGCTCCCGGTGTTTGAATATCTTTTTTATCTGACTTTCGGGGATGCGATTTATTTAAATTTTTTAAGATTCTTAAGCTGTAATCGTTCAAGTCGCCATCGAACTCTTCAATAGAACCATCCTCTACTAATAAAAACTGATCAACATTATTTGAGAGTAAATGTCTGTCATGAGAGATTAGCAAAATTGCACCACCAAAAGATTGCAAGGCCATAGTTAAAGCTTGCCTCATCTCCATATCCAAATGGTTTGTAGGCTCATCCATTAAAAGCAAATTAGGTTTTTGATAAGCAATAATGGCTAATGCAAGTCTTGCCTTCTCTCCACCAGAAAATAATTTAATCGGATCTTTTACTTTATCATTTTTAAAATCATAGCCACCCAAATAGGTTCTAACTTGCTGCTCAGTCTTTTCAGGATCAAGTTGCTGTATGCATTGATAGGCTGTTTTATTTAAATCCAAATCATCTACTTGGTGTTGGGAAAAATATCCCATCTTTAAATTAGCACCTTCAAACCTATGACCATCAAGCAATGAAATGCTAGCAACTAAACTTTTCATAAGAGTTGATTTGCCTGCACCATTAGGTCCAAGCAGCCCTATTCTATCTCCAGGATGCAAACTAAGATTAATTTTCTCTAGAACAGGTGATGAGTAACCTAGAGTAGCATTATCTAAAGTCAGCAAAGGGTCTGAAATTTTGTCGGACTGAGGAATGCTAAAATGAAAAGGTGAGTCAACATGTGCAGGTGCAATTAATTCCATCCGCTCCAGCGCCTTCACCCTACTTTGTGCTTGTCGGGCTTTGGTGGCCTTAGCTTTAAAACGTCTAACAAAATCTTGCATGTGTGCTATCTCTCGTTGCTGTTTCTTAAATGTTGCGGCCTGTTCTGCCAATCGTAAGGTTTTAATCTCCTCAAATTGTGAATAGTTTCCTGTATAAAGCTCAATGGCTTGACGATAGATATGAGCAATTGTATTAACGCATTCATCGAGAAACTCTCTATCATGAGAAATTAATATGAGAGCTCCTTTAAATGATTTGATCCAGTCAGCCAACCACACGATTGCATCTAAATCCAGATGATTCGTTGGCTCATCAAGCAACAATAAATCGGATGGTTGCATTAGGGTTCTAGCTAAATTGAGTCGCACTCGCCATCCACCTGAAAAATCTTTAACTGTTTTATTTAAATCTTCTTGAGAGAACCCAAGCCCTATCATCAATTGCTCAGCTTTAGATAGAGCTGCATGACCATCCATGGAATTGAAAATTGCATGGAGCTCTCCTAGCTCTTCAAATTGTTCATTATCTTCAGCCAATTTAATTTTTTGTTGTATTTCGATTAGTTGCTTATCTCCTTCTAAAACATATTGAACTGCAACCTCATCGGTTCCTGGCACTTCTTGTGCAAGATAAGAAATTCTTAAATCATGAGGATAATCAAGATAGCCCTCCTCAACATCAAGCTCACCTGTAATCATCTTAAATAAGCTAGTCTTGCCGGCGCCATTAGCACCGATTAAACCAACCTTTTTATCTCTATGAATCACAAATGATGCATCTTCAAATAAAAGATTTGGGCCTCTTCGCAAAGCTAGATTTGTAAATGAAAGCATCTATGGTGTCTAAAAAAAATGTAAGTGTAACAAATACTCTTCCTCTTTTATTAACACAACATTCATATAAAATATTTGCATGTCAAACTCTATCTGGTTTCATCCTATTTCAATTGAAGATTTCAAAGATTCATCCATCAACATGGACAAACATCTTGATATAGAAATTGTTGAAATTGGTAATGATTTTATTGTTGGCAGAATGCCAGTGGTTGAAAAAACCAAACAACCTTATGGAATTCTTCATGGAGGTGCCTCCTGCGTCTTAGCTGAAAGCATTGGCAGCACTGCTGCAGCGCTATCAATGGATAATACTAAGAAATATCCTGTTGGCATTGAGATCAACGCAAATCATATATCCTCTCCAACCGATGGCTATGTTTATGCCAAGGCTACTCCGGTGCACATAGGTGGATCAACTTCAGTGTGGAATATTGATATTACCGACGACGTTGGTAAACGCGTGGCTTTCTCGAGATTTACTGCCATGCACAAAAATCATCCTGAGGCTAAATAGATTACTTTTAAGTATCTTGGTTCTATAATTTAGCAATGGATTACGTGCCCTACGCAGTGCCATTCTTTTTACTTGCTATCTTGATTGAGCTTGCCTACGGTATTATTAAGAAAAATAATACTTATCGGCTTAACGATGCCATTAGCAGTCTTTTTATGGGCTCACTACGTTCTGCAAATAAACTTATTATTATTAGTTTTGGCGGCTACATCTTTTATTTCATTGAGACACATAATGGCTTATGGCGCATGGATGCGAGTTCACCCTTAGTATGGATATTTGCCTTTGTTGTTTATGATTTCTTTTATTACTGGTTTCATCGAATAAGCCATGAAAGACAATTATTTTGGGCATCTCATGTGGCTCACCATCAAAGCGAGGATTACAACCTAAGCACTGCCCTGAGACAAACTGGGACTGGGGCATTCGTAACCTGGGTCTTTTTTATCCCAGTGTTTTTAATCGGTGTACCCTCTTATGTCTTTGTTAGTGTTGCTTCAATCAATCTCATCTACCAATTTTGGGTGCACAGTGAGCATATTCCAAAACTCGGCTGGTATGAGAAATTCTTTGTTACAGCTTCTAATCATAGAGTTCATCATGCTCAAAACGATAACTACATAGATAAAAACTATGGAGGTGTCTTTATTATTTGGGACAGGATGTTTGGAACTTACAAGGAAGAAGATGAGAATGAAGCACCTATTTATGGAATCAGAGGCACCTTAAACACCTTTAACCCTATTTGGGCTAATCTCCATATTTATTTCAGCATGGCAAAAGATATTTGGAATGCTCAAAACTGGAAAGATAAATTCTTAGTGCCCTTTGCAAGAACTGGCTGGAAACCTAGCAGTCTTCCAGAACAACCATTGAAAGATAATTTTGATGTTGAAACTTTCCAGAAATATAACCCTGAGGTTTCTAGAAAGGTAAAAATTTACTCCTTTTTTCAGTTTCTTGCTTTGGCCTATGTAGGTTTAATGGTCCTAGAAAGTGGTGAACTTAGCTATCAGCAACTTTGGATAACCGTTGGCATGATGGCCTTTACGATGTATTGCACTTCATTGTGGCTTGATGGCAAAGAAGGCTATGCAATGGAAATTACCCGTCTTGCACTGTGCGTAATCATAGGGGTTTATTCTCTTTTTGATGTAAGTCTTGAATTTATAGCAATAAGCCTATTGAGCTATGTAGTATTAAATGTCTTAGTTTTACCCATAATTGATAGATCTCAAAAATTAATTCGCACTAATTAATATCCAATGCATATTCTCTAAGAATTTTTAAAGGTACTAACTCTAGTGTTTTTTCATGAGTTTTAGTGAGATAAATTTTTGGTGCACAGTTAGCTTCATAGGCTTCAACCCATCTTGGTGCACATAAACACCAATCATCGCCCTCCTTTAAGCCAGGGAAACCATACTCAGGCATAGGAGTTGATAGGTCATTGCCTTGAGCTTTAGAAAAAGCAAGAAACTCCTCAGTCATATGAGCACAGACTGTATGGATGCCATGGTCTTGATCCATGGTTTCACAAGAACCGGAGCGAGTGAACCCTGTCATAGGATCTTCACAGCAGATTGGTAATGGCTCACCGAATACATTTAATTGATTCATGGATTAATTATAAGACTTATTTGGTGAGTCGAAGAATCTCTCCAGGCTTCGGTGATCTAAAAAAATCTGATTTTAAATTTAACTTTTTCAGTTCTTGTTCTAATCTTTTAGGAGGTTCTAATACAGGCTCATCAGTAAGTGTAAAAGTCCCCCAATGCATTCCAAAAGACTGGGAAGTGTTTAGATCCAAGGCAATTTGGACTGCTTCCTCTGGATTTACATGTGAATCTTTCATAAACCACCTGGGATCATAAGCCCCTATAGGTATGAATGAATAATCTGGAGCTCCCAAGCGCTGATAAGTTGCCTTAAAATCACTTGAATATCCAGTATCGCCGGCATGATATAAAGCTAAGTTATTTGTTTGCATAAACCAACCGCCCCAAAGGCTCTTGTTGCGATCAAAGAGACCTCGCTTTGACCAATGTTGAACAGGTGTAAAATGAAATGAAGTATCACTATGACTAAATATATCCCACCACTTCATCTCATACACATTTTTAATACCAGATTTGGTCAGCCTTTTACCATCTCCAACAGGCACTAGGAAAATAGTTTCAGGATTAAGCTTGTATAGTTTTTTTAAAGACCAAATATCGAAATGGTCATAGTGATTATGACTTACAACAACCACATCTATTCTAGGCAAATCATTCAGGGTCATCACTGGCGGAATCATTCTTTTAGGCCCAGCAAATCCAAAAGGTGATGCTCGCTTAGAAAAAATGGGATCTGTCAGAATGTTAATGTCACCATTATTAATTAAATAAGTTGCATGTCCAATCCAAACGGCATAATTGGTTTGATCAGTCGATAATGACTGCCATTCATTTGAAGTTTCAATTTCTACCCTTTTAGGTCCTTTTTCACCATCAAGTACCCAGGTCATTAACTGACCAAAAGTTTTGCCATTTTGCTGATCATTGGTATTTTTATAAGTTTGTCCATATGCAAGAGTCGAACAAAAATAAGTAATAACGATTAACGCCGAAAAGTGTTTCATATATTCTAGATCTTAGGGGATATAGTGAATGGGTGATGACCAAACACGCTCTTGAATTATTTTAGGCATGTCAGATCTTGGTTCAACATTGTTTCTAACAGCATCCCAAGTGCTCCATCTGCAAGTAGGATTCTCCAGAGCTCTTACATAATAAAAAGCTCTCTGTTCAACTTTGAAGGTTGGATCACTCCAAAATGTTTTTAGTTCAGCTGCTCCAACATCTTGAGAAAATGCGCAATTAGAAATATCAACCTTTGCATTATTATCTGGACATCGATAAGTATCTGGATCAGGTACTCCTCCATCAGAACATGCAACATCAAATACCTGCTCCTGTGGATCACCATTATTATCTAGATATCCTTTAATAATTTGCACTCTCTGCAAAGGTGCCGTGTAAGCATCCCTTACAGCCCAGACAAAGAAAGCAGGTGTTTGTTGCGCAATACCATCTAGATCTGCCCCCATAGTCTCAGCATTTGTATAGAGGTATTCAATCAAATCATTATCATTAATTTTACTTGTATCTAAACCATAACCAGCAAAAAATCGTATAGTCATTCTAGGTCCAGAAGTAGCAAATGATTCTTTGCGTCGAAAAGCATCATAAATGCTATTTCTGGTATTTGACTCAGCCCATACTCCAGCAAGACCGGCCGCACCCCAAGTAATCGCTGATGAATTCATGTATTTTTTCCCATCCACTTCTTCAAAAGATTGGTCTGAAGCAAGCATAGCTGGATCAGTCACTGGAATGGATCCTCGCAAGGCTGCACTAGAATCGAGCAAACCTATTTTAGAAAAGAAATTATCCTCTTCCTGTGATGAGGCGGCAGTATGAGTATCACTAGAACCAATTAACCCAAATTTATATGGGTTGAAACCCTGTGTCTGCTCCATTTTAATACCTTCAAGCAAAGCATCTCTAACATAACTTCCCTTGGGCTCAGAAAAACTTTGAGTGGCAACTTTGTATGGCATGATTTCAAAATCTGCCCATTCATCATTGGTAGAAAGGGCTGGATGAGTATCTGATGTACCTTTTACTTGAGTGATCTCTACTATAGGTTCATTTCGCATTCTCAATTCAGCATATTCTTTTGTTAATGGGTTACCAAATGAATCTTTTAATGCAAACATGAACCCATCTGATCCATTGGAATTATGAGGAATCGCTAAACTTTCTATTCCATCTTCTCTTAATCTGTCCATCCACTGCCACAATCCCTCGGGATCATTAGAATTAGCTCTACTATAAGGAACTGATGGGATACGATTACTGTTTCCCTTAAAGACTACGTTTCTATGAAGGTTCCCCATATCTGCAGTAGAAGCTGTGTATTCGTAAGCAATGAAGGTTGTAAAATTACCTGGATCATTATGTCTTTGTGCAGCTGCAACTGTATCAGCCCATGCTCTTCGACTGACACTGTCCGCGTATCTAATATCAAGCTTTCTTTCTCTAAAAGCTGCAACTGTATTAGCTAAAAAACCTCCAAAAGCTTGAGTTCTTCTTGGAATGGTTGAAATATTTAAATTTTCAGGACTATTAATATCATTAACTTGCTCGCTTGATGGAGCCTCATAATAAGGTGTACCTGGAGTTGCTGCCTCAGCAACTTGTCCTAAAAAAGTTCCATGATCAGTGACGCCATAAAAATCTAGCGGCCTATCCAAACTAACATCAAAACCAGCGGGATGTTTGATCGGTTTACCCTTAGCAAATTCATATGCGTCATCAGGTGTTGCCAGAGTTCCAAAAATATAGGCATCAAAGGAGTAAGTGGTATGCACATGAAGATCGCCAAATAAAGGAACTCTGGTTGAGCTAAGCTCAGGATCAATATTCATGTAAGGATCTATGGCTTGAGAGTCCCAGTCTATGGGTTGCTGGCTAGCAAGACCAACTCTAGCTCCGGCTATGTTTAAAAAACTATCAGATTCAACCTCTTCTACTGGTTCGGAACAAGAATAGATAAGCGCAAAGATTAATAGCAGAGATAAATTTTTATACATTTTGTCTTCCCAAATATATGCGTCAAATCTATTATGTTTGGCTTAATTAAATTGATCAAGTGTTGTCTTATAAACATAGTTTATGCAGGTAAAAATGGTATTAAAATTAATACAATAAAGGTTTTTGCCAAAACCAAAGTTAATCCTTTTATAATTACACCCTTAAAATATGCGCCCGTAGCTCAGCTGGATAGAGTACTTGGCTTCGAACCAAGGGGTCGGGAGTTCGAATCTCTCCGGGCGTGCCAATAAAAAAAGCCACTTATAAAGTGGCTTTCTAGATAAAAGATTCTTTGCTTAGTCTACTTTATATACTTCTATAACAATATCGCCTGAAATAAGATCAATATTTCCTTGCATGTAATTAATACCATCAGTCACATCATCCAGTGATTTTATAGCTATAATTTTTCCCTTTCGAGTCCACACTCCTTGAAGGTTGCCTCGAGCTAAGTTTCCCTCCGGACTAATACCCCTGCCCTGGCCTGTCCAAGTGCCTCCAGTATCTGAAGTATTTTTTAGTTTATAGCTAACATACACTTTTCCATATTGTCCAGCAGCATCGCTTTCTGCATTGATAATGCTGTACTTTTCACCAAGGGTAACTGATGTGATTTTAAATTTTGCATCAAAATGTTCACCAGTAACATCAAATGCATAAATATTTAGTGAACAAAACAACAACGCCAATGCGTATAAAGACTTAAATTTCATTTCTATCTCCTGTAGTTAAATAAATGAATATATTTTAAACATAACTATAAGTTGGTTAATTATCAATAAGATTATTGAAATTCTTTTGCATTAGGTTATTTCAGAGTAAGGTAAGAAATATAATTAACTCATTAAATATGATGAATAAAGTAATTGGATTTATACTTTTATTAACTATGGCAACGACGGGATCTGGATATGATCGAATCACTGGTGAAAAATTTGCCAGTAGATCTGAAGTCATTGGTCAAAATGGCATGGTAGCAACCAGCCATCCTCTCGCTACTCAAATTGGTTTAGATATCTTAAAACAAGGAGGAACAGCAGTAGATGCAGCTATAGCTGCTAATATTGCCTTGGGGCTTATGGAGCCAACAGGCAATGGCATTGGTGGAGATTTATTTGCAATTATTTGGGATGCTCAAAGTAACAAACTGCATGGTCTTAATGCCAGTGGTCCCGCCCCAATGAATTTATCCATAGATTATTTTGAACAACAAGGTCTAAAAAAGATTCCAGCATATGGCCCCTTGCCGGTAACAGTTCCTGGTGCTGTTGATGGATGGGTGAAGCTGCATGAGAAATTTGGCAAGTTGAAATTTAAATCCTTGTTTGAGCCAACAATTGAATATGCAGAAAAAGGTTTTCCAATCACCGAAACAATTGCCTACTACCTTGATAAATCACAAAAACGCTTTGAGAATTACCCTAACTTCAGTGAAGTTTGGATAAAAAATGGAAGAATGCCCCAAAAGGGAGAAATTTTTAAAAATCCTCAACTAGCCAATACTCTCAGAATCATTGCAGAAAAAGGCAGAGCGGGTTTCTATGAGGGCGAGATTGCTCAAACAATGGCAAATTTTGTTCAAGCTCAAGGAGGGTTTTTAACATACGATGATCTTGCTGGATTTCACTCAGAATGGACACAACCCGTATCATCAAATTATCGTGGTTATGATGTTTGGGAATTGCCGCCTAATGGTCAAGGAATTGCCGCCTTGCAGATTTTAAACATATTGGAAAATTATGATTTAAAGAAAATGGGTTTATTTAGTTCTGAATATATACATTTATTCACAGAGGCTAAAAAAATTGTCTTTGCAGATAGAGCAAAATATTATGCTGATCCAAATTTTTCAAATATTCCGGTCAATGAATTAATTTCCAAATCCTATGCAAAAGAACGCGCTAAATTAATAAATTTAGATAAAGCTTCTAAAGCAAATGATGCAGGAATTTTAAAGTCCGGCGATACCATTTATCTCACAGTAGCAGATAAATTCGGTAATATGGTGTCATTAATCCAAAGTAACTATCGAGGCATGGGATCGGGCATGATGCCAACGGGATTAGGGTTCATGCTTCAAGACAGAGGTGAGCTCTTCAGCCTAGATAAAAATCATAAAAATGCACTGGAAGGAGGTAAAAGACCCTTTCATACAATTATTCCTGCCTTTGTTACAAAAGATGGAAAACCATTTATAAGTTTTGGAGTTATGGGTGGTGCAACACAACCTCAAGCGCATGCCCAGATTATTATTAATATGATTGATTTTGGTTTAAATCTTCAAGAAGCTGGAGATGCCCCAAGAATAGTCCATAGTGGATCTTCTCAGCCAACTGGTGAAGTGATGACAGATGGAGGCTCATTGAGTATAGAAAGCGGCTTTGGAAAACAAATCGAACAGGAGTTATCAAACAAAGGTCACATTATCAAATACCAAAAGGGAGTATTTGGCGGCTACCAAGCAATCATGTTTAAAGATGGAGTGTATTACGGAGCATCAGAAACAAGAAAAGATGGGCAAGCTGCTGGTTACTAGTGATCTAACCCATTCTTTTTAAAGCACAAATTTTATTACCTGAAGGATCTCTAAGATAAGCCAAATACATATCTGTTCCCATTAATTTTTTAACATCTCTTACTCCTGGAGGACCCTCACATGACTCTCCACCATTATCAAGACCTGCTTGATGCCAAGCATTGCCAGTCTCAACATCAGGGACTGAAAAACCTATAGTGCTTCCATTACCTATAGAGGCAGGCTCCCCATTTATAGGCTCAGAAATAATAAACATATTATTTTCATGAATATAAATATATCTTTTTTGATCAGTTGGGTTGATTGATAGAATTCCAGGTTTGCATCCAAGCGTTCCCAACACTGCATCATAAAAAGTTTTTGATGCCTCTATATCATTTGCTCCAACCATAATATGAGTAAACATATTTATTCTCCTTTACTAAATTAACAATTGCTTTTCAGCGCCTTGATCTAGGATATCTTGAAAACCAACTAAGTTAAAAACTTTTTTATAACCAACTTTTTTTAAATTGTATCCAGCTATAGCTGACCTTACTCCAATAGCGCAAAAAACATAGATAGAAGTATCAAATGAAATCTCATCATTGTTGTTTAATCTAAATTCTATAACGCCTTTTGGAACATGAATTGATTCCATAATTGTGCCTGATGCTTTCAATTCATCATGTTGTCTAACATCTATCATTACTTTTGAATTTGCGTCATTCTTGAAATCTTCTAATGTAACCCTGGGAATAACTTCATCAGCTCTTGAAAGTAATTCTTCTGTATAAGTCATATTAATTATTGCTTTTTGTTTTAGGTAAAGCATTCGCGAAATACATACCCATCATAACAAAAATAAATCCACCAAATATTATTAAAGTTATTTGTTCTTGAAGAAAAATTGCTCCCCATATAATACTAAAAACGGGAAGTAGATAAGTTAGCGTTGATGTTTTAACAGCGCCTATTCTATCAATTAATCTTATGTAACCAAGGTACCCTATTCCAGTTGAAACAACAGCAAGCCATAACAAAGCTAAAAATGAATCTGCACTTGGCATAGCATCAGGTAAATTAAAGATAGCTAGGGGAATCATAAACAAACCCCCAAACAGCATTGACCAGCCTATTAATACTTTCTTATTTGACTTGGAATGAAATTTCTGAAGATAGTTACCGTTAAAGGCATAACACAGAGAACCAAACAATGCGCTCATACTTGCGATAATGGTACTAGATCCATTAGCAGGATTTACGAGGATAATAACACCCAAAAAACCTAGACATAAACCAATAATTTGTTTTGATGAAATTGATTCATTTAACCAGAAATAAGCAATTACCGTTGTCAGAAAAGCAGTAGTACCATTAAGAATCCCAAGCATGTTTGATGTAGCGCCAAGTGAAGCGAATGCAAATAATGTAAAAGGCAATGCATTACTAAAAATTGCAATGATAATGATTCCAGGTAAATGAGATTTAAATAAGAGTCTATATTTTTTTCTTAACAATAAGGGCATGAATACTAAACCAGCAATTAACAGTCTTAGGGTAACCAATAAGATTGGTCCAAAATCCACTGCTGAAATTTTAATAAACATAAAAGCGCTACCCCAAATGGCAGCAAGCGAAGTGAGTAAAAACCAGTCTTTAGATTCCACGAAATATATAAGCCTTATAAATTTGATGAATTTTAAACTAATAGAAAGTGTTTAGGTTGATAATTTAGATATAAATTATCTAAAAAAGAAGCCTCCCGAGGGAGGCTTCAAACTATCAGAGTTAGATAAGTCTGATAGGCGAATTCGGTAATTCACCTCTTGTCAAAAGGCGAACCCTCCGTTTTCTAATTTAATATAAATACTAATAAGATCACCTCCTGCGCAAGGGTATTAAAACAAGCATAAACAAATCCCCTTAGTAATCTGTGTATGCGACACTTAACTAAATTATATAGAGAAATCCTTTAAATTAAATACTGTTTTAAAGCAAAAGATATAACTTTAGTGCAATAATTCTGGTTGATAATATTCTTTATTTTCAACCAAACTAAGATTAATAGATTCATTTTCTTTTGATTCATGAGCACTGTTAATATCTAAATATTCAATCGCTTTTTGTATATCTGCACCAAAGTATTTAAATGCAATGGTCTTTAAGCCTGCGCTTTTATCTACAAAGGCTTCATACTCATTAAAGATAGGATCTAAAGGGTTTAAATGTATTAAATTATTCATAATATTATTTTTACTGTATATTTATACAGTATTTAATAACATTATTAAAATTAAGTCAACTATTGGCTGAAAGTGATTAATCAACCAAAATAGTGACCCATGGGAAATAATAAAGACATCAATCAAAGAATTGAATCAATCCAAGCAGTTACAACTATTAAAAATTTAAAATTTAAATATTGGAACGCATGCGATTTAAAAAAACCTGACGATATTCTTAGTTGTTTTTGCAAGGATGATGTTTACATAGATTTTGAAGATTTTGGTATCTTCACTTCAGTACAAGCCATGGTAAAAAAATATAAACATAATTCATGTCATGATCATTTGATTGAACAGCATGCAGGTAAAAATGAAATTATTAATTTGCTATCAACCAGCGAAGCAACTGGTTTTTGGTCTTTATCCTACACTTTAATTGATACTATTAAAAATATTAATCTACAAATTACTGGCACCTACGAAGATATATATATTTGTAATAAAAGCAATGATTGGCTCATCAAAGAAACAGTCTTTAGAAAGAAAACAAGTATGTATAAATTATTATCTTCAGGTCAATGTTCCAATCCAAGAATTTCTGGAACCTAGGTGGAAAAAAGACTGTCTAGATTTTTAAAGGCTTTAAATTCGAGTGCATTCCCACTAGGGTCTTTAAGGAACATTGTTCGCTGTTCGCCTGGCTGACCTAAGAAACGAATTTTAGGCTCGATAACAAATGATTGATTTTTATTTTTTAAATGCTCGGCAAGGATGTCGAATTCATCAAAACTTAAGATCACTCCAAAATGTGGTACTGGAACATCATCTCCATCAACAGGATTAGTATTTTCTGTATGAATTTTTTTAACAAAGTGACAAACTAATTGATGGCCAAATAAATTAAAGTCAATCCAAGAATCAGTTGCTCTGCCTCTCTTGCACCCAAGCATGTCTTCGTAAAAATCAATTGCCTTTGCTAAATCATGGACAGGTATAGCTAAATGAAATGGATTCTTCATGCCTAAATAGTTGGTTAACTGCTAAAATCAATATACTACATTATGCAAACAAATATTATGAAAAAACTATTTAAGTACATTGGCTATCTTGCAATGAGCAGCTTTGCTGTTATGTCGCTATATTTAGTGAACTTATTTTTAATGAAACCATATTCAATTGATCATTATCTTGCAAAGGAGCTAACTGTAAGCCTGTTAGATTCACCTGAATATATGACATACATAGGAATTTTTGATCCATTTAATGCAATTTTAAAACATAATCAGAAGCTAAGTATTGATACTCTTGAAGACGATGAAAGCAATTATCAAGATACTCTCAAGCATCTTGAGGTACTCAAAAAATACAACCCAGACAACTTAACGGATGCACAAAAAGTTACACAAAAAATAGCTATTTTTGATACTGAAAATACCATTGATAACTTTGAAAACTTTAGATTTCATTCTTATCCATTTAATCAAATTAGTGGAAATCACCTTAACGGTGTTGAATTTATGACTGATACTCATCCCATTCGAAATTTCAGAGAAGCTACGGATTTTATTAAAAGAGTAAGCTTGTTTGATGATGCAATGAAAGCAGATTTAATTTGGTTAAATGAGCAAAAAAAATTAGGAATTTTTGCACCAAAATTTGTTTTTGATCACGTTATAAGACAATTAAAAGAATTGATTGCATACACAGATGATAACAATCCATTGATGCAGGTTTTTAAAAGTAAAGTTAATGCATTAAATATCTCAACTGAAAAAAAAGAAACTCTGTTTAGAGAGTTGGGTCTTGTTATTCAATCCGATGTAAAACCAGGTTATCAATCAATCCTTCAATTCATGGAGAACAACTACGATCAAGCAAACAAGCATCATGGCGTTTGGTCTTTACCAAACGGCGATGCTTTTTATGCATCTCGCCTAAGATCTTATACTACGACGGACTATACAGCTGAAGAAATTCATCAGATTGGTCTTTCAGAGGTTGAAAGAATTGGGAACCGCATGAAAGAAATCTTTATTTTGTTAGGTTATGAAGTCAACAAACCTGTTGGACAGATGATGAATGAATTAAATGAGAATCCAGATTTCCTTTATGCTGACACGCCAGATCGAAAACAAATTGTTATTGCTGATTACAATCAAATGGTAAAAGAAGCAGAAGAAGATGTCAGGCCCTATTTTGAAAGATTTCCAATTAGCCCAGTTGAAGTCAGAGCTGTACCAGAATACTCAGAAAAAACAGCTGCTGGAGGTTATTATCAAGCTCCAAGCTTAGACGGATCTCGTCCCGGAGTTTTTTATGCAAATTTATATGATATTAAACAGACACCAACTTTTGGCATGAGAACCCTTACATTTCATGAAGCAGTGCCTGGGCATCATTTTCAAATTGCTCTAAATCTAGAAAATGAGGATTTAACAATGTACAGAAAAATGGGTTATAGGACCTCTGCATTTACTGAAGGCTGGGCACTCTACTCAGAACAATTAGCCGTGGAAGTAGGTATGACAAAAAATCTTTTTGATGAATTAGGAGTGCTACAAAGCGAAATGTTTAGAGCCAATAGATTAGTTGTAGACACAGGTATGCATTATAAAAAATGGACCAGAGAAGAAGCTATGGAGTATATGAAAAATACTACTGGCATGTCAGATACAGAGGTTAGAGTTGAAATTGAGCGATATATTGTTTGGCCTGGTCAAGCAACTAGCTACAAAATGGGCATGCTGAAGATTCTAGAATTAAGAGAAAAAGCAAAAGAAGCACTTGGAGACAAATTTGATATTAGAAAATTTCACACTATTGTTCTTGATCAGGGAATAGTTCCTTTATTTATTCTTGAAGATATTATTGATGATTGGATTATGAGTTATTGATTTTGCGCTTGTTTTAAAATGGGTTTCAATAGAAGGCCCAAAAATATAAAAACCAATACTGTTCCTAAAATATCACCAATAAAAAAACTTAATACTTGATCTATATCTGTAATAGCATTCGCATAACTTAAATTATTCCTACTAAGATATAAATTAACTAGCAATGAGTTGAAGCCGGCAGATATAAAGGTAATTAAAAAAATATGTTTGTAGTTTCTTCTATTTAAAGGGCTAGAAATAGTGTGTCCTAAAGTAAAACCAAGTGAGTTCAGCATCGACAAAGTCAAGGGTACTGACATAACACTTATCAAACTAGTGATATATATAGGAAAGGTATAAAAGCCAGGCTCTATAACATATGGGCCAAATAGCTCACCTAAATATAACCCTGGTATAGCTTTATAGCCAAAATAAACTATACACAAGACTCTTGCAGCATGTGGCAAGTAAAAAAATACCCCCTCGCCTGCAAAAAATAAAATATGGGTGTCTATGAAATGCCATAAAATCCACAAAACTGATGAAAATACAAAACTAGTGACTGAAACTATAAAAAAGTTTTTCAATGGAATTTTTAACTATTGCCGACCAAAGTAATTAGAGATTCTCTTCCGTCATCCTCAGACTGAGTGAGATTAATAATTCCCTCATTAGATAATTTTTTTAGAGTTTTATAAACAGTAGATCGTGACATGCCAGAACAATTGACAATTTCTGTAATATTTGAACCTTCTTCATTAAGAGCATTTTGAGTAATAATGGTGTAGAAAACTCTCAACTCGTTAGGCGAAAAGTGCCTAATATTCAAATCTTTCTCTAACCCATCGAGCATAATTAGGGCATCGAAAATATTTCTATAAAACTCATTCATATTTACATAATAACTTTGCTTAATAAAATTGTACATTGCAAAAAATATATAGATAGAAATTAGTTTTCACAGATAATGAATTTTGAGATTGGCGGAGAGACGGGGATTCGAACCCCGGAACCAGTTGCCCAGTTACTACCTTTCCAAGGTAGCGCAATCGACCACTCTGCCATCTCTCCGAATTAATGTCGTAGCATTTTACATGAACTAAATCTAAGAATCTCTCAAAGTGATCATGGGTGAAGCATAGACACTTTTTCTTACAGAAATAACACCTGCAAAAAATATAAAACCAATAGCAAGCAAAAAACTCAACCCAAGGATAATCAAATTAGGCGAGTAAATAAGATCAAGAAATTGATAAAAAATTATAGATGACAAGAGTGTAGAGAAAATAATTGCAGTGATTGCAGACAACATACCCAAAATAAAAAATTCAGATGCAGCGGATTTAAAAATCATTGCCCTACTCGCACCAATTGCATGAATAATTGCTGTCTCTTTGGTTCGCTGATCTCTGTTAGAGTAAATGGAAGCAATCAAAGCTAAGATCCCTGCGATCAATGTTAATAAGAAAATATATTGGACAGCTAAAGAAGCGCTTGAGATAGACTTCTTTGCTTGATCAATTATTGCTTCCAAGTTAACAGCGCTTATAGTTGGAAAACGGGTAATAAATTTATTCATAAGCTTTTCAGAGTCTTCTATCTTAATGCTTGTAATATATGAATTAGGCAGTTCTCTGCCTGCGGCTGGGGATAGGATAAAAAAGAAATTTGGAGAAAAACTTTGCCATTCAATTTCCCGAAAACTTGAAACAGTTACGCTAAATGTTTTACCACCAGCAGAAAAATTAAGCTCATCACCAACTTCAAGATTCATTGATGCTGCAATTTCTTGATCAACTGAAACTTCTGCAACTTTATCGGGATTTGTCCACCAGGTACCATCTACCAGGGTATTGCTTTGAGGTATATCATACCGCCAAGTTAAATTGGCCTCTCGATCCATCAGATTATCAAAATTAACATCAGATTCAGGTCGACTTGCAGATAAAAGCCTGCCGCGAATTAAGGGAGTAAAGTCTGGAATGATGCCTGCTTCATCCTCTAAGTAATCTGAAATAGTATTTAGGTTGTATTCCTGAATGTTAAATAAGAAATAATTAGGTGTATCTTCTTCTAGAGTTTCGCCCCATGAATCTACCAAATCAGTTCTAGTTTCTGCAAGAACAACAAGAAATAATAATGAAAGGCCAAAAATAATAATCTGTAAAATACTATCATTCCCTCGCTGAACTATATTTTTAAGACCAAGATTCCAACCTGTTCCATTAGAAAATTTGATTAAGGAAAGAACATATATCAACAATTTCCCAATTAGATACAAGGTGAAAGTTACAAGAATTAATGCCATAACTATGTAAAAAATTAATTTAATGTCTTGAAATAAGACTCCAAGAAATCCAAACATCGTAAAAAAAGCAACTAAATAAATTATAAAATTGCTTGATAGCCTGATAGCAAAATCATTTCTTAAAATCCTAATTGGCTCAGTTTCACTGAGAATTTTGATGTAGGGAGCAGTTGTTGCAAATACAACAAAAGCAGCTGTAGTAAAACCAATAATTACAGGCCTTAATGAAGGAGACGGCAAATCAATAATAATTATTCCCTGTAACGTAGATAGTAAAAGATGTTGTAATGAGTACCCCAAAATCAATCCAAATATAGAAGCACTAATAACTATTAATGTAAGCTGCATTATTTGGTGACCGAAAATAAATGGTTTTGAGGCACCAAAAACTTTCATTAAAGATGTATGAAGGAGATTTCTATTTGCATATCTTCTAACTGCCATCATGGCTGCAATTACAGAAATGATTATCGTAAACAAACTAGCTAAATTAAAGAAAATTGTTGAATTAGCAATATCTTCCCCAAGATCGCTACTGACATCAATTGCTTTTTGAAGTCTAATATCAGATGGCAATTCTTTAAGCGAATCTTCAAAACTATTTAAGTTATTCTTGGTGCCTGAAAAAAGTTTTCTATAAACAACCCTGCTTCCAGTTTGAATAACACCCATCTCCTCAACGTCAGCAATGTTTGCAATTGCAGTAGGATAAAAACCAACAAAGCTAGAGTTTCTATCTGGATAATCTTCAATAATTCCTTCAACAATTAAATTTTTATTGCCAATAGAAAGTGTGTCTAATTGATTTAGCCCCAAAGATTCTGAAATTTTTTTCTCTATCCAGATCTTGCCCGACGGCGGAGCACCTGAATGCTGAATTTGAATCCCATTAGCATTAACAACCTTTAATTTGCCCCTTAATGGATAAGATTCTGTGACTGCCTTAATGGAGGTTAACAGATTATCATCTTCGGTTATTACCATGCTCAAAAAAGTTGTTGTTTCAGCATAATTGAGATTGCTCGCTTTAGCTTTGGCTAAAAATTCTGGATCTATTTGAGAAGTTGATCGCAATACGAGATCTGCACCTAACATAGTAGAGGCTTGCATTTGCATAGAAGATTGGAGTCTATCGCCTAAAAAACCAACACTTGATATTGAAGTAACGGCTAAAACAATCGAAAAAAATAATATAAGCAAATCGCCACTAAAAACCTCAGACCAAAATTTCTTTAAACCATATATGAGACCTCTTCTCATAATATCTGCCCTTCAGAGAGCTCATAAACTTCCTTACATTTTCCAGCTAAAAATAAATCATGAGTTACTAAAACTAAAGTTGTTTGAATTATTTCATTTAATGAAAATAAAAGATCGCTGATAGAGTCTGAACTTTTTTTATCTAAGTTTCCTGTTGGCTCATCAGCAAATAAGATTTTTGGCTTATTCACAATGGATCTTGCAATAGCAACGCGTTGCTTTTCACCGCCGCTAAGTTGAGCAGCAAAATGTTTTTCCCGGTTAGATAATCCAACTTGCTCAAGAGCCTCTTGAGCTTTATCCATTGAATGCGGATCTCCTAAAATTTCAAGCGGTAACATCACATTATCAAGTGCAGTTAATCTTGGCATCAAATGAAATGATTGAAAGACAAAGCCAACATCCTGGCCTCTGATTTGCGCCCTTTTATCTTCATCAAGAGTTGTAATTTCTGACCCCAATAAATTTACAGTTCCAAGAGTAGGCAAATCAAGTCCAGCCATAATAGCCAAAAGTGTGGTTTTTCCAGATCCAGATGGCCCAACCAAAGAGATGGGTTTGCCTTGCTCTACAGTTAAATTTATATCTTTAACTATTGTCAAAAGGCCCTCAGGGCTGTTAACTTCTTTTGTAATGTTCTTAAGTTCTAAAATTAAATTTTTCAAGATTTCCTTAGCTTTGTTTTTTAGTATTCTACTGACACTTTCTTTATCAGTAAATTCGTCAAAACAATCCAAAAATAAGGAACATATCGCTGTGGTGGTAGGTGACAGTTTGAGTGCTGGATATGGAGTTAAATTGGAAGAATCATGGCCCTCTATCTTAGAGAAAAATTTAAAAGCAGCAAATATTAATATCAAAATCATTAATGCAGGCATAAGTGGTGATACAACATCTGGGGGCTTATTTAGACTGCCCAAATTACTTCAAGAATACAAACCTAATCTGGTAATTTTAGAACTAGGTGGGAACGATGGTTTAAGAGGCATGTCTATTAAAAAAATAATTAAAAAAAATCTAGATGAGATGATTAGAATGTCCTTGGAAGATGGTGCTAATGTTGCTCTTGTTGGGGTAGAACTTCCCCCTAATTATGGAGAACAATATACGAGCAAATTTAAAAGCATGTATATTGAATTAGCAGATGATTATAATTTAACCCTTATAGAGGGTTCAATAAAAGAAATGGTTGCATTGAATTTGATGCAAGCTGATGGAATTCATCCAAATACCAATGGACATTTAAAGATAGAGGAAGAAGTCAGGAACAAGATATTAACTCTACTAGATTAGAGGATTATTGACTAAAATCTCTGAAGTTATTAAATATTAATTTTTTTGAAGTTGATCGTATAGGATTGATATCGATGCCGCCTCTTCTTAAAAATTTTCCATAAACGGTCAAATTATCAATTGCAAAATCCTCTAGCAAGGTTATAAAAATAGATTCAATACACGCTTCATGAAAATCGCCTTTATTTCTGAACGATTTTAAAAATTTAATTAATTTTTTTGAATCTAAAAAGTGAGATGTTGAATGGATGTAAATATTGCCCCAGTCAGGTTGAGAGGTCACAGGGCAGATTGATCTAAAACCCTCAAAACAGACAACCTTATTTCTAGGAACCTTGTTTTTAAATCTTGAAATAAGGCTTGAGCTAGGTGCATTAGAAAATCTATTTAATTTTTTAACAGATACATTAGAATTTAACAATTTGGTTAAATCGTTTTCAACCAACTTATATGCCATTGAGGAATCTTTGAATTTTTTATTATAAAAAGAGCCCAGATAAAGCTTCAAAGACTTAGACTCAACCGTTAGAATTGAATGCATTGAAATTTTAATTTCTATAGTCTCAATCACTGGATGATTTTTGGAATTTAAATAGGAAAATTCATAAGCATTCCAATAATCTAATCCAAAAAAACTATCTAAATGCTGATTATTTCGAGGAATTGCATCTAAAAAATCTGCAGAATAAGAATCAAGCTTTGGATTGGATTGCTTGCCTAAATATTTAACTTTCACTGACGAGTTCCAACTCCTCTATGAAGAAGAAGTAAACATGCTGAAGTTAATATAATTATAAAAAAAATAATCATTCCTAGTGCAAATGGAATAGATACATCACTCACTCCTAGCATCCCTTCTCTAAAAGTATTCACAACGTACAGCATTGGATTTGCCATGGAAATATTTCTCCAAACATCAGGCAGTATATTGATGGAATAAAAGACACCGCCCAAATAAATTAATGGTGTAAGAACAAAAGTGGGAATGATAGAAATATCATCAAAACTATCTGCAAAAATAGCATTAATAAAACCCATTAGTGAAAACAATATAGCTGTTAAAAATAGAACTGATATTGTTAACAAGGGATTGACGATTGTAAAAGATGGATAAAAGAAAAGACTGACACCAAAAACTATACAGCCAATTAGAACTCCGCGAGATACTCCACCCATAATAAAGCCAACCAATATCGCCCAATTCGGCATTGGGGATACAAGCAGTTCTTCGATGGATTTTTGAAATTTTACAGAATAAAAAGAAGAAACAACATTTGCATATGAGTTAGTGATTACGGACATCATAATTAGACCAGGTATCATAAACTGAATGTAATCAAGACCATCCATGGTCCCAATTCTTGGACCAATCAAGGATCCAAAAATTATAAAATACAAAGACATGGTGACTGCAGGCGGGACCAATGTTTGCACCCAAATCCTCAGATACCTCTTAATCTCCTTTCTAATAAGAGTAATTAATGAAACTAGAATTTCATTTCCTCTTTTCATAATTAACTTTTATTAACCATTTCGATAAACATCTCTTCCAATCTATTTGACTTATTTCTCATAGATAGAACATTTATACCAAGAGCTGATAATTGCTCAAAAAGATGATTGATAGATTGATCTTTTTTTATTGCTACATTTAAAGTTGTTGAATCTTCAAGGGACATAGGAAATTGAGGAATAGAGGGCGGTTGGTCGAGTGTCTTATCTATGTCTAAAACAAACCCTTGAACATCTAGACGACTCAAGAGATCTTTCATTGAAGTATTTTCAACTAATTCACCGTAATCGATAATGGCTATGTTTTTACATAATTGTTCAGCTTCTTCTAGATAATGAGTGGTTAAAATAATTGTAGTTCCTTGAGCATTAATCTCTTTTAAAAACTCCCACATCTCTCTTCTAAGTTCTATATCAACTCCTGCAGTGGGCTCATCAAGTATTAAAAGCTTTGGTTCGTGAATTAATGCCTTTGCTATCATTAACCGTCGTTTAAATCCACCAGATAATGTCCGAGCTTGATCGTTGCGCTTTTCCCAAAGACCAAGACGTTTAAGAGTTGTTTCAGTTTTTAGCTTAGAATCTTTTAGTGAAATGCCGTAAAAGCCAGCTTGGGTGGTAACAATGTCAATAACTTTCTCAAAGTTATTAAAGTTTATTTCTTGTGAAACAACTCCAAGCAAACGCTTTGCTTCAGGAAAATTTTCATCTGTATCAATACCAAAGATTTTTACGTTACCAGCAGTCTTAGTAACTAATGAAGCAATTATTCCTATTGTTGATGATTTTCCAGCTCCATTTGGGCCAAGTAATGCAAAGAAATCTCCTTCTTTTACTGAGAGATTGATGCCTTTTAAGGCAACTACGTTAGAGTCATATGTTTTTTTAAGATCAGTGATCTCAAGAGCAAATTGACTCATACACCCTCTTCTTCAAACCCATCAACGAAAACGGCTAACAATAAACCTATCAGAAGTCCGACCCAAGCACTGTAAAAAGTAATGAAGAATGCAATGAGAAGAGCTGTTGCCATTTCAGAATTCTTTTTAGGGATTGCCATAGCAACATAAGCGCAGGCAAAACCAGTTAAGATTAATGTCAAGGTCAAAGCCATTACCATTAATGGCTGCATGAGGGTGACAAAAGGCAGGGTAAAGTACAAAAATGGTATACCCATTAAATAATAAGAACCAATTCCATCAAAGATTGAAGGCATCTGTTTTCGTCCTTTCTTCCATTGCTCAGCTACAACAACATGTACTCCTGTCCATAAAGCTCCTTGAGTTGGAAAAAAAGGATTTATCAATGAAGCCAATAAATTTCTGATCCCAACTGAAAGATGTGAACGATTAAGATCAATGGGTAACTTCTCATCATCTCGATGCTTTTGAGCATCTTTAAGAACCTCTGTTGCGGTAACCAAATCTCCAAAAAGAAGCATGTAGCCAATTATCACAAGCGGAAGTGCATCAATATACATTTCTAATGTAGGCAATCCAATATAAAGTGGAGAGGTTTTCTCAATTAAGCTTATGATTGCTGGTATTTTAAAACCCCACTCAATATTAAAGGTTAATTCGCCTAGAAAGAAAGCTACTAAACCAGCAACCACGAATCCTGGCAATAGACCCAAAGAACCAATAACTTCAAAAAATTTATTATTTGCAGCGATTCTTTTAAAAGGGTTAGAAAAAGTAGTGATAACGCAGAGAATAATTGCTACTGTCATGGAGACAGGTTGTACAAGATAAGCATCAAAGTCTTCAAAAAAGACTTGATAGAACGCAGCCAAGGCGGCTCCCAAGATAATTCCAGCTTTTAATCCATTTGGTATTTTTTCAACCAATAGCTTGCCCCAACCAGTTAATCCTAGAATTAAAATTAATGCGGTAAATTCAAAGCACATTGCTGCCATAAACTGAAAGGCTTCTGGGTTGTATCTACATACACCATCAACACAAATATCCGACCCTTCAGTAGGAACGCCATAGTAACCTGCAGCAGCCAATGCACCCATGACAATAGGAACTGCAGGTGTAACCCAGCCTGGCGCCATAGGTTCTCCGAATATAATAGGGCCAGCTGAAATAAAAGTTCCAGCCACCATACTTAAAGCTACAGCTTCCTCAAATGTTAATCCAAGTTTCATAGCTAAAGGAGCTGCTGCAAAAGCAGTAGCTCCAGAAATCACAAGACCTTGAAGAAATTCAGGAGCTCTAAATTTTATATGGATAAATGGAATTCTTAGGGTAAATGGACCCCATTTAATTCCACTGTTTTGTGAAGCATTAATCATATTCATTTTGATAGTTCTGACATCCCCTCTTCTAAACCTTTTAACGTTAGTGGAAACATTCTGTTGTCCACCAGTTCTCTAATAATACATAATGATGAGGTATAGTCCCAGTGATCATCAGGAACCGGGTTTAACCAAGCTACCCTATCGAAATGATCGCAAAGACGTCTAATGGTTGCACCCCCAGGCTCTTCATTCCAATGCTCAATACTTCCTCCTGCATTAGTAATTTCATAAGGAGCCATAGTGGCATCACCTACAAAAATAACTTTATAGTCGGCACTATATTTATTAATAATGTCTTGTACTAAAAATCTTTCTTGGGTTCTTCTTCTGTTATCTTCCCACACAGATTCATAAACGCAGTTATGAAAGTAGAAATATTTTAAATGCTTAAATTCTGTTTTCAGAGCAGAAAAAAGCTCTTCGCAAAGTTTAATATATGGATCCATTGACCCGCCAACATCAAAAAAGATCAAAACCTTAACGTGATTTGTTCTTTCAGGAATCATATTAATATCTAAAATCCCTGCATTTCTAGCTGTAGATTTAATTGTTCCATCCATGTCTAATTCATAATCTGTACTTTGGCGTGCAAACTTTCTTAGTCTTCTTAAAGCAACTTTAATATTTCTCGTTCCTATCTCAACAGAGTCATCTAAATTTTGAAATTGTCTTTGCTCCCAAACTTTTACAGCCTTTTTATTGCCACCCTCTCCACCAACTCTCACCCCTTCAGGGTTGTTTCCATTATTACCAAAGGGTGAGGTGCCATTTGTACCAATCCACTTATTTCCACCCTCGTGCCTTTCTTTTTGCTCCTCAAGCCTTTTTTTAAATTCTTCAAGCAGCTTTTCTAAGCCTCCTAGAGACTGAATTTTTTTTAACTCCTCCGGATCTAGTTCTTTCTCAAACGCTTTGCGCAACCAATCTTCTGGTATGAGCGCTTCAAAAATATCCTCTAATGTTTCGATGCCTTTAAAATAAATCTCAAAAGCCCTATCAAACTTATCGTAATTTTTTTCATCCTTCACTAAAATTGTTCTTGAGAGGAAGTAAAAATCTTCCATGTCAGCGAATGCAAGGTTTTTTTCAAGCGCACCCAATAAATCCAGCAATTCTCTTAAGGTGCAAGGAACTCCCGCAGATCGAACTGTATGAAAAAGATTAATTAACATTTACTTCGCTTGATCTCTCCTAGACATAAATGCAAGCCTTTCAAGAAGCTGCACATCTTGTTCATTTTTTAGGAGCGCACCATAAAGTGGTGGAATTGCTTTTGATGTATCAGCATTTTTTAAGATTTCATCTGGCAGTTCGTCCGACATAAGCAATTTTAACCAATCAATTAATTCAGATGTTGAAGGTTTTTTCTTCAAGCCAGGGATTTTCCTGACATCAAAAAATAAGTCTAAAGCATCTTTGACTAGCGCTTTCTTTATTTTAGGGTAATGAACTTTAACAATACCTTCCATGGTCGGGCGATCTGGAAACTGAATATAGTGAAAAAAACATCTCCTCAAAAATGCATCTGGTAACTCTTTTTCATTATTGGAAGTAATAATAATTAAAGGTCTTTTTTTTGCCTTAATAGTTTCTCCAGTTTCATAGCAATAAAACTCCATTCGATCGAGTTCTTGCAATAAGTCATTAGGAAATTCAATATCTGCTTTATCGATTTCATCAATCAGCAGAACTACTTGTTTATCTGATTCAAAAGCTTCCCACAACTTTCCCTTTTTTATGTAATTTTTAATATCTTTTACTCTTTCATCACCAAGTTGAGAATCTCTTAGCCTTGTAACTGCATCATATTCATAAAGTCCTTGCGATGCTTTTGTGGTTGATTTTACATGCCATTCAATTAATTCCATTCCAAGCGATTCAGCCACTTCAATAGCCAATAATGTCTTACCAGTTCCTGGCTCCCCCTTGATAATTAGAGGTCTCTCTAATGCTATAGTTGCGTTAACAGCCATACTGAGATCTTCAGTCGACACATAATTTTTAGTACCAGTAAATTTCATTTGGTTTCCTTTTTTTAGTTATGAAGAAATTTTTTCTTCTGATTTTAAGATTTTTGCGAGCTGTCTGCTAGTAGCAACTAAGTTTCCGTTCATATCCCATATGTAGCAATCTTGCTCAAAATATCCATTGCTTATGTCTTTTGCAAAACCGTCAATGAACAATAAACTTGTTTCAGGAAGTTGCCGAATATTACAAGTAAGTGCAAGCGTAGGAATCCAACCTAAAGGGCCATATTTATTTTGAACAACTGGCGGCAAAATGTCTGAAAGATATGAAAGGACAAATGTATCAGCAATCCCTCCTTCCAACTCTAAATAAGCAGAACATCGAGCTTGAGCCTCTTCAGTAGAAATTTCTCTATCCCACCATGCATGATCTGGATGAACTGACATATTTAGTTGCTGGATAAACGATGGAGTTGAACCTGATTTAACACTCTCATAATTCATCACTTTAAAATCATCATGTTTGACTGAATGCATTATTTGAGGCAATGGAGTTTCAAGGCCAGAATGACCTTTCATATATTGAAAATCAGAACATAAAGAAGAATATAGGCATGTGATTTTTTTATTTTGTATCAATTTAACTTGGCCCATCGATGATCCTCTTGAAGTTCTAAATACTTCAACATGCAACTCAGCTGGCTCAGGTTCAGTCCTATCTAGATAATATACGTTTGAATTTATTGCGCTTGGATGAGAAACTACTTCAGCTAACGCTTTATTCATAAGTGCTAAGAGATATCCTCCATGAGGAGTATTGCCAACAAAATATCTGGAATCGGGTATGAAAGAAAAAACAGTATCTGAAACTTTAGTTAGATCTAAAGCTGATTGAAATTGTTCAAATTGGTTCATATTGATAGATAATTACCTCATTATTGTAATAGATAGAAATTAAAAATGGCTGGATTTATAGACATTGCTTGTAATTTTACTCATGAGTCTTTTAAACATAATTTAGAAGAGGTGATTAAAAATGCAGAACAAGAAGACGTGGAAAAATTTGTGTTACTTTGTGCTAGCTTGACTGATCTTGATCCTATTAAGCTCATTCAAAATAAAGCTCCAGAAAAATATTTTATTTCAGCAGGCATTCACCCTCACCATGCAACAGAAATAGTTGAAATTAATTACGACAACTTATTAAAAAAACTTAAATCAATTAATCCTCATGCTATTGGCGAAACTGGATTAGATTATTTTAGAAATATATCTCCACCTGATATTCAAAAAAAATCTTTTAGAATGCACATTGAAATTGCAAAAGAATTAGGTCTCCCTCTGTATCTTCATCAAAGAGATGCTCACTCTGATTTTATTCGCATCATTAAAGAAAGAAGAATTAACTTTCCAAAGTTTGTAGTTCACTGCTTTACTGGAACTCAAAAGGAATTAGATGACTACCTCGAGTTGGATGCTTATATCGGGCTTACAGGATGGATCTGTGATGCAAAAAGAAATATTGATCTACGTCAATCGATTAAAAATATCCCTATTGAAAAAATGATGATAGAAACTGATTCTCCTTACCTGATCCCAAAAAACTTAATAAATAAGCCTAAAAAAAATATCAATGAGCCAAAATACTTACCCCATATAGCAAATGAAATATGTGAGTTTACAGGATATGAATTGGAAGAACTTAAATTAGCAACAAGCAATAATGCGATTAATTTTTTTAGCTAAAACAAGATCTGTCTAAATCAAACTTAGCGCAGATTTCATCGTTGTTTTCTCCTGCCTTAACCGAGGAATGCTTAATTTTAGGGGCTGTATCAGAAAATCTAGGTGCGGGTGCGGGCTGAATAACTCCATCAATTTCTACAAATGAATTCCTTGCTTTCATATGATGATGCTCTGGGGCCTCAGATAAATTTAAAACTGGTGCAACGCAAGCATCAGTACCATCAAAAATTTCTGCCCATTCATCACGAGTCTTTTCCTTAATTTTGTTTCTAATAATAGATTTTAGTTCTGGCCACAAATCTTTATTATGCTGATCCTGAAATTTTATATCTAAAATTTCTAATTTCTCTAATAGCACTGAATAAAATTGAGGTTCAATTGCGCCAACTGCAAGAAACTTTTGATCAGCGCATTCATAAGTATCATAAAAATGTGCAGCTCCATCTAATAGATTGGACTCCCTTTCCTCCAACCAAAAACCAGATGCCTTAAAAGCATAAAACATTGACATAAGCACAGAGGCCCCATCAACCATTGCAGCATCAATAACCTGACCTTTTCCACCCTGTTTGATGTTAAGTAAAGCAGAAACAATTCCAAGAGCAAGAAACATGCCTCCGCCGCCAAAATCTCCTACAAGATTTAAGGGAGGTGGAGGTGTTTGACCCTTTCTGCCCATTGCCTCAAGCGCGCCCGTCAATGCAATGTAATTGATGTCATGGCCAGCGGTTTTAGCCAGAGGTCCATCTTGCCCCCATCCAGTCATCCTACCGTAAACTAAATTTGGATTAATCTTTAAACATTCATCAGGCCCTAATCCCAGACGCTCCATTACACCAGGTCTAAAACCTTCAATTAAGCCATCCATGCTTTCAAGAAGCTTTTTAATTTCATGAATGGTTTGTGGATTTTTTAAATCTGCAGAAAGTGATAGTTTTGACCTATGTTGAAAATCTATTGTGTTTCCATTTCCATGCTGGGATGATCTATCAATCCTGATAACTTCAGCCCCCAAATCTGCCAAGATCATTCCGCAAAATGGTCCTGGACCAATGCCAGCAAATTCCACAAGACTGATTCCACTTAAAGGTCCCGCCATCTATGACTCCTGATTTGAAAATGCATTAAAAAAATTTAAGAGAAATGGTAACAAAGTTAAAGATGCAAAAAAAGAAACCATAAGTGCAAAGGCTGTAAACAAGCCAAATAAGACTGTTGGGGTAAAGCTTGAAAGAGCAAAGATAGAAAACCCTGCAGCTATGGTAGTCGCTGTATAAAAAACTGCTCTGCCCACTGAGTCATGAGAGTTTAGGATTCTTTGATTATTACTAAGATCTTTATTTTTAATCTCTGTTTTGTATCTGTAGAGATAATGAATAGTATTATCTACAGCCATTCCAACACTAATAGCAGCTACGGTAATCGTCATAATATCTAAGGGAATGCTTAACACGCCCAGCAATCCCAAAACAGAGCCTGCAGTTATTATGTTTGGTGCCAGTGCAATTAAAGTAATTTTTACTGATCTGAAGAGCAGCAAGATCATCAAGCCGATAACAGCAAAAACCAAACCAAGAGATTTAATTTGTGATGAAAATAATGATTGAAGCATATTGTTATACAAAACAGCTAAGCCTGTTACTTCAAATTGCTCTTCATCTAAATCAAATATATTAACGAGATCAAAGTTAATTTTTTCTAGCAATTCTTTTCTATTTAATGTTTGAGCAGATTCAAGGACTCTTGCGGAAATTCTTACTTTTGAGTCATCTTTATTGATGTATGAATAGAGCAAAGTTTCTTTAATATCCTCTGGCAAGACAGAACGAAGCAATGCTAACTCTAAATCATTCAAATTATTGTCATCATTTATCATTCTAGCCAATTTGATACCGCTCGCTACACTTAAAACTTTCCCCATTTCTGGGATCTCATCTAAATAGTCATGGATCTCTTCAACCTTAGCTAGGGATGTTGCATTCCACCAATAGCCAGATGCCTCACTTGAATCATCCATAAATAAATCATCTTCAAACAAGTCATCGTCATCAAAATCTGATTCATCAAATATTTCATCAGGTGGCTGATCAATCAGGATGTCTAATGTTGCAGTGCCTCCTAATTCTTCATCAAGCAATAACATACCCTGATATATCTCCGTTTCAGGAGAAAAATAATCTATAAATCTGTTTTCAACTTCTAGTTTTGAAATTCCATAAATAAAAGAGATTGCCAGTAAAAGAAAAAAAATAGCAATCTGTTTTCCCTGATTTATAGATACAAGACCTAACCTAGAAGGTATTTTATTGATGAACTCTGCTGGGTTTGCGATAGGAGATTTAATTGCTAACTTCATTGCACTTGGTAAAAAGGTAAAAGTAAAAATAAATGCAAAAATCATACCAACTGACATCATCTTTCCAAATTCAATAACGGGCTTAATATCCCCCATTATTAATGAAAGAAAAGCTACGGCAGTAGTCAATGCAGCAAATAAGCAAGGTCTTACCATCTGATTTAAGGTTTTATAAATAGCGTCATCAACCGATTCAGAATTTCGACTAACTTCGGTGAATCTTACTAAAACATGAACAGTCAGTGAAATAGTTAAAATTAGCAACAGAGCAATGAAATTAGAGGAAATCACACTTATTTTCCAATCCATTAACCCAAGAATGCTGGCTGTAAAAGCTGTTGTAATAATTGCATTTCCCAGTGGCAAAAGAACAAACCAAATATTTTGAAAAAACAGATAAAGCATCAAACAAAAAACTAAGGCAACGCCAATACCGAATATCAATAAATCTGATTTGATAAAACTCATCATATCCGTAGCAATCATTGATGCCCCGCCTAAAAATAAAGTTCCTTCATTGCTGTGTTGCGCAAGAATAAGTCTAATTTGAGATATCAAATTCGCTCGTTGTTTTGCTTCATCATCATTTAATTGAGAGATTTGCTTGTTAATACTATTAAGTTCATTCTTTTGATTTAAAGAAAGATTTCCAAAACCAAGCAATTGATACCTCTTGTTAACCAATTTTCTATAAAGAGGATTCTCTTTAAGAGTTACCTGCATTGCTGTTGTCTCTCCTGACGGGCTAATAATTAGCTCTGAGTAGACTGGGTTATTTATAATTTCTTCTTTCGCAGCAGCAAAATTAATATCCTCTGTTTCAAGGGTTTTAAGATTATCCATCAAATCAGCAAGGGGAACTTTTGGTTGAAAAAATATTGGTGCATCAAGAATTGTCAGAACAGATTGAACTCCTGACAATTTTTCTAACTCAACGCCTATGGTTTTAATTGTTGCTAAAGATTGAGTTGAAAATAAATCAAAATTTGGAGTAAACGTGATGATTAAAAAATCAGAATTGCCAAATACTTCACCAGTCTCTCTATATATTTTAAAGGCTTCATCACCTTCTATAACCAAAGCGTCAGAGGATGCGTCTAGTTTAAAATTCTTAAGTCCAATGCCAGCTGAAAGAAAAACAGCAATTATCAAAGCCATTACAAGAACTGGCTTCTTTAGAATAAATTGAAAAAATTGATGCATGAGTTCAATTATTTTTTAGAGCACTCGGGTGAGGAAAGTATCATTGGATTTTTATTATATTCTGCAATAGTGAAGGCCTGGATAGATAATGCATGAATTTTTTTCATAGTCTCAACTAAGATTTGATATATGAGTTGATGTCTTTTAACTTTAGTCATTTCAATAAAATCATCTGACACTATTACTAGCTTAAAATGCGTTTCAGAATCTAAAGGCACATTGTGCATTAAGCTCTCATTCTCAAGGTACATTTTCTCAACAACCAGTCCATCATTGAGACTGTTGATGATGTTGTCATATGAGCTCATTTTGACTCCATTTTTAAAAGATATTCCTTATTAGCTTTTCCAAGTGCAAATTCTCCAATCGATCCATCTTGCTTAATTACTCTATGACATGGAATAAGAAGCGGAATGGGGTTTAATTTACAAGCTGTGCCAACTGCTCTTGCACCTCCCGGAACACCAATCTTATTTGCTAATGATGAGTATGATTCAGTTTGACCTTTTGGGATCTGTGTTAATGCTTTCCACACGCTTAGTTGGAAAGGTGATCCCTGAAGATAATATTTTGGAAATTTCTTTAGTTCACTGCTGCTAAAAAACTTATCAATTATCTTCTGCAGGCTTAAATCAGAAGGATAGGCGGAGCTTCGTTTATTAATATAAACCAATTTAGCCAACAAAGAATTTACATAAAATGAATTAAATTCTCCAATTGGTGTAGTTAAGGACTTAATTTCCATAAAAAGATTTTAACATTGGAAGATATATCAAATTAATAAAATTTATAAAAAGATAGCTAACAGATGTTGAAAATATAAATGTTCTTCAATCAATTATATGGTGCGGCATCCGAGATTCGAACTCGGACCATCTGCTTGGAAGGCAGATATACTAGCCATTATACTAATGCCGCTTTTTGAGGAAATCGTATATTACACTATCTTTGTATTAATCTTAATAAAAAAAGTTCTCTTTGGCTGTTATATATGATTACTAGTAAGTTAATATAATATAGATCATGATATTTGATTTTTATCACCTTAAAAAAAACAGCATTAATTATGCTTCTCACGGAATAAGGGTCATTAAACTTTCTTTCGTTTTAATTGGGCTTGGGCTGGTAGGAATCATACATGGACTCCTTCCTTTTATTTTTGTTGATACAGTAAGCAATGGGATTAAGAAAATTGCTAGCCGGCTATCTAATTTTTAAATCACAGTACCTTGTATTGACGATAAGCTTGAGATGATTGGCAGACTGATTGCTCAAGTAATAACTCTTGAATTTCTTTACTAATTTCTAATGCCTGCCATGATTTTACAAAATCTTTTCTAGTTTCCAATGAAGGAAAAATATTTGTCCATTGAAAATTACTGCTAGCGAGCTCTTTCTCAGAATAAAGTATATCTACCCGTAAATTATGTTTGATCATGGCATCTGTAAATTGCTCAAGAACTAACTTCATTGTTGCGAAATTAAATCCATCTAAATACTCACAATCTAATATTTCTGATATTACAGAAGAGCTATCTATATTTTGATCAAAAAGCCATAAGGCATTACTAGAAGCTAAGGAGTTTTGACATTTTGCAATGCTATCAAAATTCAATGCCGTAAGAGTAAGACTCAATTTATCTAAGGTAATAGCCTCAGAATGCCTTAGCATTATCTTAAAACTCATGATATCTATTTTGTCTCCCTCTACAGGAAATAAAAAATACAGCTCTTCTGCTGTTACTACAGTTTTGGAAAAACTATCAACAAATTTTGGTATGAATTGTTCAACAGAATTAAGGGTTTTATTTGACTCTAATAAACAATTTAATGATGATTGCTTAAAAGAAAAATCTGGTTTAATAAAGTTACTTAATTCTAAATTTGAATTTTTTGAATCTCCCTGACAACCTATGAGGCTGACGATACAAATAAATGCCAAAATGAACTTCAACTTGAATTTAAAATATTTAAATAATGAGATAATAGTAGTATGAAAAATTATTTATGCATACAAATTATATATTTGTTCATAGCTTTTAGCATTTCTAACAATGTGTATGCACTTAAATATGGTCTTGGTTCATGCCTTGATCAAAGATGGGAACAAAATATTTGGTCGTCGATAGAAAAAGAAGACATAGATGGGTTTATTTTTTTAGGTGACAATGTCTATGGTGACTTACCAAGCGGAAAGCTAACAAAAATGAAGCAAGCTTATGAAACTCAACGAAAAAAGCTGCCTAATTGGTTAATGAATGACAAGGAGATATTAGCAATATGGGATGATCATGATTTTGGTCTAAATGATGGGGGCGGCAATTACCCTCTAAAAAAAAGTGCTGAAAAAATGTTTTTAAATTTTTGGAATATCCCGAGCGAAGATCCTAGGCGAAAAAGAGAAGGTATTTATTTTAATCACATCAAAGAAATTGATGGAATCAAAGCTGAAATAATTGGTCTAGATACTAGATATTTTCGGTCGGAGCTAAGAGGTAAAAGCAATGCATATAAACCAAATTTTGATTTTGATGCAACTATCCTTGGTAAATCTCAATGGAATTGGTTAGAAGGAGTCATTGAAAATTCAAGCGCGGATATTGTTATCATCCTCTCATCTATTCAAGTGCTAGCTACAACGCATCCTTATGAAAAATGGGGTAATTTTCCCTTAGAGAGAGATAGATTACTCAAACTAATTGAGAAAGCATCAAAAAAACAAACACTTGTTGTAATTTCAGGAGATAGGCATAGATCAGGAATATATCAAAATAAAGACTTTATAGAGATTACAGCCTCATCACTTAATAAAGCAGCATCACAGAATATAGAAACTGACCCATTATTAGTAGGAGAAACCTATCCAATAAAAAATTATGGAATTTTAGATATCAGACCAAGTTCCAATGAGATTACAGTGTCTCTATTCGATCAAGGTGGAAGCAGACTCAACTCTAAAACAATCGATATTTTTTAGAAGATTGTTATTTTAATTAATCTTTTAAGTTCTTTTAAAAGGTAGTATTGTTAAATATCAAAATTTACAAGGTATAAACAAATGAAAAAAATTGTACTATTTTTCGCCCTATCAATTTCAAATTCTATTTTCGCAGACACCCTTCTGCATGTTGGCAATCTATTAGACACAAACAATGGAGAAATACAAAAAGCTGTAACGATTAGAATTAAAGGTAATCAAATATCAGAAATTACAAAAGGTTATGCGAGTCCAAACAAGAATGATGCTGTTGTAAATCTTAAACAATCATATGTTCTTCCAGGGTTTATGGATATGCATGTTCATCTTACATTCGAATATGCTCCTAAAGCTGAAAGAGAATTAAGTGTAGAGCCTGAATTTAGCGCTCTTTTTGCTGCAAATGCAGCATCAAAAACATTAATGGCTGGATTCACGTCAGTTAGAAATGTTGGAGATGATGGTATGGAGACAATATCACTTCGCAAAGCAATAGATCGAAAGCTGGTGAAAGGTCCAAGAATTTTTACCTCTGGAAAAACGATTGCAACCACCGGAGGTCATGGGGATCCGACTAATGGGATGTCTAAAGATGACTACATGCCTCCTACCCCAGAAGAGGGAGTAATTGATAATGCTGATGACGCTAGAAAAGCTGTAAGGCAAAGATATAAAGATGGAGCGGATGGGATTAAAATTACTTCTACTGGAGGAGTGCTAAGTGTCGCAAAATCTGGTGACAATCCTCAATTCACAGATTCTGAACTGCTTGCAATTGTATCAACTGCTAATGACTATGGATTATGGACAGCTGCTCATGCTCATGGAAAAGAAGGCATGAAAAGAGCTGTTTTAGCAGGAATTAATTCAATAGAGCATGGGACGTATATGGACCAAGAAGTAATGAATTTAATGAAGGCCAAAGGTACCTACTATGTCCCAACTATAATGGCAGGAGACTGGGTAGCTGAAAAAGCTAAAATACCAAATTTTTTTCCAGCTCTTGTAAAACCTAAGGCAGAGAAAATTGGGCCAATTATTCAATCAACTTTTGCAAAAGCTTATAAGGCTGGAGTTAAAATAGCATTTGGAACTGACTCAGGTGTTTCCAAGCATGGAGATAATTGGCAAGAGTTTATCCTTATGACTAACGCAGGGATGTCTAATTTAGATGCATTAAAAAGCGCGACAATTGAAACTGCTAAGCTCCTTCGCGTAGAGGATAAATTAGGTCAAATAAAACCAGGAATGCTTGCGGATATAATCGCTGTGCAAAAAAACCCTATTGAAGATATATCAACAGTCAAGAATATAAGTTTTGTTATGAAGGACGGGGTCATATATAAACAGAGCTCTTAAAAATGCTCAAAAAGCCTAAGATTGTCATCTTGGGAGCTGGCATGAGTGGCATAGCTTGCGCGCTTCAACTGCATAAAAATTTTAACGTAAAAGTTTTTGAAAAATCTCGAGGTGTCGGAGGCAGGCTTTGTGCAAAGACATTGGCTAATGGATTATTTCATTTTGGAGCTCAATTCTGTAAAGCTAAATCAAGTTCTTTTGAGGCATTCATAAAACAAAATGATGCTATTAGTTTTCAAGGATCTCTTTTTGATTGCAATAAAGGATTGGTAACTGATAGTACGAAATATTTTGTTTGCAAAGATGGAATGCACGGTCTTCTTAAAAAATACCAACAACTTTTAAATATATATTTCAATCAAAAAGTTATTAAGGTAGATGAAACAAAAAAATTGATATGGTTTGATTCTGGTAACTGTGAGCCATACGATATATTAATTTCTAGCCTCCCATTGCCTCAGTCACAAGAAATTTTTGATACACAAATTAAGCATGATGCAACCTTTAGCTCTTGTGTAGCGGTAGGCATGACGTTGAATGGAGCCTTAGATAACAGGCATAGTGCCTATCAAAACGTCAATGGAGATGTTTCAATGATTAGTTCGAGCAGCTTTTATAAAATCTCAGAGAAAGAAACTTGGGTTTTGCAGTTTTCACCAAATGCTAGCTATGAGCACATCCATGAATCGGATTCATATATACAAACTCAAGCTGAAAAGTCTATAAAGCAAATAATTAAAGGAAAATACGAAATTCTGCATGCAGGGATATTTAAATGGAAGTATGCTTTATGCAGTAGATCAAATCTAAGTAATAGATTTACAATAATTTCTGAAGATGCTTTTGCAATTGGTGATTGGAATATTTCTCCACGCATTGAATCAGCATATATTTCTGGAAACTCTTTGGGAAGATATTTAATTGAGGCTAAAACATGAAGCAGATTGGGTTAATCTTTCCAGATGATTTAGCAACAAATAACAAAGTTCTATTATCAATTGATCCATCTGATCCGCTATTGATATATGAGCCATGGGATACTTTTTATAAACTTAAACATCATAAACATAAGCTGGTGATGCTTTTATCAGCTTTGAGGCATTGGAAGGAAAAATTAGAAGAGAATTTTGAAAATATCATTCATATAAAAATAACTAAAAATAGAGATATTGATCTAATGCATGATCTGGAAAGCCTGCATAAAAAAATTAATTTTAATTTACTGCATGTAACTCAACCAAGCGATCACGGGATATTAACTCAACTGATGTTCTTTGGTTCAAAGCATAATGTTGAATTAAAAATTCACCCAGATACAAAATTTATTGATTCTATTGAGGGTTTTTCTGAGTGGTCTAAAGACAAAAAATCTCTAGTTCAAGAATACTATTATCGATGGTTAAGAAAAAAATACACTCTGCTAATGGATGGAAATCAACCGCTTGGTGGTAAGTGGAATTTTGATAAGGAAAATCAAAAAAGTATTTCAAAATTAAAAGAGCCGCCAAAACCAAGAAAAACAATTAAAACAGATAAATTAACAGTATCAACAATGGTTGATGTTGAAAATTGCTTTCCAGATTCAATAGGTAATTTAGAAAATTTTAATTGGGCGGTAACTCATAAAGAGGCAAGAGAACAGCTAAAAATATTTCTAAAAAATTATTTTAAATCCTTTGGAGATTTTCAAGATGCGATAGATAAAGAAAATCCAACCTTGTTCCACTCCCTTCTTTCTCCATATATTAATTCTGGATTATTGGATCCCATGGAATGCATTGTTGATGCTATAAGTTATTTTAATAATGAACAGTATGGAATCCCCATCAATGCATTAGAGGGTTTCGTAAGACAAATTTTAGGTTGGAGAGAATTTATCAGAGGGGTCTATTGGGAGAATATGCCTCAATACAAAGAAATGAATTTTTGGTCTCATAAGAATAATTTAAATAAAAATTGGTACTCAGGAGAAACTGGGATTCCTGTGCTTGATGACGCAATTAAAGAATCTGTTGATACTGGGTACACTCATCATATTAATAGGTTGATGATAATCTCTAATTTAATGAATTTGTCAAATATTAGACCTGATGATATTTATAAGTGGTTCATGGAAATGTATGTAGATTCAGCTGACTGGGTTATGGTCCCAAATGTATTTGGAATGGGCACATATGCAGATGGTGGAATATTTTCAACAAAGCCTTACATCTGTGGATCAAGTTATATGCTTAGGATGTCAAATTATAAAAAAGGGGAATGGTGTGATGCCGTGGATGGTCTCTACTGGAGATTTATAGAGACCAATAGAGAGTTTTTTGCTAAAAATCCTAGACTTGGATTAATGTTAAAGTCGCTTGATAGAATGAGCGAAGAAAGAAAGATTAAAATTTATGATGCAGCAGATAAATTTATTGAAAAAAATACTTTTTAAAGGTCTTCAAGTAAAAAATCAGATGCAGCCAAGCTCATTGCAGCATTATTATGGGCAACATCAGGAACAGTCTGATATCTCCATCGAAATGGAAGATTTTTTTCCACTCCCAGCTTAATCAAATCATTAAAAAAATTTGTTCCCCTCTCAAATCGATGTCTTCCCTGCTTCTTTGCTTTACGCATAGCGGGCAAAGAATGATGCTTAGGATCATTGTCAGCATCACCTAAAAATACTCCGCCCTTAAGTCTTAAAAACCACTCTAGCTTTTCAGAGGAAACATTCATATTTTTAATACCAAATGGATAAGGTATCTGATCATCAACAAAAGTATAAAATCCTGCATTTGCCATAGCAGCTTTTTCGATTCTTTTTTCTTCACTCAACAAAAGATATCTATTCACAAATTGAGATCCGCCAGAATGGCCATAGAGTCTAAAATTTTCAGTTGAAAGTTTTAATTTAGCTTTAAAAAAATCAAAAAGTAACCCCAATGAGTCAGTCAGATAAAGCGATTGATCGTGAAGCAACTTCCCTCTTTCTGTGGCCATCATTAAGTAGACATATTCTGGATAAGATTCTTTAGAAAACTCTGGTGCTATAAGAACAACATTTCTGTTTTTAGCTAAAGGAAGCCAATCATTTAAATATTTCCTAGCTGTTCTTGAGGCTCCATGCATAACAAATATAATTTTCGTATTTTCATCTATTGATTCTGGTGTTGAAAAATAAACTGTTGAATCAGGCTTATCCCAATAAGAGAAAGTTATTTCTTCAATTTGTCGAGCACACAGCTGCAAACTAAAGGAAATAAAGATAAATAATAAAATTTGCTTCATTAGTGCTTATGATTTTTAAATTCTTCAGGGGGTTTGCATTTCCCTCTTTCCCAGTCTCCAGGTTGGCAGTCATAAATAATTCTTCCATGATCTTTGATCAAATAATCTAATACTTGATGAGCATGGGCGCCAAAACCTAAAGATGCATCATCTTGGAGTTTATCAATAGGAATAGTGTAACTGGTCCAATCTTTTGGAGCTCTCCATCCTGGAGGAGGAACTAATTGAGCTCTAATACCTGATATTGGATGAAGTGCACGCCACTCTCTTATCTTATTAGCCATAATTTCAACCAACTTTGGATATTCATCTGCCAAATTAATATATTCATTTGGATCAGAGGCGATATCAAATAATTTATTTTCTACGTTGATCTCTAACAATGAGCTTGTAATCACCTGAACCAGCTTCCATTTATCATTAAAAACTGTAGTATGAAATTCTCCGTAATTTGGTGTCTCAGAAGCAAAATAAACCTCTTTATTGAGTTTTACCTCTTTTCCACTTTTTATTGCTGGCCACAGATCTCTTCCCCAAATTTCTTTTGTATTCATCATTGGAATTCCAGAGGCGCTTGCAAGGGTTGGAAAAACATCCATTACAGTCATTATTGATTTAAAGGTTTTGCCCGCATCTAGCTTGCCTTTCCACCGCATCGCAGCTACTACCCTGATGCCTCCCTCATATGTATCTCCTTTGCCTCCACGTAATGGAAAATTATCAGCTCCTCCTCCAGCATAGGCAGCACCTCCATTATCACTGCTAAATAATACAATGGTCTCCTCTTCAATCCCTTCATTTTCTAGGGTATCTAAAACTTGACCAATTGCTTGATCTAAAGCATCAACAACAGCAGCATAAATAGGTCTTGCACTTGGAAGAAAGCCTCCTAATGTTCTGGTGCGATCAATTGCAACACTTCTTGTGAGCTCTCTGGTATCTTCTAAATCTTTATATTTTTGTACAAGATCATCTGGGGCTTCTAAAGGAGTATGGGGAGCAATGAATGGCATATAAAGAAAAAAAGGTTTGTCTTTGTCTCTAGATTTTATCCATCTAGAAGCCTCATCTGCCAGAAGGAACGTTTCATAACCATCATCTTTAATAGTTTTACCATTTCGCTGAAAATCAATGCCACCTTGGTTTGCAAATGGAGGAAAATATCCTACCTCAGTATGCATATGGCCATAAAAATCATCAAAGCCCCTAGCATTTGGATGAAAAATTTCTTGTGAATGCCCTAGGTGCCATTTCCCAACCATGGCAGTTTGATACCCAGCAGCTTTGAAAGATTCTGGCATAAAATGCTCATCTGGGTGAACTCCGTTATTCATCCAAGGCATAACTACAGAATATGAAATTCCTAGCCTCAATGGATCGCGCCCTGTCATTAAGGCTGCTCTAGTTGGGCTACATATGGGAGTTGTATAAAATCTATCTAAGGTTAAACCTTCTTCAAACAAAGAATCTATTGCAGGAGTATCAATAGGAGCACCTCTTAATGAAATATCAGCCCAGCCTAAATCATCTACTAAAAATATTATTACATTTGGCTGTTTTTCTTCTGAGCCAACAAAGGCGCTAAAAACAACTAATCCAATTGTAAATAATCTAAAAGTTATACTCATCTGCATTAAAATTATTTGTCCAGTTCCAATATTCTACCAATCTCCATGGAGAAGTGGTGACAACCTTACCTTTTGAATTTTGATACCAACTTGAGACTTTGGGATGTTGCCAAACCATCTTACTATGCCTTTTTTCAAATTGTTTTTGGTATTGATCCTCAATCTCAGGCTTAACACTAATTTGCTTTAAATTATGGTTGATCATGAACTCAAGCGCAGAACAAATATAATTAATTTGGCATTCAGAATTAAAGATAATGCTCCCAGCGTGTGCAAGATTAGTTCCTGGACCATACATTGCAAAAAAATTAGGCATTGATGAAAAGGTAATACCTAGATAAGATTTTGGTGAATCTTGATAAATCTGTTTAAAGTTGCCAGAACCTCCGTCAATATTGATTGGATAAAAAAATTCTTGCGCTTTGAAGCCAGTGGCAAAAATTATCGTATCAAACTCAAACTCATTATTTGCAGTTACTATTCCTGTTTCACTAATACATTTAACTGCCTCTGTAATTAAAGAAACATTTGGAAGATGAAGCGCACCTAACCACGCGCCGTTGTCTTGTAGCATTCGCTTACCAAAAGGCGGATAATTTGGTATAACCTTTTCAACAAGAGATGTATCAGAGATTTGCATAAGCATTGCATCCGTAAATAAACTTCTCATAGCATCATTTTCTGCATTGATTGAATCATTTCTCTCCTTCCATGCTGGATCAATAAACAATGAATTAAGAAGCTGATCTGAGCCAGGATAAAAAAGTAAAAATCTATACCACCTTGAATAGAAGGGTAAATTTTCTAGCAGCCATTTTTTTCCATCATCAACTTTTTCATGATATCTAGGATTCGGAAACATCCATGGTGGAGATCTTTGAAAAATTGTTAGTTCTTCACATGAATCTGCAATGCTGGGTACTATCTGAAAGGCGCTTGCACCAGTTCCAACTACTGCAACTCTTTTTCCAGAAATAACATCATGATCTGGCCATTGAGCCGAATGAAATATACTTCCTTGAAAATCCTTCAAACCATTGATTTCTGGAAAGCTAGGTTGGTTTAGCTGACCAACGCAGGAAATAACAATATTGGTAGTTTCATTTTTTATTTCTCCATTACAAACTGACTCAACTTCCCATGATTGAATAGATGAATTAAAGCTCATGTTAGTGACCTGAGTATTAAAAAAGGTATGCTGCTCAATATCATATTTTTTAAAGCATTTTTTAAAATACTCTAGCAATTCAGGCTGTTGAGAAAAGTGCTCTGACCATTGGTGATTTTCATCAAATGAATATGAATAAAAGTGATTAGCAATATCAACTCGAGATCCAGGATAATGGTTTTCAAACCAAGTGCCGCCAATATCTACATTTTTCTCATAAATCTTAAATTTAATGCCTCTTTCTGCTAATTTAATGCCAGCCAGAATTCCTGACATCCCACCGCCAACAATCAAAACCTCAATACTTGATTTGCTAATATGATTATTGAATTTTTGATCTTCAGGGATAATGTTTAAATCTTTTAACATCATGGGAACATAGTCTAATGAAACTCTTTCGCCCACAATAAAATTCATCATTTGATGAAGTTCTAGAATCGTGGGGGTATAAATATCATCTATATTAGAGTTAGAAAAAAATTTATCTATCTCCTGTATAGCCATTTTTTTAATTTTTGCTTTATCTTTTTTTGATAAGAAGCCCTGTACTTCACCAAGAATGGCTTGATTTGGTTTCGGTAATTTATCTAATATTGAAATATCTCCTGTAAAATGAACTAACAATGCTGCCAATACAGGAAAACTAGCTGAATCCAATGCCTTCTCTAAATTACGCATACTAATTTTCACAGTAATTTAATTATGCACTTAAAAACATTTTCATATAAAAAAAATTAAAATGTCGAAGTATTTAGAAATAATAAAAAAAATACACTCTTCTCCATATAGATTTGTTTTAGTCTCCAGTGGTGGTGGAACTAATGCTATTTCAGAAATCTTAAAAGTGCCTGGAGCAAGCAAATCAGTTTTGGAGGCATATGTTCCTTATGCAAAGGAATCTTTAGATTATTATCTTCTAAAACAGCCTGATCATTATTGCAGCATAGAAACTACCCTCAGCATGGCTGCTAAGGCTTATAGTGCGGCAAAAAAAATAGACCTAAATACTAACCCGAAAAATCTTTTAGGCATTGCAGTAACTGCCTCTCTTGCAACAAATTACTCCAAAAAAGGTGAGCATAAATTTTATATTGCCATACAGACTTATAAATATTCATCTAGTTTTTCATACACATTTATCAAAGGAGAGCTCACTCGAGAAGAGGAAGAGCAAATAGTGACTGACAATATCATTAATGCAATTGCTCATTCCTGTAAGGTGCAAAATTTTATAGGTTCTGAAAGTCCACTCTTAATAAGTGAAACTGTTGAAGCTGAAAAAAGCTGGGTTGAATTAGTAGATAATAAAATTGACTTTGTATCTTCATCAAATCATGTTCCTGAATTAATTTTTCCGGGATCGTTTAACCCTTTTCATTCAGGTCATAAATCAATGAGTGAGCTAGCTGAAAAGAAAACTGGATTAGCTCTTGCATATGAAATATGTATTCAGAATGCAGACAAACCCCCCCTTTCATATCATGAGATTAAAAAAATTCTTGATCAATTTAAACATGGGCATGAGTGGGTATTAACCAAAGCAGGTAAATTTACAGATAAAGCATCCCTATTTCCAAACTCTGTTTTTATTATTGGTGCAGATACATTAACAAGAATTTTAGATGAAAAATTTTATCTAAATCGTCAAGACATGCTAAATCAATTGGATTTATTTAATAGCCACAACATCAATTTCTTAGTATTTGGTCGCAAGATTAAGAGTAACTTCATCAGCCTTGATTCTGTCTCAATACCTGAGCACATAGCAAAAAGATTTTCTGGATTTGGAGAAGAAATATTTAGAGATGATATTTCCTCATCCTCAATTAGAAAAGAGGAAAACTAGAACTTCAAAAACTGTATACTGCTTATAGCATCCTATTAAAAAACTGGGGGGTTTTTTATGAAAGGATTTTTACCTTCAAAAGCGCCAGCTACATCTTATTCAATTGAATCTGATTCCTGTAACAGAATAGAAGAAATATGTAATAAGCTACCAAAACTTTTATTAACTGGAAAAATCCATACAACGATTAATCAACTTTCAAAAAATGATTTATCTATCAAACAATTATTAGTTAATCAATTGAGTCAAGATCTAAAACTTGCAATGTCGCAACTAAGTTTTATTGCTCATGCTTACATTTGGGGGGATGTGAAACCTCATGGCAAATTACCAGAAGTTCTTGCAAAACCATGGGTAGAAGTAGCTACGCATCAAGGAAGACCTCCAATATTAAGCTATGCAAGTTATTGTCTCGACAACTGGTTCCTTGTTAATAAAGATGAGGAAATATCTCTAGAAAATGTAGCTCTGATAAATAATTTTTTAGGCGGGGTCGATGAAGATTGGTTCGTAACAATACATGTATGTATAGAAGATGCAGCTTCAGGAGCAATTGATGCTTGCGAAAAAATCTCTCAATGCAATAACAACTCCTCTGAGATAGATGTTTTAAATTTATTTAAACAAATTGAAGGTTCAATGAAGAAAGTTAATGCAATTTTTGCAAGAATGCCTGAGAAATGTGATCCTTATGTCTATTATCATCGTGTGCGCCCTTTTATTTTTGGCACAAAAGATAATCCAGATCTAAAAAAAGGTCTTGTATATGAAGGACAATTTGATAATAAACCTCAATTTTTTAGAGGAGAAACAGGCGCACAGAGCAGTATCATTCCATCTTTGGATGGAGCCTTGCAAATCTCACATACTAAAGATCATTTGCGTCATTACTTAAATGAGATGAGAGATTACATGCCTCCAAAGCATAGAAATTTTATTTCTAAACTTGAAAATACTTCGCAAGTTAAAAAACTTTTAGAAAGCTCAAAAAAACTTACAGATAAATATAATGATTGTCTTGAGGAAATAAGGGTATTTAGATCTATGCATCTTGAATACGCTGGAACCTACATTCATAAGCAATCTCAAATTAAAAATCCATTTGGCAGAGGTGGCTCAACAATTACTGGAACAGGTGGAACTCCATTTATGTCTTACTTAAAAAAACATAGGGATGAAACCGAAGAGCAGAAAAAGTAGAAGAATTATTTACTATGAGGTGGCAATTTTGCTTCGACAAACCATTCATGGATCTGTTTAGCGGGATTAAATTTCTTCAATCTTAACTTTTGATTTTCAATAACAAGCTTTTTGGTCTTAACAGCCATGTAATGATAGGTGTGACTATCTCTTGATTCACCTTCTGGAATTAAATAAACCTTAGTTTGTTTTTTTTTGCTATCTGCCATATTGGTGGTGATTATACCGAAAACATAAAGATTTCCTACGAAATAGTTTAAAAATATTAACTAAATTTTTAACTGCAAGGTAGCAATTTAATCTAAAATAAGCGGTCAAAAAATTATGGTCTATAAAACTTCATACCTAAAAAAATTCATTGTAATTTTTATTTTCATTTTTTCTCTTAACATCATGAGTGAGGGCATTTCCCTTGATGGGGTTATATCACCAGATGAATGGAATGATGCATCTATATTTAATTTAGAGTATGAAGTTATGCCCTCTCGTAATACAGAGGCGGCATTAGAAACAAAAGCATATGTAAAATTTGATAAAAAGTATCTCTATGTGGGCATAAAAGCATATGGTGATCCAAATAAAATAAGAGCGACATTAAAAAATAGAGATAAGACATGGAATGAAGATTATGTAGCATTGATGGCGGATCCATTTAGGGATGGCAGGTATGGAATTCTTGTTGGAGTAAATGCATTAGGAGTTCAGCTGGATGAAAAACATATTAGCAGTGCTGGTCCCGATGATTCATGGGATATTCTTTTCCAATCTGCTACTGCCTTTCAAAATGACGGATACTCTGCTGAATTAATCATCCCCTTTGCAGAACTACAGCTTCCAGATACTGAGATTCAAACTTGGAAAATAGGCTTTATAAGAAAATCATATGAAGCTGGCATACAAACTGTTTTTGCTTCATTTAAAAATCTTCCAGCAGAAACTTGTTATGCATGCCAGGCAGATGAAGAAGTTATTTTGGGCTCACCAGAAAAAATCTATAGGAATTATTTATATCCTTACATTTTTTTAAATCAAAATGGTGACAGGCCCGTAAAAGATTTTAAATTGCAAAACCCTGACTATGAAATTGGAGTAACAGGCCTATATGATCTTTCAAAGTCTTCATCTATTGAGTACACAATCAATCCAGACTTTTCTCAGATTGAATCTGATGTCCCAATGATTATGGCCAATCAAACTTTTGCCATGTCATTTCCGGAAAAAAGAACCTTTTTTCTTGAAGGATCAGAATTGCTGAAATCAGATACACAAACGGTTTATACCCGATCGATTACTAACCCTCTTGGCGCAATTAAATACATTAATCAAGGTAAAAATAATACAGTTTATTTATTACAAGCCACAGATACTGATTCGCCCTATTTAGCAGCCGGGCAATACAGATCATATAAAGGTAATGCTGGCAAAAGCAAAGTTACGATAGGAAGGCTAAAAAGAAATTTAGGCAATAAGTCACATGTTGGATTGATTGCAACAAATAGAGATTTCCATGTCGGTGGATCTGGATCAGTAGTTGAATTTGATAGTCTTATTAACTTCTTGGATGATTATGTTTTAGATTTAAATTATGCAAGGAGCGATACCCAAGAAGGCGATGTAAATTTTATTGACACGGAAGATACTTTTGCTGGTAGAACCTATGCAATGGACGGAGAATCTTTCTCAGGAACAGCCAAAAATTTTCGTTTAAGGTGGGCAGTTAATGGAAGGAATGCAGGTATAAGATTTTCAGATGTATCGCCCACATACAGAGCTCATGTTGGGTTTGTAGGCAGAAATAATTATAAATATCGTAACTATTGGTACGGAAGAACCTATAGATCACAAGGGACTATTAGAAGAATTAGCTTTAACTTTAATAATAGAAATAGACTAAGCTCAAAAAATGAAAAAGTTCTAGAGTTTTATGAGTTTCAAGTTGACCTTGAGACAAATTTTAATTTTACTGGAACCATTGAATGGCAACATAAACCTAGCGAAAAATACAATGGTATTCAATATGGCCAGCAAAGAGATATTGAAATAAGGGGTCAATATCATCCTTCAGAAAGATTCTATTCTAGTTTTAAAATTGAAAAAGGCGAATCTATAGCCTATAGAATTGATAATCCAGAAATTGGAGATTCAACAGAATATAATCTTTATAATGTATTTAGATTCTCAGATAACTTCAAGGTTTCACTTGGCCATAGATACTCAGAATTAAAAAACAAAGTTACTGGAGAAGACTTCTATGCAGGTGAAATAAATAGATTTGAATTGGATTATCAGGTTGATGGTGCTTTATCTACAAGAACCATTATTGAAAAAAATGACTTTAGCGACGACTACTTTCTTGAGGCATTAATTCAATGGAAACCTAACCCATATACAATATTTTATGCAGGCGGCACTCAATTTTACAAAGAACCTAACCCTTTTAGTGACAATCTTAGACTTGAAACTTCACAAATTTATGCAAAGTTTCAATATTTCTACAATCCAAATAAATAAGTATATTTAACAGCCTACCTCTTTGCCTGTTAATTTCCCGTCTTTAATAACAATTGAGTTAAGATCAAAATTGACCCCATTTTCACTCAAAAATAAACCTCTGACTTGGATTTTATTTTTATCTAAACCATCTTTCTCAAGACATGAAACAGGAATATTGATTCTTGTCCACTCAGTTAAAGAGTCTGTTGGTAATTGAATGGATCCTCTGCAGTTATTTCCACAACCAACACTGAAATATAAGGCTGGATTAGTCAGTGTATTAACACGCATCACAATCTCATAAAATGGTGAAATCATGCCAGAAAGATTTACGGGTGATTCTGTTGAAATACCAAAAGCTTGCAGGGATTCGCTCTCGGTAAAAATGATATTCTTAGCATCATCCTGTCTTTGGTAATCAAATCTAGTTATTTTAATTTTTCCATTAACGGAGACAAAATCATCATCCATAACAAATTCAGGACCAGTATTGGTAACAACAAATTCTTTACCAGGAATTGAGGCTGCTCCAAGAAAAACATTAACTAACTCTAACTTAGAGAGGTGATTGTTTATTTCGATTCGTTCAATTTGGATGTCAGATTTATATGTAAGGCCATAACCATATGGGAATAGTGGATCATATATGCTGTCAGTAAAATTGAGGACTGCCTGATCTTTAGATTTAGGCCATGAATAAGATAATTTGCCAGTAAAATCATAATTAATTTTATTATCTTTGGTAAAAATTATATCTCCTATGCCTTCTACCGCTGTTCCTGGAAGCCAGGCAGCAATAAATGCATCTGAGGCATTAATCTGCCTATTCACGACTAATGGCCTACCAGATAAAAATATGCTAACTGCAGGGATCCCCTGAGCACTTACAGACTCAAGTATTGGTAAAAATTTAGGATCAGTTGCAGTAAATGAAACATCTTTTAAATCGCCTAGCATTTCAGCATATGGCTCTTCGCCAAAGACACCAATAACAACATCAGGTGTTTTTGAAAACTTGCCATTGCTAGAGAACTCAACTGTTCCTCCTGATGAAGTAATAAACTTTTCTAGGGCTTCGTATATTGAATTTACATTTACAAAATCATCATTTGAATTTTCTCTTCCTTGCCAAGTAATTGTCCATCCGCCTGTTTGAGACGAAATTTTATTCGCTGCATCACCGATGATTCCAATATGTTGTTTGGGATTTAATGGTAGAAGATTATTATTGTTCTTTAACAACACAAGTGACTCCCTGACTGCCTGACGAGCTAGGGAAATATGATCAGGATGACCTAAATAGTTACCTTGAAACTCATGAGGGATTCTTCCATTAAATAATCCTAGTCTGGACTTGACTGTCAAAATATTTCTGACAGCCTCATCGAGTCTAGCCTCAGAAATTTCACCTGATTTCACTTGTCTGATAGTGTTTCTTAGCAAATCTTTCCAATTTTCAGGAACCATAAACATATCCACACCAGCATTAAAAGACTGAGCACATTTTGCATTAGAACATTCTTCAACCTGACCGTGACCATTCCAGTCACCTACAACAAAACCGTCAAACTGCATCTCTGTTTTTAAAATGTCAGTTAACAATTCTTTATAACCGTGAAGCTTCTTACCATTCCAAGAGTTAAAGCTAGCCATAACAGTTTGAGCGCAAGCATCCAATGCATCAAAATATGGATAACCATGAATCTCCTTTAAACCAATTTCTGAGATTCTTGTATCACCCTGATCAATTCCATTAAAAGTACCGCCGTCACCCATAAAATGCTTGGCAGTAGCAATTACATGATTATTATCCAGCAAGGTATCTCCTTCACCTTGAAGACCAAGCACGAATGCTTTGCCAAGCTTTGATACTAAAATTGGATCTTCAGAAAAACCCTCATAAGTTCTTCCCCAGCGATCATCTTGGGGAACTGCAACCGTTGGAGCAAATGTCCAAGCCACACCTGTAGACAAAACCTCAAGAGCTATTGCCTCACCAATACTCCTCATCAAATCAGCATTTCCTGATGCTCCTAGCCCAATATTATGAGGGAACAATGTTGCCCCAATAACATTGTTATGGCCATGAACCGCATCGGTGCCCCATAAAACTGGGACTTTAATGCCTTTATAGGTAGGAGAAGAATCATAAAATTCCTTGCTTAGGCTCTTCCAATCCTCAACTGAGCTGTATTTATCTCCATTTGGTGCTGTGTTTCCACCATTTAAAACAGATCCAATTTTAAATTTCTTCACATCAGCCGGAGAAATAAAGTCCAAATCTCCTTGTATTACTTGCCCAACCTTTTCCTCGATTGACATTCCATCAATTAGTTGCTCAATAAGGTCTGCATTATCAAAGTTTTTATATTCGCAAGTATTTGTTCGTGTCCAGTCAACCTGACCAAAAATATTTGGCACTTGAAACAAAAAAAGGATTAAAAATAAGTTTTTCATGTTCTCTCCATTCTTAAAAATCTAAATCTGAAAATTCAACCTTAATTTTCTTTTGGGTTAAAAGAAAATGTAAAGGCAGTTGATTGTCTGTAAATGCTTTCTCTACAATCTTTCTTTTTTCTGGGCTTGGGACAAGCAAAATACATCGTTTAGCATTAATCAAAAGAGATAAATTCATTGAAATTCTCTTATGTGAAGGTGAGCCTAGTTCCTGGTCGGATACTATAATACCTGGGGAAGCTTCCACATTAAATGCCTCAGGAGTACTTAACTGAGCTGGAAACAATGATGCGAAATGACCATCATCACCTAGCCCTAGAAGCACTACATCAAATGGATCCTCAATACCCTCTATCAAATCTTTATAATCAAGCAATGCATGAAATGATGCCATGCTAGCTTTATTTTTAATCAAATGTTGATGAATTAAGAAAGTATTGGAATCTTTATGATCTACAGGCACCATCCTATCATCACCCAAGAAAATTGAAACCTTGGACCAATCTAAATCCTTACTGCTTAAATTTTTATAAAGCTGTAAAGGGCTATTACCACCGCATACCACTAAGGATGCATGACCATTCAAGTTAATGCTTGAGATTAATGAACCCGCAATTGATTCTGTTAAATTATTTAAAATAGAATCTTCCAATGCTAATTGCGATTTTGACTAATTTTATTAATAAAATTTAAACTACCGTGCAGACAAGTCATCTCTTGATTAATTAATGCAAGAGGAATTTGTTTGAGCACATCTGCATGCATAGATTTTCTATTAATTAAAAAATTCTTTAAAAATACATCTGTATCAATAAATTCATTCAGGGAGCGCATTAAGCCCCCAGCGAGATAAATACCTTTTCCTGGCATATATGCCAAAGCAAACTCAGACAAAATTTGAGCTAGTGATTTTAGAAAAATATCAATGCTTTTTTGAGAGAATTCATCAGAATGATAGGTCGCGACAATCTCTTCTGGTGATTTATCAATATCAGCAAATTCAGAGTAAATTCTAGCCAATCCGCCTCCTGAAATTAAATCTTCAATGACATTGAAGTCATGCTTCTTAGAAAGACCAAGCTCTGAGAATAGATCTTGAATAGCAAATGAGCTATTTCCAATTTCTGTTGGAAGGACAATATTTCCTTGAATAACCTGAGCAGCTCCCAGTCCAGTTCCTGGGCCTAAAATCAATGCTGTTTCATTGAATGGATTGCCTGAATTAATAAAGCTCATCTTATCTTTCTTAAAAAGAGATAAACCATGCCCTATTGACTCCCAATCGTTAAGAATATAACAGGAATCAACTGGGAACTTCTTAAGAATATTGACCGCATCTATTTTAAATTCTCTATTTGTCATCTCAATGGAGTTATGAAGCTTAGGACCAGCAACAGAGAATACTAGATGCTTAATTGATGCATCTTTATCTAAGAACTCTTGCAACATATCATCAAACGAACCTAAGCAATCTAAGTTGTTTTTACTTGCATTAATTAGTTCGCTTGAGCCAATGTCAGCAGATGCTGTTCTAATATTGGTACCACCAATATCTACTAACAAAACTCTGCTATTAATAAAAGCTACTGTAGGATCAATTACCATAGAAGAAAATAAGTAATAGTTAAAATGATGCAAATAATAACGGCACTTAAATTAAATGAACTCTCGGTTTTAAAATTAATGCCTGATATATCAATTGCTTTTTCTTGATCATCATATCCTTGTAACAAAGAGGTTAAGTAACATGCAAAGCCTGAAATTAAAAATACAACCCCCATCCTATGAATAAAAGGATATTCAGGAAAAACAAGAAAGATAAACAAAGATAAAATTAAGGACATAATAGCTGCAACAAGTACGCTTAAAGTCGTAGCCTTTTTCCAGAATAAAGCGACCAAAAAGATTACCAAAATACCTGGAGTAAAGAAGCCTGTAAAATTTTGAATGTACTGAAATGCTGATTCCATGCTGCCAAGCAATGGTTGAGCACAAAGCACAGCAATTGCTAATGAGATCCAAGCCATATTCCTACCAACATTTACAAGTTTTTGTTCGGATGGTTTTGAGCGAACAAAACTACGATATATGTCCATAGTGAAAATAGTGCTAACACTGTTTGTCATTGATGCTAAAGAGGAAACTATTGCCGCCACCAATGCAGCAAATGTTAGTCCTAAAATACCATTTGGTAGCAATGACATCATCATTGGATATGCTTGATCTGATTTTTCAAGCGTTGGGTAAATAACAGCTGCGCAGATTCCAGGAAGCACTACTACAAATGGCATCAAAAGCTTAAGGTAGGCAGCAAACATAACGCCTTTTTGAGCTTCAGGAAGAGATTTAGCTCCTAAAGCTCTTTGAGTGATGTATTGATTAAAGCCCCAATATGCAAAATGAGCTATCCATAAACCACCTATCAAAACCCAGACTCCAGGAAGGTCCTTGTATGCAGGATGATCAGGAGACAAAATCATATCAAACTTTTCCGGAAGTAATTGATAAACTTGGCTTAAACCATTTACAACACCTGATCCATCAGATATTTGATTTAACGCAATATAAGAAACAGATAGACCACCAAAGATTAACAATACCACTTGAATAATATCTGTCATGGCAACAGCTTTAAGCCCTCCCCATAGAGAATAGGCTAATGAAAGAAGAGCTAAAAGGATTAAGCCATAAAATAAATCTAAACCAGTTAATGAGTTAATTGCCAAAGATCCAAGCCATAAGACGCTCGTTAAATTAATAAAAACATAGACTGCCAACCAAAAGAACGCAAGCACCAGGCTAACTCTCCTGTCAAACCTTTGCTCAAGAAATTGAGGCATTGTGTAAATTTGTTTCTCAAGAAAAAGTGGTAAGAAATACTTAGCCATAACAATCAATGCAATTGCAGCTGTTAACTCATAGGTTGCTATGGCCATACCAACAACAAAACCTTGACCTGACATGCCAATAATTTGTTCAGCAGAAATATTTGCAGCAATCAACGATGCTCCTATAGCCCACCATGGAAGCGATCGTCCTGCTAAGAAGTAATCTTCCGCTGTCTTTTCAACGCCTTGCTGAGATCTGGAAACATATTGAGCAAGAAATATAATTCCAACACAGTAGAAAGCGACAATAAATATGTCTAAATTGCTAAACAACATAAATACACCACCCCATTGATATCGTTGTCAAAGAACATACATTATCGTTAAAATAGTAAGATAAGGCAATAACAATTAAAAAAAGCATGGCAGTTACAATTAAAGATGTCTCAAAAGATGCAGTCGTATCTATAAAAACTGTATCAAGAGTTATTAATAATGAGGCAAACGTTGCAGAAGCTACAAAGAAGAAGGTATTAGCATCTGTAAAAAAACTAGGCTTCAAGCCAAATAAAAGTGCTCAAAGCCTTAGGTCTAAGAAATCTTATATGCTGGCGTTACTTTATGATAATCCAAACAAATCATATCTTGCTGATGTGCAAAGCGGTATCTTCAATGCCTGTAAAAATACTGGTTACAATTTAGTTATTCAAGAATGTGATTATAAATCTAATAAATTAAAAACCGATATTATTAAGTTTGTAGAAGATTTTAAAATAGATGGCTTAATTGTTACTCCTCCGCTGAGTGATATGGAAGATTTTTTGAAAGAGTTAGAAGATCATCAAGTAGATTATTCAATCATTGCTCCAAGCACCATGAACCCTGAATCGCTCTATGTATCTTCTAATGATTATGAGGCTGCTTACGCTTTAACTTCAGAAATAATAAAGCATGGACATAAAGACATAGGTTTCATAAAAGGTCATCCTAAGCATTCAGCATCTCACATGAGATTCAATGGATATCTAGACGCAATTAAAAATCATGGAATTAAGCGAAACGACCAGTGGATTAAACAGGGTAATTTCAGCTTCAAATCAGGCTTTGATGCAGGAGTAGATATTTTTCATTCAGCAAAAATTCCAACAGCTATTTTTGCAAGCAATGATTCTATGGCAGCAGGAATTATGAAATCTGCTCAAATGAAAGGCATGCAAGTTCCTCAGGATCTCTCTCTCGCAGGATTCGATGACTCTCCTATCGCACATCAAATATGGCCAGCCTTAACTACTGTCAAGCAACCCGTTGAAAAAATGGCGGCACATGCTGCAAAAATATTAATTGCTAGATTTGATGGTCTTGCTGAAAAAACAAAATCAAAAGAATTTAAATCAGAATTAATTGTTCGTGAATCTTTGAAATCCTTATAATTTAAAAGATTCAATAATTCCAGCAACAACAAACTCAATCGCAAGAGCTCCAAGAAGTATTCCAAATATCTTCTGAATCACAATTATAATTGTTGGTCCAACCTTTTTTGAAAGACTTGCTGACAGCCACATTGCAAAAGCAACTAATACAATAATTATTAAAATTGGAGCGAAATTTACAAGCATTTGTTTAGGGTCAGCTGAATTTGTCTCAGCTATTAACAAAGCGGTTGTCATGGCGCCGGGTCCAGCAATTAAAGGAATCGCAAGTGGAAAGATTGCAAGAGATTGAATAGATTCATCATCTAGAGCAACTTCAGCAGTATTCTGGCGCCTTGATTGTCTTTGCTCTAAAACCATCTGAAATGCAATTGCTACCAAAAATAAACCTCCAATAATTTTAAAGGAGCTCATAGAAATGCCCATTACATCTAATATTGCCGTTCCAAAAAGGTAAAACAAAGATAATACAAAGAAAGATACTACGGTTGCTTGAATATAGATCTTCCTAATATCATCTTTATTTAATCCTTGAGTGAGGCTTGCAAAAATTGGCACTAAAGCTATTGGATCAACTGCAACAAACAGCAAAATAGTATTTTCAAGCAATTGATCAAACATTTTATGTAGAGATTATCTGAATTGAGTCAGTATGAGAAGCAGAGTATATCCCTGCTATAAAAACAAATTTTAAAGATTTTTTAGAATTATTGCTTGAAATCATCTTTTGTTTAATTTTTGAAATGGTATTAGATTGATTGGCAATTGATTTTATAAAATGTGGCTCAATACCTCCAATCAAACTTAAATGATAAAAAGTATCAAGATTATTAGTAAAAGCATGGACTGGCATTCTAAATGGCTTAGTGTTAGAAACTACATTGGCGGTTTGACCTGACCTTGTAATAACAATTATTCCATCTGCATTAATTCTATCCGCCAAATCCCGAGCCCCTTGAGCAATATTTTGCCAATCTGAGTTATCTTGCAAAAATTTTTCATAACCTAGAGTTCTAAAATGCTCTGTTTTAATAGCAATTTTTTTAAGCATTTTTATGCATTGAGTAGGATATTTACCTACACTTGTTTCACCTGAAAGCATGACAGCATCAGCCCCTTCATATATAGCATTTGCCACATCAGTGACTTCAGCCCTGGTTGGAGTGGGATTGTGAATCATAGACTCTAATAAGTGAGTTGCAACTATAGACCTTCTTCCCCATTTTGCACTTGCATACATTATTCTTCTTTGAATGTTTGGCAAATCTGCCAGGTCTGTTTCAATTCCCAGATCTCCTCTTGCCACCATGACTATATCTGCTGCCTTAGTAATTTCGTGTATATTGTCTAGCCCTTCCTGATTCTCAATCTTGGCGATAATTTTTATGGGTGATTTTTTTCTATTCAATATAGATCTCAAAGTTAATATATCCTTTGCAGACCTAACAAATGACAAAGCAATAAAACTAACATTATTCTTTATACCAAAATTAATATCCTTTCGATCTTTTTTTGTTATCGAGGGTAAATCAACTCTCACTCCTGGTAAATTAACGTGGCGCTTACTTCCTAAAGTTCCGCCATCGAGAACTTTACATTTTAAGTTTTCATTATCTTTATCTAAAACTTTAAAATTAATTAAGCCATTATCAATGCTAATCTTTGAGCCTTTTTCAACATTTTTAACTAAACCTTTATAATTTATTTTTATGGATGATGTTTCTACATCAACATCATCTCTAATAGTCAAATTAACTATTTCGCCAACTTTCAGATCAATGTCAGACTGACTAATGCCTGTTCTTATTTCTGGTCCTTGAGTATCAATTAATATGCCAATTGGGTTGGTTAAACTAGCTTCGTTTTTATTTAATTTTTTTACATGATTTATTATTGCTTGAGCATATGCATGATTGGCATGTGACATGTTGATTCTAACTACGTTCATACCCGCTTTGTGCAGATTTTTTAACTTCTCGTAGGAATTAGTACTAGGCCCAATAGTTGCAATTACTTTTGTTTTTGTGAACATATTAATTGGCATGATACACGTTTTAATTGAAACAATAAGATATTGACATCGTTGTCAGTTGTAAGTATATTCTTTATTTCTCAAAAAACAACTGGGGAATAATGTCTTGATAAATATTGCTATTAACGGATTTGGCAGAATTGGAAAGAATGTTACAAGGCTTCTTTTACGAAACCCCGACCTTCAATCTAAAATAAATCTGGTTGCTATAAATGATCTTGGCGAGATTTCATCTAATGCTCATTTACTTAAATATGATTCAATTCATGGTAAATCTTTTGAGTTTATATCCACATCAAATGATTCAATAAATGTAGATGGCAAAGAGATCTTTTACTCTTCTATCAAAGACCCCTCTGCTCTACCTTGGAAAGAGCTTAATATAGACATTGTCTTAGAGTGCTCTGGTGTATTTACTTCTAAAGAACTTGCGCATGCTCACATAGATGCAGGTGCTAAAAGAGTAATCGTCTCCGCGCCCACAACTAATGCTGACAAGACGATAGTTATGGGTGTCAATCAAAATGAATTAAGTCTTAATGATTTGATCATATCTAATGCTTCTTGCACAACTAATTGTTTGGCTCCCATAGCTATGGTTTTAAATAATTTATTTAAGATCAAAAGTGGCATTATTAATACAATACACGCATATACAAATGACCAAAATCTCTTAGATATGAGTCACAGCGATTTGTATAGAGCTAGAGCAACAAATTCATCAATTATTCCAACCAAAACTGGGGCTGCAAAGGCAATTTCACTTGTTATACCTGAATTATCTGGAAAGCTAACTGGAATAGCCACAAGAGTGCCAGTTCAAAATGTTTCAATGTTAGACCTAACAGTAACTTTAGAAAAAGACGCAACTATAGATTTAATAAAACAATCTTTAAAAGACGCATCAGCTAATGAGCTAAAAAATATCTTGTCTGTTAATAGCGAGCCATTAGTAAGCATTGATTTCAATCAAAATACAGCATCGTCAATTATTGATACTAATTTTATTGAAAAAGTTGAAGATCAATTTAAATTAATTGCATGGTATGACAACGAATGGGCATTTTCCTCTAGAATGCTTGATCTTGCATTATTTATTGATAATCTTTTAGAAAAAGAAGATCTGCCCCCAAGCTATTCCTTTGTTGCCGGGCATATAGCGCAAACTAAATCCGAAAGTATTATTGCTTAATAATTTTCATGAATATATTTATTTTCGGTGGAACTGGTGATTTAGCTGGTAGGAAGTTATTGCCTGCATTGTACCGTCACTTCAAAGCAAATAGATTAAGCACTCACACAAAGATTCTAAGCATTGGATCAAGAGCGATTGATACAAATGAGTACAGAAAATTTGTTAAAGAGAATCTTCAACTTTACCTAAACGCTAAGGAATTTGAAGAAAGTATCTGCAACTCTTTTTTAGAAAATATCCTATTTTTGCAAATAGATTTTAATAAGCCTGAAAGCTTTCAATCAATGTCTTCATATGCAAGGGATGGAAAAAGAAATATTTATTATCTTGCGGTTTCACCTATATTTTATAAACCTATAGTTGATAATCTAAGCATACAAAAGCTTATATTTGCATCCTCTTCAATTATCGTTGAAAAGCCTATAGGCAAGGATCATTTAACTTCAGTTGAGATCAATCAAGCTTTAGCTGAACATTTTAATGAGCATCAAATTTTTAGAATTGATCACTACCTTGGCAAGGAAGCAGTTCAAAACTTATTAGCTCTAAGATTTGGAAATATTATATTTGAAAAAATATGGTCAAACATTGCAATCGACCATGTTCAAATTACTGTTTCTGAGACCCTAGGTCTTGAGAATAGAGGTTCATACTATGATGAAACTGGCGCTATCAAAGACATGCTGCAGAATCATTTATTGCAAATTTTATGTCTGGTGGCCATGGAGCCTCCAACTGATATTAACTCAGAATCTATTCGTGATGAAAAATTAAAGGTTCTGAGATCATTGAGGCCAATTGAAATTAATAAAAATAATCAACAATTAGTTATAGGGCAATATAAAGATGGTGCGATTAATGCTCAACCAAAAACTGCATACATAAATGAAGACGGTGTAAATCCAGAGAGCTTAACTGAGACATTTGTAGCGCTAAAACTATGGATAGATAACTGGAGATGGTCTGGGGTGCCCTTCTTCTTAAGAACTGGAAAAAGAATGGCTGAGAAAAAATCTGAAATTGTAGTTCAGTTTAAATCAGTTCCTCACAATATCTTTGACTCAAAAATTATGCAAAAAGATAATCAATTAATTATTAGATTGCAGCCAGAAGAAAGTATTAAGTTAAAAATAATGATCAAAAAACCTTCAGCTTCAGGATTTTATCTTCAAGAATTGCCATTAGATTTACTGTTTGAGGATTATTATGAGAATGATCATCTTGACGCATACGAAAGATTATTAATGGATATCATTGAAAACAAGCCTTCTTTATTTATGAGAAGAGACGAGGTTGAAGAAGCATGGATTTTTATTGATCAACTAATCGAATCTATCAACTCTTCAGAAACATCGCCATCAAAATATAATGCTGGTAGCTGGGGACCTTCTGGCTCAGATTTGCTGATTGCAAGTCACGATGCGAAATGGAATAACGAGGAAGACTAATGCATGTTGAAATAGATACAATAAAAAAACGAATTGAAACAAGAAGCCAACAGTCTAGATCTAAATACCTAAAAAAAATTGAAGCATGGAAAAACAAATCACCAAATAGAAATAATTTAGGTTGCTCGAATCTTGCGCACACTTATGCAGCATGCGGAAGAAAGACCTCACAAAATTTAAATATAAAGAAATTTATAGGAATTATAACGGCATATAACGATATGCTTTCAGCTCATGCTCCATTTGAAACATACCCCTCAACATTAAAAAAAGAAGCTGAAAACCTTAACCTTCATATTCAAGTTGCTGGAGGAGTTCCTGCAATGTGTGATGGCATAACTCAAGGAGAGCCAGGTATGGAGCTGTCATTGTTTAGTCGAGATACCATAGCATTATCTACAGCAATCGGCTTATCACACAATGTGTTTGATTCAGCAATTTGTATGGGCACTTGCGATAAAATTGTTCCTGGTTTGCTGATAGGAGCCTTACAATTTGGTCATCTACCTATTATTTTTATTCCCGGCGGACCTATGTCAACAGGTATATCTAATGCAAAAAAATCAGAAACTAGAAAGTCATATGCTGCTGGTGAAATCAATAAGATTGAATTACTTTCGGTAGAACAGCAAGCATATCATTCACAAGGTACATGCACTTTTTTTGGTACAGCAAATACCAACCAGTTAATTGCTGAGGCAATGGGATTCCAATTACCAGGAGCTGCATTTACTCCTTCAGATTCACCTACAAGAGAATTATTAAATCTTGAAAGTTTGAAATCATTGATGAAATTGATGGATTCAGAAATTGGCATTGGCGAAATGTTATGTATTGAAAATTGGATGAATGCGATGATTGTGCTTTTAGCAAGCGGTGGTTCAACCAATTTAGTGATTCACTTAATTGCAATGGCTAGAGCTGCAGGCTATCAAATAAACCCTCAGGATTTCAATGATCTATCGTCAATAATCCCATTGTTGTGTCAAATTTATCCTAATGGCACAGCTGATGTAAATGAATTTCATGCAGAGGGAGGTATATCAAGACTTCTAATGAATCTTCTCGAGGCTGATTTAATTTACAATGACATAGAGACGGTTGCAGGATTTGGGCTTGAGCTCTATACCAAAACACCTCATATTGATTCAACCAATCCAAAAAATTTACATTGGAAGCAAATTGATCCGATCAAGCACAATCTCAAAAGTATAGCCACGGCTAAAAACCCATTTAAAAAAAATGGTGGTTTAAAATTTATTGGCGGCGAAATAGCAGAAGGCGTGATAAAAATATCAGCATTAAAGAATGAAAATGAGGTTATTTCTGCGCCTGCTAAAGTTTTTACAAGCCAGCAAGAAATATTAGAAGCATTTGAGAGGCAAGAATTGAATCATGATTTAATTCTTGTTTTATTGGGACAAAGTCCCTCCATAAACGGAATGCCAGAGCTACATAAACTAACCTCACCAATTAATGTGTTGCAAAGCAAAGGTTATAAAATTGCTTTAATTACTGATGGTAGGATGTCAGGTGCTTCAGGCTCATTCCCTGCCTTAATCCACGCTGTTAGCAAAAAAAATAATTTATATAAAATTCAAGATGGAGATGAAATTGTTCTTGATTTAAAGAATGCAGAACTATCATTGATAAATTGCAACCTAGATGAAAGAGTGCCAATTGATATTTTTCCTGAAAACGAGGGTATTGGCAGAGAACTATTTAAAATTTTTAGAACTAATGTCGGCCCAGTAAATGAAGGGGCTTCAATTTTTTATGACTAGCAAAAACTTTGAATTACCAAAATTCTTACCCACTGTAACTGTTTCATCACTAGATGAAGCGGAATCATTATGTAAAATTCTTAAACTTGCAAAAATTAATTCACTAGAAATAACATTAAGACCATCTGTTTCATTTGAGGCAATAGAATTTATTTCAATGGATAATGAAATAAACCTTGGAATAGGAACTGTTCTCAAGACAGAACAACTCATTGAACTTGAAAATAAAAAAATAAATTTTGTTGTTTCGCCAGGCTATAGTGATGCTGTAGCTTCCTACACAAGAGAGAATAAAATAATTTATATTCCTGGTGTTGAAACATCAACTGAAATCATTAAAGCATATGAAAATGGATATAAACTCTTAAAATTCTTTCCAGCAGAACTTTCAGGGGGCATTGAAAAATTAAATGCAATTTATTCAGTTTTTCCTGATATAAAATTTCTTTGCACAGGCGGAATAAACCTAAGCAACTATCAAGAATACATTAAACTACCGAACGTTTGTGCTTTAGGAGGTTCATTTGTGCTTCCAAAAAAACTTATTAACGAAGTAGATTCAGTGGAAGCAATCAATTATTTAAATTCATTAATTTAAACAAAAAAAAACAGAGCTAGGCTCTGTCTTTTCAGTTCGAGATTGGAAGGGGTCTAAAGTGAGAATCTCTTTAGCTCCTTGGAGGCTTTCTCTTTCCTCCTTGGTGGGTTACTAAGCTCTTTTTTATCGTCGACTCTTAATAACGCTTTCGCCCTTCGTCTCTTCCTTCTCTTTCTCTCTTACTCCCGTCTGCAGTTGATTGTAAGTCGGTCTGAGTTGGTCTATTAAATATACGCCTTTGAGAAATAGAGTCAACACCTCAGTGTAAAAAAATATAAGTAATTAAAAAAAAAGCTGGAAATGAGTTACTTAGATGATAAAAACTAAATAAAAATTTTACTTGAATGGATCACATCAGCATACTTTGTTTGAAGGTCAAATAGATTGGCTTTGTGGGCGTCTAAGTTCCTATCACCCACACAATCTTCAACTACAATTGTTAGAAAATTATGCTGTAGAGCATCTAAAGCTGTTGCTCTGATACAGCCACTAGTTGTAACACCTGAAATAATTAATGAATCTATATTTGTTTTTGCCAACTGATCAGAAAGTTCTGTTTCAAAAAATGCACTAGCAAATTTTTTTTCAATTACAGTGTCTTCAGTACTAGGAGATAATTCCTCCAAAAATGATACTTCGGTTGAATCTGGTTGAAGAATATTTAATCCAGGAAGTTTCTTTCTAAAGACTGATGCATCTGATTCATTTCGATAAACTGTAGTTGTAAAGATAATGGGATAGTTTCTTTCTCTAAATTTTTGAACTAGCTTTATATTTGAATAAATAAGCTCTGGGCATTCGAAACCGATTGGTGATACGGGATCAAGAAACCCTTTACACATATCAACAATCACAAGGGCAGGATGATCCCCTATTCCGGTTGAATGCGTTTCAAGGTCTCTCAAAATATTTTAATTTAGAAAGGTTGGTGAGACTGGTGGCTCAAGATGTGTTTCCTCAAGGCTTCTAGCTTTAATCTCATCAATAGTTCCACCAAAATTAAACATCTCATCCTTAACTGTTTCTTTTGACATTTCTGCTCTTAAAGCTTTCGTGTCTTTTTCATTAAGAGTAAGATTTTTATTTATTACTACCCCATATCTTCGAGCACCTTCAATGGAAACTAATTTTTTTGTTACATCTGAAAGAACTAACTCAGGATCTCTTTGAAGCGGGTCCCCCCAACCACCTCCACCCCAAGTGTTGAAGTAAAGTAAGTCCCCTTGTTGAACTTTAATACCCTCACATTTAGCCGGAATATATTCTTCAGTGCCGTCTGCTCTCACAAGTAATTTTGTTGAACGCATACCAGGTTTACCGCCGTTTACACCCCAAGGATATGTCAGCCATCTGTCATCATGTATGCCAATATGACCATCTACTAAAAATCTATATGCAACTGATAACCCATTACCACCTCTATGCAGCCCTGCTCCGCCAGAATCAACAATGAATTCGTACTTTTCAACTCGAAGTGGAAAATAAGCTTCGACAAATTCATTAGGGACATTTGTAAAAGAAGGCCATAAAGAATGGCCATCTGGGCCATCGCCAACAGGTCTGCCTGGAACTCCACCAAAGCCTATTTGAAATAGCTGAAACCATTCCCCCTTATTATCATAGCCTGAAAAAAATAAATGAGGGGAATCTGAAAAACCAGCTGCATTTAACATTTCATTTGGAGCGCCCATACCGAGCAATGCACCAAGCACATCAAAAATCCTTCCAAGAGCATGCGTTCTTCCTGATAAAGCAGCAGGATAATTAGGTTTTAAAAGTGTGCCTTGAGGTATTCTGACATCCACAAGATCATAAAAACCATCATTAAAAACAATCTGCGGATCAACTACATTTATAGTGAATGATCCAAAGAACATCTTAAACATGTCCTCATTGAGATAAAAATTTACCGAGCTTTGCGCTTGAGGATCTGTACCCTCAAAATCAAATATTGCCACATCACCCTCACGCCACATTTTGCAATGTATCTTATAAGGACCCATTCCCATACCGTCATCGCAGATATAGTCCGAGAACTCTCTTGGTTCCTCTGGAATAAACATAGAAATAATGTGCTTCATTGCATCATAATTTCTTTGCAACATAATTTTCATAGTTGAGCAAAAGATATCGTCTCCAAACCTGTCTGCTATCTCATTACATCTTTTAGCTGCTGTATTACATGCTGCAACCAATGCATTTAAATCAAAGCGGTTCCACTGTGAAGTCCTAACGTTGTGTAAGATTAATTCCAATACATCAGACTGGAGTTCACCTTTTTTATAAAGTTTAATTGGAGGGATTCTTACGCCCTCTTGAAAAATAGTAGTTGCCTCAGTAGGAATTGATCCTGGAACCATGCCGCCATTGTCCGACATATGACCAAACATGGCTGACCATGCAATATGTCTTCCGTCTCTAAATACTGGTTTCAAAACCATCCAATCAGGAAGATGAGAGACCGCCGCATTACACATGTACGGATCATTGGTAAGAATTATATCCCCTTCCTCGATCTCTTCATTGTATGCCTCAGTGAAGCCATGAATGAAAGAGCCAAATTGACCAACAACCATCTTCCCTTCTCTATTGGCAATCATTGGAAAACAATCTCCCTGTTCTCTGATCCCAGGTGACAAAGCAGTCCTGCTTACCAAAGCATCCATCTCTTCTCTGGCATTTTTCAAAGCATTTTCTATCAAATCAACTGTAATTCCATCTACATCTATAGGCTGTAGTGGGGAATCGTTTGTTTCAATAATTCTTGCTGGCATATTTATTTCTTTGGATTAATGATTAAATTTCCGACATTATCTACAGCAGCTTCATGCAAAGGTAATATTACTGTTGTTGAATCCATCTCGGATATAATTGCTGGACCAGGAATGACGTGCGCTGAATGCAATTTATTCCGATCATATATTTTTGCATCATGCCACTCAGACTCGTGGTAAAAACGTGACTCTTGAATCACCGCATCATCTAAAGAAGAATCTGATGAAGAGGTTATAGAAGATTTAATTTCTGCTTGAGCAACTTTCACAATTGCTCGAATCATTAGAATTTCATGACCATCACTCAGTTTAAAAGTAAATAGTTGGTAATGCTCGTCATCAAAGGCATCTGTAATTAATTGAATGCCTTTTGCCTCATACTCACTCTCGTCAAATTCAACTGTAATTTGAAAAGCTTGTCCAGCATATCTTACGTCTGCCTGATAAGTTACCTCAAGGTTTTTATCGCTTACACCATCTTTGATTAAAGATTGAGATGCTTTTTCCTTAAGATCCTTTAAATCAGCAAGAAATTTATCAGTTGTTACATCTTGAGCCATGGCAAGATAAGACCTTGATGCTTCATCTTGTATTTGCGTTGTTGCATCGCCATAAGCACAAAGAACGCCAGGTCCTGGCGGGATAATTACTGGAAATGAGTTCGATAAAATACCTAATGCATTTGCATGGAGGGGGCCTGCTCCGCCGAAACCAACCAATGCAAAATCTCTTGGATCAAACCCTTGCTCAACTGATACAAGTCTCAATGCTCCAAACATTGACTCATTAACAATCTTAATAATTCCTTCAGCTGCTTCCATCAGCTCTATACCTATTCCATCAGCAATTGTTTGGATAGCTTTTTCTGCAGCCTCTTTATCAATCACCATATCACCGCCAAGTTGAACATCGCTAGGTAGAAGGCCTAAAACTATATTAGCATCACAAACTGTTGGCAGCTCACCACCTTTCATATATGCAGCAGGACCCGGAACAGCCCCAGCCGATTCTGGGCCAACGCGTAATGCTTTCGTAAGCTCTGGAACAAAGGCAATAGAACCACCGCCAGCTCCAACAGTTCTAACATCTACTGAAGGTGCTTTTACTCTTACATCACCAACCAAAGTCTCTCTGCGAACTTTTGCCCTTGAATTTTGAATAAGAGCAACATCAGTTGAGGTTCCACCCATATCAAAAGTAAGGATATTATCGTAACCAGCTTGATTGCAAAAATGAATTGCTCCAGCAACACCACCCGCAGGACCAGACATTAAGTGATTCACTGGGGAGTCTCCAGTAGCTCTGCTTGAAGCCAAACCGCCATCGGAGCGAAGAATAGATAGTTGGACGTCACTACCTAACGACTTTTCAAGATTCGCTTGCAAATTATTTACGTAACTTGATACTTGAGGACGAACATAGGAGTTCAAAACAGTTGTTTCTGCCCTTTCATATTCTTGCATTTCTGGAATAACCTCACTAGAAATAGAAATAGGTATATCAGTAAAAATCTCTGCAGCAATTTTAGCTGCCTTCACTTCATTTGTATTATTAATATATGAATTAACAAAACTTATAGTCAAAGCTTCAACCTCACCCTTGGCTTTCAAGTTTGATAGTTGCTCTCTTAGATGACTTTCGTCTAATTCAATGGATATTTCACCTGATGCATCGGTCCTTTCTTTTACACCATAAGTTAGCTCTAAAGGGGCAAGCAATGGTCCTTTAATAAAACTTACCCAGCCACCCAAACCTCCTGGACAAAAAGAACGTGCTACTTGAAGCACGCTCTCATAACCATAGGTTGTTAAAAGACCAACTTTAGCTCCATTACCAGTAAGAACTGCATTAGTAGCAACAGTCGTTCCATGCATAACCAGCTTAATGTCCTTAGGATCGACGCCTGATTGCTCACAAACTCTTGCAACACCATTAAGAACACCTATAGATGAATCTTCAGGGGTTGACGGGACTTTTGCAGTGTGTGTTGATCCATCTGATTCATTGATTAATAAAAAATCAGTGAATGTTCCGCCAACATCAACACCTAATCGGTACGACATAAAATGCTTATTCCTTATTTATTTAATTAAAAATTATATTTTAAGTCGATACCATAAGTAGCATAAGGTGCTTCATGAATAAATGATCCACCAAACTCTGGTGCTGGAATTACCTCAGCAAGGTACTCCTCATCAGTGACGTTTCTACCCCAAAGAGTTAAGCTTAATTTCTCACCAATTAGCGAAGCTCTAAAATCAATTAACTCATAAGGATCTCTTACTGACCTAGTCATATCAGAAGCAACTGGAAAGCCTAATAAGGCTGTCCATACAGAGGGTTGTTGATCATCTTGGACTGTATGGAACCAAGTTTCGCCAACTTCCATGTAATCCATTCGAAGGACTAAGTCATAATTAGCTGAAAAAGAAGTTTCATACTGAAGTCCCAGATTATATGTATGCTCAGGAGCTAACGGAGCATTATTACCAACAGTATTTGGTCGATGAGCATTTTTCTTAATTTCTCCGTCAGTGAAACCAAGACCACCATCAAGAGTTAAATTATCTGTTACTGCGTATTTAAAATCTAACTCAGAACCTGAGATATCCAATTGATCAATGTTTGTTACTACCCTTAAGAGACCCCAAGGTCCTGCAAAAAACTCAAAGAACTGGTTGTCATCAACATCAGTTTCGAATATCGCACCGTTAACTTCTAACCTTCCATCAAGGTATCTACCTTTAAAACCAACTTCAAAAGATTTAGAAACTTCCTTTTTGAATGTATCTGATACACCTAATCCTGCACCTACAACACCAAGACCAAATGGATTACCTGAGTTTAACCAAAATTCAGTTGTTGCAGCACTTCCAGAAGAGTTAAACCCCCCTGATCTAAATCCAACTCCATACGAAGCATAAACAGTAGTATTTTCAGCGCTAGTAGTTAATGAAATTTTAGGCTGAAATTGATCAAATGATTTATCACGAGATGGAATAGTGTCACCTACTGCTGCCATAGCAGGATTAATTGGTGTGCCTCCACCATAATATAAAGCTGATGCGACTCCAGGAACATTATTACTCACAGTACGTTTTTCTTTATCATATCTACCTTCTATAGATAGCTCGGTAACATCTGATAAGTCAATGGAGTACTGACCAAAGATTGAAAAGACATCTGTATTAAAAGTATCATCAAACATTAAATCTGTTGGATTTTTGCCTGAAGCTGGAACATAAGATTTATATTCAAATCCCTTGCCTAGATCAGCTCCATAAGATACAGCAACATCTCTTTCTATTTCCGCATAATAAGCTCCAATCAACCATCTGCTGGATTGATTTTGATCGCTGCTTAATTTCACTTCAATTGACAAATCATCTTGATCTCTTGATTGAAACTGATAACCATCACAAGTGTGAGGAAGGTAAGGCCCCAATACAGAGTTGGCTGAAGAAGGAGCTGTGCCTGGAGCTGCAAATGAGAAACCTGGAGGTAATGAGTTAATCAATGCTAGATTACTAGCTGTATTTGAAGCAGCACATGAAGGAACTCCAAAATAACCACCAAAAGCTCCCGAGGTTCCATCTGATAGTAAAAATTCCTCCAAATGGTTATAAGCTAAAATAGCAGAAAATTCTCTACCATTACCCATGTCTTCCGTATATTTTAATGATATGTCTGCGGTCTCTTGTTCATTGACCGGAGGGACATTAAACATATATGAAAACTGATGAGAGTTTACATCCTTGTAGAACTGATCAGCGCCTGGAGTGCCAAAGCCTTGGAAGGCTGGAAGAGCAAAAACAGCATTAAAATTAATAGTTCCTCCGCTCGCCTCACTAACTCCAGCTCTTAAATCCCATGAGCTATCTCCATTATCAACTAAAAACCTAGCCCTAATAGTTGTATCTTCAAAATAATCTACGTTATTAGAGTTTGAAAAAATATTAGTATGTTCACCATCAGTCTCCCGAGTGCTTACAGAGAATCGGGTATAAACGTTATCACCCATTTTTCCAGAATTAACAAATTGTAATTTCGTTGAGTCATTAATACCCATTCCAACTACTGCAGTGCTTTCTGATTCTTCTGAAGGGGCTTTTGTAGTAATTAAGATAGCGCCAGATGTAGCATTTCTTCCATATAAAGCTCCTTGAGGGCCTTTAAGAACTTCAATTTGAGCTATATCTAATAACTCTCTATTAAAGGCATTAGGATTTGTTTGTAAAACGCCATCAACAACAAATGCAAAATTTGATTCAGCGTCTCTAGTAGATGTTAATCCCCTAATGGTAACAAGCGTGTCACCAACATTTACAGTATT
>CACJOM010000005.1 GCA_902595065.1 uncultured SAR86 cluster bacterium
TTGTTAAAAAATCTATACCAATATGTATATTTTTCTCTGCCTCTTTGCGACCTTCAATATTTAAATCTTTTCCTTTTGGCGCTCCAGTTCCAACAAAGACTGCATCAAAGTCTTCATTTAAGAAATTTTTAAGACTAGTAATTTCAGAATTAAATTTTGTGTTTAACCCCATATCAATGATCTGATCTACCTCAGCATCTAGCACTTCTTCAGGTAATCTAAATGATGGGATGTTAGTCCTCATTAACCCTCCAGCCTGAGGATCTTTTTCAAATAGTGTGCACTCATACCCCATAACAATGAGATCTCTTGCAACTGTTAATGATGCAGGTCCACCTCCAATGAGAGCAACTTTCTTTCCATTGCTTTTCGAAGGAGCCTTAGGCAGCAGATTAGAAACATCATCCTTAAAATCTGCAGCAACTCTTTTTAGTCTGCATATAGCAACAGGCTTCTCATGAGTTCTCGTTCTTCTGCATGCTGGCTCACATGGCCTATCGCATGTTCGACCTAGAATTCCCGGAAATACATTTGATTCCCAATTAATCATATAAGCTTCCGTATACTTGTTTTGTGATATTTTTCTAATGTATTCTGGAACAGGTGTATGAGCAGGGCATGCATACTGACAATCCACGACTTTATGATAATACTGTGGATCAGATGTATCTGTAACTGGCATAAATGTTTTAATTGAATTTTTCCCGTTTGAATCTTTGAGCTTTTCTTTAGCTACAAATATTTGAGATTTAAAATCAGCTACTACTGCTTCTCTGAGTTTTTGAGCTTCGGATAAATCATGCGTGTGCAAAGAAGATCTGAGATCAAAACCAAGCTCTTTGCGAAGATCTTTAGGAACGGCAACTTTTACCCAATAGGTGTTATGTCTTTTGAATAAATATTTTGTATCCATATAATTTGGCTCCCCTCCAAATTAGCTATAAGGTACAGGAAAAATCTTGATCTTATAGGAATCTCTAAGTTCACAATAAACATATAATTGACAATATGCAACTTAATATATGAGTATTTTTTTACCTTTAAGCAGAAAATTTTATGTGTTATAAATATAGTTCTTTTATATGAAGTAAATGCAGTTTTCAATCATTCTTAAAGTTTTTAGTTTTCTAGCATTATTTTGTCTTAGTGCTTGCCAAACCAAAGAATTATCTCCTTTTGAACAAGCAAAAAACCCATATGCACATCTTGGCGTTGAAGGTTATATGGGTGCAGCCATGACCTCATGTTTAGGAATGGCACCTCAGGGTCCACCTATAGTAAGGAAGAAAGATGGCACCACGGTGGTCGCTGATGATCATTCGCCTGAACAATCTGGTTATTTTGATTGTGTTGATAGTGAAGTTTCTAAGAGCGAATATCGCATCAAAAAAGATTCAGATTGATTTAAATTTTTTTTAACCCACGATTCACCGACTTTAAAAGATCTTCGGTGTTTTCCAATCCAGCAGAAATTCTAATTAAATTTTCTGATATACCAACTTCTTTTCTTTGATCTGGAGTAAGATTTCCATGTGTCATAGTGTATGGATGGCTCACAAGGCTCTCAAACCCCCCAAGAGATGCTGCAAGGGGAAGAATATTCATTCCTTCAATGAAATTTTTAACTCCTTCCAAATCACCCAATATTTCAAAGCTGAGCATTCCACCAAAACCATTTTGTTGTTTTTTTGCTATTGCGTGTGATGGGTGACTTGGTAAACCTGGATAATAAATCTTATTTATCTTTGGATGTGTCGATATAAGCTCTACAATTGCTGCAGCATTTTTTTCATGTTTCTCCATTCTAATACCAAGAGTTCTAAGTCCCCTCAAAGTCAAATAACTATCAAATGGTGATCCGGTAATGCCTAAGGCATTTGCCCAAAACTTTAGTTTCGATAAAATCTCATGATCATTTGTTATTAATGCTCCACCTATAACATCAGAATGACCATTAATATATTTTGTTGTTGAATGCATGACAATATCTGCACCGAGTTTAAGTGGATTTTGTAAAAATGGAGATAGAAAAGTATTATCGACTACTACCAACGCATCACATGCTTTAGCTTCTTTTGATATTTTTTTAATATCTACAGCCTGTAATAAAGGATTCGATGGCGTTTCTACCCATATCAAGTCTGGATTAATTTTAGCAATAGTTTTTTTGCAGAAGGATTCTTCACCTTGATTGATAAAATAAGCATCTAGCATTCCTTTTTTAGCTAAAGATGAAAAAAGTCTATGTGTTCCACCATAACAATCATGAGGAAGAATCACTTTGCTGTTAATATTTAAAATATTTGCTACTAGACTAATAGCTGCCATTCCTGAGCTTAGTATTTCACCGCCTACACCATTTTCAAGTTGCGTTAGAGCATTAATTAAATGATCTCTGCTTGGATTTGTTTCTCTTGTATATTCATATTCTTGTCCTTTTCCAAGTTCTTCGTATTCAAAATTTGACGAGAGATATATAGGGGGAACAATTGATCCATGATTTGCATCAGTTCCAATCCCAGCTTTGGCAGCAATAGTTTCTTTTTTAAATTTTTTCATCTATTTATTGAAGCATTAATCATCAGACCTTAAAAGTAAATTATGTTATGGTTTTTCAATGCCGCTAGTTAATCCAATAGATATTTCAGATCAAAGTGTTAAAGAATTAGTAAAGTTTTTTAATGAAACATTGGGCTTTTGCCCCAACTCTGTTCTAACCATGCAAAGAAGACCAAGTATTGCAAAAGCATTTATAGAGCTAAATATGGCTGTAATGGAGAACCATGGTCAGCTAACCTCAGAATTCAAACGCTTAATTGCCTTTGTGAGTAGTAATACTACTGGATGCAGATATTGTCAGGCACATACCATTAGAGCTGCAGAGCGATATGGTTCGACATCTGAGAGACTTGAGTATGTTTGGGACTTTAAGAATCAAGATTTTTTTACAGATGCTGAAAAAGCAGCTTTACAGTTTGCGCAAGAGGCCAGCATGGTTCCTGTAAATGTAGCTAAGGAAACTGAACAGCAATTACATTTATATTGGTCCGATGATGATATTGTTGAAATCATGGGTGTCATTGCATTGTTTGGTTATTTAAATAGATGGAATGATGTTATGGCAACATCTTTGGAAGAAAATGCAATAAATTCAGGCAATGATCTGTTGAAGGGTATAGCTTGGAATCCAGGAAAACATATTTAGTCAGGGTAAATGAATCCTTAAAAATAAGTTATCAAGCGGGGTATTTCTTTTTTTATATTCTCGTATAATCCCCCTCAATTACGCTCATCATGAATAAAGAAAAACTTAGAAATATTGCTATCATCGCCCATGTTGATCATGGAAAAACGACTTTAGTTGATAAGTTATTGCAGCAATCCGGCACTTTGGATCGAAAAAATATGGCAACTGAGAGGATCATGGATTCTAATGATCAAGAAAAGGAAAGGGGTATTACAATTCTCGCTAAAAATACTGCCATTAATTGGAAAGATCACAGAATTAACATCGTTGATACCCCAGGGCATGCCGATTTTGGTGGAGAGGTTGAAAGGGTCCTTTCGATGGTTGATTCAGTTTTGCTGTTGGTTGATGCTGTAGATGGGCCCATGCCCCAAACTAGATTTGTTACCCAAAAGGCATTTGAAAAAGGATTGCATCCAATCTTAATAATTAATAAAGTTGATCGTCCAGAAGCGAGACCTCATTGGGTCCTCGATCAAGTATTTGAGTTATTTGATAATCTTGGAGCAACTGATGAGCAGTTAGATTTTTCTGTTATTTATGCCTCAGCTATTAATGGATTAGCAGGGCATGAGCCGGATGAGTTAGCCGAAGATATGACGCCTTTATTGGACATGATTACTGAAAAAGTTAATGCTCCAGATGTTGATCAAAATGCCCCATTTCGGATGCAGATTTCAGCTTTGGACAGCAATAGCTATGTTGGAGTTATAGGCATTGGCAGAATTACAGGGGGGACAGTTAAACCAAATGATCGCGTGGTTGTAGTTAATAAAGATAGAGTTGAGCGAAAAGCTAAAATTCTTCAAGTACTTGGGCATCATGGGCTTGAAAGAGTTGAAACAGAAGAAGCAAAAGCAGGTGATATTGTTTGCATCACAGGAGTAGAAGCATTAAATATCTCTGACACTTTGTGTGATCCTGAGCATATCAACCCTTTACCAGAATTATCTGTTGATGAGCCAACAGTCAGTATGGTCTTTCAGGTCAATGATTCTCCTTTTTGTGGGAAAGAAGGCAAATACGTAACTTCAAGAAACATTAAAGATCGATTGAACCAAGAGCTAATGCACAATGTTGCTTTGAGGGTTGAAGAGGGTGAAAGTCCTGATCAGTTTAAAGTTTCAGGACGAGGCGAATTACATCTCTCAGTGTTGATTGAAACTATGCGCAGGGAAAATTATGAATTGGCTGTTTCTAAACCCCAGGTTATTCAAAAAGAGGTTGGAGAAGAAATTCATGAGCCATATGAAGTTGTTGTAATTGATATTCAAGAAGAACATCAAGGAGCAATAATGGAAGAGATGGGTAACAGAAAAGCGGATTTACAATCACTTGTGATAACAGAAAACGGTCGAATGCGTCTTGAATTTATGGCTCCATCAAGGGGCCTTATTGGTTTCCGCTCACAATTTCTTACTTTAACCAGTGGTAGTGGAATTTTAACCAGTGTTTTTGATCATTATGGATTGGCTAAAAAGGGTGAGATTGCTACTCGCCAAAATGGTGTAATGGTCTCAATGATTACCGGCAAAACTTTAGCCTATGCATTGTTCAATCTTCAAAATAGAGGCCGTATGTTTGTTGGTCATGGGCTTGAAATATATAAAGGTCAAATAGTCGGATTGCATTCTAGGGATAATGATTTACCCGTTAATCCAACCAAGGCAAAGCAATTAACTAATATTAGAGCAGCTGGTACAGACGAGAATCTCATTTTAACTCCACACATTCAACATACTCTCGAGCAAGCGCTAGAGTTTATTGAGGATGACGAGCTGGTTGAGGTTACTCCAGCAAGCATTAGATTAAGAAAAAAAATTATTAGATAAAATAACTCTCTATCAAAGACTGTCTCTTTAGCTCAATAACCCGTAATATTAGAAGTAAATAATTTACTGAGCCACCGGGAATCTTTGATGCTTTATTTTACATTTGCATTTCTTGTTTTAGCTTCTCTCTATATAGGTAATGCGGCTTTATCTATATTTGCTGGGATCCTTTTTGCATACTTTTTAAAGCCTCCAACAATATTTATTACGCGGCGCGTTGGGACTATGCCATTACAGATTGGTATTGTCTTATTAGGAGCAACGATTAGTTTGCCATATGCATTAGCTGTTAGCTCAGTATATTTACCTTGGATTGCACTTTTTGTAATTGCTTCATTTGTTGTGGGGCTGATGCTTGGTAAACTTCTTGGAATTCATCATCGAGTGGCATTTCTACTATCATCAGGAGCGGCTATTTGTGGAGGAACTGCTATGGCAGCTGTTGCGCCAATCATAAAGGCAAAACCCCAAGAGTTACTAATCGCCATGACTATTATTTTTTTATTAAATGCTGTTGCAATTATAGTATTTCCTCTTGTTGGTAATTATTTAGAAATGAATAATTTTGAGTTTGGCGCATGGGCTGCGCTTGCCATTCATGATACAGGCTCAGTGATTGGCTCAGCTCTAACTTTTAGCAATGAGTCTGCTGAAGTTGCAGCTACATTAAAATTAGGAAGAACTATATGGCTCATACCATTAATACTCATTACAAATTGGATTTTTAACAAGCGGGCTCAAGCAACGAAATTTCCTAGATTTATACTATTTTTTATTTTAGCTATTGTTGCTAATACCGTGTTTACTTTTAATGAACAGATTATCAGTATTCTCCAAATATCTAGTCAGACTTTTCTATTAATTGGTTTATTTTGTATTGGCAGTCAATTTGATCCTAATGAGCTCAATTCGATAAGTGGCAAACCATTATTATTAGCTCTTATGTTATGGGCTATTGTCATCCCTTCCGCATATTTTTTAGTTAAATATTTTTAATAATATTTAAGTTAAGATAATCTTTGATTATGCATTTTAATGCGGGGGATGAATGAAAAATTTTGAAAACAAGGTAGCTGTAATAACCGGTGCGGGCAGCGGCATAGGTCGGGGTATCGCTGAACTTTCGGCTACTTATAAAATGCAATTAGTTTTAGCTGATGTTGATGAAAAGGGGCTAAATGAAACTCTTGATTTGGTAAAAAGCAAAGGTGTTGAGGCTATAGCCAGAGTTACTGATGTTAGTAATTTAGATGAAGTTGAAAATCTAGCAAGTCAGACTTTTGAAACGTTTCAAAATTGCCACTTACTCTTTAACAATGCTGGTGTGCTTGGTCCGGCTCCAATAAGCAAAGTCAATCGAGACATGTATGACTGGCTGATTAACATTAATTTAGGTGGTTGTTTTAATGGCGTGCATGCTTTTTTACCAAAAATGCAATCTTCCAAGGAGGAAGGGCACATAATTGCAACTTGTTCCACTTCAGGTTTTATAGCTTATCCAATGTTAGGTCTTTATTCAGCATCCAAATTTGGTATTAGAGGCCTAATGACATCTTTAAGAGCTGAATTAACAGGTTCAAATATTGATGTCAGTATTGTTTGCCCTGGAGAGGTAACAACCAATATTGTAAATAGCACATATGGTGATTCTTCAAATCAGGAGGTCAAATCAGCAGCAAAAGATTCAGAGCCTGATCCAAAAGCACTGTTAGAAGTTGCAGCCGAGGATGCGCAAAATACTTTTCCAATATCTCCTCTAGAGGCAGCACAAGCAATTTTTGCTGGAATTGAAAATAAAGATTTTTACATCTTTACTCACAAAGGATATAAACGTCAGTTAGAAGAAATCTCTGATGAATATCTTCAAGCATTTGAACAGTCAATGTTCCAATAATTAATGATGTTAAATAAAATTTTAATTGGGATTTTTATAGCTATTTTTTTCGCTGCCATTATTTATATTCCCAAAGCATTAAGGGTCTATAACGTTGTGCATTTATTTGACGAAGATAAGATTGTCAAAAATTTTATTAATATGGATAAAATTTTTCCAACCACTCCTATTAAATCTTCAGGTAAACCTCATATTTTTCAAACTAGGGACTTTGAACTTCCTCCATCCTATTCAATGGACGGAAAAGATTACGATATGGTTGAAGCATTAGATTACTTTAAAACAGATGGCTTGATTGTTTTGCACAAAGGTGATTTGCTCTATGAAAATTATTGGCAAGGCAATTCAAAAGATCAGCCTCATATATCTTGGTCAGTTGCCAAGTCATTTCTTTCAGCATTAATTGGAATTGCCTACCATGATGGTCTTATTGCGAACTTAAATGACCCAATTACAAAGTATCTGGGTGATTTTAAAAATACAGGATATGAAAATGTACCAATTAAGGATATTTTGCAAATGTCATCCGGGGTTATATTTAATGAGGATTATGGAGACTATAACTCGGATATAAATAAATTTGCCCGAGCTTTAGCTCAAGGCACATCAATGCGAGATTTTGCTAAGGATTTAAAAAATGGAAAGGAGCCTGGCACGTTTAATCACTATGTAAGCATTGATACCCAAATGTTAGCAATGCTCCTAGAGGAGGTGACAGGACAAACAGTTGCAAAGAATCTTCAGGAAAAAATTTGGACTAAAATCGGCATGGAGCACGATGCATATTATATGGTTGATGATACTGGGGCTGCATGGGCCCTAGGTGGGTTAAATGCTACATTGCGAGATTATGCAAAATTTGGCCAACTGTATCTGAATAATGGGAAATGGGGTAATCAACAAATAGTTCCAGAAGAATGGGTTCATGCATCTCATAAACCTGACGGACCTCATCTTCAACCAGGTGAAAATGACATGTCTTCAAGTCCATGGGGTTATGGTTATCAATGGTGGGTTCCTGGTTTTCCCTCTTCTGATTATTTGGCTTCAGGAATTTATAATCAGTACATTTATATTGATCCGGTGACTGATGTAGTAATTGCTAAAACTTCATCAAATTATAAATTCAACCAAGAGCGCCAGTACTCTAAGGATGCACATGTCGCAATGTTTAGAGCTATTGCTACAGCTGTAATTCACACTCCATAAAAATGATTAAACATTTCTTTCTTTCATTGTTGTTTATTTTTTCATTTGAAGCCAATGGATGGTGGGATAAGGGTCATCAAATGGTTTGTGATGAAGCTTATAAGTTACTAACACCTGAAGCAAAAAAATCATTGGACCCATTGATTGAGGAGCATGGATCCTTTGGAGTTGCATGTCTTTGGCCTGATTGGGTTAAAAATGATGACAGAAAAGATACCAGATCCTGGCATTACATCAATTTGCCTGACTCAGAGCAAAACATATATAAGGCCACATGCCCAAAAAATGGATGCCTGATTTATGCTTTCCATAAACAAATGAAGGTTTTAACCAATTTCACTGAATCATTTCGTGACAGAGCCGAGGCTCTTTGGTTTATAGGGCATTTTGTTGGAGATGCTCATCAGCCCATGCATGTAGGCTTTCCTGAAGATAGAGGAGGCAATGACCATAAAGTTATACTCCCTGATGGCACTGAAGCTAATATGCATAGTGTTTGGGATGGAGAAATTATTGAACATATGGATTCTTTGTATGGCGAAGAATATCTTTTAAATAATGTGTCTAAGAAAATATATGAATTTTTAAACCACCCTCAGTCTTTGGAATTTGAATCTTGGGCTCAAGAAAGTCGGGATATTGCAATGCAAAAATCTGTAGGTTACCGCAATAATGAGTTAAAGCTTATTACAAATAGATACATGGAAAGTCATTTTCAAACTGTCCATGAGAGAATTGCTTTAGGAGCAATTAGGCTCAGTCAAACTTTAAATAACATCTATCAGGAGAGCAATTAATCATTGGATATTCGGCGATTTTTTAAATATCTCACTCCAGCCAAAAAAACAAAGCTGGTTTTATCACTCGATGGGGGAGGAGTGAGAGCCATTGCAGCCGTGATCTTTCTGAAGCAACTAGAAGTAGTTTCAGGAAAAAAGATTTTTGATATTTTTGATTTTTTTATTGGCACAAGTGCTGGTGGAATTAATGCTTTAAATATTGCTGGTCTTAAGGCTAATTGCTTTGAATTAGAAGATTTTTGGTCAAAAGAAAACTTAGCCAAAACAATGTCTAAATCATTTTGGGATAATGCATCTTTTTTGCAAACCAAACCTAAATATGACGGAAAGGGAAAGCGAGAATTGTTATTGGAATATTTTAAAGATCAATCGCTAGGGGAAGCAAAAAAACCTGTAGCAGTCTTAGCTTATGATGTTGAAAATAGAAAACCTCGTTTGTTAAGTTCCTATGATTCACCCGGGATTAAGATGGTCAGCGCTGCAAGTGCAACCAGCGCCGCACCTATTTATTACTCTACACAAGAGATTGACGATGGAACTTGGCTAATTGATGGAGGGATAGTGGCTAATAATCCATCTCTGCTTGGATATTCGGAGGCTAAGAAAATTTTTCCTGAATGCGAAATCAAAGTTCTCAGTATAGGCACTGGAATCAATAGAAGAAAAATTAATGGACGAAACTCTGCAAAATGGGGAGCCTTGAATTGGTTTCGTCATGATATTTTAGGAATTATGCTTGAATCTAGTATGTTTGATGAAATAGCTAGAGACCTAATGGGTAAAAACTATCTAAGAGTTAATTCATCTACAGGTTTAGTTAATAGGCGAATGGATGATACTTCTGATGTCAACCTTGAACGAATTCACTTGATGGGCATGGAGTGGTGGTCTGAATTTGGTAAAACTTCAACTGATTTCTTAAATGTTTAATATATTAAGTTTTATCTATAAAAATACTGTACACTTCATTTTTTATTTTCATTTAGAAGGAATTTTATGAATATCTACGTTGGAAACCTCCCTTGGAGTATCGATGATGCAAGCCTTGAGCAAATTTTTGCAGAACATGGCACTATTACCTCAGCTAAAGTTATCACCGATCGTCAAACTAATCGCTCCCGTGGGTTCGGTTTTGTTGAAATGTCTGATGGTGGCGAGAATGCCATACAAGCATTAAATGATGCTGAAGTTGAAGGCAGAAAATTAGTCGTTAACGAGTCTCGTCCTAGAGATTAATCTATGAGTTACCTGGGGCTGGTTGGATTATTTGGTCTTATCGGTTTAACAGGTCTTCTAAATAAAGTTCATCCAAGTCAATCTGGCGGCCCAATTAGGTTATTGGGCTTGCTGGGCTTTTTAGGCTTGGCTGGGTTTTGGTTCCCGCCTATTGGAGCTTGCGGAGCTTTTGGGGCTTTAGGTGTCTGGAATCATCAAAATTCAAAAATTTCGCGCTTAGCTTATTTAGGCTGGTTGGGTATTATAGGGGTTATTCAAACTTTAATTTTTTACCTGTAAATAATTATTAATTGAGGAATATATGAATCGTATTTATCAACACTTAAGTTTATTAATCTTTTTGATGACATTCGCAGCTTGTTCAGAGGAAGTTAATCATGAGGATGTATTGCTTAAAGTTGTAAATAATCCTAACAGGAATGTTGAATATGTTGCGAGAGATAAATTTAGACATCCCTATGAGACACTTTCGTTTTTTAATATTTCTCCCTCTATGCATGTTCTTGAGCTATCTGCTGGAGGTGGTTGGTACACGGAAATTCTCGCGCCTTATCTTAAAGAGAAGGGTCAACTATCTGTAACTCATCACAATCCTCAAGCTGGAGGGTATTACAAACGCTCGAGAGATTCTTTTGATGCAAAGGTCGCTTCCAATCCTTTATTCGAAGGAGTGAATGTATTAACTGCAGATGTTCCACCCACACAGGCATATATAGAACCAAATTCACAGGATTTAGTTCTCACTTTTAGAAACCTACATAATTGGTTAAGCAGAGATGCAATGCAGGCTGTAATGCAAGAAGCATATAACGCTTTAAAAGATGGCGGCCATTTTGGCGTGGTAGAGCACAGAGCACCAGAGAATTCGAGTATGGAGTTCATGAAAACAAGTGGATATGTCTCTCAACCGCTTGCCATTAAAACAGCTCAGGCAGTTGGCTTTAAATTGATTGCCTCTTCTGAAATTAATGCCAATCCAAAAGATACTGCTGATCATCCTAAGGGGGTATGGACATTACCTCCATCCTATCGGTTGAAGGAGCAAGACAGATCTAAATATCAATCCATCGGCGAGTCAGATAGAATGACTCTCTTATTCAAGAAATAATACCTAGTAGTTAAAAATACCTTTAAAAGGGTTAGTTTTTACGATTTTTTTTTATACTTAAATACAAACTTGACAACATTGTCAATTTAACGATAATTTATGAATAGAAATCTATTATTGGGGAATAATAATCATGAAATTTTTAAAACTATCGTTGCTGGTATTGCCTTTGACTGTATTAGCAGACACTCCAGTCTTACCTGTAGATGCTTCAGCATCAAGCGACACATCGCAGGATAGCGCTCAAGTTGAGCAGCGTTCTGTCGCCGTTACTGAATATGAATCTTCAAGTGAATATTCTGATCAAGGCGGCATAGAAGATGTAATTGTTACAGCCACTAGACGAGAAACTTCTCTTCTAGAGACTCCAATTGCTATCTCGGCTGTGACTCAGGATGAGCTAACACGATTTGGTATTTCAAATATTAAAGATTTGAGCTATTCCTTACCCGGTCTTGCTATACAAAACTCTGATACCAATGCTCCAATAATTACTTTAAGGGGTATCAGATCAAACAATGTAACTGAAGTAGGTGATCCTGCTGTGGGTGTTCATGTGGATGGAATGTATCAATCAAGACCACAAGGTGCTCAAGCGCTAATGTTTGATCTTGAAAGAGCTGAACTTGCTAGGGGTCCACAAGGAACTCTCTTTGGAAGGAACTCTATCGCTGGATCTCTTAATATTATTACCGCTAAGCCTAATTTAGAGATTCAAGGTGGATCAATAACTGTTAATGCAGGTAATAGATCAGAGCAAGGTGTACAAGGTCATTACAATCTTCCAATTTCTGAAAAATTTGCTCTTCGATTTGCATTTTCTGATCAATCAAAAGATTCACACTTAGATGGTTACTACGATCCTAATCAAATTGATCATAGATGGCTGCCTGCTGATGTATTAGCCCAAGCAAAAACTGTCGAAACTTGTGGTGATAGAAGAGGAAATTCAGCTTATGCATGGTTCTTAGGGTGTAATAACCCTGAAAGAGGTGACAACGCAGCTCCTGGGTTTGATCCGGGGTATCAGTACGCTTCTGCCTATCAAGCAATTAAGGCTGATCCATCAACATTCTATGGCAATGTAGATAATCATGCCTACAGAATCAGTGCGCTTTATATTATTGATGAAACTAGCGATATTAATCTTCAATATGAAGTCTTTCAGGACGATGGAGCTGGATGGATGAACGGCTTTGATTGTGACATGATCAAAAATAGAACAGGTAGAACTTTTGGTGGCGCACCATCAAAGCCTGCAAATACATGTGATGATATTTTAGGAAAAGGCAGTACAGAATACACTGCATTTGTAAACGTTCCTGGTGTAAATGATTTAAGTATTGAATCTATACGAGCTATTTATAATAAAGATTTTGGTGATTTTCAAATGGTTGCCAAGCTTGGCTTGCAAGCTCTTGAGCAATACTCTCAATTTGATATCGACGGCGGTAGAAATGAATGGCAAATGGCCATGGTGCTCAATGATTATAAAGCTGACTCAACGACTTTTGATGTTCAGTTTACTGGAGCAACCGACACTATGTCATGGGTTGTTGGAGCTTTCTACTTAGAAGAAGAAAACGACATGGAGGCATTTTTCCATGCAACGTTTAATGGCGATAATATATTCCTTCAACCAGATAGAACCATTGAATCCAAAGCTTTATTTGGTCAGGCAACTATGAAGCTTCAAGAAGACCTATATTTAACATTAGGTATAAGACATTCAAAGGATGATAAGTCTGATGTAGGTGGTAAGAACTGGGAATGTAGTGTCTGGAATTCTTGTTATCCATCTACTGAGATTTGGGGTAACAGACAACTATTTATTCCTAACTTAGCTGCTTTGACCCCAGATTTTCATATAGCTGGAGGTTTGTTTAACGGAGTAAATTGTACTGCTGCAGGCGGCCCATATGGTGGTGGTCCATATTTTGGTGGTACTGGCTGTATGGTGCAAACAGCAAATAATGCTACTTCACAATCATATAGCTCTACAGACTGGAGAATAGGGCTTGATTGGGATCTTTCAGAAAACGAATTTGTATACGCTTATATTGCTACAGGTTATAAAGCCGGTAGTATTGCAGATGAGGCAGTTAGAGCTGCAAACACAATTCATCCTGAGGGGCCAGGTTCTGCTGTGAATACATCATATGGACCTGAAGAAGCTACAACCTTTGAGGTAGGTTATAAGGGTAAGTTTTTAGAGAATAGATTATCTTTAGCTGCAAACTTTTATCACACTGTTTATGATGGCAAACAGTTTACTGGAAATGTTCCATTTGATGTTATAGCTACAACAGAATACAACATTGATACTGGTCAACTAGATCCAGTAGAGCAAGTTGTAACATTCTGGGGAACTCAAAACTTTGGTGAGCAAGAGATGCAAGGTCTTGAGTTTGAATTTGATTTCATCCCTTACGACGGTGGCCGTTTGAGTGGGTGGATCACGATGATGGATACAGAAGTAACCGAAGACTTTATTACTCAATGGTACTACGGTCAAGATGCATATTTTGGCAGAGCAGGTTACGACCAATCTGTTGCGAATGTTCCAGAAAACTATGTGAATCTTAAAGGAAATGAAGCTCCTTATTCACCAAATTTAGCTTTCACGATAAATTATGAGCACACTTTTAATATGGGTGTTTATGGTATTTTAACTCCTGCGCTCAAGTATCATTGGCAGGCCGAGGATTACTTAACTATTTGGAATGCTGATAAGCATATTAATGATCCAGGTGGTTATGGAACATATGGCTGTGCAAATTATGGGGCAGCTGATGGATGTGGTTATGGATTTATTGATTTGCCTGGATACTTCAATGCAAGTACTGATGAATTTGGAGATCAAAGAAGTAGCTGGGAGATGTTTGACTTAATCGTTACATATAAACCTTCTAACGATTCATCTTGGTATGCACAGGCTTTTGCTTACAACCTTACAGATGAAGTTATTTCATATTGGAGGGGGGTGGAAGCGGGTGTTCCTAGCGGAGCTTTTTCAGCACCACGCCACTATGGAATTAGAGTTGGATATTATTGGTAATAATTAGCTAAAATTCTTTTTCAAGGAGGGCAATAGCCCTCCTTTTTTTTGATAAGATGAAAATTATGAAAGTTATTTTTTTCTTTTTATTTTCAGTATTTTTAATAAGCTGCTCACACTCAGATTCAGAGAATTCACATTATCAAAAAGAAACAGTTAAATATTATTCTAAAAATATTATTGGATTCGAAAGTCTCTTTGGTGAAGAGTTAAAATCTCAAGGAGATATAGAAATATTTGGGGTCATGCATTTCCCAGATAATTATGATCCACAGAAAATATATCCTGCAGTTGTTGCTTCTCATGGTTCCTCAAATTGGCGCGCCCATCATTTGAAATATATTGAACAAATGAGGCAAGCCAACTTTATTGTTTTTGCAATGCATCCATTTGATTCTCGAGGAGTCAAAAGCACAGTTGGTAATCAAATTAATGTAACCAGCGAGACTGTTATCTATGATATGGCAATGAGTCTAAATTTATTATGGGATGATACAAGAATAAATAATGAAAAGATTTATGCAGCAGGCTGGAGCCTTGGCGGGACTGCAGCATTGTTTAATGCTTGGTTACCTTTGCAAGATTCGCTTAATAAAAATGGAGCATCCTATTCTGGTTATTTCATGTGGTATCCAGGTTGTTTGGCATTACCTGATGTAAATGCATGGGATAAAGATTTGATGCAAATATATATTGGTGAGGAAGATAATTGGACCCCACCTCAGCCATGCAAGGAGCTTGTTACAGAGATAAATGCTATAGGAGGTAGTGCAAATATTGAGGTATATCCCAACTCTTTTCATTCATTTGATGGTCCGCAGCCTCTCAGATTAATACCAGACGCATACAGTTGGGCTAATTGTAAATTAAAGCTCAACTCAAAAACAAAAAAGGTCTATGATCCTAACAATGAATCATTAGATTTTTCCAATCCAAAGCTTAGAAGACTAGCTTATGAGAGTTGCGCAAAAAAAGGCGAGGTTATGGCAGGGGCTAGCCCAGAGTATAAAAATGCAGCTCATAATCACCTGGCGCTGTTATTACCTAAATTAGATTAATCAGAAAACTCTTTCCAACCCCTATATCCACCCTCTAGATTTTGGACATTTTTAAATCCAAGTTCAATTAATGTTTTCCCAGCAAGAGAAGCTCTGCTTCCTCCGCCGCAATAAACAATGATAGGGGTATCAGCATTTAACCCCTGATTACCAGAAGGCGAGAGTTTCATTTCAATTAACCCTCTTGGAATATTTACTGCATTATCTATAATTCCAGTTTCTCTTATTTCTGTCTCTTCTCGAACATCAATTACAAAGTACTCATTTGGGTTTTTAGCATAAATTTTGCATGAAATTTTTGGAACTATTTTATGAGCCTCTTCGATTAATTCTTTAAGTGTCATTAAAATATTATCTTGTGAAATGGGGTATAGCGCAAACTTCTATCTATTGGCATAGAAATTGCATGTTTAATTATGTATTTGGCTTCATTTTAAAGTTGCAATGTTTTGTTTACGCATTTATTATGACGCCTTCTAAATGTTTACAGTGTAAACATTATAAATAATATGTATAAATTAAAATCATAAAATAAAGGATACTTATAATGAAAAAATCAATGTTTGTTTTCTCTCTTCTACTATTACCCTCATTGGCTACTGCTGACATAGCAATTCAAGAGGATTATGCGATTACTGGAAAAATATTTGCCGTTAAAACTGCAAAAAAATATTCATCGGTTGAAGGCTGCTCAAAAATTGCACTTCAAAAGAGTAAAGTAGCAGGCTTCACGTTTGATTCTAAATCTCAAAAATGCACTTTATATAAAAAGGTAAGAAATATTAAGTCGAAAAAAGGTTTTGTTTCTGGTACAAAATAAATAGTTTTAATTTCTAGGGAGCATTTGCTCCCTTTTTTTAAAATATATCTTGGATTTAAGTCTTTTTTCTTGCATACTTTCTTCACCATGAATAAAGCAACTAGATCGCCTAGATCTTTAAACTCAGCCATAGCTTCTTACAAGCTGTGCTCTATTGTTGCTGCTTCATACTCATCCTTTATCAACAGAAGACGTAGATCTATCTAAAAGCCACTCCATAATGGTTTGGTTTTATCACTTAAGATGAAGAATTTTATTACAACTCAAAATTGGTCCAGATCGGAGCTCCAAGATATTCTTGACTTTGCTATTAAGCTAAAAAATAAACCACATCAACCGTTGTTAAAAGATAAATCTATTGCAATGCTATTTTTTAATCCTTCTCTCAGAACAAAAACAAGTTTTGAAGTCGGGATCAATGAGCTTTCTGGAACTGCAGTTATCCTTCAGCCTGGAAAAGATGCTTGGCCAATTGAATTTGGAGAAAATATTGTCATGGATGGAGAGTCAGAGGAGCATGTAAAAGAGGTTGCACAAGTACTATCATCTTATTGTGATTGTATTGCGATTAGGGCTTTTCCTAAGTTTGTGGATTGGGATCATGATAGAACTGACTCCGTTATTAAGGGCTTTGCAAAATATTCTTCAGTACCAGTCGTTAACATGGAAACAATCGAACATCCATGCCAGGAGCTTGCTCATATATTAACTTTACAAGAGCACTATGGTGATTTGACTGGTAAAGATTATCTTCTAACTTGGACCTATCATCCCAAGCCATTAAATACAGCAGTTGCTAATTCCAGTCTTTTAATTGCAAGCAAATTTGGAATGAATGTTAGCTTATTATGTCCCTCAGAAGACTATCTTCTTGACGATAGATATATTGAAGCTGCAAGAGAGAATTGTGCGCTTGGCGGAACCTCATTTGATATTTCGTATGATATTGATACTGCTTACTCAAATGCAGAGATAGTCTATGCAAAAAGCTGGGGCTGTTTGAGCTTTTATGGAAATACTGATAAGCAGATAGCAAGCAATAATCAATACAAGCACTTTATTGTTGATGAAGCAAAGATGAGTCTGACAAAAAATGCAGTATTTAGCCATTGTCTTCCTTTAAGAAGAAATGTGAAGGCAACTGACGCAGTTATGGATGCTGATTATTGCTTGGCAGTTAAAGAGGCAGCAAATAGAAAGCATGTTCAAAAGTCCATACTAAGTAAAATTTTATAGGGATAAAAAATGAATAAAAAAATAGTTTTAGCATTTTCAGGTGGCCTTGATACAAGTTTTTGTGTCCCTTACCTGATTGATCAAGGTTATGAGGTCCATACTTTATTTGTGAACACTGGTGGAATTTCAGTTAAAGAAGAGCAATTAATCACAAAAAGAGCGAATGAATTAGGAGCAAAAAAACATATTAATATCAATGTTGAGAAAAGCTTATGGAGTGAAATTTTAATTCCATTGATTCAATCAGGTGCGTTATATCAAAACAAATATCCTGCTCTTTGCTCTGATAGATATTTGATTGTAAAAGAATCAATTAAATTGTGTAAAAAATTAAAAACTAAAAATATTGCTCATGGCTGTACAGGAATGGGAAATGATCAAATTCGATTTGACTTATCTATTCGAGCTCATGGAAAGTTCAACATTATAACTCCCATAAGAGAGATTCAAAATATCACAAAGAATGTAAGAGGATACGAAGAGGGGTATCTACAAGACAAAGGTTTTAAGGTTTCTTCATTGCATAAAAAATACAGTGTCAATGAAAACCTGATGGGCGCCACAATATCAGGAAGTGAGATTGATGAGTGGGAGGAGCCATCTAGCGAGAGTTATGTGCTCTGTAAGCTGCCTCACCAATATCCCAAAAAACCTAAAACCTTAAAAATTAAATTCCTCAGAGGAAAAGTTGTTGCTATTAATAATAAGAAAATGCAAGGAGCTGACTTCTTAAGAAGTTTAAATGCTCTAGGAGGATCTTTTGGGATAGGAAGATCTGTTTTTTCAAGCGACACCATTATTGGATTAAAGGGAAGATTTGTTTTTGAGGCTCCTGGTATTGCTATTTTAATGTCAGCTCATAGGGCTTTAGAGGAGACCGTTCTAACTGATAAGCAAAATTATGTAAAAGCACAGGTTGGACAAGAATGGGTCAATCTTGTTTATAGAGGGTTTTATTTTGAACCTTTAAGAGAAAACCTAGAAGCATTTTTACATGATTCTCAAAAAACTGTTTCAGGCGAGGTTACATTGAAGTTAACTCCTGGAAGGGTTGATGCTGTTGCAGTGAAATCCAAAAATATATTAAAAAGCCCTGAGGGTGCTTATGCTCAATCTGCAACTTGGTCAGAGGCTGAATCAAAAGGATTTATTAAATTGATAGGGCAAAGTACATCAACTTGGTCATCGATTCATAAAAAATAATGAGTTCAGGTTTAGAGCTAACATTAAAGCATTTAAAAGCTCTAATTGCTTGTGACACCTCAAATCCACCACGAGAGATAGAGCAGTCAGGATTGATTCAATATTTAAACTCATTAGATTTTATCGATCCCAAAGTAACTGATTTGGGAGGAGGGTCTTTCAATATATTGCTTACAAAAGGATCACCTAATTATCTGATAAATGTTCATTTAGACACGGTTCCAGCAGGTGAAGGGTGGGTATCTGATCCTTTTAATTTAGTTATCAAGGATGAAAGAGCTATTGGGCTTGGTGCCTGTGACATCAAGGGAGCTGCAGCTTGCCTGTTGACGCTAGTCGAACAAGGCCTCAAGGATTATGCAATCTTATTTTCAACGGACGAAGAGGCCGGCCAAAGTACTTGCATCAAGGAGTATCTAAAAACAAAACCTACTTTTAAGGGCGTCATTGTTGCTGAGCCAACGCAAAACATGGTTGTCACGTGTCATAGAGGAATTTTAACTGCTACTCAGGAGTTTTTTGGTCAGGCTGGACACAGCTCAGAACAAAGAGCCTTGACTGATAACGCAATTCATAAATTAACACGTTGGTCAGATGCAGCTCTTAAAGTTGCCGAATCCTATAACCAAACCTCATTCAAAGATTTAACAGGTGTTGCTTTTAATCTCGGATTAATTGAAGGCGGCATTAAGCCAAATATAATTGCCGATTATGCCCAAATTAAATTTGGTATGAGACCTTTACCGGGCCAATCATTTGACACCCTTTTGAACGAGTTTCATGTTGAATCTATCGAACACCATTCAAAATTTACTCCTGGGTTTGTAGCACCTGCATTGCCTGCGTCTGGGAATATTGCTGATTCAGAGTCATTTGCAGATGAGTTAGGTTTAGATTTATCTCCGCCAGTAAATTTTTGGACAGAAGCCTCACTTTTCAGTGAGGCAGGCTTTAGATCTATTGTTTATGGTCCCGGTAATATTGCTGACGCTCATCAACCCAATGAGTCCGTGAGCCTTGATGAGCTTATCCAAGCACTAGCCGATTTCAAAAAGATAGTTCAATGAGCAACTCTTCTAATCAATTCATAAAAAACACTATTTTAAAACTGCTTGGAGCCATCGGTTCTGATAAAGAGATAAAAAAATATATTGAAAAATTTTCTTCTCCTGAGCAACGTTTTGCAGTTATTAAAGTTGGAGGATCTGTTATTGAAAATGATCTAGAGAATCTAATCTCTTCATTAGTTTTTTTAAATCAAGTTGGTCTCAAGCCTGTAATACTTCATGGTGCAGGCCCAATGCTCTCTGCTAATTTAGAGAAGAATAAAATTGATTTTTCTTTTATAAATGGTCAAAGAGTCACTTCTACCGAAGTAAGGGATGTCGCTCATTCAGTTTTTCTTGAAACTAATCAGAAAGTTGTCGAGGCTTTGAAAACTCAAGGAGCAAATGCAAAAGGTCTAATATCAGATGTATTCGAATGCACAATAGAAGACCCCAATTTAGGTTATGTTGGGGCTATTCAATCTGTTAACGACAAACTCATCAATGATGTTCTTGAATCCGATTCTATTCCAGTCATTGCACCAATTGGCTTCCAAAACAATGAGATGTTAAATATAAATGCAGATATTGCCACCGTTGAATTAGTTAAAGCTATTAATCCATATAAAGCTATTTTCTTATCTGACATTGGAGGAATCTTTAATAGTAGAGAGCAATTAATTCCTAATATTAATCTAGCTCTTGAATATGATGAATTTATGCAGGAAGAATGGCTTCACTCTGGAATGAAGTTAAAACTTCAGCAAATTAAATCTTTGTTAGATCATCTTCCTAAAACAGCTTCTGTTTCAATCACAAAACCAATCAATCTTCCAAAAGAACTCTTTACAGATTCTGGTTCAGGCACCTTAATCAAGCATGGATATAGTGTTTTGCAACATCAGCTTCCAAACAAAGATGTTCAAGAACAATTTACAAATATCATAGAGGCCTCATTTAAAGGAAAACTAGTAGATAATTTTTTTGATAATGCAGATGATTTAAATATTTTTATGACCTCTTGTAAACGCGCCACTATTGCTATTTCAAATGAGTTTGCCGTTCCATATATGGATAAGTTTGGCGTTATCCCTGAAGCTAAAGGAGAAGGATTGGGAGCTGGTATATGGCATGAGATGCGAAAAGCTTATCCACAAGTTTTTTGGCGATCACGCCCCAACAATCCCATTAATAATTTTTATACCTCAATATGTGATGGATGTCAGAAGCAGGAAGAATGGCATATTTTCTGGATTGGCATCTCAGATTTTGGCGCACTTAAAGGGTGTATTGAGAATGCAATCAACAAACCCAGAAGTGTGATTTAAATGGATATTAAAAAAATAGGATTATTGGGTGGAAGAGGCTATGTTGGGCAAGAAATTATTGCATTGCTGTCACATCATAATTATTTAAATATTACATCGATTTTCTCTTCTTCAAAGGTTGGTGAACCTGTAAAACTGGGGATTGATTCAACTATGTTATATCAAGATTTAAGTCTAAATAACATTATTCTTGGTGATGAAGATGCCTACATTCTCGCCCTGCCGAATAGTCAAGCTAAAAAATATGTTGATTTAATAGAGCATCATAATCCGAAAGCTATTATTGTAGATTTAAGCGCAGATCATCGTTTTGATGATACCTGGGAATATAGAATACCTGAGCTATCAGAACAAGTTCAATCAAATCGAATTAGCAATCCTGGATGTTATGCATCTGCGATGCAATTTATGCTTGCGCCTTTAGTAAATATTCTAAAAGGATCGGTAAATCTATTTGGAGTGTCTGGTTATAGTGGCGCTGGAGCATCTCCAAACGAAAGAAATGATTTAGAAGCCTTAAAAGATAACATTCTTCCATATTCTCTTATCTCCCATTTACATGAGAGAGAAGCAAAAGTTCATAGTTACCAAGACCTTTTATTTACACCCCATGTGGGCAATTTTTTTAGAGGAATATTGATGACAGGTAATTTTATGCTTACCAAAACACTAAATAGGGAGGATATACTCAATTTATTTATTGATTATTACAAAGAAAAAAAATTGATTTATATTCAACAAGCTGTACCCAATGTACAAAAAGTGCAAAATAATTCTAATGTAATAATAGGAGGTTTTGAGATTGATTCAGAAATTAATAGACTGACTTTTTGTTGCGCTCTTGATAATCTTCTTAAAGGTGCTGCAACTCAGGCCGTACAAAATTTAAATTCTGCATTTGGGTGGGAAGATACCTTGGGGATAAGTTAACTATGAAAATTTGGAATCAAAGTTTAAAAGATAAAAATTCTGGAATCGATAAATTTTTATCTAGTGAGGATATCGTTCTAGATCAAGAACTATTCTTGTATGACATTGAAGCATCTATTGCTCATGCTCGCGAGTTAGAAAGTATTAATATTTTTAATAAATCTGAAACTAAAAAAATCATTTCCACTTTAAATAAACTAGTAAAACTATTTAAGACAAAAAAATTTAAACTATCATCCAAATACGAGGATTGCCATTCAGCTATTGAAGAGCATTTAATCAGAGAGCTAGGCTCTGTAGGTAAAAAAATTCATACAGGAAGAAGCAGGAATGATCAGGTAATGGCAGCCATGCGCCTCTATTCAAGAGAAAAATTAGATGAAATTAATTTAATTAATATAAAAATTGCTCAATCATTTCTTGATCAGGCTGAAAAGCATTCGTCTGATCCCATGCCGGGCTATACTCACTTGCAAAGAGCCATGCCATCTACTTGGGGTTTATGGTTTGCATCTTTTGCCGAATCTTTTCTTGATAATATTGATTTAATATCAAACACTCAATCCTGGATGAATATAAATCCATTAGGCTCAGCAGCTGGATATGGTGTAAATCTCCCAATTAAAAGAGATATTTCAACCAAAGAACTAAACTTTAAAAGAAAGCAATTAAATAGTTTGTATGTTCAAAATAGCAGAGGTAAATTTGAATTGGAGTTGATAGGGTCATTAAAACAGCCAATGCTGGATGTCAGAAAATTCTCATGGGATATGAGTATTTTTTTAGCTCAGGAATTTAATTTATTGAGTCTTCCATCCAAATATTCCACAGGATCATCTATCATGCCAAATAAATCCAATCCAGATGTGATAGAGGTTATGAGGGCTAAGTATGCTGTGATCGCAGGGCATTATTCTGAATTAGAAAATTTAATTTCTTTACCCAGTGGATATCATCGAGATTTACAGCTCACTAAAAGATCTCTTATTCATTCCGTTCATTGTGTGACAGGGACCTTAGACTTGCTGCCTGAATTAATTAAATCAATAAAAGTGAATCTACAACGTTCTGATGAATTTATCGATCAAGGCATGATGATGACCGATCGTGCATATGAATTGGTTCAATCAGGGTTACCATTTAGAGAGGCTTATACCAAAGTAAAGTCCAGCCAAGATAGCAAATCAATTTCTAAAAGTTTAACAAGAAAAAACTCTTCATCTGGCTCACCATATAATTTAGATTTAAAAGTTCTTAAATCAAGAGTAAAAAAACTTTCTTAAAAACTCTCTTTTTGCTTTTCTTTTTTCTTTATGAGAATATTAAAGAAGAATGAATAAAGCTATCAGAATTCAAAAATCTGAAGCAGCTAGAAACAGGCGTCATAAGAGGCGTGATTTGGCAGAGCGTAAGCAACAAAATGAATATGCTCGTCTTCGAAAGCTACGAAGAAAAAAATAAGTTTATAGCAGCTTCTTTATTTTTAACAATTCAGTTGCCAGGGCTTTTTTAACTTAAAATAACTGCTTGCATCATCACCGCCAACAGTTTTAAATACATAAATGAATAATACTCGATCGTATCTTGAAAGATGGCATCAAGGCTTAAAATCCAATGACGAAAATTTTTTAGATGAAATTCTTGATGATTCTTGTGTATTTACATCACCAATAGTTTTTAAACCCATTCAAGGAAAGGAGATGTCTAAACTTTATTTGATGGGAGCTGGACAGACTTTTGATATGAAGCGATTTAAGTATGTTCGTGAACTCGTTGATGGATTAGACACGGTACTAGAGTTTGAAACCTATATCGATGATATCTCAGTCAATGGCGTTGATATTATTCGTTGGAATGATGAGGGCAAGATTATAGACTTTAAAGTTATGATTAGGCCATTGCAAGCTATAGGTGCTTTGCAAAAAAAGATGTCAGAAGCGTTAGATCAATTAAGTCAATAAAATTTGACACAAAAAAAAGGAGCTCTTTCGAGCTCCTTTATTACTATTTCAATAAATCAAAACTAAGGGGGGGAATGATCTTAGAAAGAGTAATTAACTGTTACTCCATATGTTTTTGGTGCATTTGGATAACCCTCAAAGGATGTTCTGAATGGATCACCTACAGATGAGAAAGCTGTATGAAGATACTTGTCATCATTGATGTTGTTACCAAAGATTACTATATCTAAATTACCTCTAGTGATTCCAGCACTAAAGTTGAGCGTATCTTTCGTTTTCTCACAAGTTCCTGCTGCGCACATTGCAACATTTTCTGAAGGAATAATCCTGATCAATGTTGGCCCAGAATAGAGATGATTTAATCTGACATAGCCATCAGTTCTACCTCGCGACCAGTTCCAAGTGATTGAACTTGTTAGAGAATCATCATGGACATTTTCAGGCTTAGTACCACTAACGTCACCTGCAGCAGATCCGGTAAAAGAATCATATTTTGAATCCATGATTAGTCCACCTAAAGTAATATCAATACTAGGCACAGGGGAGAAAAGCAAATCAAACTCAAATCCTTCTGATGATTGCAACCCTGCATTAGCTAAAATAAAACCGGAGCTAACAAATGTATTGGATTGAAAGTCTTTAATCTCCTGGCTAAATGCAGTTAAATTAAAATATCCTGTTGATAGTCTCATCTTCATACCAAGCTCAAAAACTTCTGCTTCTTCAGGTGATGCATACCTTTGACCAATTGCAGTATTTTCTGCAACTGGTGTTCCAGCTGCTGCTAATGCAGCTATTTCAGCTTGATCGGGCAAAGAATTTGTTGATAGGTTCCATGCAGAGGATTTAAATCCAGTTGAAACTCCACCATAAAAGCTTACATCATCATTAAGCATGTACGTCAGTTTTGCTGTGTAATCAATGTTGTCATCAGATGATTGACCGCTTTGACCAACGTTTGGAAACTGCGGCATTTCAGGAATAAACTGAAGAGCTTGAAATCCAAGCAATGCATTTGTATCGGGATTTGCAGCTAAAGCTGCTGCAGTAGCAGGATCAAAACCAGCTCCAATGAAAGCCATAGTTCCAACACCTACAAAACCAATCTGTGAAAACACATCATTATTTACATCAAGTCCTGTTGCTGATTTTTCGTCTTCAATGTAACTTACACCAAGGATAGCGCCTAGCTTATCAGTTAGACTTATGTCTACTTGTCCAAATAAAGTGGTTGTTTCGGTCTCTTGTGTAAAGTAACCGACCCTTCCTGTACCTTCCTGGAAAAATAGTGACGCAGGCAAGCCTAAAAGACCTGCAACAGTAGGAAGAGCTCCGCCTGATGCAATATTTGCAAATGTATAAAATGATGGCCCCCACTTAACACTACTATCATTTTTCAGGTCTTCTTCATAAAAGTATGCTCCTACCAACCAATTGACCTTTGCATTACCGTTAGATGCAAGTCTAAATTCTTGAGATTTTGACGATAAATTCACATTTGTTGTATTTGGGTTAAGTATTCTAGAGCTATCAAAATCAATATCTTGACTTTCAAGGCTATCCGAATCCCTTGATGAAGTAATACTTGTAAATGTCATATTTTCCATTTCTTTAACAATATTTATTGAGATTCCGGAATTTTCACCTTTTGAAAAAGAGTCGAAATTGAAATGCACCTGATCGGTGAATGGATTGTTTGGAGCAGCTTGAGCGCCAAGAGCATAAGCGAGTTCTTTTGCAGGACCCGCAGAAACATTACCTACTTGGCAACAAAACTCATCGTATTCATCATAATCAGCTGTGATCCTAATTTCTAAATCGTTTGCAGTTTCAATTAATAAATCTGCTCTTAAAGAATATCTATCTCTGTTGTTGGTATCATTACCTGTCACAGTATTCTTAGCATGACCATCAGCTTGGTTAGTATTAGCATTCAAACTAAAAGCCATAGTGTCACTCAGTGGAGCCGTGTAATAAGCTTTTACAATTCTTGAATTGAAATTCCCAAATGATGTTGAAATCTTTCCAAATTTTTCGAATGAAGGTTTTTTTGTAATGATGTTAATCACACCAGCAGTAGCATTTTTACCAAACAAAGTACTTTGGGGACCACGAAGAACCTCAACCCTTTCAACCATTGGCAGATCGTTGATCCGACTTTGCATTTTTGATCGATATACACCATCAACAAACAATGCTACCGAAGGCTCAACACCGTTATTATTTGAACCATTACCGAAACCTCTAATAAAAAATGCAGCATTTCTAGATGATTGATACTGCCTAGTGTCCAAAGAGGGCACCACTTGCATTAAATCAAATGCATCAACTACATTCGACTTATCAATTTCATCTGCACTGATGACTGATACAGCAACTGGAACTTCTTGCAGAGTTTTTTCTGTTTTAGTTGCGGTGGTAATTATTTCTTCAATCTCATTTGATTGCGAATATGCATTCAATGAAAAGATAAAAATAA
>CACJOM010000006.1 GCA_902595065.1 uncultured SAR86 cluster bacterium
AGCGAATCTTATGATATTCATTAATAAAAATTTTAGGGGTAAATAAATGAGTGATGAAATTAAAAAAGGTGGATGTTTGTGTGGCAAGATCGAGTATGAGTTTGATAGCTCCAAAGTTATCTCTGCGCATCATTGTCATTGCAAAGACTGTCAGAAGTCCACAGGAAGTGGTAAAGCGACAATTCTATTGATCCCAGAAGAAGATCTCTCCTTAAGCGGTAATTTAAAATTTTACACTGTTACAGGAACCGCTGGTTCTCATATCAGCAGAGGTTTCTGTGAAGAGTGCGGTTCACCAGTCATAAGTTTTGTTGAAGAAAATACAGCAATCAAATTTATCAAAGCTGGAACACTGAATGATTCATCTTGGCTCTCAATTGCTTCGAATTTCTGGAGCTCTACAGCGAATCAATGGTCACCAGTAGATGAGAGTCTACATAGCTTTACTCATAACCCAGACCTAGGTTAGCTATAATTTTAAGAATAGTAATTTTTAATTTTGCACTTTTGAGTGCTTCAGCATTAGGAGAGGACAGAGATAGAATTATTAGAGGAATATCAGAAAAAAATTAAATTTTTATAACTTTTGATAGCTTACATAGCTCAATATAATTAATGCAATAGTTAAACCAATAATCAGTATATCTTTTGAAAAACGTCCGTAGGTTTTAGTTCTTTCTTGTTTATGAATTTTTTCAAGTTTAATACTCATCCTGATTGCATTTAAGAAAAGACCTAAAAGCGATGCATATATAAAAAAACTTATAATCACCCATAAAGGATGGCCCTCAAACCAAGATGTTTTAAAACTCAGAATATCTATAAATTCAAACAGATCTAATTCCACATGTTTATTATATATTTAAAATATATTTTTCTTGAATGACTAAAAGCTTGGATGTATATTATGCGTCACATTAGCGGGAATAGCTCAGTTGGTAGAGCGCAACCTTGCCAAGGTTGAGGTCGCCAGTTCGAACCTGGTTTCCCGCTCCAGTTAAAAGCTTTATTTTTCTTCAGAAAGTACTTGTCGAGAAGCTACTATAATTTCTTTGATTTTGTTGTTTTCAATTCGGACATCAAAAGATTCTCTTGCAATGACTTCTTTACCATCAATGGTATCGGTTACTTTATAAGAGGAGGTTACCCAATGATGAATAGATCCGTCTGCTTGAGGTACATCATTTGCCATAGCATAGACGAATTCCCACACAGGATTCGATGTTTCAAACCAGTTCTTAAGAAAGGCTGCATGCTCATCAGAGCCATTAACGATTACCCCATTAGGAGCTCTGCCTACTAAGTCATCAGCATTAATTTTATCAATGGCTTCAAGATCTCTCTGATTATGTGCTTCCACGTAATCAACCCAAATTTTTATAAGAGATGGATCTCCAGCAACAATGTCTAACTTTGTTCCATCCTCCGAGATCTCATACCCAATAACACTTCCTTTGTTTGCATGACTTGATTCATGATGACCAGCAAAAGATAGTTGAGCTATTAAAAATAAACTCATAAATGAAAGTAATTTATGCATAAAATCTCCTTAATAATTAATAAGATAAGTTATTCCAGTAACCATAACATAGTTACAGATGCTAGAATGAATTATGGATAGAAGATATTTTATTAAAAGCTCTACTATAGCTGGAACTGCGATCGCAATTGTTCCCACATCAATGCTTCTTCACGAAAAGATTCAAAATTCTACCCAAGATTTTATTGAGTATTCATCTGAAAAGATAAATGTTTTAAATGATTATGCTATGGGAGCAATCTTGCCATCTTTGGCTTCTCTTGCAATGTATGCCTATACCTTGGAGCTTATCTATGTAGTTCTATTTTTATTCTTGATTATTACTGCTGGCATAATTATTTAAAAAGCTATTTTGCATTTTAATTAAGTGATATATTTTTTATTTAATCATTTGGAGAATTTTATGTTTAAGTTTTTATTAACAATCTTAATGTTATTTACTTTCAATGTTTTTGCTGATGATCATAAAGGTGATCGAGTGAGCCAAAAAGAGATGATGAAAAATATCAAGGTTACAAGGAAATGGATAGAAGCAGGTTATTCAGATAAGGACAAGTTTTTAAAGGTCATAAAAAAACATATGTCTGATGAGGGTCATAACTATCCAGGTAGATTTATTGGTTTTGGTTTTAATTTTGATCCAAGCAACGATGAGATGGTTGTTGAAAGGGTCATTGAGAATAGTCCTGCTGTAGGTATCTTAAAGAGTGGTGATACTTTTGTTTCTGTTGAAGGCGTGCCTGCAACTAGAGAAAACAGAGAAAATGGCGTTTTATCTTTTTCAGGTCTTCCTGGCAAACCTGTAAAAGCTGTTGTTAAAAGGAATGGCAAAAATGTAGAGGTTTCTTTTAACAGGGGACTAGTAAACCCAAAATACACAAAAGCTCAAGTAGTAGACAATATTGAATCATCAGACTCAGAAGATTGGGGCGCAGATGAGTATAAGATTGTCGAAATTGCAGCAAACAGAAAAAATAATGTTGTCTATGCATGGACTTGGCATAAGTTCACAGATGATATTACAGGCCTGCAATTTGAGGAAAATCAAGTGACCAGGTTTCAATTTAATGAAGACGGTCAAGTAGTTGCTAGGGGAGATATGTCAGAGGAGTCTCTTGTTCAAAGTCAATTAGGATTTAAAGTTTCAAGATAACTATAAATATAAATTACATAAGGAGGCTTTTGCCTCCTTATTTTTTTGTATTAAAAATTTCTTCTCCATGAGAATAGGTTGCAACAACTCTTAATTTTAAAAGGTCATCAACTTCAAGGCTTAATGGATCTTCTGATAGGACCACTAGATCAGCCAGTTTGCCAACTTGGATACTCCCTTTTATATCATCTTCAAAATGTTGATAGGCTGCATTGATTGTCATTGCTTCAAGAGCAGCATAAGTAGATATTTTTTGCTCCTCGCCTAGCACTTTTCCAGATCTAGTTTCTCTATTTGTTGTTGACCACAAGAGTCTGATCATGTCTGGGGGTACAACGGGAGCATCATTATGAACAGTGAAGGGCATTTTTCTATTGAGAGTTGATTTTGTAGGGCTTATGCGCATTGCTCGTTCTTCACCAAAAACAGAATCTCTGTGCCAATCGCCCCAATAAAAAGTGTGAGTTGAGAAATAGGAAGGAATAATTTTTAATTCTTCCATTTGATCTAATTGATCTTCTCTAACAGTTTGTGCATGAATCATGATAGTTCGATGATCGGAGGTAATTTCAGCATCATTTACAGCCTTAATAAGCATGTCAGCTGCAGCATCTCCATTGGCATGGGCCATGATAGGGATGTTTAGCTCGGCATACTTTTTCACCCATTTTGAAACTTCTGATTGAGGTATCAGTGGATAGCCTTTGTATGATTCTGATTCGCTATGAGGTGGTTTGTAGTAAGGTTCAGTTAAATAGGCAGTTTTTCCTTGCGGTGAACCATCTAAAATCAATTTAATACCACCAATTTTTACTCTGCCTTCATATTTACCAAAGTTGATTGAATTTATATTTTCATCTAGACCATTTTGACCAATAGGGTAGCTAATAATATCTAGATTGATCATACCTTGCAGATCAGCTGCTTTCATTAGAGCAATGGTCTCAGGGCTCGACGCTCCATCTTGAGCAGTAGTAATTCCATGCATTGCATAGATATCCATTGCTTTTTTGACACTCCCAATTGGATCTTTGTAGGCACTCATGGCTAATTGTTGAACAGGATATGCCGCAGTTTCCTCAAAAACTCCATTGGGTTCAGTGGAATTTTTATACCTTCGAATTTTACCTCCTGGGGGATTTGGAGTTTTTGAGTTAATCCCAGCCAATGATAAACCTAGTGAATTAGCTGCACCAAGATGGGCTGATACATGTATGAGATATATCGGGTGCTCAGTGCTAACTGCGTCTAGGTCATCTTTTGTAGGATGTCTACGTTCTTTTAATAGTGAATCATCATAACCAAGACCCATTACCCATTCGCCAGCTTGTAAGTTAGAGTCTTTAATAAATCTTTTAAGAGCAGTTTGGAGTTCTTCGATAGTATTTATCTTGCCAACTGGAGGAGATGCAATATTAGCCACCTGAGAAGCAAATGCTAAATAAGATGCATGGCCATGCGCATCAACAAAGCCTGGAAGTATTGCATGATCACCATAGTCTATCTGCTTACCTTTGATGTCTTTTGCATCTTCGTGAGATCCAATCCAAATAATGTTTTCATTTTTAATTGCGATAGACAGAGGCTGGGCTTCGTGATCTCCTGTCATCAAAATTACTTTGTTTGAAGTAAGAATTAAGTCTGCTTCATTTATCTTCACATCATAAGAGCATGAACTAAGAAAGAGCAGAATAAAAAAATATCGCATATTTAATTTGATAATAAACTTTCTAATTATTGTATTACTAAATGTATATTTTTTAATGCCGAACTAACTTTTTACATTTTTCCATTGCATTCATGAGATTTATTCTATTTACTATAAGATATATATAAAATTTATAATTACTTTGGGGGGAGCTAATTATGACAATTACCACGTTTTTTCATTATCTAAGATTTACTGCATTCACTTTTACTTTTTTCTTTTTAATCAACCCTTTAGTCGCACAAGATGAAGGGGTTAATTCAATTGAGGAAGTGATTGTTACCTCGCAAAGGGTTGAAGAGAGTCTGCAAGATGTACCTATTGCTGTGACTGCCTTGACCGCAGAAATGCTTGAAGATCAGCAGATACAATCTGGTTCTGATTTGCAGCTAGTAACACCAAGTTTAAATTTTCAAGGCTCAGATTCTGGAGGTGGTGCCTTTAACATTAGAGGTATAACTAATTTGGCAGTATCTCAAACTTCGGAATCTGGTGTAGAAATTCATATGAATGATTTACCCCTTGGGTCAACAACAATGCAAGATGGAGAATTTTTGGATATGGAGCGTATTGAGGTACTTAGAGGTCCTCAAGGAACTCTTTATGGTAAAAACTCTGTTGGTGGAGCTATCAATTTAATTAGCGGAAGGCCAAAATTTGATGAGGTAACACAAAAAGTTTCTGTTGATCTAGGTGACTATAATCTAGAGAAATTAAGATATACCTTGAACTACCCACTTAGCGATACCATGGCTGCTCGATTAGCATTTATGTCTGTTGAGCGAGATGGAGATATAGAAAATATATACTCTAAAGCGCCTACGTCTCATATTAATAACAGAGATTCTTCTGCTTATAGATTTTCTTTTGCGTGGCAGTTAAGCGATGACACAGATATATTATTTGTACATGATCATTACGAAGAAGATTCTACCCGTCATTATGTAAATAATAGATACTGTAAGAGAGATCCTTCTGTTGCTGTAGGTTGTACACCTGGTGGTCCTCAAGTCCATGAACTAACTCATCCCATGGCAACTTATGTTGAAAATTTAGCAATCTTAACTGGGATATTGGACTATACACCAGTTACAGATATGTCTGGAGCTCCCAAGGGTTTTTGGCAATCAAACAACAGAGGTAATCCAAGATATATCATTGATCAAGATATTACCCAGCTCATAATTAATCACTCCATTAATGATAATTGGGATATGACTCTCTCTCATTCAAGAAAAGATAGGCTTTATGATAGAACAGGAGTCTATGAATCAGAAGAATATGACAAATTGCGATTCAAAGATAATCCATACTTCCCCGGTGGTTTTGTGCCTATGACAGGTTATGGTCCCAATTGTAAATTAGATGATGGTACTTTGGGATCATATGGTGGCTGTATAACAGATGTGATGAATTACCCAGATGGTTTTGATCGCCAATATAATCCTGAAACTGAAAACGAAGTCACTGAAATAAGAATCCAGTCAAGCTTAGATGGGAATTGGAATTATTTATTAGGAGCGATTCACTCTAAGTCATCTGGTATGAGTGTTTATGATATTGCAGCTAATGGATTAGATGCGCTAGCACTGGTCCCACCAACAGTTCTAACTGGTTTTCCTCAAGGAGCTGTGCAGCTTTACGCCCCTTTATATAGAAACTCCAGCATAGCCGCAACAAGAAGCTCAGCAATTTTTGGTGAGATTTACTATCAAGCTAACGATAGATTGAAATACACCTTAGGTTTAAGAAGAACTGAAGATTATAAAGAGCAATATGGTCGCTCACCATTTTTAAGTGTAGTAGGTTTTGGTAGCCAAGGTAATGGTTTTACTGCTGCTCCTTTGCCTGGTAACGAGATACCTGCATTTGGTCAGTCTTGGTATGCATCCGGAACTCCTGGTGATCCAGAAACAGAATATTCAAATAATACAGGTCGTTTCGTTGTAGATTATGTGTTGAATGACAATACACTTGTTTATGGATCAATTTCAAAGGGTTTCAAGGGAGGAGGATTTAACCCTCCATTGGATCCAGCAAGATATCCTGATACCCCGCAAGTCTTTCCATCAACTGAGCTAACGGCATTTGAGATTGGTTTTAAAGCAGATTTCCCAGCTCAAGGCATGCGATGGAATGCTGCAGCATATATGTATGATGCTGAAGACTATCAAGTGACAAAAATCCAAAATAAAACTCGTGTCAATGAGGGTATTGATGTGGATATGTTTGGGTTTGAAAGTGAATTTATTTGGGTGCCTATAAATGCTCCTCAATGGCAGATTAATATGGGTATTGCTTGGGAAGAATCAGAAATCGCAAGTGGCGAAATGGTTATGAATCCGGCTAATGCCGATCTTTGTCTTACAACAGGTTGCGGCAATTGGCACTTAATGAAAAATGCTGCTGATGGCGAAGTTTTTGTTGTAAGAAAGGATGTGGCAACTTTAATTTGGAACATGTGGCAGGGTGGGCTTTGGGGTCCAGGTCAAGCGCTTATAGTGCCAGCAGAGTTTCATGGTGATAGAGTATCTGGCCAACCAACTCCTGTAAGCTTCTTACCGAATGTTGCTCCAGGACATCTACCGTCATTGACTGCTTCAAGAGACCTATACTCATCTGTTATGGTAAATACTGCTTGTGCCATCCTTGGTTGTAATCCAGCTGATGCTATCAAAGATGGATTGCTTTCGGATATCAGTGGCAATACATTAACTCACCCTGAGCTTTCAATGAACTTGGGCATTCAGTACACCATGATTACTGAAAATTATAATGTGAACTTTAGATTAGATGCATATAAACAAGATGAGCGTTACACAACACTCTTTGATCTTGATTGGGATAAAGTTCCATCATGGACTGAGTATAATGCAATGATTTCTATCACTCCTTCAGTTGATGATCCAAAATGGCGTGTCGATATTTATGGTCAAAATATAACTGATGAAGAAAATATTATGCACATTGGTGAAGCCACAGCACCCCTTGGATTTAACAAGAGTATTTGGGCTAGAGAACAAGCAACTTATGGGGTTAGATGGACTTATAACTTTTAAGTCAAAGTCATAGTCTATAAAAGCCTTGATTACTCAAGGCTTTTTTTGTGTGGAATGAAAAAAATATGTATTTTTTTTACATATCTTGCATACTTATATTCAATAAATTGAATTCCCGGAGAAAAAAATGAAAAAATTATTTTTAATTAGTTTACTAATTTCAAGCTTCTTTGTTCATTCGCAAGAGGTGCCTGATCCTATTAGAGCAGAGTACTTAATGTGTAACCTTAATGATGGAAAAAGTTTTGATGATTTTATGAAATGGTCTAAGTCATGGAACAAAGTCATGGATGCAACTGATGAAGCTGGTTATGATGCAGCTGTTATGGTTCCTAGATATCGGACTCCATTGAATGATTTTGATATGTTCTGGGTCGGCCACACTGATACAGCCACTAATATGGGAAAGGCTTTGGATAATTGGTTTGGTGATGAATTTAAGAAAGTAAGAGACTCAATTCCCGTAACATGTGTGCAAGCTTTCAATGCGGTTCAATGGGTTCTAGAATCAAATTTTGATTCAGACGAACTATCAAGTGCATATCCAGTTTCTTATCGTTACTGCAACTTAAAAGAAGGTAAGACTCTTGCTGATGCTTTTATCAATCTAAGCAATCAAATGAAAATTTCTCATGAAGCAGGCATAAAAAATGGTGCCCGTTTAATCAGACCTAGCAATGGAGCTCCAGCTCAACTTGCTGAGTATGATTTTGTATTATCCTATGGCTCGCCTGATTGGGAGGAATGGGGTAAAGCAATTGATCATTACTGGTCAAATGTTAATAATACAGATGAGAATAAAGCGGTCAGAGAAACATATTCTTGCGAAAATTCAAGGATGTATTCTGGGACTTTAATTAGATAAAAATATATAAGGAAAAATTATGAAAAAGTTATTACTTTTACCTCTGTTATTGACTATGTTTGCATCAGCAGAAATCTATGAAGATTTTACTCCGTCTCAAGAGCCAATGGAGTTAACTGTTGTCGCGGTTCAGCCAAACTATGTAGATACATACCTTACAAATCTAAACAGGACTTGGGTCAGGGCTATGAATGTGCAAAAGAAACTTGGTTATGTAGAGGATTTTAATGTATGGACTTCACTCAGCGTTGCTGATTCTCCAAATGTTTGGATCACTGTTCAGTATAAAGATTTGGCCTCAATGCAACCAACTGAAGAAAAAAATAAAGCGGTCGAGGCTGAGTTGGAGAAACTTTATGGAGATAATGAGGTTGAGTTAGAGGAAATATCTAAAGGTTACGAAGAGATTCGTAAGATGATTGCTCACCACATAATCTACAGAGTTGATTTTAAAAAATAGAATTTTTAATCAACTTAAAAAGAGGGGTCATTAGACCCCCTTTTTTATTGTATGACACCATTTATGTCATACTTTGAATAATGAACTTTTTTGGTGCATTCTTATGAATTCTAGACTGTTATTAATAGGTTTCAAAATTAATAATATAATTGGATTAATTTTCTTCTAGCCATACATTTTTATTTGTTAGACTATATCTTTATTTTTATTTCATAAGCGAGAATATAGTGCCAGACAAATATATCAATAAGGGATCATTATCAGTCTCAATAGATCTAGAAGCATTTCTAAAATCTGAAGTATTGCCAGGATTGGACTTATCTGAAGATCATTTTTGGAACAGCTTAGAAAATATTATTAATGAATTTAGCCCAAGAAATAAAGAGTTACTAGATATTAGAGAATCTATGCAGGGTAAAATTGATGCTTGGCATTTAGCGAATCCTGGTGGAGAAAAAAATCTTGGTGTTTATAAAGATTTTTTGAAGGACATTGGCTATTTGCTTCCAGAAGGTGAGGATTTCAAAATCACGACGGAAAATGTTGATCCCGAAATTTCGTCTATTGCTGGACCCCAGTTAGTTGTTCCAGTGATGAATGCAAGATTTGCTTTAAACGCTGCGAATGCTAGATGGGGCAGTCTCTATGATGCTTTGTATGGCACTGATATGATCTCAGAGGATGATGGTGCTTCAAGGGCAGGTGCGTATAACCCTATACGTGGCGATAAAGTTATCGAATTTTCAAAGAATTTTTTAGATGAACATTTTGCGCTGAATAAAGCTAGTTATTTAGATGTTAGCTCTTTCTGTATAAAAGAGGGGTATCTTGAGGTAGGACTAAATAATGGAGAGAGTGTTAGTCTTCAAAATACTGAGCAGTTTCAAGGTTATCAAGGTGCAGCAGATCAACCTTCAGCAGTATTGCTAAAAAATAACAACCTCCATGCTGAAATTCAAATTGACCCTGGTCATTCGGTTGGAGCAACAGATCCTGCTGGCATTAAAGATGTGTTGCTAGAATCTGCCATCACAACCATTCAAGATTGCGAAGACTCAGTTGCAGCAGTTGATGGCGAAGATAAAGTAAGTGTTTATCGAAATTGGCTAGGCTTAATGAAAGGAGATCTCAAAGAGACTTTCATTAAGGGTGGCTCCAAAATGACTCGTTCTCTTAATCCTGATAGAAGTTATATTGCTCCAGATGGATCTAACTTTCAGCTCTCAGGGCGAAGTCTTATGCTTGTAAGAAACGTAGGACATTTAATGACCAATCCTGCAATTCTTGATCAAGATGGCAATGAAGTTCCAGAGGGAATCTTGGATGCAATGTTTACAATTTGCATTGCTATGCATGATTTAAATGGTGATGGTGGTATTAAAAACTCCCAAGCTGGAAGCATTTATATTGTAAAGCCAAAAATGCATGGTCCTGATGAAGTGCAGTTTACTTGTGATTTATTTTCAGCGGTAGAAACAGCATTAAATCTCAATCAGTTAACTGCAAAAGTTGGAATTATGGATGAAGAGAGAAGGACAACGGTCAATCTTAAGGAGTGCATCCGCATTGCTCAGGAGAGAGTTATTTTTATTAATACTGGATTCTTAGATAGAACTGGAGATGAAATTCATACCAGCATGGAAGCTGGACCAATGATTCCAAAGGCGGAAATGAAACAGCAACCATGGATTCTTGCATATGAGGACTGGAATGTTGATTCGGGCCTCGAGACTGGGTTTAAGGGAAATGCGCAAATAGGCAAAGGTATGTGGCCAATGCCTGATGAAATGTTAAACATGTATGAAACTAAAACAATGCATCCAGAATCTGGGGCAAACTGTGCATGGGTTCCTTCGCCAACAGGCGCCACTCTTCATGCAATGCATTATCATCAAATTTTGGTATCAGAGCGTCAGCAGGCTTTAATTCAGCGATCGAAGGCTAGTCTTGATGATATCTTAACCATTCCTGTAATGACTGATCCGCAATCTTTAACATCCGAGATGATACAAAAGGAATTAGATAATAATGCTCAGGGTATTTTGGGTTATGTTGTCCGATGGGTTGATCAGGGGGTTGGATGCTCCAAAGTACCTGATATAAATAATATAGGCCTTATGGAAGATAGAGCTACTTGCAGAATTTCCAGTCAACACATTGCAAATTGGTTACACCACTCTATTTGTTCTGAAGATCAAGTCATGGAAACCATGAAGCGAATGGCGGTTGTTGTTGATCAGCAAAATTCTGGAGATCCAACTTATCAACCTATGGCACCATCCTATGATGGTATTGCATTTACGGCTGCCTGTAATTTGGCTATCCAAGGAAGAGTTCAGCCAAGTGGTTACACTGAGCCGATCTTGCATGAAATGAGATTGAAATTTAAAGCCTCATGAAAGCTTATTGGATCACTAGATGTCATGTACATAATTCTGATGAATATGATGAATATATCAAGTTAGCTGGACCTGCGATTAGCATTCATGGAGGCACTTTCTTGGTTAGAGGCGGAAAACAAATTGAGCTTGAAGGTGGCCCCTATGAAAGAACTGTGTTGGTTGAATTTAACTCAATGAATGAGGCAAAACTTTGCTACGAGTCTAGTGAATACCAAGAAGCATTAAAATATTCGGAAAACTCTTCTAATCGCCATGTTGTTTTAGTCGAAGGAATTAATTAATTGGGTAACATTATAATTTCAAGAACTTTCTTTAGTTTTTTATTAATCTTTGCTTTTTATTTACATTCTGAAGACCAATCTGATGCAGATAGTTTTTTTGGAAGAGAGGCGCCTGTCTATCCTTCTTCAGATCATTTAATTGGCTGGATAGATTCAAGACAAATTCAAAGCTTGAATGGTGAATGGAGTTACATAGTTGATCCGATGAATAACGGTTTGCCTGAGTCATCATTTTTTGGCGGATTTCCAAAAAATAAAATTCAAAAAACAGGCATGGAGTTAATTGAATATAATTTTGAGACTGCATCAAAAATTCAAATCCCTGGAGCGTGGAACGCTATAGATGAAAGGCTGTTTTTTTATAGAGG
>CACJOM010000007.1 GCA_902595065.1 uncultured SAR86 cluster bacterium
TCAGGAGAACCTTTAGAGATTTAGACGGAGATGGTTCATTTAAATATGGTGGTCGTTCGGGTGGTTACTGGCACGAACTAAAGAGAACCAAAAGGAAAGAGCTGTTATTGAACCAAGCTAAGACAGTTGGACTCGACTACACATCATCACAAATGAACATCATCTATGCATGGCACAACAAAACAAACATGGCTGATGAAGACCAATACTTTGTACAGGGATACAACAGGAAGCTCACTAAACAAATGCATATTCTGATGCTGAACAATTCAACCACCAAGAAAACTGCTTTTGCTTTTATGGGCTGGTTGCAAAATCCAAAGAACAGAAAGAACTATTACCTCAACAAAGAGTTTCAAAAAGAACCATTCAATTTGTACAAACTGCAAAAGCTCATAAGACAGAAACATCAATCAGTAGCCCATGTCTTTTATCGACCAAAGATAGGTTTGAATGTTCAGTACCTTGAGTCTTGTTTAATCTTTGAAGTAGCTGTTCAATTATTTAGACGAGGTATCCCTGCATTAACTGTTCACGATGAGATAATTGTTCCTAGAAAAGACGAAGGTGAAGCTCGAGAAGTTATGTATTCCACCTATATAGACAAGAAACTGTACAAAGCCCAGTTCTAAAGGCTTCAAACATAGCCCTAGAAGGCTCTGAGATGCTCTGTATTGAACGCTTACAACTGGGTTAGAGGAATTTATCAAGCTAGAATTTTAAATGTCTCAGAAAGCGTCTATGACGTCAGCTGAGTCTAGCATTAAAAACAAGCTTTGTCAAATATTTAGACATGGTTTAGGATGTATTATGGTGTTAATAAAGGTCCTATAAAATTATCTTAGTGAGTCAAAGCGGTTTATGTCTTACATATTAGAAAACTATGGTGTCTTAGCATTTTTTGTGTCCTATACAGCTTTAGCTTTCTTCTTTGCAAATAAAGGAAAGATACAAGCTTTTGCCTTGGCAAACATCCCATTTATTTTTGTAGCTTTACTAGTTTTTTTATTTGGCGAGTTCTTTCTGAGGGAGATATTGCCAGTTTTAATAATACTGATTTCTTATGTTCATTTTTTAGTAGGGATTGATTACTTCAGAAATAGTCCGAAATATGGCAAGACTAAAACTAAAGATATTAAGACAGGTTTAATAGTAATTGGATTATCTCTATTGATACTCTCAATTGTTTTCATTACCGAATCTTTGGCGGACTGGCTTTATGGTTAGCATGAAAAATTTTACGAAATGAGGCTAGAAATATGAAAAACATTCTCCTCACATTGATGGTTTTTGGAAGCTTTGGAGCTTTTGCTGAAACTGCTTTTGCGACTGACGAAGGCTTGATTTGTAAAGAGGTTGGATTTGATAAAGGTCCTCCACAATACTTAATAATTCACAGTGAAAGAAATAAAGATTATTTTAAAAATCCAAATTCCCTCGAAAAAACAATAGAGATTATATCTGTGTCTAAACATGAAGTATGCGGGTGGATAAAACATGACGCAAAAATCACTGGTACTGGCTTATTATTTTATCAAGACTATTTTTTTGACTGCTTGGATGGAGATTGTCGAAGAAGTTTAAGGAGCATGTTCACTTTAGACAAAGACTCATATATTTTGGAACATCTTGCCTCAAGTGTATTTGATAGAAGTGATACTCAAGATTTGTCTACATCAGCCATATTGCAGGATATTGGGAGTTATGTTCGAAACCAAACTGCTTATAAATGTGAAATAGCTTCACCTTCTTTTGTAAAAGATTTTGTAAAGGATAATACTAAAGAGGGTATGGGAAAATGGGATGAAAAAATGGATGGAGAAGATGAAACTTACAAAGAATTTTACTGCCCTAATAATTAAATGAATTATTGCAGAGCAGATAAATCTTCGAAACAACAAGAACTCTTCCCATTTATCTTAGACCAAGAGTCCATTGATAATTATGTTCAATATCAAAAAGACTTAAAGGAATGGAAAGATGTTTATCAAAAGTATGTAGATGCGGCAAACGCTAACTTGCGAATTATTGGTTACTGCAAAGTTTTAAAAGATAGTGAGAATTTTAATGAGCTAGATTTAAGAAGACGAACTGCAGATGCAAAGGAAGCAGTTCAAACATGCACTAAAAACCTTGCCGGGATAACTGAACAGATGCAAAGACTGCAAGAAGCCATAGGTGTTTATAATGAATTTATTGTTTCTTATCCTATGTATATAGAATCTAATCAGAACAAAATATGAAACACACCCTTGCTTTAGTTTTGATGGTTTTTGGGCTTGTTGGTTGTGCTTCAGGCTCACTGACTAGGTTCCCAGTAGCTCAATATATCGATGATAAGGATACTATTGAGTTAAGTTTTGCTTGTATTACTAAAAGTAAAATTTCTTGTACTGCTGGTTTGTATTTAGATAATATGCAGGTCTATGAAGCCTATGGTGACTATAGTTTACTTAAAGGCGGTATGGAATTAAATGTTGTTTATAAACTCAAAATTCCTCCCAGCAAATATCAATTTAGCCCGACCGGACCCGGAGATTTAGACCAATTAAATAGGTTCATAGAAGTTAAAAATGACAGTTGTGTTATTTATACTGCAGATACCCCTGACTATAATCCATTTAATATATTCGCAAAACTCAAAGACAATGAATTGGTGTGGAGCCTAATTGATTGTGATGATTTTAAAAAATTAACAGAAAACTTTTCAGAAACTGTCCTTGAAGAACCAATCTATTTTACGAAACAAAGACAATGAAAAAACTACTAACCCTATTACTTCTATCGCCTTTGGCATTTGCTGAAGAGGTCATTGACTTTAATCTGACCTGCAAAATAAAAGACCAAGTAATTTTTAGCATTGAGGATGGAAAGAGTAGTAGGTTTTCAGGCTACACAGATGGTCTTAAAACTGGCGAAAGTTTCACTATCAACTTTAACTTTAAATATACAGATGACACATATCAACTTTATATTAACTCAGAAGAGTTAACTTTAATTACTAGGTACTACTCAGACGCAGTAACTAAATATCCTAAAATGTATGCTTACGATTCTGACTCTGTAGGTTTTGTTGGAAACTTATCTCCAAATAGTATTTATATTGATGGCTTATTTACTAAAGCTGTTTTAGAAAGATATTTTAAAAATGATTGGCAGTTAATCAAAACCTCCATTATCGAGACTGAAGGTACAAGGATGCTCACAGCTAACTGTATGAATATGTCTAATAAGTTTGACTCTATTATTAATGTGATTGAGAAGATTAGTGGAGAACTTAGTGGATGAAAAACATCCTCCTAACCCTATTACTTCTATCGCCTTTGGCATTTGCTGAGATAAAAGAAACTGCTCTTGATTGTAAATGGGAACGTTCAGTCTATAACCTCTTCCCAACTCAACAACTTGAAAGATATAGTGATGAATCGATTGTGGTTACAGACCTCGGTGATTTTGTTGATTGGGTTTGGATTGATATGTATGGCTTCAGATACAAGGCTGATAAAAGAAGTAATCATTTTACTTGGACTGCACCTGATGCTAACTATGATACTTGGGATTACCGTCACACATTGGATACTGTTACAGGAAAGTTAGAAGTTATACTTCATACAGGTTTAGCAGAAGATGTAGATTTAGAGTATGAGATGAAAAGAGAGCCTGATGGCACTATCAAAAACAATACTCAGTACTATAAATGCTCTAAGGTCACACCACTTTTTGATTGATGAGTAGCTATGTAGTCGAAGGCAAAGCAATGTGGTCTCATCTGCTCACACCTTTCGACACCTTCGGCAATGACTGCTATCAAATCTATATCAATGCAGACGACAAGACGATGCTTCGCTTTGCTGATAAAGGAGTTGATGTTAAATCAGTAAAGTACACCAATGATTTTGAAGTCTTTACAGTCAAGGTTGGTACTAGAGCAACCTATGGTGATAAAGATTTACCAGCACCACCTGTCTATGACAAAGATAAGAACCCAATAACTCTGACTCAAGAGATACCTAACTTCCACCCAGTAAAGGTGAAGTTTGAAATAGAGAAAGGCAAAGGCTTTAACATCAGCAAGAATTATTTAATCTTGAAAGCTGTGATGCTGTTGGAAGATATACCTAATGAGTTTGAAAACGTGGAGAGTTTTTAATGACTGAACTCATTGTTGGTTTCTTTGAGTTTATTTGGCTACTCCTGTTGGCTATATTTAATCTTATTAAGTCTCTAATTCTGTTTCCTATCTATCAACCAGCAGAAGCGTTTAGTCTCCTAGTTTTAATCATAGCTTTCTTTGTAGGATTTCTTTTGCCATTTAAGTTTATGCCAGAGGGAACATTTAGTATGGGTGGAGATGGTGATTTAGAAGATGGGTTTCTGATTAATCTTGGTAGATATATCATTGCTTTATTAGCTTTTTCAATTGCTGGATTGTGTGCATATGGCTCGGTGTTTGTTGCAGGGAAAATTCTTGAGTTTTCAGGTCTTTATTAAATCAACACAGGTTTACGTGAGTATTTGGCTCAAAATGTTCGACCACTAGATATATCTAGGTGGGGTGGTACGGCAGACTCCAGCGTACCCCCAAGCAACCCAATAACTTGATACAATAAACAAAGAAACTCGTGGCGAAACTGGTTCTTTTACGGTTAGCTAATGAGTTGAAATCTTCTTTGGAAGAACTAACAGGGTAGCAAAACGGTAGCATATGACAAAAACAGCTTATACAAATATAGAATATAAATCATCTGTAAGACCCATTGTTACAACATTTAACAGGGATACAAGCATTTTACCCGTTTATAATTTGCTCGGATAACGACCACCTTATAAAGCCTATAGGTACAACATTCTTGGGTAGCATCAAAGGTAGCATTTAAGCTAAATAGCCTATACAATGGCTAGATGGTAGACAATGACAGTACCAAAAAAGACGTACTAAAATTTAGCAATCCAACGGTAGCATTTGGTTTTACTCAAGAACGAATCAAGAAGCTAAAGCCACGAGGTAGGACTTATCCAGTTAGAGATACTGAATCAGGAATGTATTGTTATGTTAGTCCTGCTGGTAGCAAAATCTATAAAACCTATAAGAAGTTTCAAGGTTCTCCTCAACGCATAACTATCGGCGATGCTAACTCTTGGTCTATTAAAGATGCACGTAAGCAACACCATAAGAATGTTGTTGATATTGAATCAGGTATCAATCCTAGATTTAAAGCAATGCAGAAAGGTGAGCCAACAGTTGAGATGGCTATTGTTGAATACCTTGAGAACGCTAAGAAGTTTGGAAAGCATAGAAAATCAAGTACAGCTATGTACTACTCAATCCTAAACAAAATCCCAAACAAGATTAAGAAAAGACCATTCAGCGATTTACAGCTTAGAGATTGGGAAAACTTGTATGGTGATTTTGCTGAAACAGGGAAATGGTCTAAGAACTACAACACACTACGCTTAGTCCATTCTGTTTGGAATAGTCTTGAGCTTGAAGGTAAGTCTCCTAAAACAATGCTGGTTCAAAAGTTTGGGAAACACCTTCTCCATGCTCCAGATAGAAAAAGAAAGTATCTAAGCCCTATTCCTAAAGATGAACACATAGGACAGTTCTTCCATCACGCTATCAGAATCACCTTTGGAGATTTTAGAGGTAGGTTTGATGAACAAGATTTACTGGAAGCAGGAAAAAGAATACCTGCAGACTTTCAAGAACACGATATATATGACCCTGAACCTGAACCAGCTAATATAGTTTACTTCTACGCTACGCTGTTTATCGTCCTAACAGGCTTCAGACTGCGTAATGCCTTAGATTTGCAATGGAAAGATGTTGATTTAAAAGGCAGAACTATCACGATTCAGAACCTAAAAGGAATGGATAGCAAGGTCTATATGAAAATGACCAAGCAAATACTGTGGTTGTTGCAACACAGACGGAGCACCATGCGGAACTTTAACTGTAAATATGTGTTCCCATCTAACAGAACTATGACCAAGACCATTCGTAAGCTTGATAAATTTATACCTGATGTTGTGAAAGAGATGAACGATGATTCACTACCTCACATAACTGCTCACGCTTTAAGAAGAACTCTATCTAATGTTTCTCTTCACATTGGACACGAGTCTGTCTATCAATCAGTTCTTCTATTCCATTCTCCAAAAAGTACTGCTGATAAAAACTATGTTGAAAGAGATGAACATAAACATTTAGAAAAACTATCTGAAGCTAATGATTGGATTGATAACAGAATTACAGAAATCCTTCTGAACTATGACTGTAATTTTGGAGCTTTCCCATATCACCCAACTAACAAAGCTGGAGAAAAGATTCATTACCTTGAGCCAATAGATTTAGAAAAACGTGAGTTCCCAAGTGGTATTGCTTTCCTTTGTGGACTTGCTAAAAAATTAAACGTGATGGAAGGCTTCTATTACGATACATGGGAACAGAAGTATCCTGAACCTGAGTATGATGAAGGAGAAGATTATTAGTAAAAGAGGACTACTATTTTTGGTTCTTCTCTGTACACCTTTGTACGCAGAGATAAACATAACAACTCTATCCGATTGGGATATAAATGATTTTGATGAACACACTTTGCTGGTAGCTAAAACTTCAGACACTTCACAAGCTTGGAAATCCATACTAGCTTTCCATGTTTCAAGACCTCATTGTGTTTCAACTCAACCAATCATCATGGTTAGAAGTAAAACCAACACTTACTCAAATGGAGACATTGTTTTGGCTGAGATGAAAGTTGATAAAGATAAACCTCAGTTCCTTAAACTTGAACAAGAGTTTGGGTTTGAAGATGATGGGGAGTATGTTCACTGGTTCAAGCTTTTAAAGTTTCCAAGTTTTGCAAATGCTGAACGAGTAGAGATTAAGTTTAAATCTCAGACACCATTGAAAAGTTTTGCAGTTAATACCGATGGAATTAGAAAGGCTCAATACGTAGCTGAACAGGTATGTAATAGTCCAGTACCAATTCAAACAGTAGGTGGCTTTGAAAAGATATGAAGCAGGTATTATGGAAGATTCTTTTTAGTGAGATAACACTAATAGCTGTATGTCTTATGTTGATAGATTAGGATAAAAAAATGGACTACATAATTACTGGAATGGCTCTACTTTTTCCCATTGTTCTTTACATTGCTGTGACTGCAATCAACGAAAAGGATAAATTAGAAAAAGAAGTTGAATGGCTCAGAGCTGTAATTAAAGATTTAGATTAATAGATTACTGGTTTATACAGCTTAACATATTGATATGCGGTGTTATATTAATTAATTGTCACAATAAAACCTAACAGTAAACCTCTAGATACTGACTTTATAAGGCTTTGTCGGGGTTATATAGTCTTTAAAAATATTGTCTAAATTGATATTAATTTTAATTAAAAATAGATTAATAAATAAAAGGATAACTTTATAAAGCTTTATAAGTATATAAGGCTTGGCTGTCCTCTATAGAGAACCAAAAATTTACAGTACAATTTGGTATGGCTTACCTCAATTTGTATCTCACCACAGGTCAAACTCTCAACAAAGAAGATGTCATTAGTACTGGGCTGATGTTTAACAGGAAGTTCCCCACCAAATGGACTGATGCTTCAATGCCAACCTTTGAGAATTTACTTTGTAATCTTGTTAAGTATGAGAATCAGGAAGTTCTATATGAGCAACGAGCTAAACCAAACGTAATGGCAAGATACAATCCAATGGGTTTGGGTCATAAGAAGTTGATTGATTATGACTCAGGTGTTCTTTGGAAACTCATTGATATGAAACTGGTGAAACATAGTCTTGGAACTAATCCTTACTTCCTAAAAGAAAATGAAGAGTTGAAGACTTCCTCTTTTAAATCAACCAAAGGAGTTATAGAGTTTGCAAAGTTACTTGGGATAACCAAAGAAAAGATTTACGAAGTAGAAGGAACACATCACATTATC
>CACJOM010000008.1 GCA_902595065.1 uncultured SAR86 cluster bacterium
TTCATTTAGGGCGGTTGGTTGAAAAACATTACCAGAAAGAATATGCGCTCCAATTTCTGAGCCTTTTTCAAGTAAGCATATTTCAAGTGGTTTGTTATTTTCTTTGGATAGTTGAGCAAGTTTTATTGCTGCACTTAACCCTGAAGGACCGCCTCCAACTATAACAACATCATATTCCATTACTTCTCTTTCCATGAGTTAACTTCCTCTTTTTTTAGTAGTAAAAAAACATTACAATTATATCCCTTACATAACTATCGAACGAATATCATTATATTAAAAATTGATAAATAATTATAACAAAATATAATAATATCAAAATTAACGAGCCCTATATATGAAAATAGTAGTACCCATTAAACGTGTTGTCGATTATAACGTGAAAGTTAGACCTCTTGGCGATCAATCAGACGTTGATCTTAACAATGTTAAAATGGCAATGAATCCCTTTTGTGAAATTGCCATCGAAGAAGCTGTGAGGTTAAAAGAAGCTGGAACAGCAACTGAAGTTATTGCTGTAACAGTAGGTAAATCAGACTCGCAGGAGCAACTCAGAACCGCGTTAGCATTAGGTGCTGATAGAGCAATATTAGTTGAATCAGATTCATTGCTTGAACCGCTAGCAATTGCTAAAGCATTATCAAAAGTTATTGAAGCTGAATCACCCCAGCTTGTAATTCTTGGTAAGCAGGCTATTGATGGAGACAACAATCAGACTGGTCAGATGCTTGCAGCGCTATTAAATTATGGTCAAGCAACTTTTGCCTCAGAAATTTCTATTGATGGAGATTCTGCTTCTGTTACTCGTGAAATTGATGGTGGTCTGCAAACAATTAAAGTTTCACTTCCAGCCATTATTACAACAGATCTAAGATTAAACGAACCACGTTATGCATCATTGCCTAATATCATGAAGGCAAAGAAAAAAGAATTAGATGTTCAACCTATTGATGCTATGGGCATAGATACAGCACCTCGCATGGAGTTACTTTCGGTTGAATTACCAGCGGCAAGACAAGAAGGTATTAAGGTTGAATCAGTTGAAGAATTAGTTGGCAAATTAAAAAATGAAGCAAAGGTGATTTCATGAGTACATTAGTTATAGCAGAACACGATAATACGAATCTTAAGCCAGCAACACTTAACACTGTAGCAGCGGCAAATGTAATTGGTAGTGAAGTTCACATACTTGTAGCAGGCAGTTCTTGTCAATCTGTGGCTGATGAAGCTGCAGCTGTTGAGGGCATTGAAAAAGTGATCTTAGTCGATGACTCTGCTTACGAAAATCAATTAGCCGAGAGCACAGCAAATTTAATTAAATCAATTTCAGCTGATTATTCTCATATTCTCGCTCCAGCCACAACTTTCGGTAAGAATGTTTTACCCAGACTTAGTGCATTGCTTGATGTTCAGCAAATTTCTGAAATTACTGAAGTCTTATCAGAGGATACTTTTAAGCGTCCCATATATGCTGGTAGTTGCATTGCGACAGTTAAATCTAGCGATGCAATAAAAGTTATCACTGTGAGAGCTACTGCTTTTGATCCTGTGAATACTAGCGGTGGATCTGCATCTGTTGAATCAATTTCACCTGATGGAGTATCTGATTTATCTTCATTCGTAAATGAAGAGATAGCTCAAAGCGATAGACCGGAGCTCACCGCTGCAAGTATTGTAATTTCAGGTGGTCGAGGCATGCAATCAGGTGATAACTTCCATCTCTTGGAAACTATTGCTGACAAACTTGGAGCTGCAGTTGGGGCTTCCAGAGCGGCTGTAGATGCAGGATTTGTTCCTAATGATTATCAGGTTGGTCAAACCGGTAAAATTGTTGCTCCTGACTTATATATAGCAGTTGGAATTAGCGGAGCAATTCAGCATTTAGCAGGAATGAAAGACTCAAAAGTAATTGTTGCAATAAACAAAGATGAAGATGCGCCTATATTTCAAGTAGCTGATTACGGTCTGGTTGCTGATTTATTTAACGCCTTGCCTGAGTTAGCTGAACAGCTTTAACTTATTGATTTGTAGTTATATTTATGCCCAGCCTGTCAATATTTTGACTGGCTGAGCCATTAATCAGCTCACATTCTTTAGCCAGCAAACAGTATCGCCACAGAACATAATCTTTATCTACTCCCATTCCCCCATGAAGGTGTTGAGCTGAGTAGCTAATTTTATGACATGCATTACCAGCCCAAATCTTGGATACCAAGGCATCATTTTCACAATCAAGACTAGTATTTAAATTTATAGATGCCTGTTGATTAACAAGTCTTAAGCATTCAAGCTCTATAAAACAATCTGCAGCTCTATGGGATACTGCTTGAAAAGTTCCAATAACTCTTCCAAATTGTTTTCTCTCTGATGTATAACTTGCGATTAATGAGGTCATTTTCTCAGTTAGACCTAATGCAATATAACTTCTCATTACCATGTTTATTTGAATAAGGTATCTCAAAGCCTCTAAACCACGTCCTTGTTCATGAATAATAGATCCTCTACTTATTCTCACTGAATCTAGCTCTACTTTAAAAAGAGGAGAATTGGCGGTGCTGGATAACTCTGTTAATTTAACTTTATCTGATTCAACTAGCACCAATAAAACACCTTCACTTGAATTAGCTGAAATAAGAATACTTTTAGCCATTGATGATATTTCAGATAAATATTTAGTTCCTGAAATTATCAGCTGATCATTTTCTATTTTAGCTGTAGTCATTGGATTTTCAGGATCTTGGTTGAAGGATTCTAAAATTGCTGAGGTGTAGATTTCGCCCGCAATGATTGAGCTAAGTATTTCTTTACAAGATTTTTCATTACCAAATTTCTGAATTGTTTGAGCTACATCTACCAAGCAACCGCTTAAACTCAATGGCGCAGCATGGTATCCAAGCCGCTCAAATAATATGCCTAGATCATAGAGATCTTCACCACTGCCTCCGTATTTTTCATTCAAACCCAATCCTAAATAACCATTAGCAGACAATATAGAAAGTAAACTTTGATCATGTTTGAAGTTTGCATCATATTCTTTTAAGAGTTCTTGCGAGCAATGCTCACTTAAAATCTTATTCAATGAATCCCTGATTTCAATTTGATGTGATTGCTCAGAAAAATCCATTAGCGTGTCCTAGGCATTAACAACCCAGCCATTGCAATAATATCTCTCTGGACTTCATTGGTTCCACCGCCAAAGGTTAGAATTGAAGCAGTTCTGTACATACGTTCAAGTCTCGCATTTAAGATCGTTAAATCGGAATCATTTTTTAGAATGCTGAGCTCACCCATTACTTCCATCAAAAGCCTGTAGGCTTCAATAAAAAATTCAGATCCATAGACTTTTGCAACAGATGCCTCAGCCATATTTAATTGGTCTGATTCCATAATCCATGTTTGTTTCCAGCAAATCAGTTTAAGAGCTTCAATGCCTGAGTGAACCTGAGCAAAATTATATTTAACCCATGGGAGGTCGCTTAAAAATTGATTGTTATTAATTTTTGTAGATTGAGCAGTTTTTAAGACATCCTTGTACAGCTGCTCTACAGGCCCATGATTTACAAGTGCCAACCGTTCTAAGTTAAGCTGGCTTGTAATCAAGGACCAACCCTGATTGAGTTCTCCAACAAGGTGAGATTCAGGTACAAGAATATTGTCATAAAATGTTGCATTGGTTCTGACGTCTCCCAGAGTGTTTATTGCTGACATTGAAAATCCAGGATCATCCGTCGGAACAATGAACATTGAGATACCTTTATGATTTTTTGATTCAAAATCAGTCCTTGTTGCTAACCAAATATAGTCAGAGAAATTAGCTAAACTTGTCCACATTTTCTGACCATTGATCAGGTATCCATCTGTTTGCTTAATAGCTTTAGTTTGCAATGATGCTAGGTCTGTCCCTGAATTGGGTTCTGAGTAACCAATACCAAAAATTAGCTCGCCTTTAAGAATCTTGGTTGCAATTTCTTCCTTTGCCCATTCAGAGCCATATTCTGCAATCATAGGACCAACAGATTCAGTTGTTAAAAAAGGGAAGGGGAAGCCAGTTCTCATAACTGTTTCTACAAAGATGTATTGCTCAATTGGACTTAGGTCTTTGCCTCCAAATTCTTTTTTCCAGCTTAAGCCTATCCACCCATCAGAACCCATGGTTTTCATAGCCTTTTTAAATTCAGGCCCACCACCCTCGAAATGTTCTGGTTGACTTAATTCTGCTTTAAGAGCTGGTGTAATTAAGCTTTCAAAATATTCTTGAAGTTCATTTTGAAGTTTTAATTGTTTTTGGTTTAACTGAATTAACATTTAGATCTTAGTATCTCATCTTCATTTCTCAAGGCAATATCTTAGTGTATTATTTAGCTATGGCTAGCTATTCCCGAACAATGGACTTTCTTCACAAGAAGCTCTTACAAGCAAGGACCAAGGATCAAGAAGATAAAATAGTCGATTGGATGCTTGCCGAAGCAAAGTTAAAGCAGACTGTGGAAAAGAATACTCAAAAAATCAATTCAAATATCAAAAACTCAAGTAATAAAGTGTAGAATTTTATTATTTTAGAAATGCAACAACTTCTAAGTGTTCTGTGTTTGCAAACTGATCAAAGATACCAATTGATACAATTTCTCTATCAAGTTTAACTATATCTCTTAAAAATGTTTCTGGATTACATGAAATATAAATCATATTTTTAAATTGTTTTGATAGAGTAATTGTCTCATCGCTTAATCCAGCTCGTGGTGGATCTACTAAAATATGACTGAATTCATAGGACTGCATGTCTATATTTTCCAATCTTCTAAATGGCCGTTCATTAGCAAGCGCAGATGCAGTTTCATTGTCTGAGAGTCTTGCGGTTTCAATGTTAAAAAGACTATTTAATTTTATGGATTCTTTAAGCAATCTAATTGAATGTCTATTGTTTTCTGTTGCAAAAACTTTATTAAATTTTGACGCCATTGGAAGAGTGAACCCACCACAGCCACAATATAGTTCCAATAAATCTTTAGGATCCTCCAATTTCTTGACAATGAATGAGATCATTAAACAGTAAAGATAAAAATTAGGCTGAAAAAAAACTAAATCATTTTGCAAGATCTTAAAACTAGAGTTTGTATAATGGCAGACAACCTCAAGATCTTCTACACCAATTAAGACTTTTTGTTTTTTACTTCTCCCAATGACAGATAGGTTTTTAAAATTATCTTGAATATTCTTTACAGCTAAAACCCAGTCTTCTTGAAGTGGTTTGTGGTAAATTAGTGTGGCCAAAATTTTTGCTCCCGATGTTCTAAAATTTATTTGAAATAATTGATTTTGCATTAGCTCAGAATCATTAATTTTAGATAGCAAATTTGGCATCAGCTGTTGAATGGCTAGATGAGGAATAGATGATTTATCCATATATTTCTTCTTACCATCTTCTACCATTGTGTAGGAGTAGTTGCTGTAGCCAAACTCAGCTCTTGCTCTATAGCCAGTTGCTGGTGATAAATAAATCTCAGGCTTAATTTTTGTGAAGTTACTTAGTTCGTGACAGAATTTAGACAACTTATTCATATCAAATTAATTGCGAGTATAATAAAGCTAATAAAAACTACATTTAAGGTTAGAAATAGAATAATAAATTTAGGAATGCTGAAATTATTAAGATCATCTTCAAGATCTCTCGACGAACGCACACCCATTAAAGAAGCTACTATTCTTTTAAACCACATATTATGACTAGCAAGATTATCACAATAACAAATACTGCCGAAGATTATCTAGCTAAGTTGATCAAAGACAAGAATGAGCCTGGAACTGCTGTCAGAGTTTTTATTTCTGATCCAGGAACTCCAAATGCAGAAACTTGTTTAGCCTATTGCAAACCCGATGAATTAGTCCCGTCAGATACTTTAATCTCTCTGCCTAAATTGTCCGTGTATGTCGAAGAAAGAAGTATTCCTTTTCTAGTAGATGCTGAAGTAAACTATGATGTCGATAACTTTGGCGGTCAACTTACAATTAAGGCTCCAAACGCAAGATTGCCCAACATATCACCTGATAGCCCTTTAGAGGATAGGGTTAATTACGTAATTTATAACGAAATCAATCCTATGCTTGAATCTCATGGTGGTGTGGTAAGTCTTATGGAAATAACAGACGATATGTATGCCATTCTTCAATTTGGAGGAGGTTGTCAGGGTTGTGGAATGGTCGACGTAACATTGAAAGATGGTATAGAAAAAACTCTCTTAGAAACGCTGCCAGAACTGGCTGGGGTGAAGGATATGACAGACCATAGCCTAGATGAAAATGCTTTTTATAAGGATGAGTCGTAAACCGAAATAATGATTCCTATTTTTGGGTGATCAAAATAGTGAGCTTCATTTTTAAAAATCCTCCTTTCTTCATTCAGTAAATATTTTACTTCACCGAGTTTAATAAGATCGGATGAATCTTCTTTAGCTTCGACTATTTCAGGCTCAATTTTAAATATTTTATTTGAGTTTATTATTTCAGAGCCTATCTCGATTTCATGTTTTACAACATTGTTTGGAATAGATCTTTTTAGAGCATCAAATTTTATTTCCTTGATCAACTCTTGATTAATTTCTGGCTTCAAATTACCTTCAAGATAAGCAATCACATCTAGATGCAAATACCTACTTTGGTAAAGCTTAATTAAAAATCCATTATTGCCAAATATTTCATACACAAATGGAGAGTTATCTTCACTCAAGGCGGGTTGGAGCCACGATGCTTTATGTAGGATTCGATATTCTTTTCTTCTATCAAGGCGTCGATAAATATTATTGAGCTGATTAAGGTTTTGTTGCTTCTCATACCATTTAGTTTCATCTATTTTCTTTAATAATGGTGGGGGATCAGAGTCTTCCTTTGTTTGCTCATCTATCATTTGATCGATTGTTTTCTGATCTACTATAAAGTCAGGATGATCCTGGTTAAAAGATTGAGAAATCATTTCTTCATTAACAACAATTTTAGGTTTTTCTAATAATGCTATAGTCTTGAAGTTTATTAGGTTTAAATTTTTTGGCTCAAGCTTTTCATTGCCAATGATTTCAATCTGCTCAAAAACAATTACCTCGATCATATATTCTTCATCATTTTCGCTGAAAGCAAAAGAGCTCAAGCTAAACAT
>CACJOM010000009.1 GCA_902595065.1 uncultured SAR86 cluster bacterium
GTCTACCAGTTCCACCACATCCCCAGAAAGAGAAAGAATTATATTACAGAATTAATAAATGTTAAGAAGTTTTCAATAAACAGTAAAAACTAAAAATAAGGGATTTCATTTTTTCTTTTACGATGTGCCATTATCAGGACTATCACTAAAAATACTTCGCCAAAAAATACAAATAATCCAAATGAATTCAACCCCTCGTAAAAGAAACTCACAAGTCTTCCAAAGGCAACAAGGCTCATTATATATGCAATGGTTTGCGCAATAGAGATTGAATTAAAAGAAAATGCATAACGAATTAAGAGATAAGCATAGGCAATAAATGAGCCTGCAAACAAAGACCTAAATTCAGAGGCAGTTTCCGCATTAGTTGCAACCACAGGAATAAAACCTAAATCACTTAAGTCAGGCTTAAACATTACATAACAACCGATTCCAAATAAGCAAGCTGCCGAAAAAAGAATGCATGCTTTTAGCACTTATAAAACTCCCAAGACAAATAATGCTAGGAAAAAAGCCACCACACCCATTGCTAACCAAAAATATAACTCTTTAGTATTGCCAAAACGATATGCATTAATTGCAAGACCCCAACAATATAGTGGAGCTAATGTGATAATTATTGAACTTATCAATATAGCTATAGGAATAAAAGCTAAAACTAAAAATAATTGAAGTGCTAATTTATTCATAACCTAATGGAACATAAATCTTTAGCCCATGTCAAATATCCAAGGAGTTTTCAAGCCATATGGGAGATGTCCAAGCCCTTTCTTGAATAAACTTTGGGATATTTGAATTGTTATCTTCGCAGTGCTCAGGATTTTTTATACAGAGATCATGTGACCAGCGACAAGATTTATTTGCGACAACTCGAACATAATAATAGGCTTCATCACCTTGAATAAAATTAGGATCATCCCAAACAGTGCACATTGAACGAACTCCATCACCAGTTACTTCACAAGAATTTAAATCAAGGCCAACAGTGTCATGAGTCATAACATCATGAACTGAAGTGATAACCTCACCGTCAACAATTGTGCCTTTCACCACTTGTAATTTTTCGATGTATTGGTCTTTCAATGATAAGTCTGCTGAAGCAGAGATAAATAATCGAGCTTTAGTCATAAGATCGGCTTGAGATGTACCGCCCATGGGAACGCCAGTTTCATAAGCTCGCGAAATTGCATCTGGTTGACTACATAGATCGACATCTAAACTGTCGCCCAAAAAAAATCTAACTAAAAATCTTGGCCCTGAGGTTCCGTATACCTCCTTACGCTTAAGTGCATGAAAAATAGAGGTTCGACTATTTTCTTCAGCCCAAACAACTGCTAAACCACCTGGGTTAAATTCGATATCATCTGGAAGGCCTTCTGGAATAGCAGTTCGAAAAGATTTGCCTGCTCCACCATGTCCAGAAAAAACATCTTCATCAACTAATCCAGGTGTGCCTAAATGGGTATCTGTGCTACCAATAAAACCAAACTTGAAGGGATTAATATTTTCTTGTGATTGAATAAGCAGTCCTTGATTTAATGCATCGCGAACAAAGCTAGATTTTGGAGGGGATGAAAAATCCTTGCTAAATTTTGCTTTAAAATCTTTATAGGGTAATTGCTCAAAACTGCATAAAGGATCATTTGAATTAATTGCGCACTCAGAACTTCCCTTGTGTTGAAAAATTTCAACCAAAGGTTCTCTGATATTCTGAATATAGATTTCATCTTGACTTGGTTTTTCAAACATAAATCCATTGCTAAGGTTTGAGTTATGGGGAATCACTACATAATTACAATCAGTTGAGCATTCTTGATCAAGTTGCTCCCATAAATCAGCTCGGGTGGGGGCTTCATAAAAGCTTATTGGCTGAAAAGGGACATTTGAGCTTTCAAATATAATATTTCTATGTAGATTATTTCCTGAATATACTGCGCCAGTCCACTCATAGCCCACAAAGGTTGTAAATGAACAAGACTCGGTCCTGTCATAATGCTCTTCTGCTGCTTGGATAATCTCTTGCCATGGTTTCTCTGCAGCATCCAAGCAAACTTCTCTTCCATCTCCACACATTCCTAGAGGTTTACGCATGCTAGCTTTTGCATTCATAAAAAAATATGAGAGTTTAGGAAAGCTTTTATACGCTCTACATTGAAAACTATTGTATTTTGAGCTTTGTGGATCTAAACACAATCTTACCTCACCAAGAAGCTCGGCATGATCCGTAACAGCTGCAAAATCTAATGCTTGTCTTAATTTTGAACTTCTTGAGCTTGATTTGTCCTGATTGTATGGTTGCAAGAAGAGTTTCTGACCTTTTGCGTATCTATAGGCATCATCTGGAGTATTTAATGTACCCTGAGTATTAGCATCAAGCGAGAGCGTTGTATGAACATGCAAATCCCCAAATAAAGGAATTTTATCAGGAACAAAAACATTACATGGTTCTCTGTCTTCATTGATATAGGACTGATTTTGACTAGCCAACAAAAAATTAGAGGTTAATGCGAAAATGAAAAATAGTTTTCTCATAAAATTATTTCTAAAAAAAACGGCAACCTAGGTTGCCGTTTTAGCTATATTAGACCAATTTATTAGAAGTTATATACTAGCTGAGCTCCTAACTGTCTTCCCATATTAGTGTTAGCTGCATAAAACTTTGATGGCAAACTGCCGCCACCAGGTAAATGGTAGTCTGAGTAATATGCTTGGATATGAGATAGATCAACATCATCTGTAATATTTTTTACAAATAAACTTGCATCCCAAACACCATCGGAAGATCTCCATCCAACGATAATATTTGCAAGGTAAAGAGCTTTAATTTTAAGCTCAGGATTAATGGCGCTTGTACGCTCATCTCTCCAACTTACGTTATACCTTGTATATCTCTCACCGCCCCAATATGCTGGCACAGTATGATCTAAGTAAAAGGTAAAAGATGACTCTGCATCATCATTCACACGTTGACCACTAACATCTCTTGTTGCGGCACCCATACCAGTATACGAAGGATCATTAGCATAACCTATAGAACCTGCATCATATTCACTATCGGTAGAAGTGAAGCTTCCGCCTAAAGTAAGGTCTGCGTTTACAACGTAAGCATACTCAAGGTCAATACCTGAGATAGAAGCATCATTATTATTAAAGATTCCGCCTTGAACCTGTTGGACAAGTCCTGGACCGGCTGCACTATATACTCTTGCAGAAACGTTATCCCACTTTGTTTGATAACCATCAAAAGTATAGTCATAGTAAGCAGCGTTTAATCTTAATCTTCCATCCATGAAAGTACCTTTCATACCTATCTCAGTCATGTCACTTTCTTCTTCTTCAAATGTAATTAAAGATGGATTAATTGCTACAGGAGAAATAGTTGCTCCAGGACTTCTGTATCCACTTTCTGTAGATACATAAAGCAAAATATCATCATTTATATAATGACCGATTTTAAATCCACCGGTAGTTGACTCATTATCTGAGTTTTGAAGATTAGCTGGGATTCTTGGAATTGTCATTCCACCACCGTTAGCCGCAGTGACAAGCGCAGTAACTGGCAAGTATAGATTTTGAGCCCTGTAACCAGTCATCTCCTGCTCTCTAATACCAAACTGGATAAATGTTTTTTCAGATAAGTTGTATCTAAAGTTTGCAAACCAAGCTTCTGTCTTATTATCTAATGGAATTCCCATACATGTTATGACATTCGGCTTAGCGGCAAATAAACCTGGACTTGCCCTTTCAGCTAGACATGCTTGATTAGGTGTTTTGTATTCAAATCCAACAAGCGGCTTGAAGATATGAGGAGCAACCTCATAATTATCCATTGATACATCTAAATCTGCATCTGTATAGGTTTGAGAATCTCTGGAGAAAAATCCAAGAGTATATTCAAGCGTGTCATTATCTTGGTTGGAAATTCTCATCTCAATTGTTTCAATGCCAGTGTTTGTTCTAACTTCTTGCGGGTAACCATATGTATAAGCTCCTGCGTAGTCTCTATCAATTAAGCCCATTGAATCACTTTCAGAGTCTGAATATCGAATAGCTAGTGCATGGCTTCCCATGTCATAGTCAATCATTAAGTTATGAATTTCAGCACTCGTATTTTGTCTTGGGTTTTGGTAATGCAGAGCAGTACCGTCCTCTGGTTTTAGCCCATCAGCAGGAATATCTGCATAACTTGGCCTGTGCAAGAATGCTAGCTGTCCTGCAGCAGCAGAGCCAGCTAATGCGCCAATAGTTGAAACCCAAGCATTTGCAGCGCCTGCATAATCAACAGTTACTGGTGGGAAAAATGGGTTTGAAACTCCTGCAACAAACTTAAATGCGTCAAATGGGAAAGCACCATTAGTTCCTGCAACTGGTTGTGGGTATATAGAATTTACTTCCATGTTTTGATATTTAAATCTTACCGATAG
>CACJOM010000010.1 GCA_902595065.1 uncultured SAR86 cluster bacterium
AATTTTGTGAAACTAACTATGATTTTATTGATAGGGAGAAAATATTAGATTCTGATTCTGGTTATAGCAAGGACAATTGGAAGCAATTTGCAGACCTAGGATGGTTGGCAGTTCCCTTCAAGGAAGATAATGGGGGTTTTAATTTTGGACCAATCGAACTCACTGTTTTGTTTGAGGAATTTGGCAAAGCATTGGTAGTGGAGCCTTATTTAAGTTCTGTTGTAATGAGCGGCACTATTTTAGAAGGCTCAAATCATCCAGAAAAAAGTTCTATTATTGAAAAAATTATTTCAGGTGACCACCAAGTATCAGTCGCTTATGCCGAGCCGAATATTGGCTATAATTTTTTAGACTGTCATACATCTGTCTCGAAGGATGCAGATCTTTATAGTCTTAATGGATCTAAGTCTTTAGTTCTGAATGGGGGAAATGCTAATCAATTTATAGTTCTTGCAACTCACGATAATTCTCCTGCCTTGGTTCTTGTTGAAGCTAATGCAGAGGGCTTATCTATCCAATCATTCAAAACATTGGATGGACAAACATGTGGGGAACTAACATTTGAAAATGTTGTTTTGAGCTCAGAATCAATTTTGGCTTTAGGAGATGAGGCTGAATCATTGTTTAACAAAATGGTAGATTTATCTATTTTGTGTATTAGTGCAGAGGCTGTAGGCGCGATGACAGCCTCATACATGAAAACAGTTCAATACACAAAAGAACGTGAACAGTTTGCTCAGCCTATTAGCAATTTCCAAGTTTTACAGCATCGCATGGTTGATATGTTTATTGAAACAGAACTAACAAAATCTTTGTTGATTAAGGCAACTCTTCAACTCGATTCAGATGATCCAGAGGCTGGAAATACAATATCTGCATTAAAGGTTCAGGTTGGTAAGGCTGGAAGATTGGTGGGTCAACATGCGGTTCAATTGCATGGCGGCATGGGTGTTAGTAATGAAATGTCTATTGGTCATTACTTAAAGAGATTTACTGCTATTGATTCTATGTTTGGTAATACTCAACATCATATTAATAAATATAAAGCAAAATAATTAATGACTGATCTTACTAAAAATCCTGATTTACGTTCTCGAGAAAAAATCGATGACTACTTTGGTGATTGGAAGTGGAGAGAGGGCTTAGCAGAATTAATGGTCCCTATTGTGGGGAGACTTTATAGGCATGGAATTCATATTATGATTTATGGACAATCACTGGTTAACAAATCTCCCATAGACATAATGCATGCGCATAGATTTGTAAGGCAAATTGAGGAAAATGAGTTAAGTGAATTAGAAACATATCCCTTGCTAGAGAGACTTAGCAAAATGGATCTTCCAGATTGTGAAGTGGATATAGGTGAGCTTGCAATGAGATGTTCTTTTTTTGCTGACCTCCCAAATAATCCAGATGCAATAGATGATTTTTTGAAAGAGCAAATTAATGTTGATGGAATTTCTACCAAAAGACCTGAACAACCGCAAGATATTGTTCTTTATGGGTTTGGTAGAATTGGAAGATTGATGGCAAGAATGCTTGCTCAAACGACCGGTCCAGGAAATTATTTCCGTCTCAAAGGTGTTGTTGTTAGAAAGACTGGTGAAAATGATTTAATTAAACGTGCAAGCTTGTTAAGAAGAGATTCAGTTCATGGAAGATTTGATGGAACCATCAGGGTTGACGTTGAAAATGAACTTTTAGTTATCAATGGGAACCCGGTTAAATTTATTTATGCAAATTCACCTTCGGATGTTAATTATTCAGATTTAAATATTAATTCTCCAATCGTGATTGATAATACAGGTATATGGCGTGATGAGGAGTCGTTGACACAGCACTTAAATTGTGGCGCATCAAGAGTGATACTAACTGCTCCTGCTAAGGGAGATATAAGGAATATTGTCTTTGGTGTTAATGATTCAGCTTTGCAAGAATCCGATCAAATTATTTCGGCTGCATCATGTACAACTAATGCTATAGTGCCAGTCCTTAAATTAATCAGCGATCATTATGGAATATCAAACGGTCATATTGAAACTGTTCACTCTTATACAAATGATCAAAATTTAATTGATAATTATCATAAAGGGGATCGAAGAGGTCGAAGCGCACCTTTGAACATGGTCATCACTACAACTGGAGCCGTAAAAGCTGTTTCAAAAGCGATTCCTGAGTTAAAAGATAAGTTAACCGGAAATGCAATCAGAGTTCCCACTCCTAATGTAAGTTTAGCGGTTTTAGTTTTAAATATAAAAAATGCAGTTGATAGTGATGAGTTAAATGAGTTCTTGAAAAAATCTGCTTTTGCAAGTAAGTACAGAGAAATCATTGGATACACCAACTCGCCAGAAGCTGTATCTACTGACTTTTATTCAAGTCCGTATGCAACAATTATAGACTCTCAAGCAACTATTGCAGATGGCAAACAGATTACCTTATATTGTTGGTATGACAATGAATATGGCTATACTAAGCAAGTCCTAAACCTGACAAGAAAAGTGGCTTCAATTGACCTTCAAAGATTTCCTAAGGCAATTGAAGATTCAGTATAGAAACAGCTGATTTTTCCATTTATAATTCACCCATCTTTTGTTGAAGGGTACAGTGATTAAAACCAAAAAAGGCCTTAATTTACCAATTTCTGGAAATCCATCTTTGGATGTGGATTCCTCCACCGCTATTAACTCCATTGCATTATTAGGAGCAGATTTTGTTGGTCTTAAGCCAACGATG
>CACJOM010000011.1 GCA_902595065.1 uncultured SAR86 cluster bacterium
TCAACAAACAATATAAGATAAGCATTACCTCTCTTCCATTTACTCTTAAGGATGGAATTTTTAGTTGTATGCATTTACCCGTTCGTTCATTTGTCAGCAAAAATGAAAACTTTGTTCATTTAAATTTAGATGAGGTGATGAATTCAGAAATATTGAACCCGAAACCTATCTCAGAAAATCAAGATTCGCTTATAAAAAAGTTTGAAAATCCATTTCATGATGATGAGCTTGTAATTCATGTTGATTATGGTGTTGGTATTTACAAGGGCTTAGAGCTTTTAAAAACTAATTCGTGCGAAGAAGAATATATTCAAATTGAATACCTTGAAAAGGAAATTTTATATGTTCCCATTAGACAGGCCTATTTGGTTTCCAAGTTTCAAGTATCACAAACCCATGGAGTACGTCTTGACTCTTTATCTTCTGCTAAATGGAAGATTAAAAAAGATAAAGCAAAAATTAAAGCTCAAGACCATGCAGCTGAGTTACTGGATATTGAATCTAGACGTTCAGTAGCCACTTCACATCAGCTAATCTGCGAAGAAAAGTCTTATCAAGAATTTGATAAAGACTTTCCATATGTTCTAACGTCAGATCAAGTGAATTGTATTAGGGATATTTTAAAAGATATGGCTCTAATTAAACCTATGAATAGAGTTATATGTGGAGATGTTGGTTTTGGAAAAACTGAAGTTGCAATGAGAGGTGCATTTGTTGCAGTTCATGCAAAAAAACAAGTAATGGTTCTTGCGCCTAGCACTGTTTTAGCCAAGCAACATTTAGAAAGCTTCACAAAAAGGTTTGTTAATTTTCCTGTAAATATAGAACTATTAACAAGGCATACCTCATCAAAAAATAAATTAAAAATATATGATGATTTTAAAGATGGAAAAATAGATATTTTGATTGGTACTCATGCGTTGTTAAATCATGATCTATCTCTCGAAAATCTAGGCTTGTTAATCATTGATGAAGAGCATCGTTTTGGAACAAAGCAAAAAGAAATAATTAAATCAAGGCAGTCAACAACGCATATTTTATATATGTCAGCTACGCCAATACCAAGGACATTAAATCTTGTATATTCTGGATTAAAAGACTTCTCATATTTATATACACCTCCTTTAGAAAGACTGAGTGTAAAAACTTTTTTAAATACACAGAATCAGCAAATTATTAAGAATGCAATTGATAGAGAGCTTGCCCGAGGTGGGCAAGTATTTTTGGTACAAAACGATATATCAAAAATGGAAGGTTTGAAGACTCAAATTCAAAATTTAGTACCAAACGCAAATATTGATGTTGCTCACGGAAAATTATCCAAAAAAGACATTACAAATACAATGAATGGTTTTAACTCTAATTCAATAGATATTCTTATTTGCACAACAATAGTTGAAATGGGATTAGATATCCCGAATGCAAATACAATAATTGTTATTGATGCACATAATTTTGGTCTATCACAGCTACATCAATTGAGAGGTCGAGTTGGAAGATCTATGCGACAAGCATACTGTTATTTATTAATTCCAACCCCAGATCTTAAAAAAGCACCTAAAGCAAAACTAGATTCATTAGTTAAATATTCAGATCTTGGATCTGGTTACTTTATTGCTCAAGAAGATTTAGAAATTAGAGGAGCTGGAGATTTTCTGGGTGTTAAACAAAGCGGTCATATAGAAGCTATTGGCCTTAGCATGTATCTCTCAATGCTAAAAAACGCAGTCAACGATCTCAAGGGTTATGAACAAGAGCAGATATTAGACACTGAAATAAACTTTAATGATCGAGCCTTAATTCCTGATTCCTATTTGCCAGTTGCAAATGAAAGATTGAAAATTTATAGATCTTTGAATGATGCAAGAAGCAATGAAGAAATTAACAAAATACTTGAAGCGCTAAAAGATCGATGCGGTAAGCCTAATGAAGATTTATTAAATCTGATTGAAAGTTCAAAGCTGAGAATACTTGCAAATAAGGTAGGAATTAAAAAAATATATTCGAATCTGGAAAATGCAATGATTACATTTAATGATAATTTAACTGATCAAGTTTATAAAAAATTA